>JBMYYF010000001.1:0-649187 GCA_049609145.1 Alphaproteobacteria bacterium
TCCTGCGCACTCAGCACACCAACAAGCGCGCTACCTGCATTTTCGGCAACAACCGCATTGTCTAGCGCAACATTAAATGGCGCTTCATTCACATTGCTGGTGGTGATCGTGAAGTTATCTTGAATACTCAGTGCGTTGGCAGCGCTGTTATCTGTCGCGATGATGGTGATCGGGAACGCGTTTTGCGCTGCCTCGTGGTCCAGTTCTACGCCATCAACAAGCTTGAGCGTACCATCGGGCAAAGCCTCAAATCGATTGCTGGTTTGGCCGTTTTCCTGCACTTCAAATGTATGAGCACCAAAAACACCGTCATCAGGATCATTCACAGCCAATTGACCAATAATGGCCCCGGCTGCATTTTCAGCAACGACGGCATCATCAAGTGTCAGGGCTGTTGCGGCCTCATTCACATCCGTAACCGTAATGGTCAGCGCTTCGGTTGCTGTTGCCCCCAAACGGTCTGCCACTGTAACGGCAACCGTTGTTTGACCATTCGCCAGTGCCTCATGATCAAAGCCTGCAACCGTGTGCAGCTCGTTACCATTTAATATCTGGAACCGCGTTTCAGACGGATCAAGGCTAAAGCTCTGGGTTTCATCCGCATCTACATCCTGCGCACTCAGCACACCAACAAGCGCGCTACCTGCATTTTCGGCAACAACCGGATTGTCTAGCGCAACATTAAATGGCGCATGATTCAACGTGTCATCAAAGGCAAAGCGCAAACCACCTTCCGCGGCCACCACCACAAAAGGCGCAGAGCTGCTAATGGCAATCGTGTTGCTGCCAAGAGTCAACATTTGCCCATCGAACGTAACTTGATCGGCGCTGATACCTGTTTCCACAAACAAACGGTCAAAGCGAGTCAAGCCGATTAGCGTGAGATCATCCCCCTCGCCCGGTGCCCACACCACATTATTGAAGCTCTGTGGGTTGCCCGTTCTAGTAACGGTAATACCGTCCCCTTGGGCAGAAAATATGCGATCTTGTCCGTTGATGGTGCCGGTGTCACCACCGCTTAGCGAGACTTTAACGGCATCTGCCAGCATGTCGGTTGACCCGTCGAACAGGCTGACGCCCGCCGCCTGCGGATCAAGCGTATTTCCAGCCTGATCTACAAGATCAAGGCGGCTATCCACCATAAGACCACCAACGAAACTGGTTGCAGGTATGACATTCAGGCTGTCCACCTGCAAGGTGCCGGTACCGCTAAACGCCACCAATGCGCCGTCAAGATGCGCGCCATCTGCCACAATGAAGGTCACGCCTTCACCGATCTCAATGTCGCGAATATCCTCCAAGCTTATATTCGCCGTGCTCACGACGGCATTGCCACTGCCTCCGTCCGTAATCACCAGCCGCGACACATCATTACCGATGGCCCCTTCGGACAGGGCCGACAATTCTTCCGCCGTAATGGTCAGCGTTGAGTTGATGATGATCTTGTCGATATTCCGCAAATCAAGCTGGGTGACATCTACATCCCCATAGATCACCAGCGTGTTGAAGCCTGTGCCGCCATCAATGCTTTCCCCCGCAACTGCATGGGAGACACTGCGCCCATTCAGGTCGCTCAACGAAAGCACACTGGACAGATCAAGCCCGGTGCCGCCGGAATTCAACAGCGCGCTGATATCATATTCTCCGGTGGAGGTTGTGCCCACCAGCACAAAGATGTCATCGCCAAAGCCGCCGATGAGTGTGTCTTGGCCCTCACCACCAATGATGATGTCATTACCGCGCCCGCCGCTAACGGTGTCGTTTCCAGCACCACCTTTGAGAACATCATTGCCGGACCCGCCAATAATCTGATCGTTGCCGCCAAGGCCATCCACTGATTGGGCTGTTGTCTCGCCGGAGAAATCCAGCGTGTCAGCGCCAGCGGTCGCGGTGGGTGTTGTGCTGCCCCCGGACCCTGAGCCGCTGCCCGAACCTGAACCTGACCCCGAGCCGGATCCACTTCCACTCCCTGCGCCCGTGCCGCCGCCACCGGCAGTCGTTCCTGTCAATAAAGACGCCAAATCCTGGTTGCCACCGCCGGCACATGCCGCCAATGGGGCCAATGCCAACAACAATCCACCCGAACGACCGCTGCGATCCCGCACGGTCCGCGCCGCGCGCACCCCCAAACCCTTATCAGCCAATGCTGAACGCAGTTCCATGACAATATCCATTGATCTTCCCCCAAAGGCGACTACATGCGGGCCGGTTGCCCCGCCTTCGCAGTGCCCTATGATGTGCTCTCGAACCCGGCCCTTTTTTTGATAGTAGCCGACTGTGGGCAACCCATCAATGCGATATGTAGAATGTCATATTTTTCTGTTATAGAATTGTACGTTGGCCATGAGCTAACCCATTAAGCTTCAGCTGCGTCACTGCCTTTGCACGACCCTCACCGTAGACCGTTGGGATAGAAACAAGCGGGTTGCTTTGGACAAACGGCAACATCTACTGTTTACTGCAGGAAGCCAAAAGCGAAATCACACAAGGAGCCCCCATGGAGCAGAAGCCAGTTTTAGACGTTCTCATCATTGGCGCGGGCATCAGCGGCATTGGCGCGGCCAGCTATTTGCGGATGGACGCACCGAACAAGACCTTCGAAATCTGGGAGCGCCGTGCCGATATTGGCGGCACATGGGATTTGTTCAAATATCCCGGCATTCGCTCGGATTCAGATATGTACACGCTGGGCTATAAGTTCAAACCATGGATGAAGCATCAGGTGCTGGCAGATGGCCCCTCCATCAAAGCCTATCTGAAAGAAACCGCGGACGAATATAACATTTTCGAAACCATCACTTATGGCCGCAAAATCACCCGCACCGAGTGGGACAGTCGTGATGCGCTATGGACCGTCACCGCAGAAGATGAAGCGACCGGGGAAACACATACCAAGCGGGCCAAGCATGTTTTGATGTGCACGGGCTATTATGACTACGACAATCCCTACACGCCGGACTTCCCCGGCCTTTCCGATTTCAAGGGCCAAGTGATCCATCCGCAGCATTGGCCGGATGATCTGGACTATCAAGGCAAGCAAGTGGTTGTGATCGGGTCCGGCGCTACAGCCGCAACGCTGGTGCCTTCCATGGCAGATGACACCGCGCATATCACGATGCTGCAACGCTCCCCCACCTATTTTGCAGAAGTGCCAAGCACGGATCGGCTCTCAACACTGCTAGTCAAATTTCTGCCCAAGCGGCGGGTGTTCCAACTCGTGCGGGCGCTGCGCATTCGCCTGCAACGGTGGATGTACAACAAAATGCAGACAAAGCCGGACAAATGGCGCAAGCGGCTGCAAGACGCCGCTGAAAAGGCTTTGGAAGGCACAGCGGATATGAAGCACTTCACCCCCAGCTATGGGCCATGGGATCAACGCCTATGCGCTTTGCCTGATAATGATTTGTTTGTGGCCATTCGCAGCGGCAAGGCCTCTGTCGTCACCGATGAGATTGACCATTTTGATGGAAACGGCATCGCGCTCAAATCGGGCGGTCATCTAAAGGCAGATATTGTTATTACAGCCACGGGTCTCAGCCTTAAAATGATGGGCGGGGTTGATCTGGTGGTGGATGGCGAACCCATTCCCCACAATTCGGTGATGACCTATAAATCGCTGATGCTGGAGAACATTCCCAATCTGGCCTTCGTGCTGGGTTATGTGAACGCCTCTTGGACGCTGAAAGTCGGCATCGCGATGGATTACTACATCAAGATGATGCAGTTGCTGGATGAGCGCGGGCTTGATTTCGCGGTACCGCGCGCCACAGACCAATCTGTCAAGCTTGATACCTGTGTGTTTGATGCCATCAGCTCCGGCTATGTTCAGCGCGCGCATCAAACCCTGCCGCGCCAGGGCGAAACTCTGCCATGGCGGGTCTTGCATGATTATATGCGCGACCGCACGATGCTGCGCCAAGAACCGGTGGACGATGGCACATTGCAATTCTCAAAGGCGGGGGCCAATGCCCCTGAGAACTTGGCGGCGGAATAGGGCAGGTTCATTACTCATCATTGCATCGCGCCAGCATACAATTTGCGTACGCGATACCGGCCGGTGAACCGAGACCTCTCGTTAAAGTGAACCAGACAATGCTCTGGGGCTTGCTTCGCTACAAACGCCATGAGCAGAGCTTGCAAAACCACACCTATCATCTGACGGATCTGCCTATGCCAGATTATCCCTGCCCACACCGATATCTGGGACACAAGCGGGGCAATAGCGCCTATGCAAGAAAAGGAAGCAAGCCCGCCGCCCATAGGAGGGCGGGCACCTGCTATTCCAAATAATCCGGAATGTTGTTGCTGTTTTCATCCTGAAACTTGGCCGGCTGTTGTTTGGCAGCACCTTTGCGGCCCTGCCCAGCATCAGACCGTTTGCGATCACCACTATAAGCATGGCCCGCACCTGATTTGCGCCGCAAAACCACTTTCTTGGCATCGCCCGCAGCAATCGCACCCGCAACCACTTTGCCAACACTATATTTCGGCCAAATGGAGGTGATCTGAATTTCACCGATTTTTGATTCTGTTTTGCCAAGGCTTTCATTTGTATCAGGGTCGATCAGCTTTTCGCCTTCCATATAGGCGGAAAAAAGATCCCCAACTGATACTGTGTCGCCACCGCGGTTAATATAAAGTTGCTCTCCCTCAACCTTAATAAGCTTGGGCGGGAAGATATTCTCCAGCAAATTATCCGCCATCTTTTGCGCCAACTTTTCAGCAAGCTGTGTGCGCACACCGCCCACACCTTTTTGCCCACGCCATGAAGTCGTTTCCTTCAATCGCGTGGACCACTTAATTTGGTGGGTCGCAACTGCCACAACCTTATAGGCAATTTCCAGCTTTGCTGTTCCTGAGTGAATTGTTTGCCCTGTAACCTCAATTGTCTTGGCGTTTTGCGAAAAACTGGCCGATGTGACAATACCGTAAACGATATAGTCGGCCCCCATGGTTTGACCAAAACGTGCAAGCTCCGCGTTGGAAGCCCCATGATATTTGAGATAGACTTTTTCCGTCCCGACAACATCATGCCCGGAACGTTCCAGCATTGCAAAGCGACGTGATTGGACCATCACTTCTTCAAAACGGTCACCGATTTGCACAGCAGCTTTATCAGCCAATACAAAATTCTGAACTGTATCGCTATCTACAGTCACCCCATAAAAAGCCAGACGCCGCCGATTGTTGGCCGGACCGGGCACTTTATACTTTGTGTAGCCAACCTCAATCGTTGCAACAAATTGTCCGGCGTCATCCTCTTCCACATCCAGCAACTCATAGCCCGATATGTAAGGACGCTTGCCAGGCCCACCAATCTGTTCCCGAATGCTGCGATTCAAGGAATCAACATAGAACGTTTGATCAATCGCCGCGCCATCGGTTTCCGACATACCCACAACACTGTGCGATTCAGAAGACGTAACGCTTTGAATGCTAACCCCATATAATTGGCGCGTTGCCTCGATCAGGGCATTTTGGATCGCAGCATTTCTGCTAGGCCCCGCACCTTCCACCTGCCGGCTCAGGTTCTGCACCTGGGCAACGGCGTCCACCACGCCACTGAACAATAGAACACTGGCAAACGCCGCAATGAAGGCGAAACGTTCAATCGTTTTTCTAGAAATCATTTGCGTTCATCCTAACATTGCTTTCCGACTGGCCCGCTTTTGCCCCTTGAGGCTTAGTTGATTTGTATGCCCCCTTGGACATCGCCTTGCGAACACGATCGCGCTCACGTGGGGACCAAATCATAATGCTGCCCACTATTTCTGCATTTTGGGATGATGCGGCAGGCACACTCCAGCCCTTCATCTCGGTAATGCCTTCAAGCTTCACCTTGGAGCGCACCTTTGTTTTGCCTGCAATAATGTCGATGATGTCAGCTTCATCGAATTTTTCGATGCCGTCTTTTTGAACAGCAATATATTCGGCCTCAGAAACACCGGTTTGGGATTCCTCAACCAAGGAGGCCCGGCCCGTCAAAAACTCAGACATATTGGCCCGTGCTTCGTTGCGCGCCTGCCCCATTGCATGTGCCCGTTTTCGTGCCTTCTTGTTGGGATCATTACCGGCATTATTAAACGCCCATTGGCCGAAAGAAACCACAACCGGATTGCCAAATTCATCACGCAAAAGCCGCACGCCAAATTCATTTTTGAACAAAGTATTGGGATTGCCCAGTCCAAGCTGATCAGTCAGCGGAGAGCCCTTTTTCGTCCCATCCGCCTCAACGCCGCGGCCACGCGCGATTGCACGGGCCAGTGCCTTCATTGCCGGTGAATGCACCATAACGACGCCAACAGCGCTAAAACCGTTGCAATCAACAACCTCTATCGTTTTCACAACAGCAAGGCCGGATACACTTTCGGCGGCACGGCGTTTGGTTTTACGTATCACATCATTTTCAAAAATGCGGACCTTTTGCGCCGGTGTCATCTTCTCAACATCTTCTGTCGATGTCGCCAGTTCCTGTGTCAGGTAGTTGTCGATCCAGCGTTCCGCCAAAAACCCTGCCTTTACAAAAACCCGCGAAACCAAATCGCTTTGCGGCTCTACCCCTGCCGTTTTGTAAACCAAATCTTCTTCCGACAAAGTGCTTTCATCAGCGTAATGTTGCTTGATGGTCTCTGTGACAATCTTTTCACTGATTTGTGAAATAAACTTGCCCGTAGCATCCAAAACAGCTTCGTTAAAAGCAATCGTGCGGGCGCGTAGCCATGCAGGATCACTTGTGTTGAACCTGTTGCCAACCACACTATCCACTACGGTTTTTTCACCACGTGCGTGGGCTGCCACAAAAGCCGCGCCTGCGCCGGCTTTCCAGCTTTCGACGGCTTGATAGGCACTTTTGTGGGCGTCTTCCCCCTTCACGCATGTGTCAGCCTGCTGACCTTCGGCTTCAGCCCAAGCGGGGGCAGACAAAACCAGCGCGACACCAACAACGAGGCCGAACAATGCTACAGCCGCTGTTTTCGCCCCCCTTTTTTCGAACCGCCCCAAAATGGTTGTTGATGTCTGTCCCATGCTCATCTCCCCGAAATATAGTGCTTTGGTTTTATGCGGCGCTTACCAGGAAAAATCGCGATTTCCTGTTTGTTTGGCAATCACGTCTTCAAACTCCCAATAGGCCAAACCGGTATCCAGATTGGTAATTGAAAGCTGGAAATAATATTCAAGCAGTTGCTTGTTCCCAACTTTGTTGGCTTGCTGAATAATCTTGCCACTCAAGCTAAGGTCCGGGGCAATCAACGTGCCCTTACGTGCCACAGTGTTTTGATTAAATTCATCGGACTGGCGCAGCTCGCGTGCCTGCATGCTCATGGCATCTTCTGCACCACCGGCAGCAACGGCGGTTGTCACCATCACACGACCGCTGTTGAGAAGAGCGATCCGAATTTTCTTCACCAACTGATCGGTGTCGATGTTCAATGTTGTATCATTTACCACCCGGCTGATGGCCAAAATCCATTTCCCGCCTTCCGGCTTTTTGGAAAGATCAGAACGCAAGAAGGATTCAACCGCATTGTTTGCCGCGAAAGCAAAATCTGAATTGTCCAACCCCTTTGTCGTTTCCTGCCCTGTATTGGAATGCTGATAAGGGCCATCACTGACAACCTTGGTCGTTGTTTCCGCACATGCCGCCAAAGGCACAATCACAAAAATCGCTGCAAGTGTGTTCTTCAAATTCATATTATCATTCCTTTCCAAATTTGGTCACCGGACCACGCCGGCAAGTGCCATACGGCATATCTTTATCCATTATTTTCACAAGCTATCGACCGCGCCCTGCCGCCGGACCAACCGACTGGGTGTTGTGAGCCGACAGGATCTCAAGTCGCCAATTTTCTGCTTTTTCCGATGGCGCAATCATGCGCATTTCACCAAAGGTTGAACGATCGACATGCAGTTTTTGCCAACGGCTCAGCGCTGTCACAAGGCTTTGGCCAGATGCGTCGTACCAGGTCGCGCGGTAGTTCAGTTCTATATGGTGTGAAACAGGGTTGTGCACCGTCACCACAAGCGACTTCAGACCGGTTGAGGTGACACTCTCGCGCACTTCCAAATCATTGTAGGACAGCCACCCCAAATTGTCGCCGAAACGAATGTCACCAGACCACTGCGGGCTTTGCATGGTGCTGCGTCCCTGCGCAGCACAGCCAACAACAACCGCTAGCAGAAGAACTGTGGCCGCCACACGTGAGACACCGCGCAAGCCGCTCAGGATCAATTGTTTCATCATTTTCATTTCGCCCTTTGACTGTTGCCCCGCCAAGATTAGCGGCGGCGGTTTTTGGGATAACTGCGTTCAATGGTGATAACGCCATTCGCCAAATCCAGCAGATGATTGCGTTGTGTTGATGCCACTTCTGCCGGCATATCTTCTTCCGGTGTATCTTCAGCCGCTGGTTCTGCATCCGGCACTTGCGCCTGTATCACGGGTGCATGGGTCACGGGTGTTTGTACCAGCGGTGTTTCAATTTGACCGCGCGCGGTTGGCCGATTTGACCCACCAAGACCGTGCACAGGCGTAAGCATATCGTTGCCCCCCACGATTTGGGCGATGCCTGACGTGTTAACTTCCGTGACCGTTTCAGAAATTTCTGGCAGCGGCGCTGGTTTGGCCTCAACCATTGGAGGCACATCAACTGCCGGTGCCTTTGTCGGCTCAGCCGCGGCAACACTGTCTGATGCCTCGGCTTTCTCTATGACTTCAGCTTTTTGCGCTGTTGGCTCAATCCCATCCAGCGGGCTTTCATCAATGGCAGACGCCTCTGCAACCGGCTCCGTCAAGGTCGCCTTATCAACGGCAAGGATAGCAGGCGACACCACCTCAATTGGCGCGCCTGCTGGCTCAACCACCGGCGTCTCATCTAGGGCAAGCGCCTCAGTAGGCTCAATAGGTTCTACTATTTCGCCTTCCTCCGCGACAAGAGGAACGGCTTCTGTTGTTCTTAAAGTGGCTCCCACGTCAGAACCAGAATCGATCCCCGAAACGGTGTCATCCAGCAAATCGTCAATATCGTCAGCTTCTGCCTGCGCGTTGGTTGCAGGCTGCATTGCAGTTGCCGCAACGGCCACATCTGGTGCATCTGGCATCGCAGGGCTTTCAGGCGGTTGCACAGACCGATCTATCGGCTCTTGCGACGCCACCATCGTAGCCGGCATGACAGGTGTTGCCGCACCGGCTGGTGGCAACGCAGTAACATAAACCATCGGCTGCTGATGAGCTGTAACCGCCTTCACTGTTACAAGACTGTATTGTGTATTTGGCACATC
Source organism: Alphaproteobacteria bacterium (assembly GCA_049609145.1). GTDB lineage: Bacteria > Pseudomonadota > Alphaproteobacteria > SPJN01 > SPJN01 > JBMYYF01. Next base: position 9,280 of record JBMYYF010000001.1, read on the forward strand.
TACCACAAAGGCGCCGATAGGCAGGTCCAAAGTAATTTTGCCATTTTCAGGTCTCGGAAAACTGGCAACATACACATCTTTCGGCAACGCCGACCACGCCCGCGTATCCGCCCGGGTCAGGGAAGCTTGCGTGGCCGCAATGGCAACCTGGCCAAGTAATGCGCCCCAGCCCCCCACCTGATCATTCAGTTGTTCTGCGGCTATCGCTTGGATAATCGTTTTAACAACCGCCGACCCCACTGCCTTTGCCACAACGGCATCATAGGTTGCCTGAAATTCGGTTGCGGCCAAGCGATCAACCGAAAGTAAATGCTGGGCTTGATAATATTTGCCCCCGGCCATCATACCGATGGCGCCAAAGGCAGAAGCGCGTTGGCGAAATTCCGGCAAAGCCACGCCTGAATAAAGCACCCGGGACGACACCAACCACACAGGTAAATCAATACGATATTCGTCCAGTACTGGTCCCAACCCATCTTCCAGAACAACCCAAACACGGCCTTCCGAATCTTCAGAGACAGAAGCAGCGTGTTTTTCAGCCAACGCAAAATCTTCGATCACATAGCTGTTGGATTTTTGGCTCAGCACGGTCGCATTACGCAGCAAATCGGCAGCCTTGGCAGCATCTCCTGTGGTCAGGCGAAAAATGCCGTGCAGATAATCTGAATACGGATTACGCAACGAATCGTATTTCCCCAGCGATTCGATGGCCGCAAGGCGTTGCTGCAAACCTTCATTTTCACTCAGGGCTGATTGCGATTTCTCAATCGAGGACGAATGTTTATCGTGAGATTCATCCTTTCCACCCTCACTCGCGGCGCCAATCTTGGCGGCCAATTGGTCAATCGCATTTTCCTGCCTTTGGGCAACCCGGTTGAATTCAACCCGTGCGCGATTCTCATCTCCGGCATAGATCGCGGCGGTCGCTTTGAAGGTGTTAACCAAAATGCCTTCAAATATGTTGCCGGTGTATTTCGCCGCCAGATCATTGGTCAAAAAAGTGCCGCCCGCGGCCACCAACTCATCCACGGTGTCTACTTTATCGGCTTTCCACATCAGCATGTTTTCGGCCGCATCGTAATAATCGACCGATTTTTGGAAATAGCCCGCTGCACGCGCCGCCTCGGCGGCCTGCAACATCGTCAGCAGGTTTTCCCGGTCTGCCTCTTCGCCACCAACATCCAAAATAGATTCATCAAACTTGGCCGCCGCAAAATTTACGTCAAATTGCTTGCTACGCCCAATATCCGCCGCGCCGACACAGCCCGACAATATGCCAGCTGCCCCAATAATCGGCACAAGCCGATTTACAAGAGAATTTTTCAAGTTGCCCCCATAGTCCCCTCATCGCACACCCCCAATGCGTGCAATACCAGCCTATGTAAACCAAGAACCTTTGAATAAGCAAACTAATTCTTGAATTAACCTTAATGGCCGCCTTATTCCAAAGCCCCTGAAATTCCAGCATAAAATCACCACGATTGCTCGCTGGTTGCCCAATAACCATCCAGAAACCCGAACCGGCTCATCATTGACCGATCGGTCAGGGCGCGCTTTACTTGTCACAACATCATTCAATCAAGCGGGAGGAACCGCCATGAGCACCAATCAAGCCACAGAACCAACATCCCAGAAGGAACGACTACACAATTTGTTTCCAAATCTCGATTTCGACCCAGAGGCCCTGCGCGCGAAATACGCCCAAGAGCGCGATAAGCGCCTGCGCGATGATGAAGAAAAACAATATGTCGAAGTGAAGGGTGATTTCGCGCGCTATAATGATGAAGACCCCTATGCGGACCCCGATTTCACCCGCGCGCCCATACATGACCATATTGAAGTTGCCATTATCGGCGGCGGCTTTTCCGGCATGATGGCCGGCGCACGCCTGAAAGAACAAGGCGTTGAAGGGGTGCACGTCATTGAAGCGGGCGCTGATTTCGGCGGCACCTGGTATTGGAACCGCTATCCCGGCGCGCAATGCGATATTGAATCTTACTGCTACCTGCCGTTGTTGGAAGAAGTCGGCTATATGCCGAAGGAGAAATATTCCTTCGCGCCGGAAATCTTCGATCACTGCAAACGCTTGGGCGAGTATTTTGGCCTTTATGAAAACGCCATTTTCCAAACCCGCGTGCGCGAGGTGCGCTGGCAAGGAGATGAAAATTGCTGGCTAATCACCACCGACCGCGACGATGAAATTCGCGCCAACTTCGTTATTCAGGCCACTGGTCCTGCCAGTCGGCCCAAACTGCCCGGCATTCCCGGCATTGAAGATTTCAAAGGCCACAGCTTTCACACCTGCCGCTGGGACTACGACTATACCGGCGGCGATCACACAGGCGGCCTGACCAAGCTGACAGACAAGCGCGTGGCCATTATCGGCACCGGTGCCACCGCCATTCAATGCGTGCCGTTTTTAGGCGAACACGCCAAGCAGCTTTATGTGTTCCAACGCACCCCGTCCTCCGTTGATCTGCGTGGCAACAGCCAAACCGATGAAAGCTGGTGGGAAGGGCTGGAGCCCGGCTGGCAACGCGCCCGGCGCGAAAACTTCGCCAATGTGCTGAACGGCGTACCGGTGGAGGAAGATCTGGTCTCCGACGGGTGGACAGATATCGCCCGCAAAATCGGCTTTGGCCTGATGCAACGCAATGACGGCGAAAATGTCGACATGACAGAGATGATGTTGCGCGCCGAGATAGCCGATTTCGAGAAGATGAACGAAATTCGCAACCGAGTGGATGAGCTTGTCACCAACAAGCAGGCGGCAGAAGCGCTTAAGCCGTGGTATCGCCAGTTCTGCAAACGGCCCACCTTCAATGATGACTATCTGCTTGCCTTCAACCGTCCCAATGTCGAACTGGTAGATGTTGCAGGCGCCAAAGGCGTTGAACGCATCACCGAAAACGCCATTATCGCCAATGGCGAAGAATACGAGATTGATTGCCTGATCTACGCCACCGGGTTTGAGATCACTACATCGGTTGATCGCCGGGTTGATTTCAACACCTATGGTCGCGATGGGGTTTCTCTGTTTGATCATTGGGCAGAAGGCTACCGTACCTTACATGGGCTCGTGTCCCATGGTTTTCCCAACTGGTTTACCATCGGCATCAACCAAAATGGCCTATCCCCCAACATGACATCCATGTTTGATGATCAGGCCCTGCATGTTGCCCATATCATCAAGGAAGTAAAATCCCGCGACAAACAGGTGATTGAGGTCACGAAGGAGGCTGAAGACGGTTGGGTGAACAACATCATTGCCCTGGCACAAATGATGCCACGTGATTTTCAGGACAGTTGCACACCTGGCTACTATAACAACGAAGGTCGCGGCGTGCCCACCTTGCAAAACTCACCCTTCATTGCCGGGATCAATGCCTTCAATGCCCTGCTTGCGGGTTGGCGCGAAAGCGGCAAGATGGAAGGTATGGAGCTTAACTAACAACCCAAGTAGAAGGCTCAACTGCCGAGTGCCACACGCACTCGGCAGGACTTAGCCGCCCTCATTTTCCGCCACGCATGGGGGCGTTGAATGGTCCACAAAAATCAATTGACTAACATCGAAGCCTGCTGCCTTGGCTTCTAGCAGAAGCCGCGCCTGCGTATCAGCGGGCAGCGACGGCGTACGCGACAGCAGCCACAGATAATCAAACGATGGCCCTGCCACCAGTGCGTAGGCGTAATCCGTTTTATCCAATGCCATAACATGATAGCCGCCGGCAAAAGGCCAAAAGAATGTCACCTTCAAGCTGGCAATGTCGCTCGAGCCAATGAACACCGCGCGGCCCTCTGCGGCACTTTCTTCGCATGTTGCACGCGCAAAACCTTTGTTCAAAACCGTTACCCCGCCATCGCCGCTCATGCTGTATTCAGCCGTGACGTTAGAAAGGCCGCGTTCAAAAGAATGGTCCAGCCGCGCCACCTCAAACCACTTTCCCAAATAGCGCTCAACGTCAAACCCCTGCACTGGCTCCACGCCCTTGGGCGGCGCTGTACACGCCCCAAGAAACACACCACATAGAACCAGCAACGCGAAACGATATTTCATCTTACCTCTTTCTCACCTATTTAGACGCAGCCAATAGGTCCACGCCTTCATAATCCCTTCGCGCATTTTGTATACCGCGCGGGTTAGTGGATAGAAGGCGTGGGCAAGGCCCGTCACATCCAGTTCATCTTTGTCGAACCGCGCCTCCCCAATGTAGGACGCAGTTTTCATATCGGCATAAGCCGGGCTGGGCATAACGATCAAGCCGCGGGCACCATGCACCCATTCACGCCCCATCAAAGTATCGATGGGAAACGCCGTGCGGTCCATCGCGCTCAACATTTTGCGCGCTCCACCTTGTGTTATCACATAGGCATAAGCACCACCGGGCATACCGTAGAGGCGGTTAAGCGTGTATGGTTTGGTTGGCAATTCTTCTAAAATTTTTTGGCGCGCCGTATGGTGCTTGGGCGTGCCCAAAAATCGCACAATATCAAATGAGGTTTTGACGCGCTGCAAATCAGCCAATAGGGCGAACGTGGTATCTTGCAAAATCACATCATCTTCAACAATGAAGGCCATGGGGATATCGTCACGCACCATCTTTTCATAAATGCCACGATGCGAGAGAAAGCAGCCCAGCTCACCAGGTTTTAAGTCCCGCCCAAACCATCTGCGCCGCCGCGTAGCATCATAGGCGGGATGGTTGGGCACATCAAACCCGCGCCCATCCACCGCCTCAAAAAACTCGAACGGCAAGCCCAACGCGCCCAAATGTTCGCGAATATAAGCCTGCCGTTCGGTTGCTTCGGGCAGTGAAATCACAAAGGTGCGGGGCAGGTCAGCGGCCATTCGACATTCCAGAAAATTTGTTCCCGCACACTATGCCATTGTCTCGCCAAACACTAAAGCACGGAAATATCAAAGCGTTGAAACATAGACCCTGTCAGCTCGCCGTTCGGCGAAGCCACTTTGTTGATGGCATCACCAACAGCTATTGGCAATTTTCTATAGCCGCGCCTAAGTTGGGCTGACCATCAAATTCAATTTCTGCCGGTTGGTACGCATAGAGTCGAAAAAGGGCGGCACCATCCGGCACCGCCCTTCTCAAATTCCAGCAATATGAGCGCGAACTAGACGCGTTCGATAATCACCGCCGGGGCCATGCCGCCAGCGGCACACATGGTGATAAGACCGAACTGCTTGTCTTGACGCTCAAGCTCGTCAAGCGCCGTGCCAACTAACAAAGCGCCCGTGGCACCAATGGGATGGCCCAGCGCCATGGAACCGCCATTGATGTTGATCTTTTCGCGATCCACATTCAAATCACGGATGAATTTTTCGGTGACGACGGCAAAAGCTTCGTTCACTTCAAACACATCAATGTCTTCGATGGTCAGACCAGCTTTCTTCAACACTTTTTTGGCAGCAGGTACCGGCGCGTTCAGCATCAAGGTGGGATCATCGCCCATATTGGCAATGGCACGAATGCGGGCGCGGGCTTTAAGACCGTTGGCCTTGGCATAGTCTTCCCCTGCCAGCAGCAATGCGCCAGCGCCATCCACCACGCCGGATGAGTTACCTGCATGATGCACATGGGTGATATCCAAACCCGGGAACTTCTTGTTCACCAAAGAACGGAAGGACAAGCCATTGCCGTCCAGATCAAAATCGGCGATCTGCGCGAAGGATGCTTTCAGCTCTGCCAAACCCTCACGGGTGGTTTGCGGCCGCGGAAATTCTTCCCGGTCGAGCTTCAAATTGCCGTCATAGTCGTATACAGGCACGAGTGATTTATCGAAACGGCCTTCTTCGATGGCGACTTTGGCACGTTGTTGGGAAACATAAGCCAAATCGTCCAGCGCTTCGCGCGGAATGCCTTCCAGCGTGGCAATCGCATCGGCGCAAACGCCTTGATGCGGCTGCGGGTGCATTTCGCGCAAATGATCATTGCCGCTGTCCAAGAAGGGAGAGATCGGCTTGTGGCCTTCTTGCCCACCAAGCGACATCATTTCCGTACCACCGGCGATCGTCAAATCTTCCATGCCAGACATAATGTTGGCAGCGGCAATGTTAACCGCTGTGATGCCCGAACCGCAGAAACGATCCAGCGTCATGCCGGAAGAACGCTCATCATAGCCTGCATCCAGGGCGGCCATGCGGCCCAAATCACCGGCTTGCTTGCCACGTTGGGAGCTGGTGCCCCACACAATGTCATCCACCTCGGCGGTGTTGATTTTGTTGCGCTCTGCCAGCGCTTTCAAAACCGTGGAACCCAGCAGTTGCGGATGCAGATCTGCAAGCGCCCCTTTGCCCACTTTACCAATGCCGCGCGGTGTGCGGCAGGCGTCAATAATATATGCTTCAGCCATAATAGCCTCCTAATCGATCGGTCAGAATTTTTAGACCCGACAGGATTAGGGGGAATCCCCCCTGCTGGCAAGTCGGAATAGGGGTTTAGGCTGGCACCGCCTCCGTCGCATATTGTTCCGCAAAGGCGGCCGTAGGCGCAATCAGCTTGATAACATCAATAAGGATCCCATTCGGGTCGTGGGTGATGAAGTGGCGTTGGCCGAAATCCTCATCACACAGGGCCTTTAATATGGGCAGAGCCGCATTGGTTGCCTTCCGGTATTCATCATCAACGTCTTCCGTCTCGAAATTCAGGATCAGCCCGCGCGTCACGCCCCGGCCCCTTTCCGGTATCGTTTCATGATCGTGCTGGAGAATGGCCAAATTCACCTCCGGCTGGGTTGCTGATTGCAGATGCACATACCAATCCGCCTCAAACATGGGCTTGAAGCCGAAATGCGCCTGATAGAAAGCAGCGGTGCCTGCCACATCATCAGTCTGAATTACGGGGTAATATTGCATGAGGTGCATGACTTTTTCTCCTTATTCAGATACGTACAGTCTGTATCTATTCACACATAAACATACAGGGTGTATGTATGCAAGAAAAATCGACCTCACCACAAGCCCGGCCCAACAAAGAACGCTCGGAGGAAACAACCGCGAAGCTGCTGAAGATCGCCCGTGATTTGTTCTCAACAAACGGTTTCGCCGCCACCTCCACCCCGCAAATCGTAAAGGCCGCGGGGGTGACGCGTGGCGCGCTTTATCATCATTTTGCCGACAAGCTGGATCTGTTCCGTGCTGTTGTGCGCACAGAGGCAGACGCCGTTGCCAAGCATATCGAGGCGGAAACCCTGAACCCCAAATCAGCGAAGGAGGCCCTAACCAAAGGGGCAGAAGCCTATTTTGCCGCCATCGCCATGCCGGGCCGGGCGCGCCTTCTGCTGATCGAAGGCCCGGCGGTTTTGGGCCGCGCCGAAATGGCGGAGATCGACCGCGTGACCGGCGGCAATGAACTTAAGGAAGGGCTCGATCATGCGGTTGAGACGGGGGCCCTTGCCGCGACCGATACCGCCATACTGGCCGACCTGCTTTCCGCTGCGTTCGACCGCGCTGGCCTCGCCATATCAGAAGGGGCAGATGCGCGGCCCTATACCAAAGCCATCGGCCAATTGCTGAACGGGTTGTTGAAGTAGGTCTTCTCCTGCGCGCACGCCGATGCTATCACGCCTGCAACACATTATTGTTCAAGAAGGGATCAGCCATGTCAGAAGTACTTACCGTCGAACGCAAGGGCGGCTACGCCATTGTCACCATGAACCGGCCCAATGCCATGAACGCCTTGAACGCTGATCTGCGCCAAGCGATCTCCGAAACGGCGCTTGAGCTGGAAGCCGATCCCGATATCCGCGTCATCATCCTCACCGGGGCGGGGGAGCGCGCCTTCACAGCGGGTCTCGACCTCAAAGAACTGGGTAGCGGCGATGGCTCCATCGGCGGCACGGTGTCGGGTACTTCCAAAGTGAAAGACCCGGTGCGCGCGCTGGCACAATTTTCCGGTCCGATTATTGGGGCCATTAACGGCGTGGCGATTACCGGCGGTTTTGAAGTCGCCTTGGCAGCAGATGTGCTGATCGCATCTGAGAATGCGCGCTTTGCCGATACCCATGCCCGCGTTGGCATTATTCCCGGCTGGGGCTTGTCCCAAAAACTGTCGCGCCTGATCGGCATTTCCCGCGCCAAGGAACTGTCGCTCACCGGTAACTTCCTGTCGGCTGAAATGGCCGAACGCTGGGGCCTCGTCAACCGCGTCGTCCCCGCCGATGAGCTGTTGCCGGTCTGCGAGCAATTGGCGGAAGACATGCTGAGCGTCGAACCGCATATGCTGACCCTTTACAAAAAGCTGATAGATGATGGCTTTGGCATGCCCTTTGCCGATGCCATGGCTCATGAAGGCCGCATCAACAAGGAAGGCAATGCCGAAGTCAGCGCCGATGAGATCGAAAAGCGCCGCGAGGCCGTGCGCGCCCGCGGCAAGCAGCAGGCGAGCTGACTTCCTGTGGTAAATTTGAGGAACTTCAATCCCGGCACCATCTCTGATCAGGCGGCAGGGGTCTATCCCCTGTTCCCTGATCCCACGCAAAGCGCCGCTTTGCCCGGCCCGGATGATCTGGTTGCTTGGGCCAAGGTCCATAAAGCCTATGAAAAACAGGTGGCCCCCTTAAGCAAGCGGCTGGTCAAACCCCTTGGGGCGACGGTGGACGAGATCACCCTTGGCCCCATCAAGGCACTGGAGGTTACGCCCAAAAACTGGCAGGAGAGCGACCGCCGCATCGTCTATGTGCATGGCGGGGCCTATACCATGATGTCGGCCAGCTCCACATTGGGTTCTGCCGCCATGGTGGCCGATGTAACAGGGCAAAAAGTGCTGTCTCTTGATTACACCGTTGCCCCCAAGGCGCGCTGGGAACAAGCCTTGGACGAAGTAAAGCAAGCTTTTCGAGCCATTCATGACCTGGGCTTCCCGATGGAAAAATTGGGCGCCTTTGGCGACAGTGCCGGCGGCGGCATGATCGCGGGCGCCGTCTTGAAAATGCGCGATGAAGTGATGGGAATGCCCGCCGCTTTGGTGTTGCTGTCTCCCTGGGCCGATATCACCGAAACGGGTGAAAGCTATCACACCTTGAAAGACGCAGAGCCGGTTTATCTATACGAAACCGCCCTTGGCCCCAGTGCTTTGGCCTATGCACCGCTGGAAGATCAAAAACATCCCTATGTCTCCCCGGTTTATGGTGCTTTCACAGATGGATACCCGCCCACCCTTATTCAGGGCGGCACGCGGGAAATTTTCCTCAGCAATTTTGTGCGGCTTTATCAAGCGATCGATCAGGCTGGCGGCGACGCAAAGCTGGATTTGTATGAAGGCATGCCTCATGTGTTTCAAGGCACCATGCTGGCAGCGGGCGCACCGGAAGCGCAAATCGCGCTCAACAAAATCGGCAGCTTCTTCCAGCAGCATCTTGGCCTTGGCTGATCTACACCCCTCAAGGGAACAAACCGTATGACCAATTTGCGCACCTTCAATCCCGGCACCATCTCCGATCAGGCAGCCATGCTGCTTGGTGCCCTGCCCGATCCTACCGCGGCGGCTCCCCTGCCGGGGCCGGATGATCTGGAAGGCTGGGCCACCGCCCACGCCGCCAATGAAGAATTTTTCATCCCCTTTGGGCAGGGGTTGGCCGACCGGCTTGGGGCCACCCATAGCGAAACCACTTTGGGCCGTCTGCCTGCGCTGGAAATCACCCCGAAGGGCTGGCAGGAAAACGGCAAACGTATCGTCTACACCCATGGTGGGGCTTATACGTTTCTCAGCGCCGCCTCCTCCCTCGCCGTTGCCGTCCTTGTGGCAGATGCAACAGGCCAGAAAGTGCTGTCACTTGATTATACGGTCGCCCCCAAGGCCCGCTGGCAGGCCATAGTGCAAGAGGTCGTAGATGCTTTTGCAACCCTCAACGATCAAGGCTTCGCGATGAACCAGTTGGGTGCCTTTGGCGATAGCGCCGGCGGCGGCCTGATCGCAGGCGCGGTGCTGAAAATGCGCGATGAAAACAGGGGGATGCCCGCCGCGCTGGCGCTGCTTTCCCCTTGGGCCGACATCACCGAAACCGGCGACACCTACCACACCTTAAAAGACGCCGAGCCCAGCTACACCTATGCGGGTAGCCTTGGCCCTTCCGCTTTGGCCTATGCCCCATTGGAAGACCAGAAACATCCTTATGTCTCTCCCGTCTACGGCGATTACGCGCCGGGCTTTCCCCCCACCTTGATCCAAGGCGGCACGCGAGAAATCTTTCTGTCCAACTTTGTGCGCCAATATCAGGCCATTGATCAGGCAGGCGGCGACGTCAAGCTGGATCTGTATGAAGGCATGCCGCATGTGTTTCAGGCCCTGCTGATGGCTTTCTCTGCGCCCGAATCCCTCACCGCAACCGCCAAGATTGGCCACTTTTTCCGCCAAAAGCTCGGGATTTAGGCGAGTTACTTGATAACTTGTCAGTTAAGGCTTACTTTAGCTTAAACTCGGATTTCAGGAGGTCGCCATGGCCCTTACAGATTCTACGACAAATGTTGAGTACCCCAAAAATCCCATTCGCATCGGCAAGGCGTTTCACCATTTCCGCTTGCTGACACAAGATGTGGAAAACACCGATGAGGTGTTCAAGATTATCCGGGCGCTGACCGGCAACAGCTTCTTCAAAAGCTTCGAGCGTTTCAAGAAAACCCCTCATGGCCAAAAGGTGTTGGCGGAAAAGCAATCCATGCTGGATTTCTTGATGGATCGCACACCGCTGGCAGCGATGCCGGAAGGCACGCTGGGCCGCACCTATAATGATTTCATGACCCATGAGGGTCTGACCGCCGATGGCTTGGCCGCGGCGTCGCAGGCCGTGCTGGACGATGAAGACCCGGATGCCAATCAGCGTTTCTTTTCGGAAGAAACCGAAACCTTTGGCAATTGGCTGCGCGATATTCACGACCTCTATCACGTCACCACCGGTTATGGCCGCGACCCGATTGGCGAGCTGTGCCTGCTTTCCTTTACTTTCGCGCAAACCCGCAATCCCGGTATTGGCTTCATTGTCTTTATGGGCATGTTGCAATCCAAAGTGCGCGCCCGTGGCGTGCCCGTGATCCGCGCCGTGGTGCAAGCATACCGCGATGGGATGCACGCCAATTGGCTACCGGCAGAAGATTGGGAAAACATGCTGCACCTGCCTTTGAAGGAAGTGCGCGAGAAAGTGAATGTGCGCTGGCCGGAAAAATACATCAACGTGCTGGAAGCGGTGAAGGCCAACCCGGCATTTGATCCCGTGATCGCCAAGCAGATCGACGCCGCCCCCTATATTCCCATCGCACCGGAATGGGCCGCGCAGGGTTAAGGAACTGGAACGCCGAGAATGCTAACCGTTATTCTCGGCGCCGGGGCTTCTTATGACTCGGAGCCAATAACTGCTCGACTCGCAAACACCGGATCAGTGGCGTCACGCTATCAGTGGAAGCCACCACTAACATACGAACTCTTTGATCAGAACCGCGCTTGGTTTACCACGCCACCCCCAGATTCCGTCACCGCTGTGTTGGGCCATATTCGGCGCGGAATTGAAAACGGCACACTTGAAGAGACATTAGAAGAACTGAGAAGCGAAGTTGAAGAATTTCCCATGAGATGGCGGAATATAGCCGGGATTCAATCGTGGATTTCTACCACCCTAACCCTCATCACCAATAGTTGGACCGAATCACTGCGCAACGAGACCTGCTTCGTCGATATGGCAGACAGGCTTTTAAAGTGGCGCAGTCGCCATCACGAGCCCATCAGTGTAGTCACCTTCAACTACGATACTTTATTTGAAAAGGCGGTACAAATTACGACGGGAGACAAACGCAGATTTGATGAATTCGAGGGCTACATTGGCGAAGACTTCCGATTATTCAAACCTCATGGTTCCATTGACTGGGAATATCATGGCAGAACCCCGGAAGGTCGAACCACATTAGAGGAACGGCCGCTAACCAAGTCAGAGTTGTACAATTTGCCGCTTAGGAAAGTTGCAGGGGGTCGCGTCAAGTACCTATCGGTCCCGGCACTTGCAATTCCGGTCACCAATAAGTCGGAGAGTGATTTCATATCACCGCCTGCACATATGAAGCACATGCGCCAAGCCTTGCAGGATACGACAGCACTACTTGTTATTGGGTGGCAAGGAGCAGAACAACACTTTATGCAACTGGTGAACGGATTAGTTGCGCCGAATACCCCAACCCTCGTGGTTTGTGGTGGCACGAAACCAGATGACAACAACGAGCCCCAAGTTGATGAAAATGGCGAAATCATTTATTTGGGTGGCACCACGATTAGCAACCTAAAGAGGCTGGGAGGTTTGACACAAGTCGCTGACGCTAAAACCGGTTTCGCAGAGTTCCTGCATCAACCCACTGCGCTTAAAGACTGGCTTGAATCCATCGCTCCAAATCAGCGTCGCGCCTGACCAGGAGGTAGGTGCGTTTTCGCACCCGCCCCATAACTCGCTTGGGGAGGCGGGTCGGGTGCGATCCATGCGCTATGCGCATGGATAATCAAGCCAACCCCATCCCCCATCCATTTGCCCTCCCCCATCCTCTACCCTAAGCTCCGTCCAAAGCGAAACGGGGGCCAGCAAGATGACAGACGAAAATGACAGCGGCGTTTCGGCGGCCTTTGCGGCGTCCGGCGCGCGCAAGGCAGCGCATCTCACCGCCCGCGATAGGCTGAACCGTTTACATGAAGACATCATCACCCAAGGGCTGGAACGTAACGTGGTGGAGCTTGAGCTTTACGGCTACACAGTCGTAAAAAACGTCAAGCCACCCAGCTATTTCACCGCCTTACGTGCGCGCCTGCTGGCACTGGATGCCGAAGACAAAGCGGCAGGCCGCACCATTCCCATTGCGGGCAAGCACAATAAAAGCCGCAACATCTTTCAGGCGCTGCCGCGTGGGCTTGAGGTGGTGGAACAAGCGGTAATGGCCGCCGCACCTCTCACCCTCGTTACCTATCTGCTGGGGGAAAGCTGCCAGCTCAGCTCCGTGCATGGCCACATTCGCGCTGAAGGTGATCCGCCGCAAGACATGCACACCGATGCCAGTTATCTGCCCGACCCGTTGCCGGAATGGAACCATGTCTGCAATGTGATGTGGTGTCTGGATGATTTCTCTGAGGCCGCAGGCGGCACCTATGTCGTGCCCGGTTCCCACAAAAAGCGCGCCCATCCTGCCCCCGGCCAATCAACGCGCGATCAGGCTGTGGCGGTGAATGCGGAACAAGGCGACGTGTTCGTGTTTGGCGGCAATCTTTGGCATGGCGCGGGTGCACGCCAACTGCCCGGCGAACGCGTGGGCATGACGGCCTATTTCTCCCGCATGTATGCGCGCCAGCAGGAACCCTTGGCCGATTTGGTGAGTGAGGAGGCCATCAACCGCAACCCGCCGCGCTTTGCGGAACTCATTGGTCGCCACAACCCCTATCCGTTCGGGGCGCAAAAAGATGCGCCGCAGCACATGGGCCGCTACTATACCAACACGCCGGACAGTCGCGGCTGACTTCTATTCAGCCGTTACCCGCAGCACCGACCCACCTTCACCATCGGTAAGAATGTAGAGCGCGCCATCTGGCCCTTCGCGCAAATCACGAATGCGCTCGTCCACCTCGGCAAACAGAATTTCTTCCTTGGTGATCTTCCCGTCTTCCATTGTCAGCAGCCGCACATCATAGCTGGCCAGGCCGCCCACCAAAAACTTGCCGCGCCACTGCGGGAACATCTGCCCTTGGTAAAGCACCAAGCCCGATGGCGCGATGGAAGGCACCCAATCCAGCACCGGGTCCACCATGCCGGGATAGGTACGATAGGGCGTAATCTGCGCGAAGGTATAATCCACCCCCGTGGTCGCAATCGGCCAGCCATAATTTTCACCGGGCTTCACCAAGTTCAATTCATCGCCGCCGCGGGCACCGTGCTCATGTTCCCAAATAGTATTGGTCTTGGGGTCAACCACCAGCCCTTGCGGATTACGGTGGCCGTAGGAATAGATTTCCGGCAAGAACCCGTCGCGCCCAACAAAAGGATTATCGGCAGGTACAGAGCCATCGGGATTAATCCGTACAATGGTGCCCAGATGATTGGTCGGATCCTGCGCTTCTTCCTTATAGCGCGAGCCCTCTCCCACGCTGAGCAGAATGCTACCATCGGCCAATTGCGCCAAGCGCCCGCCATAATGCAGCGCGGTGGCCTTGCGGCGCGTCACCTCAAAGATCACCTGTTGATCTTCCAACGCCCCTTCCACCAACCGGGCGCGCAGCACCGTGGTAGCGTTTTCATTGGCCGGGCCTGCCGCATAGGAAAGATAAAGCGTTTGATTGGCGGCAAAAGCCTTGTCCAGCATCACATCAAACAGCCCCCCTTGGGAGGCGAAATACACATCCGGCACCCCCATAATGGGATCAGACAAGGTGCCATCAGCCGCCAGACGTCGCAGCGTGCCGGATTTTTCCGTGACCAGAAAATCTCCATCCGGCAGGAACGCGATGGACCATGGATGGGAAAGCCCCTCTGCCATGGTGTCGATCTTATAGCCATCGGCGGGGGCGTTCACCACCTCGCGCTGGTTGGCAACGCCTTCGCCGGTGCAAGCGGCCAGCCCCAGCGCTAGCAGACCCAACTGAACTTTGGCCAAAAATTTCAACATCGCGCCCTCTCTTCAATTTGCTTCCGCCAAAGCTAGGCGGCATAGTGTGCAAGATCAACCGGGATCATATCGCCTGGACCATATCAAATGGGGAAAGCATGGCACGACGCGCATTTGGATTTATTGTTTCAGTATTGGTAACCGCCATATTGGCAACCGCTCTTTCTGCCCAAATGGTAATCTCCGGGCTGGTACGCGCCGGCGCAGAAATCGACTTTGGCACCAGCCTCACCTTCACCGCGGAAGATGTGGTCAGCATGGGGCCGGTCTATGCCATATTGATTGCGATCGGGTTGTTGATTGCCTTTAGTGTCTCTGCGCTGACGCTGCGTCTCATTCCTGCACCACGCGCCGGGGTTTATATTGCGGCAGGTGCCGCCGCGCTGCTGGCCATTTTGCTGGGTGCAGAACAGGCGTTCTTCGGCAATCAGATTATTTCCGGTGCCCGCGACACCACCGGGATCGCCGCACAGGCAATTGCCGGTGGCATGGGCGGATGGCTGTTTGCAAGACTGACAGCCAAGGCAGGCTGACGCTTAGCTTTTGACCCATAAGGACGACCGCGGAGGCGGCGCGAACCCCGTCTCGCGCCAATATTGATCGACAGCCAACAGGGCATCGCGGGCAGCGGCCATTTCCGGCCATTCGCGGAACGTCTCTTCGTCCACAAAGTCTTTCCCCAACAGATATTCCCGAAAGTTGTAATAGTCCTTCCAAAAAGAACTATCCAACACTGAAAGATCAGCATCCTTGGACAAAATGGTGTATCCGAAATAGAACTCAACCCCAACATCACAGTAACGCCCGTCACTATCGATGATGCCGCCCCAGTTCGCACTTAGCAGTTGCTGTAAGAAGCGATCATACTTTCTGAGGTCATAGCGCTGGGGAATTTCGGTCGCGAACTCCGGATTGAGTTCATAGCCGGGTTTCCAGTCCACCGCATAAACATGCTTCGCGCCATCAAGGCGCATTTTCGCGATCAAAATGTCATGCCACTCCCACACACAGCCGTTGCTTGTTGCAATCACTATGTCACCCGTTTTTTCAAAGCGCGAAAATCGGGGGTTCCATCGGAAGTAAAAAATCTAGCGAACAATTCTTCGATCTCAAGCAGCACCGCCCTGTCTGTGATCATGGGCATTTCATTATGCAGAATTGCTGTTGTATGCCCCGGTTTCAAAGGCCACGAGCGACGATCCCTATCCATGATACTTAAACTTCTTTTCGAGTCTCTTTTTCTTGTTTCGTTTGTATTCAATATCCACCGCAACAGCATCCGGCAGCGAGGTGGTCGTACTGCGCTTTCTTGAGGTTGGCATATCGAAATCGCCTCTACCGCTTAAACAGTTCTGATCGCGGCGGCGGCGTGAACCCCGTCTCACGCCAATATTGATCGACAGCCAACAGGGCATCGCGGGCGGCAACAATTTCCGGCCATACTCGGCAAAAATCCGCGTCTCCGAAGTCATTGTCCATCACATCTTCCCTGAAGTCGTAATAGTCCTTCCAAATATTATCATCAAAAAAACTGTGGCCGCCCTCAGCCGGGACGATGAGATATCCAAAGAAAGACTGAACCCCGTAGCAACAATAGCGGCCATCCCCATCTATCAAGCCCAGCCAATCGCCACTCGATATTCCGCTAAACAATGATCCATATTTATCCCTATCATAGTTTAAGGGAATTTCGGTTACATGCTCGGGGTGGAGCTCATAGTCAGAAAAATATTCCGCAACATAAATGTGCTCTGTTCCCTTCGCGCGCATCCCCGCGATGAATTTATGCATCCAGTCAGAGCTCAGGCTCATGACCACAACAACAAGATCACCACGTCTCTTCAACGCGTGAAAGTCCAGTTGATCCTCTGCCCGAAAAAACTTGCTGAATAATGCCTCGATGCGACGCAGCGTGGCCTTATCCCGAACTAGGGGAACGTCATGCCTCAGCATTGCTTGAGTAAAGCCAGGCGTAGGGGGCCGTGAAAGGCGTTTCCACTTATTCATACTTAAACTTCTTCAACAGAAGGCTCGTGTTGCCTTTTGCTTCTATGTCAATCGCCACTGCATCCGGCAGCGATGTGGTCGTACTGCGCTTTCTTGAGGTTTGCATATCGAGACCGCCTACTACCGCTTAAACAGTTTTGATCGCGGAGGCGGCGTGAACCCTGTTTCCTGCCAATATTGGTCAACCGCAAGCAGAGCATCGCGCTCCACAGCCACCTCCGGCCATGCCTTGCAGAAGGCTTGATCTTCGAAATCATACTTGTCGATCTGCGCGACCTTGTTGTGATATTCATCCCAATGCCAACTGCCGATCAAACGATCAACAGACTTCGTCGGCCCCCAAAATAAAAACACCGCCTCCCAAACCTGCATACAGCAAAAGCGCATATCGCTATCAAGCAAAATGCCATACAAACTGTAATTGAGAATATCGAATACCTTGTCGTATTGAGGGCGGTCGTAATCAGGCGGCACCTCATAGACATTAAGAGCGGTCAGTGTTTCCGCTGGATTCCAATACACTATGTATACATGCTCCGCGCCGTCATTGCGCATCTGGGCAATCAGATCATGCTCGAGACGACCATCCTCATCTCGCAGCGACGCTTGGAACCCATCCGGGCCGATATATAGCGCGTTGTCACCACAGGTGAGCGGACCAAAATTAAACTTATGTTGTGCATTGATGAATTGCCGAAGCCACGCGTCGATACGAGCAACCTCGCCCAAGTCTTCAACGGCCTTTAGGCCATAATGGGCCGCGAACTCCCGACTGTTTTGTGCATCCGCATCCATAAAGTCAGACCTTGTTTGGGTGATACTTGAACTTTTTGCTTACTTTAGGGCGGCCACTATACGAGATGTCCAAGCCAACAGCATCCGGTGCGGAATCTGTGGTGCTTCGCCAAGCTGCATTCAACGCCATGCCATAGGCGCCTATTTCCTTTGTTCTATGATAACCGGTTTTTTCCATAGGCAATTGTTCGACCTCCTCTAAATCCGGCCCTGATAGAGAATCGAAAAATGTCTCGGCAGCAGAGCGTCCGCCGCCAAGATTATATCGTGCTTGGAATTGGTAGCGGGTCTTGGCTTTTTTCACATCAGCTCGACGCTCTTCCAACATAACCCTGAGTTCGTCCCGTTCGGCAACATTTGCAATGCCAGCCAATTGCTTACCCTGTAAAACGCTAAAGCGGATTGATTCCAGAGGGTAAAGTTCGCCTAAATCAATGCGCGGCCCAACATCAATATCACCATCTTCCACCGTCACGCCAAAGCCAAATTGCAGCGTTTCAACCGGTTCGTCCACCATGCGCTCAATCAAATAGCGGAAATAGGCCACATCATGGCCAGCCTCTTTTGCCGCTTCCTCGCTCAACCATTCCAATATAACGCGCGCAGCGGTCAAAATATCGGTTGGCACAATCCCAAGCAATTCAGGCAGGCGCTGCCCATCCAAGGCAAGGGCAATGAGCTTTTTGGCGAAGGGTAGAACTTCCGGGCTGATGGCAGACATGAGCTCCAGCACATCTTCGCGCGTCACCTTCCCATCATCTTGGGTATCGGGTTTTTCCGGCTCAGATGCCCCGGCCTGTTCTTGCCTTTTGGTTTGGTGCCAAACCCCCAGCATGTCTTGCATTTCAGATTCAGAAACCAGCAGGCGCGCGCTTTGCGGCATGGCCTGCCAAACGGTCACCATATCTGGCAATGAAACGCTTGAGACCGGATGTGGGTTTGTTGAAATATCACTGTCCATGTGCACCATCGGTATCGGCATCGTCATCGCAGTCGCGCCCAGCCCGCCAACGCCCCGTACATTGACCTTAAACAGTGACATGCCAGCCTCTCCATACAGCCTATTTGCATCCAACCAGCTATAAGTTCATATTTTGTTCTTTCTGTCAAGGAAATTTTGGACGCAAAAAGAAACCCGCCCGGCGCCAATGCGCAGGCGGGCCAACTTTTTGAACCTCGATTTGTTAGCCAAGCACGCTGATCGGGCTGGCGAGACTAGGCTCAATAATATCTGCATAGGGTTTGCGCAGCAGCATTTTGTTGCCGAAGTAAGCCCCGTTAGGCAGCCCGCCCAAGCGCGCGGCCTCTGCCAAGGCGGCATCAATCACCTGATCGGCGGGCAATACTTGATCCAAAAACCCAACTTCCACGGCTTCTTCCGGGCCGTAAAGTTGCGCCTGAATGAACGCTTCCGTCATCCGAATATTGGACAAACGGCACTTCGCCATTTCAAGACCGAACACCGGCAACACCATGCCAATGGCGGTTTCGTTCATGCCAATTTTGAAGTCGCCAGCCGCGCCAATGCGGGTATCGCACGCCAATGTCAAAAACGCGCCCGCAGCCATAGCATGGCCTGTCACCGCCGCCACAACAGGCAAACGGTGCGTGAACAGGCGCAGCAACATTTGGCCGCCACCTTGCACCATCTCCCCGGCTTTGGCCGGGTCAGATGCCATGACCTTCAGATCAAACCCGGCAGAAAACATGCCCGGCTTGCCGGAAATCACAATTGCGGTCGCGTCTTTATTGGCGTCAATCTCGTCCAGCGCTTTCATCATGCCTTCAATGAAATTGAACCCAACAGCATTTGCCTTGCCATCATTAATGGCGATATGGGCCACGCCTTCGTGGTAGTGCAGATCGAACATGATTTTGTCTCCTAATATTATGTTGCCGCTGTTTTGACCTGATCTGCGGCACTAATCAAGGCTCTTGACCTTGCGCGTCTGCCATGGTGCTTTGCGGTAGATATTCAAGGGGCTTAGATCATGATCCGAAAAACACTCGCAACGGCAGCCCTCGCGCTGGCGCTCGCAACACCCAGCTTTGCCGAAACCAATCTCTATTGGGGCGACACGCATCTGCACACACGCTATTCGTTCGATGCGTTCCTGAACGGCAACCACACCGCCGACCCCGATACCGCCTATCGTTTCGCCAAGGGCCTGCCTGTTATGCACCCTTTGCACCGCGCCTGGGTGCGCCTTGATCGGCCTTTGGATTTTCTGGTTGTATCCGACCATGCTGAATTCATGGGCGTCATGCCCTCCATCTATTTTGATGAAGAACCCCTGCCGGAAATGGGGTTGTGGGACAGCGTCAAGCGCTGGTTCGTCATCAAGGGTATGAACTTTGCCATCTCTCAAGGGGGAAAAGTAGCCGTCGCCACTTTCCGCCAATTGTTGCCCAAGGCCGGCAGCGGTGAGGGCGATCCCGTAACCGATGGCAATAACGAAGCCCCCGCCACTGGCATTATGGGCGACATGGCCCCGGTTGAGACCGCGGTGTGGACCAAAATCACCAACGCCGCCGATCGCCATAATAATCCCGGCAAGTTCACCGCCTTTATCGGCTGGGAATGGTCATCCGTACCATCAGGCGCAAACCTGCATCGGGTGGTGATGAGCCCCACCGATGCGCCGACCGCCCAAAAATTCTCGCCCTATGGGTCAGACCAAAGCCAATACCCGGAAGATTTGTGGGCATGGATCGGTGAAACCTCTGCCGCCACGGGGGCTGAGTTCATTGCCATCCCCCATAACTCCAATATCTCCAAAGGCTATATGTTCGCTGAGACAACGCTCAAAGGCGAAAAGATGACCCCTGCCTATGCCGCTCTGCGCGCCGAGATAGAGCCGATGGTGGAGATCACCCAGATCAAAGGCGATAGCGAAACGTGGCCCAGCCTGTCGCCGGACGATCCCTTTGCAGATTTTGAGGCGTTCCAGCGTTATATCGAGCAAGACGCCACCCCCTACAACGCCAAGCCGGGCGACTTCATTCGCTCTGCATTGAAGAGTGGTTTGAAGATTGAAAACGACATTGGCGTAAACCCCTTCAAATTCGGTGTTATCGGTTCCACCGATGCGCATACAGGCCTCGCCAGTGCCGACAGCACCAATTTTCATGGCAAGATGGCAACCGATTCCATCCCTGAGAACAAATTCAACAAGGATTTCCCCGGCGTAAATGGCTGGATCATGTCGGCTTCCGGCTATGCGGCTGTATGGGCCGAAGACAATACGCGCGACGCAATCTTCGCCGCCTTCAAACGGCGCGAAACCTATGCCACCACCGGCCCGCGCATCACGCTGCGCATGTTCGGCGGCTATGGCTTTGATGAAAGCGACGCACAAGCCGAAGATCTTGCTGCCATCGGCTATGAAAAAGGCGTTCCCATGGGCGGCGATCTGATCGCCAATGAAGATGGCGACGCCGTGCAGATCGTCATCCGCGCGGTGAAAGACCCCATCGGGGCCAATCTTGATCGTGTGCAAGTCGTTAAAGGCTGGCTGGATGCCGCGGGCAAGGCGCAAGAAAAAGTGTTCAACGTGGCGTGGGACGAAGCGCGCGAGATCGCCGCTGATGGCTCCTTATCCCCCGTCGGCAACAGCGTTGACGTTTCAACCGGGCGCTATGAAAACACGATCGGCGCGCCAGAGCTTGCCACCGTTTGGACCGACCCAGAATTCGATGCAGCCCAAAAGGCATTCTACTATGTGCGGGTGCTGGAAATTCCAACCCCGCGCCACAGCCTGTACGACACGCTGGCGCTGGGCCAGGAACATGGGCCAGAAGCTGGCCCCGCCACCATTCAGGAACGGGCCTATTCTTCTCCCATCTGGTACACACCTAACTAGGGCTCACAGCAATGAAACCTGTAGAACCGGCAGAAAATCCCAATCCACGTTTGGTGGTTGATCCGCCCGCGCCCATGCGCTGGCTCATGAGCCGCCGCATGTCCAATTCTGCCAATGCCGCGCGCATCGCCAAGCAACGCCAAACAGCAGAGGCCGCGCGCCAAAAGGCAGGCGCGCCGCATGTGGTGAATTACTTTCATCAACTGGATGACCCCTATTCTCATTTGGCAGCACAGGTCTTGGCCCGTTTTGCCGAACGCTACGATGTTAAGATCGTGCCGCATCTCATTCATGCCAGTGGCGGCAAAAACCAGCCAGAACTGGAGAAGCTCGCCAAATGGGCACATACAGATGCGGGGCTGATCGCCCCTCATTACGGCCTCACCTTCCCCGGTGACAGCCCCATCGTGCCCGAAACCGATATGCTGAACACCGCCGCCGAAGGGCTGGTTGGCCTTGATCCGGCAGATTTCATTGCCAAGATTGCCACTGTCAGCACCGCCTTATGGTCCGGCGACAAGCCGGGATTGGCCCAAAGCAACACCGCGCCCGCCAGCCATGAGGCCACGCTTCAAGCGCTCGAAGATGGTTCAACCACGTTGAAGGATATGGGCCATTACTCAGGGGCTATGTTCCACTATGGCGGCGAATGGTATTGGGGCGTGGATCGTCTGTTCCATCTGGAACAACGCTTGCGCGATTTGGGGGCACATAAGGGCGACAAGGATGCGCCCTATATCGTCACCCGCCCGCCAGAGGATGTGAGCAATATTGATGCCAGCGCCCTCACGCTCGATTTTTATCCCTCTCTCAACTCACCCTATACGTCGATCATTTTTGATCGCACCATCGCGCTTAAAAATGCCTGTGGGATCAAGTTCAATCACAAGCCCGTACTGCCCATGATCATGCGCGGTGTGCCCATTACCAATGCCAAGGGCAGTTACATTCTGTTTGATACCAAGCGCGAGGCCGATTGGTTCAACGTGCCCTTTGGTCCCATTTGCACACCCTTGGGCGAACCCACCCGCAACGCCTATTCCCTACTCGCCATGGCAAAAGAAAACGGCCGCGATGAAGAATTTATGAGCGCCGCGCTTTCTTTAGCCTTCGCGCAAGGGGTCAATTTGCTGAAAGACAAAGGCATGCGCCAAGCGGTAGAGGCCGCGGGTCTTGATTGGGCAGAAGCCAAAAAGATCATTGGCAATGACGGCTGGAAAGATGTTGTCGCGCGCCATCAAGACGAGATGGTGGAAGGTATGGGCCTTTGGGGCGTGCCCAGCTTTAAAATCAGTGGCGGCGGCGCACCCGATGTCGCCGTATGGGGCCAAGACCGCCTTTGGCTGATCGCGGCAGAAATCCGACAACGTACCTCTTAACCACAATGCCGGACCCCGCGCCCTCCATCTTCTCGCGCCTGTTGCGCGATCCGCTTAGCCATTTTCTGCTGGCGGGGGCCGTATTGTTTGCGCTTTACGGCGCGTTCAATGGCGGGCCATTGGGGCGCGACAGCCAAACCATCCACGTCACCGATGAGGCGCTGGCGCTGTGGCTGCAATATCGCAACAAGGCGTTTTCCCCCGATCAAGCATCGGCCCATTTGGCCGCGATGGAAGCCGACAAAAAGGAACACCTGATCGCCGATTATGTCCGCGAAGAATCGCTCTATCGTCATGCTCTCACCCTTGGGCTTGATGGCAATGACGCGATCATCCGCCAACGCTTGATCCAGAAAATGGATTACATTGCCCTTGGCATGTCAGAAGGCGGCGCGGCGGGCCAAAAGGCACCAAGTGCAGATGAGATCCGCGCCTATTATCAGGCCAATCAGGAACGCTATCGCCAAGAAGGCTGGGCAACTCTCACCCATATCTATTTTGCCGGTGACAACGGGGAAAACCGCGCCAAGGCGGCGCGTTATGCACTGACCACGGGGATCGACGAACCCAAAGGCGATCGCTATCTCTACCGCCGCAATTATGTCGAGGCGAGCACAGCCTTGGTGAAGGATCATCTAGGCACCGCCATCGCCACCAAGGCGTTTAATACAGCCACACCACTGAACGAATGGCTTGGCCCGCTGCGCTCCCCCCATGGTTGGCATTTGGTGCAAGTCAAAAAACGGCAGCCCGCCACCCTGCCACCATTGGAAGAGGTCGCCGCTCAGGTGATGCATGATGCCGCCCGCGCGAAAGAAACGGATCTTAGGGAACGCGCGATAGAGGCGATCCTTAGCCAATATAAAATTGTGCGTGCGCCGTGATTATCCGGCTTGCCGCCTGCCTGATCCTTATATGTGCGGCTTTTACCGCCCGTGCCCATGAAGGCCGCCCGCTCCTGATCAAATTATCGCAACAGGCCGATGGACTTGCCCTGCGTTGGCAAGCGCCTCCCATCTTGCCCCAAGGGGCAGAACCCATGGTGCGGCTGGAAGGCTGCTCCCTGCTGGTGGATGCCAGCCGCCTGGCCCCCACCCACAGCCTGATCGGTGAGACGCAATATGACTGCCCCAATGGCTGGGCAAATGCCACGGCCCAGATCATCTGGCCGTCCATCAATCCTGCCCTTGCCACCTTGGTAGAAGTCAGCGGCGGGCAAACCCGCTTTTTCGGGCCGGAACAAACCCGTATTCCCTTAAGCGATTTTGAGGGCGCAGGCACTGATCTGCGCTCCTTCATCCTCACCGGCATCGAACATATTTTGGCGGGCGTCGATCACTTGCTGTTCGTATTGGCGCTTACCTTGATTGTGTGGCGGCGCAACGGTGTCGCCCAAGCCGAAAGATTGAAACGGCTGGGATGGATGGTGACAGGCTTTACGCTCGCCCATTCACTCACACTGGGCTTGGCCACTTTGGGGCTGATCCGCCTGCCCGCCCCCCCGGTTGAAGCGGCGATTGCGCTCTCCATCCTTTTTGTGTGTGTTGAACTGGCACGAAATCACCAAGAAACAATCACCTGGCGATATCCTGCCGCCACCGCCTCGGCTTTCGGGCTGTTGCATGGGTTGGGCTTTGCGACCGTGTTGATGGATGCGGGCCTGCCGCCCGCCCAACAATGGCTGGGCCTGCTGGGCTTTAATCTTGGGGTCGAAATCGGCCAACTTGTGTTTGTTGCCCTTGCCGTTGCCTTAGGTCTTGTGCTGGCCCGTATCTTGCCCGCCGATGGGCTGAAACGCGGCACCAGCGTATTGATCTACGGCATGGGCAGCGTTTCCGCCTTTTGGATGTTCGAACGATTTATGACGTTTTAGGGCACCTCTGTGCTCACGCCAGCTTCGCTTCGCTCAATGGCTCCGCGAGGGCCGCGCGTGGTCCGGTTTGACGTTTCGAGACAGGAAACCGCGCGGGCTGGCAAGGCTCCCCCAAAAACTGCGGCCGGACCTTTCTCCAACTTAATTCAAATTAAGCTGATTTTCGCCTTATTCGAGTGATTTTGACACCGCATCGTCAAATTTCGCGCCACCTGCGAAAATTTCACATCAAAAATCACGCTTTCGCTGGCCTGTGTGACCGCCATCACCCTCTAATATGAACGTATCAGCTTACTTCCAAGGTGAGGGCAAACAACAACACTGCCCCCCATGGACAAGAAAGGATACAAGATGAAAAAGCCAAGCACATTCGCAGCCACACTGGCGGTAGTCGGCATCACTGCATCAGCGCAAGCTGGCCAGTATAATCAAGAACGCTGGACCAGCGGCGCAAATCCACCGACCGTGACTTTCAAACAGGCTGAACCTTACCCAACCATTTTTGTGAAAGCCGGGCCAGATGGCTATAGCGGCCTTGATATGGCAAAAACCAATGGCTTCTGGCTTCACGCTGACATCAAATCCACCTGTAACGGCCTGCAAAAACACAGCCGTATAAATGTGGGTATCAGCAAATATGCAGACTTTTATGACCAGACCGCACCACGGACCAACCTAATAATCACAGAGGCAAAAGACCTGCAAAAAGGCATGGCGCATTATAGCAGCATAGTTCCTGTCGGCGGCGCGAAGCCCCATAAGCATCTCGTTAACGAGGCCGTGGAATATTGTAACGCTGAACTAGCCAAACGTGTGCAACAGGGCGACCAGACAAAGGCTGAAATTCTTACAAAGGGCTTTGTTCTGCCCTATCACCAAAGAACCCAAGCGCCGGATTCTTACTTCCGCACACTTTCTGCCTGTTACATCTTCAATCAGTCCGGTTACTTCCGTACGTTTACAGGCGTCCCGCCCAAAATTACCTATGATTGCGGCGCGTACATTCCCGGCACGCCGGGGGCCAAGCCAAAGCCCGCCTCAACAAAGCCGGGGGACGGCAATGCCGATCCCAAAAACGGCAAGGTCACAGCTATTCACCTCAACCGTAGCGGCAATATGAGCCTTAAAGGTTCCTGCCCATTCACCATGAAATTTGAAAGCACGATCAATGTCGATAAAAACGGCATTCCGGTAAAGTTTGGCTACAAGACCCACGACAATATCCAATCTGAAACCTTCACCAAAACCAGCGCCAACAGCATGGTCAAGCACACAACGCAGATCATTGTGGGCGAAAAGAACACCGCGCCCAAGGTGGGGAATGCCAAAGGCAAAATGTACAGCGGCACATTGCGGGTACGCACATTGGAACCATCCGCTAAACTCGCCAAGAAAGACTGGACCTTTGAATGCCTGCCGGAAGGTCAAAACTTCAGCCAGAACCAACCGGGCAGCAAAGAACCAAAACCGAAACCGGAACCCAAGCAATTCGGTTTGCAAGTGTCCGACGTGCCGCATAAAAAGGCAGATATTGAGCGCGCCACCAAAATCACCATAGGCGGCAAGCCGGTGAACCAAAACGGCGTGATCGAACTCACCTTGGCCGACAGTCTGGGGTTGGATGGTGACAAATGCGCCTTCGTCGCCACATGGCAAACCAAGAATGGCGGCAACGCCGATACGGGTGCCTTCCAAACCTGGATCACCGAAGGCGCCACCAAGCACGCCACCAAGGGCTATAGCAACATCAAGGCCGGCGCTCAGGCCGGGGCCTCCAACCGTGTCTATCTGGCCAACGGTTTGCACATGCTTGACTTCAAGGGTGATGCCTCAAATCAAGTTGCCGAAAGCGATGAAGGCAATAACAAGCAAGGCGTTCGTTTAACCGTCGCTGGTTGTGACCCAACGCCGTAACGGCACAACAAGTTTTGAGCAGGCAGGGCATGGATCGCATCCACCCTTCCTTAACCCGGCAGTTCTTGACCTGCCTGCCTAATTCAAAGCAACACACTCGTCATGCCGGGGGCAGGTCACAGACCTGCAACCCGGAATCCAGCCTGAAGATCAGCTTGCTTTGTCTCGGAAATGTCGCCGCCCGCTGGACCCCGCATTCATTTTTGTTTCTGGGCGGTGGTAACGGGAGGAGATGCGTCTAGCCTTCCCCCTACCGCTAAAACCGCGTAGGGGTAAAGCACCCATTTGATCAGGCGCGCCCGCATGAACCCCTTCGACTTTTACATTGAATATGAATTTGTGTTTGCTGCCGTTCAGCTCTCACTTGCCATGTTGGGCATGGGCGCGACGCTCACCCTTGGTGATTTTGGGGAGGTCGCACGCGACCCCAAGGGGTTCTCGGTTGGCATTGTCATGCAGATCGTTCTGGTGCCGCTCGCCGCCTTCTTCTTTTTGGCAGGGCTGGAATTGGCGACAGGCATCGCCATCGGCTTGGCCCTTTGCGCTGCTATACCCGGCGGCACAGTCTCCAACATTTTTACCTATATCGCACGCGGGCATGTAGCGCTTTCGATCGCGCTCACGGCCATTGCCACGATCATCTGTTTGGGCAGCGTGCCCGTGGTGCTGGATTTACTGGTGGCCGATCACCTGCCAGGTGAGGCCGCTTTGCCCGCCGGCGACATCGCCATCGAAATCGCGCTTTATCTGTTGCTGCCTTTGGCGCTTGGCATGTTGGTGCTGGATCGCCTGCCCACCATTGCGCCTGCCTTCTCCAAATGGTGCATTCGCCTGTCGCTGTTTACCATTGTCTTGATCGTCATCGGCGCGATGGGCGCAGGCCGTTTGGACTTTGCCGCCTTTGGGTGGCAAAACGCCGTGTTGGTGTGGGGGTTCATCACTGTGATCTGTGTGATGACAATTGTGGTCGCGCGGCTGGCCCGCCTTGATTGGGCCGATACCGCCACCATCAATATCGAGGTTGTGGTGCGCAACACCAATTTAGGCATTTTGATTAAAGCATCGGTTTTTCCCGCTGTCGTCGGCGTGGCCGATCCGGTGGGCGATATGGTGCTGTTCACCCTGCTGTTTTATGGCGGGGTGCAAATCGGCTTCGCAGCATTTTTGATCCCGTTTTATCGCCGCCTGATTGCACCGGCACTGCCTGCTTTGAGTAAAAGCTAAGTTTTCGCGGCAAAACGCGCCAAAAACCCGACTTTCTGTACTTTTAAAATCGCTATAGTCTGCTTCAGTGAAATTTGGCCAACGACATGGAATGACAACATGACATTGCAACCCGTAACAGAGACTTTCCAGCGCGATGTAGTGGGCCTTCAGCCCGAAAATGCCCCGGTCTATCCGGCGCAAGACGGCCCCTCACTGGCCGAGATGGACCCCTTCCGTGCCGGGCAACCCTTTGATCTTTATGCCAAATTGCGCGAAAACGCGCCGGTGGCTTGGTATGATGTGCCGTTTGGGCAGGGCTTTTGGGCTGTCACCCGCTATGAAGACATCAAGCATGTTGAGCTGAACCCACAGATCTTTTCGTCGCAAAAGGGCGGCATCAACATGACCTATGGGGAAGATTCCTCACGGTTTCCGCGGCTTTTGGGGGCGTCCCTCAACACGCTGATTTGTTTGGATCGCCCGCACCACATTGAATTGCGGATGCAGCATCGTGATTTCTTCACCCCCCAATATGTGGCGGAACTGCGCAAAAAAGTGGAGAAAAAGGTCGATAGCCTGTGTGATGATCTGGAGCGCCAAGGCCCAAAGGCTGATTTCGTCAAAATCTTCTCCGAGCAGCTACCCCTGTTCACCCTGTCAGAAATGCTGGGCATTCCCGAGAAGGATCGCCCCAAGATCGTGCGCTGGATGCATTATCTGGAAAGCACCATGGAGATGGCCGCCAAGCAACAGCGCGGTGAACGCATCAGCCTGATCACGGTAGCGAAATTCCTGTGGAATATCAGGCAGATGTTCACTTACGGCGAACGTGAGATGAAGAAGCTGCGGGTAAATCCACGCGACGACCTCATGAGCGTGCTGGCCACTGCCACGCTGGATGACGAGCTGTTGGCGCAGGAATTTTTGGATGGCGCGTGGTTGCTGATCATATTTGCGGGCAACGACACAACACGTAATTCCCTTTCCGGGTCGCTGCGGCTGCTCAAGGAATTTCCTGAACAAAAGCAACGGCTTTTGGATGACCCATCGCTTATTCCCGGCGCCGTGCCGGAAATTTTGCGCATGGTCAGCCCCGTCATTCACATGCGCCGCACGCTCACCCAAGATACAGAGCTTGCCGGCCAGAAGATGAAGGAAGGCGAAAAAGTCATGCTGTGGTATGGCGCAGGCAACCGCGATGAAAGTGTGTTTGAAAACCCCAATCAGTTTGATGTCACCCGCGAAAACGCGCGCGATCACATCGCCTTTGGTCATGGCCCCCATGTGTGTCTGGGCCAACGCATTGCGATGATGCAGCTCGAGGTGGCCGTAACCAAATTGCTGGAACGCTTTCCCAATATTGAATGGACCGGCAAGCAAACCATTGCCGCAAACAATTTTGTGAGCGCCGTTACCAGCCTTGAGGTGGATTTAGGAACGGGCCGCTAAACCGTTTCGCCAACAAGCCAACGATCTACAAACCCCTCAAGCCATGCTTCGAGGGGTTTGTCATATCTGGTCTGCCCGTCCAGATGTTCTTCTGCTGATTGGGCACCGGGCTTTTTGAGCATCTCTGCGGCGCGCACCACCCAGCGCTCCATCATGTCGCGCGTAACTTCGGGATGAAATTGCAGGCCGAAACTGGGCACGCCGTTCATGCCGAACGCTTGCACCGGAAACACCTGCGATGAGGCAAGCCGCACAGCATCATCCGGCACGCCCATGGCATCGCCGTGAAATTGATAGGTCATAAGCGGATCGGGAAACCAGTTCGCCCCCGCATCTGTCGGGCGAATGGGATAATACCCAACCTCTACCAAGCATTGCGCTTGCGGGACAACTTCTGCCCCATGCGCCAACGCCATTAGCTGCGCGCCCAAACACAAGCCCAATACCGGTTTGCCGGAGGCAACGGCGCGTGGCAGCCAATCAAGCTCATCAGTTAGGAATGTGTGTTCATCGCCATCGGTCGCGCTCATCGGGCCGCCATAGATTACCGCGCAATCATGATCGTTCATTCCGTTAGGCAGCTTGTCGCCCGCTGCCACCCGGCACACATCTAAATGATAGCCGCGCGCGGCCAGCACATCCCCCACCCGTCCGGTAACGGATTCGGGTCGTTGCACAATCAGCAAGGCAGATTTCGTTGGCGTCATTCCGAAACGGCAGTGGTTTCACCTTTTTGCGCAAAGCGCACAATCGGCAGCAATACCCGCCTTGGCATGAATGGCGCAGAACGTGCCATCAACCAATTGAAGAAGCCGGGGATCAACACCCGCTTGCCGCCCACAAAGCCATCCATGCAACGCCGCGCCACTTGGCCCGCTGTCATTACCGGCAACATGGTCAGCAATTTTTGATTGGTGAACTCTGCCCTATCTTGAAAGCCGCTCCATGTCGGGCCGGGACACAGCGCCATAACATGCAAGCCATCGCCGCGCAGTTCTTCGCCCAATGCTTCGGTGAATGACAACACATAGGCTTTGGAGGCGTAATAGACCGACATCAGCGGCCCCGGCTGAAACGAAGCCGTAGAGGCCACATTGATAATGCCGCGCTTCACCCCATCATCTGTTTTGGCAGCGCGGGATTTCTCCTGCATCATGCCGACAAGCGCATGGGTAATATCGGTCAAAGCCCGCACATTCAAATCAATCATGCCAAGCTGTTTTTCACGCGGCAGATCAGCAAATTCGCCTGCCAACCCATAGCCCGCATTGTTGATCAGCAAATCCGGTGAAACGCCCTTGCGTTCCAAGGCGGCTTTAAGCTGTGCCGCGGCCCCATCAATGCCGAGATCAAGTTCCATCGCCTCGGCCTCTATTTTGTGGGTATCGGCAACCCGGCTGGCGACATTTTCCAGCTTGTGGCGGGAGCGCGCAATCAAGATGAGATCATAGCCTTTGGCGGCCACCTCATCTGCCAATGCTTCGCCGATGCCGCCGGACGCGCCGGTAATAATTGCTAATGGACGGTCTGACATTGCCAGCCTCTCCCGCTATTTGCCCTCATTTATCCAAACAGATTACAGCATTGCGGTGTCAGTTTCGACCCCCAGAAGCACCCTGCCTGTCAATTCCTGCGTGGCCCCGTTTACCATGATATGTTGAGTGATCGCATGAATATCCCGGAAATGCCGTTGCAACGGGCTGGATTGAAAGAGAGAGGAGCCACCGCCTGCCACATAAAGCAAGCCCACAGCCTCTGCCGTGTTTTTCACCGCCGTGGTAAATGCCAATCGCAGGCGCGCGCGCACCTCATCTGGCAGTTCACCTTGGGTTTTGGCCTGCTCAAACGCCGCATAGGCGGCATCATAGGCAAAAGCGCGACCGCCCTCGATCAAGCCCACGGCCTTGGCATAATCAATCTGCGCCGCAGGCTTTGCCGCCAATGAGCGCTTGGAAAACTGGGGCGTCTTGGCACCTGCCAAATCATGAAATGCCTCTAGGGCCGCTTGCCCCACGCCCAAAGCGGTGGCGGCAATACCTGTTGCCAACATGGCGAAGGACGGGAAGATATATAAAGGCGCATCCAACCGGCGCGGGTCTGCCTGCAAGGAAACCGCATGGCTAACCGGCACGTCCAGACCCACCATCTCAAAATCGGTGGAGCCTGTGCCCTTCAAGCCTGACACATGCCATGTGTCATGGAACTTGATTTGTTCGCGCGACACAATCATCAAGCGCGGCACCACGGGCGGGATTGGCTTGCCATCATCTCCCACCACGAAACAACCGCCCATCACATGATCAGCGTTCTGCGTGCCAGAGCCCCAGGACCAACGCCCGTTCACCTTGTAGCTGTCGCCGTTCTGCACGGCCTTGCCATTGGGCGCAAACACGCCTGCCATCCATGCCCCCGGCGTGCCATAAAAATGTTGCGCGGCGGCGTCTTCCATATAGGCGGCATTAATACCGGGGGAGGCCACAATGCCCAAGCACCATCCGGCCGAGGCATCAGCGGCGGCTACTTTTTCAAACGCTTTAAACGCCGTGACAGGATGCGCTTCCATACCGCCATATTGCTTGGGCACGAAAAGCCGTGTCAGGTCTGATGCCTTAATGATATCTGCAATATCATCGGGCAGGCGGCGCGCCTCTTCAATGCGTTCAGATTGGCCGCGAATAGCAGCAGCCACCTGATCGGCGCGGTTTAGAATTTCTTGTTCCGTCATTTCGCCCTCAAGCCCAGCCGGTTGGAGATATTGTTCTTCTGCATGTTGGACGAGCCGCCCACAATGGGCAAGGACACGGCATCGCGCATATAGCGTTCCATATCCATCATGTCGGACAAGCCATAAGCGCCCACAACACGCTGGCATTTTTGCGTAATCTCTGCTGCGCTTTCACAACAAAACAGCTTGGACATAGAACTTTCCACCGTGCAGGGGCGGTTTTGATCGGCCAGCCAAGCGGCGTGATAGAGCATGTGCCGCATCGCCTTTACCTGCGTTTTACATTCGGCGAGTGTATGGCGAATGGCTTGGTGCGCGCTGATCGGCTTGCCGAATTGTTCGCGTTCCTCTGCATATTCCCACGCATCGGCAATCGCCGCCTCGGAAAGCCCCAAGGCACAGGCCGAAAGCTCCAACTTTTCAACCTCAAGCGCGCGACCTGCCAATTGCGACCAGCCCTTGTTCAACATATCCGGCCCGCCCAGAATGTTCTCCAGCGGCACGCGCACATCTTGAAGCGCGGCATCCAGCGTTTGCACACCGCGAATACCCAGATGGCCCAAATCAGTGAAGCTGATACCCGCAGATTTTGCGGGCACCAAAATGATAGATAGATTCTTGTATTTTTCGTCCTTCGGCCCGGTGCGGGTTAGGCAGAAAATATAGTCTGCAATATGTGCGCCGGTGCACCAGCGCTTGGTGCCGTTCAACACAATCTCGTCACCCTCAATCACGCCATGGGTTTCAACCATCGCCAGATCGCCGCCTACATTGGGCTCCGACAAGCCATAAGCGAAAATGAGATCCCCCGCTGCAACGCGGGGCAGCAGCGCCGCCTTTTGCGCGTCATTGCCGTTTTCCAACAAGTTCATGCCCGCATAACACACTGCCTGAATATAAGGACACGCCACCGCGACAGAGCGTTTGGCAAGTTCCTCAATCACTGCCATGGCCGCGTAGATGTCAGGGCCTTGCCCACCATATTCTTCCGGCACTGTCAGGCCCATCAATCCCATTTCCGCCAGCTTGTCGAATACGTCGCGCGGAAAAATATTGTGCTTGTCCCATTCCCGCGCTTTTTCCCGCGGCATTTCCTTTTCCACAAAGGCGCGCACGCTGTCGCGTATCAGGCCAATATATTCCGGTTCATCGAAGTTCATTTACTTGCCTTTGAATGTGGGATCGCGCTTTTCCAAAAACGCGTTAATGGCCTCTACGTGATCTTCCGTCTCAAACGTTTGCAACTCATAGGCCACAGACGCATCCATGATTTGATGCGCCAATTGCTTGAGCCCGATATTGGTCACGATCTTGGTGTGCTTGATGGCTTGGTACGCCCCATGGCGCAGGCGTTTGGCAAAGGCCGTGGCTTCATCCAGCGCCGTGCCCTTTGGCACCGCATGGTTCACCAGCCCAATCTCTTCCGCTTTGGTGCCTGTCAGCGGATCGCCGGTCATGAGATATTCCTTGGCGCGGGCATAGCCAATAAGCTGCGGCCAGATCACTGCGCCGCCATCGCCCGCCACAATGCCCACCCGCACATGGGGATCGGCAATCGTCGCGCTCTCCGCTGCAAAGATGGTGTCGCACATAAGCGCAAGGGTCGCGCCCAACCCCACGCAGGAACCTTCAATCGCAGCGATGATCGGCTTTTCAAGATCAAGCAGGGAAAAGATGATGGTCTTGGCCTCTCGCGCACCCGGCAACCCGGCTTTGCCTTCGCTGGCCGCCTTCATCCATGTGAGATCGCCACCGGCGCTGAAATGCTTACCCGCACCCGTCAGCACAATCACCCAAATGTCTTCATCGCGCCCCAGATCAAAAAACAGGGAGGACAGTTCCTCATGGGTGGTTTCATCAATCATGTTCATCGCATCGGGGCGATTGAACGTCACCGTGCCGATATGATCTTCAACCGAAACGCTGAAACGCGTGTAGTTGGAATAATCCACCGAAGAACTCATTAGAGGATTTCCAAAACCTGTTCCGGCGGGCGACCAATGCGGGCCTTGTCGCCCTTCACCACAATGGGCCGCTCGATCAAAATGGGGTTGGCGGCCATGGCATCAATCAACGCGGCTTCATCGGCATCGCCCAAGCCCAGCTCTTTATACGTGTCTTCCTTGGTGCGCATCATTTGGCGAATGTCATCCAGCCCCAGCTTGGCTTTGAGGGCATTGATTTCATCTGCATCGGGCGAGGTTTCCAGATAAAGAACCACATCTGGCGTCACGCCATTTTCTTCCAGCAACGCCAAGGTTTGGCGGGATTTTGAACAACGCGGATTGTGATAAATGGTGACGGACATATCTTCCCCTATTTGAAATCGGCCCCCACCGCCTCTTGCACTGACTTAAAGCCATCGCGCTTCAACAATTCAACAAGGTCGCTGAGGAGAGTTTGTATCAGTTGCGGGCCAGCATAAACCAAAGCGGAATAGAGTTGAACCAAAGAAGCGCCAGCGCGAATTTTGGCATAGGCATCGGCCCCGCTGGCCACGCCGCCCACGCCAATGAGTGTTAGCCGCCCGCCGCTGGCGCGATAAGCATCGCCCAGCATTTTGGTGGAGGCATCAAACAACGGCACGCCGGATAAGCCGCCTGCCTCACCCGCATGCAGGCTTTGCAGCGTCTTGGGCCGTGCCAAGGTGGTGTTGGAAATCACCAGCCCGGTGATCCCGGTCCACACAGCCACGTCAACAATATCGCTCAGCGCCTCTTGATCCAGATCCGGCGCGATTTTCAGAAAGATCGGCTTGCCAACCTCTTGTGCCATCACGGCGCGCAGCAGTTCTTCCAGCTCACTTTTATCCTGCAAGCCGCGCAGACCCGGCGTGTTGGGGCTGGACACATTGACAGTGAAAAACTGCGCATGATCCTTCAAGCGGTTCAACACCGTCACATAATCTTGGATACGGTCCTTGCTATCTTTATTCGCCCCAAGATTAACGCCCAAAACGCCCTGTGGCCGCCGCCCCTGCAACTGCGCATGGGCAAAATCCATGCCCTCATTGTTAAAGCCCATGCGATTGATAACCGCGCGATCTTCCTTCAACCGAAAAACCCGCGGCTTGTCATTGCCCGCTTGGGGCTTGGGCGTAACCGCACCAACTTCGGTGAAGCCGAAGCCAAGTTTCAACAGGGCATCCGGCACCTCAGCGTTCTTGTCAAAGCCTGCCGCCATGCCAACCGGGTTTGGAAACGAAAGCCCCGCCACAGTGGTCGCCAAAACCGGGTCTGGCTGGTTATCACCGCGCCCACCCAAACCCAGCCTCAAAGCCCAAATGGTAGCCCGATGAGCGCGCTCGGCATCCATCCCCTGCACGGCTTTAAGGCCCAATGTCTGGATAAGGCTCATATCTCACCTGCCTCTTGCGGAAAGATATGCGCCCCATCTTCGCCCAATGGCAAGGGCTGCACCCACAACACCTCATTCGGCGCGAAGGTGCCATAGAGATGCGGAAACTCTGCCCCGCCGCGCGACACTTCCCACTTCAAGCCATCCAGCAACGCCGCCGCACATCCCACCAGCAGCAAATCATCTTGCCCGGCAAAATGTTTTGCGGCGGTTTCCTTTACCTGCTCAGGCGCAGAAAAATGAATGTAGCCATCGGCCAGATCAACCGGCGCGCCTTTAAACACGCCTTCATTGCACGCCACAGCCCATTGATCGCGGGTAACGATTTTGAAGATCAGCCCGCCCCTCAAGAAAGCTCTCCATTAAGGGCCTTATCAATCAAGGCGACCATATTATCGACGCCATAAAGCGCAATAAAGCTGCCCATACGCGGCCCTTGGGATTGCCCCAGCAACACTTCATACAAAGCCTTGAACCAATCGCGCAGATTTTCAAAGCCGTGATCCTTGCCCACAGCAAAAACGATGTTTTGCACTTCACTGCCATCGCCTTCAAAGGCGGCCAAGCGCGCACGCAAATCTTCAATCGCCTTGCGCTCGGCCTCATCAGGCGCGCGAAACACTTTGCTGGGCTTCACAAAATCTTCGTAATAGGCGATAGCGTTTTCCACCATGCCCGCCAAGAAAGGGTGTGTTTCGGCGCTTGCATCCGGCGCGTAATTGCGAATAAAGCCCCACAGCACTTCCGCCTCATGCGCGTTGGAGGCCGACACAAGGTTCAGCAGCATAGAAAAGCTGACAGGGGATCGATGCGCCGGCGGCTGGCCGCGATGAATATGCCAAACCGGGTTTTTCAACCGTTCTTCCGGCGTTTGATCATCAAACTTTTCAAGGAAGGTCAGATATTCATCCACCGCTTTAGGGATCACATCAAAGTAAAGCCGTTTGGCTTTCTTCGGGCTTTGGAACATGTAAAGCGACAGGCTTTCCGGCGCGGCATAGCGCAGCCAGTCTTCCACCGCGATACCGTTCCCGACAGACTTTGAAATCTTCTTGGCATTTTCATCCAAAAACAATTCATAGTTAAAGCCTTCCGGCGGGCAGCCCTTAATGGCGCGCGCAATCTGATTGCCCAGCTTCACGCTTTCAATCAAATCCTTGCCTGCCATTTCATAATCAACATCCAGCGCCACCCAGCGCATGGCCCAATCACACTTCCATTGCAGCTTGCAGGCCCCGCCCAGCACACTGGTTTCCCGCTTTTCGCCGGAGGGATGCTCATACACAATGGTGCCAGCTTCCACATTACGTTCCAGCACCGGCACTTGATACACCTCGCCCGTTTCGGGATCGACAGGCATGAACGGCGAATATGTTTTGCGCCGTTCCTCGCCCAAAGTGGGCAAAATGATTTCCAGAATTTTGTCGTTCGCCGCCAGTACTTTCAGCAGCGTTTCGTCAAACAGGCCGGATTTGTAGCAATCGGTCGATGATTTGAAATCATACTGAAAACCAAATTGATCCAAAAAGGCTTGCAGGCGCGCATTATTATGTTCGCCAAAACTGGGGTGCGTACCAAACGGGTCACGCACAGATGTCAGCGCCTTGCCAAGATCAAGCGCCAGCTCTTCTTGGTTGGGCACATTGTCCGGCACTTTGCGCAAGCCATCCATGTCGTCAGAAAAGGCAAACAGCTTGGTCGGAATGTCGGATATCGCCTCAAAGGCGCGGCGCACCATAGTGGTGCGCGCCACTTCCCCAAAGGTGCCAATATGCGGCAGGCCGGAAGGGCCGTAACCCGTTTCGAACAGCACATAGCCTTTGGCGGGCACCTTGTCGCCCACCCGTTTCAGCACCTTGCGCGCTTCTTCAAACGGCCAGGTTTTGCTGTCGAGGGCGAGATCGCGATTGGTGGACATGAAGGTGCTTTCAACAAGTATTATGGCAACAAGTATTAAAGTCGCGCGAACCATACAGGGGCGGCAGGCCCAAGCAAAGTCCCCTCTCGTCGCATTGAAGCCTTCTCTCTATACTCAGCCGCCATGGTAACCGAATCACCAAATGTTTCCCGGCAGGTAGATGTGCCCGCCGCAATGGCCCTTGCGCTTAGCGCAGGCAAAACCGTGTCGGTCTTGAAGGCTGATGGGGAAATTGCCGATATGCCACCGCGCGCCGCCGCCGCGGCCCTGCGGGGGGAGGCGGTGATGCTGGTCCACGCTGATTTTGTGTTGGGCCGCCTTACCCCCACCCATCCGCCTGCGGTGGTGTATGATCTGCTGGAACTGTTTGCCTTCACCCTGCCCGCCCAATTGGCCGTGCCCACGCCTAAAGGGCTCGCCATGGCGTTGGGGCTTACCATCCCCTTGGAGGATGAGGCGACATTGTTGCCCGATATTACCGCAGCCCTGCTGCATCATCTCACCACTTTAGGGGATGAAGCCCGCGAACAAGCCGCCCGCACCGCCAAACGCATGGCCGATGCAGGCTGGCCCTTCGGCCCCTTTGTTATGGCGGCGCTCGGTCTGCCCAAAAGGCGCGGCGGTGTCACCCAAGGCTTTGATGTGTGGAACCGCCTGCCAGAATGGGAACAGCGCGCACCCCCGCCCGAGCCGGGCGATGACCCCGTCAAGCCGGAGGAGGCGGTGCAAGCCCTCAGCCATTTGCTGGATGAAACCGCCGAACAGCGGGATGAACAGCGCCATTATGCAGGCCGCGCCGCCCATGCCTTTACGCCCCGCACGGCAGAAGGTGCCCCCAATATTGTATTGGCAGAGGCAGGCACCGGCACGGGTAAAACATTGGGCTATGTCGCCCCGGCGGGCCTGTGGGCCGAACGCAATGAAGGCACAGTCTGGCTTTCCACCTTCACCAAAAACCTGCAACGCCAATTGGATGATGAAGTGCGCCGTCTCTACCCTGATCCGGTGGAACGCGCCGAAAAAGTCGTGCAGCGCAAGGGGCGTGAGAATTTTTTGTGCCTGTTGAACTATCAGGAACGGGTGTCAGCCCCCTTCACCAACGGGGCCGAAACCATCGCCATGGGCCTTATCTCACGCTGGGCAGAGGCCACGCGCGATGGTGCCATGGTGGGAGGCGATTTTCCCACATGGTTGGCCCCGCGTTTGGCGGGCATGGGGGCAGATGGGTTGACGGATCGGCGCGGCGAATGTGTGCATTCGGCCTGTCCCCATGTGAAAAGCTGTTTCATTGAACGCTCCATCCACAAATCCCGCAATGCGCGTTTGGTGATTGCCAATCACGCGCTGGTCATGATCACCGCCGCACTGGCATCTTATGAGGTAAACCCGGAAGAACAGCTTCACGCCAAGCTTTCCACCCGCTTTGTGCTGGATGAGGGGCACCATCTGTTCGATGCCGCCGATAGCGCTTTTTCATCCTATGCCTCAGGTCGCGAAATGTCGGAACTGCGGCGTTGGTTGCGTGGGGCAGAAGGCGGGCGCAAGCGCGGGCGGCCCTTGGTGGATCGCGTTGGTCCCCTGCTGGAAAACGCCGACCCGCCGGGGGAGGATGCCAGCGCAGAAGACGTCACCGCCTATAAGGCGCATCTGGAAAATCTCGCCAAAGCACGCGAACTGTTGCATGACGCGGCAGAGGCCGCCATGGCCCTGCCCCAACCGGGCTATCTGGATCGTATCCGCCAAGGCGAAGGCTTTGGGGAGGCCGAGGTTTTTTTGGCTCACGTGCTGCATCACATTCATGCCCGCACGTCAGATGAGGAACGGCAATATTCGCTTGAAGCGCATGTGAACGACCCAAGCCCTGAATTGGTCACGGCGGCACGCAATCTGGCCGACGCGCTGGAGGCGATGCGGCATCCGTTGATGAAACTGGCCGACGCATTGATGGCCCGGCTGACGCAAGAGGTTGAAACACTGGATGGCGGCTCCCGCTACGGCATTGAAAGTGCGGCGCGCGGTATTCGCCGTCGCGCAGTCGGCCTCATCCCGCCATGGATTGCCATGTTGCGTGGGCTGGGGGAACAAACGCCAGATATGTTCGTCGATCGGTTTGAGCTTGATCGCAGTGGCCAACGCATTTTCGATGTCGCCTATGCACGTCACTATATTGATCCCACGCAGCCTTTGGCAGATGTGGTGTTGAAGCCCGCCCATGGGGCCGTCATTACCTCTGCCACCTTGCGCGATGAGGCGGCTGAGGAAGAATTAGGCGATTGGGCGTCGGCGGAGATGCGCACCGGGGCGTCTCACTTAGTGGGCGCGGTGACAGAACGCACGGCGCTGCCCTCCCCGTTTGATTACGCGGCCAACACCCGCATCTTGATCGTGAACGATCTGTCGCGCCGCATGGATGATATGGGGGCCGCCTATGAGGCCTTGTTCAAAGCCAGTGGCGGCGGGGCCTTGGGCCTGTTCACCGCCATTGAACGGTTGCGCGGCGTGCATCGGCGCATCTTTGAACCCTTGGCCGATGCGGGCCTACCGCTGATCGCTCAACATGTCGATGCGCTGGATAATTCCACCTTGATTGATCTGTTTCGCGCCGAACGGGATCTGTCGCTATTGGGCACCGATGCCATGCGCGATGGGGTGGATGTGCCGGGCGATGCGCTGCGCCTCATCGTATTTGATCGCGTGCCGTGGCCCCGGCCCGACATTTTGCACCGGGCACGCCGCACGCATTTTGGCGGCAGGGCCTATGAGGACATGCTCACCCGCCTCAAACTCGCGCAAGCCTTTGGTCGCTTGATCCGCCGCGCCACCGATAAAGGTGTGTTCGTACTGCTGGATGGTCGTATGCCCACAAGGCTTTTGTCTGCCTTTCCTGAAGGTGCGCCCGTCACCCGGCTGGGACTGGCCGATGCCATTCAAGAAACCCGCGCTTTCCTTCACGACGATTGAGCCATATGCTAAAGCTGTATCTCTTCAGGATTTAAGGACACTTTCATGAGCGCCTCCCGTTCCACCCAAACCGCCTTGATCTCCATCATGGTTTTTGTTTCCGCCGCCGATCGCGACATGACCGACGCCGAATTACGCACCATGGGCGATCTGGTACGCACCTTGCCTGTGTTTGAAGACTTCCCGGAGGAGGCATTAATCCTTGCCTCCCAATCCGCGGCAGAGATCGCGCAGAAAACCGAAAGTCTGGAACAGGCCATTGCCGTGGTGCGTGAAAGCCTGCCCGACACTTTGTGCGAAACCGCCTATGCGCTGGCCTGCGATATCGCCGCCGCCGATGGCCTGCTGGCGTCGGAAGAAATTCGCGCGCTGGAACTTATCCGCTTCGGTCTGGGGCTGGATCGGCTCACCGCCGCCGCCATTGAACGCGCCGCCAAGGCCCGCTTCACCACAGGCTAACCAAATGGAAAGCGCGCTGCTCAGCATCGAACAGCCGCTGCGGCTTGGTGTTTATATCGGCATATTGAGCCTTATGGGCTTGGCCGAGGCGTTGTGGCCCAAGCGCCACCGCGCCCTGCCGCGCCTTGGCCGCTGGACCAACAATCTGGGCATCGCCGCCCTTAACAGCGCGCTGCTCGGCTTGATATTCCCCATACTGGCAGTGGGCCTTGCAGCGCAGCAATGGCAGGCAGGCGGGGGCCTCTTGGCCCAACTTGATCTGGCATTCTGGCCTGCTGCCATCATCGCCTTTCTGTTTCTTGATCTCATGATCTGGGCACAACACCTTGTGTTCCACAAAGTGCCCATCCTGTGGCGCTTACACCGCCCCCACCACGCCGACCTTGACCTTGATGTCACGTCCGGCGTGCGCTTTCACCCGCTGGAGGTCATTTTGTCGATGGCGTTCAAGCTGGCGCTGATCTGGCTGCTTGGCCCCCCGCCAGAGGCCGTGCTTGTCTTCGAAATCGTGTTGAATGCAGGCGCCGTGTTCAATCACGCCAATGTGGCCCTGCCAAAACCGCTGGATCGTGCGCTGCGCGGGTTGATCGTCACGCCGGATATGCACCGGGTGCATCATTCCACCCTGCGCCATGAAACCGACAGCAATTACGGCTTCAACCTGTCTATCTGGGACAGGCTGTTCCATACCTATCGCGATCAACCGGAAGCGGGGCACAATGCCATGACAATCGGCCTTGACGACAAGCGTGCCCCCATGGAAACCATGGGCCTCAAATTCTTGAGCCACCCCTTTGGCTCTGATCATCAGTAGAGGCGGCAAATATTATGAAAACTCTTTATCTGCTGCGCCACGCCAAAGCTGATCTGGCCGAAGCCGGGCAAGACGATATCAACCGCCCCTTGAACCGCAAGGGTGAACGCGCCGCCAGTCTGGTGGGCATCTATCTGGCGCAACAGGGTTATCCGGTGCGCGGTGTCTTTGCCTCACCCGCCACGCGAGCCGAAACAACCGCCCGGCGCGTCTGTGAAGAACTGGCCGATGCTCCCCCGCTTGTGGTTGCCCCGCAGCTCTACAACGCGAGCTATGATGGGCTGATGACATGGCTGGCCGGTTTAGGCGATGCGCCAGACCATATTTTGCTGGTCGGCCACAACCCGGCGATCGAAGATTTGGCAGGCGTGATGATCAGCCCCGACAGTCAAGAAACACCAATGGCCCAGCGGTTGGCGGAAAAGCTGCCCCCTGCCAGCCTTGTTGTCCTCAAACTGCCTATCGGGGATTGGTCAGAACTGGCCACCGGCATTGCCGATCTTGTCAATTTCGTTCGCCCCAAAGATCTGGTCTGACGGGTCTGTGAAATTATGGGCCAGCCCCTGATATTGATAGATGATAGCACCGGCGCGCCAAACGCCTGTTCCTACCTCTATCAAAACCCTCTCACCATTATTCGCGCAGATGATCTGGCCGATGTTGAGCGCGCCTTGGCAGCCGCCAGCCAAGCTATGGCAGATGGCTTCTATATTGCGGGCTTTATGGCGTATGAGGCAGGTTACGCGCTGGAACCGCGCCTGCGCCATCTATTCAAACCGGGCGGTGGCCCCTTGGTTTGGTTTGGGGTGTTCAAAACCCGTACAAAACTTTCGCCCCAGGAAAGTGAGGCCCTGTGGGCAGATGAGACCGGCGCGGCAGAAAACTTCGCCCTGTCCAAATCACTGGCAGG
Source organism: Alphaproteobacteria bacterium (assembly GCA_049609145.1). GTDB lineage: Bacteria > Pseudomonadota > Alphaproteobacteria > SPJN01 > SPJN01 > JBMYYF01. Next base: position 51,545 of record JBMYYF010000001.1, read on the forward strand.
CTATGAGGCCGATATTGATCGCATCATGCACTGGCTGAAAGCAGGCGACGCCTACCAAATCAACCACACCTTGCGCGGCACCTTCACCTGCACCGGCACGGCCCGCGGCCTCTATAAAGCATTGCGCCCCGGCCAGCGCGTCAGCACCGGGGCCTTTGTGGATACGGGCGAAAAATCCATTCTGTCCCTATCGCCAGAATTGTTTGTACGCAGTGATGGGCACATGATTGAAAGCCGCCCCATGAAGGGCACCGCGCCCCGCCCGCCACTACAACCCCACGACGATAAAGCCGCCAAGGCATTGGCCGCAGATGAAAAATCCCGCGCCGAAAACCTGATGATCGTTGACCTTATCCGCAATGATCTCAGCCGCATTGCCGAACCCGGCACCGTCACGGTGCCCAGCCTGTTTGATGTGGAACGCCACCGCACGCTGCTTACCATGACCTCTACCGTGCGCGCCCAAAAACGGGCGGATGTTGATTTGGCAGATGTTATGCGCGCCATTTTTCCTTGTGGCTCTGTTACCGGCGCACCCAAAATCCGTGCCATGGAACTGATCGCCGATTTGGAAGACACCCCGCGCGGGGCCTATTGCGGGGCCATAGGGCACGGCGCGCCCGATGGCAGCTTTGCCTTCAATGTGCCCATTCGCACGCTGGAGGTGGATGGCCACGGCAACGGCCTTGTGGGCTTGGGCAGCGGTATCGTGGCCGATAGCACCGCGCAATCTGAATATGCTGAATGCTGGCTGAAAGCCCGCTTCTTGAGCGACCCCGTACCAGATTTCGAAATTTTTGAAACCACTCGTATAGAAGCCGATGGCAGCATCTATTTGCTGGAGGCGCATTTGGCGCGGCTTGCGGCCTCTTGCGCGTGGTTTAGCTATCCATTCAACGAGGCTAAACTACGCCAGATGTTGGCGGCTGAGGCAAAGGCCGCCGCGGGCACCCCCACCCGCTTGCGCTTTGCCATTGCTTTTGATGGCACCTTGTCGATCAAGACCGAACCGCTCACGGCGCCCATGCGCCCTGAAAGCGGCACGATTATTTTGGCGACGGAACAGGTTCAATCAGACGATCCGTTTTTGCATCACAAAACATCCCATCGCGCGCGCTACAATCAGGCCATGGTCGATGCAGGGGCCGCAGGCCATCTGGATATAATTTTTGAAAATGAAAACGGCGAGATAACCGAAGGCGCGCGCACCAATATTTTCGCTCAGATAGATGGAGTGCTCATCACGCCCCCGCAGGCAGCAGGCTTGCTGCCCGGCACAATGCGCGCCGCCATATTGGCAGACCCCACCCGCAAAACCCGGGAAGCGACGCTTACCCGCGCTGATCTAAAAAATGCCGAAGCGCTTTATATATGTAATTCCGTTATGGGGTGGGTTCCGGTTACACTTGCCCCATGAACGAGACACCAACAGCGCCGGCAACAGCCAGCCTGCAATATCGCATCTGGTATGCACTATCGCCACGCGCCCCGCGCGGTGAAGGCTTAAGCCTTGCCAACAAAGAAATTATAGTCCTCATCCTGCTGGCAACACTGGTGATGGTGCTGGAAACAGAACCAACTTTGGCTGATGACCCCCGGTTCAGGGATTGGTTTTTGGGCGCAAATATTGTCTTTGCTGCCATTTTTACGTTTGAGTTTGTGCTGCGCTTGGCGGTGGCTGGCGCGCATGAAAATTTCCGTGGGGTGCGGGGGCGCATTCGCTGGTTATTGCAACCGGCCACCTTGATAGATCTGGCGGCGATCATTCCCTTCTATATTGCCTTTTTGGGCACAGAATCGGTTGTGCTGCGGCTGGTGCGCGTGGCGCGCATCTTATCCCTCGCCCGCCTTGGGGGTTTAACCGATGCAGGCACCTTATTGATGGATGCGGTGCGCAGCCGCGCCTATGAACTCACGCTCACCACTGTGGGGTCCATGTTTGTCATCCTCATCACCGCCACGGTGCTATATGTCGTGGAAGGACAAGCCCAGCCCGATGCCTTCGGCTCAATTCCCCGCGCGCTGTGGTGGTCTGTCATCTCGCTCACCACCGTGGGCTATGGGGATGTTTATCCCGTCACCGCCTTGGGGCGCATGATCGGCGGGATTACCGCTTTTCTGGCAATCGGGGTGATTGCTGCACCCACCGGCATATTGGCTGCGGCCTTTTCAGACGCGTTTCAAAAGCGCAAAGCGCAACGGATCAAGCCACCTGAATAGGATTCTCCAGCACGCCCAGGCCCTCAATCTCGATACGCGACGGGCCTTGCAGCTTGGTCATATCCGCCTGCTTGATCCCAATATCCACCGGCATCGCTGCTGTGCCCATCATGATAATATCGCCGGGGTGCAGCGTCATTGTGCGGCTGGCATGCGCGATCACTTCGGCCACGCCGAAAATCAAATTGCCCGTATTGTCATCTGCATATTGCTTGTCGCCTAGCCAAGCTTTGACGTTTAGATTGTCCGGGTCTTGGATTTCATCGGCACTGGCAAGATAAGGCCCCATGGGCGCAAAGCTGTCGCTGCTTTTGGCGCGCGCCAGATAAGTAGAATAAACATCTGTGTCGCCATCGGGCGCACGTCGCCAAATATTCTGCGGACCCTTGCCGTTATTCTCTAGCTGAATGGAATCTTGATCCTTCAAGCCGGGTGACGTCACATCGTTCACAATCGCATAGCCGAAGATGGCTGACAGCGCATCGGCAGGCGCAATGTTTTTGGTTACGCTGCCAATAATCACCGCAAGTTCCGGCTCTGGGTGGGTTAGGCCAAAGTCTTGCGCCACTTCTATGGCTGCGCCGTGCCCCACCAAGGCCGATGGCGCTTTCAAAAACAGGGCAGGCTGGGTAAAGGGCTTCACCGCCTGTTTCATCCATTCAGGATGGTTCAAGGCCACACCGATAATCTTGCCGGGCCTGCGCACAGGGGGCAGCCACTCAAGGCGGGTGGGGTCCAGCGGGTCGCAATGTTCAGCCTTCGCCGCCGCCTCTGCCGCCTTTTCACGCGCGCTGTCGCCGCCTTCGATCACTTCCAGCACCGAATGGGGGGCCTCGCTCTCAAACGCGGCAGCATAGGCAATGCCCGCATCCACCAAATTGCCGTCGGGGCGCACAAAGCCCCACCGCTGAGATCCGTTGATCGCAAAACTGGCTAACCGCATAACACCCAAACTCCTTGTGAATACCGCCCATCCTAGCATAATCCGAGCGCATCACCATTGCCTTGCCAAGTGGTCCGCCTGTAAGCTCCCCGCATTGAGAAATTGTCATATCAGGAGCACAGATCATGGAACGCAAGCGTATGCGCTTTGGGGCCTTTATGGCGCCCTTTCACCCGATCAATGAAAACCCCACACTGGCGCTGGAGCGGGATCTGGAGCTGACAGAGCATCTCGATACGCTGGGCTATGATGAAATCTGGTTCGGCGAGCATCATTCCGCGGGCTATGAAATTATCGCCAGCCCGGAAATCATGATCGCTATGGCCGCACCGCGCACCCGCCATATCAAGCTTGGTACCGGCGTGTCGTCCCTGCCCTATCACCACCCCCTCATGCTGGCCGACCGCATGATCCAGCTCGATCACTATACCCGTGGCCGGGTGATGTTTGGTGCGGGCCCCGGCGCACTCCCGTCTGATGCGTTCATGATGGGCATCGATACCGCCAAGCAGCGCGACATGATGGATGAGGCGCTGGAAGCCATCGTCAAACTGTTCAATGGCGAAACCGTCAACATGCAAACCGATTGGTTCCAGTTGAACGAGGCACGCCTGCAAATGCGGCCCTATAATCGTGATGGCATAGATATCACGGTCGCCAGCCAAGTCTCCCCCACCGGGGCAACAGCAGCTGGGCGCTTGGGCCTTGGCATGTTGTCCATCGGGGCGACTTCCACCGGCGGCTTCAACGCGCTTGCCCCCAATTGGGAAATCGCAGAAAAAACCGCCGCCGAAAACGGCCAAACCGTCGACCGGGAAAACTGGCGCTTAACCTGCCCCATGCATGTCGCCGAAACCCGGGAAAAAGCAAGGGAGAATGTGCGCTTCGGCATTGAAAACTGGCTGACCTATTTCCGTGATGTCGCCGCCCTGCCACTGGCCCCCGATGATGGCACCGATCCCGTTGATGCCTTGATCGACAGCGGCATGGCCGTAATCGGCACACCGGACGACGCCATCGCCCAGATCGAACGGTTGTGGGATCAATCCGGCGGCTTTGGGGCGCTGCTGCAAATGGTGCACAACTGGGCCGATTTCGCGGAGACCAAGCGGTCCTATGAATTGATGGCGCGCTATGTGTTCCCGCATTTTCAGGAAACCAATGTCAACCGCGAGGCGTCTTACAACTGGTCGGGCGAAAATCGTCCCCGCTTCATTGCCGCGGCCGAACAAGCGGTTGCCACCCGTGTCATGCAATATGCGCAAGACCGTGCAGAAAAAGGCGACACCGATGATCAATACATCAAAAACATGACGCAGATGGCGATTGAACGCGCCCAAGCCCAACAGGAAAAGAAAGACGCAAGCTAAACCAACGCACATTTCTTTCTGCAAATTCTTCAAAGCGGGGCGGTTCTTGGGCACAAGAGCCGCCCTATTTTTTCAGCCTGTGATCTTGCCGCAACACCGCGCCATTGATTCCGGCCGGGCGATGATGAGAATGGGGCCGCAGCGATCGCGCGCACTCTGCGCGATCGCTTAAGGGACTCTACGGGCAATGGATCGCGATGATGTAGATACACGCCCTGCCGCGCCCCGTGCGGCAGTTCAGGCGCATGATCCCGTGCCCGCCATGCGCGGGGACGTGCGTAACCGCACGCGCACACCGCAAAACCTTTCCATCTGGGCCATTGCCTGGCCCACCATGATCGCCACTTTGATGCAAACCGTGGTGCGCTGGGCCGATGTCAAAATGGTGGGGGATCTGGGCATGACCGCCGTGGCAGGCGTTACCGCCGGTGGCCAGATTTACTGGTTCATCCAAGCTGTTGCGATGGCGCTTTCCGTCGGGCTCACTGCCCTTTGCGCGCGCGCCGTTGGCGCAGGCGACATGGACAAGGCCGACAAGATTTTGAAACAGGCCATCATCATGGCCTTCTTCTTTGGCCTGTTCACATGGCTGGCCGCCATTCCCATTTTGGCCCCCGCCATCGCTATACTGGGGCTGGAACAGGAAGTGGTGGATATCGGTGCCTCTTATCTATTCTGGATTTTCGCGGGCAATGTACCTTTCACACTCGCCTTCGTCTTCGGCTCTGCCATGCGCGCAGCGGGCGATGCCATCACCCCCTTGTGGACGGGCCTAATCGCCAATGCGCTCAACATCTTCCTGAACTGGGTGCTGATCTATGGCAATCTGGGCGCGCCCAAATTGGGGGTAGATGGGGCAGGCATCGCCACCTCCATCGCCATGGTGGTGCAAGTGGTGCTGTTTTGGGCGGTGTGGGGCCGCGGTATCGGCATTTTGAAACCGCAAGGCAATCCGTTCAAAATTGATTTCGCCTTGTGGAAACGCATCATGCGCATTGGCTATCCCGCGGGCATTGAAGGGGCCATGTTCCATGTGGGGCTGATGGCCTTTATGGGCTTGATGACCCTTTACGGCACAGAAGCCTTTACCGCCTATCAAATCGGGGTGCAGGTGCTCACGCTGGCTTTCCTGCCAGGGCAAGGCTTTTCCATCGCCGCCTCCACCTTGGTGGGCCAGCATTTGGGGGCCGAGAACCCGGATGAAGCCGCCAAGGCCGGTTGGCGCGCCAATTTGCTTTCCATCGGCTTCATGGCGCTGTTTGGCGTGATCTTGATCTTAACCGCCGAACCGATTGCCCGCTGGTTTTTGGATGATGACCGGGTGGTGCCGCTGGCCGTCACCTTCGTTATCATATTGGGATTGGCCCAACCGCTTATGGCGATTGATTTTGCCTTGGGCGGCGCCTTGCGCGGCGCAGGCGACACACGCTTTCCCATGGTCGCCATTTTCACCGGCCTGTTTGTGTGCCGCTTGGTGCCCGGCGCGCTGATTGCCTATGTGTTTGATGGCGGACTGACCATGCTTTGGTCTGTGCTATTCTTGGATTACACCGCGCGCGCCATTTTGCTGAGCCTGCGGTTCAAACGCGGCAAGTGGCGCACAATGGAAATCTAATTCACCCTAACTTTGCGCAGTTTTATCTGCCTTGGGGCGCTCATCTTCCGGGTAATGGCCCGAGGCCAGAAAGTGCACCATCTCTGCCAAATTGGTCGCGTAATCGCCAATACGTTCCAGATTTTTTGCAATGAACATCACATGCGAAAGATCATGGGCTTGGCTGCGCCGCATGGCAGACAGGATTTGCCCATGCGCTTCATTATGCAGGCGGTCCAGCTCCACATCATCGGCCCACACCGCCAAAGCAAGCTCCGCATCATTGGCGTTATAGGCTTGCATGGCAGAACGTATCTGCGCCTCTGCCAAACGGCTCATCGCCACCAATGCGCCCGAAATACCTTCCACCGCGCCTTGGTCCTGCAAGGCTGATAGGCGCTTGGCGATATTTTTGGCGTAATCGCCCGCACGTTCCAACGCGCCCGCCATCTTCATGGCAGTCAGCACCACCCGCAAATCATCGGCCATAGGTTGGCGCTTGGTTATCACCACAACCGCGCGGTCATTAATTTCCAGTTCCAGCGCATCTACGGCGCGATCAACCTCTATCACCAGATTGCCGCCACCGGCTGCGTCAGCCGCGCCATTGCTGATCAAATCACCGCAGCGCGCAATCTGTTCGGCGACCATGGCCCCCATGCGCCGCACCGCATCTTGCAAGCCTTCAAGATCATCATCAAATGATTGAACGATGTGACCGCTATCGTCGGATGAAAAGGCCATGTTGGTTTCCCCTACTTCAATTTATCCGAAACGCCCGGTGATATAATCACGGGTGCGTTGATTGCTTGGATCGGTGAATATCTTATCGGTATTGCCATGTTCCACCAGATCACCCAGATGGAAAAAGGCCGTTTTCTGGCTAACCCGCGCCGCCTGCTGCATGGAATGGGTAACGATCACAATCGTATAATTGGCGCGCAGCTCATCTATCAATTCTTCAATACGCGCGGTCGCAATTGGGTCCAGTGCCGAACACGGCTCGTCCATCAAAATAACTTCGGGATCAACCGCAATGGCGCGCGCAATGCACAAACGCTGTTGCTGCCCACCCGATAAGCCGGTGCCCGCTTCATCCAGCCTGTCTTTCACTTCATTCCACAAGCCGGCCCGTTGCAGACTGCGCATCACAATTTCATCCAATTCACTTTTGGATGTCGCCAATCCATGAATGCGCGGGCCATAGGCAATGTTGTCAAAGATAGATTTGGGGAAAGGGTTGGGCTTTTGAAACACCATGCCAACCCGGGCGCGCAATTGCACCACATCCAGATCATTGGCGTAAATATCTTCGCCATCCAGCAAAATGCTGCCTTCAACGCGGCAAATATCAATCGTGTCGTTCATGCGGTTCAGGCAACGCAGGAAGGTAGACTTGCCGCAACCGGATGGGCCGATCAACGATGTAACCGCACGGGCGGGAATATCCAGATCAACCCCGTTCAAGGCTTGGGCGTCCGCGTAAAAAACATCCACGTTACGGGCACTGATTTTTAGGCCATCTGTTTGGGTCACTGTCTTTTCCGCCTCACTTAAACCGACTTGGGTATCCATCACCCGCATCCTTGTATCAAATCACAACTATTTAGAAGCGCGTAGCGCGCCCCTTGCACCTACCAACGGCGCTCAAACTTTTTGCGCAGATAAATGGCTATGCCATTCATCAACAACAAAAATCCCAACAACACCAAAATGGCCGCCGATGTTTTTTCCACAAAGGCCCGTTCCGGGCTATCAACCCACAGATAAATCTGCACGGGCAACACCGATGCGGGTTCTTGAATGCCGCCGGGAATATCCACAATAAACGCCACCATGCCGATCATCAGCAGCGGTGCGGTTTCGCCCAAGGCGCGCGCCAAGCCCAAAATGGTGCCGGTCAAAATACCCGGCATGGCCAGTGGCAATACATGATGAAACACCGATTGCATGGGGCTGGCCCCAATGCCTAACGCCGCTTCACGAATGGATGGCGGCACAGATTTTAGCGCCGCGCGCGCCGCAATAATAATGGTCGGTATCGTCATCAAGGCCAACACCAAGCCACCCACCAAGGGGGCCGAACGCGGCAGGCCAAAAAAGTTCAAAAAGATCGCCAGCCCTAACAAGCCATAAACGATGGAAGGCACTGCGGCCAGATTGTTGATGTTCACCTCGATCACATCGGTGAAACGATTTTTGGGCGCAAATTCTTCCAGATAGATCGCCGCGCCAACCGCCACTGGGAACGACAAGGCCAGCGTGACCACCATGGTCAGGAACGAGCCGACGACCGCCCCCCAAATGCCTGCCAATTCCGGCTCGCGACTGTCGCCCGATGTGAAAAATCGGGTGTTGAATTTTCGCTCGATTTTGCCGTCGGCCACCAGCGTGTCGATCCACTCAATTTGGCGATCATTCAGGCGGCGATTTTCCTGTGGCGTCTCCCGATCAATGTGCCCTTTCAGGAACATATCCACATCATCCGACACCGGCACATCCAGCGTGACCGCCTGGCCAATCAGCTCAGGTGAGTTTAGGGCCAGTTTTCTCAAAGAATCAGCCGCGCCACCTGAAACTAACCCAAACAACTTACGTTTTTCGCGGCGGCTACTTACGTTTTCAAATTGCGCATAAAGGCTTGTTTTCACCAGTTTGTTGTAATTCGCACGCGCCATAATGGCTGGATCACGCGTGTTTTGGGGGTCAATCACCGCTTCATCCAGCACCACATCCAGCGTCATTTCATGGGTGAAAAACGCGGTGCCGCCTTGGCTTAGCAGCGAAATCATCAATATAAACAAGGCGGTAAGCGCAATCACGATCGCGCCCAGACCATACAGCCTGAACCGTTTTTCCGCCGCGTTGCGCTTCTTCAAGCGCGCTGCCTGTTGCTGGGCTAAATCAGTCATATTGTTCCCGATATTTCTGCACGACCCGCAAGGCCACAACATTTAGTGCCAATGTGATCACAAACAACACAAGACCTAGGGCAAAAGCGGCCAAGGTCTTGGCGCTGTCAAATTCCTGATCCCCCACCAGCAAGGTCACGATCTGCACCGTGACGGTCGTCACTGCCTCCAGCGGATTGGCGGTCAGCTTGGCGGCCAGACCCGCCGCCATCACCACGATCATTGTCTCCCCAATCGCGCGGGAAACCGCCAATAATACAGCCCCGACGATACCCGGCAGGGCCGCGGGCAGCACCACTTGGCGGATCACTTCTGCATGGGTAGAGCCCAGCCCCAGCGCCCCATCACGCAGGCTTTGCGGCACCGCATTGATCACATCATCTGATAGGGACGACACCAGCGGAATGATCATCATGCCCATCACAGCCCCTGCCGCAAGGGCAGAGCCTGCGGCCACATCAAGCCCCATGGCACCCCCGGCATCCTGCAACCATGGAGCCACTGTAAGTGCTGCAAAAAAGCCGTAAACCACGGTGGGGATACCTGCCAAAATCTCCAGCAAAGGCTTGACAATGCTGCGCATTCGGCTGCTGGAAAACTCTGATAAATAGATGGCAGACATAAGCCCAATCGGCGTCGCAATAATCATGGCCAAAAAGGTAATCAGCAGCGTGCCGGTGAACAGCGGAATGGCCCCGAACGAGCCAGACGAGCCCACCTGATCTTCCCGTAAAGCCGTTTGTGGGCTCCAGTGAATGCCGAAAAGGAAATCCATGAACGGCACTTTTTCAAAGAACCGCAGCGTTTCGAAAATCAGGGAGAGTACAATACCGATGGTGGTAAAGACCGCCAAAAAAGCACTGGCAATCAAGGCGATATGCACCAAGCGCTCCACCTGCTCGCGCGCAGCAAAACCGGGAGCAACGCGCGTCTGCGCAATTCCCAAGCCCGCCACGCCCAGCACCGTCACGCCAATGAGATAGCGCAGGTTCCAGCTTTGCTCTGCCGTCAGCGTCAGATCAGCCGCGGCTTGCAATTGGGGTGAAAGCTGCCGCACCAATTGTTCCCCATTGGCTAAACGATGCGCATCGTTCAAGAACAAAGCCAACTCACCACGCGGCAGCGCTTGAAGGTCGGCAGGCAGGCCCGCAATAACCTGCGCCTCTATCAGCGCCGTTCCCCAAATGAGCCAAGCCAGCGCCAGACACAGAACAGGCAACAACGCCCAAATTGCAACAAACGCGCCATGGTAGCGCGGTTGAGAACGCATGCCCTCAAACAATCCGCGATGGCCCGCAGGCGACACCTTGATCGCCTGCATTTGGCCATTCGCCTTACGGTAGCCGATCAGAAAGGCTGCAACGCCAATCAAAACTAACAGTACAAATCCCATCGGCTACCTGCTTTTCACTTTACCTAACAGACTATTTGTTCAGCACAGAGGCATCAAATTTTGCCAAGCCATTGGCTTGCTCAGCCATGACTGCGCGCTCATCATCCGGCAGGGGAATAAGACCCTTATCAGCCAAATACCCGTCTTCGCCCGATGCCGCTTCAGACGTGAACTCAGCAATAAATTCCTTTATGCCCGGCACCTGATTGACATGCGCATGCTTGACGTAAAAGTAGAGCGAGCGGGAAACGCCGTAGTCACCGGCGGCGATATTATCAAAGGTTGGTTCTGCCCCATCAACAATAGAGCCTTGGATCACATCGGCATTTTGATCGAGGAAGGAGAAGCCGAAAATGCCCAGCGCCGTTGGCCGGTCCGACAGTTTTTTCACAATCAGATTGTCGTTTTCGCCAGCTTCTTCGTAAACGCCATCCTCACGCACCGCATGGGCAATGGCTTTGAACGCCTTTTTGTTTTCGCCGCGCAATGCTTTAAGCGTTGCAAAAGTCTTGGCGCCGCCTTCCATCGCCAGTTCCACAAAGGCGTCCCGCGTGCCCGATGTCGGCGGCGGGCCCATTACCTCAATCTTGGCGGCAGGCAGACTTGGGTCAATTTGGTTCCAATGCGTATAGGGATTATCGATCAGCGCTTCGCTCTCACCCATCGGCACCTGCTTGGCAAGCGCCAGAAACACCTGTTTCTTGGTCAAGGTGTAACGATCAGCGGTGCGCGCATTGGCCAACACGATGCCATCAAACCCGACCTTCACTTCGGTGATATCGGTCACGCCGTTTTTGGCGCAAAGCTCAACCTCTTTCGCTTTGATGCGCCGCGAGGCGTTTGTAATGTCAGGGTTTTGAAGGCCAATGCCGGAGCAGAACAACTTCATGCCGCCGCCGGAACCGGTGGCTTCAATCACCGGGGTTTTGAACTGTGTGGTCTTGCCAAACTGTTCTGCTACCGCCGTCGCAAACGGAAAGACGGTAGATGACCCAACAATCTGAATGTGATCGCGGGCAACAGCCGGTGAGGCCATAACACCAAGAGTGGCGGCACCGAAAATAAGGGCTTTAAGTTTCATCTTGTGCATCCTGTGCAAATTACAGATTTTGAGGCATATGCCCCAAGCAACGCGGAACCTAAAAACGCCGCGTAAATGTAATGTGACAGAAGTGTTACACTATCATGACAGTGCCTGCGGCGAATCCGCAGGCCGCACTTGTACCACATGCCCATTGAGCACGGATGTGCCTGTCAGTGGCTCAATCTGATATTCATCTGACAACAAATTTGAGTTCACCCCGGCATTTGCCGCCGCCACGCCCATACGGTTTTGCGCGACATCATGGCCAAAACCATGGGGCAGCGACACCACGCCTTCCATCATCTCATCTGTGATTTCCACCTCCACCGTTAGATCATGGCCTGTTTCGGCTGATGACACGATAGCCGGTTGGTTTCCGGTCAGGCCCAAACGGCCTGCATCAGCCGGGTTCACCATCAATGTGCAGCGGTTTTTGCCTTTGATCAGCGTTGGCAAATTATGAAACCATGAATTGTTGGAACGTGGATCACGCCGCCCTACCAGCCGGATGCTCTGTCCTTCTTGGTCCAACTCATCGTCAGCACGCTGAAGTTCCGCCAAAATGAGATCCGGCGCGAGCTCGATCTTGCCAGTCGGGGTGCGCAAAATTTCCGGCACGCGCGGCTGTAACGCCCCAAGGTCCAGCCCATGTTCGGCGGCCATCACTTTGTCCAACGAAAGGCCATCGGGATTTTCCCCAAACCTGTCACCATACGCGCCCATGCGCAGCATAATATCAATCACGCGATCCGGCCCTTTGCGGCCCGCCGCCGCAAGCGCTGCCATGGCATCCCTCAATTTTTCTTCGCTCACTTGTGACTTCAGTTGACCCAGCGCGCGCTCCTCATCCAATGCCTCAATATCCGGGCTGGGTCCCATGCCGCGCAGCACGGCGGCCAGCCTGAGCAATGTTTGCCATTCCGGCGGCACGTTTGCGGCGGGCAACACAGGCGCCGACCAGCGGGCGACATTGCGCACCGAAAACTGATTGAGGAACATCGTGTAGTGGCTTTGCTCAAGATGAGAAGAACCGGGCAGGATCACATCCGCAAAGCGCGTTGTTTCGTTGAGGTAGATATCGACAGACACCATGAAATCAAGCCCCGCAAACGCCTTGGCCAAGCGCACGCCATTGGGATTGGACAGCACCGGATTACCCGCCATCGTGATTAACCCACGAATTTGGCCCTCGCCTTCTGTCTCAATCTCCTCAGCCAAAGTGGCGACGGGGTATTCCCCCATAACTGAGGGCAAGCCGCGAACCCGGCTGGGCTTTCCATGGGGACGAATACCCCGGCCCCGGCCCGGCGCACCGCGCGTATTGGCGGCAAAGGCCGCCGCCTTCGGGAACATTGCGCCCCCTTCGCGGTCCAAATTACCCGCGACTACATTGATTGCATCAATCAAGAACGAATTGAGTGAGCCAAATTTTTGCGTATTCACACCCATGCGGCCATGCACAGCGCACCGATCCGTCGCCGCAATCTTGCGCGCAAGGGCCTCAATCTCATCTGCGGAGATACCCGTGGGGCCTGCCGCGCGCTGCGGCGTAAAGGGTTCTACCGCCTCAGCCAATGCCGCCATGCCGGATACATGTTCTTGCACCTGCTTGGCATCTGCCAAACCTTCCACAAACAGCACATTCAAAATGGCGGCCAGCAAATAGGCATCTGTTCCCGGCGTGATGAACAGATGTTGGTTTGCCAAATTCGCGGTGCGGGTGCGGCGCGGATCAATCACCACCATTTCGCCGCCACGACCCTGCAACTCTTTTAAGCGGCCACGAAAATCAGGCACGGTCCACATAGAGCCGTTGGACACAATGGGGTTGGTGCCAAGCAGCACCAGCAAATCACAGCGATCAATATCCGGCACCGGCACACTGGCCCATGTGCCGAACATCAACCCCGATGCCATATGGCGAGGCATTTGATCCGTTGTTGCCGCCGAATATCGGTTTCGGGAACCTAAGGCGGCAGCCACACCGCCGCCATATAACATGTGGGACAAATTGTGCGAGCCGGGATTGCCATTATAAAGCGCTATTGCGTCGGCCCCATACACTTCCCGGATCGGCAGCAATTTTTGTTCAATCAAAGCAAAGGCTTCGTCAAAGCTGGCCTCACGGTGAACCCCATCTTCCTTGATCAAGGGTGTCGTCAAACGGTCGGGGTCTTCATGCAGATGTTTCAGCGCCGTGCCTTTGGGGCAAATATAGCCGCGGGAAAAAGGATCCTTCTCATCACCGCGCACATCCACAACCTCGCGTCCCTCAAGCGTGAGCTTAAGACCGCAAGTCGCCTCACAAAACGGGCAAATACGGTAAGCCGTTGTTTGATTTTCAGTCATGGAAATCCCCCAATTTCAATGCGGAGGATGGTGCCAGATCACACCCTAGAGTGCAAAGCCCGTAATCTCCGCCACGGCATCGGGCAGATTGCCGAAGTGGGAGATCACCTTGTCGGCCCCAAGCTCGCGCGCTGGCACAGCGGTATAGCCGAAATCGACCAGCACACACGGAATGCCTGCTGCTTTGGCAGCCAATGAATCGTTCGCGCTGTCGCCGACCATAATGCTATTGGCGGGATCGCCCCCGACGCGGCGGATGGTTTCCAGCACGTGTTCGGCATCCGGCTTGCGCACGGCCAAAGTGTCGCCGCCGACAATCGCCCCGAAAAAATGGGAAAGGTTCAAATTGCCCAACAGCTTTACGGCCCCGCTTTCAAATTTGTTGGTGCAAACCCCCTGCGCCCCACCGGCGGCCTGATAAGCCTCCAGTACCGGCACAACACCGGGATAAGGTGCCGAGCCTTTTTGGGTGAGGTTCGCTTCATAGTGACCCAGAAAGCTGCGGAACATTTCATCCACTTCTTCTTCCTGCGTCACCACCCCCAGCTTGGTGAAAGCGCGACCCAGCATGGCTTTGGCCCCTTGGCCCACAAAATCGGCCACATCGTTCGGGTCAACCGTGCGATAGCCGCGATCAGCTAGGGTCAAATTCAGGGTATGCAGCAGGTCGGGCGCGGTATCCACCAGCGTACCGTCCAGATCATAGATCATAGTGGGGGGTGTTTTCGTCATGAGGCAGTTCACCGTTTTGATTTCCGTCACCTTATGGCATGGTCCACCCAACGTCATTAGTCACATAGTCTCACGAAAGGCACCACGCCATGAGCCTTGATCTTGCTGTCATCATTCTTGCCGCGGGCAAGGGCACGCGGATGAAATCAGACCGCGCCAAAGTACTGCATGAGGTCGCCAATCTGCCCATGATCGGGCACGCCGCGCGCGCCGCAGAAAGCCTTGATCCCACCCGCATCATCATCGTGCATGGGCCGGATGGGAACGATATTGCAGAGGCCGCGCGCACAGCTTGCGCTAAGCCCGATGCTGTCATCACCGCGATCCAGCACGAGGCAAAAGGTACCGGCCACGCAGTATTGGCCGCGCGGGAGTCCATGGCAGGGTTTAACGGACTTGCCATTGTCGCCTTTGGTGACACGCCCTTGCTGCGCCCCGAAACCTTCACCCCCATGGTGGAACAGGCGAAGACTGGCGCAAAAATTATTGTGATGGGGTTTGAAGCAGCAGACCCCGGCCCCTATGGCCGTTTGGTAACAGACAAGACCGGGACGCTCATCAAAATTGTTGAGGCGAAGGACGCCAGCCCGGAGGAAGCCGCCATCAATCTGGTCAATGGCGGGATCATGGCCGTGCATACGGATATTCTGTTTCCGCTGCTGGACAAGCTCACCCCCAATAATGCGCAGGGCGAATATTATCTGACCGACCTGCCCGCCTTGGCGCGCGAAGACAACATAGCGACTGAGGTTTCGATTGGCGCGGAAGAAGATGTGATGGGCATCAATTCCCGTATTGATCTTGCGGCGGCCGAAAAAGTAATGCAACAACGCCTGCGCCACGCCGCCATGGCAGAAGGTGCCACTTTGGTAGACCCCGACAGCACCTTTTTTTCCTACGATACCAAGCTGGGCCGCGATGTGTGGGTTGGGCCAAATGTGTGGTTCGGCCCCGGCGTAACGGTGGCCGACAATGTGGAGATCAAACCAATGAGCCATTTGGAAGGCGCAACTGTCGCTTCTGATTGCTGGGTCGGGCCGTATGGCCGCCTGCGCCCCGGCGCTGAATTAGCGGAAGGCGCAAAGGTTGGTAACTTTGTAGAGATCAAGAAAGCCACCTTGGCGAAAGGCGCAAAGGTCAGCCACCTCACCTATATTGGCGATGCCAGCGTGGGCGAAGAAGCCAATATCGGCGCGGGCACCATTACCTGCAATTATGATGGCTTCGACAAATTCAAGACCGAGATCGGCGCGCGCGCCTTCATCGGCTCAAACTCAACCTTGGTTGCACCCGTCACGATTGAGGATGACGGGTTCACTGCTGCGGGCAGCACCATCACCAAGAAAGTTGAGGCAGGATCACTCGCATTTGGCCGCGCCAAGCAATCAGCCATCAAAGGTTGGGTGGCTAAATTTCGGGCGCGGAAAAACAGCTAGGCATCTCGCTTATCGGGCCGCACCCAAAGCAGCAACACCCACCCTGCGCCCAAGAACAGCAAAATGGATGAAAAACCTGCGCGCTGGCTGTCAAACATGGCGGTCGCCACGGCAATCGCGATCGGGGCCATCCAGGCTGTCGCCGTGCCCGACAAGGCATAGAGGCCGAAAAATTCCGTCATTTTTTCAGGCGGCGCAATGCGCGCCAACATCGTGCGCGAGGAAGCATAGGCGGCTGTAATGAAAATCGCCACCAATATCAGCACACCCAGATAGGCCATTTCCGGTAAGGTTTGGAAAAACGGCAAATTGTGCAACGGGGCGCTATCCGTCACTGGGATCACAAAGAACAATTCATCCGGCGTGATGGAAACCCCCAACAACAGCCCCAGCATAGTGCCCGCAATTTCGATCAAAATGGCGCGCTTGGACCCCAGCGTGTCATCCAGCCAACCACCCACAAAGCCGCCAAATACGGCAAAGATGGAAAGCACGATGCCATAAATGGTCATGTCCAGCACACCCCAACCGAAAATGCCAACCGCATAAACACCGCCAAAGGTCAGCGTGGCAGTTTTGCCATCATTGTAGAGCATACGCGCGGCCAGAAAGGTTGCGACTTGTCGATAATTTTTCAGGCTGCGAATAGTGGTAATGACCTGACGCACGCCATCACCCGCGGCCCGCTTCAGGGAGCCACCTGCGGTGCGCGGCCTATCCTTGGTGAAGAAGAATAACGGTAAGGCAAACAGGCCAAGCCACAAGGCCACAATGGGCCCTGCCGCCCGTTCTGGCTCATGCGCCGTTTGATCCAACCCAAAGGCGGGCAGCTTGGGCACAAAGCTCCAATCCACCACGCCGGGTAATGACAGAAAAATCAACGTACCAACCAGAATAATCAGCGACGACAGATTACCAAGTGCCAGCCCCATGCCGGACAAACGGCCAATGCGTTTTTCGTCCACCACACTGGGCAACATGGAATTGTGAAACACGGCCGTAAATTCAAACGTCACATTGCAGACGATATAAAGCGCCCCAATCGCAACAATGACAGGCATAGCGGCCTGCGGCGGCGCAAACCAAAGCAGAAAGGAAGCCGGCACCAGCACCCCCACAAACGCGCCTATCCACGGTTTGCGCGCGCCTGTTCTGTCGGCGACAGCCCCCAATATCGGCGCCAGCACCGCAACCGTTAAGCCTGAGATGCCATTCACCCAGCCCCAGATTTCCTGCCCGCGCACCGGGTCGCCCACCACGGTGGATGTGTAATAGGGTGCCGCAATATAGATAATGGCAATGGTGACAAACGGGTTGCGCGCCCATTCAAACATCGCCCAGCTCCACTGGCTGCGATCAAAGCGTGATGAATTGTCTGCCAATGATTTACTCCCCCTAGCACCCGTCAACATGTCAGACATTTTCGCAAAAGGAAATACGGGCGGTACGCTTGCACAAAGCATCCTCACCTTTATAGTGCCAAAAAGAATTGGCATGGATTGGGACAAAACATTATGCAGCCTTATACGCTTTACGGTGCGGAGCCGTCATACTTTACCGGCAAGGTGCGGGCCTATATGCGGAAAAAAGGTTTGCCGTTCCGCGAGCGCTTCGCCCGCGGGGAGCATTTCGACACCATCGTGCGGCCGCATATTGGCTATACCAAACTGCCCATGGTGGAGGCCCCTGACGGCACCATTTTGCAAGATACGTCAGATATTATCGATTGGCTGGAGGCACATCACCCTGATCCAGCGCTTATGCCCCAAACGCCCGTGCAAAAGCTCGTGGCGCTGATTTTTGAAGCCTATGGCGATGAAGGCATGATCCCACCCGCCATGCATTATCGTTGGTCTTTCCCTGATGAAAACATGCCGTTCATCCTGCCTGAGTTTTCGCGCGGTCGCGATGGTGCCAAAGCGATCGCCGACCCCAAGGGCGGCGGTGCCCGTTTTGCCGAACGCATGGCAAGTTCGCTGGGGCCGCTCGGCATTACAGAAGAAAGCATCCCAGCGATCGAAGAAGCCTATTGGGATTTCATCAACCTGCTTGAAGTCCATTTGCGCGAACACCCTTATCTACTAGGGGGCCTCGCCTCAATTGGTGACTTTGGTTTGCGTGGCCCGCTTTATGCGCATTTGGCCCGTGATCCCGCCCCCGCCACATTGATGAAACAGCGTGCCTCCCTCGTTTACAGATGGACGGAATGGAGCGCAACACCCGCCATGGAAGGACAACCCCCTGAACATGCCGACGCGCCGGAAGCATTTTTGCCGGAAGACGCAATCGCCCCCACGATGGAGGCGATACTGAAATTGCTGGCACAGGATTTTGCACCGGAAATGATCAGCCTGATCACTTGCTGCAATGAATGGATGGGCGGTGATCTGGACACCGCAACCGGCACAACCGTGCCCTCCATGCCCAATGGCAGTGCTGTTGCCGGGTTCCACAGCTTTTCGCTGCGCGGTCGCACGATCAACCGGGTCGCACGCGTTGATACACTATGGATGTGGATGCGCCCCTTGGGCCACTATCTAACGCTTGAAGGCGCGGACAAAGCAGCCGCAGATGCCTTGCTGGAACGCACAGGCCTGGCTCCTTTATTCGCCAAGCTGCCCGCACGCTGGATCACCCGACCCGGCTTTACTTTCGAATTTGGCGATGTGCCTCAATAGGCATTCTTGTTGACGAAGCCTGTAATCAAGGTAAGCAACAAGATACGGATATCGAACATAATCGACCAGTTCTCGATATATTCAAGGTCGTAGCGCAAGCGGTCGATCAACATTTGGTCGCTTGTGATTTCGCCGCGCAATCCGTTCACTTGCGCCCAGCCTGTCATACCCGGCCGCACACGATGGCGGATAAAAAAGCCGGAGGCAATTTTGCCAAACTGTTCGTTGTGGGACACCGCCAAGGGGCGCGGCCCGATCAAGGACATATCACCCATCAGCACATTAAAGAGCTGCGGCAGCTCATCAATACTTGATGCCCGCAACCAGCGGCCCACCCGCGTGACACGTGGGTCGCCCTTTGTTGCTTGTGTAATTTTGTTGTCCTCTTGATGGACATGCATAGTGCGAAATTTCCACACTTTGAACACTTCGTTGTTCAACCCCAGCCGTTCTTGCCGAAAGAACACCGGGCCACGACTGTCCAACTTGATGGCCAATGCCACCAACACCATGAAGGGTAGAGACACCAACAAGATGGGAACCACCAATAGGCGATCCTCCCAGATTTTTAGATAGCTGCCTGCGTCCCCAAACGGGCGCTCCACCACGCGCGCCAGCAACATGCCACCGATATGTGCAAAATCAATCACCCGCGCTTCGGCCATATCTGCACCGGGGTGGATCATAATATCCGCTGGCAGTTCCTGTAATTTGCGAAACACTTCTATATTATCCCGCCGATCGGTCAACGGCCCGCAATACACAACTTTATCCGGCACCCCGCCGCGGCCCGCTGCCATCATGGCTTCGAAATCGCCGGAAACGTCAAACCCCTCAAGCGCGATGGTGGGATCATCGCAATAAATGCCATGTATTTGGTTGAGCAACCCGTTTTGGCGCGCACGTGTCAAAAAATCATGCGCTGCTGCCGCATCCCGCGCATAAACCAGCATATGCGCCGGCACATCGGTGCGATTGGTCATGAAGGCATAAACCCTGAAATGAACCGCGCGCACGATAATTATACCAAAGGCGGCAAAACCTGCCCACATCGTCGCCCACAAGCGCGAAATCCCACCGCCAGCTTGTGTCCCCAACACCCACAACATCGATAGAATGAGCGCCAATGCCAGCCCCTTTAACAAGGCGCCTGTTTGCAAATTGGGATCAATCGTTGTGGGAAATCGGTAAACGCCCTGTAATTCCAGCATAACCATCGTTGTGACAACGGTAATCATGACAGTGTGATCAAGCAAAATGGTTGCGGGCACCTCATCCAAACGGATAACTGCCGCAATGTAGGCTGTCGCCATAAGCACGATCAAATCCGTCAGGCGCAGCAACACGCCAATCATAAACTTTTCCCCTGCTGTCAGGGGATAGTGATCTTGTGTTGGCATAATACTCGTAACTTCCGGCGCAGCCCTGCCGCCTTCCTTAAGCTTGTTTATCTCTTTTGCGAATCCATTTGATGGCGCGAAAGCTGAAAACCGACCAGTATTTCAAAATGGTCGCCTTGTTCGCCCTTATCCAGATAGATCTTGGTGCCGTTAACGCCTTCGCGCACCTCTACCCTATCTACTCCTTCCGGGAAGCGAACCAAAAGCGGATACTGGCGTTTGTCGATCATTTGTTTGTTGGTACGGGTCAATGCCATGTAGATCGGAAACTCTACCTGCCTATTTTTCGCAGCAGGCCCCCGTTCGGCAATGATGGTGAAACGATTATCTGATGAGATCAGGTTTTCGTCAGCATCAAAACGACACCGGGTTTTGGCTTTCACAAAACGCGCCTTGAACTCGACATCTGTCAAATCGCGACCACGCCCCGGCTTATAGATTGTAATATCATCCGTACCGGCAAGAATCGAAATCCGCGGACAAGGCGGTGGCGGACCAGAAAATGATGCGCAGGACGAAAGCAAAAGCGCCAGCGCCCCTGCTCCAATAACGTTCTTTGCCATGCCGCTCCACTTGCGCATTCGTTCAACCCTTACTCGCCCAGTTTTCCCTACGGATATTCACAATCCGCACCCATTGATACATTGCGCCGAAGCATAGCTACACCCAACGCCCGACACAAGTTGACACTGCGCCCATTCTTGGCCTTATTCATCATTGATTTGCACGCTATAAAGCACTGAATTTCAAAGGTAGGCGCACACATGGCCAACATTGCCCTCACATTGCTATTGGCGGAACCGCGTGGCTTTTGCGCCGGCGTAGATCGCGCTATCCAGATTGTGGAGCGCGCGCTCGACAAATTTGGGGCGCCGGTCTATGTGCGCCACGAAATTGTTCATAATCGTTACGTCGTGGAAGGGCTGGAAGCACGTGGTGCGGTGTTTGTAGACGAACTCGATCAAGTGCCTGACAATCGCCCCGTTATCTTTTCTGCGCACGGCGTGCCCAAATCTGTGCCAGCCGCCGCAGAAGCCAAGCAAATGATTTATGTGGATGCCACCTGCCCGCTTGTTTCCAAAGTACATGTCGAGGCAGAACGCCACTCGCGTCAAGGCCACCACATTATCCTGATCGGCCATGCCGGACACCCGGAAGTCATTGGCACCATGGGGCAATTGGCAGATGGCGAAATCAGCTTGATCGAAACCGTCGCGCAGGCACAGGCATTTGCCCCCCCATCCGATACGGGTTTGGCCTATATCACCCAAACCACCTTGTCGGTCGATGACACCGCCGAAATCGTAAAATGCCTGAAATCTCGGTTCCCCGACATTGAAGAACCCCGCAAGGACGACATTTGTTATGCCACCACCAACCGGCAACAAGCGGTAAAGGCAATGGCACCAAAATGCGATGCGATGCTGGTTTTGGGCGCCCCCAATTCATCCAACTCCATGCGGCTTGTCGAACTGGGAGAGCGCATGGGGGCAAATACATCAATGTTGGTGCAACGCGCCAGCGACATTGATTGGACCGCCCTTAACAAAATCGTTCAACACCCAAACACTACTATCGGCATAACAGCCGGGGCCAGCGCCCCTGAAATTCTGGTGGAAGAGGTGATTGAGGCGTTCAAGGCGCGGTTCAACCCGGTCAAAGTCGAAACTATTTCTGTTGGACAGGAGAATGTTGAATTCAAGCTCCCGCATATTTTGAAAGCGGATTAACCCAATGGCCGTATACACAGATGTAAGCGATGAGGAACTGGATGCCTTTTTGGCCCCCTATGGCCTGGGCCCGGTGCTATCCTTTAAGGGCATTGCCGAAGGCGTTGAAAACTCCAACTTTCTGCTAACTGTTCTGGCGTCCGAACAAGCTACAAACTATATCCTCACCCTTTATGAAAAGCGGGTCAATGCAAGTGATCTGCCCTTCTTCATTGGGTTGATGGATCATCTGGCCGATCAGGGCTTAAGTTGCCCGCGCCCCATTAAAACAGAAAATGGCACTGCCCTTGGCCAGCTTAATCAACGCCCTGCGGCGCTTGTTTCCTATCTGCAGGGTCGCTCTATTCGTCGGCCTGCGGTTGATCATTGCCGGGCCGTTGGCATTGCCCTGGCTGATTTGCATTTGGCCGGGCTAAGTTTTGACGGCACCCGCCCCAATGGTTTAGGCCCGCAAGGATGGGCTGATTTATGGCAAGATTGTAAAACAGAAGGCAACGCCGCAAAAAGCCCTGTTGCCAAACTCGTCGCCGATACTCTGCCCTCTATCATCCAGCAATGGCCACAAGATCTGCCACGCGGCATTATTCATGCAGATCTTTTCCCCGATAACGTCTTCTTCATCGGCGATGACCTTTCCGGTGTGATTGATTTTTATTTCGCCTGTACAGATTACCTTGCCTATGATCTGGCAATCACCATGAACGCATGGTGCTTCGAGGTAGACGGCAGCTTCAATGTCACCAAAGCGCGCGCGCTGGTACAGGGCTATCAATCTGTGCGGCCCTTGGAAAACGCCGAGATCACGGCCTTGCCTGTTCTGGCTCAAGGCGCTGCTGTCCGGTTTTTGCTAACTCGCCTGTATGACTGGCTCAATCAAGTTGAGGGCGCGCTGGTAACTGTCAAAGACCCCGCTGAATATGCCGCCAAGTTGCGCTTCCACCGCGGTGTCAAAGATGCGGCAGCATATGGGCTCGCAAACAAATGACCGAAATCACGATCTATACTGATGGGGCTTGCTCAGGTAATCCCGGTCCCGGTGGTTGGGGGGCCCTACTCATTTCCGGTGATAATCGCCGAGAAATAAAGGGGGGCGACGTTGAAACGACCAATAACCGGATGGAGCTAACAGCCGCCATCGAGGCACTGAACGCCCTGAAACGGCCCTGCATTGTCCATCTGCATACCGATTCCAGCTATGTGCAAAAGGGCATGACCGAATGGTTGAAGGGCTGGAAAGCCAAAGGCTGGAGAACCGCTTCCCGCAAACCGGTGAAAAACGCCGACCTTTGGCAAGCGCTTGATGCCGCGCAAGACCGCCACGAGGTTCACTGGCATTGGGTAAAGGGTCACGCCGGCAATGAAGGCAATGAAATCGCGGATCAGTTGGCCAATGAAGGTATGGCCCCCTACAAACCTTAGCCCGCAAGCCACGCGCACCCGAATGATTGGGCTTGATCTTGTACGGTGGTGTCGGGCACCTTATCTGTAGAAACAAGTGACACAAAATCACTTAAGCAACTTTGCAACCCGTCACCTCAAGGGAAGGGCTTTAAGCCGATGGCCAATGATAAAGACACACGGATACATTCTTTCTTCGCCCGCGACTATGGCTCCGTAAAAGCCGCCGTCGCCGCCTTGATAGGTGCAGCCGGTGGCGAAAAAGCCGCCGCGGAAAAATGTCGGGTAGGCAAATCCATGCTGTCGGATTACGCCAATCCCAACCATGAGAAAACCCATATGCCGGTTGATGTCGTCATGGCGCTGGAGGCGGAAACCGGCCAAATGGCGGTGACAGAACATTTGGCTTCCGCTCATGGCTGCTTATTGCTCAAATTGCCTGACGCCGATTTCGACCATGACTGGACGCTGCATCTGGCACGCATCGGCAAGGAATCAGGCGACGTGTTTGCAAGCTGCCAGGAATTTCTGTCCGACGACATGGATATTGACGACAAGGAAGCCCCACCCTTGTTGAAAGAAATTGATGAACTGCTGGCCGCCGTTGCCGAAATGCGCGGCGCAGTGGCATCACGCCTGAAGGACTAAACGGGGCTGCCCCCGATAGATAAAGGCCGCCCGGTTGAGGCGGCCTTTTCTGTCTTCATCTCTTTTCTGTCTTCATCTACTGGCAATCAGCTCAAACTTGACCCAACATCGTTTCGGCGCCGCTTTCTTCTGCGCCTGCCGGGTTGGATTCAACATTCAAGGTCTTCACTACACCATCATCCACCAACATGGAATAACGCAGCGAACGCGTACCCATACCAAAAGCAGATCCATCCATCTCAA
This sequence comes from Alphaproteobacteria bacterium, assembly GCA_049609145.1. Classification (GTDB taxonomy): domain Bacteria; phylum Pseudomonadota; class Alphaproteobacteria; order SPJN01; family SPJN01; genus JBMYYF01. Next base: position 75,675 of record JBMYYF010000001.1, read on the forward strand.
GCCCAATAGCCTTGGTGAAATCGGCATTGCCATCAGCCAGCATCGTAACATCTGCGCCCGCATTTTGTGCCTGACCCCAAGCACCCATCACAAAAGCATCGTTCACTGATAAGCACGCAATCTCGTCCACGCCCTTTTCCTTCAACGCATCGGCCTTGTCGATAAAACCCGGCAAGTGTTGGTTAGAGCAAGTAGGCGTAAACGCGCCCGGCAAGGCAAACACCACAACCTTGCGACCCGCAAACAAGTCTCCGGTCTTTACGGGCTTTGGCCCGGCGTCAGACATGGTCATCAATGTTGCATCAGGCAACTTGTCTCCGACTTTGATTGGCATCTTCTTTTCTCCTTCAATTGACTAAGAAATTTTCCGTTCCAAGGCCCTGTCCGCAGCAGGCAGGACCAGCTTTAACATGACGCTAATGCGGGGGCGAACCTTCAAGTCTCGCTATTTTTCCAACCGGATATAGCAGCAACATAGATGTCATGATCGCATAAGGCGAAGTAATATTCAGCGGCACATATTCAACAATAGAAAATGCCAGCAGCGCCACCAAAAAACTTGCCACGATCCGGCCTATGTCATCCTTCGGATAGCGGACCGCCATCACAATGGCGCGAATGGTGCGCCACAGGATAAAGGCAATGATAAGGCTGCCAGGGACAACACCAAATTGGGACAGCAGCGAAATAAATCCATTATGGCCAGAGGCAACAATGCCCCGATACCATCCGATCGACCCGGAAAACGGATAGGCAAATGCAATGGCCAATGGCGCATCCCACAATTCAGTTCGCCCCGTGAACCCCGATCCAATGCCCCGAACAGGATCGCGCAATTGAAATGAATCCATAATCAGCGGCACCAGAAAATCAACTAACACCAGTACGAATATGGCAAATAGCGCGATCAGCGCTGTTGCAAGAACACCAAACCGCTTGCTTTCCCGCCGGTGACCCGCCGTGCCTGACAAGAAGGAAATGCCCATCCAGACCATTGCGAAAATGCTGATCATCACAAAGCTACCGCGCGCCTCAACCAACAAACATAGGCCCAATCCCAATATCAATTCCGGTATAGGCAATTTACGCGCCGCGAGCGCACAAGCCACCACCCCAATGATCGCCGCCACCCCCACAGCATTGGGATGAGTTCCCGCAAGCGATCGGCCTACGGGCATGCCATACAACGCCAGCATGGCAAGCATCACCCAAAAAGGTATCCGGGCCACGTTGCGCGATAAGAAAGGCTGCGGTCGCTTCACCTGTTCGGCCCACCACGAAGGTGCCGCAAACCCAACAAGCATAAGGCCAAAGACAACAAAGAACGACATGCCTTGAGGGGGGGCTGAACGGAAAAGAGAATTCAATACATCCAGTAGCAACAACCCGGGCAGCGCAAGCAAGAAGATCGTATCCGGCTGAATGACACGACGGGTGTGCACACTGCTTCGATTAAACAACGCCAGGCACATCCACATCGCCCCGATACCCACAATCCATGACCCGGCATATGCCGCCGCCAATGGGATAAATGATACAAAATTCCCGGCCGGACCTTCGGACATCCAGACCAAAGTTGGAATTGAAGAAACAAAAATGAACGAGCCCCAACTGATCTGATTGAGGAAATGTGGCAACCGGCTTTGCTTAAGCGCAGGCGCGTGCGGCGCTGAATATATGTCGGAAACAGCCACCTTCAGACCCCCTCTACCGGGTTGGAAAATGGCGGATATCCGGCCTTTCCACGCACGGTTTCGTATTGCTTAAGCGCCCAATGCACCGACGGAAAGGCAAGGTCATCCCACGGGATTTCATCAAAAGAGAAGAAAGAAACTTCCAAACTTTCCTCACCCGGCGCAATTTTATTACTCACCAAAACTGACGTTGAAACTGATGCTTTATACATTATTTGAATTTGAGAGATGTGTGGCACCGAATAAACCGCAAAAACACGCTCAATCTCGATTTCGGCTGTCGCCTCCTCATAGGCCTCACGCGCGGCACCTACTTCGGCGGTTTCGTGTTCTTCCAAAAACCCGGCAGGCAGGGTCCAAAATCCGTAGCGCGGTTCGATGGCGCGCTTGACCATCAAGATGCGATCGTCGGGGTCGGTCACGATGGAGCCGACAATGATCTTCGGATTTTGATAATGCACATAGTCACACGACCGGCACACCAGCCGCTCACGATTATCCCCGTCGGGCACCTTCTTCTCGAAGGCATCCGTATAGAGCATCGCGTTCGCAATTTGAGGTTTGTCGTCGGCCACCAAAGCATCCTACTGAATTTGAGCCGACACCCTATCTTTGAGCGGGCCGGATGCCAAGCGCGGATAAACCGATTTCAGCGCCGAAATGGCCTCAACATCACCGGGCGCAAGGCGCAAAACCTGTAGATTGGCTTCTGCCGCCGCTGCCCATTCGCGCAACACCATGCGCGCGCGCGCCAAACGCTGCCAGCCCGCCAGGTCATCAGGCTGATCCGCAAGCCGCGCCGCCAATCCATCAACCATGCCACGGATCATCGCCATGCGGTCTTCTGCGGACATATCTGCGGCGGCAGCCACATCATCTGCGCTAGGGCCGGGGCTTTCGGGCAATGCTTCAGGCAGGGGCTTACCTGCTGCTTGCGCCGCCAGTGCCAGTTGATCCTGCACCGCCCCAAAGTAAGGCGCAGTGGGCGATGTTTCCTCAGCCAGCCCTAGAAACGCCCCATAGGCGGCCTCGGCCCGTCCTGCCTGTAAATCTGCCAAGGCCAGATAATAGCGCGCGGCGGGATCTCCCGGCGTTAGGGCCAAGGCTTGGCGAAACAGCTTTACCGCCGCCTCACTTACCTGCCCTTCGTTCGCGAAAACCGATGCCTCAGCAGCGCCGGAGATATAGAGCCCATTTTCAGGGTCACGCTGTGCAGCAACCTGATAAGCTTCCGCCGCTGCCGAATAGCGCCCTAATTGATGCAGCGTGCGGGCATATAAGGCCCAACCCTGTGCGGGCGCCTCCGCACCTTGTTCACGCAATCGCTGCCCAAGTTGATCGGCCAAGCCAGCCAATTCACTTTGCGGTGCGGGGGCCACCACCGCAATTTTCTGCGGGTGACCCAGCATTCCGTAAAGCCCCAAACCGAGGGCCGGCACGATAACCGCCACCAAGGCGATCACCGCATTGCGCGCGCGCAGCCCTAAAGGCCGGGCTTGTTCCTGCGCCGCGGCCTGCGCCAACAAACGCCGCGCGGCGGCGGTGCGAGCTTCCTCCGCCTGTCCTTCATCAAATGTGGTGATTGGCATTGCCGTGCTGGCGGCGAATAGCGGCCTAAGCAGCAACACCAAGACACCCAGCGTAAGGCCCGAGCCCAAAACCCAGATCATGGCGCCCCCCCGCGATCCAGCAGGTCACGCAGGCGCGCCTCTTCCTCTGAACTTAGCGGCGCATCTTCTGCCCGACCACGCTTACGATAAATCACGATCAACAAACCACCCAGCAGCAGCATGACCAGCGGCCCGCCCCACAATAAATAGGTGCGGGAGGAAACCGGCGGCGTGAGCAACACCCAATCGCCATAACGGTCCACCAACCATGCTTTTACTTGTTCTTCATCTTCGCCCAAGGCCACGCGTTCGCGCACAAGACGACGCAAATCCTGCGCCAGTTCTGCGTTGGAATCTTCGATGGATTGGTTTTGGCAAACAAGGCAGCGCAGATCCTTCATGATCACGCGGGCCAAAGCCTCTTGCGCCGGATCAGCCAACGGCGCTTCATCCACCGCGACAGCAAAGGCGGGGAAGGAAATAAACAGAGCCAACAGCAACGCCAGAATTTTCATGGGCCAACCCCCAGCAGCGGCAAGATATTCGCCGCCACATCTTGCGTCGTAAGCGGCCCCACATGCTTGTAAAGTACCCGCCCATCGCCAGAGATGATGTAGGTTTCCGGCACGCCATAAACCCCAAAATCAATGGAGACACGGCCCGTGCGATCTACGCCTACCTTGTCGTAAGGATCACCCAGCTTAACCAGAAAGTCCGCCGCATTGGCAGGCACATCCTTGTAGTTGATACCGTGCACAACAACGCCACGCGCCTGCAAATCCATAAGTTGGGGATGTTCTTCCCGGCATGGCCCACACCATGATGCAAAAATATTGACGATCCGTGTTTCCCCGGTTTTGAGATCCGCTGCGCCAAGGCGACGATCATCCCCGCGCTCTGCCAATGGCGGCAAGGAAAATTCGGGCACCGGCTTGCCAATCAAGGCAGAGGGAATATCCCGCGGGTTAAGCGACAGGCCCACAAACAGCGCCACCGCGATGGCCGCAAAAATGCCCAAGGGGATCAACGCCGATAGTTTCATGACCGACGCCTTATCAAAGTGATGAAGCCCCCAAAGGCGACCAGCAAGGCCCCCACCCAAATCCATGACACCAGTGGCTTAACGTAAAGGCGCACACCAATGCGGCCATCATCTTTCGGTTCGCCAATCGCAGCGAACACATCCCCAAACAAAGTGGGCTTGATACCTGCCTCTGTCGTGGTTTGGGGAGGTTGTTGATAGATGCGCAACTCTGGGGTCAGCGGAAAGCTGCGCGCGTTATCTGTCACCTCAAAATGGCCGCGCAGGGCCGCATAATTGGGGCCTTGATGTTCACTTACACCCTTTAAGGTAAAGCTATAGCCGCCCAGTTGCGCACCATCGCCAATGCGCATCAGGCCCAGATATTCTTGCGTCCATGCGGTGTTGCCCGTCACGCCCAGCACGATCACCCCCATGCCGAAATGCGCAAGGGTTAGCCCATGGGCGCGGGCGGGCAGCGCCTTCAACCGCGTGAAGGTTAGGCCCCGTGTGCCAAGGCCCGCTTGCACGGCATATTGGTAAAGCGTGCCACCCATTACCCAAAAACCCAAAGCAAAACCGATCATGGCATAAGGGTTTGCCCCCTCTGGCTGACCCATATAGGCCACTGCCGCCCCTGCCACCCCGGTGAGCAAGGCGGGCAGCAGGCGCTTTAGGGTGGTTTTAATGTCCCCTGATTTCCACGGGGTGAGCGGCCCTGCGATCATCACCAACACGGCAAGCCCAAAAATGGGGCCAAAGGTGGCGTTAAAGAAGGGTGGGCCGACCGAGATTTTGTCGCCGCTAATCGCATCCAACAGCAAGGGATAAAGCGTGCCCAGCAACACAGTGCCTGCGGCCACCGCCATCAACCAATTATTGATGATCAATGTCGTTTCGCGGCTGACGCCATCAAAGCGGCCACCGCTGGTAAGCTCGGAAGCACGCAGGGCAAACAGCGTAAGCGCCCCGCCCACCACGGCAATGAGGAACGCCAAAATGAACACACCGCGCGCCGGATCAGTCGCGAAAGCATGAACAGATGTCAACACGCCGGAGCGCACAAGGAACGTGCCCAGCAAAGACAGGGAGAAGGCCAGAATTGCCAACAGCACCGTCCAACTTTTCAGCGCCTCGCGCTTTTCGGTGACGGCCAAGGAATGGATCAGGGCTGTGCCCAAAAGCCACGGCATGAAGCTGGCATTTTCAACCGGGTCCCAAAACCAGAAGCCGCCCCAGCCCAATTCATAGTAAGCCCACCAGGACCCAAGGCCGATACCGATGGTGAGGAACGACCATGCTGCCACGGTCCAGGGGCGCACCCAGCGCGCGAAGGTGGCATCAATGCGCCCTTCCATCAAAGCGGCAATGGCAAAGGCAAAGGCGATGGAAAAACCCACATAGCCGAGATAGAGGAACGGCGGGTGGAACGCCAAGCCCGGATCTTGCAACAGGGGGTTTAGCCCCATGCCTTCCAAAGGCGCGGGCGACAACCGCTCAAACGGATTGGAGGTAAAGAGCATAAAGGCGAGGAAACCAATAGCGATCATGGCCTGCACGGAAAGCACGCGGGCACGGAAACTTTGGGTCAAGTTACTGCCAAACAAAGCCACCGCCGCACCGAAGAGGCTGAGGATCAGCATCCATAAAAGCAGTGAGCCTTCATGATTGCCCCAAACGCCGGACACTTTGTAAAGCATGGGCTTCAAGGTGTGGGAATTGGTGGTAACGGTTTTGACTGAAAAATCAGACAGCACAAAGGCTTCTGTCAGGGTCGCGAAGGCCAAGGCGGTGAGCGCGAAGGTAAGAAAAGCTGCCGGTTTGCTCACCGCCATCAACCGCGTATCCATACGCTGCGCGCCGATTAAAGGGATCGTCGCTTGAATAAGCGACACGGCAAAGGCCAGTGTCAGCGCCAAGGTACCCAGCTCTGGGGGAAGGAGGTTCACCTATTCGGCCTCTTTTTCATTACCTTGCCAAACGCCTTTTTCTTTCAGCGTATCGGCCACTTCCTTGGGCATATAATTTTCATCATGCTTGGCAAGCACGCGCGCAGCCTTGAACGTGCCATTGGCTTGCAGCGCGCCTTCCACGACAACGCCTTGGCCTTCACGGAACAAATCAGGCAGCAGCCCTTGATAGGTAACGGCAATTGTGCCCACGCCATCGGTCACATCAAACAGATGGGTGCCATCCTCCGCCTCGGTGATGGAGCCTTCGACCACCAGCCCGCCCATCCGGGCTTGCTGGCCCACTTGCGCGGTTTGCACAATGTCGGATGGGGCATGGAAGAAGACGATGCTGTCTTGCAAGGCGTTCAGCACCAGCAGGCTGGCCGCAATTAGAACAGTGAGGCCGCTGGAGATGAAGAGCAGGCGCTGGCGCTGACGATTGGGCGGACGGGTCATGTATCTTCTGCCTCCCCCTCAGCTTTCTTCAGCTTGGCACGCACGGCGATCACCAAGCCGCCCAGCACCGCCAAGGTGATGCCATAGGCTGGCCAAACGTAAGAGGCGTAGCCGCCCATGTTCAGAAATTCGCTCATTTTGCTGATGCCTGTTGTCTTTGCCGGGCCTTCACGCGTTGGCGCAAGATCTCGGTGCGGGTGCCAGCCAGCATGACCCAAAGGGCCAGCAGGGAATACGCGGCAAAAGCTGCCATTAAGGGCCACAGCAAATCAGGGTGGATGGCCGGGCCATCACTTTTGATGAGTGAGGCCGGTTGGTGCAGCGTGTTCCACCATTCCACCGAAAAGCGCACAATGGGCACATTCACCACCGCGACCAGGGCGAATATGCGGGCAGCGCGGGCGGCCTTCGCCTCATCCTCATACGCGGCCCAAATCCCCATATAGGCCAGATACAAAAAGAACTGCACCAGCTCCGAGGTAAGGCGCGCATCCCACACCCACGGGGTGCCCCACATGGGCGCGCCCCACAAAGCGCCTGTCACCAACGCCAAGAAGGTGAAGCAGGCGCCAACAGGCGCGAGGGACTTGGCGGCGCGATCCGCCACCGGATGCCGCCACACAATCGCCACCGCACTGCTAAGTGCCATGGCGACAAATACCCCAAGCGACAGGGACGCGGCCGGCACATGCACATACATAATCCGCACGGTTTCGCCCTGTTGGTAATCCGCCGGGGCGACAAACAAGGCAAGATAGGCCGCAATGCCAAACGCCAACAGCGCAAGCCAGCCTGCCACCGGCTGCACGGCAGCAGCCAGTTTCATGAAACGCGCAGGGTTGGCATATTTTTGCATGGGCACCCTATTCCAAATGCAGGCGAAGGGCGGCGGCGGCCGCAATCGCCCCGATCAACATGGCAAACAGGGAGATCAAGGCCAGCAGCATCAAGGCTTCCGGCCTGCCCACATTCGCGCCGAAGATCAACACGGGCACATAAAGCGGCAAAGTGATGATGCCAAGCAACAGGCCCCCGCGCCGCACCCCAAGGCCCAACCCGGCCCCAATCAACCCGATAAAGGTCAGCGCCGGGGTGCCCAAAGCCAATGAAAAGCCAAGCACAAGCGCCTGATCGATAGGCATGGTGAAGGCCATGGCAATGATCGGCCCCACAACAATAACAGGCACGCCCGTCACCAGCCAATGAGCGACACCGCGCGCCAACACCTGCAATTCCAACGCCGGACCCAGCACCGCCAGTTGATCCAGCGTGCCGTCTTCATAATCGGCCTGAAACACACCATCAAGCGTGAGCAACACGGCCAGCAGCGCCGCCAGCCACACAAAACCGGGCGCCAAGGGGCGCAAGGTGCCGAAATCAGCCCCCACCGCCAACGGCAACAGCCCAGCCACCAGCACAAAGAACCCCAAGGCCAAGCCTGCATGGCCCCCGCCTTTCAACGCCAAGCGCACATCGCGTTTGATGAGGGTGAGAAGCGCGCTCATACACCCAGCTCCAACACAGCCGCGTCGAGCGCCAGATCATCATGACTGGCAATCAAAGCCATGCCGCCTGCACTGAGGTGTTCTTGAACCACTTTTGCCACCATGGCACGGCCTTGCGCATCCAAGGCGGCGGTGGGTTCATCCATCAGCCAAACGGGTTTGCCCAAAGCGATCATACGGGCCACAGCCAAACGGCGACGCTGCCCAGCAGACAAAAACTGCACCGGCAAATCTGCCAAAGCGCCAAGACCCACTTTTTCCAGCGCACCCGCCGCGTTTCCGCCCCCAAAAGCGACCCAGAAGGCCAGATTATCGGCGACTGAAAGCTGGGGCTTTACCGCATCCAAATGCGCCTGATAGGCCACGCAGCCTTCAAGATCCGACACGTCCCCGCCCGCAATCTCCAGCAAGCCGGCCAGTGCCCGCAGCAAAGTCGTTTTGCCCGACCCGTTGGGTCCGCGCACAATAAGCGCCTGCCCCACCGGAACCGAAAAGCTGACGCCATCCAGCACCCGCCTGCCGCCGCGATCTACGGTGAGGCTCTGCGCGGTGAGATCAGATTTCATCAAACCCGCCACCACGCCCCTTGCCCGCTGCAAAGCGCGCCGCCCCCTTGCGCGTTTCATCGGCCCGAATGGCGACCATGCCTTTCTCAACCTCATTCGCCATGGCTTCATCAAACGGCAAATCCCATTGTTGAATGGCAGACATGCGGTCGCCGCGCAGGCAAAGTTGCGGGAAGCGCGCAATATCGCGCGCCAACTCTATGGCCGCTGCCAATGCGGTACCCGCTGGCACCACACGATTGGCCAATCCCATTTGCAAGGCTTCATCTGCCGCAACGGGACGACCCGTCAAAATAAGGTCCATGGCGCGACTGTGCCCAATCAAACGCGGCAAGCGCACCGTGCCGCCATCAATCAATGGCACACCCCAACGGCGGCAAAACACGCCCATGATTGCGTCATTCGCCACCACGCGCATATCGCACCAAAGGGCAAGCTCCAGCCCGCCTGCCACGGCATAGCCTTCAATCGCCCCGATCACAGGTTTGGACAGCACAAAGCGCGATGGCCCCATAGGGCCTTCATCCAAGGGATCAAACGCCGCCCCCACTTTGGGCGGGGTGACGCGATTGGCGCGCGCGCTGTCGGCAATGGCTTTCAAATCCGCACCAGCACAAAAGGTGCCATTGTCCCCGTGGAATACAGCAACGGATTGAGCATCATCGGCCTCAAACGCTTTGAAGGCTTCTGCCAAGGCGCTGGCGGTTGGTCCGTCCACCGCGTTCTTGGCATGAGGCCGTGACAAGGTCACAACCGTAATATTGTCTTGCACGGAAACAGAAACCGGATCGCTCATAAAACCACCTTCACAAAAGTGAGCCGAGCATGGCGTGAAGTCTTGGCTTTTTCAATGGTTTAGGGCATAAGTATAGCGCAATCTTTTGACGCGCGGGGGGCCGCGCCACAACGCTTAATATCCAGCGCGATAAAGAGTGCACATATCGTCGGGCGGGTTGATGAGGCACACCTTATCCCCCGGTCATTCCCTTGGACCGCCAAAGAAATTTGGCCACGACAGATGAGGATTTCACATGACACACTTGGGCCAAGACAGCCTTAAAACCAAAGCCACTGTAAAAGTAGGCGCCAAAACCTATCGCTACTATTCCATCAAGAAGGCAGAAAAAGCGCTGGGCGTTGATTTTTCCCGCCTGCCGTTTTCGCTGAAAGTGTTGCTGGAAAACATGTTGCGCAACGAAGATGGCGTATCTGTTAAACAACAGGATATTAAGGCCTTCGCGACATGGGCGAAGAAAAAGTCTAACCCGCGGGAGATTCAATATCGCCCCGCCCGCGTGCTGATGCAGGATTTTACCGGCGTGCCCGCCGTGGTGGATTTGGCCTCCATGCGTGATGCGATGGAAGCGCGGGGCCTTAACCCCAAAAAGATCAATCCGGTAAACCCGGTGGACCTTGTGATCGACCATTCGGTAATGATCGATTATTTCGGCGGGCCTGACGCGTTCAAGAAAAATGTGATGAAGGAATATGAGCGCAATGATGAGCGCTACAATTTTCTGCGCTGGGGCAGCCAAGCCTTCAATAATTTTCGCGTGGTGCCGCCAGGCACCGGCATTTGCCACCAAGTAAACCTTGAATATCTGGCCCAAGCGGTTTGGAGCGCCAAGGCGAAGGATGAAAAAGGCAAAAGCATTGATGTGGCCTACCCTGACACGCTGGTGGGCACCGATAGCCACACCACCATGGTGAACGGCCTGGCCGTATTGGGCTGGGGCGTGGGCGGCATTGAGGCAGAGGCCGCCATGCTGGGGCAGCCTGTTTCCATGCTGATCCCCGATGTGGTGGGCTTCAAGCTTTCCGGCAAAATGGCCGAAGGTATTACCGCAACCGACCTTGTGCTGACCGTGACCGAGATGCTGCGCCAAAAAGGTGTGGTGGGCAAATTTGTTGAATTCTACGGGCCGGGGCTGGACCAACTATCATTGGCGGACCGTGCCACCATCGCCAATATGGCCCCCGAATATGGGGCCACCTGTGGTTTCTTCCCCATTGATGAAGAAACCTGCAACTATTTGCGCAGCACGGGCCGCGCCCCCGCCCGCGTGGCCTTGGTTGAAAAATACGCCAAGGCCCAAGGCATGTGGCGCACCAAGCGCACGCCCGACCCGATTTTTACCGATACTTTGGAATTGGATGTTTCAACCGTTGTGCCATCCCTCGCTGGCCCCAAGCGCCCGCAAGACCGGGTGGCCCTGCCCAATGTGCCCGCCAATTTTCTGGATGCCTTGGCAAATGAATATGGCAAGGGAGATGAGGTTTCAAAACGCGTGAAGGTACGCGGACAAGATCACGATCTTGGTCATGGGGATGTGGTGATTGCCGCCATTACCTCATGCACCAACACCTCCAATCCCTCTGTCATGGTGGCGGCAGGTTTGGTGGCACGCAATGCGGTGAAGCTGGGGCTGAAGGTAAAGCCTTGGGTGAAAACCTCACTCGCCCCCGGATCGCAGGTTGTGACAGACTATTTGGCCGCCGCAGGTTTGCAGAAAGATTTGAACCGGCTGGGCTTTAACCTTGTGGGCTATGGCTGCACCACCTGCATCGGCAATTCCGGCCCGTTGCCGCCGCCCATTGCCAAGGCGGTTGTAGACAATGATTTGGCCGTCTCCTCCGTGCTGTCCGGCAATCGCAATTTTGAAGGCCGGGTGAACCAGCATGTGCGGGCAAACTATTTGGCATCGCCGCCTTTGGTAGTGGCCTATGCGATTGCAGGCTCAACCCAGATTGACATTACCCAAGATCCACTTGGGGAAGATAGGAAGGGCAATCCGGTCTATTTGAAAGACATTTGGCCCAGCAATGCAGAGATTACAGAGGTGGTGCGCAAATCAGTTACCAAGGCGTCATTCAAAAAGCGCTATGCCGATGTGTTTAAGGGCGATGCGGGCTGGCGTAAAATTAAAGCGCCCGAAGGCGTGACCTATGATTTTGATCCCAAATCTACCTATGTGCAAAACCCGCCCTTCTTTGCGGAAGGCAATGAGGCAGGCTTTAAGGATGTTGAAGACGCGCGCATCTTGGCGTTGTTGGGCGATAGCATCACGACCGACCATGTGTCCCCCGCAGGCTCCATCAAGGAAGACAGCCCGGCAGGCCGCTACCTGAAAGCCCATAAGGTAAAGCCGCTGGACTTTAACTCCTATGGCTCCCGCCGGGGCAATCATGAAGTGATGATGCGCGGTACCTTCGCCAATATTCGCATCAAGAACGAAATGGTGCCCGGCGTTGAAGGCGGCGTGACCAAGCTGATGCCGCAAGGCAAGCGCATGGATATCTATGATGCGGCCATGGAATACCAAAAACGCGGCACGCCCTTGGTGGTGATTGGCGGCAAGGAATATGGCACCGGTTCATCCCGCGACTGGGCGGCCAAGGGCACGAATTTGCTGGGGGTGAAGGCGGTCATTACCGAAAGTTTTGAACGCATCCATCGCTCCAACCTTGTGGGTATGGGCGTGCTGCCACTGCAATTTCCTGAAGGTGTGACGCGCAAGACATTGAAACTGGATGGCTCAGAAACCATCTCGCTTAGCGGCCTTACCGGCAAGGTGAAGCCACGCCAAAACGTGACCATGACCATCACGCGCAAAAACAGCAAGAAGACCAGTGTCGACCTGCTGCTACGCATCGATACCGCGAACGAAATCGCTTATTACGAAGATGGCGGCATCTTGCAACATGTGATGAAGAACCTTGCTGCCAGCTAAGGCTCGCTAAATCGCTGAAATACCGGAAAGGCGGCAGGAAACCTGATACAGGTCTGCCGCCTTTTCTTTGTCTTGTGCATCGGCGGAAATTTCGGCCTCGCGCAAGGCAAAATCCTTATAGGCGCCGCCGGGTATGTCGCCCGCCCGCCCCAATAGAAGTTTGGTGAGAGTGGCGGCCGATTTTTTGGGGCGGCTCATCCGCACCCCAAACAGTGAGATCAACGGTTGCAAGGCAGGCAGAATATATTTCCAGCCAAACGCCTCAACACCCTTGCGTTCGCGCGCCAGCCCCGTGCCTGCCATCAGGCCGGGATCAAACCCGACAAACCGCGTGCGGGTGCGGCCTGCCATCTCGCGCATGAACAAAATATTGCACAGCTTTGAGGTGGCATATAGGTCCATGCCCTGCTGGGCACCGCTGACTTCACCATCACTCAAATCACCTACCGCCACCCGCGCAGCGGAGGGAAACAGCCCGCCGCGAAAGCCAAACATATTGGCCAGCTTTTCATCCGGGTGATGGGTGCCCGAACAAGTGGAGACCACCACGCCGCCTGCGCCATTTGCGGCAGCAGCAAATGCGCCAACAGAAAATGCCCAAGGTGATTGGTAGCGAAACTGTTACACACTCCATCTGCGGTCAGCGGCTGCGGCCCGGTAAATTGCAGGCCCGCATTCAACGCCACCGCATCAAAGCTGTGGTCCTTCACCGCCTCAGCGAGGGTACGCACAGACGCCAGTGAGGCAAGATCCAGCGGCAACAGCGTGAGCTGGCTTGCGGGCACAACGGCTTTCAAATCATCTGCCTTTTCAGGATTGCGCGCACCCACAACCAGATCCGCCCCCACTGCCGCCAAGTTTCGCGCCACTTCCAACCCAAGGCCAGATGTCGCGCCTGTCATCAAAATCGTTGTCATTCTTGCCCCCATCCCACACGGCTTATATGGTGCCGCAAATATTGGGGGATATCATGACACAATCTAAGCTGCCGCGCTGCTGCATTATCGGGGCCGGGCCTTCCGGCTTTTCCACGGCCAAGGCGCTGAAAGATCACGGCATACCGTTTGATTGCTATGAAATGTCTGACCAGATTGGCGGTGTCTGGAACTTTAAGAACGCCAATGGTGTGTCGGCATGTTATCAATCGCTGCACATTGATACGTCCAAATTCCGCATGGCGTTTGAAGACTTCCCCATACCGGAAGAATTCCCTGACTATCCCCATCACGCGCAGATCTTTCAATATTTCAACGACTATGTAGATCACTTTAGCTTGCGTGAGCACATCACCTTCAACACCAAGGTGGAAAATGCCCGCCGCGAAGGCGATGGTTGGGCCGTCACCCTCTCCACCGGGGAGACCCGACATTATGACCGCTTGATTGTCGCCAACGGCCATCATTGGGATCAACATGTGCCGGAATTTCCTGGCCACTTTGATGGGCCGCAATTCCACTCCCACAAATATGTCGATCCGTTTGAGCCGGTGGATATGCGCGGCAAACGCATCTTGGTTGTCGGCATGGGGAATTCTGCGTTGGATATAGCGTCCGAGCTTTCCCAAAAACCCATTGCCGAGCAATTGTTCATCGTGGCGCGGCGCGGGGTTTGGGTGTTCCCCAAATATATTAAGGGCGAAGTGCCCGACAAAGGCGTGAAGCCCGCATGGATGCCTGACTGGCTGGCGCGCATTGTAATGAAAAAAGTCATCCTCAACGCGGTTGGCCCGATGTCGGCTTACGGCCTGCCGGAGCCAGACCATCACCCGATGGATCAGCACCCTTCCGTCTCCGGCGAGTTTTTGACCCGCGTGGGCACGGGCGACGTGAAAGTGAAGCCGGGCATCAAGGAATTGAGGGGCGATGCGGTGGCCTTTGAAGATGGCAGTGAAGAAAAGATCGACGCCATCATCTATGCCACGGGCTACAACCTTACCTTCCCGTTTTTTGATGATGAGACCGTGAAGGTAGAAGAAAACCATTTGCCCCTGTTCAAGCGCATCTTCAAGCCTGATACGCCGGGTTTATATTTCATGGGCTTGGCCCAACCCTTGCCCACGCTGGTGAATTTTGCCGAACAACAGGCCCGCTGGGTGGTGGATCACATCAAAGGCGATTATGTGCTGCCCACGCAGGCTGAGATGCAAAGCATCATCGCTGCGGATGACGAAAAAGCCACCGGCCATTTCTATAAATCTCGCCGCCATACCATGCAGGTCAACTTTGATGACTATTGCCGGGATATTAAGAAGGAGTGGCAGAAGGGGTTGAGGAGGGTTGGTAAGAAAGCCGCTTGAAGTCACCCGCCCTTAAGCCCAAAATAGGCACATGGAAAGTGTACTTACAATTTTGATCCCCATCGCCATGGCCGCGGTGGTTATCGTTCTGGCCCTTGGGCTGTTCAATATGTTTCGGCGCGATGCTGCATCGCCCAGCCGTTCCAACAAGCTGATGCGGCTGCGCATTCTGTTTCAGTTCATCGCCGTGGTGCTGATCATGCTGCTGTTCTATTTGGCGTCATAACCATGGTGACTTTGAATAAAATCTACACCCGCACGGGTGACAAAGGCACAACGGCGCTGGCAACCGGTGAACGCGTGCCCAAAACCCATGCCCGCCTTGCCGCCTATGGCACCGTGGATGAGGTGAACGCCACTTTGGGCGTTGTACGCCAACATACGAAGAAGCTGAACAAAATAGATGCCATGTTAGGTCGCATTCAAAACGATCTGTTTGATCTGGGGGCAGATCTTTCCACGCCGGATGATGGGGCAGAGCGTTCGTGGGAACCGCTGCGGGTCGTCGCCACCCAGGTGGAACGGCTGGAAAGCGAAATAGACTTCATGAACAATGTGTTGGAGCCGTTGAATTCCTTCATCCTGCCGGGGGGACATCCCGCTGCCGCCTATCTGCATATGGCACGCACGCAAATCAGGCGGGCAGAGCGTGAAGCGCTGGCTATTGCCGATGGCGCGCCCGTGTCAGAGGCCAGCTTGCAATATCTAAACCGCTTGTCAGACTTCTTCTTTGTGGCCGCACGCTTTGTGAACCACCAAACAGAGGTGGAAGACCCGCTTTGGGTGCCCGGTCAAAACAAATAGGGCAAAACAGATAGCGAAAACAAAATGGGGGAAACCATGACCGAGACTAAATTCAGCGGCGAAAACCACGTTTTTCCGCAAGGCGAAGAACGCATGAAAGACATGTTGGCAAAAGGCCCGGACGGGCCGATCTACATGGTCAATTTATTGAAGTTCAAAGAAAAAGCCGAATATGAGGATGGCCGCGAAACCGACTTGAGCGGGCGCGACGCCTATATGATATATGGCAATGCCGTGGCCGACATATTGCCAAAGTTCAACGGTGCGCCGGTTTTCGCGGCTGATGTGAACTGGCTGGCTTTGGGCGAAATGGACAATTTGTGGGACGAAGTCGCTATTGCCCGTTATGGCTGCCGTGCCGATATGGTGGCCATGAGCAGCAGCCCCGAATGGATGGAAGCTGCGGTGCATCGCAGTGCCGGCCTGGCCGGGCAGCTCAACATTGAATGTTTGGCCCCCGAAGGCATGACCTTTGGGCCCGACCTTTCAGCCAGCTAAGGCGCCTGTATACAACCTGGCGCCTGAAGTGAGACCGGGAGCCGCACCCCCGTTCATTGACCTGCAATAGGCCGGGCAAGTAGGGTGCGGGCCAATTGGGGCGGTGTTCCAGTATTGTGCCCCAACACCATTCACCCCGCGGTGAAATTTCCCGGTTTTCCGGGCGTTTTTGCCGCTTTCGGACCTCATATCGGAGACAGCAAACAGATGAAAATTCTGGTCCCTGTGAAGCGGGTTGTCGATTATAACGTCAAAATCCGTGTTAAATCGGACAAGACGGGCGTCGATCTCGCCAACGTCAAAATGTCCATGAACCCGTTTGATGAAATTTCCATCGAAGAAGCGGTTCGTCTTAAGGAAGCCGGCACCGCCACAGAAGTGATTGCCGTTTCCGTTGGCCCCCAACAAGCGCAAGAAACCATCCGTACGGCTTTGGCCATGGGTGCTGATCGCGGCATTCTGGTGAAAACCGATGCTGAGGTAGAGCCGCTGGGCGTTGCCAAAATTCTGAAAGCCGTGGTTGAGGCTGAAAGCCCTGATCTCGTGATCGTTGGCAAGCAAGCCATTGATGACGACAGCAACCAAACCGGCCAAATGCTGGCAGCCCTGCTGGGCTGGAGCCAAGGTACCTTTGCTTCAAAGGTAGAGCTGGGCGATGGCAAAGCCACCGTAACGCGCGAGATTGACGGCGGCCTGCAAACCATTGAAGTGACGTTGCCCACCGTGGTGACCACCGATTTGCGCTTGAACGAGCCGCGCTATGCTTCCTTGCCGAATATTATGAAGGCGAAGAAGAAGCCGATCGATGAGAAAACACCGGAAGATTTCGGTGCCGACATCACGCCGCGCCTGACCGTGCTTGAAGTGACCGAGCCGCCGGAACGTCAAGCCGGTATCAAGGTAGAAACGGTTGCCGAACTGGTCGACAAGTTGAAAAACGAAGCGGGAGTAATCGGATGACAACTCTTCTAATTGCCGACCATCATGGCGATGGTCTCAACGATGCAACGCTTAAAGCCTTCACCGCCGCCAAAGAACTTGGTGCCGATGTTGATGTGCTGGTTGTAGGTTCCGGTTGCGCCGGCGCCGGTGAAGCTGCCGCCAAAATTGATGGTGCAGCCAAAGTGCTGGTGGCCGATGATGCCATTTATGCCAACCGCCTGGCAGAAGCGAAAGCAGCCCTGATCGTTTCTCTGGCCGATGGCTATGATGCGATTGTGGCCCCTGCCACCACATCCGGCAAAAACGTTATGCCCCGTGTGGCTGCGCTTTTGGATGTGATGCAAATTTCTGAAATCGTCTCTGTTGAAGGCCCTGACACCTTCGTGCGCCCCATCTATGCGGGTAACGCGATGGCCAAGGTGCAATCATCCGACGCCAAGAAAGTTATCACCGTGCGGACAACCGGCTTTGCCGCTACTCCGTCAGAAGGTGGTTCCGCCGCTGTTGAAGCTGTGGCTTCTGCGGGCGATCCCGGCTTGTCGTCGTTTGTGAACGAAGAACTTTCCGTTTCTGAACGTCCTGAGCTGACCTCTGCCAAGATCATCGTATCGGGCGGTCGCGGTATGCAATC
Source organism: Alphaproteobacteria bacterium (assembly GCA_049609145.1). Taxonomy (GTDB): domain Bacteria; phylum Pseudomonadota; class Alphaproteobacteria; order SPJN01; family SPJN01; genus JBMYYF01. The sequence continues at coordinate 93,381 of JBMYYF010000001.1, forward strand.
CGGCGACAACTTCCACATGCTGGATAAAGTGGCTGACTTGCTGGGCGCCGGTGTTGGTGCCTCGCGCGCCGCAGTTGATGCGGGCTTCGTGCCGAATGACTACCAAGTCGGTCAAACCGGTAAGGTCGTCGCGCCTGAGCTTTATATCGCCGTGGGTATCTCCGGTGCTATTCAGCATTTGGCGGGCATGAAAGACAGTAAAGTGATTGTTGCCATCAACAAAGACGAAGAAGCACCGATCTTCTCCGTTGCTGATTATGGCCTGGTTGCTGACCTGTTTAACGCCGTACCGGAACTGGAAGAAGAGCTTAAGAAAGTTCTTTAACAAGCTCACGCGATCCAAGATTTGAAGCGCCGCCCTTTCTTAAGGGCGGCGTTTTGCTTATAAGGTGATTAATTTTGGAAAAGTTGGTGCTGATACGTTCGGACGGAGAAGCAAATGGCGTTTAATTGGACATGCTCTTACTGCGGCAACTACACCACAATTGTTGATGAGAACTTATCAGTTGAGTGGGCTGCATTGAACGCAAACTCCTCGCATGGAGAGGGCATGGCATTACGCGTGTCCTCCATTTCGTGTCCTAATCCTGAATGCAAAAGACTAACCGTTGCAGTCATCTTGGGCCAGCGTGAGTGGCGCTCTCAGATAAGCAGTTGGGTCATACTGCCAAACCGCCAACTGCTACACACCCGCCTGCTGCCGGAGTCCTCAGCAATACCACTACCGGACTATGTTCCAGCGGAAATTGCCGCCAATTACAAGGAAGCATGCCGCATATTGGATCTTAGCCCCAAAGCTTCGGCAGCTCTCTTTCGCCGCTGCCTTCAGGGAATAGTTCGCGATTTTTGGGATATTCCGGAAGGCAAGCGGGGCAACTTGGGTGCAGAGCTTAATTTTATCAAGGACAAGGTGGACGGCGAAACGTGGGACATTATTCAAGGCATCAGAACCATAGGCGATATCGGCGCCCATATGGACAAGAATGTCGATTTCATTATCGACATTGAGCCCCATGAAGCAGAGCTACTCAAAGAGCTGACAGAGACCCTCTTCAAAAGTTGGTATTTTGAGCGCGAGAGGAAGCGTGAACGCCTTGGGAAACTAGGCGCGCTAACCAACCGTGTTCGCAACGAACAGAAGGCCGCTAAAGCTGCCTTGAAGGAAAAGCCTCTCGAAGACGAATCTTGAGTTTAGACGCCGCTGGGATCGCTCCCGGCGGCTTTTCCTTTTGCCCGAGCCCCCTACTTAGGGCGCGCTGAGGCCGCAGGCGCGACCTGTTTTCTTGAGCGGCCAAACAGCCTATAACGCGCCTATGCTCCTACGGGAAATTTCGGAGAGACATCATGGTTGAATTCACCAAAGTAGGCGTGATCGGCGCCGGTCAAATGGGCAAGGGCATAGCGCAGGTGTGTGCCATGGCGGGATCAGACGTTCTGCTGGCAGACGCAAGTGCCGATGCGCGCGCTGCCGCCCCTACAGCCATTGATACCTCCCTGTCGCGCCAAGTAGCCCGCGGCAAGCTGGATGACGCCGTGCGCGAAGCCACCATGAAACGCATCAGCACCGCCGATACACTGGCGGGCCTTGCTGATTGCGATTTGGTGATTGAAGCCGCCACCGAAAACGAGGCTATCAAGGCCAAAATTTTTGAGGAGCTTTGCGCCAGTTTGAACAAAGATGCGGTGGTGTGCACCAACACGTCCTCCATCTCTGTCACACGGCTGGGCTCTGTCACCGACAGGCCGTTACAGTTTATGGGCATGCATTTCATGAACCCGGTGCCTGTAATGCAATTGGTAGAACTTATTCGCGGCATCGCCACCGCGCCGGAAACGTTTGAGCGCGTCAGCCGCTATACGGGCGAGCTGGGCAAAACCGCCACCCACGCGGAAGACTTTCCCGCCTTTATGGTGAACCGCATTTTGGTGCCCATGATCAACGAGGCCATCTACACCTTGTATGAAGGCGTAGGCGGCGTGGAAGCGATTGACAATTCACTCAAGCTGGGCGCCAACCACCCGATGGGGCCGCTGCAATTGGGCGACTTTATCGGGCTGGATACGGTGCTGGCGATTATGCAGGTGCTGCATGATGGGCTGGCCGATAGCAAATACCGCCCCTGCCCGCTGCTGGTAAAATATGTTGAGGCCGGATGGCTGGGCCAAAAAACGGGCCGCGGCTTTTATGATTATTCAGGTGATGCGCCGGTTCCTACCAGATAGGGTCGCTCACCCCTGAGAAATAGAAACGCCGCGCAGGAGGCAAGCCAAAAAAAGCCCTCCATAACAGGTGGGAAAGAATGCGAATACTGTGGCGAGTTTGCCGTTCGGCTCGTCCGCGAAGAAAAAGACAAGATATTCGGGGATCTTGGCGGAAAGAAGAAGTATTATCGGTGCGACTCTTGTGGACAGGAAACTGACCGCCTAGATACGGGACAATAAAAGGCTATCGAAAACCAGAGGCGGCGTTTCCATTTTCGTCATGCCGGACTTGATCCGGCATCCAGTCGGCATCTCCGCTTGCACAGGCAATGAGGTTTCATCGCCTCATGGACCCCGGGTCGCGCCACCAAATTCTTGGTGCCTTGCCCGGGGTGACGGCTGTGGATTAACCCAAACTTGGGTTCACCAAATATTTCTCGCCCGTTTTCTTTGCCTCGTAAGCGCGGGCGATATCTGCATCCAGCATATCGCTGAGTGAGATTTCGTGGCTGTAATGGCTGGCGAACGTTGTTTTCAATTCTGCGGCCACGCGCTGCTGCAATTCCAACATGCGTTCCATGCCCACGCGCCCCATGAACAAGGGTAGCAAGAAGCCGCCAATGCCCCAGCTCATGCCATAGCCGCGGCTAAGCGTTGTGGGGGTAAGATCCAGCCCGCCATAAAGGTAAAGCTGCTTGAACACGGTGGAGCCATAGGGGCTCCAGTTTTCTGCATCCTGATTGAACGCCGTTTCCATGCAGGTCAGGATCGTATCGCCCAAGCGACCGCCACCTGTGGCATCAAATGCGATGGAAGCACTGGTTTCGCCAATCGCCGCAACCAGTTGTTTTTTGAAGTCGTCATCTGATGAATTGCAAACAATCTTGGCCCCTTGATCCTTCAACAGATCAACTTGCGCCTGCTTGCGTACAATGTTCACCAAGGGCACATCTTCATCCAGACAAATGCGGTTGAGCATTTGGCCAAGGTTGGAGGCAGCAGCGGTATGCACAATGCCTTTATGATTATCCATGCGCATCGTATCTACCATCGCCAAGGCGGTGAGCGGGTTTACAAAGCAGGAGGCACCATCGCGCGCGGTCGCATCATCCGGCAGCACCAAACACATGGCAACATTCACCGCGCGGTGCGTGGCATACATCGCCCCGCCCATGCAGGACACGCGTTTGCCCATAAGCGCTTGCGCCGCGTCGCTTGAGCCTGCGGCCACAACCGTACCCGCGCCTTCATTGCCCATGGGCAGGGGCTTATCCAACCGCACTTTGAAGCGCGCCAGATGGGCCGGATCAATCGGCGCAACCAATGCGCCATCCACATTTTTGGCCTTGGCCATTTGACCAGGGCCGACCAGCCCACCAAGGTCTGACGGGTTGATGGGCGTGCCTTCAACCGCCACGACGACCTCGTCAGCGCCGGGTTCAGGCATATCCATATCTTGCAGATAGATTTTGAGTTCACCCTCAGATGAAATCAGTGAGCGTAGTTGTTTAGGCACGGCGTAACCCCCCTTTGATATTTCGCTCACGCCAGTGCCATCAACATGGCACGGCTCCGCGGGGGCGGCGCATTCACCCCGCTCACCTCAGTTCGCGGGCGCGCCGGGCCCCGCTTGGGGCCGTTGGGCAAGCTTGAATGGAAGGGACTATATCAAGCCTTGCTAGAAACTCACACGAAATTCGGCGGTGATGGTGCGCGGCAGTTCAGCGGCACCGAAATGCGCACCTTCCAGTACCGGCACGTCGGAGACGACAACCAAATCCACCTCATCGCTGAGATTACGGCCATGCACGGTGAAGGACCACAAATTGTCCTCAGCCGCCAAGCCAAGGCGGCCATTATATTTGGCCATCGCGTCCTGTGCATCAATCGGGTCAAGATCGGTATCGAAGAAGATCTTGCTGGAATAGATGATGTCCAGCCCGGCGAACATGACCAAACCCGTATTGCCCAAAGGCAGATTGTAATTGAGGCCCAGCGCCCCATTCCAACGCGGGGCATTGGCCAACCGGTTGCCGGTTAGATCACACGGCGCGTCCTGCCCCACTTGGCACGGCCCATTGGGAAAGCTGTCATAGACCCCATAGGTGTAACCGCCGGATGCGGTGATGAAGATATTTTCAGACAACAGCGCCGCCGCATCAAACTCAACCCCTTGGGTTGTGGCCTCTGCTGCGTTTTTCACGATAAACTGCAAGCCGTTAAAGACCGAGACTTGCAGATTTTCAAACTGGGTGTGGAACGCGCCAATATTCAGGCGGATCGCGCCGCCCACCAGTTTCATCTTCACGCCGGCTTCATAGGTTTTGGAGTTTTCCGCATCAAACTCAATGTGTTCCACCCGGTTGGCAGAGGCAGAAAAGCCGCCACCTTTCCAGCCTTCGGCATAGGTCAGGTAAGTTGTGATCTCTTCATTGATTTCGTAGCGCAGCGAAATTTTCGGCGACACATTCTGTTCAGAACGATCAATGTTTACATCAAACTCTTCCGATTCCGTCAGCGCCCGGAACACGATCCCCGCGCCCGGCACCCCGCCGGTGGACATCATATGCTTGAAGTTGATGCTCTTTTCCTCATAGGAGTACCGCAAGCCCGCAATCACCGCCAAATCCTCCAGCGCATACCATGTAGCTTGGCCATAAATGGCGTAGGACGTGCCGTCCTGATCGTAAAGTTTGCGGCTTTCTTCGCCTTGGAAGGAACCGATATCGGGCAAGGCCGGGAACAACAAAGTGGCCAAGGCCGCAGGCGTTAGCAAGCCACCCAAGGTTTGGATCGGCGTGTCTTCATTGATGACATTCACCGTGGTGTCGTTAAACACATTGTTTTCAAAATAATAGAGGCCGACGATGTAATCGAGTGTTTCGCCCGCAGGTGACAGCAAGCGGATTTCCTGACTCAACTGCTCATATTCTTCCGGGCCTTTCAGCGTGAGGAACGGAATGGGCGAAATATCTGCGTCCCACAATGTATCCTGCTCAAAACCCGTCAGGCCCGTAATGGCGGTGAGGGTGTGTTCGCCAATGTCAGCATTGATGGTAAGCGAGCCGCCCAGCGTGTCGCGCTCAATCCCTGATAAACGATCCAAGGATGATTGATAATTGGTGATGTCGCCTTCAACCTCGGGGTCGAACAGGCGCATCACAGCGGCCAGCTCATCCGGCAGTTCTTTCAACTGCGCACCTTGACCATCCTGATTAACGGAAGAGCCGGAGGCTGCCAGTGTTACATCCAGCCAATCGGTAACATCCAGCTTGGCTTTGACACGCCAGTTTTGTGTATCGGTATCCCACTCATCAAAATCAATCGCGGTGTTGTGGATATAGCCATCGCGCAGGTTTTTGCCGAACGCCCCGCGCAGCACCAGCTTATCGTTGAACAGCGGCACATTGATCATGGCCTCAATCTTTTTTTGCTCAAACTCACCGCCCGCCAAAATTAGATCAGCGGCCAGCTCCGGCGTTGGCGTGCCGGTGGTAATGGCCAATGCCCCGGCAATGGTGTTTTTGCCATAGAGCGTGCCTTGCGGCCCGCGCAGCACTTCCACCCGTTCAATATCCAGCAAGCCGTCGGACAGATAGCTCATGCGGCCATAAAAAACGCCATCGAAGAACATGCCGACAGATTGTTCAAAGCCGATATTAAAGCCGGAGCCGAGGCCGCGCATATAAATGAACGACAAGGTAGGCATGGCCTGAATTTCGGTATTGGGTGTCAGCGCTGACAGGTCTGTCAGGGTTTCGATGTTTTTTTGCTTCAACGTTTCCCCGCCAATGGCCGACATGGAGATCGGCACATCTTGAATATCCTCCGCGCGTTTTTGCGCGGTCACGATAATCTCATCCAGCGTGAGAGTTTTTTCCGCAGGCTCCGTCGCTTGTTCAACCGGCGGCGCATCTTGCGCGTTCAACGTGTCGTCTGCTTGGGCGAAGGCTGAATTGGTTGCCAATAACAAGGCAAGCGTCGCCACAACGGGGTGCACATTTTTCATCTTCATCGTTCCTCAAAAACTGCGGGGGACAGAGGCAGGCTAGTCTTTATCACCATCAACCATGGCCATAACATCGCTGGAGGCACCTTCAGGTGCAGCGATTTCAACCACAGGGTCAGGGCGTTCATCATATTCAAGGTGCAGCGCCCGGCTCATAATGGCGTGCATCATGTATGTGCAAGTGATGTAGGTAAGTTCGAGAATTTCTTCATCCGACAGGTGCTTTTTCAGCATCTCAAAGGTGCCATCGGGCACGCGGCCACGCTCCAGCACCAAGCTATCGGTATAGGCCAGCACGGCGCGTTCAATCTCGCTGTAACAATCAGCCGTTGGCCAGTGGGGTATGGCTTCGATCTGGGCCTCGGTCAGCCCCACATCGCGCGACGCCTTGCAATGCTGAGAGAACACAAATTGGGAGCCAACAGAATAGCCCGCCCGGATTTGCCCCAGCTCACGCAATTTGGGGTCGATCTTCCGATTTGGGTCGCGATAAAACTTAAAGCCGTCGGTTGTGTGATTGAACGCATCAGGCACAATGTTGAAAACCGTCCACCAATTGCCCGGCGTGCCGGTTTCGGTGCCCGGCTCCTTGATCGGATCACGATCACCGAACAGCAACCCAAAGATCGCATCGGCGTAAGGGTTGCCTGCCTCCCGGCCTGCCTGTTTCAATCTTGGCATCGCACCCTCCTGCCTTTGATGATTAACCATACTGTAATAATGTAGTTTACTCCATTATTATGATTTGGCGCGCAGATACGACCTGACTTTCCGTCGCATCAACGCACAGGATTTCTCCTTGCGCCCAAAGGACCGCCCGGATATTAGAAGACCCCACTGGTTGGGGCGATTAGCTCAGTTGGTTAGAGCGCTGTGTTGACATCGCAGAGGTCACTAGTTCGAATCTAGTATCGCCCACCATTTCCCCGCCACTGTTTCGACCCTGATATCAGGCCAATATTTGCTCATACACGTCGAGCAACCGATCCACATGGCGATCAATGGTGAGTGGGTTTGCCCAATATTGCGCATAGGCTTGGGTTGAGAGGCGCGCGATCAGATTATCAGATTTTGCCTGTTCAAGCATCGTGGCAAGGTCGGCGCTGTTTTCGTATATCAGCCCAGTTTCCCCATGTTTTACGCCCTCTGCGGCGGCATTCCAGCCACCCACGATAACGGGCACCCCCTTTGCCAAGGCTTCATAGGCCACAAGACCAAATGTCTCGTACCACAAGCTGGGGAACACCAGCGCACGCGCCTGTTGCAACCAAGCCTCCACACCTGCCCCATCAACCCAGCCGGTAATTTCCGCGTCGGGATTTACGGCCAAGATGGCTTCCCGCTCCGGCCCTTCCCCCACAAACACGGCACGAACGCCAGCTGCCTGTGCCATTTTCGCAAAATCCACACAGCCTTTCTCCGGGCTAAGGCGACCGACAAAAACAAAAGCATCGTTTTGCGCTGCAGCCACCGCCGGGCCTTGATTGACGGAAATGGGGTTGGGAACATGCGCCAAAGTGGCCGCAGGCGGCAGATAATCAGCCAACACACGCCGTTCCGTTTCAGAAATATAGGCAATGTTCTTCAAGCCGCGCGGCAGCGCGCCGGCTGATAGCATCGCCGCCTGCCGGGCGACGCGCCAATATTTGTGGACAAATTTGCGAGAGTCGCAATTGGTCGACAGGCAAGCAGCGCCCATGCCGCGCCGTGTGCAAATTGTCTGTGTTTGATGATCAAAGAACGCCCCGTTGGGACAGGCCAGAAAAAAGCCGTGCATCGTCAGCAGGTGGGGCAAAGGCCCGTTTACAATTGCCCGCCCGATCGAGGGAGACAGCCCTTTATCAATGCCGTGAAAGTGCACAATAGTGCTGGCAGGATCATAACGCTGCATCAGGGCCTTCAATTCCGCTGCGGCCCCGCGGTTCCAAATCCCTTGAGCGATCGCCGCCACACTGTTTTGGCTATCGACAAAATCACTTTGGCCCAGACACACGGTTTCTATCCCCGCCCCGGCCAACTCCGCCCCCACTGGCCCGGTCGCCGCGAAGTAAACAACCCGCAAACCCCGCGCCGCCAGCCCCAGCGCGCTATCAATGGCAACACGCGCCTGCCCGCCATCAACAGACGCGCATTCGTTCACAATGATTACCGTTTCAACCGCCATTCAATGGGCCTTCCAGATCGCAATAGGCTTCCCCATACCACAGCCATACGCGCATATAAATCTGGCAAAGAACTCAAGGCGATGATAAGAGCCGACTAGGATCCGCACACCGAACACCCGGCACGATTTGGGGGAAAGGAACCACACATGGCGGCAACGCCCCCAACATCGCCTCCTGAAACCCAATCAGAATTGCAACCTGTGCCGCAAACAGCAAAACTGGCCTTGTTCTGGTCTGTCGGGGGTAACGGCCTTTATGTGGCCTCTCAGTTCATCATCTTGATGATCATCACGCGGCTTACCAGCGCGGATGAACTGGGGCGTTATGGCTTGGGGCTGGCCATCACCGGGCCGGTGTTCATCTTGGCCTATTTGGGATTGCGTACCGGACAGGCAACGGATACGGCCCGGCATTTTTCATTTGAGCGTTATCTAAAACTGCGCCACTTGGCCAATATTGCCGCCTGTATCGTTTTGCTGGCCATTGCGCCGGTACTGTCACCAGATACATCTGCGTTCTACGTCATATTGGTGCTTACCATATCCCGCATCGCAGAAAGCTATTCCGACCTATTTTATGGTGTTTTCCAAAAACATCATCGGCTTGATTTGATGGGGCGTTCCATGATCCTGCGTGGCGTGCTGTCGGCCACATTGTTTGGTGTGTTGTTATGGTATACGCGCCAGCTTGCCGTTGCGCTGTTCGCGCAGGTTATTGTTTGGAGCGTCTTTGCCTATTTTCATGACCGTCACTACGCACGCAAATTGCTTGGAGCGCTTGAAGGCCCGACGACAAAGCAAAAACCCGGCACTATATATAGCCTGCTACGCTTGTCGTTTCCGTTTGGGTTTGGGGCCTTGTTGGGCTCTTTGATCTATACTCTACCGCGCTTTATCGTAGAAGATTTTTTGGGCTTGGCCGCTTTGGGACAGTTCACAGCGGTAGCCTATGCCTTTGTCGCCGGGCAATATTTGGCAATTGCGATTGATCAAACGTTTCTCGCCCGCGTCGCACAGCACATGTCAGCCCACCAATTCCGTTCAGCCTTGCGACTGGTACTAACCATAACCGGTGGACTGGTAACGATGGGCACGGGGGGGGTTATCGTCTCATACTTCTTCGGCGGGCCAATTCTACACATTATTTATGGGCCGGAATACGCCGAAAGCGCCCAATTGCTGACCCTGTTACTGCTGGCCATGACACTGACATTCTTTGCCATTACAGCGCAAAACTTCCAAACGGCCATGCGCAAATTTCGCCTTTTTGCCATCATCCAAGCGCTCGTCGCGCCCGTCAGCTTTGGGCTAACCTATTGGGGCGCACAATCCGCCGGCATGATGGGGATCGGCTGGGGCATTGTTGGCACCGCTTTTGTGCACGCAGCCTTATGTATCGGGCTGACCTGGTGGGCCTTCCTTACCCAAAAGCGGCAAGCGGCAACGACAATTCCACTGGATAATGGCCCCACCGCCCCCTAATATCATTCTGTTCATGCAGGATTGCTCATCCATCAGGTTTTACATTGTCCCAGAATACTTCTCCCGTTAGTCGTTTTTTGAAAAGTGCCCGCAAGGCCTTGTCCAGTCAGGATTTTGATCCCGGTCTGCTGGGCCTTGTTGTCAACTATTCGTACCATTCACGGCGGGCCTTGCTGGGCTTTGTACGTAGCGCCGCCGACGAGGTAAACGGCGTGGTACTGGATGTGGGCTGCGGATCAAAGCCCTATCAGGATTTATTCAATCACTCCGGCTATTTTGGCATTGATATCGAAAACCCCGGCCATTCCCATGAAGATGAAGAAATAGATATTTACTATGATGGGTCGGCCCTGCCTTTTGCCGACGAAAGCATAGATTCCGTCGTTTGCTTTGAGGTGATGGAGCATGTGCAAAATCTGCCCGCCTTTATGGCTGAAATCCATCGCGTGCTAAAACCCGGCGGCCGCTATCTGGCCACTATGCCCTTTTTATGCGGCGAACACGAACAACCCAACGATTACCGCCGCTTTACCCGGTTTGGCATTGTGGGTTTTTTGGAGGAAAACGGGTTTACAGTTTCCCGCAATGAACAATTGGTGCAAGGGTGGCCGGCCATCACCAGCCAAATAAACATCATGTTCGCCCTTTGGTGGCGCGGACAAACCAACATGCCGCTTAAAGCGCTGATGTGGTTGATTGGCCGCGTGCCGGTCACCATCATGAATGTGCTGGGCTTGATACTGGGTCTGTGGCGCTCCAACGGGGATATGTATCTGCATAATGCTATTGTGGCGCAAAAGCCATTGGACCGCACAACATGAACCAGCACCAAAGTAAGCTAGAAGTCATCCAGGTGTTGCGCGCGGTTGCTGCGCTGATGGTTGTATTGCTGCATTTATGCGGGGAATTAATGCGCCATGTTGACGGCCTGGACAAAAACTATTTCATCATCGGCGGAAGCGGCGTCGACATATTCTTCGTCATCAGCGGGTTCATCATTTGCTATACAACCCGCAACACACAATCGATCAAAACATTCGCCATCAAGCGATTGGCCCGCATAATTCCATTATATTCCATACTTACACTTGGTCTTTTCGTCATTCTGTCGATAGCCCCCCAATTTGCCTACAGCTCTGAAGCCAGTTGGCCAAACCTTATTCAATCTCTGCTATTTATTCCCCATGAAGGCCCTACTGGCAGCGTAAAACCCCTATTGAAGCTTGGCTGGACCCTCAATTACGAGATGCTTTTTTACACCGTATTTGCGGTTGCTTTGCTGGCAGGCAAATGGCGCATTCTAGTTGCAAGCACAGTTTTTCTAGTGGCTGTTGCCTTTGGACAATTCTATCAAGGCAACAATGTGCCTCTTGTTTTTGGACAGACACCATCATTTTGGAATTTCTGTTCGGGTGCTGCATCTTTGTTATCTATGACAAATATCCAAATGCTTTTCGGTTTGGCAAACCAGTGCTATTTCTTGCCTGCGGGTCACTTCTAGTTCAAAATTTTTATCCGCTAGACCTCCCCCGGCCTTTGGCTTGGGGGCTTCCCTCTGCATTGCTCGTTTTCGGATCTCTGGGGCTTACCCTTCCGACAAATCGTCTTGCCGCCTTTTTCGGAAGGATGGGTGATGCTTCATATTCCCTGTATTTGGTACATCCATATATTTTGGGCATTGTCTTCCGCATCATTGTACCAATATTGGGCCCAAGCGTCATTTCCATCAGCTTGGCCGCACTGGCCAGCCTGGCTGGCGCCATTATTGCCTCCTTCATTCTCTTCAAAATCATCGAACGGCCCATGAACGATTTGGCACGACAGTGGTTTTTGCCGAAAACTCCCCCGCCGCTACCCGCCCGCTAAAGACCCGCGGCGCATTTGCGCGCTTGGCGCGGCGGGCAATCAGGGCTAAAACCCGGCCATGACTGATCAAAGCCACATTCGCAATTTTTCCATCATTGCCCATATCGACCACGGCAAGTCCACGCTGGCAGACCGCCTGATCCAGCGTTGCGGCGGCTTGGAAGACCGGGAAATGACCGAACAAGTGCTTGATAATATGGAGATTGAGCGCGAACGCGGCATCACCATCAAGGCCCAAACCGTGCGCCTGCACTACAAAGCGCAAAATGGCGAAACCTATAATATCAATTTGATTGATACGCCCGGCCATGTGGATTTCACCTATGAGGTGTCCCGCTCGCTCGCTGCTGTGGAAGGCTCGCTGCTGGTGGTCGACAGCTCGCAAGGAGTAGAAGCCCAAACCCTCGCCAATGTCTATATGGCGATTGAGAACGATCACGAGATCATCCCGGTTCTGAACAAGATTGATCTGCCCGCCGCCGAGCCGGAACGGGTGGCCCAACAGATCGAAGATGTGATCGGGCTGGATGCCAGCGACGCGATTGAAGCCTCCGCCAAATCCGGCATTGGCATTGATGATATTCTGGAAGCTATTGTCCACAAACTGCCCGCGCCTGCGGGCGATCCCGCTGCGCCGCTGAAAGCCATGCTGGTGGATAGCTGGTATGACCCCTATCTGGGCGTTGTGCTGCTGATGCGGGTGAAAGACGGCACCATCAAAAAAGGCCAGCGCATCAAAATGATGAATGCGGGCACCACCCATTTGGTAGAACAGGTGGGCGTGTTTGAACCCAAAAAGGTCATGAAGCCTTCGCTCACATCAGGCGAAATCGGCTTTATCACCGCCGGCATTAAAGAGGTGGCCGACACCTCTGTCGGTGACACGGTGACAGACGAAAAAGAACCCGCGTTGGAAGCCCTGCCCGGCTTTAAGCCCAACCAGCCGGTTGTGTTCTGCGGCCTGTTCCCCATCGATAGCAATGATTTTGAGGAACTGCGCGCCTCGGTCGCCAAGCTACGCCTAAATGATGCGAGTTTCGAGTTCGAGATGGAATCAAGCGCCGCACTGGGCTTTGGCTTCCGCTGCGGATTTTTGGGGCTGCTCCATCTTGAGATCATTCAAGAACGCTTGGAGCGCGAGTTTGGCCTTGATCTCATCACCACCGCGCCGTCAGTGGTCTACAATATCTATATGAATGACGGCTCCATGATCGAGCTGCACAATCCCGCCGATATGCCAGATGTTGTGCATATTGAACGAATTGAAGAACCGTGGATCAACGCCACCATCTTGGTGCCGGACGAATATTTGGGCGGCGTGCTGAAGCTGTGTGAGGAACGCCGCGGCATTCAGCAAGATTTGACCTATGCCGGTAATCGCGCGCTGGTGCAATACAAGCTGCCGCTGAATGAAGTGGTGTTTGATTTTTATGACCGCCTGAAAAGCGTTACCCGCGGCTATGCCAGTTTTGATTATCAGCTTGAAGGCTATGAGGCCGGTGATCTGGTCAAAATGTCTATTCTGGTAAATGCAGAACCTGTAGACGCCCTTTCCATGATCGTGCATCGCACACGCGCCGACAGCCGGGGCCGCGGCATGTGCGAGCGGCTGAAGGATTTGATTCCGCGTCAGCTTTTCAAAATTCCTATTCAAGCGGCAATTGGCGGCAAGGTGATTGCCCGCGAAACCATTTCCGCCATGCGCAAAGATGTAACCGCAAAGTGTTATGGCGGTGACGCGACGCGGAAGAAAAAGCTGCTGGAAAAGCAGAAGGCGGGTAAAAAGAAAATGCGCCAGTTCGGCAAGGTGGAAATTCCGCAGGAAGCCTTCATCGCCGCATTAAAAATGGACGACTAATCAATGCCTAAACACGATAGCGACCTTGAAGCAGAATTAATGATCGGCCCGACCGAGTTGGGCATGGTGCGCCTGTTGATCGTTACCCCCAATGGCGATATTCCGATGGATTTCGACCCGGACGAGGCAGAAGAGATTGCCCGCGAGTTGCAATCTGCTGCCAATCAAGTGCGGAAAAAGTAGTTTTCAGTTTTCGCTCACGGCAGTTCAGCCACGCTGAACGCCTGCGCGGGCGCGCGCAAAGGTGTCTATGGCGGGCCTAGTTGATCGCTGCGCGCCCCAATCTCAATCCGTAAACCTCAATCCAACGGCAAGCGCTCTGTCACATCAATCTCGTGCGCTTCGGGTACCGTATCGCCTTCAAGCCACGCCTTCATAATCGCGTTTACCTTCTCCGGCGCTTCCTGCTGCACCCAATGGCTAACTTGCGGCAGGTAGCGCAGCGTAAAATCATCCACATATTGATCGGTGCCATAGGTGGTTGTGATATCCAGCGCGCTGTCTTCTTCGCCCCAGATCATCAAAGTTGGTATATCAACCTTAGGATACCCCTTTTCGGCCATACGCTTGCCGCCACCACCGCGGATCAATCCGCGATAATAATTGAACATGGCCGTTAATGCCCCGGGCTTCAGCGCGGCTTCGGCATAGATATCCAATACCTCATTTGGAAAACGGCTTTTATCAATCGCCATATCGTGAAAGGCCCGGCGCACCGCCGCAGCCCGACCAAGACGCATGGTAAATTCCGGCAACCATGGAATTTGGAAGAACAGCACATACCAACTGCGCCGAAGCTGCACGCCCCCTTCGCTGATTTTGTCCGACATCAATTTGGGATGCGGTAGGTTCATCACAATATAGCGGCTAAGCGGGCGAATTTTATGCATCACAAAAAACCACGCAATCGCCCCACCCCAATCATGCGCGATCAAGGTTACATCTTTCTTGCCCCCGTCCTTCTGGGCGGCATCGATCAGCCCGGCCACATCTTCCAGCAGCACCTCCATCACGTAATTCTTCACGCCCTTGGGGCGGCTGGAATTGCCATAGCCGCGCAAATTGGGAGCCCAAACCGTATAGCCCATCTCGGCCATAAGGCGGATTTGATGCCGCCATGAATGGTTCAACTCCGGAAAGCCATGCAGAAAAAGCGCCAGCTTGTCGCCCGTGCCCGCCACAGCCACTTCAAAATCAATGCCATTGGCGTTCACAATTTTGGTTTCAATATCGCGCATAATGCCCATCCCCTGATCGTGTTGTCAGCAGCCTAGCGGCTGAAGGGGGATTGGCAAGCTTGCGTGGCTCGGGTTTTAGGGGCTAGGTAAAGCCATGCGGATAATTGCAGGCAAATATGGCGGCAGACGGTTGCATGTGCCGAAAGATCAAAAGGTGCGCCCCACCACCGATCGCGTGCGCGAAGCGCTTTTTTCAGCACTCGCCACCCGTCTTGATTTTGAAGAAACCCATGTGCTGGACGCTTTCGCCGGCACCGGTGCCTTGGGGCTGGAGGCGTTGAGCCGCGGCGCGCGCACCGCCACTTTCATGGACAATGCCCCTACCAGCTTGCAATTGATCAATGGCAACATCACGGCCCTGGGCGTTGAAAACGCAACCGTGCTGCGCGCAGATGCAACCAAGCCCCCGCCCGGCAAGACCAGCGCGCATTCGCTGCTTTTTCTTGATCCGCCCTATGGCAAGGCACTTGTGGCCCCGGCGATTAACGCGCTGGCAGCCAAGGGCTGGTTGGCCGCCAAATGTCTTGCGGTCATTGAAGCCGACAGGCGTGAACAGATCACCCTGCCCGATGGCTGGGTTGTGGTTGGCGAACGTCGCTATGGCGACACGCAAATTTTGCTGGCTGAACGCGCCTTATAAAACACCCGTCTCTTCATTGGGCTTGCTGCCCCAATAGATCAGATAGATGTTGCGCACATAAACGATAAAGCCAAAAGCCTGCCCCATGATAAACACAGGATCAGCGCGCTGAATGGCATAGACCAACAAAGTTGCCCCACCGGCCAGTGATAGCCACCAAAAGGCCACCGGCACCACACTTTCGCGCCGCCGTTCAGATGTCACCCATTGTACCAACATGCGGCTGGCGAAAAGCGCCTGCCCCAAAAAACCAAAAGCGACCCAGAAGTTAAACTGGGCCATCAGAGTTTCAAAATATTCAGCCATTGGGTGGCTCCTGAAAGTGGGGGCGTGTTTTAGGCGTCTTCATCAATCAATTCGGGCACCACGCCGCGCTTTAGCAACCAACGCACGGCAAACATATCAACAATGCCAACAAACAAACGATTGGAAATACCGTATTTGGAGGTGCCCAGTTCACGCGCGCGATGATTAACCGGCACCGAAACAGCCGTGCCGCCATCACGCTGGATCAAGGCAGGCAAATAGCGATGCATATGATTGAACCGCGGAAAGGCCAAAAAATCCTCGCGGCGGAACATCTTTAGGCCGCAACCGCTATCTGGCGTACCATCTTTCAGCAAACGCCGACGCACGCCATTGGCAATACGCGACGACAACAGCCGCACCGCACTGTCATTCCGCTTGGCACGTTCGCCGCACACCATCAGCTTTTCATGGGGCAGCCTGTCGCCATAGCGTTCCAACAGGCGCGGCAGATCAGCGGGATCGTTTTGACCATCCCCATCCAGTGTTGCGATCAAGGGCGCACGCGCTGCTTTCACGCCGGAATGCACGGCAATGGATTGGCCGCAACTTTGGCGATGCCGCACAATACGTAGCATTGGGGCAAAATCTGCCCGGGCATCCTGCAACGCCTGCAAGGAGCCATCATCCGACCCATCATCTACATAGACGATTTCAAAGGGTATTTTGCCAGTCAACGCAGTCACAATCTCACGCACCAAGGGCGCGATATTGTCTTCCTCGTTCTTGATGGGCACCACGACAGCAATTTGCGGCGCGATTTGTGGTTCGTCACTACTCATAAATATACCTTCCAGGTCCCAGCCCCTTATTGCAAGGTTAAGGTCATATTCTCATTTACGGGCAGAAGGTCAAGGTTTGCCACCCGCGACTTATGAGCGACAGTGAGTGCCTATAAATCCGCGGGCCGCCATTCAGGCCACGCATTGGCGGCTTCCAAATCCCGCCCCAAATGGATCAATTGTTGATCCCGCCCAAAGGGCGCTGCGATTTGAACACCGAGCGGCAATCCATTAGATGTGCGCCCAATCGGCAAGGCAATGGCTGGCGCGCCGGATGCATTCTCAAGCAGGGTAAAAGCCGCATAGTCGCGCAATCTTTGCATATGCTGTGCGGCAGGTTGCATCGGGTCCAGATAGCCGATCGGCACCGGGGGCTTCGCCAGCACCGGGGTCAGCAACATATCAATATCCTGATAGATCGCCTCATAGGGCTTATGCAGCTTGCCTAATTTGTAGATCGCATAAGGCGCCTTCCACACATTGCGCCAAAAGTGCCGTGCCAGCCCTTGCGCCCATTCTTCCAATTGGGTTTTGTCGAAGGCAGGATCCACCGCCTGCTTGCCCCCAAGTTTGAGCAAGGCGGGGATCATGCCCCAATAAATCAGGAAGTAGTCCATCACCTTGGCGGGAATAGGATGGGTTTCCATCGGCACAATGATATGCCCCAACGCCTCCAGCGCCTTTGCCGCCTGTTCCACGGCTTTAATATTGTCCGCGCTGGCGGGATTGCCATCAGCCGTTTGCGTCAACATACCGATGCGCTTGGGGGTCAACGGTGCCTCCGCCACGGGGCCTAATGGCGGCACACCTGCATCCGGCGCGCGGTGCTGTTCTGCTGCCAAGTGAAACGCCGCCACATCGCGCATGGAGCGTGCGACAACGCCCTGCACCACCACCTTCACCGGCATAATTTCACCGGATTCCGAGGCCGCCATGCGCCCCCGCGACGGCTTAAGGCCAATCAAGCCGCAGGCCGCGGCGGGAATGCGAATGGAGCCGCCGCCATCATTGGCATGGGCCATGGGTAAGGCACCCGATGCCACCAAGGCGGCAGAACCGCCAGATGAACCGCCGGTTGAATGATCAAGGTTCCACGGATTGCGTGCCGGGCCAAAGCGCGCTGGCTCCGTTGTGGCGGTAAGGCCAAACTCAGGCGTTTGGGATTTGCCAATCGGGATCAGCCCCGTAGCTTTAAGCTGCGCCGCCACCACGCCATCTTCCGTCGCCACCTGCCCAGGCACGGCACGGCTGCCGCTATACATCGGCATACCCTCCACCGGGTCCAAATCCTTGATGACAAAGGGCACGCCGCCCAAAGCGCCGCTTGGTGGATTGGTTGCCGTGGCACGGGCACGATCAAAATCTTCATGCACCAGCGCGTTGATCTTGAGGTTCACCTTGGCAATTCGCGCCAAGGCCGCGTCCATCACCTCCGCTGCCGACACATCGCCTGTTGCTATTTTGCTTGCCAATCCAACGGCGTCTTCTGCCAGATAATCATTTTCGTTCATGGCGCTCCCCTTAATCCATCAATCAAGGGTAACGCCATTTTGACAAAAGAAAAGCCCGCCTTGCTATTTACAACAGGGCGAGCCTTCCATTTGCACCAATAGGCAATAATCAGCCGAACTTATTGGGCGATCGGCAGATCAACACCCTTTGTCAGTTTCGGCTGTTGGTAGTGGATAATATGAAGGGTTTCCAGCGCGTCCGCATGGCCAGCCTTTGCGGCCCGCGCGATCAAATCAACGGCCAATGCACGATCTTGCACACCATTGTCGCCGTTCCAGTAAATGACACCCAGATTAAACGCCCCATGGGCATTGCCTTTGGCGGCGGCCTGTTCAAACAGATAGGCGGCCTTGGCGGTATCTTGCGGTGCCCCGCGGCCGATGAAATAGGCCGTGCCCAAATTTGCCATAGCCCCGGCATGGCCTTGGCCCGCAGATACCAAATACCATTTGGCAGCAGTGTCAGCGTTTTGGGTCACGCCTGCGCCTTCTGCATAGGCAACACCCAAATTAAACTGGGCATCGGCATCGCCCAAATGGGCGGCTTCACGATAATAGCTGACAGCGCGTTCATCATTATGCGCAACGCCAAGCCCGCGCGCATAAAGCGTGCCCAGATTTGTCAGCGCCGTCACCGACCCCAGATCAGCCGCACGGCGATATAGGCGCTTGGCTTTCAAATAATCACCTTCTGCCATCGCCGTTTTGGCGGCAGCGGCAAGATAGGCATAATTTGCCTGCTCCCCCTGCCAGCTATTCAGATTGTAAACTTCTGCCTGCGCAACCGTGCCTGCGGCCAAGCCCGCACCAACAACAATAATCGCGGCACGCGCCGCGTTACGGATTCCCGTTTTCATGAGGTCATTCCTTCCCGAATGTGTAAAGGCCGCCCAATGGCAGCTCCGATGTGATGGAAATTGCGGGGGCAAGTCACATCACGTTTCGAGGTGGGATGTAGGGATGAATTACGGCTGATAAAAGGCAAGCCCGCCCGGAACAATTTGCGCCTCTTCCGGGTACTCATGAAAAAGGCCCCGCCGATTTTCATCAGCAGGGCCTGCTTATTCGTTTAATCGAATGAGAGCTTACGGAAGCTCATCAATGTCAGCATCGTCTTCTGCGAACAAAGCGTCCAGATCTTCATCTTCGTCAGATGTGTCTTCAACAACTTCTTCTTCCGCAGCGGCAGGTGCTTCATCTTCTTCGATGGCCGGAGCAGCTTCAGCAACTTCTTCTTCGGTTGCTTCGTCTTCCATGGCTACTTCTTCTTCAGCGGCATCTTCTTCGATAGCAGCTTCTTCTTCAGTAGCTTCGTCTTCGGCGACAGGCTCTTCGTCCATCACTTCCTCTTCGGCTTCGTCTTCGTCACCAAACAGGTCATCAACGCTTTCGGCATCATCTTCTTCGATCATGTCGTCTTCAGCCATGTCATCTTCGGGCATGGCATCATCCATACCGTCATCGAAGTCCATATCGGCATCAGCTTCTTCACCACCGAAATACAGCACAACTTCTGCACGGCGGTTAGCGCGCTCACGCACACCATCACCCGTGGTCACAGCCGGACGGCTCTCACCGAAGGACGTTGTGTTGATGATTGAGGCGTTTACACCTTCGGCTGCCAATTGTGCTGCAACCACTTCGGCGCGGGCACGTGACAGGCGATCATTGTAAGCGTCTGAACCTGAGCTATCGGTATGGCCACCCACATCGATGGAGCTTGAACCGTTTTCTTCGGCAGATGCCGCGGCTGAGGCGATGTCTTCAAGGGCATCGCTGTCCAGCTTGGTGGAATCATGGTCGAAGTAAACGGAGAACGCGATCGGCTCAATGCCTTCGGGCTCTGGTTCCGGCTCCGGCTCTGGTTCCGGCAAGCGCACATCGGCCATGGCGGCTTCAAAAGCTTGGCGGCAACGTTCGATATGGGGAGGCTGCATGTCTTCTTCAGCTTCCTGCACCCAGCAATCAAAATTGGTTTGCGCGCGGGCCAAAGGCACCGGCGTCACGTCGGCTGCGCCACCGTCAATGAATGCCATCAAACGAGCGCGCGCATCGGTCAACGGACCAACATATTTGTCCAGCAAGCGCCAGTCAGCCAAAACATAGGGAAGTACGGAACCGCCCTTGTCCAGCTTGTCAGCTTTTGCGGAGAACATGTCGCCATCGACATAATCCAGTTCGTCATATTCACCACCGGCCAGATCGCGATAACCGCTTTCCAGTGCTGTGTTGAATTCCCCCGCCGGTGCTGCAAACGCTGGCGTTGCAACAACGGCAATTCCCATCCCTACAACAAGCGCAGGAGCGGCCAATACGCCGCGAAGCTTGTTCACCTTCATGATCTACCCTCTTCTTTGCACAGGTCAAATTGTACAGGTCATAATATGCAATACTGCCCCGTCCACAATCCACACTTATATGTGGGTTCTATCCGGCACAGCAATGAAAACAGGCGCACACTAACGTGTTTCTGGCGCGCTGTCCCCCCACAAAGTGGGTCATGCGGCCTCAATGCACAGGAGAGGCGCGATGCGTTACCGTTTGGCAACAGGTCGTTAACGCCAATACAACTTATTGGATTTTTGGACCACCCACATACACGATATAGGCGTCCAACCCGCTGCCGAATGGCCTAATTTGTCAGCATCGCCAGCAGATTGCGCAAATTGACCGGTTTTTCAAGCACCGCAAAAGCATCCAATGCCGCCGCTCGGTCGGCATCAAACACCGCGCCATGGCCCGACAGCACGATAAAGGCGGGCGCTTCGCCCCCTTTTTGGGCGCGAATTTCGGCCACGAGATCAAAGCCGCTCATGCCCGGCATACGCAAATCGGTGATGACAAAGCGCGGCGAGACATGGCCCAAAACACGCAAGGCGGCCTGCCCATCATTGGCAGTTTGAACGCTCAATCCCTTGCGCGTCAGCCATTCGGCCAGATCAAGCGCGATATCCACCTCGTCATCGACGATCAGCACATCCAATTCATCTGCCTGATTTGCATTTGATGCCATCTGTGCCGGATCCTTGTATCTGCGCTTAGGGCCTTGATTACGCGGGTGAAAACCAGCACCCTAGCCAATATAATAGCCTGCCATACGCGTAGGCAAAGCCCAAACAACCCCAAAATGGCCGCGCTTATTGGCGGTCGCTTATCGGAAACTCGCAATGCCCCGTTTTGCTTCTACCTTGGTCGCCACAAGTCTCCTCATGACGTTACCGGCCTTTGCTCAAATGCCAGATGGCAAGGCCTCAGGCGTAGATTTGCTGCGCCGCGCTGTGATCGAAGCGCAAAGCGACCACGACCGGAACAGCAAAATCCGCGAAGCTCTGCCTGTTTTGCGCGCAGATGCCATCGCCGGTGATGAAAAGGCCCAGTACAATCTCGCACGCCTCTACGAAACCGGTGTGCCGCAAGGCGATGATGAACTGGCAACTTTTCCGGCCCGCGCTTACGCTTGGTATGTGGCGGCCGCCCGCGCAGGCCACCCGCTGGCGATCAAACGGATAGAGGCAACCGGCTCGCATCCTTTCGGGATTGAACCGCCTAAATCGACCACGCCACCGCCATCCTCACCACCTGCACCGACAAAACCGGCAAAAACCGCAGAACCGCAGGCAATAGCACCTGCCCCTCAACCCGTTGAAGCCACACCCCCGCAGGAGGCCGCAGCCGAGGAAGTGGATTTGGCCGCCTTGATGGAAGCCGCAGAACAACAGGCTGCACAATTTTCAGCCGCCGCCGCAGCCCCGGCCAGCCCGGTACCTATCGCTACCGCAGCAGATTTGGAGGCGGACAAGGCAGCAGCCGAAACGGCACCCGAAACCGCATCCAAGCCAGAGCTGCCGGTGATAGAAGCGGAACCCATTCCCGCCGCAAGCCCGGCTCTCCCAGAACAGGCCCCAAAACAGCCCGCAGCCAAAGCTGCATCGCAGCCGGAACTCCCTGTGATTGAGCCAGAAGCCCAACCCGAACCGGAAGAAGAAGCAGAAGAGCCAACAAAAGAAACTGAAACCATTATTGAAGCAACGGTTGAGGCCGACCCCAATATGTCACTTGGCACCAGCTACCAAATCAAAATCGGCACCTTTCGTGATGCAGCCAATGCCGCCGCACTCGTAGAAAAGCTGGCCGCGGAAGGCATTTCCGCCTTGTCATTGCGTAAAGATGACGGGGAAGGCGGCGAATGGCATATGGTGCAATCAGCGCCCCTGTTCGACAAGGCAGAAGCCGACGCCCTTGTTGAAACCCTCAAGCGCGATTACGCGGCAGATGCAAAATTGGTAGAAATAGATGGTGCCTATACCGGCCCGGAATTGCCAGCAGCAGAAAGCTCAGCCAGCGAGTAAGGCATCGATCGTTTCAAACAGGGCTTTAAGCGATACAGGTTTTTGCATCGCCGCCACAAAGCCATCGGCTTCGCCTGACACACGCTCGAACAAATCCGTGTGGCCCGACATCATGATCACTGCCGTGCGGTGATCCAGCCCACGCAATATCTCCGACAAGCGGTCGCCGTTCATGGCGGGCAGATTAATATCCAACACCACCACGGCGGGCTTCAGGCTTTGCGCCATATCCAGCGCCACCAACCCGTCAGATGCGGTGGCAACATTCAATCCCTTGCGGATCAAGAACTGCGAAATCTCGTCAACCTGCACTTCATCATCATCCACCACCAAAACATCGGTGGCGGCAGGCTTTTCGCCCGGCTTGTCAGATAACACCTTATGTTGCTGTTCTGCGCTCATGGCTGTGGCGCGCCCAAACAGGCGCTTGATCCCTTCATAACACCCTTAAAGCTGCAATCAATTGCGATTGCGCGCCCACCCGCTGCGTTCATGTCTCAAACGCAACGCATGGAGCTTTAGCCATTTTAGGCCACGATTGTCGAATTTCGTCAATGGGGGCCGTCAATGGTTGTTGTCACGACAAGGTATAACCCGAAACCACTTGCGCCGCTTCTAAAAATTGCCCCTATTCGGCGGCATCGCGGTGGGGTTCATACGACTTTCGGCCAAATTCAAAGGCGCCATAAATCTGTTCCATGGCCCCAGCCAGATAAAGCCGCAAGCTTTCATCGGCGCCGGGGGCCGGTTGCAGCAAAATACGTCGCTTATCGCGCGGATCAGGGCCACGCACCAACAGGCCGTGCGCCACCAGCTCATCAATTTTGCGCATGGCAGTGGTTTGGGGAATAAGGGCCGCATGACACGCAGATGTCACCGATACGGGACGCCCCAGCAAAGATTGTTCTTCCACATATAGCAAAATATCGAAACTTGGGTCGCCATCGGCACAATCAGGGAAAAGCCTGTCGCGCACCCGGCGCATATTTTGCACCAACTTGATAGACGCCAGCAGGCAATGATCATCCGCCAACGGATCAAGGTCATGCACTGGGGCGGGCCGCTCCATCATTTTCGGGGCCATCAAATTGGGGGTTGATTCAGCAACCTCGCCGCGCGCCACCGCACTTGCTTTATCGGCCAAGGCGGTCAACCGGGGCGAAAATGGCATGATATTATCTGCCTCAGCACCGCCGGATGAAGGGGCCGCCGCCTCTGCGGCGCTACCGGGCCGCAATGCGCGGGTCAGCCGATCGGTCATGGATTGCAGTTCTTTCAGCCCCGCCGCAAGGGTAGACTGGCTGGACGTGCGGTTTACTTTTTCATTGATCCGTTCCACCGCCCTGTCCAGCACATTACGCAAACGCTTGCCATCCACCGGCTTGGGCAGAAAATCCATCACCCCCAGCGACATGGCGTTCACGGCCTCATCAAACCCGCTTTCACCCGACACCATAATCACCTCATGCGGAAATTTGGCGCCATCGGTGCTTTCAATCTCACGCACCAGCGCATGGCCCGTCAGCTCCGGCATCATGACATCTGTCACCACAATAAAGGGCCGATCTGCCCCGGCAATCTCGGCCAAGGCGGCACTTGGGGCCGTAAAGGTCATCACATCAAAGCCGAAACGCCGAATAAGCTCCGCCATTTCCACGATCAAATCGGCATCATCCTCCACCATATAGATGTCGGGCTTGGGTTCTTCGCTCGGCGTGGCAGTGTTGTCAGACGCTTTGGGGGCAGGCATGGGCATCACTCCTAGGGATTTATCTTGCGCTTAGTTTGGCCTCTCAGGGTTAATGAGAAGTAAACCAATTGCCCGCCCAGCCAATTTGCCTTCAATTTCTTGGAAACAAACCCTTTAAGAACAACCTAGTTTGCCGCTATGGTAGGCACAATCAAATCAACTGTGACGGTCATCACAATGTATTTCCAAAAGAAACACGCCTTTGCTCTTATCATCACCGGATTGCTTGCCGCCTGTAGTGCAGGTCAGGAAACAGGCGATCGCGGCAGTGTCTTTACCGCTGCGCGCAATATAGATGCGCTAAAGGCAAGTCCGGGGCAGGGCAGTGAGTTTGCCCAAATGCTGAAGAAAGAATATCAGCGGCTGGCAGATGAAGAAGCCACCGTCTCGCGCGATTATATCGATGCGGATTTCTACGCCAAAAAGGGCCTACGTGCCGCCCGCGGTGAAGAAGTTGCGCCCGAACGCCCGATTGATTGGGCCATCGGCTCACAGCGCGGCACCTTGGATAATGCCCGTAACCGTCTGGTTACAGCGCTGGACAATGGCGGGCGCACGCAAGAACCACGGCTGTCGGCCTTCACCCAAGCGCGTTATGATTGCTGGGTCGAGCAACAGGAAGAAGCCTATCAATCAGAACATATTTCCCGCTGCCGCACAGAATTTGGGGCCTTGATCACCAAGCTGGAAAAAGCCCTAACAGCGCCACCCGCGCCCGCGCCCGCACCCCAACCTGTCTATACCCAACAAATCGCCCCCGCACCGACACCACCACCCACGGTTAAAGTGGTGCAGCGTCAAGCCGAACGGCGCTTGTTTGTCGTTCTGTTCGATTTCGACAGCTCCAAACTGTCCAATGATGCGCAAGAGGCCGTAAACTACATCGCCGCCAAATTGCGGAACTGGCCACAAGGTAAAGCGCTGGTCATTGGCCACGCTGATAAGGCCGGCACCAGTCGCTATAATATGGCCCTGTCGCAAGCGCGCGCGGGCCGCGTCATGAAAGCCCTGACCACTGCCGGCGCACCCTCTGATAAGGTGGCGTTAACCTGGGCCGGTGAAGATGATCCGGCGGTACCCACCGCAGATGGGACACGCGAACAGGCAAATCGCCGGGTTGTGGTCATTTTGGATGAATTGGGCCGCCGCTAGGGCGCACGCGTTAAGGACAGATTAACCTTCCGTTAACACTGTTGCCACTAGGCTGTGCGGGCATATTGTTCAGGTGCTTGACCGGGCACCTGGCAATAGATTGACCACACATCGCGCAACGCGGGAGGGCACTCATGCGGCAACCGTCGCCCAATTCACCCGAAAGCAGCCCCGAAAGGGTTCGGCGCATCAGGCCGCCCAAAACCGGGCCGCTCAGCCCCGATCAAACATTGGCCTTGATGGAACAGGCCACTGCAGCCGCAACACTGCTGGAACCCGCAGCCGATACCGCATTACCTGCAACTGCTGCGGCCTATTTAGGCCGTATGGTCGATCTCATCCGGTTGGCATCCCGCGCGCCTTTTGCCGCCTTGTTCGATGTCACGCGCGATGGCCAAAACCATATCAGCCTGTCGGCGGCTGACCCCGCCTGCGCCGCCCCCATGGGGGGCCACATTCCCGACCGCGCCAATCTGCGGATCATGGCGGAAAACCTTTTGCGCGGCGACACGCTGGAAGGCGTTACGCTGTTGATTATTGGCCCACGCGACAAGCCACAGGCGCTTGCCGTATTGGCCCAGCCTGAAAACGCGGCCATCGGCGCGCAGGAAAGGCGCTTGCTCAGCCTCATCACCGATATGGCGGCCCGCACACTCAACCAATGGCGACGCGCCCGCGCCGAACAGGAAGGCCGTCGCCGCATGGCCGGTGAACAGGCTCGCCTGCAAGCACGTGCCGGTTTGGCCGCCGATGCCTTTTTTGAAGTCGATCACCGTGGCCGGATCATGAGCCTCGTGCCGCTGTCCCCCACCTTGCGCAGCGCCGGTAATGAAGGGCGGCAGCGTTATCTGGGGCTGGATCTGGCACAGGTAGAACTGGCTCAATCATCAGAAGATGACACCCAATCCATCGCCGATGCCATAGGGCGCGGCCAACCCTTCCGCGATATCGAAGGCCGCTTGCCCAAAAGTGTGGGCGGCGGGCGCATCGCCTTTTCCGGTGCGCCGATTGATGATGGCACCAATACCAGCTTTGCCGGTTGCTTCACGCTTTTGGATGGTGCGCAAGGCAGCGCCCGCCAACGTCGGGATTTGCTGGAAATGGTAAACCGGCTGGAACGCGCGCGCTCCCGCGAACGGTCCCTGAGGCGCGAAACCGAAACCCTGCTGGAAGGGCTGCGCATCCTCACCCAACCCATACCGTCGGGTCAGGTTTTTCAAGGCTTGCTGGCCTTGCTGAAAGGATCACTCGATTTTGAGGGCGCGGCTCTCATCCGGCGTGATTGGCAAGGCGGCCTTGTGGCTGCCGTCGCCTCCGATGGCCGGCTGACATCGCTTGATTGGCCCAAAGTGGCCGAGCGCGCTGGGGGCCTGCCTACAGATCCGCAATTATTGAATGAAGATGGCGCGCTTCTTTCCGCCGTGAATGCGTTGGAACCGGAGGCGCGCTGGCGGTCTGCCATTTTGGTGCATCTCACCATCGAGAACCGTCCCGCATGGCTGATCTGCCTGCATCAAACCCATGGCTATTTTAACGAACAAGGCTTGGGCCTTGCCAGCCGCTTGGCGCTGTTGGCCAACCAAGCCTTGATGAATGAGGCGGAAAAGAACAAGACAATCCAATCCGCCAAGCTGGCCACATTGGGCGAAATGGCGGCAGGCATTGCGCACGAGATGAACCAGCCGCTGGCCGCTATTTCACTTGCGGCGCAAAATCTGGAACTCATATTGGAAGACGAACCACCAGACATGCCTCACGCCATGGGCAAGGTGGAACGTATTCAAAGCCAAACAGAACGCGCCGGGCGCATCGTCAATCACATGCGCGTGTTTGCCCGCCAATCCTATGATCACGATCAAGGTTTTCAGGTATCCTCGCAGGTAACCGAAGTGCTGGGCATTGTTGGCGAACAGCTTAAGAATCATGGCGTGGCATTTGAAGCCGCCTATGAAAGCCCCGAACCGATGGTGATCGGCGATCCATTACAGTTTGAGCAAGTGCTGATCAATGTGCTGACCAATGCCCGCGACGCGATTGATGCCTATCGGGTAGAACGGCGCGAACGCGGTGATAATGAAGTATTTGAAGGACGCATCCATCTCAGCCTCAAAACAGTTGATGGGCCCGATGGCCGCCATGTGCGCGTGCGCGTCGCCGATAATGGTGGTGGCGTGCCGGAAGAAATTGCCGAGCAATTATTCGATCCGTTCTTTACCACCAAAGAGGTCGGCAAGGGTACCGGCCTTGGGCTTTCCATCTCCTACGGCATTATGCGCGATATGGGCGGCGCAATCTCCATCTCCAACAATGATGAAGGCGCAATGGTCGATCTTATGTTGAAGGCAGCAGAGTAGGGGCATCATGCTTGCATGATTATTGTAAAATTTAACCTCTGGCATCGCCCACCGCAAAAAACACCAACTAGCCCGACCGGGTCTCGGCGCTTATGCGCCGCTCCCTCGAAGCTATGAGCGTTAGCGAATTAGCGTGAGCGCATATTATGGCGTTTGCCGCGCAATCATTTGCGGATCGTTTTCATCTGTCACCGCTTCACGCTCATCGGCGGTTTTGGTGGTGCGCGCCAAGGACGCGTCGGGAATATCAGACACCACCAATGTATCATCATCATAATCGATGGTCACGACATCCGGGGCAGGGGCGGCGGCAACAATATCGGCGCTTCCCACACCTTCTCCATCTGTCACCACTTGCGGTGCTGGTGCTTGGGCGGGAGTGGAAATCGGCACCACATTTGCAATAGGCGCGGTCATGCCTTGCGCCATCGCTTCACCAGCACCCGAGCGCCATTCAGCACTGTCCACAGAATG
This sequence comes from Alphaproteobacteria bacterium, assembly GCA_049609145.1. Taxonomy (GTDB): domain Bacteria; phylum Pseudomonadota; class Alphaproteobacteria; order SPJN01; family SPJN01; genus JBMYYF01. The sequence goes on from JBMYYF010000001.1 coordinate 121,518, forward strand.
ACATGTCGGGCAAATCGCCGACCAATCAGCGGCACGACGGCCACAAGAACCGCACAGCCATTGCGCATCAGATGGGGCCCGCGCAGCCTGCATCAAGGCATCCCGCGCGGCATCGGCATCGCCATCGCCCTGTCGCGCCAGATCAGCTACCAGTGACCATATCCGTGCCGTGCGGGCGTGATCGGGAATAGCAGCCAAATGATCGCGCGCCTTTTGCCAAGCCTGCGCCGCAATGGCAGCATCGGCCAAGGCGGCCTGGGCTTCTACATTATCTTGCAACGGTCCGGCAATTTGTTCCATCGCCTTCAAGCGTTGGGCAGGCGCCTGCGCCAGATGAAGCATGCGCGCCGCTTCTGCAATGGCGGGATGCGGGAAGGCGGCAAAACCCTGCGCCAGCACCTTGTTCACCCGGCGCGCTTTCCCGGCATCATGCAGCAGGCTGGCAAAGCGGGCGGTATTTTCCGGCAAGGCGGCATCGCGCTTGAAGGCAAGTTCTGCATGGCGCAGCGCGCTTTCCTTGTTGCCATCCATTTGTTTTACTTCTGCCGCGGCGGCGTGGATCACGGCCTCCCGGCGGCGCTTTTCAGCGCTTGAAATCACCTTGGCGCGTTCGGCCTTGGTCAATGTGGCCAATGCCTCTTCCCAATCTGATTGGCGGGCAGACAAGGTGAATAACGCATCCAGCGCCCATGGGGTTTTCGGCCCAATGGAAACGGCACGTTTGGCAAGCGGGAAGGCGCGTTCCGCATCGTCCAAGCGCCCGGCATCTGCCAACAGCCCTTTCAGGCCCAGCAATTCTGTTTCCGGCGTGTCCAACATGCGTGCAAAGCTGTCCGCCGCGCGTTCCTTATTGCCCGAAAGCTGAGAGGCTTGAGCGGTCAATAACAACGTTTTGCCGGGGTCTTTCAATTTGGTTTCGGCCAAATGGGCAAGGCGGGCGGCTTCCTTCGCGTCACCTGCGGCCACGGCGATCAAGCCTTGTGCCAAAGCCTGCCAGCCTTTTTCGCGGTCACGCCCCTGTTTGGCCTTTAGTAGCGCGCTGGGGCGCAAGCGCCGAATGATCAATATGGCCAGCGCGATCAGGCCACTGGCAAGGGCAAACAATAAAAAGCCCGCGGCAGCAGATGTTTCAATGCGCTGCCCCTGCCAAACGATAGATAAAGTGCCCGGTTCGCCGGCAATGAAAGCGGCCAGCGCACCTAAGCCCACAAGCAGGGCAAACCCGATAGTAAAGCGGATCATAGCGTATCCTCATCTGCTAGGGGGGCAGGCGCCTGATCAACCTGACCCGTCGGTGCCGCTTCCTCGATCACCTCCTCAGCTAAGGGCGCCGGGGCAGGTTTCACCACCGCCATGGCCTGACTTTGCGCCGTTAGCGCAACACGTGCCATCACCTGATCAACCGCCAAGCGGTCCTGTGCGCGTTGCACCCACTTATCAAAGGTAAGGGCAGCCGCGCCATCCAACGCGCCAAGCGTGCCAACAGCACTTTCAAGGTCGCCGCGCGCCAATTGCGCCTCGGCGCGGGAGATTATGGCCCCCGTGCTGTTGCCCGCCACTTCTCCCACCGGACGCACGGTCACGATAGACTTTAGACGCGCCCACAATTTCTCATACCATGGGGCATCTGCGGGCATTGCATCCACCTTCATGGCGGTACGGGCCAATCCTTCAAATTGCTGCGACAGGGTGGTCAGGGTCTCAACGCCATGCGGCGCGTGTTCGTGCAAGGGGGCCAACAGGCCCACAATTTCCATATCCGCTTGCGCCGTGGCGGCGGCAAGTTCCCGATCAAAGGCCCGGCCCGAAGCAGCCGCCCGATCAAGCCCGGACAGCGCAACCGCAAAGGCAGTGCGGCGCGGCGCATCGGCACCCGCTGCCAATGCCGCGGTAGCATCGCGGCGGGCAGAACTGGCCATATCGCGTGTTTCAATATTGTTTTGCGCCTGTTGGGTAAGGGAGGCACGCACATCTTCTATCTGATTGGCCAACCGCATCAAATCTTCCGGCTGAACGCGATCTGCCTGCGCAAACTGCAACACCGTTTGGCGCAAGCCTTCCAGCGTGTTGCTGTTGCGCCCGGCAACTGTTTTAAGCGCCTCGATCTCGGCTTCCAGATGGGTCAGCCGCGCGGCTTGTTGATCCGCCGCCTGCTCTGCCGCCGCTTGTACCCGGTTCAACGCCGCATCCACCTCATCATCGAAGGCCGCCATTTTGTCATCAAGGGTGGTAGAGGCCGCCTGATCAGCCGCTTGCAGGAACGTTGGCAGATTGGCGCGCATATCATCCGGCAGTTGATTATAGAGCGCACCCCAGCCAACAGCACCGCCCACCGCAACCAGAATAATCCCGGCCACAATCCAGCCCGCACGACCGCTCTTGCCGCCTGTATCACCCGTACCCGTCGGCCTATCAGCCTTCAGGTCTGCTTTGGGGGCCGTCATCTTTGGGGCATCGGTCCCGGCGTTATCTACCATATCGTTCCTTTCTTCGGCTCTTACCTGCCCGCCCAATGTCGTTTTGGGAAGCAACGCAAAAAGCGCATCTTCTGTCGGTGTGGCCGCCACTTTCACCGCTTTGAAGGCAAGCGGCGCCAGCGCAGCGGCAACAGCCGAACTTAAGCCATAGGCCACCACAGTTTGGCACTTAAGCGCAAGCCCCGCATCATCGACTAATTTTGCAAAATGGTTGGCGCTGCGCGGGGAGTAAAACAACACCCCGTCGATATTCTCCAAAACCCCGGCAGGCAGTTCTGCTGCCAGCTCTGCCCGATAGGCCACATGACGCGATACAGAAAAGCCCTTGGCTTCCAGATCGGCCTGCAAATTACCGGCGCGGTTTTCGCCTGCCACATGCACCAAAGGCCCGTTGGCAGGATCAAGGCTTTCTGCCACCAACGCCACCAATGTCTCGACATTGCCTTTGGCGCTGCTAACTTTGGTGAACCCCAATTTCCGCGCCTCAGTGGCAGAGGCATCCCCCACACAAAGAAGGGGCGTATTGCGGCGATCGGTTTGGTTGGCCAAGGCCCGTACCCCATTGGCGCTGGTAATCAATACCGCTTGATAGGGCGCTATGTCTAAAGAGCCCGTAATCTCTGCAATATTCATTAAGGGGTGCGGTACGGGTTTGTGACCCAAGGCGCGCAGTTTTTTGGCCGTTTGCAAGGCATCTTGCCGGGGCCGGGTGATCAACAGCCGCATCAGCTTTGCTGCGCCTTGATCTTCGCCCCAAGCTCTGCGCCCAAGGCTTCTGCCTCACTGGCGGGGGCCGATCCTTCTGCCCGCCAGTGCGCACTGCCATCGGGCAACAACAGTTCGGCGGTCAGCATCACTTCACCTGCCGCATACACGGCATGGGCTGCGATGGGCGTACGACAATCCCCATCCAGTGCTTTCAAGGCTGCGCGTTCCGCCAATGCCTCATAAAAGCTGGCCGCGTCGTTCAGCGGCCCCACCAAATCAAGCACATGGGAATCATCGCTTCGGCCTTGCAGGGCGATAATACCTTGGCCCGGTGCAGGCATCATGTCTGCAACCGGAATGGCAGCGCTCGCCTCCTCGCCCAGCCCGAGGCGATTTAGACCCGCCATGGCCAAAAAGCTGGCGGCAACATCACCGCGACGCACTTTTTCAAGCCGGGTTTGCACATTGCCGCGCAAGGGCTCTACCGTGAGATCAGGCCGGGCACGTAATAATTGCGCGCCGCGGCGCAAACTGGCTGTCCCCACAACCGCGCCTTCAGGAATATCTGCCAAGCTGTTTATGCCCTCAGCCGCAATCAGCGCATCGCGCGGGTCTTCCCGCTTAGGGTGTGCAATCAGCGACAGGCCATCCGGCATGTTGGTTTCAACGTCTTTCAGCGAATGAACCGCCAGATCAAAGCGGCCATCCAGCAAGCCCGCCTCAATCTCTTGCGTAAACAAGCCTTTGCCGCCCAATTCCAGCAAGGGGCGATCGGTAATGCGATCACCCTTGGTGATCACGACCTCAACTTCAACTACAAGGCCCTTATGGGCCGCTTGCAACGCATCGCGCACCTGATGCGCCTGCGCCAGCGCCAGCGGCGAGCCGCGTGTGCCAATCACAATGGAAGACTGTTCTGTCATGGTTTTAAGTGATAGAGCCTGACCACATGAACGCCAAGACTAAACATATGGACACTTTGCGCGCACCCCCCCAAACCGCGCTTACGGTGCTGGGCATTGAAACAAGCTGCGATGAAACCGCGGCGGCGGTGCTGCGGGGCTATCCCGGCGCGGGCAGCGAGATTTTGTCCAATATCGTGCTGAGCCAAATAGATGAACACGCGCCTTATGGCGGCGTCGTGCCGGAGATTGCCGCCCGCGCCCATATTGATCACCTAGACGGCATTATTCGCCGCGCATTGGATGAGGCGAGCGTTAAGCTCTCCGACCTTGATGGCATTGCCGCCACCGCAGGCCCCGGCCTGATCGGCGGGGTGATGGTAGGTTTGATGACAGGCAAAACCCTTGCCATGGCAACGGGCAAAACGCTTATCGGCGTCAATCATCTGGAAGGCCATGCGCTCTCGCCGCGCATGATGGAAGATGCGCCCTTTCCCTACCTTCTGTTGCTGGTATCGGGCGGGCATTGCATGTTGGCCACCGTGCGCGGGCCGGGCGACTACGCTCTGCATGGCGAAACCATTGATGATGCGGTAGGCGAAGCCTTTGATAAAGTCGCCAAATTGCTGGGCCTGCCCTATCCCGGCGGGCCTGCCGTAGAACGCTGGGCCGCCAGTGGGGATGCCACCCGCTTTGCCCTGCCGCGGCCTTTGCTGGATCGCAAGGCCGATGATCCCCATTTCCTCAATTTCTCTCTATCCGGCCTTAAAACCGCCGTGCGCCGCGCTGTGGAGAAAGAAGGCGGGGTAGAAAACCTCAACGATCACGACATTGCCGATGTTTGCGCCAGTTTTCAGGCGGCCGTGGCCGACATTTTGGCACGCCGCTGCGATCAGGCGATGGAGATTTTTTGCGCTCAGGAAGGGCGGCCGGGCAGCTTGGTGGTGGCAGGCGGCGTTGCCGCCAACCAAATGTTACGCACTCGGCTCACCCACACTGCCGAAGCGCAAGGCTTCACCTTTGTGGCACCGCCGCTCAAATATTGTACCGATAACGCCGCCATGATCGCGTGGGCCGGGCTGGAACGGCTGGCACTTGGTCAATCCGACCCGCTTGATCTATCCGCCCGCGCACGCTGGCCGCTGAGAGACCTTACACCGCCCGACTAGAGCCCAGCATAATCACCTTCATGTTCCCATTTGCTTGGAAACTGACAATCAACAAATAGGTCGTCAGGAAGGGAATGCCGCCCAAAAAAGCAGGCGCCGCCAGTAGCAAGCCCAAGGGCTTAAAGCCATGCCGCCATGCCACCCAAACAGCCGACAGCACCAAAAAGCCCATAAAATCTACATTGAACTGGCCGCGCCATGTCCCTTCTGCGATATCACCAAAGAATACAGGAAAGAGGTTCGGACCATGGTTTAAGAGGACGGGAACGGTGTAGGCCACAACCGCAAAAAGCAACCCGCCAAGTAAAATTCTGAACGCCATCTATGCCTCCCAGTTTGAACATTGTAGCAACCACTACAATATGCCATAAGTTTGTAGTAATTGCTACAAAAAGGGACAGGCAAATGAATGATGTAACGACAGCGCAAAGTGGCCCATATCCGGCAGGCATGACCGCACGGCAGGTCGCCCTTTCAGCAATTATCGGTGTCATCTTGTGGTTTGTGGCAGCAATTTTGTGCAAAATTCTGGCCCCGCTGGGGGTTCACGAAGGCATGGCACCGTGATTACCTATGCGCTGGTCGTACCCGGCATCGCACCCTTCATCTGGGTGTCGGCCAAGCTGGCCGGGCTGAACAAGCCGCAGATTTTTGCCGGGATCAGCGTGATGACCATGGCCGCCATGGTGTTTGATGGTCTTGCCCTGCGCTGGGCACCCTTTCTCTACGGTGCGTCAGTCGCCGACACTGCTGGGGCAGGCGGCATGATTTTGTGGGGCGCAGCTTGGGGCATGATCTGGGCCTTCTTCTTGAACAAACACGAAAGCTAGGCCGGTGGAACGCTCCCAGAAATTTGAACAGAAACGCGCAGCGCTGGTCAGCGCGCTCTCATATTATGTGCTTGAGAACGGGTTGGGACAGGCCAGCCTGCGCGACTTGGCAGAGGCAGCAGATACGTCGGATCGAATGCTGCTCTACTACTTTCAAAACCGGGATGATTTGGTGGGGACCATTTTGGGTCACATTGCGCTGGAAATGCAGGCAGATTTGGACACGGCCCTACCCGAAGGCACCGACCAAGTGCCGCTCACAACCCTTGCCCCGCAATTGACAGAGCTGGTGCGCAGCCCACCCTTCAAACCCTATATGATCTTCTGGCTGGAAGCCGCCGCAGCAGCAGCACGAGGTATAGAACCTCATGCCACCATGTCTGGCGCTTTGATGGATGGTTTCGTGGCTTGGGCAAAAGCACGCCTAACACCGGAAGATCAAGAGAAGGCATATTTCATCCTCACCCTTATCGATGGCGTGACCTTCATGGAAGCCGCAGGCCGCGGCGCAGAAGCCGGAGCCGCAGTGGTTGATTGGGCAGCTTCCTGATTGTCATGCCGGGCACCGACCCGGCATCCAGTCTGAAGATCAACTTGAACAGCTTTGCGGGTTTCAACGCAGCATGGACCCCGCATCAAGTCCGGCGTGACGATCTGAGGGAGTCACAAACCCCGCGCGGTTTCCTATCGCGAACATAGACAAAACCCGACCCACATTCTCTTTTGGGCGGCAATCAGCAAAAAGAAAAAGACCCACCGGAGAGGGATCCGATGGGTCTTAAACCATGTGAGACGGTAAGGAATAGAGGGGTTCCAAGTAGTTGAGGGGCTTGGGGTCCTGACCGTCTAACTCACATGAAGGTGGTTAGGTTAGGCGATAGGGGCAACCGCTACGCCTTGCACCACAAACACGGCACCAACAAGGGCCACAGTGGTCAGGGCTTCAAGGCCACGGCTGTTCCAGATTTTCTTAACTGCATTCAACATTTTCTTTCTCTCTCTCTTTCGTTCGGCGCTTCATCTGTTTTTGGAAGCTGCCAGTATTTGATTTGTTAGTTAGCTTGGTTGGTGTGGCGCGCCGTGCTGTTTAGGCGATCGGCGCCAGCGCAACACCTTGCGCAACGAAGACCACACCGACGATGGCGAGGCCAGCAACTGTGTGCAGCGCGCCGTTGTCCAGGATGCTTTTAATCTTCTTCAACATTTTCTCTCTCTCTTTCGTTTCCCATCAGCGCGGTTATCGCTGCTGATAGAATGGATATGGGGTGCCAATTCCCCCCTTCAATATCCCCAATACCGGAATGGGCACCCCCCGTTCCGGGTGGTCGGGAACCGCCCGCAAATTCAGTGCTTTTATTAATGTTTCCAATAAGTTAGAGTTCAATCAGAAAACTTGCCGGAACAAAATCAGCCTGTTCCGGGCGATAAACGATCAGGAGCTCACGGGTGCAGAAGGTTTCCGTCATTGGTGCAGGCGCATGGGGCACGGCATTGGCCGCAACGGCAGCCGCAGCAGGCCGAAATGTCCAAATCTGGGCCTTGGAGCCAGATGTCGTCTCCGCCATCAACACCGCTCATGAAAACAGCGTCTATCTGAAAGATGTGCCGCTGGATCCCGGCATCACCGCCACCACCGACCTTAAAGCCGCCGTTCAAGACGCAGAGTTGATCTTGATGGTGACACCTGCCCAACATATGCGCACTGTTTTGGCTCAAATGGCAGCCGGGCGCGGCGGCATACCGCTGCCCCCGTTAGTGCTGTGCGCCAAAGGCATCGAGATTGCCACCGGCAAACTACTGACAGATGTGGTCGCCGAAGAAGCACCGGGCGCGCCCGTAGCGGTATTGTCCGGCCCCACATTCGCGGCAGAGGTCGCCAAGGGCCTGCCCACCGCCGTCACCCTTTCCTGCGCAGATGATGAACTGGCTGCACAAATTACCGATGCGATTGGCCGCCCCGCTTTTCGCCCCTATGCCGCCAGTGATGTGGTTGGGGCCGAGGTGGGTGGCGCGATCAAAAACGTGTTCGCCATTGCGTGTGGCATGGTGGAAGGCAAGGGCTTGGGCGACAATGCCCGCGCTGCACTCACCGCCCGCGGCATGGCAGAGATGATGCGGCTGGGCGAAGCCTTGGGCGGCAAACGCGAAACCTTGATGGGCCTTTCCGGCATTGGCGATTTGATCCTCACCTGCACCTCCACCCAATCGCGCAATTATTCTTTGGGCGTGGCGCTGGGCCAAGGCCAATCCATGGCAGCCATTATGGGCGCGCGTAACACCGTCGCCGAAGGGGTTCACACCGCCAAGGCTGTCGCGGCGCTGGCAGACCGGCTGGGCATCGATATGCCCATCACCAAAGCGGTGAATGCGGTGGTATCGGAAAGCGCAGCCATTGACGATGAGATCATCCGCCTGCTATCGCGACCCTTTACGCAAGAGGGACGCTGACACATGCATTTTCTACTGGTCGCCCATGACAAGCCCAATGCGCTGGAAACCCGCGTGGCAACCCGGCAGGCACATATTGATTACGTGAAGGAACAAGGCTGCGTTGTCTTTGGCGGGCCATTGCTGGATGATGCGGGCGATATGATCGGCTCTATGCTAGTGCTGGAACTGGCCGATAAAGCCGCCGCCAAGGCTTTTGCCGCCGGTGATCCTTATGAGAAAGCGGGCGTATTTCAAAGTGTTGAGATCACGCCATGGAAATTCGTGATCGGCAATCCCGACGCTTAGCACGTAAACTGGACCCGACCGGGTCCCGGCCCCGCCCCGAGCTGCGGCGAGGGGGGGAATGGGGCCGCCCCCGCGGAGCCGTTCATCAAAGATGAACTGGCGTGAGCGATAAAGGAAATGAAAATGGCTTATTGGCTGTTCAAATCAGAGCCCAACACATGGGGTTGGGAAGATCAAAAAAAGCGCGGCCCCAAGGGCGAACATTGGGATGGCGTGCGCAATTATCAGGCCAACAACAATATGAAGGAAATGAAGATCGGTGATCTGGGTTTCTTTTATCATTCGGTAGATGAAAAACGCGTTGTCGGCATTGTGCGGGTCATCAAGGAACATTACCCCGATCACACCGATCCCAAAGGTCGTTTCGGCATGGTGGATATTGAAGCGGTAATGGATATGCCCACCCCGGTCACACTGGCCGATGTGAAAGGCGACCCCAAATTGGCGGATACAATGGTGCTGGCAAATAATTCACGCCTGTCGGTACAGCCTGTGACAGCCGCGGAATGGAAACATGTGTGCAAGATGGGCGGCATCGCCAAGCCGCCGCTTTGTAAAAAGTAGTGGGCAAGTAATGAGGCCGCCTGCTGGCACACCTCTCTTTGCGTTAGGTGACCTCACAGAGCCGGGGGCCAAGGGCCTTAGTTTCGGCACGCCGGGCCAAATGTTTGAAATGATCTTGGTGCGTTTTGAAGGGCACATTATGGGCTTTCAAAACGAATGTCCCCACGCGCTGACCCCGCTTGAATTCATGCCCGACAAATTCTTCAATCGGGAAAAAACCCATTTGCTGTGTTCCACCCATGGGGCGCAGTTCAGGCCGGATGATGGCCTGTGCGTACAAGGCCCATGCAAAGCCAAAGCGCTCAAGCCCGTACCGCTGCGCCTTGAAGGCGATCAGATCGTGATGGGCGAAGATGGTGGGGCCCATCGCCTGCCCGTAATATCCAACTCGGCGTGACGACAGGGTAAGGCGGTCGCCGCCTTCACCAAATATCATCTCTCCCAACCACCCGGAACAGGGGGGTATCCATTCCGGTATTGTCGATATTGAAGGGGGCGCGGGCTTGCACCTTCCCCAGCCGTCACCCCGGGGGAGCTTGCGACACCCGGGGTCCAGACGAAGGCGCAACTTGAAACCCGACTGGATTCTTAGGTTATGGGTGAAAGCCCATCCCCGGAATGACGCCTTATGATTACCACCCGGCCAAGCCTGCCTTGACACCAAAGATGTAGTTCATCACATTGCCATCAGATCATATTTGGGAATGGGTGAGGGAGAAGACAAATGGCTTTCACGAAAAGTATTGCCGCGGCCGTAACGGCTTTGGGATTGTTGAGTGCGCCGGCAAGTGCAGGCGATTTGTTTGGTACTTATGGCACAAGCAAAAACAACACCATGGTAAGCTACAGCCTGCCTTTTGGCGGCACCGCTAAATCAATGGATGAGCCGGCCTTTGCGTTAAGCATAGCAGGCGGTACCGAAGCGCGCATCAATACAGACTTTGCCATGGATAGCCTGACCTTGAACGGCATGAATGTAGTGGGCTTGAATGATCGTTTGAATGCGGATAGCGATGATGACAGCTACATGCCCCTGATCGCCCTTGGGGTCGTGATCGGTGGGGCCTTACTTGTTGCTAGTCAAGACGATGATGATGGACATCGGAAGAAAGGTGGCGAGGAGGCTGAGTGTCCTGATTGTGGCACGGTATTTGACTAACCTAGTAAATCTATCCATCTAGGCCCAATCCTCCTGGGCGAGGCGGTGATGACCCCAACAAACGTCACCGCGCAGTTTGAAAGGTCTGCTGGGTACCAACCTAGCGCAGCCGCACCACCAAATCCCCATCGCGTTCTGCAATCGTGCAGCGGGTCTTGATCTTAAGGTCGCCGCCAATACCGTCGCCGGACACGCAATCAAATTGATAGCCATGCCAAGGGCAGGTGACGGTGCGGCCCTTGCGGCAAGTGGGATCAAGCGGCCCTAGCAAATGCGGGCACACGCCCAGCCAAGCGGTGAGCGCGCCCTCCACCTCATCCACATGGACCGGGCCTTGCGTGCTTTGAATGGTGTGCGGCAAGGTGAGGTTCGCACGCTTACCCAACACAATTTCTTCTTCCGATTTGCGTGCCCGCTGCAAAGCGCGATGGCGTTCTACCATCATCTGTTCGTCCTCATCCCATAATTGGGTATAGAGACTCACCATCGCATCACCAATGAAAGTCAGATCCATATCGTCTGGTGCAGGCACCAAAAAGCGCACCTCAATATCGGTGGTGTCGCCTTGGGGGATCAGCTTGGTCCAAATCTCCATCGCTGCGCCCGGGCCTTCAATCACGCGGGAAACATAGTGGCCCGCTTTATGATCGGTGACGAGTTCAACCACACCGTCGGGGCCTTCACCCGTATCGTTTGCGGGCCGGGTGCGGGCGCGCCAGCCCCAGCTTTCCTGCACTTCCAAGTCGCATTTAGAGAATGAGCTATCATGCAAATGGGGCAGGTGTTCCCAATCATGCACATTTTCCCATACGCGCACCAAAGGCGCGGCGATGGTGCGATTGATTTGGCCCGCTTGGCGCAGCGGCACGCCCATCGCGGCCTCGGTGAAAGGGTTCGGTGTTTTGGGGTCGCTCATGATGCGTTCCAAACCGGATCATCCATGGTTGCAATAAATGCCTCATGGGCGGCGGCCTCATCTGCGGTGATGGGGCTCGGCAAAGGCGTTGGCCGCGCAGAACGCGGCACACGGGCGGGGCCGCTTGGACCATCATCGCCGCTGCCACTTTGCAATAAATTGGTTTGCCGCCCGCCCGTCAGTTCCAGATAAACATCGGCCAACAGCTCACTATCCAGCAGCGCGCCATGATAGGTGCGGCCCGAATTATCAATCTCGAAGCGCTTACACAACGCATCCAGCGAGGCGGGCGAGCCGGGAAACCGCCGGCGCGCAATCACCAAAGTGTCGATCACGCGAGCATCGTCCAAGGCGTTATAGCCAATGCGGGTAAGCTCATGGTTCATGAACTTCATATCGAAGGCGGCATTGTGGGCGACCAGCGCGGCATCACCGATAAATGCCAGAAAGTCATCGGCCACATCTTTGAACAAGGGCTGGCCCACCAACATTTCATCGGTAATGCCGGTGATGCGGATTGTATCTTCGCTCACCTGCCGTTCAGGAAAAATATAGGTTTGGAATGTGCGCCCGGTGGGCACATGGTTCACCAGCTCCAGCGCGCCGATCTCGATAATGCGATGGCCCTCTGATGGCTCAAGGCCCGTGGTTTCCGTATCGAAGACGATCTCGCGCATCAGCTTGCCTGCTCCACCATTTGGGACAACATGCCCGCCAGTTCTTCTGATTTGCGGCGATCCCACACTTTGGCCTCTGCGCCTTCCAGCTTGGTGAGCACATCACGCACTTGCGCTTCTGCGGCTTCAAACCCTTGGGAAGTATCAATCACGAAATCGGCCTTGGCGCGTTTATCTGCATCGGGCACTTGTTTGGCGAGGATCGCCTCAAACTTCTCCACCGTCATGCCGGGGCGCTCCAACACACGGGCGCGCTGCATATCTGCCGGGGCTGATACCACCACCACCTTGTCGACCCTGCCTTCACCGCCGGTTTCATAAAGCAGGGGGATATCCAGCAACACCTTGTCGTGGCCCGCCCGTTCCAGCTCAAGCAGGGTTTGCACCTGTTCCAGCCCAACCAACGGATGGATCACACTTTCCAGCTTTTTCAGGTTTTCGGCATGGCCCACCACATGTTTGGAAAGTGCCTCGCGGTCGATCGCGCCGTCTTTCACAATGCCGTCGAACAAAGCCCCAACCGGGCCCACCGCCTTGCCGCCTTTGGCATAGAGCCGATGAACCGCCGCATCGGCATCATAAACCGGCACGCCTTCCGCCTCGAACATTTTGGCAGTGGCGGATTTTCCCATTCCGATAGAGCCGGTAAGGCCGATAAGCAGCATGAATGCCCCCTTCAAATTACGCTACCCAATCTATCTTGGTGACCGTGCCTATGCTACCCCTGCAACGCGCAATGGGGGAAAACAATGCTCGGAAAATTTGCCTTTTGGATGGCGGGCAGCCGTGTGGGCGCATGGATTGTGGGCTTCGTGTTCGCGCATTTGAGCGGCCTGTTGCCGGTGCGTGAGGTGACGGCCCACGCCATCACCCATTATGGTGCGCGCTTGAAAGCGGCAAAGGGCTTTACCTTTGCCTTTGGCGATGAGAAAGAGGGCCTCTACCTATCGCCAAGCACAGCTTGCCTGCACCTCATATTGGATGAACACTGAACCGATGGCACCCGCCCCCTATAAGCGCCGCACGACCTTTTTGGTGATTGCCGCCATGGCTGCCTTTTCCATGGGGCAAACGGGCCTGTTTGCGGTGGCCGGGCCTGTGGTGCGCGAAATCGGCATGAGCGAGGTGCAATTCGGCATCATCTCATCGGCCACCTCATTGCTTGTTATGCTGGGATCGCCCTTTTGGGGCCGCCGGGCCGATATATGGGGTCGCCGCCGCACGCTTGTGTTCTCGCTTACCGCTTATGCGCTGACGAGCTTTCTATTCGTCGGCATATTGGAAATGGGGCTGAACGGCACGACAGCCGCGCTCACCACCTTTTGGCTGTTGCTGGGTGCGCGGCTTTTATATGGGGCCATGGGATCAGGCATTCAGCCTGCAAGTGTTGCCGCCATGGCTGATAGATCAGAAACAGGGGATCGCTCATCTGCTGTGGCCTTGGTAGGGGCCGCCTTTGGGATAGGCGCGGTGCTGGGGCCTGCCAGTGCCGCTTTCTTTGTAGATTTCGGCATACTGGCCCCGCTTTACGCCATTGCAGGCTTGGGTCTGTTTGCCGCCATTGCCAATGCCTTGTGGTTTCGGGAAACCCCACAACACATTTTGGACCACAGCCATGAAGGGCCGGGAGGCATTCCCTATAAGATCGTCATTCCCATTGCCCTGATTGGTTTGCTGACCTTTTGCGCCATGGCCGCCTTGCAACAAACTGTCGGCTTTTATGTGCAAGACAGTTTGCAGGTGGATCAAGCCACCACTGTGCGCCTCACCGGCTATTGCTTCATTGCGCTTGCCGTTGCCATCATTTTAAGCCAAGGCGGCGTTATCCAATTGCTGAAACCCGGCCCCACCACCTTATTGCTGACCGGTATTCCCATTTTGATAGGCGGTCTTTGGCTTTATGCCCAGCAGGGCGACGCTGCCTATTTGATTGGCGGGGCAGGGTTGATGGGTTTTGGCTTTGGGCTGGTAACACCCGGTGTCTCTGCGCTGGCTTCCTTAAGCGTTGGCTTAAAAGATCAAGGCCAAGTGGCGGGCTGGGTGCAGGTGGGTCAATCCGGCGGCTTTGTAATCGGCCCCTTGGGATCAACCCTGCTCTATCAATATGATCCGATGAACGCTGTGTGGTTTGCCGCTGCTTGTTTCGTGCTGGCGCTGGGGGTCAGTGCCTATGTTATTTGGCAACGCAAATGATTGAAGCGCTGAACCTTCACCCCATCATCACGCCTCTGCTCACTTTGTCATCGGTGATATATATCGCCAGTTTTTGGGCGGCTGAGCGCAACCGTCTGTTGGAGCTGCGGGTGTTTTCCAACCTGCTGATTGTCGTTGCATTGGCCGTTGCTGATTTGTGGACAGGCGCTGTCATTGCAGCGGTTTCGGGCATTGCCAAAGCCAGCGCTATCTACACCTATACGCGCTTTTCTACCCGCAGCAAAATTGCCTTGGTACTGGTTTCTTTCATTGCCACGGTGCTGTTGCAGGACCGGGCCTTGATGGATTTTGAATATTTGCCATTGGTCGCTTTTTTATACGGGCGCAGTCTCGAACAGTTTGCAGCAAATCGGCATATCCGCATCGCAGGCCTGCCCGTACAGGTGCTCTATCTCTTCTATTTTGCTTTTGCCGGGCGCTGGGATGGGGTGATCTTGGAAGCCGCCAATACCGTGGCCAATCTATACACTTGGGTCTATCGGCGCGATAAGCTGGCGGCGTAACGCGATGGACACACTCAATCTTCACCCCATCATCACGCCGCTCTTCATCATATGGAATGTGCTTTATATTTCCAGCTATTGGCAAAAAAGCCGGGAAGGCCATTTGCTGTTTAAGGCAGCCGCAAATTTCTTCGTTATCACAGCCATGGCAATGTCTGACCTGTGGACGGGGGCGGCCGTAAGCTCGGTTTCCTTCGTTTCAAAATTGCTTGCCATTTATGGCTATAAACGTTTTTCAACACCAACAAAGATCTTGGTTGTCTTCGCCGCTTTTGCGGCGGCGCTCTATTTGCAGGGCATACCACCGCGCGTTCTTGATGCCCTGCCGCTAGCAGCTTTTCTGTATGGCAGGATCGTTGGTCAGTTCGTCTCCAACCAATATATACGCGTCGCCTCTTTACCGGTGCAGGGCTTCTACATGGCCTATTTTGCTTCTGCTGGGCGGCTGGATGCGCTTATCTTGGAAAGCATAAATCTGGTCGCCAATATCTATACGTGGAAAACCCGCAGACATTTACTGGATGATTAAAGTTTCCACTCCCCATCGTCATTTCGGGGGTGGCATCGCCGCAACCTAAGAATCCAGTTTGCCCATCAAACTGCACCCCTGCATGGCCCCCGCATCAAGTGCAGGGTGACGGCTGGTGTGGGGTAACCAGAATCAAAAACCCCGGCTCGGGGGCCGGGGTGACGGTTTCTAGATGTAATCGGATGGTGGCCTAAACGCAGCCGCCAGCACCATCAGGCACTAACCCCTCAGGACACACGTCCTTCTTCTTCCCACCGGCATCATCATCGTCACCAAATTCATTGGCAACGAGCAAGGCACCGCCCACCACAAAACCCACAGCAATCAGGGGCATCAGGCCGCTGCCAGCTTCAGCAGCGTTTAGCTGGTCATTCAGTGCCATGACGTTTAGGCCATTCAAGGTCAGGCTTTGCATCTCAAAACCGGTGTTGATGCGCGCTTCGGTGCCGCCAGCCACGTTAAGGGCAAAGGCCGCTTCATCATTCGTTTTGGCAGAGCCGTGGAAGGGCAGGCTGTAGCTTACCATGGTGACGCGATCATCGTGGCCATAGGTGCCAAACAAATCACCCGCACTGGCAGGTGCACTCAACAATCCCAAAGCCGTTACGGTCGCGGCAATACTTTTAGTGAAAGCCATTTGCCTTCTCCCTCACCCATTCCCAAATATGATATGCTGGCAATGTGATGAACTACATCTTTGATGTCAAGGCAGGCTTGGCCGGGTGGTAATCATAAACCGTCATTCCGGGACTGCGCAGCACAGCCCGGGTGACGTTTGGCGGAAGGGCGCGAGCCCGCGCGGTTTCCTATCGCGAACATAGACAAAACCGGACTACGCGCGGCAATCAATAAACAAGCGCGGTTTCCTGTATTGCAACGTCAAACCGGACCACGCGTAGTTATCAATCAAAAAGAAAAAGACCCACCGGAGAGGGATCCACTGGGTCTTTGGGCTTTTTTAAAGGGTCTTCATTCACATGAAGGTGGTTAAGCGATAGGGGCAACCGCTACGCCTTGCACCACAAACACGGCACCAACAAGGGCCACAGTGGTCAGGGCTTCAAGGCCACGGCTGTTCCAGATTTTCTTAACTGCATTCAACATTTTCTTTCTCTCTCTCTTTCGTTCGGCGCTTCATCTGTTTTTGGAAGCTGCCAGTATTTGATTTGTTAGTTAGCTTGGTTGGTGTGGCGCGCCGTGCTGTTTAGGCGATCGGCGCCAGCGCAACACCTTGCGCAACGAAGACCACACCGACGATGGCGAGGCCAGCAACTGTGTGCAGCGCGCCGTTGTCCAGGATGCTTTTAATCTTCTTCAACATTTTCTCTCTCTCTTTCGTTTCCCATCAGCGCGGTTATCGCTGCTGATAGAATGGATATGGGGTGCCAATTCCCCCCTTCAATATCGCCAATACCGGAATGGACACCCCCCGTTCCGGGTGGTTGGGTGGCACAAAGATAGAAGAGAAATACCGCTATAACTCAATGGGTTACGGCTATCTTAGCTGCAAGTATAGAACCGACCGGAACAGGCGCTTTCCGTTCCACCCAAAAACTATCAGGCCGATCCACTTTTGCCCTGCTGCCATCCTTGCGGATAAAGCACGATGGATAAGATTGTACCAACAAAGGACAGAGCAAAGGCAGTGCCAATCACCAATACCACCGTTTCAGCGGAGGAATTGCCCGTCTCCACATAATCAGGATTACCGATCTTGCCAAAGAAGCTGCCATAGAGCATGCCAAAGCCAATGCCATGGCTCACCGCGAACAAGGCGCGCCGCCATACCACATCGGGCGTAACCAGCACCGCCGCCACCATGGCCAGTGCGCCAAAAATCACATCATCCATCCAGAACGCCCAGTAAGGCCAATGATCCCAGCGGCGCACCAGTTCTCCCACCGCCAGAAAAAGCCCACCGGAAAAATGCAGCACGCGAAATGTTTGAAATAATATGCGCTCCATGTGCCTCTCCCCCGTTAGACAGGGGTAAAGCTTACCTCTTATTCAAATCTTCCACCACCATGGCTTTGAGCAGGGGCGTGACTTTGGGTTTCACCCCGAACCACGCTTCAAAAGCAGGCGCGGCTTGATGCAGCAACATGCCCAGACCGTCCACTGCCGTGTAGCCTTGCGCCTTTGCCTGTTTCAGCAACGGCGTTTCCAAGGGGCTGTAAACAATATCTGTCACCACCGCGCCTTGCGCCAGCGATGTGAGATCAAGCTCCAAAGGCGGATTATCCTTCATGCCCAGCGACGTGGTATTGACGCATAGCGAAGCATCGGTCAGTGCCGCGGCGCGATCCTCAAACGGTAGCACTTTGATGGGCGCATCTGCTCCGTCTGCTTGTTTGATTTCTTCAGCCAACTTATAGGCCTTGTCGATGGAACGATTGGTGAGGCGAATTTCAGGCACGCCGGCATCCATCAACGCTGCCAAGATTGCACGGGCGGCACCGCCCGCGCCGATCACCGCCGCGGGACCGGATGAAAAATCAATATCTGGGGCACCGGCGCGCAAGTTTTCAATGAAGCCAATGCCATCTGTGTTGCGTCCGTAAAGAGTGCCATCATCACGCCATATAAGGGTATTTGCCGCGCCCACACGTTTGGCGAAGGGCTCTACCTCATCACAGGCGGCCAAAGCGGCCTCTTTATGCGGTATTGTGACGTTTAACCCGATAAACTGACCTTTTTTGAGAAAGGCACTTACGTTTTCGGGCTCCACATTCATCGGCTCATAAAGATGGTCCAAACCCGCCAATTTCAGCCAATAATTATGGATAAGAGGAGAGCGGGAATGGCCAATAGGAAAGCCGATTACGCCCAATCTCTTTTGCGACTTGATCTCATCTTCCCGGTGTTCTTCAGCCATTACAATACCACCTCATTTGCACGCAGAAAATCCAACAGGGGAATAATGGGCAAGCCCTGTATCGTGCTTTGATCCCCCAGCATTTCGCTGAACAAATGCACCCCTAAGCCTTCCACAAAATAGGCGCCAACTGATTGACATATATGATCTTTTTCGTGATCCACATAGGCATTTATGAAGTCGTCCGACAGTTCGCGCACCGCCATGGTGGCGCGGCCCACATGCCGCCAAATCGGTGCGCCGTGGCGCGCAATCACGGTGGCAGAGATTAGCTGGTGGGTCTTGCCAGAAAAGGCTTTCAAATGCGCTTTGGCTTGGTCCAGATCGCGCGGCTTATCAAAGCGAATGCCTTTTAAATCAAGCACTTGGTCGGCACCTATCACAAAGGCATCGCCTGCCCCGCGGTTGTTCAACAAAGTTGAAACGCGGATCGCCTTCATCTCAGCCAATGTCTCCGCAATGTGGGCAGATGGGGCGTTTTCCAGCTCCATCCCCTCGCGGATCATCTCCTCATCAATATGCGCTGGTTCGATATGGAAATCGAGGCCCGCGCGGCGCAAAATATCGGCCCGCACCTTGCTTTGCGAGGCCAGAACGATTGGTGCAACTGATTGATTTATAAGGAGTTTATTCACTATCGACCTTCTGTTGATAGAGGTTGAGAACCGCCGCCGCTGTCTCCTCAATAGAGCGACGGGTCACATCGATCACCGGCCAGCCGCGCTCAGCAAACAGGCGACGCGCAATCTTGACTTCGGCCTTCACTGTTTCAATATCGGTGTAGTCCGTCTCGCTGCCTTCACGCAGCGCCAGCAAGCGATTGCGCCTGATTTGGATGAGCCGGTCCGGGTTCAGGGTTAGCCCCACAACCAGCGGTTTTTTAAGGGTTTTTACGCTTTCCGGCACAGCGATTTCCGGCACGATAGGCACATTGGCTGCCTTCACCCCACGATGCGCCAGATAAATGCACGTGGGCGTTTTGGATGTGCGGGAAACGCCAACCAGCACGACATCCGCCTCTTCCAGCGTGTCCAACCTTTGGCCGTCATCATGGGCCATGGTGTAGTTCAAGGTCTCGATGCGCTCGAAATATTCACTATCCAGCGAATGCTGCCCGCCGGGCCGATGCGATGCCCCGGTGCCCAAATAGGCAGAGACCGCAGCGATAGAATTATCCAGCACCGGTACACACGGCACGTTCAGCGTAGCGCATTGATCTAAAAGGGCTTTTTCTAAATCCACATCAACCATCGTGCAAAACACCATGCCCGGTTGCGCCGCGATCTGGCTCAACACCCGCTCAAGCTGACGGTGGGTCCGCACCAAGGCGTAGGAATGCTCCTGCGGCTGGGCAATCTCGAACTGCCCCATCACCGCCTTGGCAACCGTGTTCAAGGTTTCGCCCGTACTGTCCGACACCAAATGAAGGTGGAAGCTGATTTTCTCTGGCTTTTCCATAACTTGGCTTTACGGGATGCCCCCCTTTTGCGCAAGGGCAAGCTCATGCCTGTGGATTAAGGGGAAAAGGCGGATAACTCGCTTGTTTGAGTTTCCGACAAATTATCATCCAATCCGCGCACATTTTGGCGCTGTATTCATCCGCCTTGTGGAAGGGTGAAAACAGAGTGTGTGAAACATGGGGATAAATATGGCCGCCAACTTATGCAGCTTTTCCCCGTTATCCACAGGTCCAAATCTAGGGTTATGAGAGACTTATCCAGATGTTGCCATAACTGCCGCGCCAAGCTGTCCTGTGGACAATCCAAGGCATGGTTAAGTATCCACAGCATTCACAGGCATCTACTATCTACAACTACTTATATTAATTATAGATAGATAGAAGGAAACTGTGGAAAGCCTTGAGCGTAAGCGGGCACACTGATCACGGGGCCAAAGCCATGACCAAACCGATTCTAGACGTGCTGGCAGGCAATCGCCTTGATCCGCCCCCGCTTTGGATGATGCGCCAAGCCGGTCGCTACCTAAAAGAATATTTGGCTGTGCGGGCTGAGGCCGGATCCTTCCTTGAACTTTGCTATGATAGCGATAAAGCGGCAGAGGTCACGCTTCAGCCCATCCGCTTTTTTGAAATGGATGCAGCTATCTTGTTTGCAGATATTCTACTTGTTCCCCAAGCCATGGGGGGCAAGTTGTGGTTTGCAGAGGGTGAAGGTCCAAGGTTTGAACCTGTAACAACAGCCCAAGCTATTGAAGGATTGAGTGCGGGAGACCCAGATGGAGTTTTAAAGCCCGTCTATGAGACCGTCTCTAAGGTGAAGGCAGGTCTCCCCCAAGAAACAGCTTTGATAGGCTTTGCAGGCGCCCCTTGGACCGTGGCGACCTATCTGGTGGCTGGACGTGGCAC
The DNA here is from genome assembly GCA_049609145.1 of Alphaproteobacteria bacterium. Taxonomy (GTDB): domain Bacteria; phylum Pseudomonadota; class Alphaproteobacteria; order SPJN01; family SPJN01; genus JBMYYF01. Next base: position 142,142 of record JBMYYF010000001.1, read on the forward strand.
ACCGGATCAAGCCCCGGCCCGCAAGCTCGCCCATGATGACCCGGCCTTGATGGATCTATTGATCGACAAGATTGTCGGCGCGACGATCCCTTACCTTAAAAACCAAATCGCTGCGGGCGCAGAAGTGATCCAGCTATTTGATAGTTGGGCATCCTACCTCGCCCCTAGAGATTTTGAACGCTTGGTGATCCGTCCCACCCTCAAGATCGTAAAGGCGTTGAAAGCCGACTATCCTGAAACACCTATTATTGGGTTTCCCCGCGGAGCAGGCACAGCCATTGGTGCCTATGCGCGTGAAACCGGGGTAGATGCGATTGGTCTTGATACGGGGGTCGATCCCCAAGGTGTAAACGCCCTGTTGCCTAAGGGTTTACCAGTGCAAGGCGCGCTAGACCCCTTGGCTTTGCGGGCCGGGGGTGCTGCATTGGAAGATGGCGTGAAAGCCTGCCTGCAAGGTTTTGCCGAACGGCCCCACATTTTCAATTTGGGCCATGGCATTGTGCTGGATACCCCGCGTGAACATGTGGCACGCGCAGTAGCGCTGGTAAGACAAGGCGTTTGATGGCCGGGAAAGTCGCCATAGTTCTATTCAATCTGGGTGGGCCAGATGGGCAAGAGGCTGTGCAGCCCTTTTTGCGCAATCTGTTTTCCGACCCCGCCATTTTGCGTGTGCCCGGTTTCGTGCGCTGGCCATTGGCTTGGTTGATTGCGAAAAGACGCGCGCCGATTGCAAAAGAAATCTATCAGAAGATCGGCGGCGGTTCCCCTATTTTGAAACAAACCCAACGCCAAGCAGATGCATTGGCGGCAAAGTTGCAAGCCGATGGCATGACTGCGGCATGTTTTATCGCTATGCGCTATTGGCACCCTATGAGCGATGAAACGGCGCAAAAGGTGAAAGCCTATAATCCTGATCGCATTGTCCTGTTGCCGCTTTACCCGCAATTTTCAACCACCACGACTGAAAGCTCATTGGCTGATTGGGATAGGGCGGCTGAAAAGATTGGTCTGAATAAACCGACTGATCGCATCATCTCATATCCCGTGGATGAAGGGTTCATTACCGCGCAGGCTGATTTGATTGCGGCCAAAGTGCAAGACATGGATGATAAGCCCTATCGGCTTTTATTTTCGGCTCACGGGTTGCCGAAAAAAGTTGTGGAAAGCGGTGATCCTTATTGCGATCAGGTGGCTGAAACAGCAAATGCGTTGGTATATGAACTAACCCGACGGGGCATTCTCCTGCCCGATTGGCAAATCTGTTATCAGTCCCGTGTGGGGCCACTGGAATGGGTGGGACCAAACACGGAAGACGAGATCAAGCGCGCTGCAAGCGATAATCTCAATTTGATTGTTGTACCTCTGGCCTTCGTATCGGAGCATTCTGAAACATTGGTAGAGCTTGATTTGGAATATGGGGATCTGGCGCGTGATCTGGGTATTGGCACTTATCTGCGGGCCTCTACCGTTCAAGATCACCCGGCCTTTGTGCAGGGCTTGGCCAATTTGGTGAAGGATGTGTTGGATGGATGATTTTCTGGCCTCGATCTATCTTTGGGTGAAGGCCCTGCACGTCATTGCCGTGATTAGCTGGATGGCCGGTATGCTTTATCTGCCGCGCCTGTTTGTTTATCACACGCAGGTTGATGTGGGTTCTGCGGAAAGCGAACGCTTCAAAGTGATGGAACATAAATTGATGCGGGTGATTATCAATCCGGCCATGGTTGTGACCTGGCTGATGGGGCTCACCATGGTATTCACGCCGGGCATCATTGATTGGACGGTGGATATTTGGTTCCACGTGAAATTCACGCTCGTTATTTTGCTATCCGGTGTGCATGGCATGTTTTCGAAGTGGCGCAAGGATTTTGCGGCGGACCAAAACCAAAAATCAGAGAAGTTTTTCCGCCTGATGAACGAAGCGCCGACCTTGATGATGATCGCGATTGTGATCATGGTGATTGTGCGGCCTTTTTAGGCAGGTCAAACCCGGCTTTCCATTTGGGTTGAAATCGGCTATGCTTATGCCTAATTGAGTGATGTGGGCACTATCTGGCCTGCTCCGCACGGCCTTTTCCGCATCAACACCCACCTTTCCGCCAATCCGCTGATTGGCATCTCCAATTTCCATACGGCGCTTAAACAAGCGCTGAATTCCTATGTTTTCGGGCTTTGTGGCCCAATACTTGTTAAGTGAGTTTCCAAGATGAATCTTCTTGAATTGAAAGCCAAAAGCCCGACCGAGCTGCTGAAGCTGGCCGAGGAGCTTGAGGTTGAAAACGCCAATGCCATGCGCAAGCAGGACATGATGTTCGCCATTTTGAAAGAATCGGCAGAACGCGGCGATGAAATTACAGGCGGCGGTGTGCTGGAAGTGCTGCAAGACGGCTTTGGCTTTTTGCGCGCGCCGGAATCCAACTATCTGGCCGGGCCGGATGATATTTACGTTTCCCCCAGCCAAATTCGCCGCTTTGGTCTGCGCACCGGGGATACGGTTGATGGCCTGATCCGCGCGCCGAAGGAAAGCGAACGTTATTTCGCGCTGCTGAAAGTTGAGCAAATCAACTTTGAAGACCCTGATAATGTGCGCCACAAGGTGCATTTCGATAACCTCACCCCGCTTTACCCGGAAGAGCATCTAAAGCTTGAGCTGGAAGACCCAACCGCGAAAGATCGTTCCGCGCGCGTGATTGATATTGTGGCCCCCATCGGCAAAGGCCAGCGGGGATTGATTGTGGCACCGCCGCGTACAGGTAAAACTGTGCTGCTGCAAAATATTGCCCATTCTATCACCACCAATCACCCTGAATGCTATCTGATCGTGCTGTTGATTGATGAACGGCCTGAGGAAGTGACGGATATGCAGCGCTCCGTTAAGGGTGAAGTTATTGCCTCCACCTTTGATGAACCCGCAGGCCGCCATGTGCAAGTCGCCGAAATGGTGATTGAGAAAGCCAAGCGCCTGACAGAACATAAGCGCGATGTGGTGATTTTGCTGGACAGTATCACGCGCCTTGGCCGCGCCTATAACACCGTCGTCCCCTCATCCGGCAAGGTGTTGACCGGTGGTGTGGATGCAAACGCATTGCAGCGCCCCAAACGTTTCTTTGGCGCGGCGCGTAACATTGAGGAAGGCGGTTCTCTTACTATCATTGCCACTGCCTTGATCGATACCGGCAGCCGCATGGATGAAGTGATCTTTGAAGAATTCAAGGGCACCGGCAACTCTGAAGTCATCCTTGATCGCAAGGTTGCTGACAAGCGTACCTTCCCGGCGATTGATATTCTGAAATCCGGCACCCGGAAAGAGGAACTGCTGATCGATGCGGGCGACCTATCAAAAACTTATGTGCTGCGCCGCATCTTGAACCCTATGGGCACCGTCGATGCGATCGAGTTCCTGCTGGATAAGTTGAAAGATGCTAAGTCAAACGCTGACTTCTTCGACAGTATGAACACTTAGATTTCGCACAGGCCGATCTCTGCTGCTTTCTTTGATGCCGCGGCGTGCTATAATGCGTCAAATTCATGGAGGCACAAATGGCTGAAGAACTCGCGAAATTCCATCAAATGACAGAGGGCACGGCGGAAGATTATGCCATTGTCGCCGCCGCTAACGCCGAACATGTGAAGGCGCTGCCTGACCGTATTGTAGCGCATCTTATGTTGCTGGATGGTGATCACGGCGGCTTTGCCGTGGACCGGCTGGAACATTGTTTGCAAACGGCCACGCGCGCGCACCAAGCGGGCGAGAATGAAGAATATGTTGTTGCCGCCTTGCTGCACGATATGGGTGATGTGCTTTGCCCCTCCAATCATGCCGATATGGCGGCTACTATTTTGAAGCCCTTTGTGGATGAGGACATTCACTGGATGGTGGAGCAGCATGCCATCTTTCAGGGCTATTACTTCTTTGATTTTTTGGGGTTGGACAAAAACATGCGCGACCAGTTCAAAGGTCATCCTTGCTTTGAGAAAACAGCGCAGTTTTGTCACCTTTATGATCAAAACTCGTTTGACCCAAGTTTCAAAAGCATGAAGCTGGAAGACTTCCGCCCCATGCTGAACCGCGTGTTTGAACGGCCCAAAAATTCCATCTATTTACGGGATGCCGCTGAGTAGTTTCAGGCTATGCCGCAACTCCTGATCATCTTTATCACGGTCTTTTTGGCCGAGCTGGGAGACAAAACCCAGATTGCCACCTTGCTGTTTGCGACTGAAAAAGAAGTGCATCCGCTATTGGTGTTTGCCGCGGCGTCCGGTGCTCTAATCGCTTCAACCGCTTTGGCGGTTTTTTTAGGCACAGTAGCGGAAAAATATCTCACTATGGTGCCGTTGAAGTTGATTGCGGGCGCAGGTTTTACCATCATCGGTGTGGTGACAATGTGGGATTACTTCAGGGAAATAGGATTGTAGAGCCTGTCGTTTTGCGTGCCTCAATATCTTTGTGTGCCTGCACGACATCATCCAGCCCATAGCTTTGGCGGACTTCAACTTTCACTGTACCGTTTTGCAGAACGTCCAGAAAATCATTGGCGGTTTCGCTTAGCTCATCCGGCGTGGCGATATAGTTGAACAGCGATGGCCGGGTAACGAATAGGGAACCGCGCGCGCCCAGCACATCAAAGCCGATGGGATCGGGCAAGCCGGACGCATTACCAAAACTCACCAACATGCCACGCGGTTTAAGACACATGACGGATTTCGGCACCGTTGCCTTGCCCACGCTGTCATAGACTACAGGTACGCCTTGGCCTTGGGTCAGGTCCATGACGGCCTCGACGAAATCAACTTCGTTATAGAGGATGGGATGATCGCAACCGTGAGCGCGGGCAAGTTCTGCCTTTTCCGGTGAACCCGCGGTGCCGATCACCGTGCAGCCCAGCGCCTTCGCCCATTGGCACACAATCAAGCCAACGCCGCCTGCCGCAGCATGGATCAAAATTGTATCGCCCGCTTTAACCGGATAGGTCGCTTTCAGTAGATAACGCGCAGTCATGCCTTTCAGCCAGGACGCGGCCGCAAGGTCTGATGATACATCATCTGGCAGGGGGACAAGCAGGGCGGCAACGAGATGCGCTTCGCTGGCATAGGTGGCAGGCGGACCGGCATAGGCAACGCGCTGGCCGATTTTTACGTTTTCCACACCGTCACCAACAGCCGTGACAATGCCTGCGCCTTCAACACCCAGTGTTGTCGGCAGCGGTAAAGGGTAAAGGCCCGTGCGGTGATAGGTGTCGATATAGTTAAGACCAATCGCGTCCAGTTTTACCTGCGCGAACCCCGGCGGTGGCGGGCTGAGCTCTTCCTCTACCCGGGTCAGAACATCGGGTCCGCCGGTTGCGGTAATTTGATAGCGCGTGGCCATGAAAATGCCTTACGTTAAATGGGTATTGAAAAAGTCCATCGTGCGGCTGTTGGCCAGCTTGGCGTTCTCTGCATCGTAGTGTTCGCCACCAACGCGGGCAAAGGCGTGTTCCATCCCTGCATATTCATGCAGTCTGACTTTTTCGTTCTTCTCCAGCCCGGCGCGAATGGCGACCTGTGCTTCGGCGGGCACGAACCCGTCTTCCTTGGCGATATGCAGCATTAGCGGGTTGCTGATATTGCTTGCTTCATCCAGTTTTTCTTGAATGTTGACGCCGTAAAAACCAACGGCGGCGTCCGCATTTGTGCGCGCTGCGGTGAGATATGAAAGTAACCCGCCCAAGCAATAGCCAACAGCACCAACCTTGCCGGTGCACGCGTCATAGCTGCGCAAAGCATCGATTGTTGATTGAATATCTTTCACCCCGGCATCGACATCAAACGCGCCGAACAGTTCAAACGCACGATCCCATTCTTCCGGTGATTTGTCCGTGAGTTGAATACCCGGTTCCAGCCGCCAAAACAGATCAGGGCACAGCGCCACAAAACCTTGTGCTGCCAAATCATCAGCGATGTCACGCATGACATGATTGACCCCGAAGATTTCCTGAATGACCACAATGCCCGGCCCCGTATCACCTGCGGGCAAGGCCAAATAGCCTGAGAAATCTCCGTCTTGGCCTTTGATTTGAATATCTGTTCCGCTCATAAAAACCCCCTGTTATGCAATCGGCTATTTTTGCAAGACTAACCGCGATAGCGGGCGCCTTCCAAGTCTAAAAGTTTCATTTTTGTCAGGGGGCCACCGGGTGCTGAGAAATGCCCTATCCGGCGTCCGGCAGATAAAACACGATGGCAAGGTATCAAAATGGGTATAGGATTTGATCCGCAGACACCGCCCACCGCGCGCGCGACCGACCCGGTTTTCTCTGCCAAGGTGGCGTAGGTTTCGGTTTGTCCGTAGGGAATATCGGCCATGGCGCGCAGCACCGTTTGATGATGCTCTGTGCCATCCAAATGAAATGGCAGGGTTAGAGCCACAGCCTTCCCGGCGAAATAGCGGGTCAGATAATCTTGCGCTTGATCCAGCAAATGGTGTGCGTCGGCGGCTTGGGTTTCTTGCCAATCCAACGCGGTGATACCGTCATCACATGCCGACACGCAAAGCGTACCGAAAGGACTTTCAATACGTCGGTGAAACATCATGCGCTGCGTGGCCATATTTGTTCAGGCCTTAGCTTTTCGGTCAGCGTTGAAATATCAGTGATAGGTAGAGAACATGTCTGCCCAATACATATATAGGTGGTGGCTTTGCCATCGACCATCACCTTGTCCTTTGCGGGATGGTTGTCGGGCAAAGTATCGGCGCTTTCACATTGTTGAAACGTATAGGCAGGCAGGCCCGATTGCGTGATGGCTGCCACCATCTGTTTGGTGTCGTCATCATCGGCCTTACCCATGACGGTGATAGAAATAGGCGTCGCCAAAGTCTCGTAAGCGTTGATGAAAGTTGCTGCGCCCAACCCGTTGCGCAAAGCCTGACTGGAAAAGGCGCGTGCCAACATAACGGCGCGTGATGCGTAATCACCCTTGCCGGTCAATGTTGCAAGATGCGCCAGAACTTCAAGCAAGGTGGCGTTGGCGTTCGGTACCGCATTATCAAAGATGGAGCGGGGACGCATGATCAAGGCTTCGCCATCTTGCGGTGTCATGAAATAGGCGCCATCGGCGGCATCATAAAAATGCGCATCAGCGGCGCTGACAAATTGTTCGGCGTGGGCGAGATAGGTGTCGTTCTGTGTGGCGCGGTGCAAGGCAAGGGCTGCCCGGGCCATATGTGCCAGATCATCCAATGTTTCGGCGCGGCCCAATATGTCCGCCGCCCAGCTATGGATTATGCGCCCATCGGGTTTTGTCATTGTGTCAATGATGAAGGCAAAAGCCTGTTGTGCCGCGGCCAAATAATCAGCGCGGTCAAAAACCTGTGCAGCATGGGCAAGGGCGGTGATCATCTGGCCGTTCCAGTCTGCCAATACTTTGTCATCGCGGGCAGGCTTAGGCCGTTTGAGGCGTTCCGCATAAAGCTGTTCACGCAGGGGTTTTAGCACGGCTTCTTCTTCTTCGGAAAAAGCGTCCTGTCTGTGCAAGCGGTTGGGAATGGCGCGGCCTTCAAAATTGCCATCTTGCGTGATGTCGTATTGGGCGCAGATCATTTGTGCATATTCGTGTGGCAGGGCGGCGAAAATTTCATCCGGCGTCCAGCTGTAATAGGCACCTTCGCCTTCGGATGTATCTGCATCAAGCGTGGCGGCGAAGGCCCCGCCTTTCAAAGTAAGATCGCGGATCACGAAATCTGCAATTTCAGTCGCACGTTGTTTGAAAAGGGCGTTTTGGGTGGCCGGATAAATCAGCGCCAACAAGTCCAGCAATTGGGCGTTGTCGTAGAGCATTTTTTCAAAATGGGGGACAAGCCATTTCTCATCGACGCTGTAGCGCGCGAAGCCGCCGCCAAAGTGATCATAGATGCCCCCTTCGCTCATTTGCGTAAGTGATTGAGATACCGCTCTATGGAAGGGTTTAAGACCGGTGCGCAGAAAGCCGCGCCACAGAACGTCAAGCCCGCCGATATTTGGAAATTTGGGCGCGTTGCCAAAGCCGCCATCGAAGGGATCAATTTGCCGGATAAGCTGTTTGGCAATAGGGGTAAGATGCGCGGGGGAAAGGGTTTGCCCGTCGGCGGCATCAGTTTGATTTAACTTGCTGAGCGCCTCGGCAATCTGCCTGCGATTTTGGTTCAGCGTCGTGGGGTCTGCCTGCCACATTTGGGTAATGTGCTGCATAACGGTTGGGAAACCGGGCCGGCCATGTTGATCGGTAGGCGGCCAATATGTGCCACCAAAAAAGGGTTGGCCTTCAATATCCAAAAACATGGTTAGCGGCCAGCCCCCTTGCCCGCCCATAACGGCTAAGGCGTTTTGGTAAATCTGATCCAAATCAGGCCGTTCCTCGCGATCCACCTTGATGCAGATGAAATCGCGGTTCATCTGTGCGGCAATGGTTTCATCTTCAAAGCATTCATGGGCCATGACATGGCACCAGTGGCAGGCCGCATATCCCACCGAAAGCAAGATAGGTTTGTTTTGCGCCTTGGCATCTGCCAGCGCCTCTGCTGTCCAGGGCACCCAATGCACAGGATTATCTTTGTGTTGCAGCAAATAGGGTGAGGTTTCATTGGCGAGTAGATTGGGCATGAAGGGTGCTTTTTTTGAGTGTAGGGTAAGGCGGTGATTTGTCAGGCGGTGCGGGCTGGAAGTTTGCGGCGAGTTCAGATAGCGTCAAGGAACAGATTAGCAGAGTTTGATCCGCAAAGGCAGAACCTTGCTTGTCACTCTAACGCCATGTCGCTGGGTTTGCCTGTGTGCGGTTCCCGGCCCCTATTGAAATGAGCCTGCATTATGAAATTCACGATAGAAATTGACGCCGACCCGGAAGAGGCCCGCCGGTTTTTGGGTATGCCCAATATTGAGCCGATGCAGGAGCGCTTGTTGGATCAGTTGGAAGAACAGATTGCCCGCAATATGAAGGCGATGGACCCGGAAGCCTTGATGAAAGCGGCATTGCCGCTCACGGTGCAGGGCATTGAACAGGTGCAAGGCATGTTGTCTGGTTTGTTGCGCGGCGGTCGCAAAACAAAGGACAGCGGCGAAGGCGAAGCTTAGTGGCCTCATTTGGGATGTTGTTTGCATTTCGGGCGTGAACCGATGCGAACCGTTGAGGTGCGCGCGTTCCGCAAACAGGACTGAATAATCCATGATGAACGATACGATATTTGCGCTTTCCACCGCAGAAGGGCGGGCGGGAATTGCGGTGTTGCGTGTGAGCGGGCCGCAAAGTGCGGATGTGGTTCGGCGGGTGACAGGTAAGGCCGTGCCTGAACCGCGTTTGGCTGTGCATCGGATATTCAGTGATCCCCGAAACGGGGACGCCATCGATGATGGTCTTGTTTTGTTCTTCAAAGCGGGGGCGAGCTATACAGGGGAAGATAGCGCGGAATTTCATTGTCATGGCGGCTTTGCAGTCGTCGCGGCGATGTTGGATATGCTGTCTGCGCAGGTAGATTTGAGGTTGGCCGAGCCGGGGGAGTTTTCCCGCCGGGCCTTTGAAAACGGCGTGCTGGATTTAACCCAGGTAGAGGCCGTCGCGGATTTGATCGATGCTGAGACAGAGGCGCAGCGCGCACAGGCGCGGCGACAGATGGATGGAAATTTATCAATAAAAACAGAATGTTGGCGTAAATCACTGGTTCGCTCGCTGGCGCATATAGAGGCGGAAATTGACTTTCCCGATGAGGAATTGCCCGATGGCATTGGCGCGGCGGTGCGGGCACCTATCGCAGATTTGAAGGCGGAGATCGAAGGGCATTTGGCGGATCGGTCCGGCGAGCGGTTGCGGCGGGGCCTCGAGGTGGCCGTGGTCGGGCCGCCAAACGCGGGCAAGTCCAGCTTCGTTAATCGGCTCTGCGGGCGAGAGGCGGCCATCGTAACGGAGATTGCGGGCACGACCAGGGATGTTGTGGAGGTTCATCTGGATTTTCGGGGGTTGCCCCTGACATTGGCAGACACCGCGGGGTTGCGTGAAACCGCTGACATCGTTGAGCAGGAGGGTGTACGCCGGGCGCGGGCCCGTGCGGCGGCGGCGGATATCGTGATCCTTCTGTTGGATGCATCGATAGGTGCTGAGGATAGTGGTGCTGTCTATGAGGAGATCAAAGCCGATCTGACTTTGATTAATAAGAGTGACCTTGCGGGAGGCAAGCTAGGCCCGCAAGCGGTGTTGGAGGGCTTGGCGATTTCTGTCAAGACCGGGGCGGGGTGGTCTAACGCAATGGTTGCCATGGAGACTATCGCGCGGCGCAAGGTGGGAAGTGGCTCTGCGCCGTTAATCACGCGGGCACGCCATCGTTCAGCCTTTGAAGGGTGTGCCGAGTCTTTGGGAGCTTTTCTTGATGGCGCGGAGACATTGCCGCCGGAGCTGTTGGCAGAAGAGCTAAGACAGGCTGCCCGCGCTTTGGGCCGCGTGGCGGGTGCGGTGGATGTGGAGGATTTGCTGGATGTTGTTTTCCGGGATTTCTGTATCGGGAAGTAGAGGCGGATTTCGAGCGGGATGGTTACGGGTGTTTGAATGTTTCACGTGAAACATCTCGTGGCATGTGGTGCCATTAGCTGCGACCCAAGGCCGATTTGACCGGCCTGCGTAAGCCCCCTAGGGTCGGCCACATGAAGGACCAGACCTACATATCACCGATTGAAGCGCTTTCTTCGCAAGACGCGGCGGCGCTGAGCTTTGATGTCATTGTCATCGGTGGGGGCCACGCGGGCACGGAGGCTGCTGCCGCTGCCGCACGGATTGGTGCGCGCACCGCCTTGGTCACGCATAAGATTGAAACGATTGGTGAAATGTCCTGCAATCCGGCAATCGGTGGCTTGGGCAAGGGTCATTTGGTGCGGGAGATTGATGCCCTGGATGGCTTGATGGGGCGGGTGATCGATCAGGCGGGCATTCAATTTCGCTTGTTGAACAGGCGCAAAGGTCCAGCCGTCAGGGGGCCGCGTGCTCAGGCGGATCGCAAGCTTTATCGCCGGGCAATGCAACAGGTAATTGCCGAGACAGAAAATCTAAATGTTGTCGCTGCTGCCGTTGAAGATCTGATTTTGGCGGACGGAGCGGTGCGCGGCATCGTTTTGGCCGATGGTACTGAAATCAAGGGGGGGCAAGTTGTTCTGACCACTGGTACCTTTTTGCGCGGTGTAATCCATTTGGGTGAAGAACGTCATGCAGCGGGCCGGATGGGGGATAAACCCGCCATTGGCCTGGCTGAAACCTTGTATGGCCTGGGATTGAAAATGGGTAGGTTGAAAACCGGTACCCCGGCGCGCCTTGATGCGCGTACCATACGGTTTGATGGCTTGGAAGAGCAGCCGGGGGACGATGTACCGGAGCCATTTTCATATCTGACCACACAAATTTCCCAAGACCAGATTCCTTGTCATATCACCTATACCAATCCTCAGACCCATGAGATCATTGCAGGCAATCTGGATCGTGCTCCCATTTATTCGGGGCAGATTGAATCCAGTGGTCCGCGCTATTGTCCGTCTATCGAGGACAAGGTTGTGCGCTTCAAGAACCGGGAACAGCACCAGATTTTTCTTGAACCGGAGGGGCTGGACGATTTTACCGTCTACCCCAATGGAATTTCCACTTCATTGCCGAAAGATGTGCAAGATGCCCTGATCCATTCAATTGTCGGGCTGGAGCAGGTGAAGATTCTGCAATATGGCTATGCGATTGAATATGACTATGTGGATCCGCGAGAATTAATGCCCACATTGGAGACAAACAAGGTTAAGGGCCTTTATCTGGCGGGTCAGATCAATGGCACAACAGGATATGAAGAGGCTGGCGCGCAAGGGCTGATGGCGGGCGCAAATGCAGCTATCGCCGCTGGACATGTTGCAAGCGACGTCTCAGTTAGCGAAGGTTTCGTCTTGGATCGTGCTACCGCATATGCTGGCGTGATGATGGATGACCTGACAACCCGCGGCGTTTCAGAGCCTTACCGCATGTTCACCAGCCGGGCCGAGTATCGGCTGACTTTGCGAGCGGATAATGCTGATCAGCGCCTCACGGAGTTGGGGATGAAAGTTGGATTGGTTGGGAAAAGGCGGGCCAAGGCTTTTCAGACAAAAATGGCGGTGCTTGAAGAGGCCAGAGGTCTGGCTTCCAGCTTGACGCTTACACCGAATGAAGCCCAGCGCTATGGGCTGAAGCTCAATCAGGATGGACGGCGGCGCTCTGCGGGAGAGCTGTTGGCCTATCCGAATGTCACATTTGAGGGGTTGGCGGAAATTTGGCCGGAACTGAACGACGTTTCGGCATCGATTGCGGCGCAGTTGGTGATTGACGCGACCTATGCTGGCTATTTGGATCGTCAGGAGGCCGATATTGCTGCTTTCAGACGGGATGAGGGTTTGAAGTTCCCGTCCGGGTTTGATTTTGGTGCGGTGGGTGGCCTCAGCAACGAAATCAAGGCCAAGCTTGAAGCGACGCAACCGCTTACTTTGGGGCAGGCCGGTCGGATCGAGGGTATGACCCCGGCAGCGCTTACTTTATTGCTGAATCACACCAAAAAGCAGGCGGCTGTTCAGAAGCGGGCTAAAGCTGCCTCTCAAGGGCAGGGCAATGGCCATGCGCAGCCTGCAGCCAATCGAAGCAACAAGCTCAAGGTGGATCTGTAGCGCCGGATGGAAGCCTCGACCAAGTCTTATGGGCCGAAACAGTTCGCGGCAGAGTTTGATGTTTCACGTGAAACTCTATCGCAACTGGAAACCTATGCAGCGCTCCTACACAAATGGAATCGGGCAATAAATCTGGTTTCTCCCAGAAGCCTGCCGGAATTGTGGTCTCGCCATTTGCGCGATAGCGCTCAACTTTGCGACCTAATTGCAACGGGCACGTCTGATATCCTCGACCTTGGGTCCGGCGGTGGCTTTCCCGGATTGGTGCTTGCGATCATGTTGGCGCCCAGAGGCACCCGTATTGAGATGGTTGAAAGCGACACACGCAAAGCCACTTTCTTGCGCACTGTTGTTCGCGAGACAGGCATTGATGCGACCATCACTGCCGAGCGGGTAGAGGCGGTAGATCCCCGCGCGCCCCACATTATTACCGCCCGCGCCTTTGCGCCCTTGCCCGAATTGCTGGCTTACGCTGCGCCGCATATGGCGCAAAACACACTTTGCCTGTTTCCAAAGGGACAAAGCTGGAAAGACGAATTGACCGCGGCAGAAAAAGAATGGACAATTGATGTTGAAACCATTCCAAGCCTTACGGCTGCCACAGGCGTTGTCCTGAAAATCAGGAAATTTGATCGTGTCTGATTCCTCTTCCGCGTCAGCTCAACCCCCTGGGTCGGCGCAACCTATTGATATTGCTAGCGTTTCTGCGCCCCTTCCGTCAGCAACCCGCATCATTGCGGTTGCAAATCAAAAAGGGGGTGTTGGCAAAACAACCACGGCGATCAATCTGGCAACAGCGCTTGCCGCCGCCGGTTCCAAGGTGTTGATTGTAGACCTTGATCCGCAGGGCAATGCTTCCACCGGTTTGGGGATAGGCCGGGAAGACCGTGACCCGTCCAGCTATGACATTTTGCTGGAAGATATTGCGGGCTACACAGCGGTGCAGGAGACGGATATTCCCGGCTTGAGCATAATTCCCGCGACGGTTGACCTTGCCAGTGCGGACATGGCCTTGATGGAAATGTCGGAACGCAATCATAGATTGCATAAAGCGCTTGCGGATATTTGTGGGAGAGGACAAGGTGCAGTGCCTGCGCATGCGGCATCAGCCGCGGCTGAAAGCGATGTGACCACCGCAAGCGGCCACGCAGCCCCGGATTACATATTTATTGATTGTCCGCCCGCCCTTGGGCTGCTCACTATCAATGCACTTACCGCCGCGACCCATGTGCTGATACCCCTGCAAACAGAATTTTTTGCGCTTGAAGGTTTGAGCCAACTAATAGATACGGTGAACGGTGTGCGTGATGCGTTGAACCCGTCACTGGCTTTGGATGGCATTGTGCTCACCATGTATGATCGGCGCAACAATCTGTCAGATCAGGTAGCAGATGATGTGCGCGGTGTGTTCGGTGAACAGGTCTATGACACGGTTATTCCTCGCAATGTGCGCGTGTCGGAAGCGCCCTCTCATGGCGTCCCCGCGCTGATTTATGATCATCGCTGTACTGGGGCGCAAGCCTATATTCAACTGGCAGCAGAAATGCGGCGGCGTCATCTGGCGGAAGAACAAGCCACACCAACCCACACTTTGGAAGAGATTGATTGATGGCCGAGAAGAAATCAAAAAAGGGTCTGGGCCGCGGGCTTTCCGCCTTATTGAGCGAAACCGCACCTGTCTCCAAATCGGCACCGGCAGGCAACGCGGCCAATCCGGTAAAGGCTGATGCCACAAAAGATGCTGCAACAGATGGCGCAAAAGAAGCCGCCCCGGTTGCGGCCCCGGTTGCCGTATCGGCATCTGCCGCTGCTCCACAGGCAAGTGCTATAGACAACAAGATTGCAATTGAACTTGTTGCGCCAAACCCAGACCAACCGCGGCGACACTTTAATGAAGATCGGTTGGCGGAGTTGGCAAACTCCATCATCGACAAAGGCGTGTTGCAACCTATACTGGTGCGCCCAAAGGCTGGACCACAAGGCGAGAAATACCAGATTGTGGCGGGCGAACGCCGCTGGCGGGCGGCGCAAATTGCGCAGTTGGATGAAATTCCCATCATTATTCGGGAACTCTCGGATCAGGAAACGCAGGAAATTGCGCTGATTGAAAATATTCAGCGCACTGATTTATCAGCGATCGAAGAAGCGCAGGGTTATCGCGGGCTGATCGACCGCTTTTCCTACACGCAGCAAGATGTGGCCGACATTATCGGCAAATCCCGGGCGCATATTGCCAATACTTTGCGGCTGCTTGATTTGCCGCCCAAAATTCAGGAACTGGTGGATCATAAAAACCTCTCTGCGGGCCATGCGCGTGCGTTGATCGGCACGCCCGACCCTTACACCCTTGCCAGCCTGATTATTAATGAGGGCATGACCGTGCGTGAGGCGGAAAGGCGCGCCCAAGCGTTGAAGCTAAAACAAGGTGGCGACAAGCGGCCCCGTAAAGGTGACGCGGCCCATAAAGATGCAGATACCGTGGCGCTGGAACGGGATTTGACGGCCCATTTAGGGTTGAAAGTGACGGTCAATTTCAAGGGGGAGGCCAAGGGCGGGTCCGTTGAGATCGACTATAAAACCTTGGAACAGCTTGATGGTCTTATCGCCAAATTGATGGATTGATCATTTATCGGTTAGGCGTTCCCGGGTTAGGCAATGATGGCTGATCAAGCGCGCTTCTTTCTTGCCCGTATTTAACTTGCTCGTATTTATCTGGCGCGGCGCGCAGCAACGGCCAAGCGTAGCAAGGCGCGATGGCAAACGGCTTGTGTGGGCAGGCCGGTTGTTTTGCAATCTCTTTCAGCGTCATACAGTAAGGCACGTGCGGTGGCGATGCGGTTGTGCGGCCAGCGGCCCACTTGTTGTCGGAAAGCATTTTGCCGTTTGAAATATAGGGGTGGCCGCAGGCCCTTAATCGCTTGATCGGCTGATTGTCCTTCCGCCATGGCGGCGGCCACGCTTGCCAACTTTTCCAAATGGCCGATCGCCATACGTAATATGGCAATCTCCGATATGTTTTCGGCAAAGGCGCGCAATATGGTTTGATCCAATGTGCGCACATCACCGCTAAAGGCGCTGTCAATTATGGCATCCAGCGCCAACGCAGATAAATCGCCGATCACGGCTTCGGCGTCTTCGGCTGAAACCTCCGCCCCGCTATTGCCCATATAGAGCGCCAGTTTTTGCAGTTCCGTACGGGTGATGGCGCGGTCTGCGCCCAGCCGGGCGGCCAGATATGTCATGGCATCGGGCGAGACATTCAGGCCCTCGGCGCGCAGGGTTTCCGCGATTATCTGTTCGATGGACCGCGCATCATCTTCGTAGCAGGGCAAGGCGGCTGCCAGGTCAGAGCCTTCTGCCAATTTGCGCAACGCCGCGCGCGGGGACAAATCGCCCGCCTCGATAACAATCAGGGCATCGCCTTTGGGGTCGTCCAAAAACAGCGTGAGTGCCTTTGCGGTGGGTCCGTCTTCGGCGCTGCGCACCCAAACCACTTTTTCGCCGCCCATCATTGGCAAAGCGGCGGCCTCGTCGGCCAGGCAGGTAATATCATCCTTGATTTGCGGGGGGTCTAACCGGGTGATCGCAAAGGGATCATCCAGATCTGCTACTTTGGTTTGCACCAGCTTTTTGCCGCGTTCGCGCACCAGCCCTTCATCGGGCCCGTAAATGACGGCAACTTGAATTGCTGCTGGGGGGCTTTTTACAAAGCGTTCTATATCGCGGGCGGCGACTTTCATTCGTGTGGTTCTTTGGCAAGGGCAAGGTTCAGGCAACCGGTGCGATGCAGTTCGGTATCGCCGCCGCCGAAAATGCTGTCGATCTGCGCGAAAATATCAGCCAAAGGCCGCCAATCCGGATCAGCCTGTGGGTCATGGGGCCAAAGCAGTGCGCCATGGCTGAAATATTGTTCAATAAGGGTGCGGCATGCGCGTTCGTCTTCACCAAGACGCGCCATGCCATAGGGCCAATATTCGATCAAGGCGATGTCTACTTTGGTCATCAATTTTGCCCCACCGCGAAACAACATGGCTTCCGCGCCTTGCAAATCGCTTTTGAGCAATAGCGGCCCTGACAAGGTGTTGGGGTTGATCAGTTCATCAATTGGACGGGCCTTAACGCGAATGGTGGCGCGGCTGGCCTCGGCCATTTCGCCCGCGCCATCGCCTTGAATACGGTGATCACCGAAATTATCTTGCGCGCGCTCGAATGACAGGGTGGTTGCCTTGTCGTAAACGGCTCCTTCTATCACCGTGACCTTGTCGTTTACACTGTTGTGGCGAAGGTTGGCGCGCAGCAGCTCGGCATTATCAGGATCGGCCTCAATCGCGTAGGCGGCGGTTAGATCGCTGCGCTTCACAAAAGGGATCAGGGTCAGGCCAATATTGGCGCCGGCATCAATATAGGTGGCAAATTGGCCTTGCGCAGCCCAGCGGTCCAGCATTTGGGTGAAAAAGTGCAGTACCTCCGGGCTCCATATGCCTTCTTCCGCATAGGCACCGAAAACCGCCTTGTCTGCCACAAATCCTTCAAATCTTCCGTTTATGCCATCAGCGATGGCCGTTGGATGGTCTGATTTTGCGGCCATGTTAGTGCCTGTGGGCGATGTCTGTGATAGGGCTTGGCTCATATGTCATCGTTAGGGTGAATTTGAGATGAGAACAAGTGCGTTTGTGAAGGGTTTGTCTGCGCTGCTGCTGATTTTTGCTGCGGGCGCGGTACGCGCCGACCCCATACCAGTGTGGTGGGCGGCAGAACTTGCTGCTCCCGGCGGAACGGCGCTGGAGGCGGCATTTGAAAAACCATTGCCGCAAGGGCCCATGATTTTGCGCGGGCCAGCGGGGGCGCTTGGCCTATATGGGTCAACGGGGCCATTGGTGGAAGCGCTGGCTTGTGAGGATGTCGTGGATGCGCTGGACCGTAATTTTGTGGCAGTGAAAGCGGCTGACAAACCGCTTGCGCTTTGGTGTGCTGCGTTGGGGCAGATAGTGCAGGCGGCAGAGGCCGAAAGCTCAACCTTTCGCCGTGCCCCAGAGGCGATTGTCGACGGGCCGTTGGTCCCGGGCGGAACCCCCATTGCGTGGAAGACAGAAAGTGTTGGGGTATTACCGGCTTATCTGGCGCCGTTGGATGGCTGTGGCTTTGCCTTGTTGGCGCTGCGCGCATCGGACCAATTTTGGTCACTGGCCCGCTTTGCCCATGTCTATGGGGCCGGTGAAAAGGATGATGGCCGCGCCGCAGACACCGTGAACGGAAATCACCCGCGTGCCTTGGTCGCTAAAGTGCAAAGTGATGGCGGTTTATATCTGCGCCAAAACGGTCAAGCAGCCACACTGCACTTGCTGGGTTTGGGAGATTTTGATGGCGATGGTGCGGAAGATGCGTTGATCCGCAAAACAGATCAGGCCGGGGCGGCCCTTCATATTGTTAGCCAGTTTAGGCCCGGTGCGGTTATGCGGTTGCGAGATTTGAGCGACCGCTATCTTGAGCTGATAAAAGCCTGCCCGGATTTGGTGCTGGATTTTGCCGCTGCAAGCGAACCGGAGGCGGGAGAATGATGAGGCTGATATCCTTTCTGTTATTCACGGCTGGCCTGCCCTTTGCGATCGGCATGGGTGTTGTGCCTGCGCAGGCGGCGTATCTATCTGCCGCTTTGGAAGCGAATGACCCCGCACAGGCATTTGTTGCACCTTTCGAGGCCGTCGCGGAAGACGATACCGGTCCCGGCTTTATGGTGTTGACCCGTGATGCGGCATTCGGAGAAACGGCCCGGCGGGTGGAAAATTGCGCGGCGGTGATGCAGGCGCGCGCAGAAGGCTTTGAAGCGCTCACCCAAAACGAGACGGTTTATCTGGATGATTGGGCCTGGGCGCGCTGCATGGCGTTGGCTTATTTGAGCGGGGCAAAGGTCCAGCCAAAAGCCGCGGCTGAGGCGATACCGGCCCCTTTGAAAATAGCCTTGGTGAACAGCTTGCCCGCATTTGTGGGGGAAGCACGCAGTTGTGAAGATCAGGTTGCGGCCATGAAGGCCAGTATAAGGGGGGAAAGCTGGTTGCCCTTTGCCCAAAAACGCGCAGATTTTGCCTCGCCCATTCGTGTGCAGGACCAGCCCCCGGCCCAATTTGATTTGTTGGTGGCCGCACGCCAAGCCAGCACCACTTTGGCGGTGACCCAAAAAGCGCCGGATTTGTTGGGATTTTATTTCAATACTGCTGCGGGCACGCTGGAGCGTTTAGCGCAAGTGGATTGGGATGGGGATGGCACAGATGATTTGCTGGTGCACATGACTTGGGATGACGAAATAGTGGGTACCTATCGGTCTGCTGTTATGCGGTTGAAAAGAGACCCCGAAACGGATGCCTATCTATTGATGGATCAGGCCTATTGGCTGGGGCAGATTACACAAACCTGCCCGGATCATCTGGCTGATGTGTTGATTGGCCCCTCAAGCCTGCGGAAATAAGCAATCCGAGCTTGCCAACGGGTTCTGGTTTGGTCAAGCTAGCGGCCAGCATTGTGAGGTCAGCCGGGCAAACCCGGCGGCTGCATAATTATTGGTTTGTTCTGGGGGGAATCGTAAATGTATCGGATATCATTAGTGCGTCTTGGCGCGGCGCTGGTTGTGGCAAGTGGGGTGAGCCTGCCTGTTTATGCGCAAGACACGGCAGAACCATCCGCTACGCAGGATGATTTGGAGTTTTTGGACGCGGCGCCATCACAGGCTGAGGCCGCACCAACGCAACCGGCGGCGGCGGCACCAGAGCCAGAACCTGCTGAGCTGCAATCTGCCACCCGCAAGCCCGACCTTCGGTTGGATGAGGTGATTGTGACGGCGCAAAAACGCGCAGAGGATGTGCAGGATGTGCCGATTTCTGTCACCGCCATTGGCGGCGAGCAAATTCGTGAAATGAATTTGCAAGGCACCACGGAACTTACCATTGTCATGCCCAATGCCACATTGGCGGTGTCACCTACCTTTGCCACGGTTTATGTGCGCGGTATTGGTACTGGGTTGAATGACGGATTTGAAACCTCTGTCGGGCTTTATGTGGATGGTATCTATTTGGGTCGCCAAACCTATTTGAATGACAGCTTGATGGATATGGAAGTTGTGGAATTGTTGCGCGGGCCGCAAGGCACGTTGTTTGGCAAAAACACTGTGGCGGGCGCGCTTAATATTACCAACACAATTCCTGAGTATGATTTTTCAGCGGCAGTAGATTTATCATATGGGGAGCATAATATTCGCCGCGGCAATGTTTATGTAAACATGCCGGTTGTGGATGACAAATTTGCCTTGCGTTTTTCTGGACAATGGGCGCGCTCTGACGGGGCAATTTTCAACGAAACGCGCGGTGTAAGTGAATTGCGGAATGACAAGGCATCGGTGCGGTTGAAGGCACGGGCGGATTTCACGGAAGACCTGTATATGACAGCGGCCATCGAAGCCTCGAAGGTGAAAGATACAGGTGCCGGGTTTGAGCTGGTGAAAGCATCGGATGAGCAGATCGCGTTTTATCAGCTTTTTGATCCAACAACAGAAGCGCATGCCAACCGGGTGAGCCATTTGGATGCTGACAATTACGCCAAGCGTGAAACCTTTGGCGGTAACATCAACATATTCTATTCATTGAATGAATATGAACTGGCGTTTATTGGTGGTTACAACACCTTCAACGAACAATATCTGTACGATTCAGATGCCAGCCCCTTCCCGCTGTTAAGTTGGGACAATGATGATGAATATAGCCAGTGGCAAGCAGAAGTGCGGTTGCTTTCACCGCCGGGCCGCATTGAATATGTGGCGGGGCTTTTCTATTTCGGCAACAAATATACGGGCGGCACAGAGTTTCGCCAGTTTGATGATGAAAATCTGGTCGGTACTGTGGCAGGTGGGGTTTTGCCCGTGCCGATTGAAACCGCGCTTTCAGCTTTGTTGATACCATTGACCGGCGGTGTAAATTCGCTCACGGATATTGTGACTCAGGATGCCCTGTTTGCGGTGTTTGATCAGGAAACACATACCTATGCCGCCTATACGCAAATTACCTTGCGACCTTGGTCTTGGTTTGAATTTGTCAGCGGTATTCGTGCCCACTACGAAACCAAGGAAGCAACCATTGCGCAGGAATTTGAAAGCACCGGCGCGTTCTTGAACGCGGCTTTCGGTACGCAGGAATATGATTTTGCGGGCTCTGCCTCTGAAACGGCGATAACGCCAAAAGTTGTGGCCAAGTGGTTGGTGAACGACGATGTGAATGTGTTCTTTACAGTCGGCAAGGGCTACAAGGCCGGTGGCTTTAACCCCACTGCGCCTGATCCGTCGAAGACCCAGTTTGACGAAGAAACAAGCTGGACCTATGAGCTTGGGGTGAAATCAGCGTGGTTTGACAATCGGATGACAGCCAATGTGACCGGCTTCCGTACCGAATTTAGGGACATGCAGATTTCTGTTTTGTCCGGCGCGGGCGAAGCGTTTTTTGTGGACAATGCGGCGTCTTCTACTGTGCAAGGCTTTGAATGGGAAGTGAAAGGCGTTTTGTGGGAAGGCAATATGACCATCTTTGGTGGCGGCTTTCTGCACGCTTATTATGATGACTTCCGACGTGGGCCTTGTGAGGCTGGCGAAGAAGGTGATGCCGATGGTTTTTGCGACATGACCGGCGAACGCATGGTGCGCGCACCCAAATGGGATATTATGGCCAGCTTCAACCAAGCCTTTCCGTTGGGTAATCTACCTTTCGGGGCTTATGTGGGTTTTGATTGGGTAACGCAAACCGATCACTACACCGATCAAGATAACGATCCGAACACTTTGCAGGATGCCTATATGGTGTTGAATGCCCGTTTCGGCATTGGCGACATTGATCAAAATTGGTCGCTGTCGATCAATGGGCACAATGTGCTGAAGGAAAAGATCATTGGCGGCATTACCGATACGCCTTTGTTTGAAGGTTCCTATTTTGGCATTATCGCGCCCGAGGGGGCCTGGATTGCCGAGTTTCGGATGAATCTCTAGTTTCGCTTGCGGCGGATTTGAATATGAAAAGGGGCGCTCGCCACATGGCCGGCGCCCCTTAATGTTACAAGCTGTAGGTGAGACTATTCAGCCGCGAGCGGCTGAGCGAAATTTACAGTTTGCAAGAACTTGATGCCTTCTTCGGCAATGGCGTCGCCCACCATTTCATCGCCTTCGGCTTTCAACGCATCCATGTCGACATAGGTGCCATAGAAAGCTTTGGTGCGATCAGTGATGATACCGGCATTGAGCAAGGTTTTGATCAACACACGGAAAATATCAGTGCCTTCTTGCATGCGTTCGCGACGGTCTTCGTCAGTCACGGCTTCCACCATCACCTGCATGCACCATTCCCAATCAAGGCCGAAATCTTCATAGATGATTTTCTTTTGCTCAGGATTGATGAGGTTGAACAGCAGGGTTTGGAAGCATTCTGCGGCCCAGGCTTCAACAATTTCGTGTTCTTCTTCCGTCAATTCGGGAATGGTTTTGTCGGCCCAGATTTTCCCAAACTTGTGATGGAACGCTTCATCGGTCATGACCAGTTGGGTCAGCTTGACCAGAAGCGGATCGTTGGAATTGGTGTAGAGTGAGGCAAACGCGCCCATGGCCAAGCCTTCAACCAGCATTTGCATGCCGACCAGCTTTTTGTAGACTTCTTTGGCGTTCACCATTTCATCCAGCAAATTTGCCAACGTTTCGCCGCAGGGCAGGGGGCTGCCCCAGCGCGCTTCGATATAGCGGCTAAAGCCCAGCACGTGGCGCGCTTCTTCGCGGGCTTGGTTGGTGGCGTATTCTTGCGCACCGGGATCAAGCAAAATGTGGGTCAGCGAGGATGAAAGCGACAACGCGCCTTGTTCGCCGTGCAAAATGGCAGACAGCATCCAACGGGCATTTTCGTTCACAAAGCGCACGCGTTCCTTGCCTTGCAGCTTGTCGCCGATTTCGGTTTGCAGCTCGGGCACGAATTCTTCGGGGATGATCATCTCGTTTTCCATGTCGAAGGGTTCGGAAAAGTCGATGTATTTTTCGTCCAACGGATCCCAGAAATGATCGTGGGTGGCGGTGATGATCTTGTCGAAATGCGGTGTGCGCGCATTATAACGATCCACCTCGATCATGGATTTAAAGTCGGATGGGTCTACGGCGTTATAGGCCGCGTCTTTGGTGATCTGATTTGTCACTTTGGTAGCTCCCTGAAGCGAAATGTATAAAGATGACGCTAGTGTCACCTTTATACATAATGTCGATCTCAGCATTTGTCAAGTTTGGTGACGCGGGCGTCAACTTTGGAGCCTGCGCTCAGAAAAGCGTTGCTCGCCAAGGGGTTGCCCGTCATGATCCCGCCCATGACAGATCATGCTACATTGCCCCGTAAATCCGCCCTTACCCGCTTTCGTGAGGGCCTGGCCGTTTATGGCCATGCCCCGGTTTTGGCGATTTTTCTGCTGGGGTTTTCCAGCGGTTTGCCCTTGGCGCTGACCACCGGCACGCTGACTTTTTGGCTGTCGGAGGAAGGGTTAACCCGCACCGCCATTGGCCTGTTTGCCATTGTCGGCACGCCCTACAGTCTGAAGTTCCTCTGGGCGCCCTTAATGGACCGTCTGCCGATCCCGTGGCTGACGGGCAAATTTGGTCGTCGCCGGTCGTGGCTATTGGTGACGCAAGCCGCCTTGATGGTCACGATTGTTGGGCTGGGCTTTTCCTCGCCCGCCGATGACTTGTGGCGCACGGCCCTGTTTTGCGTATTGGTGGCGTTCTTTTCTGCCAGTCAGGACATTGTGGTGGATGCGTTTCGGATTGAAAGTCTGGAAGAAAAGGAACAAGGCGCAGGTGCGGCGGCCTATGTGTGGGGCTATCGCATTGCCATGTTGCTATCGGGCGGCGGCGCATTGGCCTTGGCGGCGATTTGGAGTTGGCAGGCTGCCTATCTGGTGATGGGCCTGTTCATGGTGATCGGCATGGGCACAGTGCTGTGGCGCAAGGAACCCGCCGAACATGACAGCGAAGATGCGAAGGAGCGCCGTGCCCAGATCGCTCGCTTTTTGGCAGATCGCCCGCAATTGCAGGGCCGAACGGCGGAGTTTTTGGCCTTTTTGAATACCGGCGTTGTTGGACCCTTTGCAGAGTTCATGAAACGCAAGGGTTGGTGGTTGATCCTGCTGTTCATTGTTTTCTTCAAATTTGGGGATGCGGTGGCGGGGGTGATGACAAACCCGCTTTATCAGGAAATCGGTTTCACCAAATTGCAGGTGGCCGGCATTGTCAAAAGCTGGGGGCTGGCGGCCACCCTTGTGGGCCTTGGCATTGGCGGTGCGGTGATGGGGGCCTTGGGCATGGTGCGCGCCTTGTGGATTGCGGGTATTTTGCAGATGCTCTCCAACCTGATGTTTGCCGCTTTGGTGAAAGTTGGCGCTGATCCGGCCTTTTTGGCGCTGACAATTGGGGTAGAAAATTTGGCCGGCGGCTTGGGCACGGCGGTTTTTGTCGCCTATTTGTCGAGTCTTTGTAATATTTCCTACACAGCTACCCAATATGCCTTGCTTTCAAGTTTTATGGCTTTGGCGCGCACATGGATGTCGGCATCGGGGGGGTATTTTGCAGATGAACTGGGGTGGTATAGTTTCTTTATCGCGACCACGATTGCGGCGGTACCGGGCCTTGTGTTGCTCTGGTTTGTGACCCGGCAGGAAAAACCGGCAGACGAAATACCCTGATTTCAGGGCTTCGGACTGCCACAATCCCGTGATAGGGTGGCCCAAATTATCTAGGAAATGCAGCATTATCCCGCAATGAGTGAGCCTTCGGACAAGACCCCACGCAGCCCCGCTGACGAACCACCCGGCAAATTGCGCCAATCCTATACAGAGGGATTTTCGCATCAATCGGTGGTGGAAAAACGCACCGATATTCAAGGGCGTATATTGGCCGAGGCGAAAAGCCTGCAAGTACGTTTGGCGCTGGATGAGAATGAGATCCGTGCCTCGCAAGCGCTGCGTTATCGCGTGTTCTATGAAGAAATGTCAGCCAAACCCACGCCGGATATGGCCGCTTTGCTGCGTGATTATGATGCCTATGATGATTACACTGATCATCTCTTGGTGATTGATACCACGCGTACCGGTGACGAAGCCGTGGTGGGCAGCTATCGCCTTTTGCGCCAAGAGGTGGCTGATCGCCATTCGGGCTTCTACTCCGTTTCCGAGTTTGACATTGCCCCCATGTTGGAGGGCGCCCTTGGGCCCCGCCACAGCCGCGACACTCAATTTTTGGAACTGGGCCGTAGCTGTGTTGCGAAGGAATATCGTTCCAACTCGACCATCCAATTATTGTGGCGTGGCATTACCGCCTATGTGTTGCACCACCGAATTGGGTTGATGTTTGGCTGTGCTTCCCTTGAAGGGACAGACCCGGACAAGCTGGCTTTGCCGCTTTCTTTCTTGCATCACAATTTTGGCGGCGAACCGCCCTTCTATGTGCGCGCCCTGCCCGACCAATATGTCGAGATGAACCGCATGGCAAAGGATGATATCGACATGAAGGCGGCGCTGAAAACCTTGCCGCCGCTGGTCAAAGGCTATCTGCGCTTGGGCTGCTTTATCGGTGATGGCGCGGTGGTGGACGAACAATTCGGCACAACGGATGTATGCATTATCTTGCCGGTGGAGCGCATTTCAGATCGCTATGTGAAGCGGTTTGAGAAAGACGCTAATGCGGCGATCAAGGAATAAGCCTTGCCGCTAGCGCCGCCCAAACAAATGTTCGATATCGCCCCGCTTTAGAGTGACATAGGTGGGCCGCCCGTGATTGCACTGGCCGGAATGGGGGGTTTGTTCCATTTGGCGTAACAGGGCGTTCATCTCTGCTTGAGTGAGCTTACGGCCCGCGCGCACAGAGCCATGACACGCCATAGTGCTGCACACATCTTCCAGCCGTTCTTTGAGCGCATGGGCATCGCCCAAGGCTTCCAGATCATCGGCCAGATCACGTACCAAGCCCTTCACATCGCTTTGGCCCAACAAGGCCGGTGCTTCATTTACCACAACGGCCCCTTCCCCGAAGGGTTCAAGGCTGAGGCCCAATTCTTCCAGCTCTGCCGCGCGGGCGGTTAGGCGGGCAACGGCATCATCATCCAGCTCGACCACCTCGGGAATGAGCAGCCCTTGACGGGCAACATTGCCCGAGGCCAAGGCAGCTTTCATGGCCTCATATACAAGTCTTTCATGGGCGGCATGTTGATCCACGATGACGAGCGCATCCTCCGTCTCCGCCACAATATAGGTGTCATGCAATTGGGCGCGCGCCGCACCCAGCGGATAGCGCATGGCATCCGGCGCGGGATCTGCGCTCTCAAACGCCGGGGCTTGCGGCGCATCTTGCTGCCAATGAGATGGCCCATCCGGCGCGGCCCAACTGGCACTGGCCTCTGCCATTTGATGCGTAGGCCGATTGATGATTGGCTGGTTCCAAAAGGTGGGTCGTGCTTGCTGCGGTTCTGCCTGAAAACGCCCCAAGGCGGCATCGGCCACAGTGGTGGAAGCTTTGTGCCCTGCGTCAGACAAGGCCCGGCGCAAGCCCGACACGATCAAGGCCCGCACAGTTTGTTCTTCCCTGAAGCGCACCTCGGCCTTGGCGGGATGCACATTCACATCCACCGTTTTGGGGTCAAGATCAAGAAACAATGCGCCGGCTGGGTGCCGGTCCCGCGCCAAAAAATCGCGATAGGCGCCGCGCACTGCCCCCACCAGCACCCGGTCTTTTACCGGACGCCCATTGACGAATAAATATTGGTGGGCGGCATTGGCGCGATTATAGGTGGGCACCGCGGCAAAGCCTGACAAGGCAATGCCTTCGCGTTCAGCCTCTACCTTGATGGCGTTATCCGCAAATTCGCGCCCCATAATGGCGGCCAAGCGATCCTTTTGGGCGGCGAACAAATCGCCTTGTTCGGGCACCACGGCCACTCGTTTGCGGCCATCTTCTTCCAGCCGGAACCCCACATCGGGATGCGCCATGGCAAGACGCTTGACCACATCAACCAGCGCCATACTTTCTGAGCGGTCCCCCTTCAAGAATTTGAGGCGGGCGGGCGTGGCATAGAAAAGGTCGCGCACTTCTACCCTTGTGCCAGTGCCCATAGCGGCGGGTTCGATGGGAGAGACGGCACCGCCTTCAACCTTGATTTGGAAGGCAGCATCGGCACCGGGCGGGCGGGACGTAATGGTGAGCCGCCCGGCCGCACCGATAGACGGCAATGCCTCGCCGCGAAAACCAAGGGAACGGATATCGGTTAAATCCCCCTCATTCAATTTGGAGGTCGCATGACGTTCGATGCATAGTGACAGCTCGTCGGGGGTCATGCCGCGGCCATTATCGGTTACGGCGAAACGTTTTTTACCGCCTTCCTCAACCACTATGTCGATCTGCGTGGCACCGGCATCGATGGCGTTTTCAACGATTTCCTTCACCGCGCTGGCGGGGCGCTCAATCACCTCACCGGCGGCGATCCGATCAATCGTGATGGCATCAAGCCGTTTTATGATGGGGGTTAAATCAGCCATCGGCAAGATATTGCTTGGCGCGGATTTTGCCGTCTTCCACGGAGGGTTGATCGAATGCATCAATGCCCAGAAGGTGTGCTGTCAGGATTGTTTCCAGCATGTAGTGCATCATCAACGCGCCCATGGCGTGAGCGCTGACTTCCGGCATGTGAATGTGGCGGACGGGGCGGCCAACATCTGCAAGCGTATCCAGCGTGGCGCGCTGTTCGGCGTCCACCAAATCGCCAATGGTGCGCCCGGCCAAATAGGCAAGGGCAGGATCATCTGCCAGATCGGCAGGTACTTGCGGGCCCTGGCCTTTCACATCTGTTGTTAGCACCGTGTAGAGCTTGTCTGCCGGGCCGCCGCGATAAAGCTGAAGCTGGCTGTGCTGATCCACCGGGCCAAGCCCGTTGATCGGTGTGGTGCCAAAGCCATCCTTGCCCAGACTTTCTGCCCATAGTTGGCGATACCAAAAGCTCAGTGCCTCAAAGCGATCTGCATAACCCAGCAATACCGTTTGGCTGAGGCCGGATTTCATGGCAGCAAGGGCAAGGGCCGTGCCTTGCGCGGCATCGCAGTCAATATTCCCAGCCAAAGCGGGGTCAAGCGCCGCTTGCGCCCCTGCCAGAAAGTCGGCCATGTTGAGCCCCAGCAAAAAGCCCGGCACGGTGCCCACATTGGTCATAACCGCAAAGCGGCCACCAACCCCTGTGTGGTGATCCAACAACGGCCACCCACGCTTGGTGGCGAGGGCGCGTAAGGGGCGATCCCCCGGTTCTGTGATTGCAAAAAAGCGGCCTTTGTCGGGCACGTCTGCCGCCTCATACGCCCCCAGCAAGGCCAAACATTGCGCCATGGTTTCTGCCGTTGTGCCGGATTTGGAGATGGCGATAACATGGGTGGTTGCCAGCGGCAGTGATTGCGTTATGCGGGCTTGGGTTAAGCCATCCAGATTGTCCAGAACGATGAGCCTTGGCCCATCACCTTCAGAAGCGATGGCCTGCAGCACCTTTGCGCCAAGTGCTGAACCGCCGGTTCCCAGCAGTACGATATGGCTTGCGCCTTGTTTGACCCGGTCGGCAAAGTTGCGCGCGGTATCAATCGCCTCTTGGTCTTGCGGCACACGCAGTAGTGGCAAGGTGTTGCTGTCGTAGTCTGATTTCAGCCTTGCCAGCGCGTCAGGCATGGCCCCAATCGCATCGGCAAAGGCAATGGATTGGGCAAGCGCTTGGGCGCGCGAAAGATCAACTGAAAAAGGCATGGCTCACCGCATTATTGAACGCGGTTCACCATACAAGGCTTTTACCAAAAAGGGGAGAGCCCTTACTTGGAACGCCCGTCGTCTATCCGCACTAAACCTTCTTGCGCGACAGAGGCAACAACACGCCCTTCCACATCATAGAAGGTGCCGCGGTTCAGGCCGCGTGCGCCGCCGGATGAGGGGCTATCCATCACATAAAGCAGCCATTCATCGGCCCGGAACGGCCGCTGAAACCACATGGCGTGATCAAGGCTGGCGGTTTGCACCTCGCCCTTGAACCATGAAAGCCCATGCGGTTGCACGCAGGTATCCAGCAGCATCATGTCGGAGGCATACCCCAGCAAACATTGATGAAGCGCAATCGGGGAATCGTCTGGCAGCGGTGCTGCGGCGCGCACCCAAACCGCTTGCTTCGGTTCCCTCGGTTGCGGGTTAATGAAATCCTTTGGGTCTACCTGCCGGGTTTCGATGGGCCGGGGGCGCAGAAAATCTGTCTTGATGTGTTCCGGCAATTTGTCTGCCAGCTTGGCGCGATGCTCGCGTTCGTTAATCAGCCCTTCGGGGCCGGGATATTCTGGCGGAGCGACGTCGTGTTCCGGCCCGTCTTCCGGCACTTGGAAGGATGCGGCGAGTGAGAAAATCGCTTTCCCATGCTGGATGGCTACCACGCGGCGGGTGGTAAAGCTGCGGCCATCGCGAATGCGGTCCACCTCGTAGATAATCGGGATTTTGGGGTCGCCCGGACGCAGAAAATAGCAATGCAGCGAATGGCACGGGCGATCATCATCCACCGTGCGGCTGGCGGCAACAAGCGCTTGGCCGATCACCTGCCCGCCAAAGACGCGTTGCCAGCGTTCATCCGGGCTGACGCCGCGATAAAGATTGTGCTCCAGCACCTCCAGATCCATCAGATCCAGCAAATCAGCGACGGCTTTTTCGTTTTCGGCAATTTCGGTTTCGGCGGTCATAGGACACCTCTTTCAAATTTACTCGCACCACGCGCTGATTTCTGCGGTTTTTCGACATTCTTATGCGTCGTTGCCATGGATAAGTAAGCCACGGTGATGAAATGTCAATGTGATGAAATGGTGCGTGGTCGTTGCGCTTGACCTACACTCAAAACAGGTAAACAATAATTAATGCAACTTTTGTGATGATTGGCACAATGTGCTGCCAACTGGCCTTAATAGGCAGCGCACCAGACATTAAGGGGGTACCCATGAAATATTTGGGAAAATTTGGAGTTGTTATTGCGAGTGTGACGATATTGGCGGCTTGCAGTACGGCACCGTATCGTCAACCGGTGACTGAATTGGCGATTGCCTCCCAACAGGTGCATGGCGCGATGGAAAGCGCAGCGAAACGTGCGGATGCTGATGCCAAGGCAACATTTGTTCACATGTTTGCCACCAACGAGCAAATGCGTAAAAGCCTGAAATTTGATCACAGAGATTGTACGGAAGAGAAGATCAAGCAGGGCGGATCGTGTCTGCCATCCATGACTGTTCCGGGCACAACACTGCAACTTTATCCCGGCACGGATTACACCAAGGTTCTAAATCTTAGCCAAGGGTTGGTTATTTATACCGCATGGCTCTACAAGATCGCTAATGCCGACACTTGCAAAGAGGCGGGAAGTAATTTGGCGCAAACACAGGCACATGCCAACAAATTGCTGGCCTTGGCAGGGAAGGCTGGCACGGTTGCGATTTCTGATAAAAGCGTTGGCTTTGTAAACCAGATTGCTTGCATGGCTATTGAGAGGCGCAAGTTCAACGCCCTAAAACAGGCCACCTATGATAGTGAGGCGGCAGTAACAACCGCCGCGGGCCAATTGAAATCTATTCTTGCAACAAGGGTAGAGATTGAGCGCACCGACCTTCTGGCGAGATTGATTAAGGCACGTCAAATTTTGCGTGCTCCATCATCGAATGATCAGGCAAGATTGGGGGCCGCGCAGAAAATTGTGCTGCTATCACAAAAGATGGATGCACTATTGAAGTGGAAAGTCGCCGTTGATGGTTTTGCCGATAAGCTGGCTTTGGGTCATTCGACCTTGGCCACCCAACTACAAAAAGCCAAACCGGATTTCGCCGCCGTATATCAAGCCGCTCAATCCATGATGATGGGCAGTACGCAATTGAGCGAGACCTTAGCCCCGCTTCCCTTGGCGCTGGTGCAATCTGCTACAGCGCCGATCATTGGGGATGTAACAGGTCTGTTAAGAGAGGGCGAATAGATGAGTGAACTATCAGATACCATTGCCGCGGTGAAGAAGGCGCTTGCCGAGGCTGAGAAAAACTTGCTCGCGGAATATGATCGCGTGCTTGAGGCGATTGATGCTGATGGTGTGATCGATGCGGCGGAAGAACAACTGGAGGCACAAGTAACAGATAACTTGTTGGCGTTTCTTTCTCTGAAAAAGGCAATATTGCTAGCGATCGAGCAGCTACAGGCACAGTCAGCCGATCTGGAGGTGGCGTTGCCAAACCTGTATAGCAGCATCAAAGCTTTGCAGGAGGCTGAAAACGACCTTGTCCGCATATTATCGGTTCAAAAAAGGATCAATCAGGCCTTGGGGCTGGTGGTTAAGCTGGCAACCCGCTTGACTGTTCCCCTGCCTTTATAAGCGTTCGGCGCCGCGTATAAGGGGCGTCGAACACAGCATCATTTTGGGGTAGAAAACCGCGTGCTAAAGTTCGCGTGCGATTTCCTCAACCTCGAACAGCTCGATCACATCGCCCTTCTTCACGTCCTGATAGTTTTCCAGCGACATGCCGCATTCTGTACCGGCCTGCACTTCCTTGGCTTCGTCCTTGAAGCGGCGCAGCGCGTCCAGCTTGCCTTCATGCACCACAATATCATCGCGCAATACACGCGCTTGTGAGTTGGCGCGGGCCACCCCTTCGGTGACAAGACAACCGGCAACCT
This sequence comes from Alphaproteobacteria bacterium, assembly GCA_049609145.1. Taxonomy (GTDB): domain Bacteria; phylum Pseudomonadota; class Alphaproteobacteria; order SPJN01; family SPJN01; genus JBMYYF01. The sequence continues at coordinate 173,561 of JBMYYF010000001.1, forward strand.
TACCGACTTTGGACACGGCAAATACTTCGCGTACTTCTGCGCGGCCCAGGAAGGTTTCGTTGATGGTGGGTTTCAGCAAGCCCGACATAGCGGCCTTCACCTCATCCACCAAATCGTAGATCACCGAATAATAGCGAATTTCGATGTTCTCAGCCTTTGCGGTATTACGCGCTTGCGGGTTTGCCCGCACGTTAAAGCCGATGACCACGGCACCTGAAGCGGTTGCCAGTGAAATATCATGTTCGGTGATGCCACCGACACCGGCATGCAGCACGCGGGCAGCGACTTCATCGGTATTCAGGCTTTCCAGGGCGCCTTGAATGGCTTCAACACTGCCTTGTACATCTGCCTTGATGACAACAGGCACTTCGGCCACTTCGTCGGATTGCAGCTTGGCGAACATTTGTTCAAAGCTGGCACCGCCCTTGGCTGCTGCTTCTTCTTTCACTTTTTCGGAGCGATATTCAGAAACTTCGCGGGCGCGGGCCTCGTTCTCTACAACGATGAAATCATCCCCGGCGGAAGGTGTGCCTTGCAGGCCCAATACTTCTACGGGCAGTGACGGACCTGCAGATTTTACTTGCTCGCCTTTGTCGTTCACAAGGGCGCGCACCCGGCCCCATTCTGTGCCGGCAACGAAGACATCGCCAACATTCAATGTGCCGGATTGAACCAATACCGTTGCAACGGGGCCACGCCCTTTATCAAGCTGCGCTTCGATCACGCCACCTTGACCGGGCCGGCTAGGATTGGCCTTGAGTTCAAGAATTTCTGCCTGCAGGGCAATAGCTTCCAGCAGGTCGTTCAAGCCGGTGCCTTTGGTCGCCGACACATCCACTGCCTGAATTTCACCGCCCAGACTTTCAACATAGACATCATATTGCAGCAGTTCCTGCTTCACACGATCAGGATTGGCGTCGGGTAGGTCGCATTTGTTTACGGCAATAATCAGCGGCACTTCTGCTGCTTTGGCGTGATTGATTGCCTCAATCGTTTGCGGCATGACACCATCGTCAGATGCCACAACAACGATTACCAGATCGGTAACCTTGGCACCGCGGGCGCGCATTTGGGTAAAGGCAGCATGGCCCGGCGTATCAAGAAAGGTGATTTTGCTGTCGCCCACATCAACCTGATAAGCACCGATATGTTGGGTAATGCCACCGGCTTCACCGGCAACGACATTGGTTTTACGGAATGCATCCAGCAGGGATGTTTTACCGTGATCCACATGGCCCATAACGGTAACGACGGGGGCACGCGGTTGCAGGTCTTCCGGGCTATCTTCAACTTCGCCGGTTAGACCTTCTTCAACGTCGGCAGCGGAAACACGTACGGGTTTATGGCCCAGTTCTTCAACCACCAATTGAGCCGTATCGGCATCGATAGATTGGTTGACGGTTGCCATAACGCCAAGGTCAAGCAGGGTTTTAACCACAAGGGCACTACGCTCGGCCATACGGTTGGCCAGCTCGCTGACGGTAATGATTTCCGGCACTACCACTTCGCGGGCGATTTTATCACCGCGTTCACGCAGCTTTTGCAATTGGCGTTTTTCGCGCTCGCGCCGGCGTTTGATGGACGCCAAGGAGCGTTCGCGCTGGCCGCCATCTTCGTTCAGGGCTTGGTTAATGGTGAGCTTGCCTTTGCGGCGGTCAGCAGGCGGCGCTTTTTGGGCGCGGCCTGCCTCTTCATTCGCGCGGGTTTGCTTGACCCGGAATGTGGTCGGCGGCGCGCGGCGACGGTCATAGCCGTCATCTTCATTAGCTTTTGTGGGTTCAGCCCCTTTGGCGGAGGGTTTGCCTTTTTCTGCTTTCTTGCCTTTTTCGGCCTCTGCCTTTGCTTTGGCCTCGGCTTTTTGGCGTTCTTCTTCTTCCAGCTTTTTGGTGGCTTCTGTCTCGGCTTTTTGGCGGGCTTCTGCCTCTGCCTGGCGCTTGGCGTCTTCCTCGGCCTGTTTTTTGGCTTCACGGGCCTCTGTTACGGCGCGCTTGGCGGCCTCGGCCTCTTCCTCGCGTTTGCGGGCGGCTTCCTGCTTTTTGCGTTCTTCGTCTGCAACGCGGGCGCTTTGCAGGGCCTTTTGACGGGCTTCCCGCTCATCATCTGTCAAGGTTTTCAGGCGGCGGCCACTGTCATCGTTGCGCGGTGTGGGGGCTGCGGCCTTATCTGCGGCAGGTTTTTTCGGTGCGGCGCGCTTTTTAACCTGAATGATCGGCTTTTGAGCGTCTGCTTTTTCACCGGCGGCAGGCTTGGCGCCACGCACAGTACGTTTGGGCGTTGCCGCACCATCGGTCGGCAGCGTAATGCGCTTGCGTTTCTTTTCCACCACGACGGAGGTTTTGCGAGGGCCGCTGCTGCGTGCGCTGCCACCTTTAAGCCCCAAGGGGCGTTTACCGTCTGTATTGTCCTGATCGCTCATATAGCGCTCTCACCTTCATTTCCGTCTTGATCCCCCAAGGCCGAATGCCCGAGGTCGGCAACTGGGCCGATAAAGTGTTGCCAGCGCCAAGCAGCGTGCTGAATATGACGTGCATGTGCGGCACCTGTTCCGTCTGGACCAAGCGTGAGGGCAGCATGTACCACATTTTCAGCGCCTAATGCCAAGCGCAAATCGGTATTTTCCAAACAATCAAGGCGCGGCACATCGCCCGCATCTTCGCCATTTATGGCTAGATTAAGCGCTTTTGCCTTGTTTCGGAGATTGGTTTTTCCATCCATCGAGCCATCTGCGGCTTCGATCAGCATGGCAATGGGGCCGCGATCCAGCGCCTTTTCAACATTGGTGCGACCTTGCACCAATATGCCAGCGCGTTTTGCCAGCCCCAGCCGGGCCACTAGTTTTTCTTTAAGCAGGCGGGCGACAAGGCTTGAAAAGCTGTCATCTGCGGTGGTTTCCGGCAGCATGATTTGCGTGCGGGCAGCCCGCCCGAACAGCTTTTGCGATATTGCGCGATCAACGTGCTCGGCGGTTGCGGTAGTCCAGATACCGCGGCCAGGCAGGGTTTCGTCCAGATCGGGGGTTAGGGTGCCGTCAGGCGCAACGACAAAGCGCAGCATACCGTCCGCCGACCCGCAATTGCGGGTGACGATACAGCGTCTTTGCTTTTCCTGTTGCGCCTTTGGCGACACGTCTGTTCCTTCCGAAACGATTTATGTGGGTGGTTTGAAGCACCCTATTAACCGAAAACGGATTCAGCAGTGGGTTCAGCGTCGTCGCCTTCCTCACCGGCAGTACCGTCTTCGTCTTCAATTTCCTCTTCTGGCGGGAAGGCTTCTTCTTCTGTCAGCCAACCGGCGGCAACGCGGGCGGTCATAACCAGCACATTGCCTTCGTCTTCGGAAATACCGAAGTCTTCCAAAACGCCATCGAATTTGATTTTCTCGTCTTTTTCGCCGCGCTTGCCTTTCTTGATGTCAAAGCCGCCGGAAAGTTCATCACCGGTGCAACCGGCGAAATCTTCAAGGGTTTTGATTTCGGCCTCGCCAAGCGCCACCAGCATTTTGGGTGACAAGCCTTCAAGGCCGGCCAGATCATCTTCAACGCCCAGTTCGCGGCGTTTCTCATCCAAGGCGATGTTCATTTGTTCGATATGTTCGCGGGCGCGGGCTTGCAGCTCTTCAGCGGTTTCGTCGTCAAAGCCTTCAATCTCGGCGATTTCATCAAGCTCCACATAGGCCACTTCTTCAACTGCGGTGAACCCTTCTGAGGCCAGCAATTGGGCCACAACCTCATCAACATTCAATGTCTCGACAAATAGTTCGGTGCGTTGGCGGAATTCTTCCTGGCGGCGGGCGCTTTCTTCTTCTTCCGTCAAGATATCCAGTTCCCAGCCAGAAAGCTGAGAGGCCAAGCGCACATTTTGGCCGCGGCGACCAATGGCGAGTGACAGCTGATCGTCGGGCACGACAACCTCAATCTTGCCGAGGTCTTCATCCATCACCACCTTCACAACCGTTGCCGGTTGCAGGGCGGATACGATGAAAGTAGCAGTGTCTTGCGTAAAGGGAATGATATCGATCTTTTCGCCTTGCAGTTCGTTCACCACTGCCTGCACGCGTGAACCGCGCATACCTACACAGGCCCCAACGGGATCAATGCCGCCATCATGAGACAGCACAGCGATTTTGGCACGGCTGCCGGGATCACGGGCTACGGCCTTAATCTCGATCACACCGTCATAGATCTCCGGCACTTCCTGCGCGAACAAATGCACCATGAAATTGGGATGGGTGCGGCTAAGGAAAATTTGCGGCCCGCGTTGTTCGCGGCGCACGTCATAAATATAGGCGCGCACCCTGTCACCGGCGCGATGCACTTCGCGCGGCAGCAATTGATCGCGGCGCAAAATGGCTTCGGAGCGGCCCAGATCGACAATCACATTGCCGTATTCCACGCGCTTGACCACGCCGGAGATAAGCTCTTCCACGCGATCCTTGAATTCTTCGAATTGGCGGTCACGTTCTGCGTCCCGCACTTTTTGAACGATCACTTGCTTTGCGGTTTGCGCCGAGATACGGCCAAATTCGACCGGGGGCAAATCTTCCAGAATTTCGTCACCCACTTGCGCATCTGGGTTGCGGCCAGCGGCTTCCTTCAAGGAAATCTCGCGCGCATCGTTTTCCACCACTTCGACCACATCGAGCTTGCGATAGAGGCGGCTTTCGCCGGTTTCACGATCGATCTCGGCGATGATTTCGTTTTCTGCGCCATAGCGTGCCCGGGCCGCTTTTTGGATCGCCTCTTCCATCGCCTCAACAACGATTTCCTGATCGATGGACTTTTCTTCGGCCAAGGCTTCTGCGATTTGCAGCAGTTCAATGCGATTGCGGCTGACGGTCATGATCTTATTACCCTTTAGCTTGCTCGGGAGCTTGGTTGGAAGCGCGCTTGAAAGATTGGCGTACTTCATCTTCATCTAACACAAGTTGCGCCCGTTCAATCAATGAAAAGGCGAAACCCAAAATTCCAAAATCGTCGGTGGAAAGGCGCACCTCTCCGTCTTCTACCCCGTCCAGCACACCAACAAATTTGCGCTGTCCATCAATGGGGTCGGCCAAGGTTATCTTGGCACGGCGGCCATCATAATGGGTGAAATCTTTCTCGCGCGTAAGCGGGCGTTCAAGGCCGGGGGAAGAAACTTCCAGCACATATTCGGATGTGATGGGGTCTTCTACGTCAAAGATGGCCGAAAGGGTGCGCGAAACCTCGGCGCAAGCGTCCACATCCATTGTGCCATCGGCGCGTTCGGCCATAATCTGTACGGTTGGATGATGGGCATGCCCCATCACGCGCACAGCCACCAGCTCGAACCCCATGCTTTCCAGCGTGGGTTCTGCCAGTTCTCGCAATGTGCGTTCCAGTTCGCTTTCGCGGCGCATATCGATCTCGCTCAAAAAGAAAGCGGGCCCGCGCTTCCGCCGACCCGCACCCTAAAGTGCCCGCAGATTAACTGCGGTATGTGTCTTTACTATAGCCTGATTGCAGGGAAAGACAAGAGGCAGTGACGAGGCACCTTGCGGCACCTCGTCACCGTTTTTCGTCTTATAGCGGTGCGCGCACCGTGAAGCCCCAGGTTTGTGGATCACGTACAAAGGCATTGTAGCTGCCTGCTTGGGCGGGCGTATCAAACACGATGTTGAAGATCTTTTCATCTGTCAGGTTTTTGCCCCAGATCGCGACCTCAATGCCGTTTTCCGCGATGGCGGTCAGGCTTGCGCCCACCAGCCAGTAGGAATCCTGCAAGGTGTTGGGGTCAAGATCCTGGCCTGTGTGATAATCACTGCGGTATTGGTAATCCAACCGCGGTGACAATACCCAGCCATTTTCCAGCGGATCAGACATATAGGCGACAGCACCCGTAATGTTCCAATCAGACACAAAGTTTGGCCGACGCCCGGTGAGGTTTTGGACCGAGCCCATTCCAGTAATTGCGCTGCCATTTGGGTAGCTGTCATATTCAATGTCAGACCATACAATGCCACCGTTCAGGAACCAATTTTCGGTTGGCACATAGGTATACTCTGTTTCGAGGCCGCGGCTAATTACGGTCGCAGCATTGCGTACCGTGAACCGTAACCCATCAAACGAATTGGCTTGATAATCTTCTAGCTCTTGCCAGAAAGCCGCAATGTTCACTTTCAAAGCACCGTCATGCAAACTTTTCTTCAAGCCCAGCTCGTAAGAGGTAACCTGCTCGGGCTGGAAGATGGCGTTGGATGGCGTCGCTGTTGTGGTAATGCCAGCCGCTTGGCCACCGGCAGAAGTTGACAAATTAATGCCGCCAGCCTTGTAACCACGGGCGACGCGGGCATAGGCCGAAGTATCTTCATCAATTTCCTTGCCGACAGCAAAAGTCCACGACCAGTTTGTGTCGCTGTAGTTTGCCGTGTAGGGATCATGTGGCACCAGCAATTGCAGCGGAATCAGCGTATGAAAATAGGCTGGAGCCCCTGCATCATAGGTGGGGTTCGGCGTCCCGTCAGGGTTCATTGGATTTGAGACGGTAAGATCAACAGTCGACAGATAGTCGTTTGCGGCATAGGTCGCGCGCGATGTTTTTTCTTCGTCGGAATAGCGCAAGCCTGCGGTGACAGACCAATCGTTTTCCAGATACCATGTCGCTTGACCAAATAGAGCATAACTTTCTGCTTGATAGTCATAGCTTGCCATACTGGTGATCGCATCCACAAATAGGAACGGCGTTGCTGGCGCGCCGCCGAAATAGGCATCGAGATCTGTTTCGATAGTACCCAAAGGCGTCCCACCGCTTAAAAGAGTTGCAAGGGTGCCCAAATAGGGGCGACCATGAGCGCCCACGCCCAGTGTTTCGCGCTGGTCGATATCTTGATTGAACCAATAGGCGCCCACAATCCAATCCAAATTGCCTTCGCCATTTGACGCCAAACGAACTTCAACGCTTTGTTCATCAATCTCTTGAATGCGTTGGCGATCATCCAAAATATCAAGATCGGTAAAGTCGGCATCGATGCTGTTTGGATTTTCAAACATGCGATAGGAACCAATTACTGTTAGCGTATAATCTTCCATATCGTGATCGAGTTGGAGCGAAACGCCCTTATCCTTAAAACGATCATCATAATAGGATGATTGGGTCGCAACCTTGCGGTTGAAGGGATTGGCAGGCCCGGGGCCGGCAACACCAACAAGCGTGCCGCCAATACCGGCAATGATGGCGGATGTCGGGCCATAGATTACAGCCGGTGCCGCACAGCATTTATCTTTGCTTTCCGTATAATCCCCAATCAGCCGTGCGGTTGTGTTTTCACCCAAATTGGCATCGAACTGCGCGCGGATGGTGTGGCGATCCCGATCATTCAGGTCATCACCTGTGCCGACATCGTCGATAAAGCCGTCATGCTTGCGCACAGTCGCCGAAAGGCGCGCTGCAAGCTTGTCTTCCGATACGGGGCCGGTAACGGAACCCTTTAGCGTGTAGCCGGATTGCTCCACCTCATATTGGCCTTCTACCCGGCCACCGAATTCAAATTCGGCTGGGGCGGTGCGCACCGAAATAACACCGGCTGAGGTGTTCTTCCCAAACAGTGTATTTTGCGGCCCGCGCAGAATTTCAATCTGCTGAATGTTTACATAATCACCCAAGGCAGGGCCGGGGCGGCCACGATACACGCCATCAATATAAACACCGACAGATTGCTCAAGGCCCGCATTTTGGCCCGCTGTCCCGATACCGCGAATGGTGAAAATGGATTCTGAGCCACCGGTGGATGAATTGATCACCACAGTGGGTGCAATATTTTGCAGGTCTTCAAGATTGTTGATACCGGCAGCTTCAAGATATTCGCCGCCAACAGCGGTAACCGCAACCGGCACATCCTGCAAAGGTTGAGCGCGTTTTTGCGCGGTGACGACAATTTCGTCGGTTTCATAGGCGGTTGCCGGTGTGGTGGCGATAAGGCCAACCCCCGCCGCCATAAGCGCTGCTGCCGAAATGGCAGAAATGCGCGATTGTCTACTGTGATGGTGTTTCACGTTAGTACCCTCCTTCATGCCCTCACCAGGGCGCAATGTGGGCTGGCCATTGTTTTGTGGCCTTTTGCCCGTTCTTGTTGGGCGTCCCTGTTGGTTCGCCGGTTGTCAAAGCTTATGCGCTCTATACAAAGTTGAGTTTAGGCTGCCCAATATATGTGCAAAGCGGAATATCCTCTATGCGTGCAAATTATTGGTGATGTGTTGCAATTTGGCACAAAAAAACGCGCCCCGGACGAAGTGGCAATGCCGGAGCGCGTTTTGGTTGTGAACCGATGGATATGGGCTATCCCGGTTGAAATCTCACACACATCATAGCGTGATTTAGTTGTTTGCAAAGCTGTCAGTTGCCCCGATTTCGGGGCTTTGCTGTCGCATGTGGGCTTATGGTTACGGAATCCTTTAGATTTCAAAGGGTTAAATCTCGTCAAAATGAAACCTTTTCTTAACCATGCTGCGATTTTTGCAGCTTAAGGAAGAATATCTTGGTAGAATCGCCCTTTCCAATTGATATTTGGCATTGCTAACATTCATGCCATGAATTTACGTCGTCTTGACCTTAACCTCTTAACTGTTTTCGAAGCCGTTTATGAGGATCGCAATTTCACGCGCGCGGCCGAAAGGTTGGGTATGACCCAGCCGGCGCTTTCCAATGCGATCAAGCGGTTGCGTGAAGAGGTGGGTGATCCGCTGTTTGTGCGGGCCTCTGGTGGGGTGGAACCAACGGCGCGGGCAGATGTGTTGGCCCCTCATATTTCCACGGCACTTAACCATGTGCGTTTGGGCTTTGCTGAACACGGTGTGTTTGATCCGGCCACGGCGGAACGACGTTTCAAGGTTTGCATCGGCGATTTTGGGGAGGCGTTTTGCCTGCCAGAGCTTTATCGCAGTTGTGGCGCCGGCCCGCATATTAAGGTCGCGGCGATTGGCGAAATGGGGCGAAACAATCTGAACGAGCTGCGCAGCGGGTCTTTGGATCTGGTTTGGGACTTTATGCAATTGGAAGACGGGCACTTACTGTCAGAAGTGGTGTTTGAAGATCAGCTTGTTTGCATTATGCGGCAGGACCATCCGTTGGCGAATGAAGATTTAACCGCGCAAAGCTATCTTGCCCAACGTCATATCGTAGTGCGGGCCACCCAAAACTACGTGCAGGAGATCGAGCAAGTGCTGCGTCGTGCCAGTGTGGAACGGGAGGTGGCGGTGGAGGTTGATCACATCACCGCCATGCCCTTCATCGCTGCGCGTAGTGATCTGGTGTCGATAACGGCGGCCAGCATTGCCCGCAATTTGCGTGATCGATTGGGGTTGATCGCCAAACCACTGCCGTTTGAGGTGCCGCCCGTGCGTATTCACCAAACATGGCATCGGCGTATGCAGGACGACCCGGCGCATATTTGGTTGCGCGACAGTTTCAAAAAGGTGGCGGGCGCCTTCATAGCCACATGAGGACAATTCAGTTTGAGCTTGTGGCCTGAAACCAGTAGGTTGCCGCCAATTGAATAGGTAGTGCCACCATGATGAACGACAATTTTCTGCCCTATGATCAGATCACACCGCAAGATGTGCTGGAGTTCTGGTTTGCGGAAGGCAGCCAGGAAAACTGGTGGGATCAATCCGATGTGTTTGATGATTTGATCCGTAGCAAGTTCATTGATTTGTGGGAGGCGGCGCGCGATGACAAGCTGGATCATTGGGGCACCGAAAATGCCGAAAGTGCTTTGGCTCTCATTATTGTGCTGGACCAGTTCTCGCGTAATTTGAACCGCAATAGCCCGGATGCCTTTGCGCTGGATACCAAGGCGTTGAAAGTGGCGGACGAAGCACTGGATCGCGGTTATGATATGGATGTGGAACGCGCACCGCGCCAGTTCTACTATATGCCTTACATGCATTCGGAAGATTTGCGCGATCAAATTCGCTGCGTGCACTTGATGCAGGAAAATGTCGGTCAGCCGCAGGCGGTGCTCTATGCCGAACAGCATATGGAAGTGATTGAGAAATTTGGCCGCTTTCCCCATCGCAACAAGGTGTTGGGGCGTGAAACATCCATCGCGGAGCTGGCGTGGCTGGATCAACATGGCGGCTTTTAGAGGATCGACAAGGTTCGGGGGGACATGAAAATGGCAAACGCAGACAAGGCTATTCCGCAACAATCCACGCAAACCATGTTTGCCGGGATGGATGTGCGCTGGATGATGGATCGGCAGGCAGAAGCCCGCGCCGATCACCCTTTTCTTGTTTGGGCACCTTTTACGGGTGATGACAAATCATGGACCTATAAAGAGTTTCGCGATGAGGCCCATCAGGTTGCGGCGGGGCTTTATGGGCGCGGGGTCCGCGCCGGAGACTTTGTGCTGCTACATTTTGATAATTGCCCGGAAATCTTGATCGCGTGGTACGCCTGCGCCGTATTGGGAGCTGTCGGGGTCACAACCAATGCACGTTCCAGCGGGCCGGAACTGACCTATTTTGCTGAAAATTCCGGTGCGGTCGCGGCCATCACCCAACCCAAATTTGCCAAGCTGGTGGGTGACAACTGCCCGGCCCTTAAATGGGTGGTGGTGACAGATAACGACAACGGCGATGCGCCAAAGGATGGCACCACACCTGATGCGGCGGATGCTTTCACCAGCCTTTATGGTGATCCCTCTACGCTGCCGGAACGGGCGGCTGATGCCATGGCGCCGGTGGGCGTGCAATATACGTCGGGCACCACATCGCGGCCCAAGGGCGTTGTGTGGACCCATGCCAATGCCCTTTGGGGGGCCAGCCAATGCGCTCGCGGGCAGGGTCTGAATGGAGACGACGTGCATCTCACTTATCTACCGCTGTTTCACACCAACGCGCAGGCTTATTCGGTATTGTCTATCTATTGGGCGGGCGGCACCTGTGTGATCCAGCCGCGTTTTTCATCCAGCCGGTTCTGGGATGTGTCGTTAAAATATAAGTGCACTTGGTCGTCCATGGTGCCGTTCATGCCGCGGGCCTTGTTAGGGCAAGAGGTGCCGAAGGATCACAGCTATCGCTGGTTTGGGTGCGGTATCAATGAAGCACCGTGGGACAAATATTTCGGCATTCCCACCTTGGGATGGTGGGGCATGACGGAAACCATCGCGCCCGGCATTATCGGCTTTCATGATATGCCGAACCGCCCTTTAAGCATGGGTCGTCCCGCCCCGGGCTATGAGGTGACGGTGGAAGATGATGCGGGCAATGCGGTTGGCGCAGGCGCACGCGGCCATTTGAAGATAAAGGGCATTCGCGGCGTGTCGCTGTTTTTGGAATATCTCAACAATCCCGAAGCCACTGAAAACTCTTACGACGAACAAGGTCGCTTCTTAACGGGTGATCTGGTGCTGGTAAACGATGATGGCTCACTTTCCTTTGCCGATCGCGATAAGGATATGCTGAAAGTTGGCGGTGAAAATGTTGCCGCTTCGGAGATTGAACGGGTGGTGAACTCGGTTCCCGGCGTGATGGAAAGTGCCGTGGTGGCCCGTCATGATGACATGCTGGATGAAGTGCCGGTGGCCTTTGTATTGCCGGGTGATGGCTCTGCCGATGATCACATGCGTGCCAGCAAAATGGCGGAGGCTGTGATGCGGGCCTGCGAAGAACAATTGGCAGATTTCAAAGTGCCGCGCGAAGTGCGGGTGGTGGATGCCCTGCCACGTTCCACCTTGGACAAAATTGCGAAAAATGAATTGCGCGCGCGGCTCAAAACAGAGCAAGGCCGCTAGGGGGGTAATATGAGTGAAGAAAGAAAACAGCAGATCTTGCAGCTTTGGCTGACAGATAGTGCGCTGGATGCAGGTGTTATTGCATGGGCATTTTATGATGGCTGGGCGGCTGAGCCGGAGACTGCAGGCCAGCAGGATGAGCCGCCTTACATAACAGGTTTTCACGCCTTGCAGGATGGCTGGCGTTTGCTGCAACCACCCATAATGCAAGACCCGATCAAGGGCCAAGAACATCAAACCGGCTTTTTCAAATACGGGTTCTTCTTCGAAAAAATGGTGACCAAAGATGGCCAATAAACCGACTGAAATGAGTAATTCAATCAAGTTGAACGCGCTGCAAATGGCAGAATTTTGCGCGCAAGGGGTCATCCGTTTTGACGGCATTGTGCCGGAGGAACTAAATGAACGCGCGATCAAGGAACTGCGGGCAGGCGAGATACCGAACCAAGGGCCGGGCGTGCCTTTGTTTGATCACTTTAAAGCGGGCACCACCATGGGCGACATGCTGCGCCTGCCTGAAGTGCTGGGCGCGATTGAAAGCCTAGTGGGGGCGGCCCCCACTTTTGATCACCAATTCGCGCATGTGCGCGGGCCGGAAGAAACGCAGGCTCAGCATCTCCATGCCGATGCAATTATCGATCCGCGCGATATGGCGTTTGATATTCAGCTTTTCTATTTTCCGCATGACATTACGGAAGATATGGGCGGCACCATGTTTGTGCCCGGCACGCATTTGCGCCGTGTGAACGAAATGGACATTGCCATGTATCGCAATGTGCGCGGCCTGCAACGGTTCAGCGGCAAGGCAGGCACGGTGATGATCTTCCATCACGGTGTTTGGCATGCAGGCGGCTGCAACAAGTCTGATCAATGGCGCACCATGTTCAAAATTCGCATGAACCCCACCGTGCATCAAACCGGGTTGGCTGATTTTTCTGATCTGGAAGAATTGTGGGCAGCAGATAAATCTGATCCCATGTTTATGTGGATGTTGAAGGATCAAAAGTCTCTCTTCCACACACTCGCCAAAGCGGCGCCATGGTTTGAGACGGCAGGGGGGCGTTTGGAGGTGGCAAACCGTTGCCGCTTCTTCCGCTATGTGTCGGGTGCAGAGGATTTTGATATTGATTACTGGCTCAGCCGTGTTGAGAACGTGCCCGCCTAGGTGACATGGCTTGATCCCTATAGCTGGCCCGCATGGGCGCCTCTGGCATTGATCCTGTTTTCGGCGGTGGTGCATGCCGCTGTAAACGCTTTTCAAAAGCGCAGCACCGATCCGCTGATGTTTCGCTGCCTGATTGGCGTTGGGCAAATCCTCACCCTTATTTGGGCAGTGTTTCTTGTGCCGTTGCCCGATGCGCCGATGATGATGTGGCTCGCCATGTCTGTCGCGGTCCATTTGCTTTACCAACTATTCCTGTCGCGCGCCTATGTGCTGGCCGATATGTCGGCTGTTTATCCTGTGGCGCGGGGCTTAAGCCCCCTGCTTGCCGGAATTGGGGCCTTTGTATTCTATGGAGAAAGTCTGGGGCCCGGGCAGATCGCAGGGCTTATCCTCATTGCCTTTGGGTTGATGTCCTTTGCGTCTGAAAAAATTGTGGATGCGGCGCACAAGGAAGGGCTGATTTTTGCGGCGCTGACTGGCATTTGCATCGCCAGCTACACGGTGATTGATGCGGGCGGTATGCGTGCAGCGCATAATCCATGGAGCTATATTGTCTGGTTCTTTCTGCTGGAGAACGCGCCGCTCTCAACATGGTTTTTGATTTTTCGCCGCGCGCGCTATATCGCGGCGTGGAAGCTGGATTGGCGCGCGGGGTTAACTTCCGGCTTTGCCTCCGTCCTGTCATACGGCGCGGCCATGCTGGCTTTGATGTTGGCAGGCACGGCAGAGATTGCGGCCTTGCGCGAAACATCGGTGCTGTTTGGTGCCGTGATCGGCGTTTTTGTGTTGAAAGAAGCATTCGGTCTGCGCCGCATTTTGGCAGCGGCCGTGGTTGTTTGTGGGGTTATTGCGCTCAAGGTGCTTTAAGCTTGGCAGTTGCATCCCTATATTACCCATTCATCATTGAAGGACTGATCCATGGCTGAAGATACGAAACCCTCAAAAGCAGCAGAGATCCCGCAGGGCGAAAAGCTGCTGATCGATATGGGGCCGTTGATCATCTTTTTCATCGCAAATTCCATATATGGCTTAATGACCGCCACCGCTGTGCTGATTGCGGCAACGGCAGTTGCACTGGGTGTTTCCTACACCCGCCACAAACATGTGCCGATGATGCCCTTGGTGGCAGGTGGGTTGCTGGTGATTTTTGGCGGCCTGACGCTTTACTTCGACAATGAAATTTTCATCAAGATGAAACCCACCGTGGTGAACGGAATGATCTCCATCGCGCTGTTTGCAGGTCTGGCGCTCAAGCGCAACTTTCTGGGCACGTTGTTTGGGTCGGTCTTTTCGCTGGATGATGAAGGCTGGCGTATTCTCACCATCCGTTGGGCGCTGTGGTTCATTGTGCTGGGCTTGTTGAACGAAGCCGTGTGGCGCACGCAATCAACCGATTTTTGGGTGAACTTCAAGGTGTTCGGCATGTTCCCGCTGAATGTATTGTTCGCCATGGCGCAAATCAAATTGATCCAGCGCCACTCTATCCAAACCGAAGGGGCTTCCTGATATGGGCAAGACAGTTTTGATCACCGGCGCATCGTCCGGCATTGGAGAGCACCTTGCATTGGAGATGGCGGGGCGCGGCTATGACCTTGCGCTCACTGCGCGCCGTTTAGATCGCTTGGAAGACCTGAAAGCCCGCATCGACGACAAGGTGCGGGTAGAGGTGATGCAACTTGATGTGACCGATATAGAAGCCACGATTGCTGCCGTTCAGGCGCTTTGGGCCAAGATGGACGGTTTTGACATTGTGGTCGCCAATGCCGGGTGTGGCGGCGATAACGGCGTTGGCAAAGGCGTAACCGATCAACAGATCAACATGGTGAACACCAATGTAAATGGTTTGATCGCGACGATTGACCCTGCCGTGGCCTTGATGCGCGCACGTGGGACAGGTGGCCAGATTGTGGGCGTGGCGTCTGTTGCGGGGTTTCGGGGCCTGCCCGGTTCCTCCGTTTATTCCGGCACCAAGTCCTTCGTGATTACTTATCTGCAAAGTCTGCGGCTGGAATTGAAGGCCGACAACATCGCCGTCACCTGCCTCTCCCCCGGTTTTATTGATACCGCTATCAACCAGGATTTGGGGGATAAGCGCCCCTTTTTGGTAGATGTGCAAACGGGCGCGAAATCAGCGGCGGATTTGATTGAAAAGAAGGTCGCGCATTCCACCGTGCCGCCATGGCCGTGGACAGGTGTGGGCGCGTTGTTGAAAGTCATTCCCGATGGGCTGATGCCCGGCGGCTATCGGGACTAGTTCTGCAAGAGCCCTACCACCAAGGCGCGGGCGATTGCCTTGGGCTCGTCCGTCTCTGCTTCGTTGATCAACACAAACGAGAACAGCAGCCGCACAATCATCGTGGCGGCAAGCTGCGGTGACACGCTAAGGCGCGCCGCATCCTTGTTGCCTGCCACAACGGGGGCGAGCACCAAGGAGGTCAGTTCAAGAATATTGGGCGATTGATCCGGCTGAATAACCAGCACAGATAGCAGTTCCGGTTCATCATTGATCGCTTTGGCGACCGCCTTATTGGCGCGTAGAAGTTGCAATCCATCACCAAAGGCAATCTCGGCCCATTCGGCCAAACCCGCATCCGGTTTCAACAGGTCAAATATCTGCCCCATCAGGGCGGTCAGCTCCCGCATGGCAATCATCTGAATGATGTCCGGCTTGCCACCCAGATGCCGATAAATCGTGGAACGGGATACACCTGCCTTACGCGCAATATCTTCCAGCGTGGTTTTGCGCAGGCCGTACTGCAAATAGCATTCCAGCGCCGCTTGATAGAGTGGCTCTGGTACATCGGCTGAAAATTCAGGGTTTAGTTCGATTTTCATGTGGCTTTTCGGCTTTTGCCCTAAATGTGAGTTGACACAAAAATGAATATTTGTTTCAACGTATCATAACGGCACCATCACCCCCGCGCAATACAGCAAATAATGATGGGCCGAGAGTGGGAAATCGTTAGGAGAGATCAGATGATCAAGGCACTTCGCGTGAGTGGTTTTGCGATGGCGTTGGCGCTTTTGCCAATGTCGCTCAGCGCACAGGAAGGTGATTTGGCGGAAGCGGATTTGCAGGCAGAGGCAACAGCCCCAGAACCGGCACCAACGCCTAAAGGCCCGCGGTTGGACGAAATCGTCGTGACGGCCCAAAAACGCGCCGAAGATGTCCGCGATGTGCCTATCGCCATGTCTGTTATGTCGGGGCAGGAAATGCGCGACAGCGGCATCACCGACTTTAACGAAGTCGCACAGATGATCCCCAACGTATCCATCAATACCGATTTCTACGCTATGTATATTCGCGGCATTGGCACGGCAGAAGCCAATGTGCTGGCCGAACAAGCCATTGGCTTTATCATTGATGGTGTCTATCTGGCGCGGATCGAATTTTTGCGTCCCGGCTTTATTGATGTGGAGCGCGTGGAAGTATTGCGCGGCCCGCAAGGCACTCTGTTTGGCCGTAACTCTCCCGCCGGTGTGATCAACATGACATCCGGCACGCCGGACCCGGTTGATTACGGTATGCGGCTGGAGCTGACCGGCGGTGAACGCGGCAAGTTTGATGGTCGGGTGATGCTGACTGGCCCGCTTTGGCAAGACGTGGTCGCAGGCCGCATGAATGCGGGCTGGGTGGAATCAGAAGGCCACACCGAAAACCTCCACAATGATGTGGGCTTGGGCGACCGCCGCACGATCTTTGGGCGCGGCACGCTGGCCGGTGACGTTACTGAAAACATCGATGCGCGCCTCACCGTGACTTGGTATGACTATTCTGTCGGCCAAATGGTGGGCACGGAACAAAGCTTCACCCCCGATGAACTGGTAACGTTGTTCCGCACACAAGACCCCAATTTTGAAGGCAAGATGGACCGCCGTGGCACCACGCGCTATGGCGCAGGCTCCAACGGTGAAGGCATGTTCGGCGGGCTGGAAGTCAACTGGGACATTGGTGAATACACGCTAACCTCTGTCACCGGTTTTGCCGGATATGATGACGTTACCGGCGGTGATCTTGATGCAACCGCCTTTCCCGTGATCGATGGCTTTTATGAGCAGGTGTATGAACAAACCACACAAGAGTTTCGCCTGACCTCACCCCCCGGCTATATCGATTTCGTGGCGGGCTTGTTTTACATGAACTCAACCACAGAGGCCGATCTGGATATCGTCTTGCTACAAGATCTGACGATTGATGGCGTGACAGCAAACTTGCTGCCCAACGTATTGGGCTCTGCCCTTTCCCCAGTGCTTGATCTGCTGCCATTGAACACATTGTTTGAAGGCGATCACCTGCTGGGAAGTTATGGCATCGAGATCAATTCTTATGCTGCCTTCTTGCAAGCCAACTGGCATATCACTGATGACCTGACCGCCATTTTCGGTGGCCGTTATACCAGTGAGGATAAAGATTTTCGCGCCAAGCTGGGCCCGCAAATCCCGGCCTCCCTATGGGCGGTCTATTTGGGTGGTTTGGGCTATGACGAAACGCGCGAACGTTCCGAAACGAACTTTTCGCCGAAGGTTTCCTTGAGCTGGGAAGCGATGGAAGAAATTACGCTCTACGCCACATGGGCCGAAGGGTTCCGCGCCGGGTCGTTCAACATTACGGCACTCACCGCAGATGATCTGCAATTCGAGACGGAAAGCTCCACCACATTTGATGTGGGCATTAAGACAGAGTTTTGGGATCAACGCGCGCGTGTGAACCTGTCGCTCTTCCGCACAGACTATGAGAACTTGCAACTTTCTACCTTCCAAACGGTTACATTCGTCAACTCCAATGCAGAGGAAGTGATGGTGCAAGGCATGGAGTTTGACGTGACCTTGCTGCCCTTTGAAGGTGCACTGTTCAACCTTGCTGCGGGCTATACCGATGGTGAGTATGTCAAGCACACCAAAGGCGGGTGTCATGGCAGCGGCTTGCTTGATCTGGAAGGCGGGCTTGAAGGCCCCGGTGTTGTTCCGCCGAACAATATTTGTGATCTGTCGGGCCGCCAATTGCACCGCGCGCCGCGCTGGACCGGGTCTTCCACCATTGGCATGGGTATTCCGCTCGGCAATCTGCCCTTTGCCGCGGCGGTCGCGTTCACGGCCAGCTACAAAGGCTTTGAATATCTGGATTCCGATCTGGACCCGATTGACAGTCAAGACGCTTACTGGTTGTTCAACGCGCGTATGGGTTTCCGGGATTTGGAAGAACGCTGGAGCTTTACGGTTCATGTGAAGAACATTACCGATGAGCTTTACAAAGTCTTCTCATCAGACGTACCGATCGTCTATGGCGCACATATGGTGCAAACCAGTGCACCACGCACGGTATTTGCCAATTTGACCGTCGAATTTTAAGTAGCCTAAACCATCAACACATTGTACCCCTAGTCTCCATGAGACTAGGGGTTGTTATGTTGGTGATGACTTTGTTGGCGGCGTGCAGCAGCGCACCGTCATATAGCAGCGCGCCCTTGTCAGAACCAATGAGGTTTCGAGACCCCGGCCTTGCCCGCGAGATCAACCGGCTGCGCAGCGATCCACAAGCCTATGCGGACCGTATTGAACAGATTGCACTGGCATTCGAACCTGGCCCTTCTTGCCGTGCAGATGATGCATGCGTGCTGACAATGGCGGGTGAGCTTCAGCACACTATGCGCGATGCGGCAGGCTTTAAGACCAGTATTACAGAGGCGGCGCGTGAACTGCGCAGCCAACCTTCTTTGCCGCAACTGGCATCGTCCTATGTGCTTGCCGCGGCAGCTTATGATCATACAGTCGAGTTGTCTGATGGGGATATGTCTAACCCCCACCAAAGCCATGATGGCGGGTGGCCGCGGGAACGGATTGAACGGCGCGGCCCGGTGTCCGGCAAAGTGGCGGAGAACATTATGTTCGGCTTCAACACCGCGTTCGGCATTGTGGCCAGTTGGCTGATTGATTACGGCGTGTCGGACCGGGGCCACCGTGTAAATTTGCTGGACCCTGATTTGCGTTATATCGGCAGTGCCTGTGGCGCGCATCCACGTTATCGCATTGTTTGCGTGACGGAATTTGCGCGTTACGCCGGCTATTAAAGCTGCACAATGCCCCGTGCGATCAAATCCTCTGCTGTATCAACAAGGGTTTGTTGGGGGCTCATTGGGGTCCAATCCAGATCGCGCTGTGTTGTTGATGTATCCACCAAGTGACGTACGCCCAAGCCTTTGGAGGCAAGTTTCAATGTTGGGTCAAACATGGCGGCGATCTTAACCGCGAAATTTGGAATGCGCCGTGTGGGAATTTTCGTGCCACGCGCGCCCAAAGCCTCCTTCGCAATTGCCGCCATCTCGTGCATCCAGCAATAATCCGCCACGCAAGGGTAACGGTTGCCAACGGCCTCAGGCGCGGTCATGGCACTGATATGGGCCGCGGCCACATCGCGCACATCCACCATGCCGAAACCCAGCTTGGGCAGGCCGGGCATTTCGCCGGTTAGAATGCGGCGCACCGCCTCCAAACTTGTGCCTGCATTGTCAGCGACCAACGGCCCAAGCACGAGGCCCGGATTGATGACCGCAAGATCAAGGTCAATGTCGCGCGCTAACTCCCATGCGGCTTGCTCGGCAATGGTTTTGGATTTCTCATAAGCGCCAATTTCGCCCGCTAGGTTTGACCAATCTTTGTGACTAAAAGTACGCTCATGTGCGGCCTTGCCATAGCCGGATGAAATTGCGGCCATGGAAGATGTCAGCACCACCCGGTCCGCCCCGGCTTGTTTTGCGGCGCGCAATACATGTTCTGCCCCGGTGCGCGCGGGCACGATCAAATCGTCTTCATGGGCGGGTGGTTTGTCCGGGAAGGGGCTGGCGACATGCAGCACATAACGCACGCCTTGCATGGCGTCGGCCCAGCCATCTTGTTGCATCAAGTCAGCGCTGACATAGTCAATATCGGCGTTGAGTTCGCCCAGCACTTTGGCCGCCTTCTCCGCATTGCGGGCCGTGCCGCGCACTTTGAAACCCGCATTCAGCGCTTGGCGCGCGCAATGGCTGGCGATATAGCCGGTGATGCCGGTAATGAGAACGAGATCATCTGACATGGTCTATCCTTCCTCTGAAAATGCGCCGACCCCGCCCATGGCAAGCTCCAGCGGGCTGGGGTGTTCGTAGGGTTTGCGTTCCATATCTGCGGCAGAGGCGTCAGCGTTTGCGCGTGGAACAGCCTGCGCGTTCTTCAAATAGAAATAGGCTGTTGCGCAAACATCATCAACCCGCTCACAAATACCGAATGCATAGGCGGGCGCCGGTAAATCGGTGCGCCAGCCTTCCCCCGCCACCGGGTTTTGGGCATTGATTTTGTCCAGCATGTCTTCTTGACCGCGGGCCAAAAACACCGCGCCGATTTGTTGAACGGTCACGCGTATGTCATCGTGAAAAATGATTGGGTCTGGCCCGTGCCAGCGATAAAGGCTGGCAAAATCAGGGTTCGCACCGCCGGAACCATCGGGGTTGCGTGTGTCATGGGGCACGCCAGCCCATGGTGTTTGGTGTGCGCCCATCCCCCAGGCTGTACCGGCATAGTCTTCAAAGCCGGTGCCGCAGATGGTGGGGAATTTTTCGTCTCCGTCGCGGAAGATTTTCACTTCTCCTTCGCCATACCAACTGAAGTGTTGCTGCATCAAAACATCGTTCAGCACCCGCACGCCGATATTGCAGCCCATGAAACGCCCCGGCCCTTTGAGCCCAGAGGAGATGGTGAAATCCGCCCCCAGTGTTGTCGGGTTTTCGCGGGCGAAACTTGCATGTAACAAGCCAATATCGTCGGGAACCTCACACAAATTGTAATCAACTTGATAATAGAGCGGGAAAACTCGATCAGAATGATTGAAAAACCTGATACTGATTTTGTCGCGAAACGGCATGGGCAGCCAGCTATTGAAGCCACGGCCCTCCTGCGCGCTGGTATAAGCGGTGCTAAGCGGCACCGGGCGCCCATGGGGGCAGCCAAAGAAGTCAACCAGTGGGACCGAGACAGAAGGCGCGTCGCGGTCGTCATAGGTGATTTCCAAAATCAGCTTGCGCATTTGCTCCGGCGGCAAGGGCGGCACGGTGAGCCAGAAATGGCCAATCCGGCCCGGCCCGGTGATCTGTGCCAGCGTGATTTCATCCCCCGGCTTGGTGATCCGGTTGGGCGCGCCCTTGCGCCCACCATGCGCTTGCCCGCCGGCCCCGCGTGCGCCTGACGGGTTCTCAAAACTGATTGAGCGACTGTCCAGCCCGGTGTCGATTTGTGCCGGATCTCCAATAAAATCAACTGCTTGCATGATGTGCTCCCCCAGCTAAATCATTCTGCCTATCCAACGCACCCGGCCTGCGATCGTCAAGCTTTCAGTATCCGCCGGGCTGAGCCGGTCGCTGGCATAGGCGGGATTGTCGGAACAGATGGCCACCGACCCGTCATGGAAACGCTGAATGCGCTTGACCATCAGCCGGTCTGCCAGAGACACGACATAAATGGCGTCATCGATAAGGCGGGTGACACCAAGGTCAACCAACAGCAAATCGCCGGAGCGAATGGTGGGGTCCATCGAATCCCCGATGGCGGAAATCAGCGCGGCCTGATCGGGGCGGATGCGGGCCGTGGCACGCAGCCAATCGGCGCGAAACGCTAAAAAGTCAACAGGATCAGATACTTCCGAGAAGGCCCCAAAGCCTGCGGCAGCGGCAATCTCGTAGCGTGGCACCATCACGAAACCCGGCCCGGCATCGGCGCTGAGGGGTGGGGCATCGGGGGCGCCGCGACCGGCCAACAACCAGTCAAGATTGACGCCCAAATCGGCAAGTGATTGAAAACACTGCGCTTTTGGGAGGGCATCCCCCGCCTCATAGCGTTGATAGGTGCGCGGCGAGACTTGCAAGCGGGCGGCAAAGCCTTCTTGTGAATCGCCGCGTGACTGGCGGATTTCTGTCAGTCTTTGGCCAATTTCCGGCAAATTTTCCACTGTTATACGCCCTTTCGAATCACCTGTTTTCACCTTAACAACACATACTGTCGTATGCACGTCAAAAATGACTTGACAATTCACCAAAACTCTATATGTTCACGTTTCATTCATGTTGTGGAGGAAAAATGTCAAGTTTCAGCGAAAAAACACACTCTGCTGCGTCTGAAACCGGGGGGAAAATCGGGGATGAAGGCGAATCGACCGCGCCGTATGTGGAAGCAGCGATGGCGGGGGAACCAACTTTGGGCGATAGCATCGCGGAGCGCTCGCCCCCTAAACGGCGACAGGCAGATCCGCGCAGTAAGCGGAAAAGACAAAACGGGGCGGCCCGATCTATCTGTGACCCATCGGGGGCAAATGATCAAACAGGGGCGAGCGATCAAGCCGATGGGGTCAGCCTGTCGAGGGAAACCGCGGCGCGGGAAACAATGCCGAACCACGGGGCGGTTGAAACAAGTTTTGAAATTTTGGCGACCATGTTGGGCTTTCAGGCTGCGCGGCAATTAACGGGCAAATATGGCGGGCGACGGATCTATCTGCCGGATCGCGTAACCCGCACGCACCCTTTGGCGAAGTTGATGGGCTGGCCCGGCGCGAAAGCCTTATGCGCCCAATATGCACCGGGCTGGATTGCCGTGCCGTTGGGACCGAACGCGACGGCATTGCAACGCCGCCAGCGCGTACAGTTAATGAGCGACGCCGGTTATACGATTGCCGCTATTGCCAAAACGCTGGGCGTGCATACCCGCACCGTCGAGCGACACCGCGCGATTTTGAAGGCAGAGGCAGAAGCGCTTGAACGGCAGGAAAAGGCCCGCATGGATCAGGCAATCTATGGGTCAGGCAGCGCAGGCTGCAAATGCCAGAAAAGCAGCGAGGGCCAGAAAGGCAGCAGAAACAACAGGCGCACACAGGGCACATCACCAAACACGGAAGGTTATGCCGATGCGGCCCGGCCTTCTTCGCAGCTTGCTGCCAAATAGTTCGCCCCTATAAGAACAAAGGATAAACAAATGAAGCTACCTGCCGCCCTGTCCAAAATGGGGGTCGATCCGGCGCGCCCTAAATCGCCTACCGATATCAAACGCCAATGCCAGTCATATGAAGATCATAAAATAACAGTGTCACCCCGCTATCGTTCTGCGCGGGAACGGGTCGAGCTGCAGCGCGGCCATCAAGTTGGCGCAGTGCGTGGCAAGCGCCACAGCTATAATTCGCAGACAGGCGCAAAGCGGAACACTGAATTTGGCGCTGCCTTGGGCCGCTACGCGGTGGCCGCCATGTTGATTTTGATCATGGTTATTGTTTGGGCGATGCCAGTGCAGGCAGAGGCGGGCGATCGTTTTGGCGCGGATCGCACGGCCCCTTTGTTTTGGCAGCGCGCCCCAGTGGAGCATGTTCAATTGGCCATGTGGCAACCAACCAGCCCGGTAAATATGCCTGCCTATTCACCTGACATTGTGCCGGAACGGGTTGAGGCGCTTGAAAGATCGGCAGGCGTGCCTGCCCTATCAGGGGCACAACCCGACACAGCCAGCGAAACGGCGACGGTGGCTGCCGACAAAATGCCCTTCGGTATGAGCGAGCTGATTAATCTTGTCGCCATTTTGGCCGTTATCTGGATTGCCATGCGCACCGAACGCTTGCGCAGGCAAGCCGATGATACGGGCCGTTTTCGCCGCCTGCATGAACGCATGGATGATCATTCCCGCCGCCTTGCGGCACATGAAACGCGGTTACAAGGCTTGCCCACCCATAAGGATCTGGCGCGCATTGATGCACGCCTTGTGGCAGTGGAACACACCATGCAGCAAATCGCTCATTCGGTAACACGGATGGAAGATTTTTTGATTAACGGCATCAGCGCCACTGCGGTGGAGGCATCCCATGACGCATGATCCGTTTGCCCCCGGCGACGGCCTTGGCGCTGATCGGCTAAATGTTGCGCCCGAACGCACCGATGCGGGCACCCCTTTTTCCGACTATGTCGCGCGGGATCGCCGCCTGCAAATTTTGGTGCTGTTGGCAGAACAGCCCGATGGCACCTTGAATGAAACGCTGATCCTTGAAGGGCTGACATTGCTGGGTCATCGCGTCGGATCTGGCAAATTGCGTGCCACCCTGGCGTGGTTGAAAGAGGTGGAGGCCATTAAGCTGCGGGTGGTTGCCGGATTGGCAATCATTACGCTGACGGCGGCGGGGCTGGATCATATTACCCGCCGGGCGGCTATTCCCGGTATTGCGCAGCCGCCTTTGGGCGCGCGGTTTGACAGTGCGTGAGGGCCAGCCAATGACACAGCAAACAACACCTGAAATGGGTGGGGCAAGCAAGGTGCAGCTTACCCGCATGGCGGAAACAGCCTTGGGCACGCGCGGCCCACGCAGCAAATTGCATCGCCTTCTGGCGCAGGGGCATCCGGCCTTGCTGGTGGCGGTTGCGGATATTCGTGCCGGTAAAAAGCGCGTGCGGGATATTTTGACCGAACTGAACAAGGCCCTTGAAGCGGCACAGGCGCAAGATCGCCCGATTGCGTATCAGGCATTTTCCCGATTTGCGCGCCGCTTGCAGCAAAGGCAAGAAACCTTGCGGCAAGCAGGGGAAGAAGCGCAACGCCTGCTGGGCGGCTTTACAAAATCAATCACAGATGTGGCGCAAGATGAGCCGCGCAGTGATCGCGATCTGCTGGCCTGCGAAATTATCAAAACCCTATTGTATGATCTGCTGTCGGCACAGGCCCAATCGGGCGAGCTGCCATCGCTGGATATGTTGAAACACGCAGCCAGTATTTTGAATACGGTGGAAAGTGCCGCCCAACGGGCGGCTGCCCGCACAGTGCAAGAAGCAGAGGCCCCGCAAGAGGCGGAAGGCTTAACCCACCAAACTGTGGAAGCCTTGCGCCAGCATTTATTCGGCACCGCGAACGCCGAACCCGGCGGCGCGTAAGATGAGGATAAGTTCTTCGGCCTTGCCTTTGTTGATGCTGCATCAACAACGGTGGATCGCCGACAAGGCCCCGATGAAACTGGCCGAGAAGGCGCGGCGCACAGGCATTACTTATGCAGAGGCGTTGGATGCAACCTTGATTGCGGCAGCGCATAAGGCTGCCGGGGGCGCCAATGTTTTCTATATGGGCGACACGCGCGATAAAGGCCGTGAGTTTTTAGATGTGGTGCGCCAATTCGCAGAAGGCTTATCGGCGGCGGGGCTGCTGCCGGGGCACTTATTGACCAACGGGAAAAATGCCGGGCGGCTTCATTTTTCCAGCGGCTTTCGGGTGGAGGCGTTGTCGTCACGGCCTGAAAATATTCGCGGGCTGCAAGGGGTGGTTGTGATTGATGAAGCGGCGTTTCATGCAGATGTGGATCGCCTGCTGGATGCGGTAACGGCGCTGCTGATTTGGGGTGGCCGCGTGCGCGTGATTTCAACCCATAATGGCACGGACAGTCCCTTTAATGGCCTTGTGGAAGCAGCCAGGGCGGGGCGTATTCCCATGTCGGTGCATCGCATTACATTTGCCGATGCGGTTGAGGGCGGGCTTTACAGGCGGCTTTGTTTGCAACAAGGCATCAAGTGGTCTGCTGCGGGGCAACGGCAGTGGGTGCAGGAAATTATGGCGTCTTACGGCACGCGCCATGATGCGCGCATGGAAGAACTGGATGTGCTGCCACGGCAAAGCCGGGGGCGCTATTTCTCGGATGTGTTGATGGGCAAGGCGGCCTGTGCGCCCAGTGCGGTGTTGCGGTTCAATGCGCCACAAGGGTTTGATCAGTTGGATCAGGCTGATCAACACAAGGTGGTGGATCGGTTTATTCACACAGAATTACAACCTGCTTTGGCCGGGCTGGACAGGCGTGCCCGCCATGTAGGTGGGGAAGATTTTGGCCGCCAGCAGGATCGCACGGTGATTATGATCGGGGCCGAAGAAAACCGGGCGGGCGCGACGACGATCAAGTTGATGCTGGAACTGTCGCGCTTGCCCTATGAGGCGCAGCGGCGGTTGCTGTTTGCGGTGCTGGAAGCGACGCCGAATTTGGGCCGCTTTGCGATGGATGCCACCGGCAATGGCGCTTGGCTGGCGGAAGTGACCCAAGCGCGCTTTGGGTCGCGCATTGTGCCGATTACGCTTTCGGGCGGATTTTATGATCGGTTGTTTCCGGCCTATCGCGCGGCGCTGGAAAGCGGGGCGTTCAAGCTGCCGGATGATGAAGATCTGGTGGCGGATCACCGGGCTGTTCGGCTCACGCCAGAGGGGCCACGCATGGCGCGTGGTGCCCGCAGCTTGGGGCGTGATGGCAGGCCGCGCCATGGCGATGCCGCGATTGCAGCCTTGATGGTTTTTCATGCCGGTGGCGGTGGCCAAAACACCGGCGCGCGGCCTTACACATTTCAATCTGCCGGGCGCAGGCAATCTGCTGCGCTTTGACATTCCATAACGATTAAGGAGTTTTCTCATGCCTGATTTACAAACCGTTGCCGCAATCGCCAAGCCGCCAATGGGAGAAATTGCCAGCACGCGCGATGGGCGGGATATTACCAGACCGTTCGTACAAGGGGTGATGCCGCCCGCGGACCCGCTATTGCAACGCCGCTTTGCAGATCATGCCCTGTATGAAGAAGTGATGCGCGATGAACAGGTATACAGTTGTTTTCAGCAACGACGCTCGGCGCTGCTGGCGCAGGAATTTGTGGTGGAGGCCGGCGGCGACGATGCGGCCTCGCGCCGGGCGGCGGCATTGCTGCGCGAGGCTGTTCAGCGGCTGGGGGTAAACGAACTGCTGGGGCGTATGTTCTATGGCATGTTCTATGGCTATGCCGTGGCCGAGGTGATGTGGAAAGCGAAGGATGGTGCGCTGACATTCGATGATATCAAAGTGCGTCGCGCCCGGCGCTTTCGGTTTGGGGAAGACGCTGCGCTGCGCTTGTTGACCCGGGCTAATCCGGTAGAAGGCGAGCCCTTGCCGCCGCGCAAGTTCTGGCTGTTTGCGGCGCCGTCCGACAATGATGATGCGCCCGATGGGATTGGGTTGGGCTATTGGTGTTATTGGCCGGTTTTCTTCAAGCGCAATGGCTTGAAGTTCTGGCTGATCCATCTGGAGAAATTTGGTATGCCGACGGCATTGGGCACTTATGATCTATCGGCGAATGCTGATGATCAACGCAAATTGCTGGATGCGGTGCAGGCGATCCAAACCGATAGCGGGATCATTGTGCCCGAAGGCATGAAGATCGACTTGATCGAGGCAGCGCGCGGCGGCCATGGCGACTATGAGGCGCTGTATGAACGGATGGATCGCGCGATTTCCAAAGTAATCTTAAGTCAAACCATGACAACAGATGAGGGCTCGTCGCGGGCGCAGGCAGAAGTGCATGAACGCGTATTGGGCCGGTTGGCACGCGAAGACGCCATGCGCATCACAACAAGTTTCAATTGCGGCCCGGCGCGATGGTTGTCACAGGTGAACGAGCCAAAGGCCACGCCGCCCAGACTTGTCATCAGCCGCGATGTCGCCGAAACTGTGCCGCATGAGCTTGTATGATCTGACCCATGACATTGCCGCCACGCGGCGCGGCCATCGTTTGGCGCTGCGCCTGAGGGCGGATCAGGCCCGGTATGATGAAACCGCCAACAGCGTAAACGGATTTCTGCTGGAAGACCCGGCGCAGTTGACCCTTTCCGATGACGGACTGGCTTTTCTGAAAGCCTATGAGGGCGAGGTGCGCGACGCCCGTGGACGGCATGTATTGTATGACAATGATGGCGGTGGCCATTGCACCATCGGCCATGGCCATTTGGTTCATAAAGGTTTGTGCAACGGCACCGATGCGTCGGAGCAGCCGTTCTTGCAGGGGCTTAGCGATGCACAGGCCGATGCCCTGTTCCGCGCCGATCTACAAGATCGGGTGCGCCAGGTGCGGGATTATCTGGGCGCAGCGCGGCTCACCCAACCGATGTTTGATGCGCTGTGCGCGCTGCATTTCAATGTGCATACGCGGCCCGGCTGGACACTCTATCGTGCCTTGAAGGATAGGGACTACGCCCAAGCCGCCTGCCAGATGGACGTGGTAACGGCAAACGGCCAACTGGTACGCGGGCTTGTGAATCGTCGCTTGGCGGAGATTAGGCTGTTCCTGTTTGGCATCGGTGCGGCGGGCGAGGTGTGCCCCGGCTATTTGGCGTGCCGTGCGCCCGATGCCTTGCCTTCGCTTTCAGACCCCGTGTAATCCTGCGCCCTTTCATCTGCCTGTATGCGTTCGACGGCAGTTGTTTCATCGGTTGCGCTGTTTTCTGTCACATTAATATCGCCGATGTAGATCTTCTTGGCTTTGCTGGGCGCTTGCGGTTTCGCGATCTCCGTTTCTGCGTGGGCTTTCAGCGGGGTAAGGGGTGCGATTATCAGGCCAAGGCAAAAAGCGGTCACAGAGCAAGTAATGCGGGCGTGTGATGGGCGGGGCATGGGCCGTTCCTTTCCATAAATGCGCAAGCAGTGTGGCACGAAAAGGCAGATTGATCTGTGATAAATGACCAAAACTTTTTTCAAAAAAATTTTTCGCCGACAGCCGCGAAAATGCGAAAAGCACAAATATTTCAATAACATGACCCCAAAATATACCCCGGCGTTTGTCGGGATATTTTATTTCGAAAAACTTCGTCATGGTGCTTTCACGAAACACGGGGACCACCCCCACCAGAAATGTTGATGAGGAGCGGACATGACCAAAGCGCACAGCCAAGGCACGCCACAAGATGTAATGGTTGAGATTTTTCGCAGCGGCACGCATACCGCGGCAGACGGTTCCAGCGTGTCGGTGAAGGCAGATGACCTAAGTGCCGTTGCCGGCGCCTATGACCCGCGGCGGCACGAAGCGCCCATTGTGTTTGGCCATCCCACAGATGACGCTGCCCCCGCCCATGGCTGGGTGGCCGGCCTGGTCCGCAAGGGTGACCGCTTGGTGGCGACGTTGAAAGATGTTTCCCCGGCCTTGAAGGATCTGGTGGCGCAAGGGGCTTATCGCAAAGTTTCTGCCGCGTTTTACCGGGCCGATGCACCGGGCAATCCAACACCGGGCTATTTGCATCTGCATCATGTGGGTGTGCTGGGGGCGGTGCCGCCTGCCGTGAAGGGGTTACAGCCTATTCAGTTTAAGGCCAATGACGATGCGTTGATGACCTTTGCCGCGGATGTGCAGGTGGATGAGCAGGAAAACCTGTGGGGCCGATTATGGCTGACACTGCGGGCCTTGTTGAACCGTCCCAGTGTGCAAAGCCAGTTGCTTGGGGTGCTGACATCTGAAAAGGCATTGAATGCGGGGTTTGATCTGGCGCGTGAAGTTATGCAGCCGGCACAGGCGCATGATCTACGCCGGGAAAAAACGACGGATGGGGATGACCCAGAAGCTATTGAGAACAAAACAGGATCAGACACGCCGGAAAGTGTATCCGACAGCCCGTCCCCAAAATTGGCAGCGCCAAGGGATGCCTTAGGCGCTGTTGCAGAAGGCTTGGTGAACGCAGTGCGCGACAGCGCTGCCCAAACGCCGGAGCCAGCGATTGAACTTGGGGTCGCCGCAGTGCCAGAAGACAGCGAGGCGGGTTTGCTGGGACGATTGTCTTTCGCAGAACACGAAGCGCGTCTGCGCACTGAAATTGAAAACGAACACTTGTTGGATCAATTGGTGGCCGAAGGCCGCCTGCCCGGCGGACAACGCGACGATACGCTGGCCTTTATGGGCAGCTTGAGCCGCGAGGCCGGTGTGGTGGCCTTTAGCGAAGGCGGCGGGGCTTCTCCCCTTTCTTTCTTTTGCAATCTGCTACGTGGCTTGCCGCCATTGGTTGCCTTCGCGGAAGTGGCGGCACCAAGCACGGAAGGCCCTGCGCCCGTGGACAGCTTGCCTTTGCCTAAGGGCGCGTATGTCGATCCGCATGGTCTTTCCTTGCATGAAAAGGCCGAGGCCATTCGACGGGCCGATCCCAATACATCTTACCTCGCGGCGGTCGCACAAGCGGCGCAGGCGAATTGATCACTCACCCTTCAAGAAGTTTTAAAACGAAAGGAATTTGATATGTCGGAAAATTCGATCGGTGTACTTACCCTCACCGCCATTGCGGCCGCGCCAGTCGCGCAATACCAGGCCATTGGTTTTGATGGCGCGCCTGCGGGTGCAGATCAGCGGGTGAAAGGCTTTGCCGAAACCGCTGCCGAAACGGGCCGTGCATTTGCGGTGCGGACCTTAGGCACGGGCATTGCCCGCGCCGGAGCGGCTGTCGCGATTGGCGATCCTTTGACCACAGATGGGGCCGGTGCCCTTGTGCCTGTAACAGGCAGCGAAGTGATTGTGGCCGATGCGCTGGAGGCCGCCGAAGCGGGCGAGCCCTTTGAAGTGCTGCTGGCACGATAATTTGTTTTCACGCCAGCGCCCTTAAGGGCGCGGCTGCAAAAGGGCGGCGCAATCACCCCTCCGTTTGGGCGGGGCGCGCCGGGCGGCATCTGCCGCCAGCCAAATCCACGTCCAAAGAATTGATGAAAGAAAGGAATTTTGATGACTGCCATGACAACAGATGAAGCCCGCCTGATTGATCCGGTGCTTACCACCCATGCCCGTGGCTTTCGCCACCCTGATCGGGTGGGGCATGTATTGTTTCCCACCGCTGATGTGCCTGCCCGTGGATTGAAACGGCTGGAGTTTAACCGCGACAGTTTCAAACGTTATGCCACGGCGCGTGCACCCGGCGCTGCAACGCGGCGGGTACAGTTCGGGTATGAAGGTCATATCGTGTCTCTGGCCCAACAAAGTCTTGAAGGGGTTGTGCCATTTGAACATATGGAAGAGGCGGCAGAAGGCCCTTCGCTTGATTTGCGCCGCGAGGCGGTGAACGGCGTGCTTGATATTATCACGCTGGCACGTGAGGTGGCGCAGGCCCAACTGGCAACAGATGCTGCGCAATATCCCGCGGGTCATACCCAAACGCTTTCCGGCACCGATCAATGGAGCGATGCCAACTCTGACCCCAAAGCCGTGATTGCCGAGGCGCGCGAAACTATTCGCAAAGCCATTGGCGTGCGCCCCAATACGCTGGTGCTGTCGCCGGGGGCTTTCAACGCTTTGGAAGATCACCCCAAAGTGGCCGAGCGTTTCCGTTATTCCGGCGCTGAAAGTGTCACCCGCGATATGCTGGCCCGCTTTATGGGCGTGGATACTTTGGCTGTGGGCGATGCCGTGCAGGCCGATGATGGCGGGGTGTTTCAAGATGTGTGGGGCAATGCGGCCATTTTGGCCTATGTGCCCGGCCATGCCGAACAAAGCCTGCGCAACCCGGCCTTTGGTTACACCTATCAACTGCGCGGATACCCGGCGGTTGAAGTGCCTTACACCGATCGCAATGCCAAAAGCTGGATCGTTCCCGTGACGGATGAAGCCAGTGCGGAGCTGGTTGGGCCGGATGCCGGCTTTTTGATCGAAGATGTGGTGGCAAGCGCGTAGGTGCTTGCTGCGACTGGCCTCACCGGACGGTTTTGGTGTGCTCAAAACCGATTTTGAACTTGCTGTGAAGCGGGGCCGGTGAGGCCACCAACCAATCCACAAGCGCCGTTTCAAGGTGGCGCTTGTGTCAAGACCGGAGGTGCCTTTGCGCCGCGAACACCAGGCTTTCGAGTGAAAGCGCGCCTTTCCCTGTGGCGCGTCGCGGCTGCAATCGCCTGAAAGGTACCTCCGGTCACCCATCAGCGGGACCACGTTTTGAGAAAGTGAGCATTCAATGTCTGCAACAGAAACACCCTATGCCAGTGTTCAAGATATGCTGGATCGTTTTGGCAAAAGCGAGCTGACGGGGCTGACCGATCCGGGGCGTAACGCAATTGTGGATGACGCTTTGGTGGAACGTGCCTTGGCAGATGCCAAAGGATTGATGGATGCCGCCATTACAGATCGCCTGCCGCCACAAGGCTTTGCGATTGGGGCCGTGCCGCCGCTGCTGACCCGGCTTGCCGCCGATATTGCACGTTATCTTCTGCATGATGATCGCGCGCCCAAGGCGGTGCGCCAGCGTTACGAGGACGCGATGGATTTGCTTGCACGCATTGGGCGCGGAGAACTTGCCGTAACGGATGAAAATGGTGCGCCGGTGGGGGCCGAAGGCAGTGTCGGAGATGACAATGCGGGGCCACGTCATGCCGCGCCGCCCCGCATATTTACCCTAGACAGTTTGAAAGAAGTATAGGCCATGAGCCGTATTCCGCCATTAAGAAGCCTTCGGCTGCATCGCCGGCCCGCGCCATTGGGGTGTTCCCGGCAGGTTTTTGAACCGCCGTTTGAGCCCCAAT
Source organism: Alphaproteobacteria bacterium (assembly GCA_049609145.1). GTDB lineage: Bacteria > Pseudomonadota > Alphaproteobacteria > SPJN01 > SPJN01 > JBMYYF01. The sequence continues at coordinate 205,771 of JBMYYF010000001.1, forward strand.
TTGGGCCCCAATTTGAGCGCCAACTCGAACCAATGCCTGATGACATTGATCAATGGCTTGAAACAGCATTCGATGCCTCGGTTGAACGCGATGAATTAACGGCGTCGCTGAACGCTGCGGCCCCCCATGCCATAGCAGGTGCCGAATGACCCGTTATCTGGAAGACGCCTTGACCGATATGTCGCCGATTGTGGCGCAGCTTAGCGCGTTGAGGCCGCCATTGGCGGAGGTGGCATGGGTGGCGACACTTGATCCGCTGCCTGCCCTGCCGATGACATTGCCTGCCGCCTTTGTGGCGGTTGCCGAAAAACAAACCGTGGCCACCCCCTATGCGGCGGGCTTTGATCGGCTGGTACATACATTGACATTCGAGGTGATGGTGGCGTTGCAGGAAAGCGGCCCGTTGGGGCTGCAAGCGCAACGCCAGTCGGATCATTTGCGGGCGCAGATCATGCGGTGCCTGGCAGGGTTCCGACACCCCGCCGCAGCCAGCGATACGCGCCCTGCGGGCTCGACCCCACCGAAACTGGATGATGATCAAACCCTTTGGTGGTCTGAAAAGTTTTCCTTTACCGCGATTGATCGTGCGCAACGCGCCGGCAAGCGCTTCGTGACCGCAACCTAATTTACCAAACCACCCAAAGCCGAAAGGAATTGAAATGACTGAATTTGTCAAAACAGATGAAACCGTTTTGCTGGCCGAAATAGAGACTGACTACGGCCAGGTAAACACCAGCCCCAATCCGTTGCCGATGCTGACATCGGGTTTTTCCATCACGCCGCTGGAATCAACAATTCTGCAACGCGATTTGGATCGCCCCGGTTTTGGCGCTGATCCCGTATTGCTTTCCGGCGTGCATGTGAGCTGCAACTTCAGTGTTGAGCTGGCGGGCAGCGGCATGGCAGGCGACCCCCTGCCCTATGCCGCAATCTTACGCGGTTGTGGGCGCGCGGAAGAAACGTCTTCGGGGACCAGTGCCGTCTATGCACCAATTTCGGATGCGTTTGAAAGCCTGACACTTGATGCCCATCTGGATGGTATTCACCATCAGGTTACCGGCTGGCGCGGAGCGTATGGTTTGAGCATTGCCGCCGGGTCGTTGCCGACATTGTCGGTGCAGGGCTCTGGCCTGTATGTCGCGCCGGACAACGCGGCCTTTCCCGTCGTCAATTTTGATGATTTTCAAGCGCCCTTGCCGGTGGAGTTTTCCAATACGGTGGCAACATTTGGCGGTGAAACATTGCCGACCGTCAATTTTTCGGTCGGGCAGGGAGATCAGGTGAACTATCGCAACTTGATCAATCAAGAAGCGGTGACAATTGATGGGCGCGCCCTTACCGGCACGATGGAAGTGCTGATGAACGAAGACCTGACGACCTTTGATCCATACACATTGGCCAAGGCCGGAGGCTCAATTGATCTCAAGATTGTGCATGGCAATGTTGCGGGCCACATTTTGGAAGTGGACGCCCCGCAGGTGCAAATTGATTCTGTTTCAATGGGCACAAGCGGGGGTGAGCGTACCTGGCAATTGGGATTGCGCTTCATCGCGACGGATGCAGGCAATGATGAATTGATCCTGACAGCCAAATAATCACGCTCTTTCATTCATATTCAGGACGATATCATGGCCAAGCTATTTGTATTGCCAACGGCGCAACGCCCCTTTGAAATCAACTGGCCGGTAGAATTTACCGTGCCGGAAGATGGGGGCGGGGCGGCCCCTCAAACCATCATGGCCCGGTTTCGGGTGCTGCCGCATTCGGAGGTCTCCCGCCTTTTGGGATTTGATTTGCTGCAACGCGCGGAAGAAACGCCGAACCCGTTGTCGCAAAAGGCTTTCACAGGCCCGGTAGATCTTTTGCAAGCGGTGTTGGTGGGAGCAGAAGGGTTGGCTGATCCGGCTGGAAATCCATTGCCGTTTTCGGATGAGGTGCGTGATCAGATGATCGATACCCCGTTCCTGCGCAATGCCTTGATCAAAGCCTATCGACGTTGTTCTGAAGGGGCAGCGGAAAAAAACTGAGAGAGGCCGCCCGTCATGCTTTTGGCTTGCCCCAAACGGTAGATACACAAGGTGGCAGGCGGCCCCAACATAATGCACGTGCGCGCCGCAATATATGCAGTGCTTTGCGGGCGTGGCGGGCACCTGAAAAGGTGTTGGCCAAATGGCAAATCGATGAGGCCAATACAGCCATGGTGGTGCCAGAGGATAACTGGCCTGTCGTTAATTTGTTTGTAGCCCTGCAAACGCAATGGCGACTGGTGCCACTGACAACACTGAGCGGTGCCGATTTATTGCATCAAGGGATCGATTACAGCGTGATCCCGGTGGTAGCCGCGGCCATGAATATCAAATGCGAAGAACACGTATTGCGTGGGCTGCGCATCATGGAGGCGGAAGCCGTGCAAGGTTTGGCTGCCGAACGGATCGCCCGAAGCAAGGCGCGCGCCGCAAAATCGGCGACCGGGCGTCGCGGTTAAGGCAACGAAAAGATGGAACGAAAGAATTATGCCGCAGGAATTTAGCAATCTATTTGGCGCAGAGAACACAGAAGGCACCACCTTGGAGCTGATGCTGATGCTGGAACTGGGTTTTGGGGATACTTTCGGCCATGAGCTGGAAGAGCTGATGAACCCGCTTGCGGATAATCTATCTGAAACATTTACAGGTGCGATCAGAAGCCTGCTGGAAGATGATGAAACGAGTGACGCAGCCGCCAGCCTTTTCGACAGTGCGTTAGGCGGGGCAGTAGACAATTTTGGCGATGGTTTGTCCGACCTGTTTGTGCATGCCGCCAAGGAAGGTGTGGGGGCTTTCAAAGATCTGGATCAGGTGTTTGCCGGAGCCGCGGGGGCGTTGGTGCAGAGGATCGGTTCTGCGCTACCAAGCGGCCTTGGCAATACATTGTTGGGTGGCCCCCAAGGCTACCAACAATTTGGGCATCAACTTTTCTCTGATTTTACATCCGGGCTGGGTGGGGTGCAGGGAACAGGGATTGGGTTTGATCTGGCCAATGCGTTCTCGGTGGGAAATCTTGGAAGCCTGGTTGGGGTAAATGAAGAAGCCGCCAAATTGGGGATAGAGCTTGCCGGTAGTGATATCGGCAAGTTTTTGGGGCTTGAAAACAGCGGCGATTTCTTGTCCGACACTTTTGGGCAGTTCAATGCCGCCGGGGTATTGGGTGGCATTGCCGGCAGTGCGTTGGCCGGGGTGGCGGGTTTTCATGGGTCGGGCGACCCCTTGATTGACGCCGGCTTTAATTTGGCAGGTAATGTTGGCGGTGCGGCCTTGGGAACGGCGCTAACGCCCGCATTGGGTGCCGTTGCCGGGCCGCTTGGCATTGCCGTTGGGGCTTTTGCAGGACAGGTGCTCGCCTCCCAATTTGCTGATGAGGATTTTCCGTTCGCGCAAGCTCATTTGGGTATTGAAAATGGGCAATTGAGAGTCCTTAAATCCCGGGAGCTTGACGGTGGCCCCAAGCGCGAAATAGAAGCCCTTGCGGCGCAGGTTGGTGAGCGGTTTGATGTGTTGCTAAATCAACTGGGCGGTCAGCTTGAGGGCGCCGAAGGGCAAATATTTACCACGGTTGGGTTTGCGTCCGGCAGGGATGCGAGATTGGGCAAGGGCTATTTTGCAGGCCCAAATGCCGGTTTTTCCCGTGGGGCTGATTTCACCAAATTGGCGGGCGAAGATGCCCTGACTGCGGGGCTTGTTACCGCATTGCAGGAAGCTATCCGGGTGGGCGCTGTTAGCGGGCTTTCCGAGACGCTGCTAACCGCTATCCCCCATATTGATACTGCCGACTTTGCACAGGCAGATGCATTGCTGCAATTTGCCAATACGTTTGATGCAACGGTGCGTGCCTTTAGTGAAGGGGTAAGTGATCCCCAAGCGACTGCCAGCGGGCAGGTTGCCCAACAGATTGCCGGTGTTATTAACCAAATTGAAGAATTTCGGAAGAATACGCAAAAGCTGGGCTTGCCGCTTGACCAAGCCACCCGGGCAATGCGGGGTTTCGCAGAGTTCTCGCTGGGATTTGGGGATGTGGCTCTTGAGCAGGTCAGCGAGATTGAACTTGAGCTGCGACGGATCGCAGAGCTGCATACGCTTACCAATGCAGAACTCCGCATACTGGGCCTATCGCGCGATGATTTGAATGCCGGGCTGGTGGAACGACAACGGCGCGTGACGGAAAACTTTCTGGCGCCGTTTACAATATCTGCGGCTGAACGGGCAAATCCCGGCAGCGGCGAGAAAAGGCGCATTGCCAGCGCCTATGAAAGCGCCATTGCCGATGCGTTGTTGCTGGGAGTTGATAGTTTTGATGACATTGATGCGCATTTTGCAGACGCATTTCGGGCCTTGTTTGAAACGTTGAACAGCACTGCCTTGGCCGAAGCGCAACGGGCACAACAATCTTTCACGCAATTGGGGGAAAGCCTGCGTGAAGCGTTTGAGGCTCTCTATTTTGGCGCTGGCGGCGAGGGATCGGCGGAAGAACGGCTGGGCGCGCTGCGCGGTGAATTTGACGGTGTTGCGACGCTGGCGCTTGGTGGCGATGAAACCGCATTGGCGGCATTGGGGGGCACGGCGAAAGAATTGCTGGATGCGACCGTTGATGTATATGGCGACGGGATCGAAGCGGCAGCCCTGCGTGATTTTGTGCAAGATATTTTGCAACAGGCTATCGGCTTGACGCAGGTGGCGGCCGCCAATGCCGCAGCGGAGATCGCTACTCTTTCTGTCGCCGATATCAGCAATGCTGACGCGTTAACCCAAGGCGGTGCTGTTATTGGCGTGCCCGGTGAAGGCGGCCCGATCAGGGTGGCGGAAGCCTTTGATGTCTCGCTTCCTGATCTGTCCGAGCCGATTGTGGTGGATCGTGTGCAACCAGCCGAAAGCGCCCAAAACTTGCATGAGGTGTCGGGCCTGTTGGGGCAATTGCTACAGCAATCGAAAGATGTTGAGGGTCGTGCCCGCGAGCAGCGCGCCGAAACAAATGATTATCTGGAAGAAATATTAGGCCGCCAACGTCAAACCGGGGCGCTGTTCAATGCCTAGAAATTTTGATGAGACCATTGTTGTAGCCTGTCTGGAGGCGTGGGATCACGATGACACGCCCGTTACGCACTACTTTTCTGACAAGGGGTTTGTAACGAATGCCGCCTCCAATCCACCGCATTATTGGATGCCACCGCGCTTGCGTGAAGCAGGCGGATTTTCCCGGCGGGCCTTTGCGCGCGGCGTTAGCGGGCGGGCAGAAAGCAGTTTTGGCCGTCTGGTGCTGGAGAACGCCGATGGGGCGCTCAATGCGCTGACAGGTCATGCCTTTGATGGGCGGCCTGTTACGGTGTGGACAGGCACGCGCGGTGCCGTGTTTCCCGATGCTTTTACAAATGTATTGGCGGCACAGGTAAAGGCCGTGAAACTCAGCCGCGGACAAGCGCTTGAGTTTACGCTTGGGGCGGCTTTGGCTGCGCTCGATAAGCCGCCGTCTCAAGTTCGGTATCTGGGGAACAATGTCCTGCCCAACGGCGTGGAAGGGGTGGAAGAAGACCTGAAAGACAAACTCAAGCCGTTGGTATTTGGCAAGGTGCGCAATGCGGAACCGATATTGGTAAACACAACGCGGCATATCTATCAGGTGTCACACAGCCCGGCGCAGATTGATGAGGTTTATTCCGCGGGCAATCCGCTGGTCAAAAACACCGCGCATAGCAGCCTGAATGATTTACTTGATAATTTGTACGCCGGAGGCGGTGAATATGATGTGTATGAAGGGCCTGATGGCGCGTATTTTCGCTTGGGGTTCAATCCCGGTGTGCCGCTGACCTTTGATGCAACGGGGCTGGACAGTACGGCGACGGTGCCGGTGTCGATGTTGAAGGATGTGTTTCAGGCGGTGGCGGGGCATGCGGGCGTACCGCAAATCGAAAGCACTTATATTGATGAGCTTTCCTCAGCATCGGTTGGCTTGTTTCTCGGCATGGCTGAAACGAAGCTAAGCGAGCTGTTTAACAAACTTGCCGCTTCCGGTGGGGCGGCGTGGTGGGTTGATGGCTTGGGCAAGATACGGTTGTTCAAATTGCGCGAACCGGAAACGCCGATCTGGACCGTAACAGAAACCGAGGCTCTGAACGCCAGCGCCACCCTTGAGGGACCAACCGGCGGCGGCATTCCTGCAAAGGGGATAGATGTTGCCTACGCGCCGATAGAGCATACGCAGGATGAAACCGATTTGGCCGCGGTGGTTTCACTGGCGCGACGCAATGAGCTGAAGGAAGAAAACAGGCATGTGATTGATGAGGACGCAGCGGTCGCGGCGCGCCATCTAGCGGCCCAACTTTTGCCTGTTGATACCCGGCTGCAGGACGAGGCTGATGCGGCGGAGTTGGCGGCATCATTAAGGGCATTGCACGGCAAGTTGCGTGTGCGCGCGGCGATTGAAGTGTCGCTCAGTGGCGGTGTGCCGGCAGACCTTGAGGTCGGCGAAACGATTGCCGTCACACTGCCGCGCTTGTCGTTGGAAGCAACGCCCATGCTGGTTGTGGGGCTTGATTCCCGACCGGCAAAAAATCGTTTGAAACTTGATCTATGGGCCTAAAGGAACGCCATGACTTTACCAATCCCGAAAAACCGCAATGTCATTTTCGCCCATCCCAATCGCGCGGATGAGGCGCTGTTCAGTGGCGCTGGCTGGCAACCCAGCTTGCCGTTGGTCAATTTGCAGGATCGCTTTTTGGACCATGTGGCGCGCGCGCTTGATCCCGCCGATGTGAGTTTCGAGGTGGATTTGGGACAGCCCCGGACGGTGCGGGTAATAGCGCTGGTGGCTCACAACGCTTCGCCATCCGGTAAGGTGCGTATTGTGGGGGCAAGCGACAATTTGTTTGGTGATGTCAAGGTTGATACAGGCATCCAGGACATTTGGCCCACCGTTTTTTCTCCCGGCACGGTGGAATGGGAAGATGACAGTTTCTGGTTTGGCGTGCCCGATGCCATGGCGCGTGCAGACTATCCTGCCGTTTATGTGCATGTGTTCGATACCCCTGTTGTGGCACAGCATTGGCGTTTTGAGATCAAGGATGAAGGCAATGCCGATGGCTGGTTTGATATAGGCCGTTTGGTAATGTCGCCGGGCTGGCAACCTGACTGGAATATGTCGTTGGGCCTTACGCTGGGGGTGGAAGACCCAAGCCGCGTGACCGAAAGTTTGGGCGGCGCGCGTTTCTTTGATGAAAAGCCCAAACGCCGTGTAGCGCGTTTCGCCCTGAACCATCTTACCACCATAGAGGCGTATGAGCGCGCCTTCGATATGGTCCAAAGCCTTGGCAAGGCGGGCGAGGTGTTTGTGGTGCTGGATCCCGGCGATGACCGCAATTTGCTGCGGCGCGCATTTCTGGCGCGCTTGGCGGAAAGTGGCACGCTCACCCGGCCCGACAAGGCGCGTTACACCATGCAATTCACACTCAACGAAGTTGTAAGATAGGAGAAAGCCCAATGGCTTATACACCCGAAGTCGAAGCCGCAATTGCGCGCTTGCAAGATCACTACAATGGCGACGCCTATGACCAAGCCATTAATCCCGGCGGTATGGGTGAAGGTGGCCATCGGCAGAACTTTGAACCCGCCCTGGATGATGTGGGTGCCGTCGCAGAAGCCGCAGGTGCGTTGATTGATGCCGCTGACTTGCCGGATATCGTTGTGCGCTCGGATGAATTTCGGGCACGGTTTTTGGGCAACTTGCCTGCGGATCCCGCGCCTGCATCATCATCCGCGGGGCAGTGGTATTACAACACCAGTAGCAATGCGACGCGGATTTTCAATGGTGTAAACTGGGTAGCGTTGGCGACAACGACTTCAGACTATGTGCCCGCAAGTGGTGGCATTTTTGCCGGACCTATTGTCTTTGACAACGGCCTGACGGGCGATGTGACGGGCGATCTTGCAGGCAAGGCAGACCGCGCTGACGAATTGGAAACAGCCCGCACATTTTCGATCAGCGGTGCGGGATTAACAGGCGACAGTGCAATTTTTGATGGCACTGATGATGTGTCACTGGGCTTGTCTGTGGATAATGACGGCCATACACATACGCTGTCTACCATTGTGGATCGTGGCACGATTACATCGCAGGATGCCAACAATGTTGATATTGATGGCGGCACAATTGACGGCACACAGATCGGAGAAGCCGCGCCTGCCTCTGCCAAGGTAACGACGCTGGATGCAAATGGTGCGACCAACTTGGGCAGTACGCTTGATGTGACAGGCGCCGCAACATTGCAGTCGACCCTGGGTGTGACCGGCGCTTCGACCTTTACGGCGGCCAGTACGCATAATGGCGGGGTGAAGACGAACAGCGTAACGGGGGTCAGCGGCACCACCGTGATAGAGGCACCTGCCGGACAGAGTGTTGAGATCAAAGTAGGTGGCACCAAAAAAGCCGAGATCACTGACGATGGAGATGTGATCGCAGATAGTCGGCTGTTTGCAGGAAGTGCGGACATAGCGGAATTCACAATTTCAAGCGTGCCGAGTTCGGGGGCATTTAAGGGAGCAAATTTGAGCCAAGGATATTTGGAAGGCCTTACATTCGCATCTGTATCCGGCCGATTTACGGTGCAGCACGCAGGTACATATAGGGTGACTTTGCATCTCGCAGCAGCCGGGTCGTCACATTCACCTGAAGGAGCCATCTACAAGTACCCTGCGGGCGGCGGCGCAGTTCAAGCATCTCGGCAGGGTTCATCCTCTGGCACCGGCATGAACACCGATGTCACCATGATTGTCGCCTGTGCCGTGAATGAGTATTTTGAAATTCACAATATGGGGAGTTCGTCATCAATCGGAACGGATAATGACGAAAGCTGGGTTGTGATTGAGAGGTTCTAGCCTCGGTCATCAGTTTGCGATTAGTGATCCTAACCGTCGTCGTTGCGCTTCAAATCCCGTGAACGGGGCATGTTGATGGTGTTGTAACCGGCATCCACATAATGGATTTCGCCGGTTACACCGCCGGAAAGCGGGCTGAGGAGATAGAGCGCAGAGCCACCCACATCGCCTAAAGATACATTCTTCTTCAATGGAGAATGTGTCTCGGTGAAGTTGAACACAAAGCGGCTGTCGCCAATAACGGCACCAGCCAGTGTGCGCATGGGGCCAGCGGAAATCGCGTTGATGCGGATATTATCCGGCCCTAAATCAGCGGCCATGTAACGAACAGAAGCCTCAAGCGCAGCCTTGGCAACACCCATCACATTGTAGTTCGGCATGACCTTTTGTGCGCCACCATAGGAGAGGGTGAGCATAGCGCCACCATTTTTCATCAAGGGCGCGGCGCGGCGCGCGACATCGGTGAAGGAGTAGCAGGAGATCAGCAGGGACTGCACAAAATTGTCCTTGCTGGTGTCGATATAACGGCCTTTGAGTTCTGACTTGTCCGAATAGGCGATGGCGTGGACCAGAAAATCAAGCTCGCCCCATTCTTTTTCAATTGCAGCGAATACGGCGTCCAGGCTGTCGCCATCGGTAACATCACAATCGAGTACGATGTTTGAGCCAACTTCTGCCGCCAGCGGTTTTACCCGCTTGCCAAAGGCTTCGCCTTGATAGGTGAAGGCAAGTTCTGCCCCGGCCCCGGCCATGGCCTGCGCAATACCCCACGCAATAGAATTGTGATTGGCAACGCCCATTATCAGGCCGCGTTTGCCCTTCATGATCGAAATATCAGACATGAGTTGAGCTTTCGCTAGCCGTTATCACGGGAGAAGATAAGAGTACCATTCGTGCCGCCAAAGCCAAAGCTGTTGGACATCACTGTATTGATTTCCCCGTCATGGCGTTTTTGCAGCACGGGATAGTCGCCGGCTTCGGGGTCTAGTTCCTCAATATGGGCGCTTTCGCAGGCAAAGCCATTATTCATCATCAAAATTGAATAGATCGCCTCCTGCGCGCCGGTGGCCCCCAAGGAATGCCCGGTGAGGGATTTGGTGGAGGATACCATAGGCAGGTTGTCGCCAAATACTTCGCGCAAGCCTTGCAGTTCTACCATGTCGCCGGCGGGGGTGGAGGTGCCGTGGGCGTTCACATAATCAACCTTGCGATCACCAATGGTGGCAAGGGCCTGTTTCATCGACCGAATGCCGCCTTCGCCGGACGGGGCGACCATGTCGTGCCCATCGGATGTTGCGCCATAACCAACCAGTTCTGCATAGATGCGTGCGCCACGCGCCAAGGCGTGTTCGCGTTCCTCTATTACCAATACGGCGGCGCCCCCGGCAATCACAAAACCATCGCGATTGGCATCGAACGCGCGGGAAGCTTTATCCGGCGTGTCATTATATTTGCTGGACATGGCGGTCATCGCATCGAACAGAACGGCCATCGACCAATCCAGTTCTTCACCGCCGCCGGCAAAGACAACATCTTGCTTGCCAAGCTGGATCAACTCCGATGCGTGGCCAATGCAATGGGCAGAGGTCGCGCAGGCAGACGAGATGGAATAGTTCACGCCCTTGATTTTGAAATGCGTTGCCAAAACGGCAGAGTTGGTGGAAGACATAGCGCGCGGCACCATAAAGGGGCCAACCCGTTTCGGGCCTTTGGCGCGAGCGGTATCGGCGGCTTGCACAACATTTCTGGTGGAAGGCCCGCCAGAGCCCATCACAATCCCGGTGCGCTCAGACGTGCGCAAGGCTTCATCTATTCCGGCATCGGCGATGGCTTGTTCCATGGCGACATAGTTATAGGCCACCCCGTCGCCCATGAAGCGCCGTGCTTTGCGATCTACCAAGCTGTCCAAATCGATCTCGGGCTTGCCATATACTTGCGAGCGAAAGCCCATCTCCGCAAATTCCGGCGCGAAGGTAATGCCGGATTTCGCTTCACGCAGCGATGCCACAACCTCCTGCGTGGAATTGCCAATGGGGGAGACAATCCCCATTCCGGTAACAACTGAGCGTTTCATGCTTTGCCCTTTCTTGTTTGGGGCCTACGTAACGGATGGATCTGTTTATTCGGCGTCTTTGAACAGGCCAACTTTCATGTTGCTGGTGGTATAGGCCAGTTCGCCATCTACCAGCATTTTGCCGTCGGCGATACCTAGCACCAGCCGCCCGTTCATGACGCGGCGGAACGAGACTTCATAGGTAATCAGCTTGGCCGTGGGTTCCACCATATTGGTGAACTTCACTTCGCCGACGCCTAAGGCCCGGCCGCGGCCTTGCAAGCCACGCCAGCCAAGGTAAAAGCCGGTTAATTGCCATAAACCGTCCAAGCCTAAGCAGCCGGGCATAACAGGATCGTTCGGAAAGTGACAATCAAAGAACCACAAATCGGGCTTCACATCGAATTCAGCGCTGATAAACCCTTTGCCGTGATCGCCACCGTCTTCGGTTACTTTGGTGATCCGATCCAGCATCAGCATGGGCGGCGCTGGCAATTGCGGATTGCCCAAGCCAAACATTTCGCCCTTGCCGCATTTGATCAGGTCTTCATAGTCATAAGCTGACTTTTGTTCCGCCATTACGCCCCGCCTTTAAATTCGTGTCACAAATTGTAATCATTTGAAATATCATGTGAAGCAAAGCTAGGCTATACTCTATAGCATTGAAAAAGCGACCTTTGCGCGCGTTTAAGCGGAAAATTGTGGGATTGTTCCATGAGCAAGCGTCTGGACAGAGCGGATTTGACGGAAAAACTACGCGGGGCGGGGCTTCGACCAACGCGTCAACGGCTGTTTTTGGCACAATTGCTGTTCTCCAACGGCGAAAACGTCCACGTTACCGCTGATATACTGTTTGCGCAGGTGGTGGAGGCCGGAGCCCGCCTGTCCCTGACAACGGTCTACAATACCCTGCACCATTTTGCAGAAGCCGGATTGTTGCGGGCCTTGAAAGTAGCTCCGGACCGAATTTGGTACGATACCCGCACAGACCCGCACCATCATTTCTACCACGTGAATGAGGGGCGCTTGGAAGATATCGCGGTGCAGGATGTGCGCTTTGCGGCCCTGCCTGCCGCGCCGGAGGGTGCGCAGATTGCTGGGGTGGATGTAGTCATTCGGCTTGAGACAGACATCTAATAATCAGTCGCAATTTCAACAACTTAAAAAAGTTCCTTGGAATCGTTCCAATCTTTTGACGCGCGCACGCGCCGACGCTACACTGCCGCCGATCTACACATTGTGGACAGAAATTCTTCATCCAACTCTTACAGGAGAAAGCTCATGTCGCTTGCAAGCTCCAAAACGCTTGATAATCTGAAAGCCGCCTTTGCGGGTGAAAGCCAAGCCAATCGCCGTTACCTCTATTTCGCTCAAAAGGCCGATGTAGAAGGCTATAACGATGTGGCCACCGTATTCCGTTCCACCGCAGAGGGTGAAACAGGCCATGCCCATGGTCATTTGGAATATATGGAAGAAGTGGGTGATCCCGCCACGGGCGAACCGATTGGCACCACATCCGACAATCTGAAAGCCGCGATCGCCGGTGAAACGCACGAATACACGGATATGTATCCCGGTATGGCGCGTACAGCTCGCGAAGAAGGCTTTGATGAGATCGCTGATTGGTTTGAAACACTGGCCAAGGCTGAAAAGTCTCACGCCGGTCGCTTCACCAAGGCGCTTGAATCACTCGACGACTAATAGAACAGCTTCGGGGTCTGCTTATTCAAAAAGCAGGCCCCGATTCCGTTTTGGAGATATGAGCAATGCGTGAAGGCAGCTTGGACGCCCCCACAAGGCACCCGGTAGATTGGCAGAACCCGGATTTCACAGATCCAGAAAAGCTGGATGCAGAAATGCGTCGCCAGCTTGATGTGTGCCATGGCTGTCGCCGTTGTTTCAATTTGTGCGACAGCTTTCCGCGCTTGTTCGACCTGATTGATGAAAGCGAAAGTGAAGAGCTGGATACAGTTGATTCCAAAGACTTTGCCCCTGTCGTGGAAGCCTGCACCTTGTGCGATATGTGCTTCCTGACCAAATGCCCCTATGTGCCGCCGCATGAATTCGCGTTGGATATTCCCCACCTTATGCTGCGCTATCGCTATGCCGAACATAAGGCAGGCAACACCGCGCTGGCGCACAAGCAATTGGCGCAGACAGATCGCAATGGCAAGTTGGCGGGCATGGTGGCGCCGATTGCCAATTGGGGGGCAAATGTCGGCAATACTCTCACGCGCCCTGTCATGGAAAAAGTTGGGGGTATTGACAGACAAGCCAGCCTGCCGCGCTTTAACGGTAAAACGCTGACAGCACGCGCGAAGAAAATGGATCACGTCGCCAACAGCGCCGCACCTGCCGCTTCTATTGGTGGGCGCAAGGCCGCGATCTTTGCCACTTGTTACACCAATTACAACTTGCCGGAAGCAGGTGAGGCGGCGATCAAGTTGCTGAACCATTTAGGCGTTGAAACGCGGGTAGATTATCCCGGTTGTTGCGGCATGCCCTATCTTGAGCATGGCAATATCGAAAAAGTTGTGGCGCAGGCCGAGATGGTCGCCGCGGCCCTGCTGCCCTTGGTGGATGAAGGCTATGACATTGTCGCGCCCACGGCCTCTTGTGCCTTGATGCTGAAATTTGAATGGCCGCTTTTGGCGCCTGACAATGCAGACCTTAAGAAGTTGGCTGAAGCCACTTTTGATGTGTGTGAATATGTGGTGGATATAGCCAAGAAGGAAGGCCTGCCTGAAGGCTTGAACACGGTAGATGGCGGTGTGACGGTGCATCATGCCTGCCATGCCCGCGCGCAAAATATGGGTGCCAAGTCGGCAGAGATGTTGCGCCTTATTCCCAAAACGAAAGTTGCGTTGGTGGAACGCTGTTCCGGCCATGGCGGCACCTTTGGGGTGTTAAAAGAGACACATGCGGTCGCTGTCAAAATTGCACGCCCTACTGTGCGCCAAATCAAAAAGGCTGAAAGCGGCGCGGTTGTTTCTGATTGCCCGCTGGCCGCCAATCATCTTCATGCCATGATGCGCGATGAGGGCATTACATCGCCCGCCCGCCATCCGATAGAGATCATGGCCCAAGCATACGGATTATAAAAATGCCTCGCGATACGTTTAACCTGACAGAAGCCGACATTATGCCAATGGCAGATTACACGGCGCAGCGCCGCCAAATCCGCAAGGATATTGTGGCGAAAAAAAAGCCGCGCCGCCTGTCTCTTGGGCCTCATGCCACGCTCTATTTCGAAAATTGGGATACGATGTGGGGCCAAGTGCAAGAAATGCTCTATATCGAAAAAGGCGGCGATGAGCAGCTAAAGGACGAGCTGGCGGCGTATAATCCGTTGATCCCCAAAGGGGATGAACTGGTGGCCACCTTCATGTTCGAAATTGATGATGAGGTGCGCCGGCTCAATATTTTGCGCGGCCTTGGTGGCATCGAAAACCATATTTTCATTGATCTTGGTGGCCAGCGCATATCTGCCGTGCCGGAAGATGATGTGGAACGCACATCGGCAGATGGCAAAACATCATCCGTGCATTTCTTCCATTTCCTGTTTACCGCGGAACAGAAGCTCAAATTCGCTGACCCGAAAGTGAAAGTGCTGCTTGGCTCTGATCACAAAAACTATGAGCACCTTGCCGTGATGAACGCTGAAACGCGGGCTTCTCTGGCGGCTGATTTCAGCTAACCCCTTTCCCCTGACCGAACGGTCAGCTATGGTGTGCTCCATTGCAAATGGGGGATTTTAGGATGCAAGTACCAGAGGGAATGAAGCTTCAGCTTCTGCCGGAAGACGAATATTGCCACACGCCCGAAGCGGCCAGCACCTACAATGAAAGCATGTATTTCAACGTGTTTGATCCCACCCAAAAGGTGGGCGGTTGGTTCCGCATTGGTAACCGGGTAAATGAAGGTTACGCGGAAATGTCTGTCTGCCTTTATCTGCCCGATGGCCGCATCGGCTTCATGTTCAAGCGGGTGCCGATTGATAATAATGATGAGCTGAAGGCAGGCGGTCTGCATGTGAAAGTGGTAGAGCCGTTTAAGCAATTGACCGTCACCTATGATGGCAAGGTGCTGCTGATGGATGAGCCGCACCAAATGGCAGACCCGCGCGAAGCTTTCACCAAAAACCAGCGCGTGCCCGTCAAGCTCACGCTTAACTATACGGGGCATTCACCAATGTATGGCGGGGAATTGGTGAATGCGGATGGCACCAAGCGCGAATTGGATGCCGAAAAAAGCTTTGCCCGCGCTCATTACGAACAGCATGTCAGTGCCGAAGGCAGCTTGGAGATTGATGGCCAAACATGGCAAGTCGCGGGCTATGGTCTGCGCGATAAAAGCTGGGGGCCGCGTACCTGGCAATCAATCTACTGGTATCGCTGGTGCCCGATGAGCTTTGGCGAAGATTTCGGCATGATGGTCTCTGTTATCTCAGGCGGCAAAGGTCAGGTCCGCGGCTCCGGCATGGTGCTGGAAGATGGCAAGTATCACGACTTTACCGATGCCAAAATCGAGGCGGAGTTCGATGGCAGCGAATATCAAACCACGCTGAACATTTGGGCCAAGGCGGAGAATGGCAAGGAATATGAGGTGGAGGGCAAGGTGCTGTCGCTCATACCCTTGCGCAATCGGCGCACCGGGCCAGATGGTATAGAGCGCATGACCCGCATCACCGAAGGCATGACGGAATATAGATGCAATGGCCGCACCGGCTATGGCTTGTCAGAATTTCTGGATCAAATTGATGATGACGGCCGCGCCGTTTCGCTCTCAGCGCGCTAAAATATCAGGCCGGGGCTTTTGCCTCGGCCTTTTTCGTTGTGGCGAGATACAGAAGATAGACGCCCAACACGCCGTCAACCGCAGCGCAGAAGGCGGGATAGATTTCCCAAACGCCGGGGTTCACGAAAAAGAGGTCGTGCCCAAAATCATAGAACGCATGGGCCAGCCAAAAGGCGGCAACCGCATAGAGACTGGCGGGCGTGCGCCATATCAGCAGCACTGCACCGCCAATGAAGAACGGCAGGCCGTGCAGCAATTCTTGGCCCACCAAGTGCCCCTGATTTTCAGGCGCCAGCAGCGCAAAGCCCACATAGAACAAGGGCAACAGCAACATGCCCCCGGCGTAAGACCAGCTCTCAATGCCATAACGCTTGGCTAGCCACACCCATGAAAGGGTGAAAGCCGCGCCGCCAATTGCGCCCAAAACGTGGATCAGCACTATTCAGCCGCCATAGCCTGGGGCGCGGGCTGTGCCCCGCGGATCAGCTTGCCGTTCAGCTTGCCGGTAGGTTCCCCGTTACGGAACGCGACTTCCCCGTTCACGATAGTAACTTCATAGCCATCCGCCTTTTGGATCAGGCGGCGGCCACCCGCGGGCAGGTCGTAAACAACAGTTGGAGGGTACAGCGTCAGCCCCTCAAAATCGATTACGTTCACATCAGCCTTATAACCGGGTTTTAGAATGCCGCGGTCGCCCAAGCCCACCAGCTCTGCCGTCTCTTTCGTTTGCATGGAAATAAGTTTTTCCAGCGGCAGTTTGGGGCCTGCGGTGCGGTCACGCCCCCAATGCTGGATCAGCGTGGTGGGGAAGCTTGCATCACATAGCGCGCCGCAATGGGCCCCGCCATCCGACAGGCCAAAAGTGGTGTAGGGGTGGGTCAGCATTTTGTGCACAAAATCCAGATTGCCGGAGCCGTAATTGAACAGAGGGAAGTACAGCAGCTTCTTGCCTTCGTCTTCCAGCAACAGATCATAGGCAACTTCCTGCGGCGTGCGCCCTTCCCGCTTGGCCCGTGCCTCCAGGCTGTCTTCCGGCGCGGGTTCATAATTGGCGGGCGTGCCCAGTTCGAACATTTTGGCGTAGGTTTTAATCAGCTCATCCAAAAGTGGCTGGCCCATATCAATCGGCTCTTCCGCCAATATCTTGGCGCGGAAGGCAGGGTCGCGCATTTTGGCTACTTTTTCTTCCAGAGAAAGCCCGGCAATTTCCAGAAAGCTGGGATGCAGCAGGAACGGGTTCAACGTGGCGGTAAGCCCTTGCAGCACGCCGGTGGCCCGCGGCGGCACTTGCCCGCGCATGGGCAGGCCCTCGGCCTGTGCCTCGGTGATGCCATCCAGCAATTGCTGCCACCATTCAGGCCGTGCATCTTGCTGTTCAACCGTGATGGAAATGGGGCGCCCGCTTTCACGCACCATGTTTTTGAAGATGCGGAACTCTTCCCCGAAATCATAAAAGTCTGAAATGCCCTGCAGCACGCCCTTGCCGGTTTTGCCAACGGCTTTGGCAATCTCTACCAGCTCTTCTTCCAGCACGGTGATAGTGGGGGCAATATTGCCTTCACTATCTTTATGCTTTTCGGTGCGACTGGTGGAAAAGCCTAAAGCACCGGCCTCTATCGCCTCAGCCGCAATGCGCGCCATTGCCTTGATTTCATCCGGGGTGGCGTTTTCATGGGCCGGACCGCGTTCGCCCATGACATAGGCGCGAATGGCGCCATGGGGCACCTGCGTGCCCACATCAATTGCCAGCGGTTTCTGATCCAGCGCATCCAAATATTCGGGAAAAGTTTCCCACTGCCATTGAATGCCTTCATGCAAGGCGGTGCCGGGAATGTCTTCCACACCTTCCATCAGGCGGATAATCCAATCCCGTTGATCGGCCTTTACGGGGGCAAAGCCCACACCGCAATTGCCGGTAACAATGGTGGTGACCCCATGGAAGGTGCTGGGCTGCACATAGGGGTCCCACGTTACCTGTCCATCATAGTGCGTGTGGGCATCGACAAAGCCGGGGGTAACAATGCGGCCTGCCGCATCAATTTCTTCGCGGCCCTTGTCCGACACTTCGCCCACGGCGGTGATCACACCACCATCAATTGCAACGTCGCCCTCAAAGGGTGCGGCCCCTGTGCCGTCATAAATTTTGCCGTTTCGGATCACGAGATCATGCATGGTTTTGTCCCCTAATATTCGCTGGCGGCACTGTATCGCTTTGGCCCATTGCACGCAAACCGGGCCGTCTATAGGGTGCCACCGGATTGATTTAGGGGATGTTGAGATGCGGAAAACAGCGATTTTGAGCGCGGCCTTGGCCGTGATGCCTGTTTGGGCATTGGCGCAGGAAGAACAGGCAGATACCGCGATGGAGCCACAGCAGCAAGAGCTGCGGCTTGATGAAATTGTGGTGACAGCCCAAAAGCGGGCCGAAAATATCCAAGACGTGCCACTGTCTATCAGTGCGGTGGGTGGCGAAACATTGCGCGAGAAAAGCATTGAGGATGTGAATGAGTTGGGAAACTACACCCCCAACACCAAGATCACAGCGGGCAATGGCTCCGGCTCCTTCATCAAAATGCGGGGCTTGGGGTCAGGCAATAATAAGGGGTTTGAACAAGCGGTCGGTCTGATCATTGATGGCGTTTACTATGGCCGGATCGATTATCTGGCAACCGCTTTGGTTGATCTTGATCGGGTAGAGGTGTTGCGCGGCCCCCAGGGTACGCTTATGGGCAAGAACACCATTGCCGGGGCTTTGTCTTTTACCACCATGCGGCCAGATCATGATTGGGGGTTTGATGCCTCCTACGCCGCCGGCGAACTGAACAAAAGCAAGATCAATCTGGCGGTCAATGTGCCCGTGGTTGAAGATGTTCTGGCGTTGCGCGTTGTTGGCCACCGGGATCGGCGCGATGGTTTCGTGACCAATACCCATACCAATGATGATCAATTGGATATTCATCGCAATCTGATCCGTGCGAAAGCGGCTTTTGATGGCATCGATAATCTCACCGTTACGGCTACGGCAGAATGGTGGAATTTGAAGCAGCAGCTTTGGGGGTTTGAGATCAACAAATCCACCCCACAAAACATGGCCGCCTATTCCGCTTTCGACCCCAATTATGAAGCCAATGTGGATCGGCGCAACCAAACCGATCAGGATGGCATAGCGCATCGCGAAAATATTACGCTGTCACTGCAAGCGGAATACGACATTGGGGAATACACGCTGACATCCGTCACCGGGTGGTCGAATATGACATTCACAAATCAGATTGATGCGGATTTTGGCCCGGCCCCGCTTTTGACCCTAGGGACAGATGATGAGTGGACCCAGTTCAGTCAGGAACTGCGCATCACGTCTCCCTTAGGCCAGATTGATTACGTGGCGGGGCTGTTTTTCTTCATGTCAGAATTCGACAATTTTTCCGATCTCGCTTTGCTGAACGATACAGACCCGACCGACTTGATCGGTGGTTTGTTGCTGCCTGATGCGATTGCGCCTTTGCTCAGTCAATTTCCCGGCATCGGCCCGGTCACGGAAGATCACTCCTATGGGGATTTCTATCAGGAAAGCTTCTCTGTTGCGGGCTTTGGGCAGGTGCGCGCGCATTTTCTGGATGATGACCTGACCTTGATGGTGGGGCTGCGTTATTCCTATGAGGAGAAAGAGGCACAGATGACGCGGGAGTTTACCTCCACCGGCATTGTGTTCATTCAAGCCTTGGCGCAAGAAGAATTTGTGCTGCCCACCCAAAAGCGCATTGAACGCGATATCTCGCCCAAGGTTTCTGTCACCTATGCGGTGAATGAGGAGATCAATGTTTATGGCACGTTGGCGCAAGCCTTTAAGGGCGGTGGCTATAATGCCTCTGCCGTGCAGGCCAATGAGTTTGAATTTGAGGAAGAAAAGGCCAACACATTCGAGGTTGGTTTTAAGGGCCGTTTGATGGGCGGGGCCATTCGGTTGAACGTGGCCGCCTTCTATACTGAATTTGAAAACCTGCAAGTTTCCATTTTTGACGGCACCAAATTTGTCGTGAAAAACGCTGCGAACGCTACCACCAAAGGCGTGGAGATGGATGCGATGGCTGTGCTGGCAGAAGGGCTGTTTGTCAATCTGTCGGTCGGCTACACCCATGCCCGTTATGATGACTTCCCCAACGGTCCGTGCATGGATGGGGCGGATGAGCCGTGCGATCTGTCAGGCGGGGAGCTTGACCGGGCGCCTGATTGGAACGGCACGTTCGGCGTGAGCTATGCCCTGCCTCTTGGTAATTTGCCCTTCGATCTCACCATGGGGGGGGATGTGAACTATCAAGGCGACCACTATATCAACACCGACCTTGATCCGAATGAATTTCAGGAAGCGCATTTCATTTACAATGCCCGCATCGGGCTGATGGACAATGACCAGTTGTGGCAGTTCTTGATTACCGGCAAAAATTTGAGTGATGAGGTGGTGTTGATGGGCGGTGCCGATGTGCCTGCGCAAGCGGGCAGCCATATGGGCACCTATGGCGCGCCGCGCCTCTTCAGTGCTGAATTCCGGGTCAGGTTTTAGGTGATCTAAATGGGTGCGCAGGTGATAGACGCAACCGGTCTGCGCTGCCCCATGCCGGTGCTCAAAGCCCGCCGTGCGCTGGAGGGAATGCAGCCGGGTGAGGTGCTTGAAATCAAAGCCACAGACCCGGTGGCCCCCTTGGATATGCAGCATTTCTGCAACGAGGCTGGTCACACTCTTGTGTCCTCTGTAGAAGAGGATGGTATTTACACATTTTGCATCAGGTGCCGCGATGATTGACGTTTACTTCTGCCCCACTCCCAACTGCCAAAAAGTAACCATTATGTTGAAGGAATGTGGGCTGGATTATACCTCCCATAAGATCGACATTCTGGATGGCGATCAGAATGATCCCGAATATTTGAAGATTTGCCCCAATCAAAAAGTGCCAGCCATTGTGGATCATGATGGGCCAAATGGTCAGCCCCTCACCTTATGGGAATCAGGCGCTATTTTGCTCTACCTTGCAGAGAAAACGGGCAAGTTCATGCCGCAAGGCCCGGCAGCGCGCGCCCATGTGCAGCAATGGCTGATGTGGCAGATGGCCTATGTTGGCCCGATGATGGGGCAACTTCATCACTTTGTGATGTATGCGCCCGAACAGATTGAATATGCCAAAGATCGCTACATGGCAGAAACGCATCGCCTGCGCGCCTTGCTGAATGATCAGCTTTCTAGCCACGATTATGTAGTGGGTAATGAGGTAACGATTGCTGACTTTGCAATCTATCCATGGGTCAAGGGCTTCGGCTTCCGTTACCCGCCAGATCGTGATTTGCCCCATATGGACGCTTGGTTTGAACGGCTGGAGGCGCGCCCGGCGCTGATGAAAGGCTTTATCCACAATATCGATACGATCCGGCCAGAGGTGATTGGCCAAAAGCCGGTGACCGATGAAATTCGCAAAAGCCTGTTCGCGAGTTTTCAGGATGACTAGGAGCGTTGCGTAGCCGAAGGCGGCCACGCAGAGCGACCAATTGATTTAATGATCAAGCGCGTTGCGTAGCCGAAGGCGGCCACGCAGAGCGACCAATTGATTTAATGATCAAGCGCGTTGCTTAGCTAAAGGCGGCCACGCAGAGCGACCAATTGATTTAATGATCAAGCGTGTTGCGTAGCCGAATGCGGCCACGCAGAGCGACCAATTAGCCTTATGCTGGCCCCAACATCTGTTCAAAGTTTTCCAGCTCTTCTTCCACCGCTTCTGAATCTTCAAAGCGGGCAATATGGAACAGCGCGTCTCCATTATTTACCAAGGGCAGCAGGGTTTGGCCGATGATGATGCCGGTCACGGTCGCCCGCACTTCCACTTCATTGTCGCCATAAGGGTCTGCGATGATGCCAAGGCGGTCGCCTGCTTTCACCCTGTCGCCCACTTTGCGTTTGGTGCGCAGTGAACCGGAATGCGGTGCGCGCACCCACTTGCTGGAGCGCGCCACAAACATTTCGTTCCCGCGCGTTTCATTGTGTTGGGCGGTGCGCGCCAACATGCCGATAGACATCATCACCTCCATCACCCCATGCAGGCCGGTGCGGATCACTTTTTCATCGTAACGCAGTGCCTCCCCGCCTTCGAACAATAGCATCGGAATGCCAAGGTCTGCCGCTGTTTGGCGCAGTGATCCATCCCGCACCGATGAATTGATGATGACAGGCACTTTGAAGGAATGCGCCAGTCGATCCGTTTCCGGGTCATCCAAACAGGCGCGTATTTGCGGCAGGTTGGTGCGGTGGATCGCGCCTGTATGCAGATCAATGCCGTGGGTGGCCTTGCCAACAATTTCCGTCATCAAAATATGGGCCATCTGTGCCGCCAAAGACCCGCTGGGCGAGCCGGGAAAGCAACGGTTCAAGTCACGCCTGTCTGGCATGTAACGGGTGTTGCGGTTGAAACCGAACACATTGACGATTGGTACCGCAATCAACGTGCCTGCCAGCTTTTTCGGATTGAGTTTGCGGTGGGTCAGCAGGCGGCGAATAATCTCCACCCCGTTAATTTCGTCGCCGTGGATTGCGGCGGTGACGAACAGCACCGGGCCGTCTTTCGTGCCGCGGATCACCTCAACCGGCATGGTGACATCGGTATGGTTATAAAGTTTCGCGACCGGAATTTCGATGCGCTGGCGGCTGCCCGATTTGATGGCAACGCCATTAATGGTGAAGGGCTTGGTTGGATCTGCGGTCATTCAGGTGGCCTAAAAACTTACACGAAATTCGGCGCGCACAGTGCGGCCTTGATCAATCAGGCCCCAGTGGGAGCCGGTGAATAGTGGCACGTCGGACGCTTCTATCAACACTAGCTTGTCGGTTAGATTGCGACCAAACACCGTGAATTGCCACAGGCCATCCAGTTCTTTTAGGCCCAAGCCTGCGTTCCATTGAATATAGGCATCTTGAAAATCCCGCGGGTCCAGATCCGTGGTCAGGAAGGTGTCGCCCTGATAGAACAGGTCTGTCGCGAGGAAGAGGCCGAAGGGCAAATTGCCAATCGGCACCGCCCATTGGGCGCCAATATTCCCATTCCATTTGGGCGCGCGCGCCAACACCTTGCCTGTCAGGTCGCAGGCCGTTTCGCCGCTTTCTGCTGTGCAAGGCGCATCGGGAAAGCTGTCATAGGTGGCATTGGTGTAGCCGCCATTAAAGGTCAGCATCAACTCTTCAAGTGGCAGCCATGCCATGTCCCATTCCACGCCATAGGTGGTGGCCTTGGCGGCATTGCCCACGATGAACTGGGTGCCGTTGAAAATGGCGACCTGAAGGTTATCGAAATTGGTGTAGAACAGCCCCACATTCAGCGTCATGCCGCCATCCAGCAGGCGTGTCTTCACACCTGCCTCATAGGTGTCGGCAACCTCTGCCTCAAATTCCAGGTCGGATGGCACATAGGACGCCGCATTGAACCCCCCGCCCTTAAACCCACGGGCATAGGTGGCATAGGCCATGGTGTCATCATCAATGTCATATTTGACGGACGCCTTGGGCGACACATCCCATTCTTCGCGGGTGAGATGCGCTGTATAGCTTTCAGCGTTGTTCACAAAGGGAAAGATCAGCGGCGGCAGGCCGCTGCTGCTTTCAACGATGTGCACCATATCCACCGATTTTTCCTCGTATGACACGCGCAATCCACCTACCAGCGCAATAGTGTCAGTCACATACCATGTGGCTTGGCCAAACGCCGCATAGCTGGATTGGGTTTGGTCGAAATCCAACCGCTGCGTTTCGGCGGTAAAGCTTGGCAGCGGCCCGGCCCCGAATATGGGGGCGAGTAATGCTGAGAGTGCGTCAGGCGCGATCAAGCTTGTGATATCGGCAACAGGATCATCGGTTTTGAACACATCAACACCGCCATCGGCTTGAAGAGAAGAGGTGAAGTAGTAAAGGCCCCCCACATATTCAAGCGGCCCGGGCGGCGACGTAACCCGCAATTCTGCGCTGCCTTGTTCATAGGCGCTGTCGGACACCAAAATCAAAAAGGGTGAAGGGCCGAAATCCGCATCGACCTCCATCTCGAAATCATATTGCGACCAGCCGCCGATCAGTGTCAGCGTGTGATCGGCAATGTCATAATTGGCGGAGGCGCTCAACGTGTCGGAAATTTGGCGCGATTGCGAAGGGTGGTTGCGGGAGCCAACAAAGTCGATATTGCCTTCAACCTCAGGGTCGAACAGGCGATAGGCAGTCAGTACATCATCACCCGCCACGGTTAGCTGATACCCATTGCCATTTTGCTTGGTGAGCGAGCGTGCATAAGTGGCAGTGAGGTCAAGGTCGCCAATCTCAAATAGGGCCTTCAGGCGACCATTCGCCTTATCCAGCTTTGTTTCGTTCAAATTGCGGGTGGTGTTGAACATATAGCCATCGCGTTTTTCCCGTGCAAAGGCGGCGCGTGCGGCAATCACATCTTCCCACAATGGCGCATTGGCCACAGCGCGAATGCGGGTGTGGTTCAGCTCCCCCATCATCATATCAAGCTCGGCTTGCCATTCATGCGCCGGGGTGCCGGTAGTAATGTTCATCGCCCCGGCAATCGTGTTCTTGCCAAACAAAGTGCCTTGGGGGCCGCGGAGCACCTCGATGCGCGCCAGATCGATAAAGGCGTCATTAATATAGGCGGCCTTGCCGTAATAAACGCCATCCACCACAAGCCCGACGGATTGTTCAAACCCTGCATTCTCACCGGTGCCAAGGCCGCGAATATTCAAAAACGTGGTGGTGGGGCGCACAACAATCCGCACATTTGGCGTCATCTTGGAAAGATCGTTCATGTCTTCCACATTGGCGTTCTTCATGGCCTCGCTATCCACGGCGGACACAGATATGGGCACATCGCGAATGTTTTCAGCGCGCTTTTGCGCAGTGACCACAATTTCATCCAGCCGCGGGCCAGATGACTTTTCTGGTGCGGCAGGTGTGGGTGCCGCCGTGTCCACAGCGTCCTGCGCCCATGCAGGCGTTACACACAGGCCAAGTGCAAGCGCAATCAAGCGCGCGGTCGATTTATCCATTCTCAATCCTCCAACAGCGGCAGAACTTAAGCACAGTCTGCCCTGATGGGCCATTGCCCAAATCAGGCCAAACGCCTAGATTTCACTCAAGGGAGAAAACAAATGCCAACACTCTATATGTTCAAGCGTTCACACTATAACGAGAAAGCGCGCTGGGCCTTGGCATTGAAGGGTGTGGACTATGAGCGGCAAATTATGTTGCCCGGTCCTCACAGCGGCACCATCAAAAAATTAACGGGCCAAACCGCCGTGCCTGTGTTGGAGCTGGATGGCAAGTATATTGCAGGCACCCATGCGATTATCGAAGCGCTTGAGGCGAAGTATCCCAATCCGCCGCTCATCCCGACAGACCCGGCAGAGAAAGAACAGGCCATGGGTTTGATTGCATGGTTTGATGATGTGGTGGGGGTAAAAGTGCGCACGGCCTTTTTCGCCGCCGCGCAGAATGAGCTGGGGTTTATCGCGCGGGTCTTTTCGGAAGGTCAGCCGCTTGCGCAACGGCATGTCTATCGCGCGGCCCTACCCTTGGTGAAGCCCATTATGCTGAAGGCAAATGGCGTGACCGATCAAGC
The DNA here is from genome assembly GCA_049609145.1 of Alphaproteobacteria bacterium. Classification (GTDB taxonomy): domain Bacteria; phylum Pseudomonadota; class Alphaproteobacteria; order SPJN01; family SPJN01; genus JBMYYF01. Next base: position 231,162 of record JBMYYF010000001.1, read on the forward strand.
CGCGGTGGATGATGCCTTGGCCGTTACGGGGCAGGCATTGGATTTCATTGCAGCAGAAACCAAAGATCGTCGCTATCTGGTGGGCGACCGCTTTACGGTCGCAGACCTTACCGCGGCCAGCCTGCTCGCCATCACTACGCGCCTGCCCCACGCTGATATGAAACAGCCAGAGCCATTGCCGCAAGTGATGGAAGATTGGTTTGCGCGCTGGGAAGACCACCCGGCCACGGATTGGGTGCAAAGCATTTTTGCCGAGCACCGCCCCGTTTAGGCGAAGTAATCCCGTAACCGGCCTTGATAGAAGTCGTGCAGCGGGCCAAGGGGTGGCCGTTGTGTTTCGCCACCAGTGACCGCAGCGACAAAATCATCGGCGAAGTGATGCCACCCCACCAAAATGCCCACCCATGGGGTGCCTGGCCCGCCTGGTTGGTAAAGGCCCTGCTTCCGCGGGGCTGCCGGGTCCATCGGGATATCATCCGGCGGCACAAATCCGGGCGCTTGCCGATCTGTTAGGATAAATCTTGTGCGGGCGGCGCCGTCAGCCACGCATTCAAAAGTCGTTTCACCGCCCTCATCGGGAAAGAAGGAGATAACACGTTCTGGCGCATATAGACTGATTTTGCCTTCCCACCCTTCCATGAAATGGAATTGCCCGCCCCGCTTGGGGTCAAACCGCGCGGTGGGTATAAACCAGCGTGCCAGCCCTTCCGGCGTTCCCAGCAGCGGCCAAACCGCGCTTGCCGGTGCTGCGATGAGCCGTTCATATTGCACACAATTGGGGGTGATGAATTTTGCAGCGCCTTCCATGTTTCGCTCCTTTTTGGGCATTATGGCATGGCGAAAGCACACGGGGCAGATTGAATTTTCGACATCTGGGCCCTATCTGCTATTGGCAGGCTACAACAGGAGGCAACCATGCTGCGCATTGCGCTTTTTATTGGCACGAACATAGCGATCATTGCTGTGCTGGGACTGGTTTTCAGCCTGTTGGGCTTGGATGGCATCTTGGCCCAAAACGGCGTGGATCTGGATTTGGGCGCGCTGCTGGTTTATGCGTCGGTCATTGGTTTTACTGGCGCCTTTATCTCATTGGCGCTGTCCAAGCCGTTGGCCAAAATGTCAATGCGGGTGCAGGTGATCGATCAACCGCAAACGCAGGCGGAACGCTGGCTGCGTGAAACCGTGGCAGCTCAAGCCAAAGCGGCCAAAATCGGCATGCCGGAAGTGGGCGTGTTTGAAAGCGCCGCGCCCAATGCCTTCGCCACCGGCTGGAACCGCAATGCGGCCTTGGTGGCAGTCAGTTCCGGCTTGTTGACAAATATGACGAAAGAAGAGGTTGAGGCCGTGTTGGCGCATGAGGTGTCTCATGTGGCGAACGGGGATATGGTGACGCTGACATTGGTGCAAGGGGTGGTGAATACCTTTGTGATTTTTCTGTCGCGCATCATAGGCCATGTTGTTGATCGAACGGTGTTCAAAGTGCAAAGCGGGCATGGCCCGGCCTTTTGGATTGTGTCCATGATCGCCCAGGTGGTGTTGGGCTTTGCGGCCATGACGATCGTGATGTGGTTTTCGCGCCGTCGCGAATTTCGGGCTGATGCGGGCGGTGCGGCGCTTGCCGGGCGGCAAAACATGATCAACGCGCTTAAACGCCTGCAAGGCGCGCATGAAGCGCCCGATGTTCCAGATGAAATGGCGGCCTTTGCCATTAATGCCGGGCGGGTTCATGCCCTGTTTTCCAGCCATCCGCCATTGGAAAAACGTATCGCCGCGTTGGAGGCAATGGAAAGCGATGGCCCCATTCAAACGGCTCCCGCCAAACGCGTCGGTTCCAGCGGCATCCCTAAAATTTAGATAGCGATGTTGCCGCCTAAAGCGTTTCTTCCGCTGCCCAGTTAATGCCCCGGCGCAGCAGGTCATAGAACACGGGCAAATCCCATGCACAGCGCTCTACCTGCGGGTAGTAGTCCATCACGGGCTTCATGTCATAATGGCCCCGGCAATGGCCCAGCGTGAGATAGAGCACCGCGCCCTCGCCGATTTCCTTGATGTAGAAAACCGGGTGGCGGGCTTTTTCCCACTTGGCTTCCATGAAGCCCAAGGCATCACCCTCATATTCTGTGTCCAGCAGCACTTCCAGCTCGCCATGCACATCCATGAGGTAAAGCTCGTCCGTTGTCTCAAATGGCTCAACGCCTTGCACCAGCGGGTGATCTGGCTTGGCGACCTCTACCAAATAAGGCTGAATGGGCGGGTGGGCAATAAATTGAGTGCCCAATGTTTCCATGAAATGCGGGGCCAAGCGCGGGGCATCTACGCCACCACTGCTCAAGAAGCGCAAAATGGCATTGGTGCCGTGCAGCGCCAGCCACCGGCCACCGCCTTCTACGTAACCGCGCAGTGCCTCCTGTGTGGCGAGCGCAGGCGTCACATCACAGGTATAGGTGATCAGCAGATCGGTATTTTTCAGCAGATGCTCATCAACGCTTGCATAGTCTTCAAACACCCGTGTGCGAATGCGTGGTTCTTCCGCCAGCAGCTTCAAAAGCTCCAACCGGGCGTGGTCAATGTCGTGATATTTGCCCCCTGCGATCAGCACGCAGCGAATAGGCCCTTTTGGATCAGCCATGGTGATGTCCTTAATTCGTCAATCAACTGGATGCGACCGCATCCCGGCGCTTATGCGCCGCCCCTCGGAGGTATCGCCCCATCCCAATTGGGACGGGGCGATTACCGTGAGAGTGTTTTAATACTGAACGCGTTTGGTCAGCGCGCCATCCACCACAATATTGGTACCGGTCATAAACGGTACAGCCGGGCTTGCGGCGAAGGTGATGGCTTTGGCAATTTCTTCCCCGGTGCCCATGCGGCCTGCCGGAATTTGCTTCAGCGTGCCTTCATACACGGGGGTCATGTGCTCTTTAATCATGGCCCATGAGCCGCGTTCAATGAAGATCGGGCCGGGTGAAACCGTGTTCACGCGAATACCGTCACCGGCCAGGTTTACCGACAGGTTGGACGCATAATTGATCACAGCGGCCTTGATGGAGTTATAGGCTTGCACGCCCATGAAGTCTTCCAAAGCTGCGGTGGTGGCAATGGCGACGATGGCCGCATTATCGGATTTTTTAAGGTGCGGTGTGGCAGCCTCTACACCGCGCACGGTGGCCATCAGGTCCAGCTCAAAATTGTTTTTCCATGATTTTTCATCGGCCCCGCCGCCACCGGCGCTTGTAAAGCAGATAAAAATGTCGATCCCGCCCAGCGCGCCGGCTGCGCCATCCACAAAGGCTTTATAGGCATCTGCATCGGCGACATCTACAGTGCCCGAATGCACTTTCACGCCATGGGCGCCAAGCGCATCTGCGGTTTTGTTCACTTGTTTTTCGGTGCGTGCGCCAATGGCAATATTACAACCCTCGGCTGCAAGTGTGTGCGCCGTTGCTGCCCCAATACCGCGCCCTGCGCCGATCAAAACTGCGTTTAATCCTTTTAGTCCAAGATCCATAATTCACTCTCCGTTATTGGCTTTCATAAAAAAGTCGACCGTGCTGGTTTTTTATGATCCTATACTGAATGCGTCGGGCGGGTCTAGGGGGATCGCGCCATGGCGACACGCTTTGCGGCGATTTTTTTGCTGGCGCAGCCAGGTGGGAGTGGTATTGAAGACATATGAGCAAGCAGGACGAAAAAAAAAGCCCATTGGATGTGCTGGAGCCCGCAGGGCTTGGCACGGAAGATCAAGGGTGGCAGGCGCGTAAGTCTGCACAAACCCGTGTCTGGATTTTGGAAGCCGCCATCGATTGTTTGGGCGAAGTGGGCTACGCAGGCACCACAACCCAGTTGATTGCGCGTCGCGCCGACATTTCGCGCGGGGCCATGTTGCATCACTACGCCACCAAGGCAGATCTGATTGCGGGCGTGATTGAATATACGTTCTTCCAGCGCATGAAGCAGCTTTCGGCGCAGGTCGCCGATTTGTCGGAGGCGGAGCGGGTAGAAGAACAAGCGGGCTTGGAGCTTTTGTGGCAATCCATGCAGGGCCGGGAATATACCGCCTATCTGGAACTATTGGTCGCCAGCCGCACGGATAAGGAACTCAAAGCCATTTTCGCGCCCAAGGCCCGCAGGTTCGATAATATGTGGCGGGAAGAAATTTTGAAGATGTTCCCTGAATGGCGCGATAAGCAGGATAGGCTGGAACTGGCCATCGATTTTTCCCATTCCGTTATGGAGGGGTTGCTGGTCAATCGCGGGGCGTGGGATAAATCCCGCCGTCAGGCCGTGCGGCAATTGCTGAACACGACGATCAAATATTTCCGTGATGGGGAAATTGAGCCGCGCAACGGCTAATCTATCAGCGTGATCTCATCACCTGTTTTGATCTCGCCCGTCTCAACGACCGATGCGTAGATACCCAAATTGCCACCCGTTTTTTGCACGAGTGTGCGCATAATGCCGGGGTCTTTAGGCAATTCATCAAAGCCGTGCGTGACCATTACGCAGCGGGGACACATAATTTCCAGCTTCAACACAGCTTGCCCGATACGTAGTTTTTTGCCTTCCCATGCTTGTTCCGGGAAGGGCGCGTCGCTTGGTGCGTCCAACACAATGTTTGGGCGGAAGCGGCGTATATCGAAAATGCGATCCGGCGCCAATTGCGCAAGACTTGTCAGTGATTGCTTGGTAACCAATAGCAAGGGGAAGGCATCAAAATAGGTGCCAAGGGGCGATTCAAACTCCACCAATTCCGGCGGAAAAACGGAAAGATCCGGCAGCGGCTCATCATCAGCGCGGCCAAACATGCGGCGCAACTCTGCCTCCATGTCGTCCAGCACAGGCGCGCCGCGGCGATAGTGGTCCAGTGCCTCCTTGGGCATAAGCGGCCAAAGGGTGACAGGGCTTTCCACAAGGTTGGACAATTCAGATGCTGCCGTCTCGTCCCCTGTTGTGATCTGTTCGCCTGAGGGCAATGTGATAACGGCGGTGCTGGAGCCTTGGTCGGCGGGCTCGACCTCATAGTGGGCCTTGCATTGCATGAGTTCTGCAAACCGCTTGGCCCCTCTGATGCCGCCGCGTTCTTCATCTCGCACAGCCCAAGCCCGATCGCCTGGAACACCATTTGGCCCGATGTGAACCGTGTGGCGGTCTTCGCCACCCATGCTTTTCACGGGGTAGCGGTGCAGGGACTTAATGGTTCCGTCGCTCATGGTGTTTCATTCCTTTAGCCGCGATATCCGGCTTCGATGTTGTTGCCGTCGGGATCGATCACATAGGCTGCGTAATAGCCGTCGCCACGCGGGCCGGGTGCGCCATTGTCCTGACCCCCTTGGGCCAGCCCCGCGTGATGCGCCTTATTCCAGAAGCCGGGTTGCCCGCAGGACACGACAAAGAACGGCGCGCCGGGTTCCGTTCCATATACCAGCCAGCCGGTCCCGTCTGCGATGTTGTTATCTTGCAGCAGTTGCAAGCCGAGTGTTGGCAAGGGGGCGGTGTAGAAGGCGCGTGCTGCCCCTAAATCCGCCACGACGATGCCAACATGATCGAACAAGTATTAGCTGCCCGCACCCAGTTTTTTGGCCAGCGCCCAAGCCTGTTGGGCCAAGCCCGGCACATTGGACGACATTTCGTCCGCATGATCGCTGGCCGCGGTACCATCGCGCAAACGACCGCGAATGCCCTGCAAAATGCCACCGATACGGAACAGATTGTAAGACATGTACCAGTCCAGATTTTCGGTCACTTGGGTAAAGCCTGTGCGTTCCGCATAAAGCGCCGCATATTGTTCCTTGGTGGGAATACCTGCGGCGGCATAGTCATCCGCGCTCATGCCTGCCAGCACTTCATTGGTGTCCCAGTTCATCAAATGGTAGGAGAAATCCCCCACGGGGTGACCCAAGGTGCATAATTCCCAATCCAAAATAGCCACAACACGCGGCTCGGTCGGATGGAAGATCATGTTGTCGAGGCGATAGTCCCCATGCACGATGGTGGTGGTGTCGTCTGATGGGATGGTTTCCGGCAGCCATTCCATCAACGCATCCATTTCGGGAATTTGCTCTGTCTCTGACGCCTTATATTGCTTGGACCAGCGGGAGATTTGGCGGGCAAAATAATTGCCCGGCTTGCCGAAATCTTCCAAGCCAACCGCTTTGTAATCCACATTATGCAGCTTGGCGATGGCATCGTTCATGCTGTCATAAATGGCGATGCGATTTTCTTTGTCCACCGACGGAATGGTGGGGTCCCAAAGCACCCGGCCATCCACGCAATCCATAATGTAGAAGATGGTGCCCAGCACGCTTTCATCCTCGCACATGGCATAGGTGCGTGGGGCTGGCACGTCGGTTTCACCCAGCGCGGTGATGACTTTATATTCCCGATCCACAGCATGGGCAGAAGGCAGCAGGGTTCCCGGCGGTTTGCGGCGCAGTACATATGACTTGCCCGGCGTTTCAATTTTATAGGTGGGGTTTGATTGCCCGCCATTGAACTCATGCACCTTTATGGGGCCTTCAAAGCCCTCCACATTGGCCTCCATATAGGCGATCAACGCCGCCTCATCGAATTTGTGTGCGTCGGCCACATCTTTTGTGCCGGTAAAGGTTTCGTCGCGATTGTCTAAAGCCATGTGATTACCCCTCAAAGAAAAAGTCGAATTGTTCCCGGGCGATGGCGCGGTGACCGATGTCACGCCGCACAAATCCATCTTCCCATTTAATCTTGTCTACCAAAGCATAGGCTTTGCGCTGCGCCTGTTCCACGCTGCTGCCTTTGGTGGTGATGTTCAACACACGGCCCCCATTGGCTTGTAGTGTCCCGTCCACCAATTTGGTCCCGGCATGAAAAATCACGCTGCTGCCCGTATCGTCGGGCAAGGTAATTTCTGTACCCTTGGCGTAAGCGCCGGGATAGCCGTTTGCCGCCATCACAACCGTCATGGCTTTGTCTTTGTGCCACTCAAGCGATACATCGCCCAAAGTGCCATTCGCGACTGCCAGAAGGGCAGGCACAATGTCTGACTTCATGCGCAGCATCAGCACTTGGCATTCAGGATCGCCGAAGCGGGCATTATATTCCACAAGGCGCACGCGCGGGGCCGGTCCATCGGCATCTTCAATCATCAAGCCTGCATAAAGCACGCCTTTATAGGGATAGCCTTCATCCCGCATGGCCTTGATGGTGGGGGTGATAATTTCATCCATCGTTTTTTGAATCAGCGCATCGGTCATCACCGGGGCGGGGGAATACGCCCCCATGCCGCCTGTATTGGGGCCGGTATCGCCATCGCCTACGCGCTTGTGATCTTGTGCGGTGACGAGTTGCAGGGCGTTTTCCCCATCGGTCAGCACAAAGAAGCTGGCCTCTTCCCCATCCATAAATTCTTCAACCACAAGTTCGGCCCCGGCTTCCCCGAAGGCACCATCGAAGCAATCATCAATTGCGGCGAGCGCTTGGTCGACCGTTTCGGCAACGGTGACGCCTTTACCAGCCGCCAGCCCATCGGCTTTCACCACAATGGGGGCGCCTTGTTCTTGTACATAGGCGCGCGCGCTGGCGGCATCTGTAAAGCGGCCATAGGCAGCGGTGGGAATGTTATGGCGGGCGCAAAGATCCTTCACAAAACCTTTGGAGCCTTCAAGCTGCGCTGCGGCGGCAGATGGGCCGAACACCGCAATGCCCAGCTCGTTCAGTTGGTCGGCCAAGCCTGCTACCAAGGGGGCTTCCGGCCCGACCACCACCAAATCAGGCTTTTCGGCTTTGGCCCAGGCGACCAATCCATCAATATCCTCAGCCCCAATATCCAAATGCGTCGCAAGGTCCGGCGTGCCACCATTGCCCGGCGCGATATAAAGCGCGGGAGTCAAAGGGGATTGCGCAATCTTCCATGCCAAGGCGTGTTCACGCCCGCCGCCGCCAACGACCAGAATTTTCATGGGGGTAAGTTCCTAAATGGGTGTTCTTGTGTTGGCGGGCTTTGTAACATGGCTTTTACAAAGCAGAAAACCCAATTGGCGAATTTATGAGCGTATTAGACGGCATGACTGAAAAGGCAGAAACGAATGTGGCGGAGTTTTCCGTTTCTGAGCTTTCGGGCCGCCTTAAACGCTTGGTGGAGGCCGAATTTGGCCATGTGCGTATAAGGGGCGAGATTGGCCGCTTTACCCGCGCGGGCTCCGGCCACTGCTATTTGGCGCTCAAAGACGACAAGGCGGTGATTGATGGGGTAATGTGGAAGGGCACGGCCGCCAAGCTCACTTTCCGTCCCGAAGAAGGGTTGGAGGTGATTTGCACCGGCAAGCTCACTACCTATCCGGCGCGCTCCAATTATCAAATTGTGATCGACTCTATGGAACCGGCGGGCGAAGGCGCGCTGATGGCCATGCTGGAGGCGCGTAAAAAGGCGCTGGCTGCAGAGGGGCTGTTTGCTGAGGAACGGAAGAGGTCCCTGCCCCATTTGCCGACGCGCATAGGCGTGGTCACGTCCCCGACCGGGGCCGTGATCCGGGATATTTTGCATAGGCTGGCTGACAGGTTTCCGCGCCATGTGTTGGTTTGGCCCGTGCGGGTACAAGGCGAAGGTGCTGCGGGAGAGGTTGCTGCGGCCATTCAAGGTTTCAATGCGCTGGAAGGCAGCCAGCGGCCTGATTTGTTGATTGTGGCGCGCGGGGGTGGCTCACTGGAAGACCTTTGGGCCTTTAATGAGGAAGTGGTGGTGCGCGCCGCTGCTGCGAGTGACATTCCCCTCATCTCCGCCGTAGGGCATGAGACGGATACAACCTTGATTGATTATGCATCCGACAGGCGCGCCCCTACCCCCACCGCGGCGGCAGAAATGGCTGTGCCCGTGCGGGCCGAGCTGTTGGGCGATGTGAAGGGGTTGGACGGGCGGCGCGTTGCCGCCATGGGGCGCTTGCTGGAACGCAGGCGCGAAAGGCTGACAGGTCTTGCCCGCGGCCTGCCCAAGCCGGATCAGATTTTGGGGCAGGCCAGCCAACGCTTGGATCAAGCTGCCGCGCGTCTGCCGCGCGCGCTACAATCCGGCGTCAGCGAGCGCCAGGCCCGGTTGGCCCGGGTGAGCGGTGGCCTCAGGCCCGCTGCTTTGCGCCAGCAAGTTTCGCGCCAAAGGGAAAATGTGAATGCCCTTGCCGGGCGGCTGCAACCGGCGACAGCCAGACGATTGCAGGACGCGCGTACCCGGCTTGCCGCTGCCAGCGGCTTGCTTAATGCCTTGTCATATCAAGGGGTTTTGGCGCGCGGCTTTGCGCTTGTGCGCGCAGGCGATGGCACGCCCATTCGCTCCAGTACGGATACATGGCCGGGCCTTGATGTTTCGTTGGAATTCGCCGATGGCGCGGTGGGAGCTACGATTGAAAAGGGCACTGCGTCTGTGCGGAAGCCTAAGCCAACGGCGAAAGCAAAGACCCGCAAGACAAAGCCCAAGCCGGAAGACGACAAGCAGGGCACACTTCTTTAGGAGCTTTGCTCAAAGCCGAATTTGTCGATAACGTTCTGCCAAGCAGCGATCACTTCTGTTGCAAATGTAACTCCCTCGATGACCTTGTTCTTGTGAATGATCAGCAGCTCAATGCGTCCCATTTTACACTCGGTATCATATTTGCCTACAGGAACACCAATTTGGGGGGCTTCACCAGAATGCGGGGTGCGGATTTCGAAATGCTTGAAATGAATGGATAAGTCTCTGGTTAGGCGCAGTACAGGGGACAAATCGGTAAGCTGCCGATAATTCTCCCTGCCCTTTTCGCTATAGTCGAACACCAGACCGGCTTCCGAAAACTTGTCGGCGAGTTTTAGCTCTTCTCTCTGATCAATGAGGGCCTCAGCAAAATGATGTGCCTGCATATAGAACGATTGAAGGTCATGGTAAGCGAGTATTATTTTCGCTCCATCAAGCTCTTCTGGCCAGCCGCGCTGTAACCTTTCGGACATCATTTTCAGTGCTTCGAAGCGAATTTTCCAATCCGCTTTCTGGTGTTCCGCGCTTAATGTCATCCTTGCGGACATGGTAAGGCCGATTCCGATGCCTACGGTTAAGTCACTTATTTCGTGTGACACGTTCTTGGAGCCACACTCTTTACAAGGGGCAAGTCCCGCATGGTCGCCACTATTAGCGTCTGTATTGAATACATCGACATGCCAGCAGTCGAAGCAAGTCCTTGTAAGTGTGCCCATCTCAGTTGCCCCAATGCTCAATAGAAATACTGAGTGACAGGGTACACTGATTCTCTGTTTAATAGCGCTTTGTTGTGCCTTAAAGCCGAAGGCCCATCGCATTAGCGATTGATCGCACCCGACCCGCCCTCCCCAAATGAGATAGGGGCCGGGCGCGATATGTCCCCTTTTCTGATGCGGTCTGATGTGGGATCATCTTCAGTAGAGATTGCGTCTCGGAGTGAGCTAAAGATGAATTACGACAATGGTGGATTGCCGGACGGACTGGCAAAGCTGGAATATCATCAGGCAGATTTCATAATGGTCTGGCCGGGCCGCTATGTGCAATGCGCGATCACAGGCGAAAAGATTTCGCTGGAGAATTTGCGCTATTGGTCGGTGCCGCATCAAGAAGCCTATAAGGATGCGGAGACAGCGCAGATCGCGCGCGATCGCAGAGGTTCCAGTGAAGCTTAAAGCGCTTCTCGCCTTTCTGTTGCTTGCAACACCTGCTGCGGCGTTGGACGTGTCGCTGCAAGGGCCTGTCATGCAAGGTGGGTTGATAACGGGCAAGACAGACCCGGCAAACAAGCTCACTGTCGAAGGCGTACCCACGCGGGTGGATGCGCAAGGGCGTTTCGTGTTCGGTATTCATGGCCATCATGAAGGGCCGTTCCGCATAGAGGTGAAAAGCGCGGAGGGCGCGAGCGAAAGCCTGTTCCTTGATGTGCCTGCACGTGATTATGAAACGCAGCGCATCGAAGGCTTGCCCTCAAAATATGTCTCCCCGCCACAAGCTGTGCTGGATCGCATTCGCCGGGAGAACGCGGCCATTGGCCAAGTGCGCGCCAAGGATACGCCGCGCGATGATGTCTTTGGGCAATGGATTTGGCCGGCGGAAGGCATCGTGTCTGGCGTCTTCGGCTCGTACCGCATTTTAAACGGGGTGCCCAAGCGGCCTCACTATGGGCTGGACATAGCAGGCCCCACCGGCACGCCTGTTATTGCGCCCAAGGGTGGGGTCATCGCGATGGCAGAACCCGACTTATATTATACGGGCGGCACGATCATGATCGATCATGGTCATGGGGTAACGTCCGTCTTCTCGCATCTGCACTCGGTCGATGTCGCCAAAGGGGATGTGGTGGCGCAGGGCGATCGCATCGGCACTATCGGCTCCACCGGGCGTTCCACCGGGCCGCATCTGGATTGGCGGGTCAACTGGTTCAAGGCGCGACTTGATCCGCAGCCTTTGTTGCCGCCAAAACTGGAAAAAAGCCGAAAATAACCTGACAAAAACCGTAATAACTCAAGTTTCTGTGGGTCAAAACCTCAGTTTAAAAACCTGAACAAAACTTAAGTTTTTTCTGGGTGGGCATGAGGGTGAATTCTGGTGACTTGACCCGCAGCCTTTGTTGCCGGAACGTAAGAGGTAGAACAATTCCGGGGGACGAAATGCCGAAACTGCAACGCCTGAATAACACAGCCACACCGCAAGACGTGACGGAGGTGCTGCAAGCCGATGGCGCGGTCATCGTCGAAAAGATCATTGATTCCAACCTGTTAGCGCAGGCCGAGCAGGAATGTCGGCCCTTCATCGACGCAACACCCATGGGCAAAGATGGCTTCTCCGGCTACAAAACCACCCGCACCGGGGCGTTGGTATCACGCTCGGCGGCTTGCCGTGAAATCATCCTCAACCCTCTCATTTTGGAGACGGCAGAGACGTGGCTGAAGCCCTTCGCAGAGAAGGTACAATTGAATTTGTCCCAAATAATCAGGATCTTACCGGGACAGGAGGCACAGCCCATCCACCGTGATCGATGGGCATGGGGCACCATGATCCCGCAGGAGATTGAGGTGGAATGCAACACGATGTGGGCGCTGAATGATTTCACCGCTGCCAAGGGCGGCACCTGTGTGGTACCCGGCTCTCACCTATGGGAACCGGACCGTTTGCCAGAGCCGCATGAGGTGGTGCAGGCGGAGATGCCAGCGGGGTCGGTGCTGGTTTATACGGGCACCGTTTTTCATGGCGGGGGGCCAAATACCAGCGCAGAAGAGCGCTTGGGTTTCAATGTAGATTATGTGGTCGGATGGCTAAGACAAGAGGAAAATCAATACCTTACCTGCCCGCCAGAGGTTGCAAAAACCCTCGATCCCAAGCTGACAGACTTGTTGGGCTACACGATGGGCAATTATGTACTGGGCTATTTTTCGGTGCCCGAAAGCGCGGACGCAGAAGGTGCAGGCGTTTGTCCGCCGGAAGTTGCGTTGGGCCGCGCACCCTCTGGCCCGGGAGCGGGGCTGGAAGGTATGGATATTCCGGAAGGCTCGGACGTGACGAGCTTCGCGTAAAACAGACGTTTCAACTCACAGAAACCTCATAACAACTTAAGTTGTTAGAGTTTGGAGCCGGCTATGCTCAAGAAAATTGCCCTTTTTGTTATTGCCTTCTTTTTGATCATTGCGGCAGCGTTTTGGTTCACCATCGGTCAAGATTTGTACGACGCCGGACAGCGCATGACGCCGGAGGCGATTGCTGCAGATTACGCATTGCAGGATGACAGCAAAATCACCCTGCCCGCTTTTCAACCCTCAACCGCGTTGCCGCGATCTGACACCGGCAATCTGTATTGGGGCGAGCTGCACCTACACACGAAAGAGAGTTTTGATGCCCGGCTGTTTGGCACCAAGCTGGGGATTGAGGCGGCCTATAAATTTGCCCGCGGTGAGCGTATTCAAAATCCGGGTATGGAACCGATCCAGCTTTGGCGACCCTTGGACTTTGTGGCGATTACCGATCACGCGGAAGGCTTTGGCACTCTCACTGCCTGCGAGGATGACACCGCCGCGCAAAATGATACGTTGGGCGGCAAGATCAATTGTGCCTTGTTCACCAGCCCGAACCCGGCCATTTTTTTGATGATTACAAATATTGCCCGCGGGCAGGTGGAGGGCACCGACCCCACCAAACCGGCAGGCGAATATCAACGCAAGGTGCGTCAAGCCCCAAAGCTTGCCACAACGGACCCATGTCCGCCTGCCGAGGCCAAGGCCGGGCCTTGCGGAAAATATGCGCGGGCAGATTGGGCGCGCTACCAAGCCTTGGCCGATGCCTATAATGAGCCGGGCGTGTTCACCACCTTTGCGGCCTATGAATATTCGCCGCCTTTGCCTGATGGGGGCAAGCATCATCGCAATGTGATTTTCAATGGCACGAAGGGCCTGCCGCCTTTTGCCTATTCATCCATGAATGTGACAAATGCGATTGATCTGTGGCGTTTGCTTGAGGCGGACTGCACGGGCGATTGTGACTTCTTCACCATTCCACACAATATGAACAAGGGCTGGGGGTTGTTTTATTCGCCCTATACGTGGGATGGCAAAACTTACGACAAAGCAGCATGGGAGCTGCGCCAGCGGCGCGAACCCTTGGCAGAAATTTTTCAGGTGAAGGGCGCATCGGAATGTGCGTTGGGTGTGGGCGCGGCAGATGAAGAATGCGGCTTTGCGCAATTATTGCCGCCTTGTGCACCGGGCCAAGAAACCGGCTGCGCCTACAAAACCGCTTTTACACGGCAGGCGCTTAAAATTGGTTTGCAGATGGGCCAAGAGATTGGCCTGAACCCTTTTAATTTTGGGCATATCGCGGCGTCCGACAGTCACAACTCAAATCCCGGCGATGTGGAGGAGGCTGATTTTACCGGCAAGGTTGGCGCTGTTACCGCCCCGGCTATTCGGCGTTGGCGGGATCAACGGGCGGAAGGCCAAGGAGTTCATCACAGTATTTTCAAGTTCCATGAAAGCGGTGGCTTGGCGGCTGTGTGGGCACCGGAAAATACGCGTGAGGAAATTTTCAGCGCGATGAAGCGCAAGGAAACCTATGCAACGTCCGGCCCCCGCATTGCGTTGCGGTTTTTTGCCGGTTGGGGCTTTGATGAAACGATTGGCGAAAGTGCCGACCCGACCGCCGCGGCCTATGCCGGTGGTGTGCCCATGGGGGGTGATCTTGGAGCTGAGCCCCAAGCACAAAGCCCGGCCTTTTTTGTATGGGCGGCAGCCGATCAAATGGATGCGCCGTTGCAACGAATGCAGATGGTGAAAGGCTGGGTTGATGCCGAAGGCAAAACCCACGAAGCCGTGATCGACATTGCCTGCGCCGATGGCTTGCAGGTGAACCCGGCCACAGGCCGCTGTCCGGACAATGGGGCCAGTGTGGATTTGGCGACCTGCCAAATTTCTGCGGATCGTGGGGCGGCGGAACTTAAAACCGTTTGGCGTGATCCGGCGTTTGATCCCAAGGCAGACGCTTTTTATTATGTGCGGGTTTTGCAAAACCCGACCTGTCGCTGGACAAGCTATGACGCAATCAGGCTGGGGAAGGAGCTGGATGACCGCGCCCCGGCCACCATTCGTGAACGGGCCTGGTCATCCCCCATTTGGATAAACGCTAAACCATGATCGATGCGGCTTGAAGCTGATCATGGTCTAGCCTTGGTACTCGCTCACGCCAGTTGCTACGCAACGGCTCCGCGGGGGCGCCAAACTATTGGCGGCTCGCAGTCGCGAGCTGACGGATCTGGTTTTGATTCAATCAAAACCGATTCCGATTAGGAACGCCCTAAATCTACGCCGCTGCAATAGCGGTGGCGTCGGGCGCATCGGCTGTGTAATCAGCATCGCTGCCATTGCCATAGCTGATCAGTGCAGCGGACAAAAGCTCGCGGTTATCGTGATCCCACGGATGGAAGCTGGGGCGGAAGTAATCCAGCATGAGGGGAACCGTTTTGGCATAAAGCCCCTTACGCCCGAATAAGAACTTCGCCAGCCGCCCCCAGTTTTTGAGCCCAAGCCCGTGGCCAGATTTGCGCATCATCACCGTCCAGTTATAGAGGAAGCGTGCATGCATGGCTGGAATGCTAAGGGCGAACAGGGACACACGTTGCAAGTATGTGCCCAGCGTTTTGGGCATCACGGTTTTATACACGTCAAAGGCAACAGCCTTGTGTTCCGTTTCCTCAATCGAATGCCATACCCAGATGGCCCTAAATGTTGGGTGCGCGCCTGCCAGAATTTCAGGGTTGGACAAAACCGCATGGGCCAAGACGGCGGTGAAGTGTTCAGCCGCGCAGGTGCCAGCCAGCAGCAGGCTTTTGGGGGCGTTCTTGCGTTGATAATCATTGACGATTTTTGTGATGCGTTCGAGCCGCGCCACATCCAGCCCTTGTTCTTCCAACACGGCATTATAGGTTTCGTGTTCGCGGCCATGGATCGCCTCTTGCGCGATGAAGCCACGTACTTGTGCCAGCAGTTTTGGATCTTCTACCTGATCCTTATAAGCGCGCACGGCATGAATGAAGGTACGCTCCCCTTCCGGGAACAAAGCGGACATAGCGTTAAACCAATAGGTTTTGACGGGATCATCTTCCAGCCATTCGCGCGGCATGTCGGCGTTAATGGCGAAGTCTTCATTCCGGGGTTGGATGTCCAAGGTGGAATGGTCAAAATCTGTCGTGTTCACGGTGTTGGCTCCCTGCGCGTTCATTTCGTACTCTAAAGTACGATTACTTGGGGGAATTGCAACGGCAAATCGTACTTAAAAGTACATTTTGGCCCGGAATAATGCCGCACCTGTCCGGGTGGTGGGGTAAGGTATTGAATTTTAGGTGTTTTTCGTGGCGCCCGGTAGCGGTGCAGTGCCATTGGCAGTGGCTTGCAGGGCTTCCAAAATGGTGCGACGGGTGTTGGCGCCCAGATGTTGGCTGAACCAGTTCACCTGCTCAATATTGATTTCGGGGTGGGTCATCCACCATTCCGATGCGGCCTCCGCCGCGCCCATCATGGCTACCAGATAGGGCGTGACGGTGGCGCGGGCGTCTTCCTCACCCATGCCTTCGGGGCGCAGCGCCGCATAAGACCGGCTTTGCATATCCACAATAGCGTCGCGAAACCCCACAACCACTTTGGCGATTTCATCATCGGAGCGGGCAAAATCCCGCGCCTGTAGCCACACTTTATTGTATTGGATCAACAGGGCGCGCATGGCCAATTGGGTTTGTTCGATGCGAATATTGGCATCTTCAATTGAATGCAGCGCGTTCACGCGGGCCATAACATCTTTCGACAATTGGGCGATGACGGCTTTGTAGAGGCCCTTTTTGTTGCCGAAAAATCGATAGAGCATGGGCTTGCCCACCCCAAGGGTGGCCGCCAGCTCGTCCATATTGGCGGCGTGATAGCCCTGATTGCCAAAAATCTCTGCCGCAACACGAATGATCTCTGCCTTGCGTTCGGCACGCGGCAGGGATTTGATCGAATGTTTGACGGGCTTGGGCACGGCGATCCTTCTCTTTAAAGGTTTATGAAATCTGCGGCGCGCTTTTCGGCGAAGGCGGCAAGCGCCTCCTTATTGGCGGGGCCATCCACCAAAGCGTCAAAGGCCACATCTTCACGGATGCGGGCGGCGCGGGTGGCATCCAACCGTGCGTCCAGCAAAAGCTGTTTTGTTGCCATGAGGGACGCGATGGGCATTGCGGCGATTTCGGCGGCATGAGTGCGCGCCGTTTCAAGTAAATCCGCATCGGCTACTTTGGCTAAGGCAATGCCATCGGCCACGGCGGCATCGGCGCTCATCCACAAATTGCGGTAAAGAAGGTCAGCGGTTTTTTGCCAGCCAATGCGATCCACCAAAAGTTGGCTGGAGCCTGCTTCGGCGGTCAGGCCAAGGGAAACAAAGGGCACACGCAGCCTGCCGCTTTCGCCCATAAACACCGCATCGCAGTGGAGCAAAATGGTAAAGCCAATGCCCACGCCCAAACCGTTGACCGCGGCGATCAAAGGTTTAGGGAAGCTTTCCACCGCCTCAATGAACGGACGAAAGCCATCTTGCTGGCGTTGTTCATGGGTGCGGCCATCGCCTAATTCATCCAGCGCTTGCCCGGCAGAAAAAGCCCGGCCTGCGCCCGTGATCAATACGCAGGCAATGCTGTCATCCTGCGCGGCGGCGTTCAGCGCATCGCCCACTTTTTTGTAGAGCGCATCGTTGAATGAATTGAGCGCATCGGGCCGATTAAGTGTGAGTTCCAGTACGCGGCCATTGCGGTTGGTTAGCAGTGTGTCATCGCTCATGGGGTCATCTCCTCTACGCGGTCGGGGCGACCAGACCATGACCATGCCATGGAGGGACGTGAAATGCCCAGCATCATACCGCCAAGGGTGACAGGGTGCAGCCACATTTGGTCTGCCGTTTGGGCGGCAGGCCGAGCTTCTGGCCTGTCGATCGTTTGGGCCAAAGCATCAGCCGCTACGGCCTGTTCGATGGCGGGCATGGTGGCAGATTCGCCGAAGGCCATATAGAGGCAAGGGCCTGTTTTGGCGAAAAAGCGGCCCATGGTTTTATCCGGCGCGCTGGCGGTAATCACCTCAAAACGGTGCAGGCCATCAGGGTCAAACAGGGTGAGCGTGCCCCAATAGCCAAATTTGTCTGAGGTGATGGTGGAGAAGTGCGCGGCGTTCAGGCCAAACAATTCGCAAAAGCGCTTGGTGGCCCCCTCCGCATCTTCATGCAGCAGTGTTACCTCGTACAGAAAATCAATCGCGCCCACGCTGGGGCGATCTTCATGCGCGGTGACGGTCATGCGCAGGCCCTCAATCCCGGAAAGGGAAAGGTCCAGGTGAAGCTGCCCGTCTTCCTGAATATAGGGCGTGCCCGCGCTTTCAAGGTGATCAATCAGGCCCGCCATATCATCGGTGGTGGCACCGCCTGCAAATAAATGATTGCCGCCGCGGGCTGCCAAAGCCTCTTTCACGGGGCCGTCGCCCGTTGGGGCCAGCAATTCCACATAGCCATTCGCAAGCCGATATTGGTGCGCCGTGGCACCAAGGCATTGATAGTTGTGCGTGCCTTCAAACTGCGCCCCCAGATATTTGATCCAGCCTTGGGCGGCCTGTTGTGGGTCTGTCACGGCGATTTGCACGCGGTCTATATGTTTCAGCATGGAAGTTCCAATATCTAAAAGGTCCAGCGATTATGCAGCCACAGCCAATGGCCGGGCGTTTTGGCGATTTCAGCACTTAGCCAATCGTTCATCAATTGGGTGAGGGCCTGCACATCATCTGATTTGTTACCGCTGGGGGTAAACGCCAAGGGCGGATGGATGGTGAGCGTGAAGCAGTGCTTGTCACGCGCAATGGAAGCGGGGATTAACGGGGCATTGAATTTAAGCGCAAATTGCGCCGCCGCCGGAGGCGTTTGGGCAGGGTGGCCCATGAAATCGGCGCTGATGCCTTCACGCAGTTTTTGATCGGTCAAGATGGCGAGAAAGCCACCATTTTTCAGGTGTCGAACAATGCCGCGAGCGCCCTCCACCCCTTTGGGAAATTGTTTGGGGGCGATATGGCTTTGCCGTAATCCCAGTATCACTTTATTGGCGGCGGGATTGTTGGCGGCGCGATATACCTCCGCCAGATTTTCCTTATAGGCAGATAGGCAAAGGGGTAGCACCTCCCAATTGGCGAAATGCCCGGAAAAGAAAAGGGCGCCCTTGCCGGCGGCATGGGCTGCAGCGGCGTGTTCCAAACCTTCTATTTTTATGAGTGGGTCGTGAGTGTTTTGGGCCGCAGCGGCATAGGTGCCGAGATATGGATATTCACCGATGGTGCGACCCAGATTTTCCCACATGTCGTGGATGATTTGGGCGCGTTGGCGCGGCGTAAGCGTTGGCATAACATGTTGCAAATTGCGATCGGCGCGGCGCGAAACGCCCAAGCGCGGGCCGATACGGCTGACCAGCCAGCCGCCAAAGGCCGAAGCGCGTGCCAGCCCCAATAACCGAAACAGGCCAAACAGGATGCGCAGCGCCGCGCCTTCAAGGCGGTATCGCGGTGTCAGGGCCTGTGTGCCGGTGGTGGCGTTACTCATTTACGAAACCTGTTTTGGACATAATCAAATCAATCAGAGCATCGCTGTCTTCCACCGTAAGGTCAACGCGCACAATGCTGACCCGCCCGCGACGTGACACGGGCAGGCGCACGGCATCCTTCTCTGTCGTCACCGCAATAGAGCCTGTTTTGGCGCAGTGGCGATCAATCAGCAGTAAATCCTGCGCCTTATAGGGGTGATGATCGGGGAAGGGGAAGGTGCCGCAAAGCTGCGCGCCCAACGCCTCAACGGTATCGAAGAATTTTTGGGGGCGGCCAATGCCGGCAAAAGCGGTAACGCGCTGGCCTTTCAGCCACATGGTTTCCGGCCCCGGTGTGAGCGCGCCGTGAAAGGTGGGCAGTGTGAGGGCGGATGCAAGATCTGTTTGATCAGTCCCGATGATGAGCGCCGCATCGGCGCGGGCCATGCCTGTCGCCAACGGTTCGCGCAGGGGGCCTGCGGGCATACAACGCCCATTGCCGATACCTGCGCCACCATCAAACACCAGTAGGGAGGCGGCCTTAGGCAGATCAGGATTTTGAAACCCATCATCCATAATAATCACATCGGCCTTGCCTTCATCACAAATGGCTTTGGCCCCAAGGGCGCGGTCGCGTGCGATGGTGACAGGCATGAAGGCGGCCAGCATCAGCGGTTCGTCCCCCACTTGTTGGGCGCGATGGCGCAAGGGATCAACCAGCGTGGGGCCTTTATCACTGCCGCCATAGCCGCGCGACAGGATATGCGGGTTGAAGCCCCGGGCTTTCAACGCTTGGGCGATATGGAGTGTGGCAGGGGTTTTGCCCGTGCCGCCTGCCAGCACATTGCCGATGCAGATAACGGGTATGGCGGGGGTGTAGCGCGCTGGCTTGGCGACACGCTTGGCGGTGGCGGTGCTAAAGAGCTTGCCCAAAGGGCTAAGCGCGTGCGCTGCCAATGTTGGCTTGTCTAGCTGCCAAAAGCCGGGTGGGCGCATCAGCTTGCCTCTCCTTGCGAGAAGAGGGGCAGCAGAAGATCCGTCACATGACGCAGCACTTGTTCATTGCCCAGCGCGATTTTTGCTGCTTGATCCGTCATGGCTTGGCGCAAGGCGGTATCGCGGAGGAGTTCGCGAACAGCCGCCGCCAATGTTTTGGCATCGGGGGTGATCTGCACGGCGTTCACCGCCGCCAATGCCTTATAGGTGGGGCTGAAATTATGGGTGTGCGGGCCGGTGAGAATGGCGCTGCGGGCGCGAGCCGGTTCCAGTGGGTTTTGCCCGCCATGGGGAATGAGAGAGCCGCCCATAAAGGCGATCGGGCTGAGCGCGTAGAGCAAGCCCAGTTCACCCATTGTGTCGGCGATATAGATGTCGGCCCGTTCCAGCCCGGATTTTTGGCTGCTGCGCAAACGGGTGATGAGGCCCATATTGCGCAAATCGCCTGCAATTTGTGCGCCGCGTTCGGGGTGGCGCGGGGCAATAATCGTCAACATGTCGGGCCACTGCTTTTTGAGCAAGAGATGCGCCGCGCCGATCACCTCTTCCTCGCCCTTATGTGTGGAGGCCGCGACCCAAACCGGCCTTGTGCCGATCAGGTTTTTCAAGGCGTCGAGTTTTTCACCATCAATGCTGAGCGGCGGCGCAGCGAGTTTAAGGTTGCCTGCGGTGACAACGGAAGGCGCCTTCAACGCCTTGAAGCGTTCCGCAATTTCATCGTCTTGCGCCAGAATAATATCGAAGGCTGCCAACAGGCGGGCGGCGCTGCGCGGGGCGCGCTGCCAATTGCGAAAACTGCCGGGCGACAGGCGGGCATTTACCAAGGCAAGCGGCAGGTTGCGGCGGGTGGCGGCCATCAACAGATTGGGCCAAAGCTCTGATTCCAGAATAAGCCCCGCCACGGGCTGCCAATAATCGAAAAAGCGCTGTACGGCGCGCGGGTGATCTACCGGCACAAATTGGTGGATGGTGTTGCGTGGCAGGCGCGGCGCAATATCTTTCGCAGAAGAAACCGTGCCGGTGGTGAGCAGAAAGTGGAGATCGGGCCGCGCGGTGCGAATTTCATCGAGCAGCGGCAGCACAGACCGGCTTTCGCCCACGCTGGCCCCGTGTATCCATAATAGCGGCCCATCCGGCCTGCGCGCCTTGGCGCGGCCAAAGCGTTCATGCAGGCGGCCCGTATCTTCCTTGCCTTTGCGGGCGCGCAAACGCAGGCCAAGCAACACCAGCGGTTCGCCCATAAGGGTGAGAAAACGATAGAGTGCCAAAATCATGCTGCGGCCCTCATGCGGCGGGGCCTAATGCTGAGGGGCCTAAAGGTGTGCAACCCATCTGGGTATCGGCGCGCGCGGCCAAGGCGTTCATCTGGTCTTCAAGCTCTTGCCGCTTTTCTTCCAGCATTGCGGCATCGGCGTTGCGCGGCACCTCAATCGGGGTGCCCCAGATGATGACCCCGCGGGAGAACGGCAAGGCCAGCACGAAGCTGTCCCATGAATTGAGCACGCGGCGGCGCGATACGGCATAGGTGACAGGCAAGATGGGCACCCCGGTCATGCGCGCGACCGCCACCACCCCGTCTGAGGCGCGCATGGCAGGCCCGCGCGGTCCATCGGGCGTGAAGCCGATGGACTGGCCAGCTTTCACCGCCTTTACCATGGTGCGCACCGCGGCCATGCCACCCTTGGCTTTAACGGGGGCCTGGTCTTTGCCGGGCTTGGCGGATGAGCCGCGAATGGTGCCCAGCCCAAAATGCCCAATGGCGCGCGCAATCAATTCCCCGTCGCGATGTTGGGAGATCAACATGCCGATAGGCACGCCGCGCCGCCAGCAATAGGGCATCATCAACAGGCGGTTGTGCCAGAAGGAAAGGATGAAGGGTTGCTCACTTTCCCACATGTCGGTGGCGAGGCTATCCCCCACCACTTCAAACCGGGAGGTGAGATGCACAAAGCGAATGTAAAGCGCAATGACAAAGGCCGCGCTGGCGCGGGCCGCATTGCTTTTAAGGATGCGCTTATCCAGCCGTTCAGCCATCTGCACCGACTTCGGCCGTTTCATACAGATGGTGATAAAGCCCGCCCTGCGCCAACAGGCTGGCATGGTTGCCTTGTTCGGCAATGCGGCCTTGGTCGATGACCAAAATGGTATCCGCGTTTTCGATGGTGGAGAGACGGTGCGCGATGATGAGTGTGGTGCGGCCATGCATCAATTCATCCAGTGCTTTTTGCACTTGCCGTTCCGACTGGGTATCGAGGGCGCTGGTGGCTTCATCCAGCAGCAGGATCGGCGCGTCTTTCACAAAGGCGCGGGCAATGGCGATGCGTTGCTTTTGCCCGCCGGATAATTTAACGCCCGCCTCACCTACCTGGGTGTCGTAGCCTTGCGGTAGCTCCATAATAAAATCATGCGCCGCAGCACGTTTGGCGGCGGCTTCAATCTCGGCCTGCGTTGCGCCTTCACGGCCATAGCCGATATTGGCGGCGATGGTTTCATCGAACAAGAACGGGTCTTGGGTGACAAGGGCGATGTGATTGCGCAGATCGCGCAGGATTGTGTCACGCACATCAACGCCAAAGGCTGAGACCGCGCCGCCGGTCACATCATAGAAGCGGGGGATCAAATTCAGGATCGTGCTTTTGCCACCGCCGGATGGTCCCACCAAGGCAACGGCCTTGCCGGGTTTCATGGTGAAGCTGACCCCATGCAAGGCGGGTGTGCCATCATCATAGGCGAAGGAGACATTATCAAAATTCACAATGGCAGCAGTGCCATCAATGATGGGCTTGGCATCCGGCTTGGAAAAAACGCGGTCTTCCACATCCAGCAGTGCGAACACGCGGTGGGCGGCGGCCAAGCCTTCCTGAATGATGGTGTTGGTTTGCGACAGGGAACGCAGGGGCCGATAGGCCATCATCATGGCGCCCAAAAACGACACAAATTCATTCAAGGCCATATCGCCGGTTTGGGCTTTCCACCCGGCATAGAAGATGACGCCGGCGATGGCGATACCGGTGATGGAATCTGTAACCGGGCCTGCGGCAGCGCGCACGCGGATCGCTTTCATGAGATAGCCCAGCCGGGTTTCGATGGACCCGGAAACGCGGCTGATTTCATGCGCCTCGCGGCCATAGGCTTTAACGGTGCGGGTGCCGGACAAAGTATCTGTGAGCAGTGTGGTGAGCGTGCCGGTTTCAAGCTGACCCTGCACAGAGGCTTTACGCATACGCTTGGAAGTTTGGCGGGTGAACAGCCCCAATATCGGCGCAATGATCAATGAGGCCAAGGCTAATTGCCAATCCTGATAGATCATCACCCCGGTCAGCGCGATGACTTTCAAGCCATCGCCCAACATGGAGGCCACGGCGCGCGATACTGCTTGGCGCATCAACCCCACATCATACAAAAAGCTGGATATCAACTTGCCGGTATGGGTGCCGTGAAGCCAACCCAGATCGGATGTGACCAGCTTTTGAAACAGATTGCGCTGCGTGTCGGCCATGACGCGTTCACCGACAAAGGAAATCAAAATGGTTTGCCCATAGGTGGCGAGGGCCTTTGTCATCATAATCACCACAACCGCAGCGGGGATGATGTACAGCATGTCGGGATCTTTTTTGAGGAACAGCAGCTCAATCGCCGGGTCCAGCAGCCATGCCGTGCCGGCCTCTGTAGCAGCAACCACGGCCAGCAATAGAAATGCCAACATGAAGCGCCCCAGATGCGGGCGCACAAGCTCACGCATCAGGCGCTTGAAGGTGGCCATCATATCAGGGGTGTCGGATTGATTTTGTGCATTCACGTTGGGCGCGCCCTCAAGACTGATTTGGCAAAAGCCTAGCATGGCAATTGAGCGTGAATAAGGGCTTGATTTGCGCGGCCAATCGTCCTTTGGCGGGGGCTTTAACGACCGGCGCGATCGAATTCTTTCAGCTTTTCCAGCAATTCGCTGTGCAGCGCCGGACCGGCAGCCACGACATTTGGATGACGGGTGTTTTCTGTATTGTAGAGGTAGGGCGCGCCGCGATGGGTGGTGAGGCAGCCGCCTGCCTCGCGCATGATGAGATCGGCGGCGGCCAAATCCCAATCTGATTTGCCACTGAGCGAGACGGTGCCGTCGAAATGCCCGGCTGCCACAAGACAAATGGTATAGGCGATGGAATTGCGGTTTTCGATATGCAGTTCATCGGGCCATTTGGTGGGCCATGAGGGGTGGCGGTACAGCCCTTCATGACCAAGGACGCGCGCGCCTTCAATGGTTGGCTGCACAGAAGGGCTGATGGCGGTGTTGTTCAAAAACGCCCCTTGGTCCTTTTCAGCGATAAACAGTTCTTCGAGTGCCGGATTGTAGAAGGCGGCCACAATGGGGTGGCCATTTTCAACCAGTGCCAGCGAAACACCCCAATGGGGGTCGTTTTTAAGAAAGGCACGGGTGCCGTCAATCGGATCGACCACGAAAACGCGCGGCTTGGTCAACCGTTCGGGATTATCTTCCGTTTCCTCCGACAGCCAGCCATAGTCGGGCCGTGCCGATAGCAGGGTTTTCTTCAAATGGGCATCGACCGCCAGATCGGCTTCCGACACGGGGCTGTTATCGTCTTTCTGCCATTGATCTTGCGCCTTGCCGTAATATTGCAGGGCAAGCGCCCCGGCGGTGCGCGCCGTGGTGATCAATAAATCCAGCTCTGCCGAGGGATCAGGCACCGGCAATGGTCATGCCATCTATACGCAAGGTGGGGGCATTGGTGGCGTAATCAAACACCAGGTCATCGGCGGCGGTGAGCGCCATGAACATGTCTTTCAGATTGCCCGCAATGGTGAATTCGCTGACAGGTTCGGCGAGTTCACCGCTTTTAATCCTGAAGCCGGATGCCCCGCGCGAGTAATCCCCGGTGATGAGGGAGACGGCAGAACCGATCATTTCGGTGATGTAAATCCCGTCTTCGATCTCGCCGATCAAGGCGGCGGGCGTGAGCGTGCCTGGTGCGATGGAGAGATTGGCCGGGCCGGGGCTGGGCGATGAGCCAACGCCGCGGCGCGCGCGGCCATTGGATTTAAGGCCCAGTTGGCGCGCGGTGGCTGTATCCAGCAACCAATGTTTGACGACGCCGTTTTCGATCAGGTTGAGCGGTTGGGTTGCGACCCCTTCCCCATCAAACGGGCGCGAGGCCAGCCCGCGCACGCGCTTTGGATCATCCAGCAGGGTAATGTCACTATGCGCTATCTGTTTGCCCATTTTATCCACCAAAAAGCTGGATTTGCGGGCGATGGACGCGCCATTGAGGGCAGATGCCATATGGCCCGCGATAGAGCCGGATACCCGCGGATCGAACACCACCGGGCATGTGCCAGATGCCGGTTTGACGGCACCCAAGCGGCGCAAGGTGCGGCTAGCGGCTTCCGCGCCGATTTCCTGCGGGCTCATCAAATCATCCAAATGGCGCGCCGTGCGATAGGCATAGTCGCGTTCCATATTCAGCCCCTCCCCCGCCAGTACGGAACAGGAAACAGAATGGGAGGAAGAAAAATAGGTGCCGGCAAAACCGTTGGAGGTGGCCAGCGCAATTTCAGCACTGCCATAGCCGGAGGCAGCCCCTTCTGAATTGGTGATGCCCGGCGTGTGGCGCGCGGTGTTTTCACATTCCCGTGCCCGGTCGCTCAGCGCCGCGGCATCAAGGCGGGTGCTGTCGGCCAGATCAAGATTGGCGATATTGGTTGCGAGTTCATCCGGCTTGGCTAAATCCACATAAGGATCGGGCGGGGCAAGCCGCGCCATTGCGACCACGCGCGCGATCATGTCGTCCATGGCGGGGCCATCAAGCTCGGTGGATGACACGGTGGCTTGCGCAAACCCATCATCGGTTTTGATCATGGCACGCAGGCCCACATCCTGCGCCTCGGACTGTTCAACCTCTTCTACCTCGCCCATGCGGACTTGCACATCCAGCGAGGTGCCGTTTACCACCAGCACGTCGGCGGCATCGGCCCCTGCGGCCAGCAGGCGGTCTACCAGCGCGCTGGCGCGGGTCATCAAGGTTTGATCGGGCATGAGGTCTCCAAAAGCGGTTTGTTGTGCGCTTATGTAGACGCTCCGGCGTCTAAGAACAAGTTTAGAGGATGGCGAGCACTATCCCGGTCAGTGAGGCGACTGCCATGGTGATCCATGTTGTCAGCGTGCCGTAGAAGCGCCCCGGCGTAAAGCCGATGGAACTGCCATAGCCCTGCGCATGGGCCAAGCGCGCAATGAAGAAAATGGCGTTGAAGGCGTGCACATAGGGCTTATCCAGCCCCATCAGCTCCAGCGCTGCGAACATCATCAGCGCCATCGGCGCATATTCAACGAGATTGGCATGAACGCGCTGGCGGTGATGGATGACCTCCTGATCTGCCTCATCGCCCTTGCGGCGTTCGGCAACCACCTGCCATGCAAGGGCCAAGGCCAGAAGAATATTCAGGCCGATATAGATCGGTGTGACGGTAAAGCTGATGGTTGAAATTTCCATGGATTAACCTTCCTCATTTGCATAAATTTCTTCCGCCTCTTGCACCGCTTTTTTATAGGCGCTGGCGGATTTATATGGTCCGTGTTTGCCGAAATCTGCCGGTTTGGCAGGCTTTATGCCGCCCCCTTTGGGCAAGATTTTGTAGAGCTTGCCATCGGCCTTGAGCAGCGGAATGGGGCGCTTTTTGCGGGAAAATACCCGGCGATTATTGGCGGATTGTTCCTTATAGGCGTCAAACTCTGCCTCATCTTTCGCAAAGATTACCTCATAAGCTGCCAGCATTTGGGTGATGAATTCAGGCTCCACGATCTGCAAATTGGATTGCACCCAGCACCTGTCTTCAAAACCCCAGTAAAGCGACAGGCCAATCACCTCGCCTGATTTATCCGTATAGGGATAAAACGGGAAAGATCGACACGCGATGGTGCGGTTATCGCGTTCACAATGGCGCGCGCCTTTGCATTCGATCGCTTTGCAGCCCTTGGCCAGTTCGGCGACAATTTCCTGCCCGGCTTTATCATCTTCCGCCGGTTTGAATTTGGACCAAAGATCGGTGCGCCGCTTAAGCGCCTTCCATTCCCCTTTGTCCACAATCGGTACGGCGTGTCCCACATCGCAGCACACGGGATCGCCGCCGTTCAACGGGGCGCAGTGCTGCCCACAATCATACTTGGTGGAGATCGAGGCGGTAAATTCGCGATGCAGTTTGTCGAACTCTTTAGCTTTGAGCGCAGGCATGGAATTCCCTTCAAACTTGGCGCAAATTCATATAAACAGGCCGCACTATTGCAAGGAACGGGCGCAATCAAAAGCATAATCCCGCCCTTGGGGATCGAAAACATCTGATTGTCGGGAGTATCGGGCATGGCGCGCTTGGCGATCATGAAAGAAAAGCTGCGCGGTTTGGAATGGGCTTTGGCCATTGCCAGCCTTGCCACCTATTTGGCCGGTGGTATGGCGGGCGAGGTGTCGCCCTTATTGATGGGGGCGGTGCTGGATGATTTGTCGCTCAGCACGGCGCAAGGCGGCTTTGTGTTTTCCGTTGAAATGGCGGTGATGGCGGTGGTCACGCTGGCAAGCGGGCCTTTCATGGGCGTGATTCAGCGCCAGCGGGCGGCGCGGTGGGCGACGGTGCTGATTATCGCCGGTGCCGTTGGGGCGTCGCTTTCTAGCGGCTTGGTGACATTCATGGGCGCGCGGGTGGTCTCAGCCATTGGGGCGGGGCTGGTGTTTTCCATCGGCACCTGCATTTTGGGCGCGGCGCGGGAGCCTGACCGTGTGTCGGCCATGACGGCGACCATGCAGCCGGTGATCACAATGAGTGCGCTGTTGGTGCTGCCTTTGCTGATCGTGCCTTACGGTCGAATGGGGGCCTATGGCGCGCTGGCGATACTGGCGGGCCTTTCCATCTATGCCTATCGGTATATTCCGCGCGCACCGCGCGAAGGGGCGCCGCTGAAAACCGCGTTGCAAGGGATTGCGCGGAACAGGACGAGCGCACATTTGAGCGAGGATGCCCCGCCGCTGTGGCTGCCGGTGGCATTGATCGGCTCATGGTTTTTTCTGACCATTGGGGAATTTGGGGCCTATATTTTCTCTGAACGCCGTGGCCAAGACATTGGCATGAGCCCGGAGGCGATTGGTTTGGCGCTTACCTTGATGGCGGCATCGGGGCTGGTGGGGGCCTTTATTGCTACAGCCCTCGGGCGTCGGCTGGGGCGTGTTACGCCCTTCATTGCCGGGTTGAGCATTGCGATTGCCGGGGTGTTCCTGACCTTTGATGCGACCAGTGCGACGGGCTTCACCCTTGGGTTGATGCTGTGGGGCGGCGGTTTCTTCCTTATGTTCCCCTTTTATGTGGGCGCACTTGCCATGCTGGATATTGAGGGGCGCTGGGTGGCGCTGGCAACGGGCGTGGCGATGGTTGCTGTGGCGTTCAGCCCTTCTATCATCGGCCTGATTATTGATGGGCTTGGCTTTGAAGGTGTGCGTATCATTTCCACAAGTTTGATGGGGGTGACGCTGGTGTTGACCAGCCTGTCGATTTGGGCCGCTGGGCGGTTCGAGCAACAACGGGGGCCGCGCGATGCGGGATAGTGTTCAAGGTAGCGTTCGGGGATTTATCGCCAGTATCGATTGGCGCATTTTGCTGGCGGCGATTGGCACCGCGGCGGCGGGCGATTCCGTTATGGGCTATATGCCTTTGTTTGTTGGCGCGGCGGTGGATGATTTAAGCGTTTCCTATGCGGCGGCGGGGTGGATCACCTCACTGGAGATTGGGGCAGGTGCGCTGGCGCTGATGGTTCTAAGTCCGTTCACAGGCATCGTGAAGCGCAAACATTTTGCTTATGCCGGGCTTGCCGTCTTTATCACCGGGGCGGTGATCGCCATGGTGGGCGAGACCTATCTGCAAGTAATGGCGGGCCGCACTTTGCTGGGCTTTGGGGCGGGCACGGTGGCGACAATGAATGCCGCATGTTTTGGCGCGGCGCGCAATCCTGAACGCACCATTGCGGTGATTATGGTGTGTGGCTTGGCCTATATGTCGGGCGCGATCCGGCTGGCGTCTGAAATGGTGGAACAATGGGGTTTGGCCGGGGCCTATGGGACGCATTTGCTGTTTGCTGTGGGCGGGGGTGTTCTCTACTTTTTGATCCCCAAAGCCCCGCGCGAGGGCGCGCCTTGGCGCGAAGCCTTTTCCGGCGCAGATAATACAGTGAAGAAGGGTGGCGGCACGACGCTTCTGCCGATGCTGGTGATTGGCGCGTTCTTTGTGATGGGCATTAGCGAAAGTGCCGTGTGGTCATTTGTGGAGCGCAAGGGTGTTGCCATTGGCATGAGCGCGTCTGAGGCCGGCGGCGTAATCTCGTTCGGATTTTTGATGGGGATTGCCGGATCACTGACCGCGATTGTGCTGGGCGCGCGGCTTGGGCGGGCGTTGCCCGTGGCAACCGGCATGGCGCTTTTTGTGGGCGGCATATTGGTTTCGTTCGGGGCGCAAGATGCAGGCACATACCGGATCGGTGTTGTGATGTGGTTCTTGGGCTTTACGCTGATGATGCCTTATATTACCGGCACGCTGGCGCAGATTGATAAGGAAGGGCGGTTTGTGGCCATGTCGGCCTCTGGCATGATTTTCGCGAATGCGCTTGGGCCTTCTATCGGCGGGTTTGTGATGGATGCGGGCAGCGTGGACCTTGTGCGTATTGTGATCCCCGTTGTTGTGGGGGCCTGTGCCTGCGTGATGGTGCCTGTGATCTTCAGGCTGGACCGGGCGATTAAAACCGCGAACGCGGCGGTTTAGAAAAATTCCCAAACGGCGGCATTGCGCAGATCGGTGTCTTCCACCCGGCTGTCGGTCTTGACCGGATAGTGCGCGATGCGGCGCATATTTTCTGCACTGAAATAGGTGCGGCCGGGATCACCAACCAATACGCGGGTGCCTTGCTGGGCCAAGCCATAAAGCCAGTGACGGATGGCGCGGGCGGGTGCGGCCTCATAACAAACATCGGCGGCCAGGATCACATCGAAGGGCGGCGTGGTGTTGACGAAATCATCGCCTGAGAACGTGATCGCCACATTGTTTTCTGCCGCATTTAGCTGAATAGCGGGATCGCAAAAGGGATCAATCTCGCTGGCGGTGACGTGGGCCGCGCCCGCCTTCATGGCGGCGATGCCTGCAATGGCGCTGCCTGCCCCGAAGTCCAACACCCGCTTGCCTGCTACCTCTTGCGGGTGTTCGATCAAATAACGCGCGAGCGCTTGTCCCCCGGCCCAGGCAAAGGCCCAAAAGGGGGCTTCCAAGCCCGCTTGTTCCAGCGCCTCTTCCCCCATTTGCCACAAGGGCAAATCATCCGCCGCAAGCCAGAGCTTGAGTTCCGGGTTGAGCGGCGGGGATTGCAGGCGGCAGTTTTGGCGGATGAAATCGGCGGGGTTATCAGCCGCGCACATTGAAGGGCTGTTCCTCGGTTTGGGGCGCGCCGAAGGGAGCGGACAAAACAGTTGCGGCGCGCCGCACTTGCTTGGCGTCTTCGCGCACGGCGATTTTCATCATGTCGAAATAGCCCTGCTTCACCTCCATACGGTCGCCATAGCCTTTGGCCATCAGCATTTTGTGCATGGTGGGTAGATTGTAGCTGGGCACCCAATAAAGCAAATGATGCTCGCAGTGATAGTTCACATAATTGGGGGCCAGAAACAGCCGCATGATCGGGCCTGCCAGTGTGGTGCGGGCATTGCGGAAATCATCGTCCGCGTCACCTACACAGGCATGTTCTGCCATGTTGCGCACACGGCTGATGAATTGATACCAGGTCAACATCGGCACGATCCACAATAGCGGATAGAGATACCAATAGCCTGCCAAAGCCAGCGCGGCGAAAAGAATGGCGTTGGTAATGAAGAAGCCGCCAAGGCGTGCCCACAGATTTTTCAGACGGCGGGCAAGCGGCCACTCAGCCGGGCCAATCGCGCCACGCCATTGCGCCTTGCGTTGTTTCCAGCCCGTTTCACCTTTGAGATCGCGAAAGGCCTTGCGGCGAAAGCTGGCGGGGGTGATGGGATAGGCATGCGCCAAATGCAGATCGGGGTCTTCCGGCTGGCCGGTTTTGCGATGATGCACCAAATGATAAGGCCGATAGGGCTTGATATCGGTCGCGGTGGGATAAGCCGCCAGCCAATTACAGACAAGATCGTTCACCTTGGGGTGGGTATACATAGAATTATGCGCGGCGTCGTGCATGGCTACTGCCAGCCCCAATTGGCGTGAGCCGATCAACATAACCGCCAGCACAAAGGTGACGGGATTGGGGAACATAGCAAACATCGCCATCGCGCCAAAGACGATGCCCCAGCTTGACATGATCATCCAACTGGCTTTCCAGTTTGATTTTTTGCGCAGAATATTCAGCTCGTCTTCCGTGAAAATTTCGCGCGCGGGGGTTTTGATATAGCGACCCTTCTCGGTCAGCTCTGTGACGACATCAGTCATTTTGTGGTCCTTTGATTGTAGTCATAGGCTTTAAAGCCCGCGGATGATTTCACCAGCAGCGTGGAGCGGTGCGGATAGAACACCACATCATCTGATTTGCGTTCTCCGAAAACGAGAAATTTGAACGGCCCATCGGATGTGTTTTCGATGTGATGCGCCACTTCTTCCCCCGCTGGAAACCAGATGTGGTCGCCCGGGGTAAGATCAACTTTGTCATCGCCTAGATGCAGCGTCGCCTCGCCGTCCAGCACAAGAACATGTTCTTCTTCTGCCGTGTGGTAGTGGTGATGGCTGCTGTTTGCGCCAATGGGGATTTCCTCAATCCGAACGCCTAAGTGCTGGCCGCTCAGATCAAGGAAACGATAGGTCGGTTCCCCTTCACTGGGCGATGTGCCTTCCGCATAGGGGGCGCTGTGAATATTGGTCAGCCGCGTGTTCATCACATGCCCCGCGCGCCGCTAATGGCTGCAAGACAATAGGTTTGCAGGCCCGAAATGAGGGCCGGAATATGGTGCGTTTCAGGTGTGTGGAGGAGCCGTTCAGCCACGATGGCCACAATGGCACCGGCGGTGCATTCCGCCGCCAAGGCAGCATCTTGGGCCGGGAAGATGCCTTCGGCGACGCCCCGTTCAATGATTTGCTGATAAATGGCAGCGTGACGTTCCCGCGCTTTCAGGCGTTCGCGCGCCAAAGCTTCGCCCACGGGTTCGGCCATCATGGCGCGGGCCACGCCCGGCGCGGCGAAGGCACGGGTGACGAAAGTGTCGATGGCCTCGCGGAAAAGCTGATCAGCCGGGGCGGTATGGGTGGCGGCCTCTTGCGTCAGGCCCATCTCGCGCTCACCCAATTTTTGGTAAAGGGCAACGCCCAGCGCATCTTTGGAGGGGAAGTGCTTATAAAGTGTGCCGGTAGCGACCCCGGCGCGTGCGGCAACCTTGGCTTGGGTGGCCCCGCCAAACCCTTCTTCCGCCACCACGGCCCGCGCGGCGCGCAAGATGGCGCTGCGGGTATTGTCCAGCCGCTGTTCCACGGCTTCTGTACGGCGGTAGGCCACATTATGCTCCAAAGAATGAAGTGATGTTCATTTCTTTAAAGAATGAAGCATGATTCACTTCTTGAGTCAAGCAGGCCGGAACCCGGGATCGCGCCAGTTTGACACCGCGCGGTTCCGCCCCTTGTTTGGACGCATTATCCTACCAATACTAAAGGCTTCATGGTTTGGGAGGACCGCGAAATGTCTCCAATGTTGCTTTTGGCCCCCATCGGGGTGGCGCTGCTGGTGCTGGTGATTTATCTGCTTGGCGGGCGCGGCACGGCATCTTTCAAGGACGAAGCGGCGGCGCTGGCGCGCTTGCAGCAGGACTTTTTTGATTATGCGCCTGCGGAATGCTTGCTGGATCAAGCCGAGGGCACCAGCGCCCTGTTTATTGCCGAACATGGATATGACGACAAGATTGCGCTCGTAACCGCCATGGGGTCTGATTTCATTACCCGCATGATCAGCGCGGGGGACGTGAAAGAGCTGGCACAGGACGGGGCTTTGCTGGCCTTCGATTTGAATGAATTTACGGGTCGCCGGGTGGAAATTACCGCCGCGCCGGAACGGGCGCAGCAATGGTATGCGCGCCTTGAAAAGCTGGAGGCTTAAGCCCCATGACGCCCGAAGTTGATCTGCCCAATGTTGTATTATTTGCTATTCCCGGTTTTGTGATCGCCGTATTGATCGAGGTGTGGCTGTGGCGCCGCGGCTTGAAAGGGTCACGCGGGGCGCTGCGTTATGAAGCCAAGGATGCCGCCGCCTCGCTCGCAATGGGTATGGGCAATGTGGTGATCGGCGCACTCACAGCAGGCTTTGTCGGCGCAATCTACTTCGCCCTTTATGATATGCGGCTGTTTGATATTCCAGTGGATTACAGTTGGGTGTTTGTGCTGGCCTTCATTGGCGATGATTTTGCCTATTACTGGTTCCATCGCTTCTCGCACGAGCTGCGGTATTTTTGGGCCAGCCATGTGGTGCATCATTCATCGCAGCATTACAATCTGACCACCGCCTTGCGCCAAACATGGTCGAGCCGATTGACCTTTGCCTTTGTGTTCAATCTGCCCTTGCCGCTTTTGGGTTTTCATCCGGCCATCCTGTTTTTCGTGAGTGGTATCAATTTGATCTATCAATTCTGGATCCATACCGAAGCGATCGACAAAATGCCCAAATGGTTCGAGGCTGTGATGAACACGCCCAGCCATCACCGGGTACACCACGCCACCAATGCGCGGTATCTGGATGCCAATTATGCCGGTGTGTTCATCATTTGGGACAAGTGGTTCGGTACCTTTATTGAGGAAGACAAGGCGGAACAGCCCAATTACGGCATTGTGAAAAATCTGGGCACATTTAACCCGCTGCGCATTGCAACCCATGAATGGGTAGGCATTGCCAAGGATTTGTGGTCTGCGCGATCTGTGCGGGAAGTGGGGGGCTATCTGTTCGGCCCACCCGGCTGGAGCCCGGATGGGTCGCGGCGTACCTCCAAAATGATCAAGCAGGAATGGGCCAGCCATCAGGCCGAATCTGATCCGCTTGCGGAGCAGAGTGAAAAAATCCCGGCTGAGTAGCTTTGCGTCGCGGTCGCGACTGTCGTAGGCTTTACGCCTATGATTGACCGGGGACTGCAATGATTTCATTTGAGCTGAATGGCGACACCGTTGAGGTGGACGCAGCCGAAGACATGCCCTTGCTGTGGGTGTTGCGCGATCTACTGAATATGACAGGTACCAAGTTTGGTTGCGGTATTGCCAATTGCGGTGCCTGCACCGTGCATGTGGAGGGTGAGGCCACCCGCGCCTGCGTGTTGCCGCTGGGCGATGTGGCGGGCCTCAAAGTCACGACGATTGAAGGGCTGAAGGGCCAAGGCGGCGGCGCGCATCCGGTGCAACAGGCATGGCTGGATCATCAGGTACCGCAATGCGGTTACTGCCAATCGGGTATGATTATGGCTGCTGCGGCTTTGATCGCAGAAGGTGGCTCCGTAACGGATGAAACCATCAGCGAAACGATCACGAATGTGTGCCGCTGTGGTACCTATCCGCGTATTCGCGCGGCGATTAAAGATGCCGCGGATCGCCCGGCACAGGAGGCCCGCTATGACCGTGGATAGTAAACTGGCACCCACGCGGCGCGGCCTGTTGGTGGGGGGCGCCTTGGGCTCTGGCGGTTTGCTTGTGGGCTGCGCCGTTGGCATGGCGGATGTAGCCGCTGCGCCGGATGCGGCTCCTGATGCCATTAGCCTGAACGCCTTTGTGGTGATTTTGCCGAACAATAAGGTGCAAGTGGTGGTTGGTCGTGCCGAAATGGGGCAAGGCATTCACTCTGCCATGGCGCAATTGGTGGCGGAAGAGCTGGAGGCCGATTGGTCAGATGTTGAGGTTGTGCATGCCCCGGCAGATGGGGTCTATGGCATGACATCCATGATCGTGCAGGCCTTGCCCTTTGGCGATAGCGATCCGCAAGGCACCGTCGCGCATTTGCGCCGCAAGCTGGGGCGGTTTGTGGGGCGGCAATTGCCTTTGCAAATGACCGGCGGCTCCAATTCCATCAAAGATGGCTGGCGGCATATGCGCGAAGTCGGTGCGGCCGCGCGCCATATGTTGTTGCAGGCGGCGGCGCAAAAATGGTCGGTGCCGGTGGACCAATGCCGTGCCAGTGCCACGCAAATTATTCATGGTCCCACCGGCCGTGTCCTGCGGTTTGGCGATGTGGCCGCAAAGGCCGCGCGTTTGTCGCCGTCGTCCAATCCTTTTTTGAAAGACCCTTCGGCCTTTACCTTGGTGGGCAAGGGCGTGCAGCGCCCTGATTTGCCGGGCAAGGTGGATGGCACAGCCGAATTCGGCATTGATGTGCGCCGGGAAGGTCAGCTTTTTGCCACTTTGCGGCAAAGCCCTGTTTGGGGCGGCAAGCTGAAAGGTTTTGATGATAGTGCCGCGCAAGACGTGCCGGGCTTTGTGAAGGCGGTGCCCGTGACAGATGGCGTGGCCGTGGTGGCAACCAATAGTTGGGCCGCCAAACAAGCGCTTGAACTGATCGAGATTGACTGGGATACCCAAGGCAACGAGACGCGCAACACAGATGGCTTGCGTGCGGCCTATCAAGAACAATTGGGCGCTGCGGGAAATGAGGAAGCGTCAATCCACAAGGATGAAGGTGATGCCGCAGAGATAATCGCGGCGGCGGCAAAATCAGTCACCGCAGATTATGAAGTGCCGTTTTTGGCCCATGCCCCGATGGAGCCGATGAACACCACGGCGCTGGTGCATGATGGGCATTGCACGATTTGGTCGCCCACCCAAAGTCAGGCTTTTGCCGTTTCAAAAGCGGCGGAGGCTGCGGGTGTTGAAGACAGTAAGGTGACAGTCCACACCACAATGCTGGGCGGCGGCTTTGGGCGGCGCGGCGAGATAGACTATATCGTGCGCGCCGTTGAGGTTGCCCGCGCGATGCCGGGCACGCCTGTGCAAACGGTGTGGAGCCGGGAAGAAGATATGATGCGGTCCAGCTATCGCCCGATGATGCTGGCACGGATGACCGCCGCTTTGGATGAGGCGGGGCAGCCCATTGCGTGGTCGCAGCGCAATGTAGGGCAAGCGCAGATGATGGAATTTATGGCGCGCAATGCCCCCTTTGCGCCGCCGGGCAACAAGGATGGTTCTGCCGGAGAAGGCATTACCCATATGAACTATGATGTGGGCGCGCTTTACATGGATCATGTGCGAATGCGCTCGCCCATGTGGTCTGGCTTTTGGCGTTCGGTCGGACATTCACATAATGGCTTCTTCAAGGAAGGCTTTATCGATGAACTGGCGCATGAAGCAGGGGTTGATCCCTATCAATATCGCCGCGGCTTGCTGAAAGAGAAGCCAAGGGCTTTGGCAGTGCTTGATAAAGTGGCGGCAATGGCAAATTGGAACGCGCCGATGCGCAAGGATCGCGCCCGCGGCATCGCCTTCCATGAGAGTTTTGGCTCTTTGGTGGCAGAGGTGGCCGAAGTCTCAAAAGGGGAAGATGGCTTGCAGGTTCACAAAGTTTGGGTGGCCGTTGATTGCGGCCATGTGGTGAACCCGGATACGGTGAAAGCGCAAATGATCTCTGGCGTGATTTATGGTCTAACCGCGGCCCTGTTCGGCGAAATCACGCTGGAAGAGGGCGCGGTGGTGCAACAGAACTTCCCCGATTATGAGATGGTGCGCTTGCACAATGCGCCGGATATTGAGGTACAGATCATGCCATCCTCAGAATATCCCGGTGGCGTAGGCGAACCCAGCACACCGCCCATTGCGCCTGCGGTGACAAACGCGCTTTTCGCCCTAACGGGTGAACGCATCCGCACCCTGCCGCTGATGAATAGTGTTGATGTCATCTGATTTTCGCTCACGCCAGCGCTGCTTTGCAGCGCGGCTCCGCGGGGGCGGCGCATTCACCCCGCTCGCCCCGGCTCGCGGGCGCGCCGAGCCGCAGTCGCGGCTAGTTTTGAAGCTTTCGTGTGCTTGGCTGAATAACTAGGGCCGACTGGCCCCAAGTAAAAAGGGGGCAATTTTGCGCGCCCCCGCGGAGGTATGAGCGATAGCGAATTGCCGTGAGCGAGGAGAGAGGAACTGAAGACGGGAGCCGCTCTTTTCATCAAGCTAAGCTCCCGTTTTAAACTTCTTTGCGAAACCCCCGCCTGTTCCATGGAAAGTGCTCCAGAGGTGGGTTTCAGGCGCCGTACAGGTTTTACGGCGTCGTAAACGTCACTGAGTAGCCCCAGCCACGTATCTATTATGCTGCGCTTATCCCCAGTGTTTTGCAAGAGGGTAGCCGTGCGCTGCACCATGAACGCGGCCTTAATGATGCGCCTGCGAACGTCAACTTAGGGTGTTTGGGATTGATCCAGAATATCAAAGGCTTGGGTAACGGCACGCGCTCGCGCGTCAGCTAAATCACGCACTTGGGGATGCGTTGTTATAATGAATTCATTTCGCAACACGCCTTCGAGCGCAATTTTTCCGACCTCATCTGCGCTCATACCCTTGCGCATAAACTCCGCAGCCGCTTCCGGCGCTTGGCGCGCGCCGCCCAAATCATCGGGTCGGTTGCGTGTGGCATTCCAAACCTCGGTGTTAACCACCGCCGGGCACAGCACGGAAACACCAATATCATGTTCCGCCAGTTCCGCCCGCAACACGTCGGAATAGCCAAGCACAGCGTGTTTGGAGGCGGTGTAAAGCCCCATGCCGGGAAAAGGCAGACCCAGCGAATGCTCGGAGCCTGTGTTCAGGACATGCGCCGGGCCTTCCTGTTCCATCATGCGCGGCGCAAAATGGCGAACGCCGGAAACA
The DNA here is from genome assembly GCA_049609145.1 of Alphaproteobacteria bacterium. Lineage (GTDB taxonomy): Bacteria > Pseudomonadota > Alphaproteobacteria > SPJN01 > SPJN01 > JBMYYF01. The sequence goes on from JBMYYF010000001.1 coordinate 269,093, forward strand.
ATCGCGCGCATGTTGACACCGAAAATCCACTCATAATCGTCCATTCGGGATTTGGTAAGCGGGCGCATGAGGCCCACACCTGCATTATTGGCCAGTAAATGCACCTCTCCCATCTCAGCAAAGGCGAAATCGGCCAGAGTGTTGATGCTGGCATCGTCCATCACGTCGACTGCGTGGCTAAGGCTTTGATTTCCCAATTCTTTCGCAGCCGAGGCGGCCTTCGCCCCCTCTATATCCGCCAGCAAAACGCGGCCCCCGGCAGCCACAATGGCGCGCGCCAACCCCAATCCGATGCCAGAGGCGCCGCCGGTGATAACCGCGTTTTTGCCTTCCATATTTGTAAGGGTCATGCCGTGCCTGCCTTTTCGCTCGTATTCCAAGATTCACTCTTGGCCTGCGCAGGCAAAAGTGCAAGTATCCGCCGACTTAAAAATTTGACCCGCAAGTAAAATTTATGGGAGCCCAGAAAATGGCTGAAACCACCAAAAAGAATATCCCCGTCGTTGGCGTTGGCATGATTGAATTCACCAAGCCCGGCAAGTCCGAACAATATCCCGAAATGGGCTCTGCTGCTGTGAAAGTGGCGCTGGAAGATGCCGGTATTTCGTATGATATGGTTGAACAAGCCTATGTTGGTTATTGCTATGGCGACAGCACGTCTGGCCAATCTGCCCTTTATAATGTGGGCATGACGGGTATTCCGATTGTGAACGTGAACAATAACTGCTCCACCGGCTCTACCGCCTTGTTCCTGGCACGCCAAGCCGTTGAAAGCGGCATGGTTGATTGTGCGCTGGCATTGGGTTTTGAACAAATGGTGCCCGGTGCGCTTGGCTCAAACTTTTCTGACCGCGCGCCGGTTATGCTGAAGGGCGCGCAGGCCATGATGTCCATTCAAGAGCTTGACCCGAAGGCCCCGTTCGCCGCGCAATTCTTTGGGGGGGCCGGCGTTGAATATCAAGAAAAGTTTGGTGCCAAGACTGAAACCTTCGCCAAGATTTCTGAAAAAGCCCGCAAGCACGCCAAGAACAATCCGTTTGCGATCTTTAAGGAAGAATTGTCGATGCATGACATTCTGCAAAGCCCGCATGTGTATGGCCCGCTGACGCGCTTCCAGTGCTGCCCGCCCACATGTGGTGCGGCGGCTGCCATTTTGTGTACGCCTGAGTTTGCCAAGAAACATGGCCTGAACGATACCGTGTCTATCGTTGGTCAATCATTGACGACCGACCGGCCAGAAGCCGTTGACACAAAATCCATGATGAATGTTGTCGGCTATCAAATGGCGAAAGAAGCCGCCGACATTGTGTATGAACAGGCAGGCGTTGGCCCCGAGGATGTGGACGTGGTGGAACTGCATGACTGCTTCACCGCAAACGAGCTGATTACCTATGAAGCCTTGAGCCTGACCCCGGAAGGCACCGCCGAAAAATACATTGAAGACGGTGACAATACGTATGGCGGCAAGCATGTCACCAACCCCTCAGGCGGGCTGTTGTCCAAAGGTCATCCTTTGGGGGCAACTGGCTTGGCGCAATGCACCGAGCTTGTGTGGCAATTGCGCGGTCAAGCCGATAAGCGTCAGGTTGAAGGCGCGAAAACCGGCTTGCAGCATAATCTGGGCTTGGGTGGTGCATGTGTTGTCACCATGTATCAAACCAACTAGGCGCGCGCCGCTGAAATTGATTTAAGGTGGGGCGATTGCTGCTTGGTGTAGCGGTCGCCCCACATTTTTGAAAAGATAGAAACAAATTCAAGTGGGGAAGTGATGAGCATATTTCAGGATAAAGTATTGGCAGGCCGCAATGCGGTTGTCGTTGGTGGTACAAGCGGTATCAACCTTGGTATTGCCAAGCGCTTTGTGAGCGCCGGTGCCAATGTCACCATCGTAGGGCGCAATGCCGAAAAGGCTGCCGGAGCGGTGGCAGAAATTCGCGCCGAAACAGGTGGCGAAGCCCGCTACGATATTGCCGATGTGCGCGACTATGACAGTGTCGCCAAAGTGATGGCGGGTGCCGCTGAGGCGCACGGCCCATTGGATATTGTGATTGCCGGTCAGGCTGGCAACTTTGTGGCGCCTGCCGTGGGCATTTCATCCAACGGCTTTAAGGCCGTGATGGACATTGACCTGTTGGGTACGTTCCATGTTTTTCGTTCGTCTTTCGAACATCTGCGTCAGGACAATTCATCCTTGATTGCCATCACGGCGGGTCAATCGGTGAACCCGACCATGTTCCAGGCCCATGTGTGTGCCGCCAAGGCTGGCATCAACATGCTGGTGCAGTGCTTGGCGAAAGAATGGGGCCCTGCCTCCATTCGGGTGAACGCCATTTCGCCCGGCCCGATTGCCGACACCGAGGGCATGGCGCGCTTGGCACCAACACCGGAAGCCATGGCCGCAGTTGATAAAACCGTACCGCTGCGCCGCCAAGGCACGAAGGACGAGATTGCCGATGCGGCGATCTTCCTGTCATCGCAGGCAGCAACCTATGTCACAGGCACTATTTTGGATGTGTGTGGGGGTTCCAACCGCGGCGAAGCCACCGCCGATGCCTTGGGTGATGGCAAGCGTGAGGGTGGGCTGGTTCATGCCTAAGGACGTGCAGCCATACGAAACATTCACCATTGAAAAGCGCGGGCAAGTTGATTGGGTAACTCTCAACCGGCCCGAGGCTTTCAACACCATCACCCCCACCATGTCAGGCGAGCTGCAGGACTATTTCGGTAAGCTTTATACCGATCATTCGGTGCGCGCGGTGGTGTTGCGCGGGGCGGGCAAACATTTTTGTGCCGGGTTGGATTTGAAAGACAGTTCCACATCCGGCGGGGATGATACGGCCAGCGGGCGTTCTGCCGCCAATGGCATGCGCGGTCAGCGCCGTATTTCAGAAATTGTGATGAAGATGCGGCGTTGCCCGCAACCCATTATCGCCTTGGTGCATGGGGCCGCCTCCGGCGGTGGCTTTGCCTTTGCACTGGCCGCCGATGTGATGATTGTGGCCGAAGGCGCGCGCATGAATGTGGCGATGGCCAAAATTGGCTTTACCGGCAATGATATCGGCATCTCCTATTTCCTCACTCGTGCTTTGCCCACATCGGTGGCGAATGAGTTGATGATGACAGGTCGTTTCTTGCAGGCAGACCGCGCCTATCAATTGGGGGTAGCGTCACAGCTTGTGCCAGTGGCAGAGCTGGAAGCGGCGGGCGACGCCTTGGCGGCTGATATGCTACGTATGTCGCCGTTGGGCTTGCGGCTGACCAAGGAAGGTTCGCACATTGCGCGTGAGGCGCCGTCCTTGGAGGCGCAGATTGCGCTGGAAGATCGCCAACAAATTTTGATGACAATGACCGATGATGTTGGTGAAGGTATCAGCGCCTTTCTTGAAAAGCGCGAACCGGATTATAAAGATCAGTAGCTAGAGAGAACGTCATTCCGGGCGAGCCAAAAGGCGAGACCCGGAATCCAGAGCAAACGACGCATGGACCCCGGGTTCCAAGAGGTTTGGCCACGGGGTGACACTTATTAAGGATGGGGGACCAGACATGACTATTGTGGAAACAAAACTTGGCCCGGTATCGGGCGCAGAAGATCGTGGTATTCAAACATTCAAAGGTATTCCCTTTGCGGCACCGCCAGTGGGCGATTTGCGTTGGGCGGCGCCTCAGCCGCATGAAGGCTGGCAAGACGTGCGTGAATGCACCCAGTTCGGCAATTGCGCCATGCAGCCGGAAAGCCTGATGGGCGGCACCGATAATGCGCTGGCCGTGATGTCTGATGTGGGCGACCCGGATGAAAATTGTCTGTACCTCAATGTTTATACACCTGCCTGTGATGGCAAAAAGCGCCCGGTGATGGTGTGGATCCATGGCGGCGCGTTTGTCATGGGATCTGGCTCCCAAGGTTTATATGATGGTGTGCCTTTGGCGTCGCGTGGAGATGTGGTGGTCGTCACCATCAATTACCGCATGGGCGCGCTGGGCTTTTTGCGGTTGAAAGAAGTGACAGGCGGGGCCATTCCTTCCACGGGTAATGAAGGCTTGCTGGATCAGGTCGCCGGTTTGGAATGGGTGCGCGACAATATCGACGCCTTTGGTGGTGATGCCTCCAATGTCACCATTTTTGGGGAAAGCGCGGGCGGTATGTCTTGCGGCAACCTGCTGGCCATGCCATCGGCCAAAGGTTTGTTCCAAAAAGCGATCCCGCAATCGGGTGCGTGCCACACGGCGCTGAGCCGCGATGATGCGGCGCTGGTTGCCAATGGCTTTTTGGAAGCTGTTGGCGTGGACGCTGCCGATGCGGCGGCCCTGCAAAACCTAAGTGCTGACAAGGTGATGGAGGCGCAAACCAACTTCACCATCATGAATGCCATGAAGGCCATGCAAGGCCAGCCTGCGATTGGCGGCATGCCGTTTTCGCCCGTTGTGGATGGCGACGTGCAGCCCACCTTGCCGATTGAGGCCGTGCGCGCAGGCGCAGCAGATGGGGTGAAAATTATGGTGGGTTCCTGCCTTGATGAATGGAACCTGTTCTTCTTTATGGACCCGATGATCACGCAGCTTGATCGCGCTGGTGCGGAAGGGCGGATGACCGCCCTTGCGGCAAATGGAGGAGACGCCGCGGCGATCTATGATGCCTATGCCGAGGCGTTGGACGCTCGTGGCGGCCCGGTCACGCCCACAACGATTGCGGCAGCCGCGCGGACAGACACCCTGTTCCGTATGCCAGCCGTGCGTTTGGCGGAAGCCGTGGCAGCGCGTGGCGGCACGGCCTTCAACTATATGTTTAAGTGGAAATCGCCTGCCATGGGTGGGGCGCTGGGGGCGTGTCACGCGCTGGAGCTGGGCTTTGTCTTCGGCACCAATAATGCCGAGGGGATAGACGCCTTTTGTGGTACCGGGCCAGACGCCGATGGCCTGGCCGCCGCCATGATGGATGGCTGGATCAATTTTGCGCGTACGGGGGATCCGTCGGGTGGCGAATGCCCGGCGTGGCCACAATATGACACAGATAATCGCCCCGTTATGGTATTCGACGCAGCGCGCACGGTGGTCTATGATGCCTTTGGGGCCGAGCGCAAGGCGCTTGAAAACACCCCCGATGAGGCGCTTGGCAGCGCTTGATGTGTCACAAGGACAGAATTCTATGAGCGAGCAAACGCCTGAAAGCGAACAAACTTCCCTGCCCGGTTCGGTTGAACGGGCGATTTCCGGGTTTTCCAACGCGCTGGATCAGGGCATCAATGCAGTGTTGCGGCAGGTGATCCGGGGCCAGTTGGCTGTGGGCGATGCGGAAGCGGCGATGCAGGATGTACGTGCCGCGGTGGCCGAAGCGGCAGAGCGTGCGCGCCACGGGCGCAAGCGGGTTCAACTGGCAATGCTGGAAGTTGTGGAAGCTGAAGTGAGTGAACAATTGGCCGGGTTGCGCGCCTTGGCAGAGGCCGAGAACCCCAAAGCGATTGTCAATGATCGTATGCAGCATATGCAAGATACCTTGAACCGACAGGCCGCGGCCATGGATCGGTTGCAAGGTGAACAGCAAGCGGCGTTGCGCGATGCCTTTGAACCCTTGGAGGCAATCGCCAACAAGTTGCGCGGTGACAAAACCGACTGACAGCAGCGGCTATTTAGGTTCTGGGGGGAACAATGACAGAAAAACTGGTGCTGATTGATACGCCCTTAAAGGGTGTGCGGCGACTGACGCTCAATCGGCCAAACAAGCGCAATGCCTTGTCCAATCCCCTGCGTACTGAGCTTTTCAGCGCGCTGGAAGCAGCCGACAGGGACGAAGGCGTGCGCGTGATTATCTTGCGCGGCGCAGGCCCCTGTTTTTCCGCAGGCTATGATCTGAAATCCGACACATCGCAAGACATGCCTTTTCATACCGCCGGGGGCTTGGGCCAGTGGCCGCGCCATGTGGTGGATGGCTTTTTCAAAATTTGGGATTTGGGCAAGCCCGTTATTGCGCAGGTGCATGGCTTTTGTTTGGCTGGTGGCACAGAATTGGCGACAGCGTGTGATCTGGTCTATGTGGCGGATGATGCGCAGATTGGCTATCCGGTGGTGCGTGAAATCTCCCCGCCGGACAATCAGTTCTTTCCGTGGATGCTGGGAATGCGCCGGGCCATGGAACTGATGCTGACCGGGGATGCCATGACCGGGGCCGAAGCGGCGGAGGCGGGCTTTGCCAATCGTGCTTTTGCGGCGGATGATCTGGAAAATGAAGTGCTGAAGGTGGCAGAGCGTATTGCCAAGGTGCCTGCCGATGTGCAGCAAATCAACAAACGTGCGGTGCATCGCCAGATGGAGGCGATGGGCGTGCGTCAAGGCATACGGGTTGGCACCGAAATGCAGGCATTGGCCATGAACACGCCCACCGCCCGGGCGTTCTTTGCGCGCATTCAAGGCGATGGTTCTTTGACAGAGGCGCTGTCAGATCGAGACAAGGAATTTGGCGACTACCGCGAAAGCGATTGAGAGAACGAGTAAACCTAACTTTGGGAGAGTAAGTCATGGAGTTTGACTTTAACGAAGACCAGAAAATGCTGCGCGATACCGCCCGCAAATTTCTGGAAGCTGAATGTAGCCCGGCGCAGGTGCGTGCCGTGTTGGATGATGACGACAAGGCCTATGATGCGGATCTGTATCAAAAGATCATAGATATGGGCTTTGCCGGTGCCGCCGTGCCGGAAGAATTTGGCGGGCTGGGCCTGGGCCATTTGGAACTGTGCGTGATTGCGGAAGAATTGGGCCGGGTTGCGGCCCCGGTGCCGTTTGCCTCTTCCATCTTCGTGGCCGCAGAAGCCATTATGCTGGCAGGTAGCGACGCCCAAAAGGCAGAATGGTTGCCTAAGCTTGTGTCGGGTGAGGCTATCGGCACGCTGGCAATGACAGAAGGGTTGAACAAACCGTCTGCGCGCAATGTTGAGTGCCGCTTTGAAGGCGGTACTGTCAGCGGCACCAAAACATCTGTCGTGGATGGCGGTATCGCAAATGTCATCGTTACCTTGGTACGCACGGGCGCAGGCGATGGTGCAAAAGCACTTTCTCTTGCGGTGGTGGATGCCAGTGCGGGGGTTGAGGCCACAGCGCTGAACACGGTAGATCCGGCCCGCAAAATGACAGACCTGACATTCAAGGGCGCGAAAGCCGAATTGCTGGGGGCCGAAGGCGAAGGTCTTTCCCTGTTGGAGCAATTGCTGAATCGGGCCGCGGTGCTAACGGCCTTTGAACAGCTTGGCGGGGCCACACGGGCGCTGGAAATGGCGGTGGAATACGCCAAGGAACGCTATGCGTTTGGGCGCCAAATCGGCTCTTACCAAGCGTTGAAGCATATGCTGGCTGACATGTATGTGGCGCAGGAATTGGCGCGGTCTAACGCATTTTATGGTGCGTGGGCGTTGTCGACCGATGCGCCAGAACTGGCGTTGGCGGCAGCAACCTCACGCGTGGCCTCTACCCAGGCTTTCCAGCTTTGTTCCAAGAACAATATTCAGGTGCATGGCGGTATGGGCTTCACCTGGGAGGTGGATGCCCACCTTTATTATCGCCGTTCCAACCATTTGGCGTTGAGCTTGGGTTCATTGCGCCAGTGGAAAGACAAGCTGGCAACCGCCCTTGAACATCAAAACAAAGCTGCCTAACCGGAGAAGCTGACATGAATTTCGACGATACACCGCAAGAAGCAGAATTCCGCGCCGAAGTGCGTGCATGGATTGATGCAAATGCCCCCAAACATCTGGATGACGTGCTGGGCAAAGCCACTTTTGGGCGCACCAATATCGATAAAGATGTGATGATGGCCGAATCCAAGGCTTGGCAGAAGAAAAAGCAGGAGGCCGGCTGGGCCTGCCTGCATTGGCCGACCGAATTTGGTGGCCGCGATGCCAGCCCGATTGAACGGGTGATCTGGAGCCAGGAAGAGGGCCACTATGGCATTCTTTCAGGCATTTTCCTGATCGGCCAAGGTATGTGTGGCCCTACCATGATGGCGTTCGCGACCAATGAACAGAATGAAGAGTTGATGCCGCGTCTCGCCTCTGGTGAAGATGTGTGGTGCCAAATGTTCTCCGAACCCGCCTCGGGCTCTGATCTGGCAGGTTTGCGCACCAAAGCTGTGAAAGATGGCGATGAATGGGTGATCAATGGCCAGAAAATCTGGACATCCGGCGCGCATTACTGTGATTGGGGCATTCTGCTAACCCGGACGGACCCGGATGTGCCGAAGCATAAGGGCCTGACCATGTTCTTTGTGAATATGAAAAGCCCGGGCATTGAAATCCGCCCCATTAAACAAGTGAACGGCAATTCAGACTTTAACGAGGTGTTTTTCACTGATTTGCGGGTACCTGACAGCCAAAGGCTGGGCGATGTGGGCAATGGCTGGAATGTGGGCCTTGTTACCTTGATGAACGAACGCTTGGCGATCGGTGGCGGCATGGCCACGGGTTTCCCGGAATTTCTTGACTTTGTGCAAGGGCTTGATCTGGACGGCACACCCGCTATCAAGGATGGCGCGGTGCGCGAAAGATTGGCCGATTGGCATGTGAAGGCCGCAGGCTTGAAGCATACGGCCTCGCGCATGATTTCTGCCGTCAGCCAAGGGGCCACACCGGGGCCGGAAGCGTCCATCGGCAAGCTGGTAGCCGGTTCGCTTATGCAGGATATTTCGATCTATGCGGCGGAGCTGCAAGAACAGTCCGGGGCGATTATTGACCCTGAAAATGCCCCTTATGCCGGGCGCTTTCAGGCGATGCTTTTGCGTTCTCCCGCCACACGTATTGAAGGTGGCACGGATGAGATATTGAGAAATATTATTGCCGAACGTGTGCTCGGTCTTCCCTCGGAAGTGCGTGTGGATAAAAATGTGGCGTTTAAAGACGTGCCTAAAGGTGCCTAAACCCATGTAATTTACTGGTATTTATAAAAAGTGGCCGGGTGGCATGCCGCCCGGCTTTTTCTTTTCTGAGGTGGCTGCTGCGGCAGTGGATTTTGAATTGTCAAGCAAGGAACGGGGCTTGCAACTTAGAAAGCCGATGTTTAACAATGTTTGCTCGTGATCTGAGATTGCTTACTTGGATGGATGAGGGGTGCCGGGTTCACTAAGAAATCAGCACAGTCCGGCAAGCGGGTGATCAAGGGTTCAGGAATTGAGAACCGTCGCGGTGAATTTGCCAGTTTAAGGCAAAGCACCCGGCAAACAGGGAATAAATGAAGTGCGCCCTTGGCGTGTTTCAATCAAGACCTTTAAAGGGGGATATGTAAGGTCACAACTCCCATAGCGGAATTACATATCAACGATACTTGCTGTGTCGCGAATGGCCTTCATCGGGCCGGTGCTTCACAGTATCACTTCTTCTAACGGTTTCCGGGTATATGGGGATTGTTTGAAGGTTCTTCAAGAACAAGGGGAATGAGGCGTAAGATTATGAAAAGACGGCTTACCACGTCTGTCTCGGCCATGGCGGTAGCTCTAATGGGCTTTTCCGCTGCCACGGTGACGATAGACGACGCATATGCAGCCAAGGAACTTGATCAAGCGGTCAAGCTGCGGCTAGAAGGCATCGCGCAAAGTGCACAATCTCAACAAAAGATTGATCGCTATGACGATGATGAATCACAGCTTTTGGCAGAGTACAAAGCGACGCTGAAAAAACTGGAAGCATTGAAGGTTTACAACAAGCAGTTGGAAGACCTGATCTCTGAGCAGGTCAAGCAAATGGCCTCGTTGCAGGAGCAGATTGATCGGGTGACGGATATTGACCGCCAGATCACGCCGCTTATGCTGCAAATGATCGAAGGTCTGAAGATGTTCGTCGAAAACGACGTGCCCTTCTTGTCGGAAGAACGCGCAACGCGTTTGGCTGGCCTTGATTCCTTGATGGCCAATGCCGATGTGACACCGGCTGAGCGTTTCCGTAAAATTCTTGAAGCCTATCAAATTGAGAATGAATATGGCCGCACGATTGAGGCCTATCGTGGTGCCTTGACCGCAACCGGTCAGGAACGCACGGTGGAATATCTGCGCGTTGGCCGGATCACGTTCATCTATCAAACGCTTGATGGTGAAGAAAGTGGTGTCTGGAATGTGAAAACCCGCAGCTGGGATACGTTGGATAGCGATTACACATCGTCTATTCGCCAAGGTTTGCGCATTGCTAACAAGCAAGCTGCGCCTGATCTGATGATCCTGCCCGTTGCTGGTCCGGAGGTCGCACAATGAAACTGATGACTGTTAAATCCTTGGTGGCTGCTGCAGCGTTTGCTGTTTCCGCCGCTGTTATCACGCCTTCTGCGCCGGCAATGGCACAAGACGGCACCTCATCCCTCACGCTCGATCAATTGGTTGAGATGGTCAAAACAGGCCGTGTGAAGGAAAATCAGGAAAACAAGCGTCGCGAAGCCGAGTTTAAGCGTGCGCGTGACCGTCAAGCCGATCTTCTGCGGGAAGCCGAAGAAGAAGTAGCGCGCGAAGAAGCGCGTTCCTCTGCGCTTGAGAAGGAATTCCAGGACAACGAAATCAAACTGGCAGACCTTGAGGGTTTGTTGGCTGAACGTCTTGGGGCCTTTGGTGAGTTGTTCGGGGTTGTGCGCCAAGTGGCGGGTGATACCGAAGCGCAAATTTACAATTCGTTGATTTCAACGCAATTGCAAAACCGTACGGAAGGCCTGCGTGCCTTGGCAGGCTCGAAAGAGCTGCCGCGGATCGATCAGTTGAATGTCCTTTGGGCGGCGCTGATGGAAGAAGCCGTACAGCAAGGCAAGGTTGTTAAATATAACACAACCGTGTTGACGCCAGGTGGCGAGCCGACGGAACGTCAAGTGACCCGTATTGGGCCGTTTGTGGCGATCTCCGAAGGCAAGTATCTGCAATATTCTTCCGGCCAATTGGTCGAGCTGGGCCGTCAGCCCGGTGCGCGCGTTCTTGGCGCCGCAGAAAATATTGAAAATGCAGCGCCTGGTGAAGTGGTTGCGGCGGCGGTTGACCCGTCACGCGGTGCCATTTTGTCCTTGCTTGTGTTGGCTCCCTCTATCACAGAGCGGATCGACCAAGGTGCCGAGATTGGTTACATCATTATCGGTTTGGGGATTATCGGTGTATTGATGGCGCTTGAACGCATCATCACGCTTTCACTGACGGCATTCAAAGTGCGCGGTCAGATGAAGGATACCGGCAATCCGGGGAACAACCCGCTGGGTCGTGTTCTGCAGGCCTACAAAGACAACGAGAGTGTCGATGTGGAAACGTTGGAACTCAAGCTGGATGATGCCATCTTGAAGGAAACGCCAAAACTTGAACGTGGCCTTGCCATGTTGAAAGTAATGGCCGCGGTTGCACCATTGCTGGGCCTTTTGGGTACAGTGACGGGTATGATCGAAACCTTCCAGGCGATTACCCTGTTCGGTACGGGTGATCCGAAGCTGATGGCCGGTGGTATCTCGCAAGCCCTGATCACGACAGTGTTGGGTCTGTGTGCCGCTATTCCGGTGCTGTTGCTTCACGCCGTTGCGGCTGGTCGTTCCAAATTGGTGCTTGGCATCTTGGAAGAACAATCCGCAGGTATCGTAGCCCGCCACGCCGAAGATCATCCGCATACCGCGTGATCTTGGTTCGGATGAGCGTCAAGTCAAGGAAAGGATAAACCTATGATTGGTTTAGAAGCCTGGTATGACGTCCAAGGGTTTATTGAGAAGGGTGGCGATGTTCTATTCGCTATTTTGATTGCCACCTTTTTCCTCTGGTCGTTGATTATTGAACGCTACTGGTACTTTTACGGTCGTCATCGCAATGTTATCGCGGAAACGCTGCAAGCTTGGGAAAACAGAACAGATCACACTTCATGGCATGCCCATCGGGTTCGTGAAATGATGATCAGCCAAGTTAAAGAACAGACCGATGTGAACATTGCCCTTATCGGCACCATGGTGGCAGTTGCGCCGCTGTTGGGGCTGCTGGGTACCGTGACAGGCATGATTGAAGTGTTTGATGTTATGGCAGCAACAGGGTCTTCCAGTGCCCGCGCCATGGCCTCAGGCGTATCGAAAGCCACAATCCCGACAATGGCGGGCATGGTGGCAGCCCTTTCAGGCGTTTACTTTACAGCGGTGTTAACCCGCAAAGCTGAAGTAGAAGTTGAGAAAGTGGCCGACATGATGGAGCTTAAGTAGATGAGAAAGAAGCACGCTACAGAGGATGAATCAGCCATCGACATGACGCCGATGCTGGACATCGTGTTCATCATGCTGATTTTCTTCATTGTTACGGCAACGTTTGTGAAAGAATCCGGGCTTGATGTGACACGCCCGGATGCCGACACCGCAGTGAAGCAGGATAAGGCGGGTATTTTGGTCGCCATTTCCTCAGAAGGTGTGGTGTGGATCAACAAGCGGAAAGTTGATGTGCGGGCAGTGCGCGCAAACATCGAACGCCTGCTTGCTGAAAACCCGCAAGGCTCAGTCGTGATCCAGGCAGACAAGGAATCTCAGGTAGATACCTTGGTGCAGGTTATGGATGCTGCGCGACTTGCCGGGGCGCCTTCGGTTGCTATTGCCGCGCAAGAGAAAAACTAGGTTGAACGGCCTGCCTCCCGCTTTGGGGGCGGGCCGTTACCAAATTGCCCCGGTTTTCCGGGGGTGATAATAGAGATTTTGGCTCTGTTCACGAAAATCTGATGCCATTATGGCATCATTTGCGAGGATCAGGGCTTGAGAATGAGCGCACCGCGCGGCACCATGGGGTGACTGTTCAAGCAGTCTAAATGGGGCAGGTGGTGCAAACTTGGACCCCTCGCCGGTAAAACGGCAGTAAGGTCCGCCATAAGGTCTGCCTGCGGAAAACCGTCATGGCAGGGTGGAGGAAAACACATGCCAGCGACTTTGACACGCTCTGTCTTTGCCATACCGCTAGCTGCGATCGTGACCTTTTCACTTTTCTGGGTCATGCAATATTTGGTGGCCATCGGGTCCGGCAAATTGGATGACGCCGTTCAAGGCGCCGCAATTGAGTTTGTGCGCGTTAAGAAAGATGAATCGCTAAACGAGAAAGCGCGTCGCAAACCGCCGCGGCCAACCAAGCCTGATACACCACCACCACCGCCACCCATGCAGCAAAGCAAGGCCAAGCCTTCTGCTGATAATATGGGTATCGGTATTCCCAATTTGGGCGATGGTGTTGATATGGCCGGGGGTGTGAACCTGGGGGCTGGCTCTGATGGCGATATTATGCCGTTGGTACGCGTGGCGCCGCAATATCCACGCCGTGCCTTATCCCGCGGGATTGAAGGCTGGGTGCAGGTTGAGTTTACCATTTCCAAAGTGGGGACGGTTGAAAATCCAAGCGTGATCGATGCTGATCCGCCGGGCATCTTTAACCGGGCTGCCATGAAGGCCGTGGCTAAATGGAAATACAAGCCGAAGATCGAAGACGGGGTTGCCGTGGAACGCCACGGGGTCAGCACCGTTATCACCTTTGAGTTGGATAAATAGTATAATCGCATTGGCGGCCCATTGGCGGCCTTTGCACAAAGTTGGAAGTTGGAGGTCTGAAATGAATAAGGCTCTTCGCACATTGGTTCTTACAACAGCAATGGCTGGTGTTCTCACCTTTGGGCCATCTATTACCCCCACAAGCTGGGGCGTGACGGATCGCGCGCAAGCAGAGGAAAAAGAACGCCGCAAGCCGAAAACCAAAAAGGCAAAAACACTTTCCAAGAAGGTTTTTGAGCGCCTGCAAAAAGCGCAGGAGTTGCTGGGCGAGGACAAGCATGGTGAGGCCATGACCGAGCTTCAAGCCATTTTGGATCGGGGCAGCCGGTTGAAACCGTATGAGCGTGCCGTGACGTTGCAAACGGTGGGCTATCTGGAAGCAGATCGGGAAAACTATCCCGCGACCGTGGCTGCCTTCGAACAGGCATTGGCTATTGAAGACGGCCTGCCGGACGAAGCCAAGGTCGATATGATGTACAATATGGGCCAGCTCTATATGGCGATGGAGAACTATGACAAGGCGATTTCGACCTTGAAGGCATGGTTCAAGATTGCCGAAAATCCGAACGCCAAAGCCTATATCCTGTTGGGTAACGCCTATTACAACAAAGAAGACTATGTGACGGCGACCAAGCTGGTAGAAACGGCGATCAAGAAGGCCAAGGGTAAGGGCAAGGAAAACTGGTACAAGTTTTTGCTGGCGCTCTATTTTGAGAAAAACAAATACAAGCACGCCGAAAAACTGCTCGAGGTTATGGTCAAAAAGTTCCCTGGCGTACCGCTTTATTGGAAGCAGCTTTCAGCAGTGACTGCTGAGAACAAGAAAGAAAAGCGTTCTTTCGCGATTGCGGAATTGGCCTATATGCAGGGCATGTTGGACAAAAGCCGGGATTTCGAACGCTTGGCGCAGCTCTATCTCTATTATGATGTGCCATATAAGGCCGCCAAGGTTTTGGATGCCAAAATCAAAGATGGCACGGTTGAAAAGAATGCGGATAATTGGGGCCTATTAGCCTCTGCCTGGATGGGTGCCCGCGAAAATGATCTGGCTATTGCGCCTCTCACCGCGGCTGCCAAATTGTCTGACGATGGGGATCTCTATCTTCAGTTGGGCCAAGCCTATGTAGGTGAAGAGAAATGGGCCGATGCGCGGGATGCGCTGACAAACGCCATCAAGAAAGGCGGTTTGAAGCGGGTCGGCAATGCCTATTTGCTATTGGGTATGACCCACGCCAACCTCAATAACTTTGATTCAGCCGAGAAGGCGTTTAAAGATGCGCTGAAGCATGATGAGTCAAAAAAGTCTGCCAAGCGCTGGATCGATTACATCGCGAAGTTGCGGGAACAAGGTACAGCCTAACCGCAATAGGTAAAACTGAAGTTGAAAGGCCGGTGCAATTGCATCGGCCTTTTTTCTTTCGCGTAGATTTGTTTGGATTTGTGAAGGGGCACACCCCTTGCATGTTAGGTCGTGTGTTGGCATTGCCTTGCCCTATAAGGGCTGTCGGCACCGGCAAAAGCTGACGGTTGTGAGGCTCACGGCTTACTCGCCCGCTTGCTTTCTTGTGGTTCCATCTATGTGCCGTTTGATGGGCAGACAGCTCTTGGCATATTGTCAAAGCGGGCTCGCTGGCGTGCCTTAGTAACCTAGGGCACAGCCATCCTTGCGGGGGTCTGATGCGCCGATCAAGGTGCCATGCGCAGGATCAATCCCTACCGCTTGCGCACCACCATGGGGTATCCAAGCATCAACAGGATTGTGACCCTTTTCGCTGAGGGCCGCAATCAAGGCGGCGCTCATGCTGGTTTCAACCTGTATTTGATCACCTTCTGCCATCACCCGCGGCAGGTCTATTGCTTCTTGCAGGTCCAATCCAAAATCGACAAGGTTTTGCACGACATGGGCATGGCCCATGGGTTGGTAGGCACCACCCATTACCCCAAAGCTTAACCAAGGCTTGCCGTTTTGCGCCAGCATTGCCGGAATGATTGTGTGCATTGGGCGCTTGCCCGGTGCCAATTCGTTTGGATGGTTTTCTTCAAGTGAGAAACAGGCGCCGCGATTTTGCAGCATCACGCCGCTTTCCATACCGCACAGGCCAGAACCGAAACCCATATAAAGCGAGTTGATGAAGGAGACCATGTTGCGGTCCTTGTCAACGACGCTCAGGTAAATCGTATCGCGCGGGGGCAGGGGTGGCAGCGTGCCAAAAGCCGGATTGGTGGCATCCGGGTCGATCATATCGGCCCATTGTTTTGCTTGGCCCTTATGCAGCAGGGCATCTACCGGCACATTTGTGGCCCCCATATCGGCAACGTGGTGGTCACGCATTTGATAACCGATCCGTTGCGCCTCCAGCGCCAAATGATAACGCTTTGTGCTTTCTGCTTCTGCAGGATCGAAGCTGAAATTTTCCAAAATGTTGAGGATGATTTGCGCCGCGATGCCTTGGCCGTTGGGTGGAATTTCATAGAGGGTGTGGCCGCGATAAACGGTTTCTAGCGGTGTTACCCAATCAGCCCCCTCTTGAGCGCTGGCAAAATCATCTGCCGTATGTGTGCCGCCATTTTTGTGGAGCACTGCCAGCATATCTGCTGCCACGGCTCCTTCATAGAAACCCGCAATGCCTTTATCGGCGATGGTTTCAAGGGTGCGCCCAAGCGCTGGTGTTTTAAACAGGCTGCCAATCGCCGGGGCCTCGCCATTGCAGGTGAAGTGAGCTTTCGCGCCTGGGTCATTTTCTAATTGGCCGACGAGAAACAGCCAGTCAGTGCCGATGCGGGGTGACACCACATAACCATCATACGCCAGCTTAATGGCGGGTTGCAGTACATCGCCCAATGCCATGGTGCCGTGCGCGCTCAGCATTTTCTGCCAACCGGCTAAAGCGCCGGGAATGGTAACGGCATGCGCACTATGGGCGGGTATTTCGTCCAACCCTTCAGCACGCAGCGCCGCCGCGTTCGCACCCGCCGGGGCCCGTCCAGACCCGTTAAGGCCCAGTACCGGCAGCACGCCTTTTTTGGCAATCAAGGCAAAGCAATCGCCGCCAATGCCGGT
This sequence comes from Alphaproteobacteria bacterium, assembly GCA_049609145.1. Classification (GTDB taxonomy): domain Bacteria; phylum Pseudomonadota; class Alphaproteobacteria; order SPJN01; family SPJN01; genus JBMYYF01. The sequence continues at coordinate 285,636 of JBMYYF010000001.1, forward strand.
CATCATCGGTTCCACAACGCATAGAACGGCGCTGGCCGCGATCGCGGCATCAATGGCGTTGCCGCCACTGCGCAAAATATCAATGGCGGTTAGGCTGGCCAGCGGGTGGGAGCAAGCCGCCATGCCGTTTTGGGCGTGAAGGGTCGATCGCCCGGCGCTTTGAAAATCACGCATCTTATGTGGGTTCCTTGTGGGCAGCAGCCTCGCTCAGCAGATAGAGCCCGCCTGCGGCCAAGATAAACATAAGGGCAAACCGCATATCGCCCGCAGGCAGGCCACGCGCCAAAAGCGGTGCCAGCATCATCACGGCGGCCCCGCCACCAATCATCAAAGCCGGGCGGCCCTTACTGTTATATTGGGAGACACCCAAGCCGATCAGGCCGATCTGAACGATCATGGTCAGGGCCCCTGCGGGGCCGGCAAGGCCCAGCATCTGGCCGGTCACCAATAAGGCAAGTGCGCCCAAAAACGCGATATTGACCCATAATTCTGGCAGTGGCCGGATAAGCATCGTGGCTGCGGCGATTAAGAAGCCAGTACCGCCCATAAGCGTGGCCAATTGCGTAATCGCCAAATAAAGGGGCGTAGGCCCCTCATCGCCCAAAAAGCCGATTATCGCGGCAAGAGCCGCCAGCGCCCATGTGCCAAAGCCGGTTAACCAATACCAGGCCAATGGCCGTTCCAGCGACAGAGCGCGGGAGGCACCGTAAAGCGCCGCAACAAGCAGCAAGGCTGCGCCTAATATGGCAATCATTGAACTCTCCTTTAATCCGGCTGGCGGTGAAGCTGGTGTGTAAGCGCCGTGATTTGTTTTTCAAGCAGGGCGACGCGGCGCTCAAGCTGGTGCAACCGGTCTGCTTGGTCATTCCCGCCGTGTGTCCGTGATGGGCTGGGTTTGGGGGTGGCGATACCTGCCTTGTCGACAACCTCTTCAACCGGGCGGTTCAAGAATTGCGCCAAGCTGGCAACCTCGTCTTGCGTTAATTCACGCTGATCTTTGAAAATCATATCAATGTCGGTACGCGTTAGCCCTAAATGCGCCGCCAATTGATCCCGGTCCGCGCCGATATCGCTCAGGCGTGCATCAAACCAGCGGGAATCGAAAAACAATGCCATTAAGGTCGCGCCGCCTTGTGTTGCGTGCCAGTACAATGGTTCCTTCCTATCAGTTTCAGGCCCGTGGAACAACGTGCCACGCGTTGGACTTAGGCCCTTGTTTATGCGCGCGCAGGGCGGCACACTGGCCCGAATCTGGATTGTCTGCGAGGCCCTCATAGTGACACATTCCCCCGTCCGTAAAGCTGTGTTTCCCGTTGCGGGGCTTGGCACGCGTTTCCTGCCTGCCACTAAGGTTATGGCCAAGGAAATGCTGCCGATTGTCGATAAACCACTGATCCAATATGCGATGGAAGAATGCGCTGCCGCCGGGATCGAGGAATTTATCTTTGTGACCGGGCCGGGCAAGGGCGATTTGGAAAACCACTTCCGCCCCGCACAGGAGCTTGAGCAAGTGCTGCGCGATCGCGGCAAACAGGCCGAGCTGGATATGCTGGCAGCCATCCCGCAAGGGGGAGACAAGTTGAAAGTTGCTTTTCAGCCTGCTCCTTTGGGGCTGGGTCATGCTGTATGGTGTGCGAAGGAAATAGTTGGTGACGAACCCTTCGCCGTTGTGCTGCCCGACGAACTGTTCTTGGCCGAAAAATCGGTCATGGCGCAAATGGTAGATACCTATAACACCGTTGGCGGCAATGTGGTTGGCGTGATGGAGGTGCCGCGTGAACAAACAAGCCGCTACGGCATTTTGGATGTGTCTGAAGATGATGGCCGCATTGCGACCGTGCAAGGGTTGGTTGAAAAACCCGACCCGGCAGAGGCCCCATCCACGCTTTCCATCATTGGGCGATATATTTTGCAGCCGGAAGTGTTCACCGAGCTTGAGGCCCATGAAACCGGCGCGGGTGGTGAAATTCAACTGACCGATGCGATGGCCAAGCTGATTGGTCGTCAGCCCTTTGCGGGATTGCGCCCGGAAGGCAAGCGATATGATTGCGGCAGCAAGCTTGGCTTTTTGCAGGCCAACGTCGCATTTGCCTTGGCGCGCCACGATGGTGTAGCCGATGGTCTTGAAGACTGGCTTAAAGAACTTTAGGGAGTAGCCTGATGCGTATAACGATGATCGGCACCGGCTATGTCGGTTTGGTTTCGGGGGCCTGTTTTTCAGATTTCGGCCATGATGTGGTGTGTGTCGATAAAGACCCCAAGAAGATCGAAACACTTAACTCCGGTGGTATTCCGATTTTTGAACCGGGGCTGGACAAGCTGGTGGCAGATAGCGTTGCTGCCGGGCGCTTGCGCTTTACAACGGATCTGGCAGAAGGCATGGCCGGGGCAGAGGCGGTGTTTATCGCCGTTGGCACGCCCACGCGGCGTGGTGATGGTCATGCGGATTTAAGATATGTGTTTGATGCTGCGCGTGAAATCGCAGAGGAAATGAAAGATTATATCGTCATCGTCGATAAATCGACGGTGCCGGTGGGCACGGCCCGCAAGGTTGGCGATATCATTGCTGAGACGCTTGAAAAACGCGGCGCAGATATTCCCTTTGATGTGGCATCCAATCCGGAATTTTTGCGTGAAGGATCAGCGATTGAAGATTTTTCGCGGCCTGATCGGGTTGTGGTGGGCACACGTTCGGCCCGCGCGCAGGAGGTAATGAAGGCGCTGTATCGCCCCTTATTCTTGCGTGAGACGCCGATTGTGTTCACCAATCGCGAAACCGCAGAGGTGATTAAATACGCCGCCAATGCTTTTTTGGCGACTAAAGTTACCTTCATCAATGAGATTGCCGATCTTTGCGAAAAAGTTGGGGCCGATGTTCAGCAAGTGGCCAAGGGTATTGGGCTTGATGGTCGTATCGGATCAAAGTTTTTGCATGCCGGGCCGGGCTATGGTGGCTCCTGCTTTCCCAAAGATACACTCGCATTGGTGCGCACCGCACAAGAGGCGGGCACCCCCACTACAATTGTCGAAGCGGTTGTGGTGGCAAACGATAAACGCAAAGCGGCAATGGCGCAGCGTATTGTGGATGCCTGCGGGGGGTCTTTGCAAAATAAAACCATCGCCGTGTTGGGCGTGACCTTTAAGCCGAATACAGATGATATGCGTGATGCGCCATCGCTGGATATTATTCCGGCGTTGCAAAAGCAGGGGGCGAATATTCGTGCCTTTGACCCTGAAGGCATGGAGGAGGCCGCGCCCTTGCTCAGCAATGTTAAGTGGTGCGATGGCCCCTATCATGCGTTGGAAGGTGCCGATGCAGTCGCAATTTTGACGGAATGGAATGTGTTCCGCGCGCTTGATTTGTCGCGCGTCAAGGCTGAGCTTAATGCGCCCATTGTGGTTGATTTGCGTAATATTTACGTGCCCGAAGAAATGGCAGAGGCAGGCTTTCACTATGTCTCCATTGGCCGCCCTGCCCTGCCGCCGGCCTAGCAGGAGATTACCCAAAAATGGTGTTGCGGTTATTTAAATGGGCGGTGTTGCTTGGCACTGCCGGTATGCTCTTCCTCGCTACCTATGTTTGGGGTGAATCGAAAGGCTGGTGGGCCAAAACCCTGCCAATTGAAGAACGCAATGCCATGCTGGCACCGTTTGATGAGGTGTTCGTGCCAGACCCGGCGCGTTTCGGGCCGCCGCCATATCCCGGCGTATTGCTGTTACATAATTGCTATGGCGGGTTGGTACAGGTGCGCGATTGGGCTGAGTTTTTGCGCGCAAATGGCATCATGGCACATGTAAGCGATAGTTTGGCGGGGCGGGGCCTGGGTCACGAAATTCCGCGTATGATGGGCTGTTACGGGGCATTGTTCTACCCGGTGGAACGTGCCGGAGATGTAATGGCGAACCTTATGCGGTTTCGTGCTCATCCTGCACTTGATTCAACCCGCATTGGGGTTTTGGCCTTGTCGCATGGCGGTACCACCTTGTTCGAGGCGCTGGCGGTTGCAGACAGCACAACACCGCCGCGGGGATATGCAAAGACTTTTGCACCGTCCGCCTTTGCGGGAGTGCGCGCCCATATAGTGATGTATCCAAATTGCGGTGCGCTTAATCAGGTGCGGGTGTTCCCGGTGCCGGCCCCCTTATTGTGGCTGCATGGGGGAGCCGACAAGGTAACGCCGCTTAGGGAGTGTGACGACATTTTCGCGGACGCGAAGGCCAAGGGATATCCAATAAAGTTGGAAGAGTTTCCCGGGGCGAACCACAATTTCGATATGCTGGAAGGCGGCTTGCGCAATTTGAATGTCGAACAAGGCAAGGCAGATCGCCGTCGCGCCCGCGCTGCGGTGCTGGCATTTTTGCGTGATCATTTAATGGATGAATAAGTGATGCAACGTGTGTTGATCGGGCTGGCCGGTGTGCTGGTAATTGCCGGTGTGGTGGCCTTTGGCACCCTCAACGGGTTGTTTGTCGGTAATCGCACAGCGGCTGAGGTGGCAGCCGTAACCGCCCCGTTCGATAATGGGCGTTTCCCGAAGGCGATGGCCCCTTCCCGACATTGGTGTTGGCCCATGGATGTGGCGGGCGCACATCGCATCATGATATGTGGGCCAAGGTGGGTGTGGCCGCAGGCTATGCGGTGTTGATCACCGACAGCCAAACCGGGCGCGGCTTGGCCGATGAAGCGGGTATCGAAGCTGTATGCAATTTGCGGGCTTTGCTTGCAATGGAACGCAGCGCGGATATCTATTTGGCTTTGCACCGTATTGCGGCGGAACCCAGGGCCCGTGCTGATCATGTTGTGTTGATGGGATATTCCCATGGCGGCTGGACCACGCTGGACCTGTTGGGCGTCAACCCACCGCATTACCGTTTTCCTGGCCTTGATGATCCCCATGCAATGGATTTGCGCGGTGTGCGTGCCTCTATCTTGATGTATCCCTATTGTGGGTTTGGTGCGACCCGTCACGGCATCAACCACAAGGCACCGGTTCACATGTTTTTGGCCGCTGCCGACAGCCTGACCCCTGCAACGGATTGTGTGGCAATGGTGTCGAAGTTGTCTGCAGGCGGCATGACAGCTACCGCGCATATTTATGACGGGGCAGAACATGCGTTCGATGTTGAGCGTTGGGCCGACGGTTCCGCGAATGCGGATTTTGACCCTGCCTTGCGTGATGATGTGATCGAGCGCGTGCGCGCCTTGCTCATGCAATATCGCTAGCTATTTTTTGGAAAGCTTTTCAAGCTGCGCCTGCATAGCAGAAAGCTGATCGCGCAGGGCTTCTATTTCTGCGTCGTTGCTTTCCGTCACCGGGTGTTCTTCAACCGCTTGCGGTTCTGGCTCAGGTGCGGGCAAGGCGACGGTGGTGCCAGCTTCTTCTTCCTCTTCCCCGTCTTTGCCTTGAAATATTTTGAACACGTTCTCGAAGCGTTGATAATTTTGCTTCATCAATTCTTCAAGGTTGCGGGGCCGGTCTTGTTTGTCCGGCGCAAATTGTGACAGCGCCTGCTCAATCGCGGCCTGAAATTCCTGCTGATTTTTGGAGAAGTTCTCCAAGCTCATTTCCAGGTAACGCGGCACGGCAGATTGCATCTTGTCATCGTAGAACGAAATAAGCTGGCGCAGAAACCGAATAGGCAGCAAATTGTGCCCCTTGGCTTCTTCTTCCATGATAATTTGGGTAAGCACGGACCGGGTAAGATCATCGCCGGATTTGGCGTCGTAGACCAAAAACTCACGGCCTTCCTTTACCATCGCAGACAGCGCTTCCAGCGTGACATAGCTGGAACTGTCGGTGTTATAAAGCCGCCGATTGGCGTACTTTTTGATGATAATTGGTTCTTGCGCCATGGGGCCTACCAAAGTTTTACAGATGGATAGTTTCTGCCATCATGCTGCACTGCGCAAGGGGTATAACGCGGCGCACCAATGAAAGATTTTCGGCTATTGACGGGGTATTTCAATCACGCCTTCGGGGGCGGGGTCGTTATACAGGCTTTCAACCAGCTTATGTCTGCGCTGCAAGGTGGCACGCTGGTTGATATAGCCTTTGTCGGTAATCTCATGGCCGTCTGCCGATGGCGGCTCTGCCATCAATATCACCCGCCGGATGGTGGTCGATGAGCCGGGATTGGCCACGTTATGTGCGCGCAGCCCACCCGCTATTGTATTATGCAAGGCGGTCGCTTTGATCACCTCTTCAACCGTGGCATCCGGCATTTGGGTAAGGGCACGGGCTTTGTCTTCATTCAGCCAGATCAGCGCGCCCACATAATTGCGATCATGACCCGTAATCACGGCATCGCGAATATAGGGGGAGCCTGCGGCCACAACTTGCAAGCGCAGTTTACCAACAGAGACAAAGGTGCCGGTCAGCAGCTTGAACTCCTCTGCCACGCGGCCATCGAACAATAGGCCTAATTCCGGCTTGGCGGGGTCGACAAATTTTGCAGCATCGCCAATGCAGTACCAGCCATCTTCATCAAAGGCGGCGGCGGTCTTTTCCGCATTGTTTAAATAGCCCTTGGTGACATAAGGCGCCTTCACGCGAATTTCGTAGGAGCCATCGTCACCGTGGGGTACGAGCTTCAACTGGCAGCCGGGCAAGGGCAGGCCCAGCAGGCCCACGCGATCTGTTGGGAAATAAGTGTTGGTGATGGCAGGCCCCGTTTCGGTGGCGCCATAACCGGTGTTGAACCGAATGCGCTCGCCTGTGGTGCGAATGGCAACCTGCTGCATACGTTCATACAGGTCAGTCGGCAATGCCGCCCCGCCATAAGACACCATTTTGAGTTGGTGGAAGAATTTTTCCGCCAACTTTTCATCATTCTCCAAAGCTGTGATCAGTAAGCCAAAAGCGCTTGGTGTTGTCGAAAACTGCGTGGGAGACAAGCTGTGGAGATTATCCAGCGTATCGTTGAACGCACCGGGCAGGGGCTTGCCATGATCAATATGGAAGGTGCCGCCTTGCGCAATGGCACTTAGCAAATTGGCATTGCCACCGAAGGAATGTGACCATGGCAGCCAATCCAGCCATACCGTGTCCGGCTCATGATCTTCACGAATGGTAACGGTCAGGCGCGCAGCAATCGCCGTCGCCATCATGCCGTGATGTTGCAATACCCCTTTGGGCATGCCGGTAGAGCCGGAAGTGAAAAGCACTTTGGCGACGGTGTCGGGCGTAAGTGCTGCCATCGCAGCCGCCACTTCATCTCCCGCAGGCTGCGCCACCAAATCAGCGAAGGAAAGGCTGGGAATATCATCCGGCGTGGGCTTGGCCGCAATCACAGTCACGCCGGTTAGATCAAGTGCCCGCAACGCCGGGGCGAAGGCTTGCCCATCCTGCACAAAAATGGCCTTGGGCTTTACCACCCCGTGCACATGTTTCAGCTTATCGAAGGTTTCGCTCATCAAGCTGTAGCCGGGTGAGATCGGCGCGCTCCACGCGCCTGCCGCCATCAGGCCAAAACTCAATAACGCATGTTCTACCGTGTTTTCCGACAGGATCAATGTGGGCGTGTCGGCATCGAACCCATTGCGAATAGCCCAGCTTGCAACGCGATCCACCTGTTCTTGAAAAGCGCCATAGGTGATGTAGCGCCAATCGTCCCGCGTGCCATCTGCCAGCAAAGGCCGCCAGCCCAGAAATTCTTTCTCAGGCTTTTCGGTAGCCGTCAGTGCCAATAGATGGCTGACCGTGTGGGGCCGTTCATCCATCGGTGTGTGGCTGGCATAGACCAGTGAGCCATCGGCCTGTTTTTCAAGGCTGACATTCACAGGCACATATTTGACGGGGCGGAAGGGGGGCAACCCATCCGCTTCAAGCGGTGCGGCGGTCATGGCTTAGCCGACCTTGCGGTCGTGCCCTTCCCAATAGGGGTCGCGCAATTCGCGGCGCAAAATTTTGCCCGATGGATTGCGTGGCAGCTCGGCAATGAAATCGACAGATTTGGGCACTTTATATCCGGCGATTTTTTCCTTGGCGAAGGCAATGATGTCTTCTGCGCTTACCTCTTCACCGGCTTCCACAACCACAACGGCTTTCACGGCTTCCCCCCATTTTTCGGAAGGCACGCCGATCACGGCCACATCGGCCAGTTTGGGATGGCTGAACAAAGCGTTCTCAACTCCTGCCGGATAGACGTTTTCCCCGCCTGACACGATCATGTCTTTCACCCGGTCATGAATATACAGAAAACCTTCTTCGTCGAAATATCCTGCATCGCCTGATTTAAACCAACCCTCTGCATCCACCGCTTCCGCGGTGGCTTCTGGCCGGTTCCAGTAGCCTTTCATGATATAGCCAGAGCGTATCTGGATTTCGCCTACCGCGCCTTGGGCACATTCTTGGCCGTTATCATCTATCACCCGTATCTCGGTACCAGGATATGGCAACCCGCAGGAACGCAGCTTGCCCCGGGCAGGGTCATGCGCATCAGGCGGCAAATAGGTGCCGCCGCCTGTCGTCTCAGTTAGGCCGTAGACCTGAATGAATTCGCAGCCAAAGCGATCTTGCGCGCTTTTTAACAGGTCTTCTGCGATTGGGCTGGCCCCATAAATCACCTTACGGACGGAGGATATGTCGGCATCCGGTTTTTGCGCGAGCACCTGCATGACGAACAAAATAACGGCGGGCACCATGAAGGCGATGTTGAGGTTTTCTTCTTCCATCAACCGCACGATTTCCATTGGGTCCACATCTTCCAAAATGAAGTTGCGGCAACCTTGTGCCAGCCCCATCATCGCAATGTTGACGCCTGCCACATGGAAAAACGGCATGCACACCAAATTGCTTTCGCCTTCGTTATAATCGGCCCAGCCGGCTTCCACTGCTTGGTTGAACAGTACCATGTAATTGTCGTTGGTTAGTTGCACGCCCTTGGGGTGGCCCGTTGTGCCGGAGGTATAAAGCTGGATGACATCTGCATCGCCTTTGGCTTCCAGCATCGGGTCTGTATCCGGTTGCTGGTCGCGCCATGCCTCGAAAGAAGGCCAATCATCATGCCCGCCATCAATGGCGATAACAGTGCGCAAGGTGGGCACGTTGTCTTTTATGCTTTCAACCAAGGGCATGAAGTCTTGGCCAACAAACAGGGTTTCTACCTTGGCATCGTTCAGCACATATTCAACCTCTGGCCCGGCAAGCCGCCAGTTCACGCCCACCATCACGGTATTGGCCTTAAATGTGCCAAACAGAATATCGACAAAGTGATCAGAGTTCTTGCCCATGAACCCTACCCGTGCATCGGGCTTGCAACCATCTTGAATGAGCCCGTTGGCGACTTTGCTGGCGCGGCTGTCCAGCTCCTTATAGGTGGTTTCACGATCTTTGAAGACCAGCGCTGTGGCGTCACCCATGCGGTTTGCCATATGGCGGGTGATTTCTGCGGCCGAGGTAATGGCGTCCATATTCATCATGGGGCTTGGTTTCCTGTTCACGAATTTCAAGAAATTGAGAAGAAGCGAGTTTATCTGAAACCCCGTCCCGTGCAAGGATAGTTGCGTCAAATTATTAGGGGGATAGACCATGGCACGCATTCCATATGCCGACGAAACTGAAATGACAGAGGCGCAGGAAAAAGTCGCCGCCGCCCTTGGGGGGTTGAACATTGGCCGAATGCTTGCCCATGCCCCCACCGTGGCGAAAGAGTTTTCGCGCTTTGGCGGGGCGATCCTGTTTAAGAGCGAGATTGATGCGCGCCTGCGCGAGATCGCGATTATCCGCGTGGGGCTTTTGGCGGGCGCGGCCTATGAGGTGCATCAGCATGATGCGATTGGCCTGAAAGTTGGCCTTTCAGAAGCGCAAATAGAGGCGATCCGCACCGGGCCGGACCACGAAATCTGGACAGAAGCTGAAGCGCTGGTGTTGCGCTATACGGACGAGGTGGTGACGGATGTGAAAGCATCAGACGCCACCTTCAAGGCCGCGCTGGAATTATTGGGGCAGGAACAGCTTGTGGAACTGACGCTCACCGTTGGCTACTACATGCTGGTTTCCCGCTTTTTGGAAACGTTTGAGGTCGATATTGAGGCGGAAGGCAATGCCACCGGCCTTTCCGGTTTTGAGGGGCAATAGATCATGGCAGCCATCACGGTTTATGAGCACCCTTTGTCGCCCTATGCGCAGAAGGTGAAAATCGCCCTGCGCGAAAAGGGCATTGATTTCAAGTTGGAGCTGCCAATGGCCATTGGCTCCGGCGCCGATATTGAAGAGTTTGCCCGCATCAATCCGCGCTCCGAAGTGCCCCTCTATGTAGAAAAGGGAGAAGTAGAGGGCGACTTCTCCATCTTCGACAGCACCATCATTGTGCAATATATCGAGGACAAATGGCCGGAACCCGCCCTGCTGCCGAAAACCCCGGCGGCCCGCGCCAAGGTGCGTTTGATCGAAGAGGTGATGGACACCCATTATGAGGCGATCAATTGGGGCTTGGGCGAAATTCACGCCTTCAAACGGGCCGAAGGCGCGCAGGCAGATGAAATCACCGCCACTGCCAAGGCGCAGACGCAGAGTTTCTATCGTTGGCTGGAAGGCCAATTAGATGGGGCTGATTGGTTCAACGGGGCCAGTTTCGGCTATGGCGATTTGTGTGTTGTGCCGTTCGTGAACGGCTCCGTCACATGGGGCATGGGGCCGGAAGAAGGCTCGGCCATCGCCAAATGGTTGGATCGGGTAAACCGCCGCCCTTCTGTCGCCCAAACGCGGGAAGAGGCATTGGCCATGGCAGGCGGGCTGGAACTGGCGCAGCAAGCCATCGAACAGGGCCTCATGAAGCGGGAATACCGCGATCACCGCCTTGAATGGATGATCAAGTCCGGCGGCTTGTCTGTCGTGGTGGAGGGGTTGGAGAAAGATAATATCCGCTTCACGGGGGCGTTCGCGTGACCCAATACATCTTTCACCATTACGACACCTCACCGTTCTCTGAGAAAGTGCGGCTGGCTTTTGGCCTTAAAAGGCTAAGCTGGCAATCGGTCATCATTCCCAATATGAACCCCAAGCCTGATTTGGTGCCGCTTACCGGCGGTTATCGGCGCACGCCGGTAATGCAGATTGGCGCTGACATCTATTGCGACACACAAATCATTCTGGATGAGATTGAGCGGCGTGACCCTACCCCGTCACTCTTTCCAAATGGTGAGGTGTCATCGGCGCGGGCCATGGCGCTTTATGCCGACCGCATCTGGTTTCAGGCGTCTGTCGCGGTGATCTTTGGGGAACTTGGCGACATGGTGCCGGAAGACTTCAAGAAAGATCGGGAGCAGCTTTCAGGCCGCCCCTTCAACACCGATGCCATGAAGGCCGCCGCGCCGATGATGGCGGAACAGTTTCGCGCCCACCTCATGCTGGTGAACGATCAATTGGCCGATGGGCGCGATTGGCTGTTGGGCGATGCGATGAGCGCGAGTGATATTCACGCCTATATGAATTATTGGTTTGTGGCCGGGGCCACGCCGCACAAATTGAGCTGGCTTGAGGATACGTCGCCGGTCGCCAAATGGGTGGAACGTGTCAAGGCAACGGGTCACGGCACCCGCACCGAATTGGATAGCAAGGATGCGCTCGCAATTGCCAACGGGGCGGTGAGTGAAACGGAAGCTGGCATTGTGGGAGAAGAGGCAAGCGGCCTCGCCGTGGGCGACAAGGTAACGGTCATGGCGGATGATTATGGGCAAGACCCCATAGCGGGTGAGGTGCTGCGGCTGGAGCCACACCGCATCGCCATCAAGCGCCATGATCCGGCGGTGGGCGATGTTGTGGTCCACTTCCCGCGTATTGGTTTTGTGGTGGTAAGAAGGTGAGGTCTTAGTTCTCGCTCACGCCAATTCGCGGTTGCTCATGGCTCCGCGGGGGCGGCGCATTCACCCCGCTCGCCGCAGCTCGCGGGCGCGCCGGGCGCCACTTGGCGCCAGTATCAGTCAGGAGAATATTTGGTATGGAATCTCTCAAATTCTACGGTCCTCGCGTTTCCACCTATTGCCGTATCTGTGAAGTGGTGGCGGAGGAAAAAGGCGTGCCGTGGGAAAATATCCCGACCGATTCCAAAGACCCGGCCCATCGCGCGCGCCATCCCTTTGGCCGCGCGCCTGCTCTGGAATACAAGGGGGAATATGGCGATGTGAAGCTGTATGAAGCGTTGGCCATCGCCACATGGATTGATGGCAGTTTCGGTGCGCCCAATACCCTGCAACCGCAAGACCCGCTGGCGCGTGCCCACATGCTGCGCTGGGTGAATATCGTCGATCACTATCTGTTTCCCGTGATTGAGCATGAATTTGTCATGCCATGGGTGGTGGCGCGTTTGGTGGGTGCAGTGCCCGATCGGGAGCGTGCGCAAAAATCCATCGGTCCCATTGGGCTGTTGCTCGATATTCCGCAAGGAGAACTGGCAGATGGGCGCACATGGCTTGCGGGCGATGATTTTTCCTTCGCTGATATTTGGCTTGCCGCCACGCTGGAAGGGCTGGCGGCAGATCAGGCCGGGCGTGATCTCATTTCTCACCGCCCTGCGCTTGAAAAATGGTTGAGCACGGTGCGCGCGCGCAAAAGCTGGCAAGCAACCACGCCGGACCTTTCCACCTTCCCCGGCTTCAAGAATTTTGTGGGTGGGGCGTAGCCTTTAACAATCGTGTTCGACCCGAGGGTGGGTGCTTCGCGCCCGCCCATTGGGGCGGGTCGGACGAGACCTGCCACGTTGCGGCAGGATAGGTATAAGAGCGAATCCTGTGCGACACACGCCTTGCGCGAATCGTTAAATCAGCGCAGGCTTTTGGAATGGATGATGAAGCAATGAAGCGGATGGAGCAGGCGCTGGGCGAACCGGTGCTCGCGGACTATCCAGAGGAGTTTCGCCGAACGAAGAGAAACCTTCTTGCTGTGGCAGTTGTTGTGGTTTTTCTTGCTTTGGGCGGGGCAACTGTTGAGAATATACAGGCTATGGGTTTGCAGGTGGTTGGGCTCTCGGAGTGGTGGATGTTGGTAGCGGTACTGTCTGTACTGGTTTACCTTTTCATCCAATTTATTTGGCAGTTTTCAAATTATCTAATGCAATCTCGTATTCGATTGACAGGGCCAGTAAAGAAAGTGCTGCAGACGGTGTCCTTTGGAGGAGATGTTTCGGATAGTGCACTCGACCCTAGGCAGTCGACCCTTTATTACTGGTGGCTTTCCCAGCTCAAAGTCCATGAAAAGCTTGCGCCGGAGAAGCTCGAGGAGACGTTGGATGCAATTCATGCATTGATGGAAGGCGCTGAATACTCCGAGTTTAGTGATATCAAGGCGGTTGCTCCGAATTTACAGAGTGAGGTGAACAATCTTCGAGACTGCTTGCAGTCGGTCCAGAGAACATTTGAAGATGCGCGGGTTCCGGTTACGTTAGAGCGCTTTGATAAATGGTTCTCTAATTTTCGTTGGTCCCAGCGGTGGCGGATGTATCTTCTTGATTTTCTCTTTCCCATTTTTGTTTCAGGTGTGGCTGCTGGGGCTTTGGTTCATAGGATTTACTGACTCCCTTGCCCGCACCCCCAAACCCCCGTTAGGCTAGGGCGAAGACAATGTGGGGGACACATGTAATGAGAAAAATTCTGATCGGAATTGTGGGGCTTGTGCTCATACTGGGCTTTGGCTTTATGCTGTTTGGAGAGCGGATCATTTTGGCGCAAATGACGCCGGATTATGACTTCGGCACCCAGCCGGAGCCGCAAGCGCCAAACTACGCCGACCCCAAAAGCTGGGCGGCATGGCCGGGAACGAATGGCCCGGCGGAGCGCGTACCCGAAGGTATCACCAAAGTCGCGGAGGCCGACCGCAAGGCCGATGCTTTCTTCATTCACCCCACCACCGACTACACCGGGGAAACATGGCTGGCGGCGATCAATAAGCCCGTCACAAACTCGGTGACAGATAACGGTACCATGGCGGGGCAGGCAGCGACGTTCAACAAGTGCTGCACCATCTATGCGCCGCGCTATCGTCAAATCACCCTTATGGCCTATCGGCAGGGCGACATGGCCGTCACCAGTGCCGCATTGGATGCGGCTTATAAGGATGTGCGGGCCGCCTTCCAACATTTTGTGGCACAGCGCACGCCCGGTCGCCCGCTGATCCTGTCGTCCCACTCTCAAGGCACGCAGCATCTGGAACAATTGCTGGCCGATGAAGTGGTGGGCAAACCCATTCAGCAGGATTTGGTGGCGGTTTATGCCGTGGGGGGGCATACGCCTTCTGTGCCCTTTGTCTCTGGCGCGCTCTCATCCATCCCGCCTTGCGAGGGCGCACTGGATACTGGCTGTGTGCTGGGCTGGGATGCGTATGAGGCCGATGGCACCGTGCGTCAGGACGCAGAATGGATGGACGCGGAAATGAACTCCCTGTGCATGAACCCGGTGTCGTGGACGCGGGGCACCGCCAAGTCAGACAAGGCTGATCACAAAGGCGCAGTGCCGCCCTTGGGCTCTATTTCCTTCCCGCCGCGTGAAAGCCCGGTACCCGGCGGCGAGACCCCGTTGGCGGCGCCCATTGCGGGGCATTTGTCGGCATGGTGCGATACAGGCAACAATATCAATGGTCTGCGCGTGTCGGCCCCACGGGATGAAACATTGGTGCTTTCCGGCCCTGTCGGCGAAGGCGGCAATCTGCATATCTTGGATTATGCGCTGTTCTTTGTGGATGTTCGGGAGAACGCTGCTGCCCGCGTCGATGCTTTTGTTGAGGGACGCTAGAACAAATCAGGTTTGATCAATAAACAAACCTGATTGCGACAGCCCGCGAAGCCGTTGCGTAGCAACTGGCGTGCGCGAAAATTTAAGCGACCGCTTTTAGCTTCACGCCATAGGCTTCGGCCAACGCGGCGATCTCATCCTCAAATCCGGCTGTCAGGCGTTCCGGCTCTGGCAGGGCATCGGCGCAAGCCAGCACCGTGACGTGTAGTTGGTCGCAATAAGACTGCGCGGCAATCGCTAGTGCTTGGCCGGGCAGCAACATGGGCAGGGGCCAGTTTGCCTCTATTTTTGCGCCGGCGGCATAAAGCGGTTTGGCCACGCCTGCAATATTCGACACCATCAAATTGCCCAATAAAGGCCGTGCGGGGCTGCTGGGGTCCAGCTTGCCAAACGCGCCGGAAAGCGCGCGCAAAAAGGCCGGTGCGCCCAAAATGGAATAAGGATCGATCGGCGCGGTATCGGCTTCTTCTACCTCGGCGCGGGCCTTGGTGGTGGATAGGGCAACCGCCGCCAAGCGCTCTACCGGGTCATCAATATCTGTTGCCAGTTTGGCAAGAATTGTCGTCACTCTGTCCTCCACCTCGCCGCTTTCCTTGTCGCGGGTGGAATAAGGGGCCAGTGCGGTCAGCGTTTTAGCGGGCAACGCATTTTCGGCCAGCAGATATTCGCGGGTCGCACCGCCGGCGGCCGCCAAAATTACATCCGTCACGGTCACATCGGCCTTGTCGGAAATGGCTTTGATATCGCCCAAATCCAGTTTCACCACGGCGATGGAACGCTGCGAGGTGACGGATTGATTGAACAGGGATTTCGGTCCCATCAAATTGGCGAATTGTTCTGTGCGTTCAATGGCGGCGCGCCCCATCCTCAAGGCGGCCCGCGCGATGGAGGGAATGGCAGCGGCGGTCTTGGCGGGCTTGTCGATCAGGCTTTGCGTCACGCGGGACACGGCCTCGAAAAAGCCGGGATCATCTTCGCCCACCCAGTCATCCATGGTGTCGGGTAATTTGCCGGGGCGGACAGAGAAATCAAGGATAGAACGCAAAGTGGATTGCCCGCCATCCCCATCGGTAACAGCCTGATGCAGCTTCACGTAAAGCGCCGCACAGCCTTTTTCCAGCCCATCAATGATGTGAATTTCCCACAAGGGCCGTTCGCGTGACAATGGCGCGGCGTGCAGGTTTTCCACCAGCGCGAAGGCGTCGATCAAGCCGGCAGGTGTGTCGGCTTCTGTCAGATTGTGCTGAAAGACGTGATTGTCGATGCTGAAATTCTTGTCCTCCAGCCACACTGGCTGGTCCAGATCAAAGGGCGTGTTCTTGAGCTTGCGCCGCAACATTGGCGTTAGGTGCAGTCGCGCTGCTACTTTTTGGGTCATGGCATGCTGGAACGCGCCGGGGCCTTGTTTCTTCAAGCTGGCCGGCAGGCGCACTAAAAACAGCGCGCCGATATGCATCGGCGTTTCTTCTGTTTCCAGATAAAGCCATGTGGCGTCAAAGCCTGTAACCGGCTGCATATTTCCCCCTGCTTTTTGAAAGCTGCCGTGTGGTAGCCCGAACCGGGGATGGGCGCAAGTTGTGCCCCGGATTTATAATAGGGGACAGGCCCTAGAAAGGGCGGTTAGAAACTATCTTTGCGGGCCCGCACTTCGGCAAAAACATCAACATTATCAGCGGCTTGCATGTTCAGCGTGTTGCGCAAGGTGGCGCTGTCGGGCCGCAAAAAAGGGTTTGTTTCAAGCTCAATCCCAATTGTGGTGGGCACGGTAGGTTCGCCGCGTTCACGCGCTTCTGTGATGGCTCTGGCACGCGCCTGCAACACCTCATTATCGGGATCAACCGTCAGGGCAAAAGCGGCATTGCTTTGGGTGTATTCATGGGCGCAATACACCTTGGTATCGGGGGGCAGCGCCATCAATTTATTGAGCGACGCCCACATCTGTTTCGGTGTGCCTTCAAACAGGCGGCCACAGCCCAGTGCAAACAGTGTGTCGCCGACAAAGGCGGCGTGATCAGCCGCAAACCAATAGGCGATATGTCCACGCGTATGGCCGGGCACGTCGAACACTTTGGCTTCATGGCTGCCAAGCAGATATGTTTCCCCATCACTTAAGGCAACATCAATGCCGGGAATGCGATCACGATCGGCGGCAGGCCCCACAATGGTCAGCCCGTGGCGATCCTTCAATGTCAGGTTGGCACCAACATGATCCATGTGGTGATGTGTGTTTAAAATGTGGGTGAGCTTGAGGCCACGCTCTTGCAGCCGCGCCTCCACCGGGTCGGCATCGGCAGGGTCGATAATGGCGCAAACGCCCTCCGCGCGATCATAGGCGAGAAACAGATAATTGTCTGACAAGGCGGGAATAAGTTCGATGACAAGCTCGGCCATGTGCGGGCATCCTTCTGCAAAGGGTTCGTGATATTTTACTCAGCCCCCGCCGGGCCGACAATGGCATTGCGGATTTTGATGCGTTCTTCCAGTGGCAGCGCCGCCAGCAATTCTGCAAAAGCGGCATGATAGGCGGCGGTTTTTGCATTGCGGGCATTGCGCGCGGCCCCCATGGCTTCCACCAGCTCGGCGCGGGTAACATCTTCCTTGGATAAAAGGGCGATGAAGTGCTGGCTGGCCTGTCTGTGCGCCAGTTCGGCATCCAATTGGGTAGCTGCCGGTTTTGCTAAGGCGGCGCGCACCTGATCGGCATAAGCGGGTGAAACTGCGGCGGCCATCTTATTCATCGAATTATCCGACAGGTTGACCGATGGTTCGCTCAAAAACCCGTTCAGCCACCAGGCACCTAACAAGATGTTGAGCGCGATCGAGACGATCAGCACGGCATTGCGGGCCGTATCGTTTTTGCGATCGGCCACAGGGCGTTCTGTTTCTGCTTGGCTCACGTGGCTGCTTGCCCTTTATTGTTCTTAACTGTTCGCCCGACCGTGTATGATGGTGGGGAAAATACTGGAAAAGTGCAAGTTAAATCAGTGATTTGCGCACATTATGGGAACGATATGGTCTGTGATGTACTGGAACTCGCCGAATTTTATGCCAGCCCCAAAGGCGAAGGTGCGGCTTTGGCGTTGCGGCGACAGGTGGGCAAGTTGTGGCCGGATCTGCGTGGCCAGCGCGTTTTGGGGTTGGGCTATGCGCTGCCGGTGATGGCGGGGCTTGGGGGCTCGGGCAGGCCTCATTCCATGTTGGCGATGATGCCTGAACGCCAAGGTGTGGTGCCGTGGCAGGCAGGCCCGCCGCCGCGTCCCGGTGGGCGTGGGGCAGGGAATGTCAGCGCACTTGTGCGCCCACAGCATTTGCCTTTGCGGGATGCTATGTTGGACAAGGTGTTGCTGCTGCACGGGCTGGAACATTCGGCGCATGATACAGGCATGTTGCGCGAGGTGTGGCGTGTATTGGCACCGGGCGGCACAATGATTGTGGTAGTGCCAAACCGGATGTCGATATGGGCCCGCATGGAATCAACCCCCTTTGGCCACGGCACGCCCTATTCGCGTACCCAGCTTGCAAGACGATTGCGTGGGGCGTTGTTCACGCCGCTGGATTGGCGCATGGCGTTGGCAATGCCGCCGGTTCGGGGGCTGGCAGCAGGGCGGTCCTTGGAAATAACCGGCACAAGGTTTTGGCCGCGATTGGCTGGTGTGCATGTGGTGTTGGCGCAAAAGCAAATGGCGGCAATGATGCCCTCTGGCGGGCAGCGCGCAAGGCTGCCGCGCTTGGTGCCGGCCACAGGCGGGGTGCCTGCGGGGGCGGCGTCTAACCTGCCATCAACTTCTGCGCAGTTTGAAGATGGCCTCGGCGGCGAAGAGATTGGCATGGCGCAAGGCAAGCGGGCTTAGGCCGGAAAGTGCCCGTGGCCGGCTGGCAGCGTTTAATGTTACGGCTTCTTCAATCTTGATATGGCGGTCTTGCGCCAATGCGGCAAAATCCTTGATCGTACACAGATGAATATTGGGCGTGTCATACCAGGGCCGCGCCAAGGTGCCGGTCACAGGCATCCGCCCGGCGCTGAGCAATTGCCAGCGCACCCGCCAATGGCCGAAATTGGGAAACGATACAATCGCCGAACGGCCAATGCGCAGCATCTCGTCCAGCACATGGGCGGGGCGATGCACCGCTTGCAGGGTTTGCGATAGGATCACGTGATCAAAAGCGGCGGTCGGATAATCCGCCAAATCTGTATCGGCGTCTCCCTGCACGACGGAAAGGCCACGCCCCACACATTGGTTTACATTGCTTTGGCCCAGTTCCAGCCCGCGCGCATCAACGTTGCGGGTTTCGGCCAAATGGGCCAAAAGCGCCCCATCGCCACAACCAATATCCAGCACCCGGCTGCCCGGTTGCACCATATTGGCGATAAGCTGCAAATCCTGACGGATTGTGGGAGGCGTTATCTGGGTCATGCCGATAAGCCTCTGGCCTTTGCGGCGGCGCTGACAAAGCCGCCAATGGCCCCGAACAGCTCCGGCTCATCCAGCAAAAAGGCGTCATGGCCTTTATCTGTTTCAATTTCCACAAAGGAAACATTGGCCGTCGCCGCATTTAAGGCGCGCACCAAGGTGCGGCTTTCTGAGGTGGGGAACAGCCAGTCAGAGGTGAAGGATACAACGCAAAACCGCGTTTCGGTGTTGCGGAACGCATGGGCCAGTACCCCGCCATGTTCGGCTTGCAAATCAAAGTAGTCCATCGCGCGGGTGATGTAGAGATAGGCATTGGCATCAAAGCGATCCACAAAGGTAATGCCTTGATGGCGCAAATAGCTTTCCACCTGAAAATCCGCCTCAAACCCAAAAGATACATCGTCACGATCTTGCAGGTTGCGGCCAAACTTGGATTGCAGCACCGCTTCCGACAAATAGGTGATGTGGGCGGCCATGCGCGCCACCGCCAAGCCCTTGCGCGGGCTTTTGCCGGTGCCGTGATAGTGGCCGTGGTTCCAGTCAGGATCGGCCATCACCGCTTGGCGCCCAACCTCATGGAAGGCGATGTTCTGGGCTGAATGGCGGTAGGATGTGGCGATGGGCAAGGCCGCAAAAACCCTCTCCCCATGATGCGCGGCCCATTCAAGCACCTGCATGCCCCCCATGGAGCCGCCCAAAACGGCAAACAGGGTGTCGATGCCCAAATGATCGATCAGGGCGGCCTGCGCGTTCACCATGTCTTTGATGGTGATAACGGGGAAGGAAAGGCCGTACACTTCGTCCGTATCCGGGTTCACGCTGGCAGGTCCGGTTGACCCTTGGCAGCCGCCGATCACATTGGAGCAAATGACGAAATAGCGGTCCGTGTCGATAATTTTGCCCGGCCCAACGAGCGATAGCCACCAGCCGGGTTTGCCTGTGCTGGGATGGTCGTTCGCCACATGCTGATCCATGGTGAGCGCATGGCAGATTAAAATCGCGTTGGAACGTTCCGCATTCAAGGTGCCATAGGTGCGATAGGCAAGGGAGGCCGTGCCCAATTGCTCACCGCTGGCCAATGTGAAAGGGCCAGCGCTGGTCAGGATAAAGCGGCCATCCCCGTTCGCTGTGGCCTCGATATGTCCGGCATGTTCGTTCATAGATGTTTGGTAGGTATCAGCGGCTCTGCTGTCAACTTGCCCTTTGCACACAGCGCCAACCAAGGTATGTACTGCCCCCATGGAAAGCTTGGACGACATACGCCGCGATTTGGACGCGATAGATGATGAACTGCACGCGCTGATTATGCGCCGCACGGGCATTATGCATCGGGTTGCAGCAGCGAAAGCCCGCGAAAATGGCGGTGCCGTTGGATTTGCTGTGCGTCCCGGCCGTGAGGCGCAAATGATGCGCCGCTTGCTGGCCGCACATGAGGGGGAGTTGCCTTTTCCGGTCATCTACCGCATTTGGAAGGAACTGATTAACGGCCAGACCCGTGTGCAAACCAATCTTGACCTCGGCGTGGCTGAAAACAGTGCGGACCCGATGGGCCTGCTCGATTTGGCGCGGGATCAATTTGCGTCCAACACGCCCTTGCGGCGCTTTGCAGATGATGCGGCCCTGATTGACGCGGTGGCCAATGAAACCTGCTTGGCCGGTGTGCTGGATGCGCGTGTTTCAGGCTGGTGGCAAAGCCTTGCCAAAGCACGAGAAACCAATCAGGCAGCGCCGTATATTATCGTAGCGCTGCCTTTTGTTTGTGAGGCGAATGCCGCGCCAAAGGCCTATGCGATTGGGCCGGCTGCGCCGGAACCGTCGGGTGATGATTTTACTTTTGCCGTTGCTCCACCAGAGGCAAGTGGGTCGTTTACCGCGCTGGATGAAACCGCAGCGGGGTCATTTGTCATGCTTGACGGGTTCCATGATCCAGTGTCTTTGAGTGCCGAATTGCCGGGTGCGATCTATATGGGTGCCTCGGCCAAACCTCTTGTGATTGCGGATTAACGGTCATGTCGGACAAAGACAATTCAGAGCTGGAAGGCCCAAAACCCCGGCCCGGCATTTTGGACATCAAGCCTTATATTGGCGGTGCGTCCACGGTGGCGGGGGTGGATAAGGTTATCAAGCTGTCGTCAAATGAATCGGCGTTGGGGCCAAGCCCCAAGGCGATTGAAGCGTTTGAACGGGCAAAGGCACATCTTGAGCGTTATCCCGATGGCGGTGCCACGGCGCTGCGGGATGCCTTGGCAGATCACTATGGCTTGAAGGCAGATCGCATTGTCTGCGGCGCGGGATCAGATGAATTGTTGACCCTGCTGGTGCTGGCTTATGCCGGTGCGGGCGATGAAGTGCTTTACACAGAACACGGCTTTTTGGTCTACAAAATCGCCGCCATGGCCCATGGGGCCACACCTGTTGCGGCTGCTGAAACAGATGATAAGGCAGATGTAGACGCGCTGCTTGCCAAGGTAACGGACCGCACGCGCATTCTTTTTCTGGCCAATCCCAACAATCCCACGGGCACCTATTTGCCGGTGGATGAGGTAAAGCGCCTGCACCGCGCCTTGCCATCGCGCGTGCTGTTGGTGCTGGACGCCGCCTATGCAGAATTCGTGCGTCGCAATGATTACGAAGCCGGGATCGAGATGGTGTCGAACCACAAAAATGTGGTGATGACGCGCACCTTCTCCAAAATCTATGGGCTGGCGGGCCTGCGTCTTGGCTGGGCCTATTGCCCCAAAGATGTGGCCGATGTGCTGAACCGTATTCGTGGGCCGTTCAATGTGTCTGCGGCGGCGCAGCAGGCAGGCATTGCCGCTTTGCAGGATGCGCGTTTTACCGAAAAGGCGGTCGCCCATAATGAAGAATGGCGCGGCTTTCTGGAAAGTGAGATCAAGGCACTGGGGCTGGAGGTGACGCCATCTGTCGGCAACTTCCTGCTGGTGCATTTCACCGACACGCCGGGCAAAACCGCCGATGACGCGGATCGTTTTTTGCAACAGGTAGGCATCATCACGCGGAAAGTGGCCGCCTATGGCTATCCCAATGCCTTGCGGGTGTCCGTGGGGCAGGCAGATGAGAACGAAGCGCTTGTCGCCGCACTAAAAGATTTCCTGACGCGCTGATGGCGAACATCCTGTTTCATAAGCTGGCGATTTTGGGGCCGGGACTGATTGGCAGTTCTATTGCCCATGCCGCGCGCCGCGCAGGGGTTGTGGGGCAGATCGTTGCCCATTCCCGCTCGGCTGCTACACGGGCCGAAGCCGTAAGCATTGGTGTGTTCGATGCCGTCACTGACACCGCAGCCGAAGCGGTGGCTGATGCTGATTTGGTCATTTTATGCGTGCCGGTCGGGGCCTGTGGTCCCGTCGCGCAGGAGATCGCGCCCGCCTTGAAACAAGGTGCCATCCTGTCGGATGTGGGATCGGTCAAAGCCGCGATTGTGAACGCGGTTCTGCCCCATGTGCCCACCGGCGTTCATTTTGTGCCGGGCCATCCAATCGCAGGTACGGAGCATTCAGGTCCCCTGAACGGCTTTGCCGCGTTGTTTGACAAGCGCTGGTGCATCCTGACCCCCTTGGCGGATCAAGACCCGGCGGCGGCTGAAAAGCTCACCGCCTTTTGGGAGGCGCTGGGCGCAGATGTTGAATTGATGGATGTGGCGCATCACGACCGTGTGCTGGCTATCACCAGCCATATCCCGCATCTATTCGCTTATAATATTGTCGGCACCGCAGCCAATTTGGCAGATGTCACGGAATCTGAGGTGATTGAGTTTTCCGCGGGTGGCTTTCGGGATTTTACGCGCATCGCCGCGTCTGATCCCACCATGTGGCGTGATGTGTTTTTGAACAACAAGGAAGCCGTGCTGGAATTGCTCGCCCTGTTCCAAAAAGATTTGAAGGAACTGACGGATGCGATAGAGGCGGGTGATGGCGACACCCTGTTCAACCATTTTTCCCGCACCCGCAAAATCAGAACAGAAATTGTGGATGCGGGCCAAGAAACCGCCGCCCCCGACTTCGGTCGGTCTCACACACCAAAAGATGATGAGTGAAGCAGACAAGCTGGTTGAGGCGTTGGGGCTTCAGCCGCATCCCGAAGGGGGCTGGTTCAAGGAAACCCATCGCTCAAACGAGTCGGATTTTGATGATGCCGTCCGATCAGTACCCCGCCCCCAAAAGCCGCATTGATTGAGGCAGCCGGGGGCCTTATCCTCGGCGCAATGTAGCAATGAGGTCCGATAATGAGCGCGCAGCAACCAAAACCAGTTGTTCTATGTATTCTGGACGGGTGGGGCCACCAGCCCACTTCCGCCTCCAGTGCCATTGCGCGCGCCAACACCCCCACCTATGACCGCTTGGTAGCAGAAGCCCCCTTCGCCACACTTAATACGTCGGGTCAGGAAGTGGGGTTGCCAGATGGGCAAATGGGCAATTCCGAAGTGGGCCACATGAACCTCGGCTCAGGCAGGGTTGTGCTGCAAGACCTGCCGATGATTGATGCGGCCGCGGCGGATGGTTCCTTGATGCGCCGCCCGGCGCTGACGGATATGATCGCCAAGGTGCAGACCAGCGGTGGCACGGTGCATATTATGGGCTTGCTCAGCCCCGGTGGCGTTCACAGCCATCAAGATCATATGGTTGCCTTGGCCAAGGGCTTGCGCGATCAAAATGTGCCTGTCGCCATTCACGGCTTTTTGGATGGGCGCGATACGCCGCCCAGCAGCGCGCGGGAGTTTGTCGCCAAGTTCGAGATGGATTTGGGCGGGTGCGATGCGCCGCTTGCCACGCTCACCGGGCGCTTTTATGCGATGGACCGCGACAAGCGTTGGGACCGGGTGGAAAAAGCCTTTCGTGGTATGGCGTTTGGTGAGGGCACAGCTCATCCCACTGCCACCTTGGCGATGGAGGCAGCTTATCAGGCCGATGAGACGGACGAGTTTGTCACCCCGCGCATCTTGGGCGGCTATGCAGGCATGAAAGATGGTGATGTCATTTTGATGGCGAATTTCCGCGCCGATCGTGCGCGCGAAATCCTGACCGTCTTTACTGATCCGGCTTTTGATGGGTTCGATCGCGGTGCCATGCCCCATTTTGCCGATGTGTGCGGCTTGGTGGAATATTCTGCTGCTTTGCGCGATAGCGTGTCAGCCATGTTCCCGCCGGAAAATCCGGAAAATACATTGGGCGAATTTTTGGCCGCGCAAGGCCGCAAGCAACTCCACATCGCAGAGACGGAGAAATATGCCCACGTCACCTTCTTCTTCAATGGCGGGCGCGAAGAACCGTTTGCGGGCGAAGAACGCATTTTGGTGCCCAGCCCCAAAGTTGCCACCTATGATTTGCAACCGGAAATGTCAGCCGGGGAAGTAACGGATCGTTTGGTGACGGAGATTACCAAGGGCGGACATGATTTCATCGTGGTCAATTATGCCAACCCGGATATGGTCGGCCATACGGGCGTAATGTCCGCTGCCGTAAAGGCCGTTGAAACGATTGATGGTTGCTTGGCCCGCTTGGAAGATGCGGTCACGCAAGCAGGCGGCGTCATGCTGGTCACGGCCGACCACGGCAATGTCGAACAAATGCATGATGATACAACCAATGGGCCGCACACCGCCCATACCACCTTTGAGGTGCCGTTTGTGCTGGTAAATGCCGCGGCCCTGCCGGGCGATGTTACCTTGCGTAGTGGCCGCTTGGCCGATGTTGCCCCTACCGTTCTTTCCCTAATGGGGCTTACCCCACCCAAAGAAATGACAGGGCGCGTGTTGGTTGAAAATGCAGGGCAGGGAACGGCGGTCGCGTAATTGCAGATGCGCTTATGTCTTGTCTTTTTGGTTGTGCTTCTTGCGCCATTATCGGCATGGGCAGATGAACGTGCCAATGTCAAACAGGAGCTGGCAACTGAACAAGCCAAGGCGCAGGCTTTGGGGCAGGATCGTGCGGCAGCAGAAGCGGCGCTAAAAGCCATCCAGCGCAAGGCCGCTGCCGGTGCCAACAAGCTGCAAGCCGCGGAAGAAAATCTGACAAAGATCGAAACAACGCTTGCGCATTTGCAGGCCGAAATTGCGGTGGGAGAGGCCGACCTCGCCCAAGATGAAGATGATCTAAACCAAACGCTGGCAGCCTTGTTGCGCCTGTCACGTCGCCCACCTGAAACGGCGATCTTAGCCCCCGGCAAGGTGATTGATCGTTTGCGCACCGCCCGGTTGCTAAGTGATCTGGGTCGCCAAGTGGAAGAAAAGGCCGAAAGCCTGCGCCTCAAACTGGCCGCGCTGGAGACGCTGTATCAACAAACCGAAACCGCGCGCGAACAAGCCACCGCAGCCGCGCATGTATTGCAGGATGAACAGCAAAAAATGGCGGTACTACTTGCCGAACGGCAACAGAAGATCAAGAAGCTGGACCTTGGTTTAAAAGATCGTCAAAGGCGCATTAAAAATCTGGCCGCCAAAGCAAAATCACTGGATGCGATGATGGCGGCGCTGGCCTTGGCAGAAGCTGCTGGCCTGCCTCATCCTCGGCCCAAGGGGGAAAAATTGACCGCAAGAGGGCGCAAGCAAGCGCCGCGTGCCCCCCAAAGTATCAGCCGCCCAAGTCGGGGCAAGGCGTTTTCCAGCCTCAAAGGCCGTTTAACGCTGCCGGTACGCGGGCCCGTGGTGGCGCGTTTTGGGGGGCAGTCGTCAGAATTTTTGACCGGCCTGCGCGGCTTGATGGTGGAGGCGCGCCCCAACGCCCAAGTCACCATTCCGGTTGATGGCGAAATCCTGTATTCCGGGCCGTTTCGATCTTATGGCGGTTTGTTGATTGTGGATGTCGGAAATGGCTATCACATGCTGATTGCGGGCCTTGCCCGGATCGATGCAGAAGTGGGGCAACGCCTGCTGGCAGGCGAACCGGTTGGGCAAATGGGCGCTGGCAGCAACGAATCGTCTCATAAAAGCCCGAATTCGGCGCAATTGTCCGCGACAGACGGGGTCAGTTTGGGTAAAACAGGGGCCAGAAAGGCACGCTCTCGCGCTTCGAGTGGGGGCGGGCAAGGTAATCACAAGCCGCAGCTTTATTTTGAGCTGCGCAAGGCAGGCAAACCGATTGACCCTTGGGTCTGGTTGGCGCCTGCTGAAAAGAAGAATGGAAAGAAGGTACGCGGATGACACGCTTCAATCTTAATACATCGTTGAAATCCGGGTTGCTTGGGTTGGGCACTGCGGTGGCGTTGCTGGGCTTTGGTGCCTTGTCTTCTCCTGCGGCGGCCAACTCCACCGAGACTTATCGCCAGCTTAATTTGTTCGGCGATGTGTTTGAGCGCGTGCGCGAAGATTATGTCGACAAAGTAGAAGACAAGGAAATTGTCGAGAACGCCATTAACGGCATGCTCACCTCGCTCGATCCGCATTCTGGATATCTCAACGCCGACAGCTTCAAAGACATGCAAATTCAAACCAAGGGTGAATTTGGCGGTTTGGGCATTGAAGTCACCATGGAAAACGGTGTGGTGAAAGTTGTGTCGCCGATCGATGAAACCCCGGCAGAACGCGCCGGTGTGCAGGCCGGTGATTACGTCACCCATCTGGATGGCAATCCTGTGCTGGGTCTTACCTTGTCGGAAGCGGTTGAAAAAATGCGCGGCAAGGTCGGCACGGAAATCATCATAACCGTGGTGCGTGAAGGCAAGGATGCGGCTTTTGATATTTCCATCATTCGCGACACGATCCGCATTCGCTCTGTACGTCATCGGGTCGAAGGCAATGTGGGCTATGTGCGTGTGACCACTTTTAACGAAAAGTCTGGTCCCGGCGTGGCGGCAGCTTTGGAAGATATCAAGGAAACCTTGGGCGATGATCTGCAAGGCATTGTGCTTGATTTGCGGAACAATCCCGGCGGCTTGCTGGATCAGGCCATTGCCATTTCCGACATCTTCCTGAAGCGGGGAGAAATCGTTTCCACCCGTGGCCGTGAGGCGCGGGATATCCAGCGTTATAATGCCGGTGCCGGTGATCTGGCGGCAGATTTGCCGGTGGTTACGCTGATCAATGGCGGTTCTGCCTCTGCGTCTGAAATTGTGGCGGGCGCATTGCAAGATCACCGCCGCTCCACGATTGTGGGTATGCGGTCCTTCGGTAAAGGGTCAGTGCAAACTATTATTCCGCTCGGCGCACATGGCGCTATCCGTTTGACCACGGCGCGTTATTACACCCCTTCAGGCAATTCCATTCAAGCGCGCGGCATTTCCCCGGATATCGAAATTTCTGCCCGTCCGCGGAAAGATAAGGAAGACGAGCCGCAAACAATTGCCGCGCGTCGCCGCGGGGAAGCGGCCTTGCGCAATCACCTCACCGCCGAGGGGGAAGAATATTCCGGCCCGCGCCAAACCGATGGAGTGGTCTATCCGGAAAGTGAAGGCGAAAAGAAAAAAGGCCCCGATGGCAAAGAGAAAGATGCCGATTTCCAATTGGAATATGCCTTGGCATTGATCCGTGCAGCGGCAGGCGAACAAGTCACCATGCCAACATTTGAAACGGCAGAAAAAGAAGAAGACTAGCACCAAGCTTTAGGGGCGCTGGCATGAGAAACTGGTCGGAGAAAGCACGACAGGCAGGCTTGCTGCTGGCGACAGCGTGGGGATTGCTGCTGATTGTGGTGGTGGTGCTGGCAATCTATGCCGCCCAGCGCAACGCCACCCTGGAACAGTCTCAAGATCATCATGCGTCGGTGCCATTGTCTGCGCCTGTCGCAATAACCGCGCCGCCGCAATCTGCGCTTGTGGCTGAACCGCAGGCCCAACCCAAAACTGAAACAGCAGATGAAATAGCGAAAACCGTTCCGCTAAATGCGCCTGCCGGTGTGGGTGCCGATTTGTCCGCTTTGCCAGAACAGGCGCAGCCCCCGCAAGTGACGTGGATTGAAGTGCCGGCAGCGCAGCGGGAAGGCGCCTCGCAACAGCCTGTGGCGCCACCTCCCCATGTGCTGCCCGCCAAGGTTGAAGTGGTGGCGCCGGTCGAAACGGCAACAAATGAGGCGCATCCTACGCCTGCGCCCACCAAGCCGGTGCAGGTGTCGCAAGCCGCACCCGCGTCTACCGCTATATTTATACTGCTGACCGGGGCGGGGGATGATCCCTCTTTGATAAATGTCTTGCCTCCACAAAGTGGCATTGTGTTGGGCCATTTTGATGACAGCACCGCCAATTTCATTGCGCGGGCACAGGCCCGTGGCGTGAAAGTTTTATTGCCCCTGCCTGTGGGAGGCGCTGCCCCCTTGCCCAATCTGAATGCCGAACCGGATGAAAACCGCCGCCTGTTCGCTGCTTTTTTGGCGGGGCTTCCCAAGGTGGATGGGCTTTATGTTGGGGCCAATCATCCTTTCTTGAAAGATCTGGCCGGTTTCGCCGCCATGATGGCCGAGGCAAAGGCGCAAGGCTTGGGCGTAATCGGGGTTATCCCGCAAAATCTGCAAACGCCCACCACCCCAATGCCCCCGCACAGCCGCGAACATGGGCAAATGGTGCCCGCCGATAGCCGCAATTTTGCAACCGTTTTGTCTAACTTTGCGGCAGGTCAAAGCGGTGTCACAGTGGTGACAGGTCCGGCAGAACCGGGGTTTGCCCAAGCGCTCAAAAGTTTTGCGGCCAAACAATCAGGTTTTGTGTTTACTGCGCCGAAGGGCTTCTGACATGACCCACAACCCTTCAGGTAAAACGATGGATGAATTGCGCGCTCTGCCGTTGCGACCTTGTGTTGGCGTGACCTTGTTTAACGCCCAAGGCTTGGTCTTTACCGGCAAGCGGCTGGATACGGCGGTGGAAGCATGGCAAATGCCGCAAGGCGGGATCGATCCGGGAGAGGCACCCCTGGCCGCCGCTCTGCGCGAATTGGAAGAAGAAACAGGTGTCACCCAAGCCACCGTCTTGGCACAAATGCCGGGCACAGTAGATTACAATTTGCCCGATGAACTGTTGGGCGTGGCCTTAAAGGGCCAATATAGCGGGCAGCGCCAGCACTGGTTTGCCATGCGCTTTGACGGCCATGATGATGACGTGAATATCGCGACTCAAGAGCCGGAATTTGGCGAATGGCGCTGGTTGCCATTGGAGCAATTGCCCGATGTGATCGTGCCCTTCAAGCAAGACCTGTACCGCCATGTGGTGCGCGCCTTCATACCCGTGCGCGATCAATTGATCGGCGCATAGGGCCTTCCGCTTCCTATACTTTCCCTATACTGGGCCTCATACTTGACGAAACGATGCGCCGCCCCCACATTATAGGGGTCTGGCAGGCGCTTTTGCGGTGTCGGGCGCAACCGCATCGCCCTGTTTTAAAGGGGGTGTGATCTGGTTCTTGCTTTTAGAGGAGGGCCGCGCATGACAACGCGTCTATCGCTGCTAAACAGCCCCTTTGTGGTGGGCTTCGACAATGTAGAACGGGTGTTCGACAGGGTCGCCAAATCGGCCAATGAAGGCTATCCCCCTTATAATATCGAACAAATCGGCGAAGACACGCTGCGTATCACGCTGGCGGTGGCAGGCTTCACGCGCGATGACCTATCCGTCACGGTGGAAGAAAACCAGTTGATTATTCGCGGTCGTCAAGAAGATGACCCGGCGCGCATTTTCGTGCATCGCGGTATCGCGGCGCGCCAGTTTCAACGCGCTTTTGTGCTGGCCGAAGGCATAGAAATTATCGGGGCAGATCTGGATAACGGCCTATTGTCGATTGATTTACAGCGGCCACGTCCTAACCGCGTTGTACAGGAAATTGAAATCGGGGGCCGTGCCGCCAAGAAAAGCGCGGTGGATGTAACAGGAGGATCGGACACATGAACACGCAAGATCAAATTTTGACAGATGAAAAACTGGTTTATATCAAGCCGGTCGATGTCGCCGCCTTGCGTGACGTGCCCGAACTGGCAGACACACCCGATGGTACCACCGTCTATTCCGTGCATTTGGCTGATGGTCGCCGCGTCGCCTTGATGGGCGACCGCGATGCCGCCTTTGTTGGGGCACGCCAATACGACATGACCCCCGTTGATGTGCATTGAGGTAGATGTGCCTTGAGGTGACAGCGTCGGCGCTCAAGCACCCGTATTTCGTCTGACTTCGGGGACGACAGCCCGTTGATCGATGCTAGCTTGCCACGTCGTGTTCGGTGATCAAGGCGTGAATCGCGTCGGCGCTTTCGCAGCCGCGGATCTTGTCGCACAAAGGCTTGTCGCGCAGCAGCCGTGAAATCTTGGCAAGCGCCTTCAAGTGATCTGCCCCTGCCCCATCGGGGGCCATAAGCAGCACGATCAGGTCCACGGGCTTGTCGTCAATCGCTTCAAAATCGATGGCATGTGGCAGCCGAAAGAAACAAGCCGTCAGCCCGTCCAGATTGGCAAAGCGCCCATGGGGAATGGCGGTGCCTTGGCCCACCCCGGTAGAGCCCAGCCTCTCGCGTTCCAGCAATACCTCGAAAATATCTGCGGCGGGCAGCGGGCAGTGTTGTGCGCCAATGGCGGCCAGTTCTTGCAGGGCCTGCTTTTTGGACGTGACTTTTAGGTCAGGTACAATGGCAGTAACCGGAATCAAAGTGGAAAGGTCCATAAGTCGTCCAGTGCCCTTGCTGGATTTTCCTGTTGTCGCCTCGGGCGATCAAAAGGGTTAATGCGTCAAATCAGGGGCGGGAGGTGCCATAGATCGCGGCGCGTGTCCACCCCCCCATCCCCCGCCCACTCCTTTGGGTGTGGCAGATAAAGAAACGCCGCAAGCCCGAAAGCCCACGGCGCAAGTATCTGTATTGAGAAACAAGTGGCTACTTTCTGTCAGCCGAATTGGCAGGGTCTACCCAGCCGATATGCCCGTCATCGCGTTTATAGACAACATTGATACCATCATTGGCAGAGTTGCGGAACACCACACAAGGCGCGTCGGCCACGTTGAGTTGCAGCACCGCTTCGCCCACTGTCATGGTGCGAATGGGCTTGGTGGTTTCGGCCACGATGACGGGATCAATGCCTTCAGACACTTCCTCCTCGTCGTTTGCCGTGTCGCCGCCCAGCACAAAATAGGGCGCATCCCAAGCGGGTATGGCGTTGCCGTCACGGGTTTTGTGATGATTTTTCAGCCGCCTTTTATAGCGTCGCACGCGCTTTTCCAGCCTATCGGCCGCGCCATCAAAGGCGGCATACACATCACTGGCTTCACCTTGCGCCTGCAAAGTAATGCCAGAGGCCAAATGCACCGAACAATCCACGTGAAACATAGGCCCCTCGCGCGACATGACAACACGGCCATCTACCGTGCGATCAAAATATTTGCTCACACCACCTTCAAGACGGGTTTGCACATGCCCGGTCAGAGCATCGCCAATATCCATATGTTTTCCGGAGACTTGTACTTGCATGAAAACGTCCTTATCCGCTGATCCTGCGAGACAAGGCCGAACCCGACCTGTAGAGCCCTTTTCAAAGGGCAATGCGCGACAAGGTTGGGGCGCATTTCCTTATGGGCCGGGTGCCGGTCCGCAGGAATATTCCAAGTTGGAGGATACCAACCAGACAGAAAGTATAAGGCCAGAACTTCGCGGGAGGGAAGCGGAATTTTCATCTGAAACTTCGTTTCTTTTTTGGCGATTATCGGCTGAATGCTGCCACATTTCCCTTCGGTTAACCCGACAGAAAGCATAAACGCCTAAAATGCGGCTTTAGCCCGTTTGCGTCGTTCCGAAGATGAGGGGATGTTCAAAGCCTCGCGGTATTTGGCTACTGTACGCCGTGCCACCTTCACGCCATCTGCCGCGAGCGCCTTGGCTATCTTGTCATCTGATAGCGGCTTTTTGGGGTCTTCGCCCATGATCATTTCCTTGATCGTGTGGCGCACCGCCTCGCCGGAGGTGCCGTCTTCATCGGCCTCAGATGACAAGCGGCTGGAGAAGAAAAGTTTGAACGGCTGGGTGCCTTGCGGGCCATGCAGAAACTTGTTGGCGACCACGCGGCTGATGGTGCTTTCATGCAACCCGGCTTCGGCGGCTACATCTGCCAAGGTCATGGGTTTCAGTGCCTTCACCCCTTCATCAAAGAAGGCGATCTGCCGTTCGGCAATAATGGTCGCCACCGCCAACACCGACCGTGCCCGTTGATCCAAACTTTTCACAAGGAAGGAGGCATCGGCGCGGGCCTTGGTCAGCCATGCCCGGTCTTCCCCGTCCAGCCCCGGCCCTTGGCGCACATCGGCCAAATAGGTTTCATTCACGATCAACTTGGGCAGGGCTTCAGGCGTCAACTCCACGCGCATTGTGCCATCGGGCAGGCGGGTCACTGTGGCATCGGGCACAATCGCATCTGTTTGCATTTCCTCAAACGCCAGCCCCGGCTTGGGATCAAGCGCGCGCAAATCCTTGATCATATCCATCACATCTTCTGCCGATTGGCCGGTAGCAGCACATAACCCCTCAAGGTCGCGCGCGGCCACCAAATCCAGATGATCCAGCAATGCCGCCATGGCCGGATCAAAGCGATTGCGTTCTTTCAGTTGCAAGGCCAGACAGTCGGCCAGTGTGCGCGCGAACACGCCTGCGGGGTCCAGTTCCTGCATCCGGGTCAATACGGCCTCAACCGCCGCCACTTCAATTTCCAGCCGCGCCGCCATTTCGTCCGGCAGCTCGCTTAGATAGCCTTGCGCGTTGAGCGCGCCCAGCAGTTCAAAAGCAATGGCATGATCCATTGGGCCAAGGCGCAAAGCCTCTATCTGCGTTTCCAAATGGGCGCGCAACGTAGGCGTTTCGCTTTTCCAATCTTCGATCGAACGATCCGCCCCGCTGCTGCCCAGCATGGAAGGCGCATATTCCGGCAACGCGCCTTCACGCATATTATCGGCTAACACGGCTTCATCCCCATCAAGACTTGTGTCTTGCGCCCCGCCGGGCACGGCGTCGCCCAATACCTCTGCGGTATCCGGTGCATCAATTGGCGTGGGGCTGTCGCTCTCATCCCGCTCCAACTGCGTTTCGGCACGTTCCAACAAGGGGTTGGTCTCAAGGGCGCTATCCACCACCGCCTGCAAATCAAGGCTGGAAAGTTGCAGCAGCTCTATCGCCTGTCGCATTTGTTGCGTCATCTTTAGCGATTGTGATTGGCGGAGTGTTAAGCCCGGCTTCATGGCCATCGTTGCAAACCTTACAGGCTGAACCGTTCGCCCAGATAAACCCGGCGCGCATCATCATTGCCGATAATTTCTTCCGGGGTGCCCTCGATCAACACTTGCCCATCATGAATAATATAGGCGCGATCGATAATGCCCAGCGTTTCGCGCACATTGTGATCGGTAATCAAAACGCCAATGCCACGATCTTTCAAATGGCCGACAAGATCGCGAATATCGCCAATCGCGATGGGGTCGATCCCGGCAAAGGGTTCGTCCAGCAACACGAAGGAAGGCTGGCTGGCCAGCGCGCGCGCAATTTCTACCCGGCGCCGTTCTCCACCCGACAAAGCGACTGATGGCGTGCGCCGCAAATGGGAGATGGAAAACTCCGCCAGCAGATCGTCCAACATATTTTCGCGCTTGGCGCGAACGGGTTCTGCTACTTCCAGCACGGCGCGGATATTTTCTTCAACGCTTAGGCCCCGAAAGATGGAGGCTTCCTGCGGTAGATAGCCAATGCCCAATCTTGCGCGCCGATACATTGGCAAATGGGTGACATCTTCCCCATCCAGCAGCACATGGCCGCTATCAGGGGCAATCAGGCCGGTGACCATATAGAAGGTGGTTGTTTTGCCTGCGCCGTTGGGGCCAAGCAGGCCCACAACCTCGCCGCGATTAACGCTTAGAGACACGCCGCGCACCACGGGCCGTTTGGAAAAACTTTTTCCCAAAGCGTGAGCAACCAGCCCTTCATTATTGGCAACCAGCGTCAAACCTTCTGCCGGTTCCCCGCCAGATTGTTCAATCGCTTTTTCAATGCGCCGTCTTTTTCGTCCAAATGCCATGCGGGATGATACAGTGCGTGTGGGGTGGGGTAAATGCTGCTTGCGCTTGATTTCTCGACAAGTTTATGGGGCTTGAAACCCTTGCCCCGGCACAAAGACGCCGCGCACCCGCCCGCCGGATGACGCGCCGCCTTCAAGGCGGCTCAGCCCGGTGTTTAGGTCAATGGTTAGTTTTTCGCCCTTAAGGGTGTTGCCATCGCGTGTCAGTGTAACGGCCCCGCCCAAGGTGATTTGCGCGGCCTCAATATCATAGCGCAGCCAATCGCAGGTCACGGCCTCTGATTTGGACGCCATAGAAACGCCGGTTTTTGCTTCGATCAACGATACGGGGGCCCCGCCTGATCCATTGCCGCCTTGATTGTAGTACAACGAAATGGTGGCAGCCTTTAGGGTCAGCGCACCTTGCTGGGCCACAACATTGCCCACGAAGCGGGCGACAGAATCCGATTGAACGACATCCAGCGCGTCTGCCGTGACTTCAATCGCCTTGGAGCCTTCGCCCACAAAGCTATCGAATGAAAAACCTGATTGTGCCTGCGCGCCCATGCTGGTGCCGACCAGCAGGGCCAGTGCGATAAGATAATTTTTCAAACTGCCCATCACTCTTGTACATCCTTTAGCTTACGTTCATCGGCCTTGCCTAACAGGCTGTCTGCTGTGCCCACCGCATCGTCATCAATCACCATGCGCACGGGCCCGCGAAAATGTAATTTGTCGCCGCCATCTATCACATCAAACCCCGCCGCCGTAATATGGCCGAAGGGGGCATCTGCAATAACCGGCGCATCTGATCGGGCCCAGCCTTCCCCAAAATTAACGAATAACGCACCCGCATTCAGGCGATACCCCGTGCTGGATTGAAAGGCAATGCGGCCCTCAAGGGTCAGCGTTTCATCGACAGTGTGGAAAGCTCCGCCCGTGGCCCGGATAGCCACATCCCCAAGGGATGGGCTTTGATAGGTGGCGGCAATTGCATCCAGCTCTATCCTTGCAGGGTCTTCGCGCGCTTGGCGTGCTGCATCGGCGCGCACTGAAAAACTTTCCCCGTCCCGCGTCATGCCGGAATATTGCGGGTTCACCATGCGCAACACATCGGGTTCGATCTCTTTTTCAACCTGTGTCAGGGTGAACGGGTCTGGCGCTTCGCGTTCGGGCCAGAAGATCACCGCCGCAATAATGATGACCGCAAGCAGCGGCATAGAACGGCGCAGGCGTTTCACCCGGCGGCTGTAGCGGGCAGCGGCTTTGGGGATCGGTTGTGGTGTTGTTTCGGTGCTTGTCATCAAGCAAAACCGGCGCGCAGGCAATCATGCAAATGGATCAAGCCGATGGGCTTGGGCGGCGCATCTGCTGCTGCGGCGTCATCCACCACAAACAAGGCGGTGATGCGCGCCCGGTTCATCACGCCGGCGGCTTCTGCTACCAATGCGGATTGGGCAATGGTTTTGGGGGCGGCGCTCATAAAATCTGCCGCCGTCGCCCCGAGCGGATCACTGCTGGCACCCTGTTCCAAATGGCGGCGCAAATCCCCATCGGTGATCACGCCGGTCAAGGCGCCATCTTGGTTCAGCACCCCGGCGCAACCGAAGGATTTGGAGGTGATAGTCACCAGCGCATCGCGCATGGGGGTGGCTTCTGTCACCAGTGGCAGGGCATCGCCCTTATGCATGATCTCTTGCACGGGCATCAGCTTTGCCCCCAGTGAGCCACCGGGATGGAACGTGCGAAAATCATCGGCTGAAAATCCGCGCCGCGCCATCAAGGCCACCGCCAGCGCATCGCCCAGGGCAAGTTGCTGGGTGGTGGATGTGGTGGGGGCCAAGCCGTTGGGGCAGGCTTCCGGCGCATCCGCCAACAGCAGGCCCACCGTGGCAGCGCTCAGCAATTTACTGGTCGGGTTGGAGGCGATACCGATCAAGGGCACGTCCCAGCGTTTGGCATGCGCGATCAGATCACCCAGCTCGGCTGTTTCGCCACTGTTGGACAAGATCATCAATCCATCTTCGCGACCGATCATGCCAAGGTCGCCGTGGCTGGCCTCGCCGGGATGTACAAAAAAGGCGGGGGTGCCGGTGCTGGCAAACGTGGCGGCGATTTTTTTGCCGACATGACCCGACTTGCCCATACCCGACACGATCAGTCGGCCCTTCACCCCAAGGATCACATCGATCGCTTTGCCGAAATTTTCGTCCAGTCCGGCAGCAAGTTGGGTTAGGCCCTGCGCTTCCAGTTCCAGAACTCGTTTACCGGCTTCAATGTCAGGTTTATATGAGGTCATGTGAGTTCTTTGAGTTTCCAACGTCAGTTTTAGTGAGTTTCAGGGAACAAATGTGGCCGGGAAATAGGGCCGCAATGGGACCAAATCAGTGTGAGAAAAGGTCCATCTCGCCATAGCCATCAAGGTCCAAAAAGGCGCGCACCGGCAAAAAATCGAAGGCGGCCTGCGCGGCCTCCATCCGGCCTTCGCGCACAAGCATAGCGTCAAGTCCTTGTTTTACTTGATGTAAAGACAATACGTCAGACGCCGCATAGTCTTTCTGCGCTTGGGTCAGTTCGTCTGCGCCCCAGTCGGAACTTTGTTGCGCCTTGGATAAATCGACGCCCGCAAGCTCGCGCACCACGTCTTTCAACCCGTGCCGGTCTGTATAGGTGCGTGCCAGTTTGGAGGCGATCTTGGTGCAGTAGATCGGCGCGGCAATTGCATCCAGATAGTGCGCCATTACAGCCACATCAAAGCGAGCAAAGTGGAACAATTTCAATGTGTTAGCGTCTTCCAGCAAGGCTTTCAGATTGGGTGCCTCATAGCTGCTTTCGGGGCCAAATTTGACCAGATGCACATCGCCATCGCCCGCCGAAAGCTGCACCAGACACAGCCTGTCGCGGTGCGGGTTTAGCCCCATGGTTTCGCTGTCAATTGCCACAATCGGGCCAAGGTCCAGCCCATCGGGCAAATCTTCATGGTGTAGGGTGATTGTCATCGTTCTGCCTTTTCCCTTTTAGGTGGTCCCTATATAGGGGGCCAATGGTGCCCAGGAGAAGACTCGAACTTCCACTCCCTTACGAGAACTAGCACCTGAAGCTAGCGCGTCTACCAATTCCGCCACCTGGGCACAGGTTAAAAGGCGATCCTGCCAAAGCGCAAGGCTTGAAAGCAGGATGGAGGGTTGAGGTAAAGCGCCCAGCCGCGCTTGTCAATCATGCAGCGAGGGCCAGCCAATCCTGCGGCAAATGGCGCGGCGCAAAGCGCGCTACCATTTTGCGCGGCGGCGGGTTATGACAGGCCATCTTAACTTACGAAATGGATGTCCCATGAGCGCGACCGGAAAAGCAAAACTCGTTACCGTTTTTGGTGGTTCTGGCTTTATTGGCCGTAATGTTGTGCGCCGGTTGGCCCGTCAAGGCTATCGCGTGCGGGTGGCAGTGCGCAAACCGAACCTGGCGCATTTTTTGCGGCCATTGGGCGAAGTTGGCCAAATTTCCTTGGTGCAAGCCAATTTGCGCGATGCGGATTCGATCATTCGGGCCACCGAAGGGGCCGACGCTGTGATCAATCTTGTGGGCCTGCGCGTTGAAAGCGGCACACAAAAGTTTTCTGCCCTGCATCACCAAGGGGCGTTGTGGGTGGCGCAGGCCGCAGAGCGCGCCAAGGTGCCCACCTTCATTCATGTGTCAGGCCCGGCGGTTGATGTTGATAGCGCCTCGAAATATGCGCAAACAAAAGGCTTGGGCGAACAAGCTGTGCGCGATGTGCGGCCAGATGCGATCCTTATCCGCCCCTCCACGACCTTTGGCAGCGACGACACATTCTTGAACCGCTTTGCCGCCATGGCGCGGCTACTGCCCGTGTTGCCATTGATTGGTGGTGGGCAAACGCGTTTTCAACCGATTTATGTAGGTGATGTGGCCGATGCCATTGTGAACGCCGTGGGCGCCAAAAACATTGCAGGCAAAACATTCGAGTTGGGTGGCCCGGCCATTTACACCATGAAAGAGCTGCTGGAATTTGTGAACAAGCAGACCGAGCGTAACCGCCCCTTGGTGCCAATGCCGATTGCGCTGGCAAAGCTGGAAGCGCGTTTCATTGGTTTGCTGCCCAATCCGCCGCTGACAGCCGATGAAGTGCTGTTGCTGACGCAGGACCATGTAGTGAGTGATGATCCCGAAATTGGCACAATTGCCGATTTGGGTGTGAGCGATCTTAAAACGATGGAAGCGATCGCCCCGACTTATCTTTGGCGTTATCGCCGCACGGGTGAGTTTGCGTCAGGTCACGCGGCTTGAAGGTGAGGCGGCCCCTAAAGGTAGACCCAGCTTAGCAATCCAACACCCAGCGCGATGCGGTAAATCGCAAAGGGTGCCATGGAGCGCTTTTGCAGCCATTTGAGGAACAGCGCAATTGCGGTAAAGGCGGCGAGGGCGGATAGACCCGCGGCGGTTAACGCATCGGTGGTGAGCTGTGCGTCGCCGCTTTCAATGAGATCCAATGCGCTTAGGAAACCCGCGCCTGCAATGGTCGGGATAGACAGCAGCATGGCAAAACGGGCGGCATCCTGCCGGTTAAAGCCTAAGCCGCGGGCGGCTGTCATGGTAATGCCGGAACGTGATGTGCCGGGGATCAAGGCCAAGCATTGTGCCAACCCAATCCATATGGCGCTGGAAACGGTCAGGGAGCCAAAGGTTTTTCCTGTCGGGCCAAAATGGTCTGCACCCCAAAGAACAATCCCGAAAACAAGTGTCGTCCAGCCAATTATCTCCGCGCTGCGCAGTGCATCCATAATTTTCAGTTCGTGCAGGATAAACCCGGCAATGATGGCCGGAATACTGGCGATGACGAGCGCAAGCGCCAGCTTGGCGGCGTCGGTATCGCGACGGTTAAGCAAATCCACCAACCCCCAGGCCGCTTGCATCAGTTCACGCCAGAAATAGGCAATGACCGCCAGCAAGGTGCCGACATGAACGGCCACATCCATCAACAGGCCCTGATCTTTCCAGCCCGTCAGAACAGGCACTAAAACAAGATGGCCGGATGACGAGATTGGCAAAAATTCGGTAATGCCTTGTACCAAGGCCAACACAATAATTTGGAACAAATCCATGAACACATCCACTTTGGTTGGCGGGACTATCAGCATTCCCGTGCGGTGCTGCAAGAACTTATATAGTACCAGTATGGTACTATATTGAGGTAATTTGACGCGAAATTCAGCGTTTTACGTTAAGGAATTCTAAATAAAGGTCAGTAATGGTGACGCATATGATTGATTTTGCTGGATTTAGGGGCGCAAATCCCCTATAGATCCTGCTCACGTTCTTAGGTTTTCGAGCGGTTTTCCGCCTCGGCGCAGCGATTTTTTGGCTGCTGCCACCGGTGCCGCTCCCCGTTAAACGATGAAAGGGCACTTTCATGCCACAGCAAATGCTGAAATTCATTTCGGTCGATAAAGACATGCCGGAGAAACGCAAGGCGGGTGAACGCCGTGAAGACTTTGGTGAAATCTATGCGCAATATGCGCGCGACAAGGCCGCTGAGCAGGCCAGCCGTTGCTCGCAATGTGGGGTACCGTTTTGCACGGTGCATTGCCCCTTGGGAAATAACATTCCCGATTGGTTGAAACTGACAGCCGAAGGACGCTTGCAGGAAGCTTATCAGGTATCGTCGGCAACCAATGCCATGCCGGAAATTTGCGGTCGCATTTGCCCGCAAGATCGGTTGTGCGAAGGTAATTGCGTGATTGAACAATCGGGCCATGGCACGGTCACTATCGGGTCGGTTGAAAAATATATTACCGACACCGCTTTTGCAGAAGGGTGGGTGCAGCCCATTCAGCCCGCGCAGGAGCGTGAAGAAAGTGTTGGCATTATAGGTGCAGGCCCCGGTGGTTTGGCGGCAGCGGCAGCGTTGCGCGAACAGGGCTATCAAGTGCATGTCTATGATCGCTATGACCGTGTCGGCGGCTTGCTGGTTTACGGTATTCCCGGCTTTAAGCTGGAGAAAGATGTCGTGCAGCGTCGCCATGACCTATATGTGGCTTCGGGCATTCACTTTCATCTAAATTTTGAAGTCGGCAAGGATGCTACGCTGGAAGACTTGCGGGCCAAGCATAATACGGTGTTGATCGCGACAGGTGTTTACAAGCCGCGCGAAATTATGGCCCCCGGTGTTGGGCTGAACAATGTAGTAGACGCGCTGGATTATCTGACCGCCTCCAACAAAAAGGGCTTGGGCGATAAGGTGCCTGCCTTTGAAGACGGTTCCTTGAATGCCGATGGCAAGAAGGTGGTTGTGATCGGTGGCGGCGATACCGCAATGGATTGCGTGCGCACCGCCGTGCGCCAAGGGGCTACTTCGGTTAAGTGTCTCTATCGTCGAGATCGTGAAAACATGCCCGGCTCCGTGCGAGAAGTGCAAAATGCCGAGGAAGAAGGCGTTGATTTCGTTTGGTTGACCAGTCCCAAAGCCTTTGTTGAAGGCGGTGATGGGAATGTGGGCGCCGTGCGCGCCGCCAAAATGCAACTTGGCCTGCCCGATAGTTCTGGCCGCCGCACGCCGCAGGAGCTGGCCGGGTCTGAGCATGATATCGAGGCTGATTTGGTCATCAAGGCGCTGGGCTTTGATCCGGAAGATGCCCCCACCCTTTATGGCGCGCCTGACCTTGAAGTTTCGCGTTGGGGCACAATCAAGGCGAGCTTTTCCACCCAAATGACCAATCTGGATGGTGTGTTTGCCGTGGGCGACATTGTGCGCGGTGCCTCGCTTGTTGTTTGGGCCGTGCGTGATGGCCGGGACGCGGCTCAATCCATGCATGCCTATATGCAAGGCAAGTTGAACGCCGATACCGCCATTGCTGCCGAATAATGCGTGGCTGGTTGCTGATAGCCTTGCTGGCGGTGATTGCCATCAGTCTTTGGACATGGCGTTTGCAAGCAGGTTACGGCACCGGATTTGAAGTTGAAATTGAAGGCGATGCGCAAAGCGATACAGATGCAGATGCGCCTCTTCCCGAAGAGTTAGATTAAGGATGCGACCCCATGAATGACATTATCCGTCGCCAGATTGAGAACCAAAAATTGCTGGGAGATGCCGGCATTTATGATCCCCAAATGGAACACGACAATTGCGGTGTGGGCCTGATTGCCGCCATTGATGGCAAGCCGTCACGTCAAGTTGTGGAGATGGGGATCGATGCGCTGAAAGCGGTCTGGCATCGTGGCGCGGTAGACGCCGATGGCAAGACCGGCGATGGCGCGGGCATTCACATTGAGATCCCGCAGGAATTTTTCCGCGAACAAGTGCAGCGCACCGGCCACGAGCCGAAGGATGAACCGATTGCCGTTGGTATGATGTTCCTGCCCCGCACCGATTACGGCGCGCAGGAAACCTGCCGAACGATTGTTGAAACCGAATTGCTGAACTTTGGTTACTATATCTATGGCTGGCGGCAAGTGCCGGTAGATGTGTCGGTGATCGGCGAAAAGGCAAATGCCACGCGGCCCGAGATTGAGCAAATTATGTTCACCGCTGGACGTGAGTTGGATGCAGAAGCTTTTGAGCGTGAATTGTATCTGGTGCGCCGCCGGATTGAAAAGGCCGTGGCGGCGGCATCGGTCAACGGATTTTATGTGTGTTCGTTGTCCAGCCGCTCTGTGATCTATAAGGGCATGTTCTTGGCAGAGCAGCTTTCGGTCTTTTATCCCGATCTGACGGATGAGCGTTTTCAATCCACCTTTGCGATTTATCATCAGCGCTACTCGACAAACACCTTCCCGACCTGGCCCTTGGCGCAGCCTTTCCGCATGTTGGCGCATAATGGTGAAATCAATACCGTTAAAGGCAACACGAACTGGATGAAAAGCCATCAAATCCGTATGGCGTCTGAAGCATTTGGTGAGTTTGAGGAAGATATCAAACCGATCATTCAGGCTGGCAGCTCAGACAGTGCGGCGCTGGATGCCGCGTTTGAGGTGTTGGTGCGCGCGGGCCGCAATGCGCCCACCGCCAAAACCCTGTTGATCCCCGAAGCGTGGTCCAAGCGGGCAACGGTGATGCCGGATCGCTATCGCGATATGTATTCCTACAACAACTCCATCATGGAACCGTGGGATGGCCCAGCCGCTGTGGCCGCCACTGATGGTCGCTGGATTGTTGCCGGGCTGGACCGCAATGGCTTGCGCCCGCTGCGTTATACCATCACCGATGACATGCTGCTGATTGTGGGTTCTGAAACGGGCATGGTGCAGGTTGATGAGGCGCGTGTGGTTGAAAAGGGCCGTGTTGGCCCCGGTCAATTGATCGGTGTGGATTTGCAGGAAGCGGCGTTTTTCCGCGACACCGAGTTGAAAGACATGCTGTCGACGGCGAAAGACTTTAAGGCACTTACAAAATCCGTCACCGAGCTGGATACCATCATCAAGCCGAAGGCAGAACCGCGCCTGTTTGATAAGGATGAACTGCGCAAGCGCCAATTGGCGGCAGGGTTTTCCATTGAAGATCTGGAACTTATTTTGCACCCGATGGCTGAAGACGCGAAGGAAGCGATTGGTTCCATGGGGGATGATACCCCCTTGGCCGTGATCTCTGACCGGTATCGGCCTTTGTCGCACTTCTTCCGGCAAAATTTCAGCCAGGTAACAAACCCACCGATTGATCCGTTGCGTGAACACAGGGTGATGTCGCTGAAAACCCGGTTTGGCAATTTGGGCAATGTGCTGGATCAAAATTCAGCGCAAGACAATGTGTTTACGCTGGAAAGCCCGGCGCTGACCAATGGCATGTTTGCCGCGATGAAGGCCCATATGGGTGAAACCGTGGCCGAAATCGATTGCACATTCGATGCCGATGGCGGTGATGACGCCATGCGCCAAGCCTTGAACGATGTTTGCAAGCAAGCAGATGAAGCTGTAAGGCGGGGCTATTCGCACCTTATTTTGACCGACGAAAATCTCAACGAAGATAGTGTCGGTTTGCCGATGATTTTGGCAACTGCCGGCGTTCATGCGCATTTGGTGCGCGCGGGTTTGCGCACCTTCACCAGTATCAATGTACGCTCCGCAGAGGCTATGGATACGCATTATTTTGCGGTCTTGATCGGCTCTGGCGCCACCACCGTAAATGCCTATTTGGCGCAGGAATGTTTGGCAGATCGTCATGCCCGCGGCTTGCTGGGTGACATGAGCCTTGAAGAAGCGATGGAACGTTATTGCGAGGCCATCGATCAGGGCTTGCTGAAAATCATGTCGAAGATGGGCATTTCGGTGCTGTCATCTTATCGCGGCGGCTATAACTTTGAGGCCGTGGGCCTTTCCCGCGCCTTGGTGGCGGAGTTCTTCCCCGGCATGCCCAGCCGTATTTCCGGCATTGGCTTGACCGGCGTGCAGCAGAAAATTGTTGAACTGCATGAACGGGGTTTCCGCTCTACCGTTACGGCCTTGCCCATTGGTGGGCTTTATCGGTATCGCCGCGGGGGCGAAGTTCATGCCTATGATGGCAAGCTGATGCATTTGTTGCAGCACGCCGTTGGGCATGATGACTATGAGGCGTTCAAGAAATATTCTAACGGCTTGGCCAAGCTCAACCCCATTCAGTTGCGTGATTTGATGGACTTCAAGCCGGCGGGCACTCCTGTGCCGCTGGACGAGGTTGAAAGCGTAACCGAAATCCGCAAGCGTTTCGTTACGCCGGGTATGTCTTTGGGGGCGCTGTCGCCGGAGGCGCATGAAACGTTGAATATTGCGATGAACCGGATCGGAGCAAAATCTGTTTCCGGTGAGGGTGGGGAAGATCCCAAGCGCTTTAAGCCCAAGCCCAATGGGGATAACCCCAACTCGGCGGTTAAGCAAATCGCGTCGGGCCGCTTTGGCGTTACGGCAGAATATCTGAACCATTGCCGCGAGATCGAAATCAAAGTGGCACAAGGGGCCAAGCCGGGCGAAGGCGGGCAGTTGCCGGGCTTCAAGGTAACGGAAATGATCGCCAAGTTGCGTCATTCCACGCCGGGCGTAACGCTGATTTCACCGCCGCCGCATCATGATATCTATTCGATTGAGGATCTGGCGCAGCTCATTTATGACCTGAAGCAAATCAATCCTAAAGCGCGCGTCTGCGTGAAACTGGTGGCGTCCACCGGCGTGGGCACGATTGCAGCAGGCGTGGCAAAAGCCAAGGCCGACGTGATCTTGATTGCAGGCTATAATGGCGGCACGGGCGCATCGCCCCAAACCTCTATCAAACATGCCGGTATTCCGTGGGAGATGGGGCTGACAGAAGCCAACCAAGTGCTGACCATGAACAATCTTCGTCATTCGGTCACTTTGCGGACAGATGGTTCCATTAAAACGGGTCGTGATGTGGTGATGGCGGCCATGATGGGTGCGGAAGAATATGGCGTGG
Source organism: Alphaproteobacteria bacterium (assembly GCA_049609145.1). Lineage (GTDB taxonomy): Bacteria > Pseudomonadota > Alphaproteobacteria > SPJN01 > SPJN01 > JBMYYF01. The sequence goes on from JBMYYF010000001.1 coordinate 330,132, forward strand.
GCACCACGTCGCTTATCGCCATGGGCTGTATTATGGTGCGTCAGTGCCATTCCAATACCTGCCCGGTAGGTGTGTGCACTCAAAACGAAGAGCTGCGCCAGAAGTTTACCGGCAATGCCGACAAGGTGGTCAACCTGTTCTCCTTCATCGCAGAGGAAGTGCGGGAAATTTTGGCCGAACTGGGTGTGCGTTCATTGAATGATGTGATCGGACGTACAGACTTGCTCTCACAGGTCACGCGCGGCGCTTCTCATCTGGATGATCTGGATTTGAACCCGCTATTGGTGCAAGCCGATGCCGGTGATAACCCGCGTTACTCTGATCGCATCAGCCGCAACGAAGTGCCGGAAACGCTGGATGCGCAAATCATCAAGGACGCGCAGCCCTTGCTGGAAGATGGCGAGAAGATGCAATTGACCTATACGGTGCGTAATGTGCAGCGTGCGATCGGCACCCGTACATCCTCTCATATCGTCAAAAAATATGGCATGGATGGGTTGAAGCCCAATCATCTTACGGTGCGGTTGCGCGGTTCTGCCGGACAATCCCTTGGGGCATTTGGCGTGCAGGGCTTGAAACTTGAAGTGCAAGGCGATGCGAATGATTATGTAGGCAAGGGCTTGTCTGGCGGTACTATTGTTGTGCGTCCGGCGGCGAAATCCCACCTTGTTTCAAATGAAAATGCAATCATCGGCAACACGGTTCTTTACGGGGCCACCAAGGGCAAGCTGTTTGCCGCGGGTCAAGCCGGTGAACGATTTGCCGTTCGTAACTCCGGCGCAACGGTTGTCGTTGAAGGTGTTGGGGCCAATGGCTGTGAATATATGACCGGCGGTATGGCGGTCATTTTGGGGCCGGTGGGCGATAATTTCGGGGCCGGTATGACTGGGGGCATGGCCTTTATCTATGACAAGGCCCGCAGCTTCGAAGCGCATGCCAATGATGAGGCGATTGTCTGGCAAGGTCTTGAAAGCCAGCATTGGGAAAATGTGCTGAAAAACCTGATTGCCGAGCATGTGGCTGAAACAGATTCAGTCTTTGCGGCGGAACTGCTGTCTCATTGGGAGCAAGAGCGCGGCCACTTCTTGCAAGTGTGCCCGAAAGAAATGCTCAGCCGTTTGCAATATCCCCTAAGCGATAAAGCCGGCAACACGGCACAAAGCGCCTAGACATATATAGAAGCAGGGTCGGGCATTACCCGGCCCTGCTATTTCTTCTTTGCGTTCACGCGCGCAATCCGTAAAGTCTTTTCCATGAGGCGGCTGTACCACTACACACTTTCGGCACCATCGCGCGCTGTGCGTTTTGCACTGGCGGAGAAGGGGCTTGATTTTGAACCGCGCCCGGAAGAACCGTGGCAGCGCAGGCCCGCCTTTCTGCGGCTGAACCCGGCAGGCGAAGTGCCGGTGCTGGTGGATGAAAAAAGCACCGCTGCGCCGCGTGGCCAGCAGGCTATTCCGTTGGGGGAAGAAACCGATCCACCCGCGCCGGAACCAACGCCGATTGATGATCCCAATACAAAAGGCCCGGATGAGCCTTTGGCGATCTGTGATGCGCGCACCATCATCGACTATTTGGATGATGTGTATGGCGATGCGCCCCTGGCAGGCTCCAGCCCGGCGGCACGGGCAGAAGCAAGGCGGCTTTGGGCATGGTTTGACACCAAGTTTCAAGCCGAAGTCACATCACTGCTTGTGTCTGAGAAGGTAATGAAGCGGCAAATGCGGCAAGGCCAGCCCGATGCCCAAGCGATCCGCGCCGGGTTGCATAATGTAAGCTATCACCTTGAATATGTTGGTTGGTTGGCCGAACGTCGTAATTGGCTGGCAGGTGATTTCTTCTCCATCGCAGATATTGCTGCCGCGGCGCATTTGTCCTGCATTGATTATCTGGACGATGTGCCGTGGGAAAAGTCAGAGGCCGCGCGCACATGGTATGCCCGCATTAAATCCCGCAAGGGGTTCCGGGCTATTTTGTCTGATCATGTGCCGGGCTTGCCGCCCCCACGTCACTATGCCGACCCTGACTTCTGATCAATTGCGCACGGCGCTGATTGCGGAGGCGCGGGCGCTGGGTTTTGATGATATGGGCATCACCTTGCCTGATCAGGTGCCTCATGCCAAATCCGGCTTGGCTGAATATCTTGCGGCGGGCCATAACGGCGACATGGCATGGATGGCAGAGCGCACTGCGTGGCGCGGTGATCCCACCGCCCTGTGGCCGGATGCAAAATCTGTCATCATGGTGGCGGCAAATTATGCGCCCGCTCATGATCCGCTTGAAGATGTGAAACGCACCGACCGGGCTGCTATCAGCGTCTATGCCCGCAATCGTGACTATCATGACGTGCTGAAAAAACGTTTGAAACGTCTTGCGCGTTGGCTGGTGGATCAAAGCGGCGCGGAAGTGAAGGTGTTTGTTGATACCGCACCGGTTATGGAAAAGCCTTTGGCCGCCGCTGCGGGGTTGGGCTGGCAAGGTAAGCATACCAATATGGTGTCGCCCAAATTTGGCTCATGGGTGTTTCTGGGCGCTATCTTCACAACGGCGGAATTGCCATCTGACACAGCGCATAAAGACCAATGCGGGTCATGCCAAGCCTGTTTGGATATTTGCCCCACCAAAGCCTTTCCCGCGCCATACAAAATCGATGCACGGCGCTGTATTTCCTATCTAACCATCGAACACAAAGGCATCATCGCGCGTCAGTATCGCAAGCCGATGGGCAATCGTATTTATGGCTGTGATGATTGCTTGGCGGTGTGCCCGTGGAACAAGTTTGCCAGCCGCACACAGGAACTGGCGTTTCAGCCGCGGGCAGAACTTCAAGCCCCGCGCTTGGGCGAACTCGCGGCCTTGGATGACGTGGCGTTTCGCAAACTGTTTTCGGGCAGTCCGATCAAGCGCATTGGACGAGATCGCTTTGTGCGCAATGTGATGATCGCGATTGGCAATTCTGGGGCACAGGCCCTTATCCCCGCGGTCATTGCTGCGTTGGATGATGCGGCATCAGATGTGCGCGCCATGGCTGTTTGGGCTTTGAATGAACTGGACCCGGCGCGCGCACTGGCCGAACAGGCCAATCGCGCTGCAACCGAACAAGATGCAGATGTCAGGGCTGAGTGGCAGGCGCTTGACTTGCCGGGGCCCGATTAAGCGCCATATTTTGCAGGGCGATGCGCGCAAGCTCTGCCAATTCGGACTTATCGTCCACCGCGATTGCTTGCAGCAAAAAGGTGCGGGCTGTTTCGCCATCGCCTTGGGATTGGGCATAGAGCCCGCGTTCGTAAAGCGCGCGCGGGTGATTGGGTTGATACGCTAGTGCTGCCTGTGCTTCGCGGTCTGCACCGCCTTTGTCTTCTACGCCGCGCAGGGCAGAGGCGCGCAGTGCCAGCGCTTCTGCCATGATATGGGGCGGGTGGGTGTCAAGGGCGTCCACAATTTCACGCGTTATATCAAGCGTGGATTGGGCATCACCGAACATCAAATGCACGCTGGCAAGATCAACCAGCAGGGGGGCGAGGTTTTCGGGGCCGTCCAGATCGGCTTGGCGCAGCATGTCGAGTGCGCGTTCAAAGGCGATGCGGGCGGCGGCGCTGTCGCCATGCAAGGCGTGTGCCATACCGGCTTGGCCCAAAATTTCGGCCCGTAACAAGGTGCCCGCGCGGCCCGGCGCCACGGCAAGCAGTTCAAGGCGTTCTGCGGCTTGGGGGTATAGTTCCAACCCGATCAGCGCCAGCGCGGCGCAATGGCGGGCAGGCATGCGCCCTCCATTATCACGCCATTCAATTGCCATATCGAAGGCTTGGTCCGGGTTTTGGTCTATCAGGGAAAGGCAGGTTTCATAGCGTTCCTGCTCCACCCGGGGTGATTGGGCGGCGGCCAATCCGGCAGAGAATCCGAGAATAATGGCCGCAAGAATAAGGGTGCTTGGTTTCATCTGCGCGCTTTTGGCCCGTGAATGTGGCCCTAATTTGGCAAGGTTTGCTGCCGGGGTCAAAATAGGGCCGCATTCACGCCGGATAGTCAGGGCTGAAACAGGTTGGTCCCCCATAAAGAGGAACGAATAAAATGATGACGCTTAACCAGATGGAAAACTGGCATTTGCCGCACCGCGCGGCTGCTGCTGCCCTTGGCGGCTTGATGATGATCGGGGCCTTGGCGCTTTCCACCACAGCCCGTGCCGAGGCGGATGATGCTGCTAGCCAAGGCGACGACATTGTGGTTTTGACCCAAAGCGCAGAAGATTGGGTGGAAACCTCCACGCCCAAAATCACTGTGTCGATTGATGCGGCGTTTGAGGAAAAAGGCGCGGCCTCTGTGCGGCAGGATTTGAAGGCCGCCCTTGGCAAATTGGCCAAGGCTGAATGGCGCTTTGTGACCATGAACCGTCATCGCGGTGAGGCTGGGTTGGAACGCTGGCGCGTAACTGCCGAAGCACGCATTCCCGATAGCAAGGCCGTGGGTTTGTATGGCAAGGCGAAGTCGGCCAGTCGCACGGGCATGCAGTTAAAGATTGGTAATATTTCCTATGAGCCCACCCGCAAGGAACTTGAGGCCGCACAGGCTAAGCTGCGGGCCAGCCTTTATGCGGAAGCCTTGGCGGAACGGGATCGTTTGAACAAGGCCATTCCGGGCCGTAAATGGCGTATCGGTGCGGTTGATTTCACCAACACCTTGCCCATTCAGCCTGTTGTCCATCACCGGGCAGAAGCGCGCGCCTATGCCATGTCTGCCGATATGGCGCCTAAGGCTGGAGCCTCGGGCCTGAGTATTTCCAAGAAACAGGTGCTGACGGCCCGCGTAGTGCTTATGTCATCTGCGGATTGACGTAGCCGGATCAAACCGATAGGCCGAATATATGAGACACCTATTTATATTTGGCCTGGGCTATAGCGGGCAGGCCATTGCCCGCTTGGCCCTTGCACACGGCTTCACCGTTTCTGGCACCAGCCGTGACCCGCAGAAAAGAGCAGCGTTGAAGGCGGAGGGGATCAACGCTGTTGATTTTCCTTTAGCGGACCCAACTGCCTTGAAAGATGCAACCCATGTGATTGCAGCGGCAGCGCCGGGCGAACAGGGCGATCCGGTTTTGAACCTCCACCAAGCAGATATCCCGGCAAATGCGTGGATCGGCTATCTGTCTACCACCGGCGTCTATGGCAATTGGAACGGTGAGTGGGTGGACGAAACCAGCGCACTGCGTGCCACCGCAGACAGGTCGCTCAAGCGTATTGCGGCTGAACAGGCGTGGGCAAACGCGTTCCCTCAGACAGAGATTTTTCGTCTGGCGGGGATCTATGGTCTGGGCCGCAGCGTGTTCGACAAGTTGCGCGCGGGCAAGGCCCAGCGGATTATCAAGCCCGGCCACAAATTTGGCCGTATCCATGTGGATGATATTGCGCGCACGGTGCTGGCCGCTATGGCTGCTCCAGCGCCCGGCGCCATCTATAACGTCGTTGATGATGAACCGGCGGAACCTTCAGAGGTGATGGAGGAAGCGGCAGAGCTGATGGATATTGATCCGCCGCAAGCGCGGTCCTTTCTGGGGGGGGCAAATTTAAGCCCCATGGCGCACAGCTTCTGGGCTGATAATCGCAAGGTGCGCAATGACAAGGTGAAAGCATTGCTCGGCGCACCGTTGATCTATCCCACCTATCGGGAAGGCTTGCGCGCGATCTTCAAGGAACAGTTTGGGCGGGCGCCTTAAGGTTCCTGCGTCAGCGACAGGTTGTTGCCGCACGGGTCATAAAACCAAACCACTTTTGCGCCACTGGGTGTTGTCCAAATACCGCGAGCGTCCTGTTCCATGTGGTCATAACGGGCAAAGGTCACGCCGCGCGCGGCCAATGCGTCTACCTTGGCTGCAATATCGTCCACCACCCAGCCTAGATTGGTGTGTTGCGGTGGGGCCAGCGCCTCGATCTTTTGAATGCGCAGGGGTGTGCCGTTGAGATTGAAAACAAGCGCAAAGGGGCCATCCTCCACGAACTCAAGCCCCAGCGTATCCTCATAGAAAGAGCGGCTTTCCTCCGGCTTGGTTGTGCCCAAAAAGGCCATGGGTTGCGTGTGGGTCAGCATGTCAGCAAGCCTCTGCAATTAGGTCATCCAGTGTTTGCTCCAGCCGCTTGAGGTCGGCGGGCTCTGATAAACGGTGGTCGCCATTTTTAACCAGCGTAACCACCACATCATCCGACGCGAGCGCTTCTGCGGTTTTGAGCGCGTGTTGCCACGGGACATCGGCATCTTGCTGCCCTTGCAAAATGCGCACCGGGCAGGTGAGCGCAATGGGCGCGTCCAATATCTGGTTGGTGCGCCCGTCCTCAATCAAGGCTTTGGTAATTGTGTAAGGCTCATCATAGTCAGAAGGTTGGATCAGCGCGCCTTCTTCCATAATTGTCTTTTGATCTTGGGGGCTCATCCCCGCCCACATCAGCTTTTCGGTGAAGTCGGGCGCTGGCGCAATACCCACCATGGCCTGCACGCGCTCTGGCCGGGCCAAGGCCGCCAGCAGCATGATCCACCCACCCATGGATGAACCGATCAGGACAAGTGGGCGATCAGGCGCCACCTCGTCCAGCATGGCCATGGCGTCATCCTTCCAGCGGCTGATGGTGCCGTTTGTAAATGGGCCGGATGACTGACCATGGCCAAAATAGTCAAAGCGCAGAAAGGCATGGCCGCGCTGCGCCGCCCAATCTGCCAAATGGGCCGCTTTCGTGCCGCCCATATCCGACATGAACCCGCACAGAAAAACGACGCAGGGGGCGTTTACCCCCTTTCCCTCTTGCCATTGATAGGCAAGGCTGGTGCCATCAGGTCTTGCAAGGAACTGAACTGTTTGATTCGTCATGGAAACTCTCTGATCTCATATGGACGCACACTCTAACATCGTGCCGCGCGCGGACAAGGTAGACATGACCGGGCAGACCATTCTGCAAGTCATTCCCGCATTGGAGGCAGGCGGCGCAGAGCGCGGCTGCATCGATGTCGCCGCCGCGGTGGTAGAGGCGGGTGGTCGTGCCATTGTGGTATCGGATGGGGGGCGCATGGAACGTCAGCTAATCCGCGCGGGGGGCGAGGCCGTGCATTTACCCGTCGGTGCCAAAAACCCGTTGGTCATGTGGCGGACCATAAGGCAGTTAAAGAAATTGATGGTGGCGGAGAATGTCAGCCTCATCCATGCCCGTTCGCGGGCCCCCGCTTGGGTGGCATGGCGTGCTGCGCAAGAAACGCAAACGCCCTTCGTTACTACATGGCATGGGTTGCATGATGCCAATGGCAAGCTGAAAGAACGCTATAACGGCTCGCTCGCCAAAGGCGATCGTGTCATTGCCATTTCAGAATTCATCGAGGAGCGGCTGACCCGCATCTATGGGGTGGGACCAGATCGACTGCGCATGATCCATCGCGGTATCGACACGCAGATTTTCAATCCAGATGCTGTGCCCGCCGCGCGAATGATGAATGTGATTGGTGATTGGAACCTGCCGGACGGCGTGCCAGTGATTTTGCTGCCGGGGCGGCTGACCCGCTGGAAGGGGCAACGCCAAGCGATCGAGGCGGCAGCCATTGTGCGTGACAAGCTGGGCGAAGGACGCTTCATTTTGGTGATGGTTGGCGATGACCAAGGGCGCACGGAATATCGGGCTGAGTTGGAAAAGCTTATAAAAAAGAACAACTTGGAAGGATGGGTGCGCTTGCGTGGCCACGTATCCGACATGCCCGCCGCCTACAAGATTGCCGATGTTGTGCTGTGCGCGTCGGAGAAGGCAGAAGCCTTTGGCCGGGTGCCGGTGGAAGGGCAGGCCATGGGGGCGTTGGTGGTCGCGACGGATCATGGCGGCGCGCGCGAAACGGTGGTGGCAAATGAGACGGGGTTTCTGGTAAAACCCAATGATATCAATGCGATGGCGGAAGGGCTGATCAAGGCGCTGACCTTGCCGGAGGAAGAACGCCAGCGCCGCGCCCATCAAGCCAGCGACAGGGTGCGGGATCTCTACTCGGTGGAAACCATGTGTCTCAAAACACTTAATGTTTACAAAGAGTTACTGGATTGACCCCCCGCATTCTCATCATCAAATTGTCCGCCTTGGGGGATTTTGTGCAGGCCATGACAGCGATGCAAGCGGTGCGTGCGCATTACCCAAACGGGCAGATCGACCTGCTGACCACCAAGCCTTTTTTGGCGCTGGCCAAGGCTTGTGGCCTGTTTGACGAGATCATCATCGACCCGCGCCCCAAAATTACAGAGCGCCAAAAGCTCAAGCAATTAAAGTTAAGTTTAAACTCAAAATATACACAGATTATCGACTTTCAGACGAATGACCGGACCAGAATGTACAGTTCTTTGCTGGTTGATCCCAAACCCGACTGGGTTGGTCCGCTCAACGGCGCAAGGTTCGAACACAAGACCCCATGGCGACATACGCTGCCTGCACTGGAACGGATGCGAGAGCAACTTCAGATAGCGGGCATTCCCTATCACCCGTTTGACGATTTGAAGTGGGCGCAGGCCGACCTCTCCAAATTTGAGCTGCCGGATCGCTATGCGCTTTTGGTGCCCGGCGGCAGCGCCCACAGGCCGGAGAAGCGCTGGCCTGCCCCGCGCTATGGCATGGTGGCGGCGCATCTGGCAGACAAGGGCATTACCCCCATCGTGTTGGGCCATGGGGAGGAAGAAGCGGCGCTGGCGGCGACTATTATTGAGCGCGCCCCCACCGCCCGATCACTGGTGAGCCAAACGGATTTTCTGGAGATCATTTCACTGGCGCGACCTGCTTATTGCGCCATTGGCAACGACACCGGGCCGATGCACCTGATTGCGCCGACGGGCTGCCCGTCACTCGTGCTGTTCTCCAACGCCTCTACACCCGCACTTTGCCGACCGCGCGGGGCAGATGTTGTGATCTTCCAGCGCGATGATCTGGCCAGCCTGCCGCATGATGAGGTGACAGGGGCGCTGCCCTAAACCGAAATTTCACCCAGCCACAGGGCGTGGGCGATGGCTTGGGCGCGGGTACGTGCGTTGAGCTTGATGGCTGCGCTGTTCAAGCGACGCTGCACAGAGCGCGATGTAATACCAAGCAAATCGGCAATTTCTTCTGTGGTGTATGCCAAGGCTGCAAGCCTGAGCGCATCTTTTTGCCGTTCGGTGAGGGGACGCGCATTGGCGTGCCCGGTGGCGGTATCATGGAAAAGCCGTGACAGAAATGCTTGGCAAACGCTTCTCAACTCTTTTTCCGGGGGGCTGTCCATTGCTGACATTTCCCTCATGGGGGCGTCTCCGCTAAACCCTGCAAGATACGAAATAGGTACGCCAACATCGCCGAAGCGAAATGCAACGGCGCTTCTGACACCCAGATCCCAAAATTCGTGCATAAGCTGAGTGGCCAAAGGGTCGTGCTGGTTGGCTTTCAGGCGAGCAATATCCATCAAAAGGGGAGCTTGGGTGCGCCGGACCAGCGCGATTGAGGGGTCAACATAGATATATTGTTGCGCGTTATAGCGTGCCATCCATTCATCTGGCATGGCGGCTTGCATGTAATAGCCGGGCAAGCGTTTTTCCCCGGTGTCGCCGCACACGGTGGTAAAGCTACCAAAGGCGAGCCCGAATTCTTCGCGCGAAAAATCGAGCATCTGCTGCCAAGCCATGGCTGTGCTAGGCGCAGAATGGATTTGGTCAATGATGTCCGATATCGCTTGTCTGTGTTCAATCATCGATCTACCCTTATTGTTGAATATGAGGATTGTGATGCCGTTGAGCAACCAAGAAATAGCTGTGTTGAAAGCGGTCGCCGCCGGTAAGGTGGGCAAACAAATTGCCCATGAGCTGGGTATCACCCCAGGTACGGTGGAAGATCACATCGAAAATGCGCGGACCAAACTTGGCGCACGCAACCGGGCCGAAGCGATTGTGCAAGCAATTGCGCAGGGTTATCTGCCTGGTCCTTCCGTGGAACCTTTTGCCAAGCATGTTATTTCCTCTGACCCGTTGGGTGAAAACCTCTAGCGCCTCAATTTATCAAGCGTAAATCGGCGCGCCCTCCCGAATTCAGGACGGTTGGCGAGTGCTACGCAATATGTGACCTCCACCTGATTGAACAGGTTGCCGATGCGACCTGAAATTACGGGGCGGAGGGTCCAATGAAGAAAAGTGTAATGGCTGCGGGGCTTGCAGCTTGGTTTGTTGCCGGAACTTATGGTGTGGCGCTGGCAGATGAGGAAGATGCATCGCCGGGGTTCAACTATGTTGGCGCGTCATATTCCTATCTCAACACAACAGATGATGCGGCGGCCTTGGGCGATTTATCGGCGTGGGCTGTAAATGGTGTTTTCTTGAGCGATATGGGGATTGGCTTGGAAACGGCCTATTCCTCCGTTCAATATGGCGACACCGATCTAAGCTCCGAGTTTATCCATGTGAACGGGATTATGGGGTGGAGCAATTATGAAGATGGGTTGAAGACCGGCATGTATCTTGGGGCCGGTGCTGCCTTTGGCACAGGCGATGGCGGCTTTAGCACCGATACCCCGTTGGAAGTGACGGGCGGCGTGATTTTTGCGTTGCAGGATGACCCAAACAAGGGCGGTTTGGGCTTTCAACTGGGTGGCCGCTATATCTTTTTCGATGAAGTGTCATTGTATGAGGTGTTTGCCGGTGTCGGGCTGACCTTCTAGCCTTTACCGCAGTCTCATATTCTTACCCCAAACCCAAGGCCCGGCAGAAATGTCGGGCCTTTTGTGTGATTGGAGCAAGATGCACAGCCGCAACACATGATCCAGAACACGCCCCGCGGCCTTGCTTTACCTTGACTTGCGCCGCCACCCGCGCCAAAACCCGCCAATTGCTGGCGCGTGCCAGTTTTGCTGACTTTTCAATCACAGGAACAAATTGCCAATGTCTTCGTCCGCCCAGATAATCGTCACCTTGCCCGATGGATCGGAAAAGGCCTTTGACGGGCAAACGACGCCGGGCGAGGTTGCTGCCAGCATTGGGCCGGGTTTGGCGAAAGCTGCCTTGGCAGGCAAGATTGATGGTGAGCTGGTCGATCTGGATTGGCCGATCACCGAAAACGTGGCGCTATCGCTCGTTACCTTGAAGGACGAGGCCGACGCGCTGGAACTGATCCGCCATGATGCGGCGCATATTTTGGCCATGGCTGTGCAGGAACTTTACCCCGGCACCCAAGTGACCATTGGCCCTGTCATTGAAGACGGCTTTTATTACGACTTTGCCCGCAATGAACCCTTCACCCCGGAAGATCTGGAAAAGATTGAAGAACAGATGAAGGAGATTGTGAAGCGCGATGTGCCGACCCGCCGCGAAATCTGGAACCGCGATGACGCCGTGGCGCATTTCAAAGAGTTGGGCGAGAATTACAAGGCCGAGCTGATTGAGAGCATTCCGGCGGATGATGATGTTAAAATCTACTTCCATGGGGATTGGCATGATTTGTGCCGTGGGCCGCATCTTATGTCGTCAGGCAAGATCGGGCAGGCGTTTAAGCTGACCAAGCTGGCCGGTGCCTATTGGCGCGGTGATGCCAAGAATGCGCAATTGCAACGCATCTATGGCACCGCATGGCGCGACAAGAAAGAATTGAAAGCCTATCTCACCCGTATTGAAGAAGCCGAAAAGCGGGATCATCGCAAGCTGGGCAAACAGATGGATTTGTTCCATTTGCAGGAAGAAGCGATCGGGATGCCGTTTTGGCATGCCAATGGCTGGACCCTTTATCAAGAAGTTGAGCAATATATGCGCCGCGCCTTGCGGGGCCGGGGCTATGAAGAAGTGCGCACCCCGCAACTGATTGATCGCAAATTGTGGGAGGCATCCGGCCATTGGGACAAGTTCCGCGAGAACATGTTTACCTCCAACGCCGATGAAAAAGATCTGGCGTTGAAGCCGATGAACTGCCCGGCCCATATCGAAATTTTCAAGCAGGGCCTGAAATCCTATAAGGAACTGCCTTTGCGCATGGCGGAGTTTGGCTGCTGCCATCGTTATGAGCCATCGGGCGCGCTGCATGGGTTGATGCGTGTGCGCAGCTTTGCGCAAGATGATGCGCATATCTTCTGCACCGAAGATCAAATCCTATCGGAGACGAAGGAGTTCGTGGATTTTCTGTTCGAGGTCTATAAGGATTTCGGCTTCACTGAGGTGGCGATCAAGTTCTCTGATCGGCCTGAGGTGCGCGCGGGCTCTGACGAGACATGGGACAAGGCCGAAGCTGCCTTGAAAGATGCGCTGGAACAAACCGGCCTTGAATATGAATTGAACCCCGGCGAAGGCGCTTTCTATGGGCCGAAGCTGGAATTCGTGTTGCGCGATGCCATTGGGCGGGATTGGCAATGCGGCACCTTGCAACTGGATTTTGTGGTGCCGGAGCGCTTGGGGGCCGAATATGTGGGCGAAGATAATGATCGCCACACCCCCGTTATGCTGCATCGGGCCATTTATGGTTCCATGGAACGCTGGCTGGGTATTTTGATCGAAAACTTTGCCGGTCGGTTCCCGCTTTGGCTGGCGCCTGAACAGGTGAAGGTGTGCACCATTGTGTCAGACGCTGATGGTTACGCCGAAGAAGTCACCGCCGCCTTGGTGGCGGCAGGCTTGCGTGGCAGTGCCGATCTCAGGAATGAGAAGATTAATTACAAGGTGCGCGAGCATTCCCACGCCTTGATCCCGGCCCTGTTTGTGGTGGGCAAGCGCGAGGCCGAGGAAGGCACGGTAGCCATTCGTCGGCTCGGCTCCAAGGAACAGCAAGTGCTGCCCTTGGCGGACGCCATTCAGCTTTTGCAGGATGAGGCGCAAGCGCCTGATCTTAAAAGGGCATGATTTTCGTTCACGCCATTTCATTTCCACGCCGCCATTATGCCGCTGGCAAGAATTATCAGAATATGATTAAGTCTCGATTAGTAACAACCTTAGGAGAAGTCCGATAGCACGCAGACCAATGGCCGCCCAGGCTCCCAAAAAAACGGGGCCACGCGCAAACGAAGATATCACCGAATCAGAAGTACGCCTGATTGATGCCGATGGCGAAAATGTCGGTGTTGTACAAATCGACAAAGCCTTGGATATGGCCGCAGAGGCCGGGCTGGATCTGGTGGAAATCTCGCCGGGGGCCAAGCCGCCTGTGTGTAAAATTCTGGACTTGGGCAAGCACAAATTCATTGCCCAGAAAAAAGCCGCCGAAGCGCGCAAAAAGCAAAAAACAGTCGATGTGAAAGAGGTGAAGATGCGCCCCAATATCGACACGCATGATTACGATGTAAAAATGCGCAATGTGAACCGCTTTTTGGACAACGGCGATAAGGTGAAATTGACCATTCGGTTTCGTGGCCGGGAGCTAAGCCATCAGGAGCTTGGCATGGCTTTGTTGAACCGCGTGGCCGATGATGTGGAAGAGATCGCCAAGGTTGAGGCGCGCCCCAAACTTGAAGGCCGCCAGATGATTATGGTCATCGGCCCGAAATAGGGGCAGGCCTTATGGCCAAATTTCGCCAACGGCTTATTCGCAAAATATTCTCAAGCCTCAAAGGCCGCCACTATCACTGGCGTGCCCTTGCGCCGGAGATTAGCCGTATCACGCGGGATTGTGGCGATCACATTATCACCTTCGATCCGACGGACATTATTGGCCGTCATCTGTATACGTTCGGCCATTGGCAGCGCGATGATTTCGATCTGATGATGGCGCATCTGCGGCAGCACAACTTGCTGAAGCCGGGGAAAGCCGCGCTGGAACTTGGGGCAAATATCGGTACCCAAACGATCTACATGCATTTGAGCGGATGCTTTGACAAGGTGGTCGCGGTAGAAGCTGATCCGCAAACCGCGCGGCTGCTGGATATTAACATTGCCGACAATGGGTTCTCTGACCGCACGCATATTGTGGCCAAAGCCATTGGGGCTGAAAACGGCACCGCCACCTTCTATCAAAGCGAGAAAGAACGTGGCCGTAACAGCCTGTTGGCAAAGGCCAACGGTTCCGCCATTGACGTTCCTATGGTCACGCTGGAAACGCTGTTTGCCGATTGCGGTGTGGCCGCCGACGATATCGGCTTTGTATGGCTGGACCTTGAAGGCTTTGAGTTTGAGGTGATGCAGCAGATTGTGGCCGTGCTGCCGGGAGACGTGCCTATCTTCACGGAGTTCTCGCCGCAAAAATACGGGGTGGAGAAAACCGATGCTTTTGTGGAGTTGATCCGCGCGCATTACACTGACAGCTATCAGGTGAATGATGGCGGGTTTGCAGGCCCAATGGCAACGGCGGATTTGCAACCGTCGCAAGATCAGGTTGATTTGTTGTTGTTCAATCAAGTTTGAAGGCTGTGTGCCAGTTCGGTGAATTCTTCTAACCGGGTGGGATAAATCACCTCAATATAATCAAGCGCTTCGTCCGTATTATCGCTGGCATGCATGATGTTGGTGCGGCCACCTTGCGCATATAGCTCGTTAAAGCTGTGGCGCAGATCCTGTTTTTTCATAATACGTGCATTATCCATCAACGGATGGGTTTTACGGATTTCTTTATTCGGCGCGATTGGGCTGCGGTCCTGCGCGATAACGATATGGACGGGGCCACCACCATCAATCGTATCAATGCCGATCCCCCAATTGCCCCCGCGCATAAGGCGTGTCGCACGGTTCTTCTCTGCGGCTGACAAAGGCGCTTCGTGGATAATCTCGAAGCCGACATTCCTCAGCTCGCTCAAAATGGTGGGAATGTAATCGTGATCAGCGGCAATCTGCCGAAGGACGAAAACGGCAAGCCCCACGGGCAGGCGCTCTTTTTCGTCGGCAAAGAAATGGCGCTGCACCCATTCATTGTGAACGGCATATTTGCTGAGCATGTCACGCGGCGGCAGCCAGCCTTCATCGGCCAATAGATCGGCCATTTCTTCCATCGTGTTCAAAGGCGACATATCGCAGGCCTGCGCCGCGGCTTGCAAAGCAGCGATACGTGTTGCGTTGGGCGTATTATCCAGATGATTTGACGGAATGCCCGCCGCCACCCCTTTGTGAAATAGATGATGATACACCAAGGATAAATATTGCGGCTTTGGCGCGGGGGCTTTGCAGCCCAGTGTGGCGGGGACGCTGCTGGCCAAAATCTCGTTGGCGATGAGCGGGGGCATATAGGCCATATCCAGAAAATTTGTGCGTGCACCGCCGGAGGCGGAGTAGAGATCGATTGGGCGGGTGCCGACCCGGTGATCAAGCATCTCGATTATTCTTTCGGCATCTTCATCCGATGCCAAAATATCCAGATCATCACCGCTATCGGGATTAAAGTCGGGCAGTTCTTCATGCCAGCGCAGCAGGCAATAATCATATGGGGAAAGCTGTGAAATCAGCTCTTCAAGGGATGTCTTCGGCGAATAATAGACCCGCGCGCCCAGCTTGAATTTGCGGCGGGAGGGCTTGAACACCAACCAATAACGTTGGTGAAGCGGCGCGCCATCTGCTGCGGCGATACCTTCAAACTTGTATTGGCCCCGTGTCCCAAAGCGCAGGAGGCCCCACCACAGGAAAGGGTGCAGCAGGGAAAAGCCAACGCTCACCAATAGATGCTCAGCATGGCCGACATAGGCATAGCGGCGCAGGGCCGCAACCGCATTGCCGCGCAGCATCAATATTTTTGCGTTGTTCCGTGCGACCTGTTTGTAGTCACTGAAGGGAACATCAACATGAGGCGTGCCAGCACGGCCAAATATCAGCAGATCGCGCACCGATGCACGATCTACAGCTTTTGCCAGCCCATCGGCCACCCCGCCAAATATGGCAACCGTTTTGTCTTTTAGCAGTGAACCCAGATTTACCATCAGTTTCTATACTCAATCCATGTCTCACGCAGGGTGAACCGACGTAAACCCACAGGGCGCAATGCCCGCAAAGCCCGATCGATGCGTTTTCCCGTTATATGAGGTGCGCGCTGAAACAAAAAGTGTGTCCATCTTTTTACCCTTACGCTCACATTGTCCGGCCCCATCAAGTCAGAATAGGTGAGCCCGATGAGCGGCTGCCAATAGTCTTCGTAATTGGTCATTTTGTGGGCGCGTATGAAAGGGGTGCTTGGTATGGGCGCACGCCGATAGTCCAGTGAGAGGGTGAAGTCGTTCGGCTGCTCGCCGGTTGGGGTGCAATATTCAAAATCAACCACATGCATATCCCCATCAGAGGTGAACAAGGCGATGCCGCTGTTCCAGTCCAGCAGGGCATAGCCCTTCTCATTGAGCGTGGCGACAAAGGCCATCAAACTGCGCGCGCGCGCAAGGTCAAAGAGTTGATAGCTGTCGTCATTAAAGGGTGCGGGGTCTGCATAAAATGGCATCTCGATATAGTTCGCGCCGCGATCCAATATGGGGGATATGGCCGGGTGAGCCAGCGTTTCCCGTGCCGCGATCTCATTCTCAAGATATAGCAGAGCGGAGCTACGAAAGGTTTTGCGCACTCTTTTTTCGCCGTTTCGACGAACAATCTCTATTTTGGCGCGGTTTCCGCTGTTTTCCAGCCGCGCCAGCACCTCGACATCGCTGGTGTGAAAGCTGTCACGACTGGCCTGTGCTTGAGACC
Organism: Alphaproteobacteria bacterium; assembly: GCA_049609145.1. Lineage (GTDB taxonomy): Bacteria > Pseudomonadota > Alphaproteobacteria > SPJN01 > SPJN01 > JBMYYF01. The sequence goes on from JBMYYF010000001.1 coordinate 346,717, forward strand.
CCACATCATTGGCAACGGCGAAACAAGGTTGCGACAGCCAATCAAGAGCTGTGGCGTGGCCCCGCGACAAGATGATGTGGACCCTTTTGCCGATTTTGCGGAATTTGCTGATCAGCTTAATCACATGGGGGTCATGCTCATCGACGCCTATGCCATCCAAATCCTGACAGATGAAGGCACAGTAGCTGCCGCTACAATCTTGAATACCCAATTCTACCAGGTTTTCAGGTAGTAATGTCTGCTCTTGCAGTATCTCATATGGTGACTGGATCAATATGGTGCGCAGGCCCGCCACTGCTTGCGGATCGGCGGTGCCGATCAACGCAATCAGCAAATCTTGCGGAGAGGTGGTGGAGGCAGGGCGCGTTGGCATAAAGTTCCTGAAAGTCAAAGGCTAGGGGCAGGTGGGGGGAGCATATCACGGCAATTTATGGATTGCAGAGGCAATTTCTGCCCAGATGACAGGAATTCTGCCGCCCGCGTGTCAAGTTGACGCTTGAGATGGGGCATGACCCCGGCTATAACCCACCTTCCTAAACATAGGTATCGGGGCGACAAGGGCTGCCTCCTGCCTTCTATTCACCTTTTTCAAGGAGACCGAAATGCCCAAGATGAAGACGAAGTCCGGCGCTAAAAAGCGCTTCAAGCTGACGGGAACCGGCAAGGTTCGCGCGGGTCAGGCTGGTAAACAGCATGGCATGATCAAGCGCACCAACAAGCAAATTCGTAACCAGCGCGGCACCACGATCCTGTCGGATCAAGATGCCCGTATTGTTAAGAAATATATGCCGTACGGCTAAGTGCCAGCGACCAGCGAATAAGGACTTAAAAATATGTCACGCGTTAAACGGGGCGTCACAACACACGCCCGCCACAAAAAGATTATTTCCAAGGCCAAGGGTTACCAAGGCCGCCGTAAAAACACGATCCGCGTTGCCAATCAGGCCGTGGAAAAAGCGGCGCAATATGCGTATCGCGACCGCCGCACCAACAAGCGCAATTTCCGCAGCTTGTGGATTCAGCGTATCAATGCCGGTGCGCGCCAACATGGCATGAACTATGCGCGATTTATGAACGGCCTCAAGCTTGCGGGCGTCGAGGTTGATCGCAAAGTGCTTGCTGATCTCGCCGTACGTGAGCCGGAGGCCTTTAAGGCTCTGGTCGATCAGGCTTCAGGCGCGCTAAACGCTTAAGCCTATTAAAGCAACAGCAAGATCAGGGCTTCGAGCTACGGCTCCTTGCCTGTATTATCATTCAAGGGTCCGTAGTGTTCTGCGGACCCTTTTTGATTCGCCCCTCATTGTTTGGGAAGTGTTATGACTGATATCAACGCATTGCGTGAAGAATGGACAGCCAAGGTTGAAGCCGCCGCTGATGATAAGGCGCTTGAGGATGTGCGGGTGGCCGCCATCGGTAAAAAAGGCGCCATTTCGTTGGCTATGAAAACCTTGGGCAAGATGGACCCGGAGGAACGCAAAACAGCCGGTCCGGCGCTGAATGCCTTAAAGGCAGAGATCACGGATTTGATCGCCAGCCGCAAGGCCGCGTTTGAGGCCGCCGCGCTGAACGCCAGACTGGCAAGCGAAACAATCGATATCACTTTGCCTACCCGTCCGGAGGAGACAGGCACCATCCATCCTATTTCGCAGGTGATGGACGAGGTGGTGACGATTTTTGCCGATATGGGTTTCGCCGTCGCCGAAGGGCCGGACATTGAAGATGATGATCACAACTTCAATGCGCTCAACATTCCGCCGGAACATCCCGCGCGGCAAATGCACGACACATTCTATTTCGCGGAAAAGGCTGAGGGCGACAGACCTGTATTGAGAACGCATACCAGCCCAGTGCAAATTCGCACCATGCGGGCTGGGCCGCCGCCGCATCGCATTATCGCACCGGGGCGCACTTATCGTTCCGACAGTGACCAAACCCATACACCGATGTTTCATCAGGTAGAGGGATTGGTGATTGATAAGGGTATCCATTTCGGTCACTTGAAAGGCGTACTGGAAACCTTCGCGCAGACCTTTTTTGAGGTTGAAGATGCACAAATGCGCTATCGCCCGTCTTACTTTCCGTTCACGGAACCGAGCGCTGAGGTAGATATTCGCTGCACCCGCGTGGATGGTGAATTGCGCTTTGGCGAAGGCGATGGCTGGATGGAAATTTTGGGTTGCGGTATGGTGCATCCCAATGTGTTGCGCGCCTGCGACCTTGATCCCGATGAGTGGCAGGGTTTTGCCTTCGGTGTGGGGATTGATCGGATCGCGGGCCTGAAATACGGCATGCCGGATTTGCGGTCTTACTTCGATGCGGATATTCGCTGGCTGCGCCATTACGGGTTCTCGGCCTTCGATGTGCCATCACGCGCCGGGGGGTTGTCATCATGAAGTTCACGATTAGCTGGCTGAAAGATCATTTGGAAACCACCGCCACGTTGGATGAGATTGTGGCGGCACTGGATAGTATTGGCCTTGAAGTAGAAGCGGTTGAAAACCCGGCCGAAGCCATGGCGCATTTCCGCGTGGCGGAAATTCTGGAAGCCGAACCGCACCCGGATGCGGATAAGCTGCGCCTGTGCAAAGTGCGTGGGCTGGATATTGATGGCCAAGAAGGAGAGCATCAGGTTGTGTGTGGTGCGCCCAATGCCAAAGCGGGTTTGAAAGGTATTTTCGCGCCGGTGGGGGCTTATCTGCCCAGCATTGATCTCACGCTCAAAAAGGCCAAAATCCGCGGCGTTGAAAGCCACGGCATGATGGTGTCTGAGCGCGAGATGGGGTTTTCTGACGAGCATGATGGTATCATTGAGCTGACCGGGGATTATTCCATAGGTACAGGCGTTGCCGAAGTGTTTGGCTTGGATGATCCGGTGATTGAAATAGCCATTACGCCCAACCGGCCAGACTGTTTGGGCGTGCGTGGTATTGCGCGTGATTTGGCAGCCCGCGGCTTGGGCACGCTGAAAGCTGATCCGCTCCAAAAAGTGGCAGCGGGCAATGAGACCAAGGTTGAAATTGGCCTTCAATTTGATGCGGCCTCGGCCAATGCTTGCCCTGTGTTCGCCGGGCGGCAGGTGAGCGGCGTAAAGAACGGCCCCTCACCCGATTGGTTGCAACAGCGTTTGAAGGCGATTGGCCTGCGCCCCATTTCAGCGCTGGTGGATATTACCAACTATATTTCGTTCGATCGTGGCCGGCCCTTGCATGTGTATGATGCTGCCAAGGTAAAGGGCGGGCTGCATGCGCGTTTGGCCGTGAAGGGCGAAGATCTGTTGGCGCTGGATGGCGAAACCTACAAGCTCACCGGGGATGAATGTGTGATCGCTGATGCTGACGGCGTCGTCGGTCTTGGCGGTGTGATGGGCGGCGAGACAAGCGGCAGCACCGATGCCACGACAGATGTCATTATTGAAAGCGCCTATTTTGATCCGATCCGCACAGCGATGACAGGGCGGGTGCATAATTTACTGTCGGATGCGCGGTTCCGCTTTGAACGCGGGGTTGATCCGGCCTTTGTGGAAGACGGGTTGGAACTTGCCACCCAAATGGTGCTGGAGCTTTGCGGCGGGACCGCAGGCCCTGTCACGGTGGCCGGCGCAGAGCCACATCGCAATTTTGTGGTGGATTTCCCGATCAGTGAGGTAAAGCGCCTGACCGGGCTGGAGCTTTCGGCAGACCGCATTGCTGAGATTTTGACCGCGCTGGAATTTGGCGTTGAAGGTGGCGGGGAAACTTTGAAAGTGTCGGTGCCGGAATGGCGGCCCGATGTAGAAGGCACCGCTGATTTGGTAGAAGAAGTGGCGCGTATTCACGGGCTGGATAATATTACGTCGATCCCCCTGCCGATGGAGGGGGTCGCCAAAGGCGCGATCTTGACGCCGCTGCAAAAGCGTGTGCGCACGGCGCGGCGCGCCTTGGCGGCACGTGGCGCGCATGAGGCGGTGACCTATTCCTTCATGTGGTCGGGGCACGCCAAAGCCTTTGGGGGCGGTAACGCGCAAACCACTTTGGTGAACCCGATTTCGAGTGAGCTGGACACAATGCGCCCGGCCATTTTGCCCAACCTTGTCTTGGCGGCAGGTCGCAATGCGGCGCGCGGCTTTGATGATGTGGCTTTGTTTGAAGTCGGTCCGCAATATGAAGGGGATGAGGCGAAGGATCAGCGCACGGTCGCCTGTGTGATGCGCCGTGGCCTTGCCACGCCCCGCAATCTGCATGGGCGCGCGCGCGCGGTGGATGTGTTTGATGCCAAGGCCGATCTGCTGGCCGTGCTGGCAGAAGTGGGTGGCCCGGCCGCCTCTGCCCAAGTGGTCGCAGATGCGCCCGGCTGGTATCATCCCGGTCGCTCCGGCACGCTGCAATTGGGGCCAAAGGTTATTCTGGGCCACTTTGGGGAACTGCATCCGGCAACCTTGAAGGCTCTGGATGTGGCGGGTCCGATTGTGGCGGCAGAGCTTTACCTTGATGCGATCCCGCAGCCCAAAAAGAAGGGCGGCAAATCAAAAGGGGCAGTGCATGCCAGCCAGTTGCAACCTGTGCGGCGTGATTTTGCCTTTGTGATGGCGGCTGATGTGCCTGCGGCCAAAGTGGTGCGCGCGGCGGCGGGGGCCGATAAGGGCCTTATCACGGATGTAACCGTGTTCGATCTTTATGCGGGCGAACATGTGGGAGAGGGGCAAAAATCCCTCGCTATTGAGGTGACTTTGCAGCCCAAGGACCAAACGATGACCGATAAGGAAATCGAGGCGGTGTCCCAGAAGGTCATCTCGGCGGTTGAAAAGGCCAGCGGCGGGAAATTAAGAGGGTAATCAGCTTGCTGGTTTGGGTGGTTTCCTGTCCAAACACGGGCAAACCGGACTACACCCAAACCGTCAACATAAAAAAGTCATTCGTGATTGTTTTTTTTCTGGAAGGCTGATAATCTCCCCCAAATTGTATTGAGGGGGGATCAGCCCGTGACCAAAGTGGACGCACCTAAAGACTGGGTAACTGCGCGCTCAGACGCGCAATCGCTGGAAGAAATGCTGGACGCGGATAGCAAGCCCGCGCCGGAATTTCTGCGCAATACGCACCCGGAATATCTGGGCTCAGAGCCGCTGGATGTGGACCGCTATACAAGCCAAGAATTCTTCAACCAAGAGGTGGAGAAGATGTGGCCGCGCGTTTGGCAAATGGCGGGCCGGGAAGAAGAAATTCCCAATGTGGGCGACTTTATGGTCTACGAAAATGTGGGTCGCTCGTTCCTGATTGCGCGGCAAGAAGATGGCTCCATCCGGGCCTTCTACAATGCGTGCTTGCATCGCGGGCGTAAGCTTAAAACCGAACAGGGCAACGCCAAGCGCTTTAAGTGCCCGTTCCACGGCTTTGAGTGGGATTTGTCGGGCCAATTATCTGATCTGCCCTGCGGGTGGGATTTTCCGCATTTGAAGGCGGAAGAAATGGCGCTGCCCGAACCCAAGGTGGAAACGTGGGCGGGCTTTATCTTCTTGAACGAAGATGAAAACGCCATGCCGCTGAAAGATTATATGGCTCCCACGCAGGAACATTTTGAACGCTGGAAGCTGGAAGACTGTTTCCGCGCCGTTTATGTGGGCAAGGTGATCAACGCCAATTGGAAGGCGGTGATGGAGGCGTTTATGGAAGCCTGGCATTCCACCGAAACGCATCCGCAAATTACGCCCTATACCGGCGACACCAATTCCCAATACGACATCTATAGTAAACATGTGAACCGTATGATCACGCCGTTTGGGGTGCCATCGCCCAATATTGATATGGCGAAGCATGATCAGCAGTGGATTGTGAACCACTTTTTAGGCCCCGATGATGCGCCGAAAGTGGAAGATGGGTCAAACGCCCGCGCTGCCATGGGCGACCGCAACCGCAATATGTTCCTGACCATGGGCGGGCATGATGCATCAGAGGTGACGGATGCAGAGGTGCAGGATGCGATCCTTTACAACATCTTCCCCAATTTCTGCCCTTGGGGTGGTTTCCAGCCCAACATTATTTATCGCTGGCGGCCCCACGGCATGGACCCGAACAAGTGCCTGATGGAAATTCAATTGTTGATGCGCACGCCTAAGGGCATGGATCGGCCCAAGCCTGCGCCGTTGCATTTGCTGGGCGAAGACGAACCCTTTGCCAATGCGCCGGAACTGCAAGGTTTGGCCGCCATATTCGATCAGGATTTGGGGAACTTGCCTTATGTGCAAGAAGGCATGTACGCGCTTAAAGGCGGCAAGGTAAATTTGGCGAATTATCAAGAATCCAAAATCCGCCATTTCCATCAAACCTTAGACAAATATCTCGCGGACTAGTTTTCGTGATCAGCACCGGAGTGTAAGTGAATGAGCGATCTCATCACCCCTGTTACCATGCCCAAATGGGGCCTATCCATGACCGAAGGGGCAATCACTGATTGGTTCGTCGATGTTGGCGATGATATTTCTGTCGGCGATGATTTGGTGGATATTGAAACCACCAAGATCACGAACTGCTTTGAAAGCCCGGTAGAAGGCACAGTGCGCGCCTTGGCGGCTGAGGTGGGCGACACCGTGCCCGTGGGTGCCATTATCTGCGTGCTGGCGCCCGAAAGTGTCAGCGATGATGAAGTGGCCGCCTATGTAGAAGAACACAAAGCCAATTTCGTACCCGATGAAGGCGGCGCAGATGGCCCGGCGCGCTTGGTATTGAATTTGCCTGCGCATGCGATTTCTGTCGCTACGGCGGGCGATACTGAAGGCACCGCAACGCCGGCGCTGTTGCTGCATGGCTTTGGCGGCGATGCCAATAATTGGCTTTTCAATCTGGAAGCCTTGGGCGCAGACCGCCCGGTGTTTGCGGTTGATATGCCCGGCCACGGCCAATCCACCAAACAGGTGGGCGATGGCACATTGGCTGAGATGGCGGAGATTGTGGGCCAATTGATTGAATCGCTGGAAGTAAAACGGGTGCATCTTGTGGGTCATTCCATGGGCGGTGCGATTGCGCTCAAATTCGCGCTGGATAATCCTGGCTCGGTTGCGTCTTTGTCTCTGCTGTCGGCGGCGGGCTTGCCGGGTACCAAACCCAACCGCGATTATCTGGATGGCTTTGTCGAGGCGCGTCGCCGCAAGGATTTGAAACCCCACGCGCAATTGCTGTTTGCCGATGAAGAACAAGTCACCCGCGATATGCTGGAAGATTTGATCCGCTTCAAACGGATTGATGGTGTCGAGGCTTGCCTAAGTGCGCTCAAAGACAATTTGCTGACGGATGATTTAGCGATTGATCCCGCGGGCCTGTCTGTTCCGGCGATTGCGCTGCACAGTCAAAGCGATCAAATTGTTGGCGCGCCCGATGAAGGGGCCTTGGGCCCTGTGGCGCTCACATGGATCGAAAATGCGGGCCACATGCCCCATATGGAACAGGCCGACAAGGTGAATGAAAACTTGGTCGCTCACATGGCGGCGAATTAGCAGCGGCAGTTTTCGGCCCTCAGGCTTAGCCTTCGGGCGTTCGTTGCTTCAATCGCTCCACCGGAGCGATTGATCTGTTTTTTGCAGATCAGGGTTTGGCAGCCCCAAATGCATTTCAGCCGCAATCAATGGCCCACCAGCGACTTGCCAGCTTGGTGAAGGACCGGCTGGCGCGGTTGCTGCGATCGCCTGCACCCTATTTGACTTTCAATGGCAAGCGCCTTTGCTGGATTGGCAAACCGCACAATGGTAAATGCTGGAACGCTGTTTCCGGCGTTCAAGGGTTTCAGGCGGCGGAACACCAAACTGTGCCCGATAAAGGCCCATTCCTGAGGGAACATGGCGTGTGAGGCAGGATCAATATCAGGAGTTTAGGGATGTTCCTCTGCTGAATCAGATCGGCAGCTACTTTTCAGATGTGATTGAGCCATTTCGCGGGCAGCCTACAGGGGCTTGGCCGAATGGAGTGTTTGCATGGGGCAGCAAGAGAATTTGGCTTTAGCCTAAACAGGTTCGAGAACTACATGGTCGAAGCGGATTTAGTATTCATGGTGGTATTTCCTCTGGCTCTGCGGGATGTTTAGATTTGACAAAACATATGACGGATTTCGGCAATAAATTTGTCGCCTACGGCGCAGATATGGAGTTGATAGTGAAATATGACCTCTTCTGACGAGTTTCGCGGGTTCAGTGCGAAAGTTGTTCGGGTTGCCTATATCGCGGCATGGATTTTCGTTGCGATATACGGTGTTGGTGCCTTGGTTCTACTTGGGCACTTCGTAGAGGTTTGGATCGATCAGACCGGGGCAATGTGGATCACCGAGCATCCGTTTGACTGGAACTATGATAGCCGGGAAATCTATATGGCTAGCCTGCTTGTGTCAGTGGCGTGGTTTCTGCCGTCTTCGTGTTTGCTTGCATTCGGACTGTGGCGGCGTGGAAAAATTGCCATCATCATCGGGCTGCTTGGGTTCCTCGGCTTGGCAGTTTTTAGTCGCACGCCAATGGACAGAGAGCTGACCTTGTTCCTTGCCCAATTTATGCCCGCAGTGCCATGAAGGTGTGTTTGACGCCGCGAAAAGAAATATTAGACTCGGCCCGCAGCATTCCAACCGGAGCCATAATCACCTATGCGGGAAACAGATGAATTTGAGGCACTGTTGCCTTGGGAGGATTCAAGGTTTCTCTCTGGGCCCGGCACGATGCCCGCAAAAGATGCGGGCTTGTCGGCGGTGCTGGAGCGGGATGCCCGTGCGGCGATCAAAGTGCATTTGATCGCCGCGGCCCGCTTGCGGGACATTACCCGACGCGGGCAGCGTTTGGGGCGGCGACCAAAATATGTTCATGCGATTGAGGGGCAGTTTCACACTCATTTTGGTTATCTGTTGATCATTGACAAGTTGAGCGAACAAAAGGTTTGGAGGTTTCCGTTTTTTGATCTGATGCGCACCGAACTTGCAACTTGCGCGCACTACCGAACAATTTCCGGTAAATCATTTAGAGATCGCAATACTGTGAGTATTGTGACGCGCCAATTTCGTTTTGTCCGCGGTGCGGCGCGGTCGCGGCCGGTTGAGAAATTTGTGTCGCCCCTCACCTCTATCCGCATTGTTGATGATTGGTCGGTAGAGGCTGGTTATCTGGATGGCGCGCGTTATCGCATCACCGTGATGGACAACGCCAAAAAGGGGCCGATGTATCGATGGCTAAACACTTTCAAGCAATATCCGCTGGTAACGGATAAGACCTATCTACGCGTCAAGCGGCTGAAGCGGGGACGAAAGGTGGTCTTTAGCTTGTCAGATCATAGGCGGTAAGCGCCGCGATATTCACAAGGTCTGACACCGTGGCGCCCATCGGCACGATTTGGATTGGGTGGCTGAGGCCCGTCAGCAGTGGGCCGATAATGGTGGCACCCCCCAGTTCCTGCAACAGCTTGGCAGAAATGCTGGCAGCATGCACTGCGGGCATCACCAACACATTGGCTGGGCCAGACAGTCGCGAGAACGGGTAGAGTTTCATCAGCTCCGGGTTCAAGGCCACATCGGCCCCAAGATCACCCTCGAACTCAAAGTCCACCATGCGTTCATCAAGAATGCTGACGGCATCGCGCACTTTTTCTGTGCGTTCCGTGGGCGGGGTGCCAAAGGTGGAGTAGGTGAGGAAACCAACACGCGGCTCATGCCCAAAGCGACGGGCAACGCGCGCGGCCTCCACCGCGATGTCAGCCAGTTCTTCCCCATCGGGCATTTCATGCACATTGGTATCGGCGACAAAGACGGTGCGGCCCTTGGCCAGAATAACGGACACGCCGATCACACGCTCATTTTCTTTCGGGTCCACCACGCGGCTGATTTCCTCAAACGCGACGGAGTAGGTGCGGGTGAGCCCCGTGACCATGCCATCCACATCGCCCATGGCGACCATGCAGGCGGCGTGAATGTTGCGATCATTGCGGACCATGCGATTGCAATCGCGGTAGAGATAGCCGCGGCGCTGCAAGCGCTCGTACAGGAAGTCTGAATAACGATCAACGCTGGCAGAGGTGCGCGAATTGGTGATCTCCAGAACCTGATCCTTGGGCAAGCCCATTTTGTCCATGTTCTCGGTGATGATGTGCTCACGCCCCACCAAGATGGGTTCGCCCAAGCCCATATTGCGATAGGCCAGCGCGGCGCGAATGGTTTGTTCTTCCTCGCCCTCGGCAAAGACCAAGCGCTTGGGTTCATCGCGCACTTTATCGAAGATCATTTGCAGGCTGTCGGCGGTGGGGTCTAGGCGGGCTGAAAGCTCCTGCGCATAGGCATCGAAATCGACAATCGGTTTGCCTGCCACGCCGCTATCCATAGCAGCGCGTGCCACGGCAACCGGAATATGGCTGATCAAACGCGGATCAAACGGTACCGGAATGATATAGTCCGGCCCGTAAGTCAGGCGCTTGCCGCGATAGGCGGCGGCAACTTCGTCGGGCACGTCTTCACGCGCCAAATCTGCAATGGCTTGGGCGGCAGCGATTTTCATATCTTCATTGATGGTGCGGGCGCGCACATCCAAAGCGCCGCGGAAAATATAGGGAAAGCCCAAAACGTTGTTGACCTGATTGGGATAGTCGGAACGCCCGGTGGCGATGATGCAATCTTCGCGCACGGCTTTTGCTTCCTCCGGTGTGATTTCCGGATCGGGGTTTGCCATGGCAAAGATGATGGGCTTGTCGGCCATGGAGGCCAGCATGTCGGCGGTCAGTGCGCCTTTGACGGAAAGCCCCAAAAACACATCGGCGTCTTTCACCGCGTCTTCCAAGGAACGGGCCTCTGTCACGATGGCGTGGGCCGATTTCCATTGGTTCATGCCTTCGGTGCGGCCTTGATAGACGACGCCTTTACTGTCGCACAAAACAACATTGTCATGCGGCATGCCCATGGCTTTGATCAGTTCCATACATGCAATACCGGCTGCGCCTGCACCGTTTACCACCATGCGGGTGTCGCGGATATCGCGCCCGGTGAGGTGCAGCGCATTGATCAGGCCTGCAGCAGAGATAATGGCGGTGCCGTGTTGATCATCATGGAACACGGGAATGTCCATCGCTTCGCGCAATTGTTCTTCAATGATGAAGCATTCTGGCGCTTTGATGTCTTCCAGATTGATGCCGCCATAGGTGGGGCCAAGATATTTCACGGCGTTGACGAATTCATCCACCTGTTCGGTATCGACCAGCAGATCGACTGAATCCACATCGGCAAAGCGCTTGAACAATACGGCCTTGCCTTCCATGACGGGTTTGGAAGCCAGCGCGCCCAAATTGCCGAGCCCCAAAATGGCGGTGCCATTGGACACAACGGCAACCAAATTGCCCTTGGCGGTGTAGTCATAGGCGGTGTTCGCATCTTCCGCGATGGCGCGCACGGGCACAGCCACACCGGGGGAATAAGCCAGCGAAAGGTCACGCTGGGTTGCCATCGGCTTGGTGGGCGTTACTTCCAGCTTGCCGGGGCGGCCCCGTTGGTGGAATTCAAGCGCCTCTTGGTCCGTAAATTTTTTGTCCTGGTCGTCGACCATGGCATACCGTCCGTCTTCTTTGTGGGGGTGCCCTATCGGGATGTTTTGGATTGAGCGCCGTTCTACCGGGCTTTGGGGCTGAATACAAGCAATCTGGCGGCTTGAGGTGAGCGACATTCCCGCCTAGTTTGGGGCTCATGAATGCACCGCAAAAAACGCCGGAAGCAGCTCCCAAGGCTGCAACGCCCATGATGGCCCAATATTTGGGTATCAAGGCAGAACACGCAGATATGCTGCTGTTCTACCGGATGGGCGATTTTTATGAGCTGTTCTTTGACGATGCACGTGCTGCGGCGGCGGCGCTGGATATTGCGCTGACCAAACGCGGCAAGCATCTGGGCGAAGATATTCCCATGTGTGGCGTGCCGGTGCATTCGGCGCAATCTTATTTGCAGCGCCTGATTGCCAAGGGCTTCAAGGTTGCCATTTGTGAGCAGACGGAAGACCCCGCAGAGGCCAAAAAACGCGGCGCAAAATCGGTGGTGGCGCGTGATGTTGTGCGCATTGTGACGCCCGGCACCATCACCGAAGAAGCGCTGCTGGATGCCCGCGCGCATAATTATTTGGCGGCAGTCAGCCATTTACCCGGCGCCGATGAAACCGCGGTGGCGTTTGTTGATCTATCCACCGGAGACGTGCTGGTGGCGGAATGCACCTTGGCCGGCTTGCCTGCCTTGTTGGCCGGTTATGAACCGGGGGAAATTCTGGTATCTGAACGGGCGGACCGTACCCCAGATTTGATGGTGGCGCTGGATGATTACGCGGCGCGCCTTACCTTGCTTGCGCCCGGCAGTTTTGACAGTTCGTCAGCAGGGGGGCGTGTGGCGGCGCATTATGGCGTGAAAACGCTGGAAGGGTTTGGTCAATTTTCCAAGGCGGCAGAAGGCGCGCTGGGCGCAGCGGTTGATTATCTGAACCTTACCCAAAAGGGCGCAAAAGGTATGCTTAAGCCGCCTGTGTTGGGTAGCCGTGCCAGCCAATTGCAGATGGATCGTGCCACCCGGGCCAATCTTGAGCTTATCCGTACATTGGGTGGGGAAAAGCCGGGCAGCCTATTGCACGCGATTGATCGCACCGTAACCGGGGCAGGTGGGCGGCAGCTATTGTCGGATTTGTCGGCTCCCTTGGCGGATTTACCGGGCATTGTGGCGCGGCACGATCTGGTGGAACACTTTGTGGAGAAAGCCGATCTGCGGGACGATTTGCGCAGCGCCTTGCGTGCGGTGCCGGATTTGGAGCGGGCACTCAGCCGCTTATCCTTGGACCGCGGTGGCCCGCGGGATTTGTGTGCGGTGCGCGATGCTATTCAAGGTGCCTTCAAGGTGCGCGATTTATTGGGGCGCGGCCATGCGGGCCTTATTCGCGAACCGGCCTTGTTGGCCGAAGCCGTTATGGCGCTGGCACCTGATGCCGCCTTGGGGGACAGGCTTACCCATGCGCTGGAGGCAGAGCCGCCGATGGACAAGGCCCAAGGTGGCTTTATACAGGCCGGTTTTCATGCACCATTGGATGAAATGCGCACCTTGCGCGATGAAAGCCGCCGGGTGATCGCCGCCTTGCAGGCGCGTTACCGCGATGAAACGGGCATTCAATCCCTTAAAATCAAACACAATAAGGTGTTTGGCTATTTTGTGGAGACAACGGCGCAACACGGCGACAAGCTGATGCAGGCGCCCATGAGTGACACCTTCATGCATCGTCAAACCATGGCGAATGCGGTGCGCTTCACCACGACGGAACTGGCAGAGCTTGAACAGAAACTGGCGCGCGCTGCCGATGGGGCCTTGGCGCAGGAGCTTGAAATTTTCACCGCGCTTCAGGCCGATATTTTGGCGGAGGCTTCGGTATTGTTGGCGGTGGCGGCAGCTCTGGCGCGGCTGGATGTGGCGGCTGCCTTGGCTGACTTGGCCGTGGAGCGTCGGTGGTGTCGGCCCAAAATGGATGAAAGCCTGACCTTCAAGGTTGCGGCGGGCCGTCATCCGGTTGTGGAACAGGCGCTGGAAAAAGCAGGCGATGGCCCCTTTGTGGCCAATGATGCCGCGTTGGGCGAAGGTGATATCCCTGCGCTGTGGTTGCTGACCGGGCCGAACATGGCCGGTAAATCTACCTTCCTGCGCCAAAACGCATTGATTGTTGTGTTGGCGCAATTGGGCAGTTTTGTGCCCGCCGCAAGCGCCCATATCGGCGTTGTGGACCAATTGTTCAGCCGAGTGGGGGCCGCCGATGATCTGGCGCGGGGGCGTTCGACCTTTATGGTAGAGATGGTGGAAACCGCCGCCATACTTAATCAGGCTGGGCCGCGCGCCTTTGTGATCTTGGACGAGATTGGGCGTGGCACCGCAACATTTGATGGCTTGTCGATTGCCTGGGCAAGTGTTGAACATTTGCATGATGTAAATGGTTGTCGTGCCCTGTTTGCCACTCATTATCATGAACTTACTTCTTTGGGCGAAAGGCTGGACCGCATTCAGCCCCACACCATGGCGGTACGTGAATGGCAGGGTGATGTCGTGTTTTTGCATGAAGTGCGCCCCGGTCAGGCAGACCGGTCTTACGGGGTGCAAGTGGCCAAGCTGGCGGGGCTGCCGGCTGCTGTCACCACGCGCGCAGCAGAAGTGTTGTCAGCGTTGGAAACAGGAGATGAAGGCGCGCGCACCCGCGCGGTGGTGGATGATTTGCCTTTGTTTTCGGCCCACGCCCCCGCTGCCACATCAGCGCCGGAAAGTTCTGCCATACGAGAGGCGTTGGCAGGGCTGTCGCCGGATGAACTCACCCCGCGAGAGGCGCTTGAGGCGCTTTATCGGCTTAAAGGTTTGCTAAATGACTGACACAATGATGGCTGAAGAAAAAGTACCCCTGCGCAAAAGGCGGCGCAAAGCCCCGCCATTGATTGATCGCAAGGCGCTGGATGCCACCTTTTTGACCGCGCTGGAGAACGAAGGCCGCGATCCGATGAAGGTGCGCGGGCCAATGGTGGCGCTGGTCAAAAATATGCTGGCCGATGCCCATACGGAAAATGAACGCCGCTTGACCAACAGCGAGATTGATGGCCTTGAATGTGCGCGTAGTCTTTCCAATGCCATGGATACGGTCATTTGTGCTTTGGCGGATTTCGCGGTGACACAACTGTATCCGTTGCAAAACCCCACCAAATCAGAACGTCTGGCATTGCAAGCGGTTGGCGGTTATGGCCGCGCTGAGCTGGCGCCGCAATCCGATATCGATCTGCTGTTCCTGCTGCCCTACAAGGAAACACAGTGGTCTGAAAGTGTGGTTGAATGGCTGCTCTATGCGCTTTGGGACTTGGGCCTAAAGGTCGGCCATGCCACCCGCACGGTAGATGAATGCGTGCGGTTGTCTAAAACCGATGTCACAATTTCAACGGCGATGTTGGAGGCGCGGCCCTTATGGGGCGACAAGGAATTGAACACTGAGTTTCATGATCGCTATTGGGCCGAAGTGGTGATGAAGGGCGATGGGACGGATTATGTTGAAGCCAAATTGGCTGAACGGGATATGCGCCACAACCGCATGGGTGATAGTCGCTATGTGGTGGAGCCTAATTTAAAAGACGGCAAAGGCGGCTTGCGGGATTTGCAAACGCTGTACTGGATTGGTAAATGGGTTTACGGCACCGATCAGGTAAAGGCGTTGGTGGAGAAGGGCGTTTTCACAAGTTTGGAAGCTCGCCGGTTTGCGCGTGCCGCGCGCTTTTTCATGACAGTGCGGTGCCATTTACACTATATCACTGGCCGCCCGGATGAACGCATTACGTTCGATTTGCAGCCCGAACTTGCTACCCGCATGGGCTATACAGATCGCGGCAAGATGCGCGCCGTTGAACGCTTTATGAAGCACTATTTTTTGATGGCAAAGCATGTGGGGGATTTGACCCGCATTTTCTGCGCTGTGCTGGAAGATGAAAGCCACAAGGCGCGCCCGGCCACCTTTGGGTCGATGCTGCCGCGGCTTGGCCGTTCCATGGCGCGGGGCTTGGCGCGCTCTAAACAGATTGATGGATTTGTTGCGCAAGGTGGCAGGTTGGCATTGGCCAATGAAAGCATGCTGGAGGATGATCCGGTAAATCTGCTGCGCCTGTTTTTGGTGGCCGATGAAAACGGGTTGGATGTGCATCCCGACAGCTTGCGCATTGTAACCCGTTCCCTGCATTTGATCGACAAGGATTTCCGCAAAAACCCGGAAGCGAATGAGACATTTCTGGCGATTTTGTGTTCCAAGCATGATCCTGAAAATGCGCTGCGTCGCCTGAATGAAAGCGGCGTGTTCGGTAAATTCATGCCGGAATTTGGGCGCATCGTCGCGCAGATGCAGTTCAACATGTATCACCACTATACGGTGGATGAGCATACTATTCAGGCCATTGGTATTTTGGCACGAATTGAACGCGGCGAACTGCGGGAAGAACATGAAACGTCGTCGGATGTGATCCACAAGGTGGTGTCGCGGCAAGTGCTGTTTATGGCCATGCTGCTGCATGATATCGCCAAAGGTCGCCCGCAGGATCATTCTGAATTGGGCGCGCGCATTGCCAAACGTCTGTGTCCGCGTATGGGCATGACCGAGGCGCAAACCGATACGGTAGCGTGGTTGGTGCGCAACCATTTGGTGATGAGCAATGTGGCCCAAAAACGCGATATTTCCGATCCAAAAACGGTGGAAACCTTTGCCAATGTTGTGCAAACGCCGGAACGGCTGCGCCTGTTGCTATGCCTGACGGTGGCGGATATTCGCGCCACCGCACCGGGGGTTTGGAATGCCTGGAAAGGCCAGTTGTTGCGCGATCTCTATATCGCCACGATGGAGCGGTTGTCGGGCGGGCATCAGGCCATGGCCTTGACCCAACGGGCTGACAGGGCGCGTGCTGAGTTGAAGGCCGCGCTGACCGATTGGTCGGACGAATTGGCAGATATTCATGTGGGCCGCTTTGCCGATGCCTATTTCCTGACATCTGATTTGGATGCGCAAGTGCGTCATGCCAAGTTGATGGCGCTGGCCACAGAAGAACTGACCATTGATGCGCGGGTGGATCAATTGCGCGCCGCCACAGAAGTGACGGTGCTGGTGGTGGATCATCCTGGCATATTCTCCCGTGTTGCCGGGGCGCTTACCTTGGCGGGGGCGCAGATTGTGGATTGTAAAGCCTTTACCACGCAGGATGGGCAGGCTCTTGAAACCTTTTGGGTGCAAGACAGTGAACGCACTGCCTTTGATGAAGGACCGCGCATCGAACGTTTGAAAAAACGGGTCAGCGAGGCATTGAAGGGTGATGTGGTGTTGGGCGATGTGTTTGACGAGCGCGGCCGTGTTGCCAAGAAAGTGCGCCCCTTTAAAGTGGCGCCCAATGTGGTGATTGATAACAATGCGTCAGATGCCTATTCGGTGATTGAGGTTTACGGGCTGGATCGATTGGGCCTGTTGCACGAGTTGGCGCGCGTATTGTTTGCCATGAATCTCACCATCGGGTCCGCACATATTTCTACCTTCGGGGAAGTGGCGGTGGATGTGTTTTATGTGAAGGATTTGTTCGGGCACAAAATCAGGCATGAGGGGCGGATAGAGCAGGTGGAACAAGCCTTGCTGGATGCGCTGGCGCGGACCGATAAAACCAAGGGTCGGGCCGCTTGAGCGAGCCGGATAAATCCAAACCCAAAGCTGGATTGGCACGGGCCTTTGCCACGGTTGGCGGGTTCACCATGGGGTCGCGCATATTGGGCTTTGTGCGCGATATAATGGTGGCAAGGCTGGTTGGGGCCGGGCCGATTGCGGACGCCTTTTTTATTGCCTTTCGATTGCCGAACTTGTTTCGCCGGTTCTTTGCCGAAGGGGCCTTTAACGCGGCTTTCGTGCCGATATTTGCCCGCACGCTGGAAGAAGAAGGCAATGAGGCGGCGCGCCGTTTCGCGCAATCTGCGGCGATGGTGCTAACGCTTTTTCTGATTGCGTTGACCCTGCTTGCCGAAATTTTCATGGAGCCCTTAATGGGCTTGTTGGCCCCCGGCTTTGCCGATGATCCGGTGCGGGGTGAAAAAGCCGTTCTTTATGGGCGGATCATGTTTCCCTACCTCACCTTTGTGTCGCTTATGGCGCTTTATGGGGGGGTGCTGAATGCGTTGATGAAATTTGCCGCTGCCGCCGCCGCTCCGATTATGCTGAATGTCGTGCTGATTATTGCGTTGCTGTTCGTGGCGCCAACGGCTGATGATCCGGGCCGGGTGATGGCGATTGGCGTTACGATTGGCGGGGTGGCGCAACTCATCATGGTGGTGATCGCGCTGGAACGGGCAGGCTTGGGCCTGCGGGCGACAATTCCAGATTTCGGGCCGAAGATGCGGCGGTTGTTTGTGTTGATGGGGCCATCGGTGGTGGCCGGTGGCGTGACCCAGATCAATATTGTGGTCGGGTCGATTATCGCATCGTTACAAAATGGGGCTATGTCCTACCTTTATTACGCTGACCGGGTTTATCAACTGCCTTTAGGTGTGATCGGGGCCGCAATGGGGGTGGTGCTGTTGCCCACCTTAACGCGGGCTTTGCGATCGGGTGATCCTGCCGGCGCCCGCCTTGAAATGAACCGCGCGACGGAACTGTCACTCACGCTGGCATTGCCTGCTGCGGTGGCGCTGGCGGCCATGCCGCTTATCCTGACAATCGGTCTGTTTGAGCGCGGAGCGTTTGACCGCGAAACCTCTATCGCCACGGCGGCTGCGCTGCAATTTTTTGCGCTGGGCGTGCCGGCCTTTGTGTTGCAGCGGGTATTCCAAGCTGGGTATTTCGCACAGGAGAACACTAAAACGCCGCTCATTTTTGCCGCCATCAATATGGCGGTGAATGTGGCTCTATCGCTGTATCTGTTCCCGCGCATGGGCCATGTGGGGATTGCGATTGCAACATCGGTGGCAGGTTGGGTGCATATCTTACTGCTGGTTGGCGGCTTGTTGCGCCGGGGTGATTTTACGCCGGATCGGCAACTTATCAGCCGGTTGCTGCGGCTGATATTGGCAACCGCTTTGATGGGCGCGGCCCTGTGGTTTGGGGAGCGGGAATTGTTGCCCCAAATGGACCAGCCTGATTTGGTGCGTATTGGCCTGTTGGGGGCAATGGTGGTGGCAGGCGGTGTGATTTATCTTGGTGGGGCGCTGGGCCTGCGCGCAATCACGGTGGGCGACATAAAGGCTTTGGTGCGGCGCGGGCCGCCAGCGGATGCTTGACCCGCACGGCCACCCATCGCATAAGCGCGGACACTTACCCATCCGGGTCCAAACCGAATTGAGGATTTAGAAATGACACAACGCGTATTCTCGGGCGTTCAGCCGACAGGGGCTCTGCACCTTGGCAATTATCTTGGGGCGATCCGCAATTTCGCTCGGCTGCAAGACAGCCATGAATGCCTGTATTGCGTTGTGGATTTGCACGCCATTACCATTTGGCAAGATCCCAAGGAACTGAATGACGCGACCTATGAAGTCGCGGCTTCCTTTATTGCGGCGGGTGTCGATCCGGTGAAGCATATTGTGTTCAACCAAAGCCAGGTGCCGGAGCATACGGAACTGACATGGATGTTGAGCTGCGTGGCGCGCATGGGGTGGCTGAACCGCATGACCCAGTTTAAGGATAAAGCGGGCAAAGACCGGGAGAAGGCGTCTGTCGGGCTCTACACCTATCCGGTGTTGATGGCGGCGGACATTCTGGCCTATCAGGCGACCCATGTGCCGGTAGGGGAAGACCAAAAGCAACATTTGGAGCTTGCCCGCGACATTGCCCAAAAGTTCAACAATGATGCTGGCGCGGAAGACTTCTTCCCGCTGCCAGAGCCGCTGATCCAGAAGGAGGCGGCGCGGATTATGAGCTTGCGTGATGGCTCCAAGAAGATGTCCAAGTCTGAACCATCTGATATGTCGCGCATTAATTTGACGGATGATGCAGATATGATTGCGAAGAAAATTCGCAAAGCCCGCACCGATGCAGAGCCAATACCGGGCACCAAGGAAGGGCTGGAAGGTCGGCCAGAGGCAGAAAACCTTGTGGGCATTTATGCGGCGCTGGCCGATATAGGCGTGGAAGAGGTGTTGGCTCGGTTTGAAGGCAAGGGCTTTGGTGACTTCAAACCAGCTTTGGCGGAAGTGGCGACTGAGAAGCTGGGGCCGATCACGGCTGAAATGGCGCGGTTGGTGGCAGACCGGGGCGAAATGGACCGGATTTTGGCAGATGGGGCGCAGCGCGCGCGAGCGATCGCTGGTCCGGTGGTTAAGCAGGCGCGTGGCTTATTGGGTTTCGTAGGTGCTTGATCTTTAGGGCAAGAGTCCCCATCTCAAAAACAGAAACAAGTGAAAGAGGCAGGTAAATGGCACTTCGTGAAATTGCAGGAGATCTGCGGGCGCGCCTTCCAAATTTCAGTGGCCCAAATTTCGGTGGCGATGGCACAAGTGAAGACCGTGCGGGCTTGATCAAAAAGGCTATAGGTGCGGTGCTGGTGCTAGCGCTGATTTATTATCCCGCCGGGTTTCTGCTTTTCCACACAATAGACGATGATTTGGGCTTTGCCGAAAACGCCAAGGCGACGGAACCGGGCCGCAGCCACGCCGTTGCCATTGTGGCCAATGTGCTGGAACGGGAAGTGAAGGGGAACGGTTGGGTTGCGAACGATCCGTGGTTTTATCCCACCGCGTTCATGGACAATATGCCGAATTATCAACAAGGCATGATTGCCGCCTTTGGGCGCTTTGCCTATGAGCTGCAAGATCAACTGGGGCGTTCGCGCGGATCAAGCCAGGTTGACCCTGATTTGGATACGGCCACGGGTCTTTTGCAATACCCGGCAGATGTTTGGCATTTTGATATTGCGACTTCCATCGCGCCGACCGCTACGTCGGAAGCGCAGTATAAACGCGCCATTGATACCTTGCGGAATTATAATGAACGGCTGGGCGTTGGCGCGGCGGTGTATGAAAAACGCGCAGATAATCTGCTGGCCACGCTGGATCGGATTGCCCTTGATCTGGGTGCTTCATCTGCGGTGATTGATGAACATCTGGAAAATCAACCGGGCTTCTTTGTCGATACAACAGCAGATGATGTATTCTATGCCACCAAGGGCCAGCTTTATGCCTATGCGATGGTGCTGGAAGGGCTTGGTCTGGATTTTGAATCCATCATCGTTGAAAAAGACGTGATGCCGCTTTGGCGCGAGATGACGAACAATTTGAAGGAAGCCGCAGAACTTCAGCCGTGGATTGTGGTTTCCGGTGCGCCTGATAGCCAATTTTTGCCGTCGCATCTTGCAGGGCAAGGTTTTTACCTACTGCGCGCGCGTACCCAACTGCGTGAAATTACCAACATATTGCTAAAATAGGCGCTTGCGTCGTCCCTGTGATCCCGTCACCATGGCAAGGCTAGGAGGGCCGAATGCGCAAGTTCTTAAGCGTGGTGGACAACACCGCCGAATGTGAGGTTGCTGTGTATTACGCGGCGCGGCGTGCGATAAGCACTGGCGGCGGGCTAACCTTGCTTCACATTATTTCTCCCGCAGATTTTCAGCACTGGGTTGGCGTCGGGGAAGTAATGCGCGACGAGGCGATTGAAACCGCTGAAAACCGCTTGGCGGAACTCGCAGAATTTGTGCATGAGAAAACGGGCTTGAAAGCGGAAACCGTTATCCGCGAGGGCAAGCGGCGCGAACAAATATTGGCATTATTGAAAGAAGACCCGGACATTCGCATTATTGTTCTGGGGGCGGGTATCGGGAAAGATGGGCCGGGCCCCTTGGTCACAGCCCTTACAGGCCAAATGGCAGCACAAGTGCCGGTGCCGGTCACGGTCGTGCCGGGCCATCTCACGCGGGAAGCCTTGGATGAACTCGCCTAAGACAGAACCGCTGGCCGGTCCGGCGGATGCGCGGCTGGGCTATCATCATCATTTACTATCACCGCAGATGTTTGTGGCGCGCCGGTTTCATAAAGTGCCGCACGCTTGGGCGGTTGGCGTAGGCGTGACGGTTGTCGCTGTTGCATTTCAGCTCATCTACTATGGCGCACGTGGCTATTTCGACAGCCTGCCGCCGGACATTCCCTTCTACGCCTATCCACAGCATCTTTGGCACGAACTCGCACATTCAGTTATCTTTGGCTACATGGTGGCGGGGGGTGAGATCATTCGCCGGGGGTTTGCCTGCAATTTGCGGGCATTGCATGAAAAACTGGCCCTGCCAGTGGTGCCAGAACATTTGATCGAACCTGAATGGCGTGGCCGCCTTTTGGTTGTGCTGCTGCTGGGTGGCCCTGCGGTGACCAGTATTCTCATTACGTTGCAAGGCACGGCTGTGCATGCCGCAGAGGATGAATTGATGTATATCCGTCTGCCCATATTGTTCGTGCTTGTCTCTGTCGGGGTGTATGATCTGCTGCGGTTAACCCAAAAATTTGCACATGTGATCGATGAACATTTGCGGCCTGATTTATTGAAGCCTGATGCGCTGGAACCCATTGCCCGCTTTTCTTTGCGCAGCGCGGCTTTTCTGGCCTTCGCAGTCGCTATGTCTTCTCCCATGGTGTTGGACAGCCCCACCTCTGTACAAACGGCATTGATGCTGGGCGCGATCTTGATGGCTGCCGTTTTTGTGTTGATGTTGCCCGCGCTTGCGGCGCGCCGGGTGATCCGTAAAGCCAAAGCTGATGAGGACTTGAAAATCGCGAACCGGATAGAAGCAACGGTAAATGAGCTGGATAGTGGTGTGGATGGCAAGCTCAATCAGGCTGCATTGGCGGGGTTGTTTGCGTGGCGGCAAGAAGTGCGGCAGGTGCGTGAATGGGTGTTTGGGCTTGAAACCAATTTGCGGTTTTTGGCGCTGGCGTTGGTGCCTGTTGTATCGTGGGTGGGCGGTGCGTTGACAGAAGGGCTAATTGATCGGTTGATGGCCAATTAGCGCGGCCCTTGCCAATCTTGCCAAAACCCCCTATCACCCCATGCTTATCGCAGATCAGCAGGTCCGATCCCTGCATCTAGTGGAGCAAAACATGCCAAAACGTCAAAAAGGACCGCGCGTCAGCGGTCAACCGCAAAGCCAGCGCCAGTTGCGTGTGGGTGAGGTTGTGCGCAAAGCCTTGGTCGAAAGTTTGGCCCGTGGGGTCATATACGATCCGATTATTGAGGATGCCAAGCCGACGATTTCTGAAGTGCGGGCAAGCCCGGATTTGAAACGCGCCAGTGTTTATGTGTCTCCCTTGGGCGGCGGTGATCCGACTGCCTTGCTTAAGGCGCTTAACAATCGTGGCGGGCTGCTGCGGGCAGAGGTTAGTCGTAAAGTCAATCTGCGTGTCACACCGGCCCTATCCTTCGTGGCAGATGAAAGTTTTGATCGCGCAAGCAACCTGAATAATTTGATCCATTCACCCGATGTGGCGCGTGACCTGACCCTAGATGACACGCTGGGGGACGAGGACTGATGGGGCGTCGTAGTCGTAAGGGTGATCCGGTTCATGGCTGGGTGATTGTTGATAAGCCGAAGGATGTAACCTCAACCCAAGTGGTGGGCATTGTGCGCCGTGCTTTCAATGCGCAAAAGGCAGGTCATGGCGGCACGCTTGATCCGCTGGCCTCCGGTGTTTTGCCGATTGCGTTGGGCGAAGCCACCAAAACGGTGCCCTACACGATGGACGCTTTGAAAGCCTATGAGTTCACCGTGCGCTTTGGCGAGGAACGCAACACGGATGATCTGGAAGGCGAGATCACCCACGAGAGTGATGTGCGCCCCAGCCGCGACGCGTTGATCGCTGCCTTGCCTGATTTTGTGGGCGATGTGGAACAGGTGCCGCCGCGGTTTTCGGCCATTAAGGTGAAGGGCGAACGCGCCTATGATCTGGCGCGCAGCGGCGAGGAGGTCGAGCTGAAGTCGCGCTCGGTCTATATTGAGCGGCTGGAATTCATTGACTGGCTTGATCCATCGCATGCCAAAATGAGGATGATTTGCGGAAAAGGCACCTATGTGCGGTCTTTGGCGCGCGATTTGGGGCGGAAATTGGGGACTTTTGGCACAATCGCCGATATTCGGCGTACCATGGTTGGTCCTTTTGACGCGGCGGACGCCACCCCCCTATTAAGTTTGAAGGATTTGGGGGATAGTCCGCCACCGCAGGGAAGCCTGCACCCGGTTGAGATGGCGCTGGACGGTATCCCGGCTCTCTCACTCGTGGAACGGGACGCACAAAGATTGCGATCTGGCAATCCGGTGCGGATGACCCGGCTTATGGCTGCTGATCTGGCACCTTTCGACAGGGAAGAAGACCCTGTGATCTACGCGACAAGCGCAGGTAAGGTGGTGGCGTTGGCAGAAATAGCCCAAGGGGAAGTCCGCCCGGTTCGGGTCTTCAACCTTTGAGCTGACGCTCCGAAAAATCGTATCGATACCCGAATATAAGGAACGACACTCATGTCGATTACACCTGAGTTGAAACAAGAACTCATCAATAAGTTTGCCCAATCTCCGGGCGACACCGGCTCACCTGAAGTGCAAGTTGCCATTCTTTCCAGCCGGATTGATACGCTGACGGATCATTTCCGTTCGCACAAAAAGGACAATCATTCCCGTCGTGGGTTGATTGCCATGGTAAATCAGCGCCGCAAGTTGCTGGATTATCTTAAAGGCAAAGATGAAGCGCGTTATCAAGCGCTCATCAAAGAGCTGGGGCTGCGTAAGTAGTTTTGGCCTTGAAGAAGCTGAAGCTGGCGATGGATGGAATAAGTAATCAAATGCCAGCTTCCAAATCCTTTGATTGGATGGATCAACATTTGCACCGCGCTGCCGACCTTGAGGGTCGGTTGGGCGGTTTTGCTGTTTGATCAACGCTATTGGCTGCGGTGTAAATCCTCCCAACAGGTCACATTCACCAAGGGGTGAAGGTGTTTTGCAAGTGAAAGAAAGCTGAAAACGATGTTCAACATCACAACAAGAGAAATAGAATGGGGCGGACGTCCGCTCAAATTTGAAACGGGCCGTATTGCCCGCCAAGCCGATGGCGCCGTATTGTGCACCTATGGCGAAACAACAGTGCTGGCCACTGTTGTTGGGGACAAAAACCCGAAACCGGGTCTAGATTTCTTCCCCCTAACCGTGAATTACCAAGAAAAAACCTATGCTGCCGGTAAAATTCCAGGTGGCTTCTTCAAGCGCGAAGGCCGCCCTTCTGAAAAGGAAACGCTGGTATCCCGCTTGATTGACCGCCCGATCCGCCCGCTGTTTGTGGATGGGTTTAAGTGCGAAACGCAGGTTATCACCACAGTGTTGAGCCACGATCTGGAAAACGATCCCGATATTGTGGCCATGGTTGCGGCCTCTGCGGCGCTGACCATTTCCGGCTTGCCCTTTATGGGCCCGATTGGCGCGGCGCGTGTTGGCTATATCGATGGCGAATATGTTCTCAACCCCGCCATTGACGACATGGAAAACAGCGACCTTGATTTGGTTGTTGCCGGCACGAACGATGCCGTTTTGATGGTGGAAAGTGAAGCACAAGAACTCAGTGAAGAAATTATGCTGGGTGCTGTTACCTTCGGTCACGAAGGTTTCCAGCCGGTGATTGATGCGATCATCTCCATGGCCGAAGAAGCCGCGAAAGAGCCGCGCGACTTTGAGCCGAAAGATCTGTCAGCGCTTGAGGCCGAAATTACCGCCCTGGTCGGTGATGATCTGAAAGCTGCTTACGATTTCCGCGACAAGGCAGAACGCTACAATGCGATTGGTGAGGCGAAAGCCAAAGCCAAAGAAGCGCAGGAAGCTAAAGCCACGGAAGAGGCACCGTTTGACAGTTCCGCCTTTGGTGATGCGTTCAAACACGTAGAAGCCGGGATTGTGCGCGGCGGCATTTTGGATACGGGCAGCCGTATTGATGGCCGCGATCTTGTCACTGTGCGCCCCATCGTGCCGGAAGTGGGCGTGTTGCCCCGTTCGCATGGCTCAAGCCTGTTTACCCGTGGTGAAACGCAGGCGCTGGTTGTTGCCACACTTGGCACCGGCGATGACGAGCAAATGATCGATGCGCTGGAAGGCAAGCGCTATGAGCGGTTCATGCTGCACTATAACTTCCCGCCTTTCTCTGTGGGTGAAACGGGCCGTACTGGCTTTACCAGCCGCCGCGAAACCGGCCACGGTAAACTGGCTTGGCGTGCTGTGCGGGCTATTTTGCCTTCAGCCGAAGAGTTTCCCTACACGCTGCGCGTTGTGTCTGAGATTACCGAATCCAACGGGTCATCTTCCATGGCAACAGTTTGCGGTACGTCCTTGTCCTTGATGGATGCGGGTGTGCCTTTGAAACGCCCTGTGGCCGGTATTGCCATGGGCCTGATCAAAGAAGGTGAACGCTTTGCCGTTCTGTCTGACATTTTGGGTGATGAAGA
This sequence comes from Alphaproteobacteria bacterium, assembly GCA_049609145.1. Lineage (GTDB taxonomy): Bacteria > Pseudomonadota > Alphaproteobacteria > SPJN01 > SPJN01 > JBMYYF01. Next base: position 372,644 of record JBMYYF010000001.1, read on the forward strand.
TCATCTGGGTGATATGGACTTTAAAGTGGCCGGTACCGATGCCGGTATTACGGCGCTGCAAATGGATATCAAGATCACGGGCATTACGACCGAGATTATGAAAACCGCGCTTGATCAAGCCAAGGGTGGGCGTATGCACATCTTGGGTGAGATGGGCAAGGCCTTGGATACCAGCCGCGACAGCGTGGGCGAACACGCCCCACGGATTGAAATGATCCAAGTGCCGGTAGACAAAATTGGCGAGGTGATTGGCCCGGGTGGTAAAATCATTCGCGGCATTGTTGATGAAACCGGCGCCAAGCTGGACATTAACGATGAAGGCCAAGTGCGCATTGCCGCCGTTGATACCGCTTCCATCGAAGCGGCCATGAAAATGGTGCAAGACATTGTGGCCGTGCCCGAAGTTGGCACCATCTATGAAGGCAAGGTTGTGAAATGCGTTGAATTTGGCGCCTTCGTAAACTTCCTTGGCAAGCGTGATGGCTTGGTCCACATCTCTGAGCTTTCAACCGAACGGGTTGAGAAAGTGGAAGATGTGCTGGAAGAAGGACAAACCGTTAAGGTGAAGGTGCTGGCCGTTGATGAGCGCGGCAAGGTGCGTTTGTCCATGCGGGTTGTGAACCAGGAAACCGGTGAAGACATCGAAGCCGAAGTGGGTTCCAAACCGCAACGCAGTGGCGGCGGCGGCGGTGACCGTGGTCGCGGTGGTCGTTCACGCGGCCCGCGTCGCGATGATGGTGAAAACAAGTCTGAAGACTAGGCGCTTCACTTGAAACTAATGCTGAAGGGCGGTCCCCAACTGGGTGGCCGCCCTTTTTCTTGGCAAATGGGGCGCGGCATGTAACCCTTCTGTAAGCCGGAGGGCACGACATGACACTGGAACAGATTTATTACATCGCCGAAATCACCGCCGTTGTTGGCATTTTGATTTCGCTCGTGCTGGTGATCGTGCAGCTGCGGCATGCCCAGGAACAACTACGCGAAAACACACGCGCCACCAAAATTAATACAGAGCTTGGGGTCTCAGCGCTTACGGCTGAAATGCAAAAAATGATAATTGAGAACCAACCCATGCGCGAAGCGCTCATAAAAGCGCGAAATAACGACAAGGATATGACGCAGCAAGAGCGCGCTCTTTACTATACTTACGCGCATATGGTTGCCAATGCGGCGAGCGTCAATGTTGCCACCCATAAGGTTAAGGGAACAATTGAGGACATCACCCGGTATCATGGTGCGGCGACATCGAATGCGCTGAATTGCGACCTGGGGCGCATATGGGTAACCCGCAATCGAGGAATGTTTGGCGATAACTTTGCGGCCTTTTTGGAAGGCATGGTTGGGCTTGGACCTTTGGTGCAGCCCATGCCGCCAGATACGTTTACTCCGCCCAAACGCTATGATTTGGTAGAGGGCGCGGCATGACGCTGGAGCAGGTATATTACATCGCCGAAATTGTGGCTGTGATCGGCATTCTTGTGTCGTTGGTGTTGGTGCTTGTTCAACTAAGGCAAACGCAAAATCAACTTGAGAAAACACAAGTTTCAACTGAGTTTTCGGTTGAGCTAGCTATTGGTACGGCTGTTCAAAATAGTTCTAGTGCTTTGGTTGAAAGCGCGGAATTGAGGGCCGTATTGCGTAAGGCGCGTTTGGGGAAGGAGGCGTTAAGCGGCGTGGAGCGCGGTTTATATTCTGCATATCTTTTTGTTTTTCTGATGCCGGCGCAAACCAGTTATCTTGCCGTCATAAGGGGCGTCGCAATCGACGACATATTCGCCAGTAACGCAGCTATCGTGTGTGATGCAGTAAACTGCGAAGAAGGGCGGGCCTGGGTTTTGCGGAATGAGACGCGCTTCGATCCAAAATTTCGCGCCGCGCTGAAGGGGATGGCGGGCCTTGGGCCGATTGCGCCACCCGGCTTGCCGGAAGGGTATCCCCTGCCAGAACGCCATGATTTGATAGAAGGCGGAAAATGGGTGGGCGTTACCGCTTCGTCTACTGCATCAGCTATGGAATAAGAAACTTTCCCAACAAAAGAGTGAAATGACATGAGCAATATTACAGCAGAATTCCTGTTCGATTTCGGCAGCCCCAATGCCTATCTGGTGCACAATGTGTTGCCAGCTTTAGAGGCACGCACAGGCGTTACCTTCAAACGCGTACCGGTGCTTCTAGGTGGGGTGTTCAAAGCCACCGGCAATCAACCGCCGATGATGGCTTTTGGCGGCATCAAAAATAAAATGGAATATGAACAGCTTGAGATGCAGCGCTATATCACCCAGCACAAGCTGGACGCGTTCGCTTTCAATCCCAACTTCCCGGTCAATACCTTGATGATGATGCGGGCGGCTATTGCCGCCGAACGGCAAGGCATTTTGCCCGCCTATATGGAAGCGGGCATGCAGCTTATGTGGGAGGAAGGCAAAAAGATGGATGATCCCGACGTCTTCGTCGCGGCTTTCAGCGATAAAGGGTTGGATGGCAAAGCCTTGCTGGAGGCCACCCAAGACCCGGCTATTAAGTCTGTGTTGGTGGCCAATACGGAAGACGCGGTGGCGCGCGGTGTGTTCGGCATTCCCACTTTTTTCGTTAATAACGAAATGTGGTTTGGTAAAGACCGCCTGGATCAGGTAGAACAGTTCATCGCATCGTCCAAATAGGAAAAAACATGTCAGAGCAGGAAGTTGGTTGGGAAGAATGGGTGGCATTGCCGGACCTTGATCTACCTGCATTGAAAGCCAAGCTGGACACGGGTGCCAAAACCAGTGCGTTGCATGCTTTTTCAATAGAATATTTCGGCACGGAAAAGCGGCCACGGGTGCGTTTTGGCATTCACCCCTTTCCCGATCGGCAAGATATTGAAGTTTTTTGCACCGCTGATTTGGTTGGCCATCGTGAGGTTACGTCCTCCAACGGGGTGACAGAAGTGCGCCCCATCATCACCACTATGTTGCAGGTGGGGGATGAAAGTTGGCCGATTGAAATGTCGCTGACCAACCGTGAGGGCATGAGCTATCGCATGTTGATTGGCCGTACTGCCATGACTGGCAAATTGATGGTGCGGCCGGATCAATCGTGCATGATGCCTGATTTGTCTGCCGATCTTTATGATAAGAAAAAGCGGCGGCGGGATCATCAGCGCACGCTGAAGATCGGTATTCTAAGCCGGGAGCCGGAAAACTATTCCACCCAGCGCTTGGTAGAGGCCGCAGAAGCCAATGACCATTTGGTGGAGGTGATTAACACCACCCGCTGCATCATGAACATTACCACGCGCAAACCCCAAGTGCTGCTGGAAGGCCGCCCCTTGGAAGGGTTTGATGTTATTATTCCGCGCATTGGGGCATCGGTCACCTCTTACGGTATGGCGGTGGTGCGCCAGTTTGAGATGATGGGCGCATTTTCGGTGAACAGTGCGGCGGCCATTGGCATGTCGCGCGACAAGCTTTTTGCGCATCAGGTTATGGCCCGTTCCGGCATTGGTATGCCCGATACGGGCTTTGCCCATTCGCCCGATGATACCACCAACTTGCTGAAAATCGTAGGTGGGGCGCCACTGGTGTTGAAGCTGCTGGAAGGCACGCAAGGTCGCGGCGTTGTGTTGGCGGAAACGGCCAAAGCCGCCGAATCTGTGATTGGCGCTTTCCGGGGTCTTAAAGCCAATTTTTTGGTGCAGCAATTTGTGAAGGAGGCCGGCGGCATGGATGTGCGCGCCTTTGTGATTGGCAACAAGGTTGTGGCCAGCATGAAGCGGCAGGCGGCTGAGGGGGAGTTTCGTTCCAATTTACATCGTGGCGGCTCTGCCGGGCGGGTGCGACTCACCAAAGAAGAACGGCAAACGGCCATTAAAGCCGCGCGCAGTTTGGGTTTGCATGTGGCGGGCGTTGATCTGCTGCGCAGTAACAGCGGCCCCAAGGTGCTGGAAGTAAATTCATCCCCCGGCTTGCAGGGGATTGAGGATATCTCAGGCAAAGATGTGGCAGGCGCGATTATCAGCTTTGTGGAAAACCGGTTGCTGCCTTCTCTTCCTAAACAGAAATAGGGTTATTGACCGGGTAGGTTTTTCTCGGCAATCAAGGTGGGAAAGCCATCAATGCTTTGCTGGTTCTTCTCGCGCCAGTAATCCTGCAAACCGCCTTCGCCTTTGTTTTCGGCCCAGTTTAACAGAGTGTCGCGTTCTCCTGCATAGTCGTAGAAGGGCACGGCATAGCCGCAAGATGTTTGCACCTGATCAAGGGTGAGGTCAAAGATCTGCCTTGTGCCCGCCAATTGGGGCAAGTGGGCCGAAAGTTCCGCCCAATCGTCATCATTTTGGTGCACGGCACGGGCTTGCCCGTAAAGGCGTAAGATGAGCGGCTTGGCCTCAAAGCTGCACATCATAATTGTCATGCGCGGGTTTTTAAGGGTGTGGGCGGCGCTTTCATTGCCGCTGCCGGTCACGTTCAGCCAAATCACGCGATTGGGCGCCAGCACTTTGAGGCTATCCATGCCTTTTGGTGACACATTCACTGTGCCATTGGCGGCTGCGGTGCCGACGAAGAATATGTGCTGCGCTTCGATAAAGCGGGTGAGTTGATCGGTAAGGGCGGGAAAGAACTGGGCCATTTATTCCACCATCTAGCTAGGGTTTATCAAGGTTGCGCATAGTGGTGCCATTTATAGCTCCCTTCTGGGCTATTGTCGCCTAGCCACATTTCTCCAAAATGGTGTCCACTACCTGCGCAATTGGGGCGGTGGCGTCGATGGGGATGCCGTGGTCCGGCGCGCCGTCTTGGGTTGCATGTAGTTGAGCCACAAGGGCCTTTTCTTCCGGCTTTCCGCCCCAATCTGTAGGGTCGTGTGCGACCCGGGCATCCAATCGTTGGAACAATACGTCAATGTCGTTCACTTCAAGGATGAAAACCCCGTCCAGCAATTCAACAAAGTGAGAGAGGTTTCTGGTTCCCCCACAGAAGAAGGAAATAGGGTGGCGGTGATCGGTGATCACAGCGTTTACTTTGGCCAAATCCCAAAGAAGGTGCTGATGCTGCCACAAGGCTTTTTCGGCGTCGTCGGCGTGGGCGGGTTCGACCATTGGTGCATTTGTTTTTGGATCGCCCCGATATTTCAGTTCCCGATCTCCATGAATAACATGATAGCCCCGTCGTTGCAGTTCTTCTGCCACGGTGGTTTTGCCGGTGCCCGATAGACCTTCGATTAAGTAGTTTTTTCGGCCCATGCGGCAGCGTTATTCCACCGTGACTGACTTTGCAAGATTGCGGGGCTTGTCAATATCTGCCCCGCGCAGCAATGCAACATGATAGGCCAGCATTTGTAAGGGTACCGTATAGGCAATGGGGCCGGTTAAGGTGCCGATGGAAGGAATGGCGACGAAGCCCGCCAAATCACTTTCATCAATACCGGCATCATCTGCGCCAAACACATAAAGGGCACCGCCGCGGGCGCGCACTTCTTCCATATTGGCTTTCAGTTTATCCAACAGGTCGTTATTGGGTGCCACGACAATGACCGGGATGTTCTCATCAATCAATGCCAAGGGCCCGTGCTTAAGTTCCCCGGCCGCATAGGCTTCGGCATGGATGTAGGAAATTTCCTTAAGCTTCAAGGCGCCTTCCATGGCAACGGGGTAGTATTCCCCCCGGCCCAAGAATAAGGCATTGGGCTTGTCGGCAATGGCTTTTGCCATGACCTTAATGGCGCCCTCTGTTGAAAGCAGACGTTCTATCACCGCCGGTAATGTGCGGAGCTCATCGACAATCAAGGCTTCATCGCCTTCTGCCACGCGGGTTAGTAGGGCGGTGAGAATGAGTAGGGCCACTAGCTGCGTGGTGAAAGCTTTAGTGGAGGCCACGCCCACTTCAGGCCCGGCAACGGTCAGCAAGGCGTGATCCGCCTCCCGCACGATGGAGCTTTGGGCGACGTTGCAAATCGCCAAGCGGGTCACATAGCCTAAATCTGCTGCCAGTTTAAGTGCAGCCAAGGTGTCTGCGGTTTCCCCCGATTGCGAGATGGCCACAAACAATGAGCCATCAGACACATGGGGTTGGCGGTAACGATATTCACTGGCAATTTCCACTCGGGCGGAAACACCGACATAGCGTTCCAGCCAGTATGCGGCGATCAGGCCGGCATGGTATGAGGTGCCACAGGCAATAATATGCACATGCTGCACTTGCTGTAACTCGGCAATAGCCTCAACACCAAGTACACCATTGGCAATATGGTCTTCTGTTAATCGGCCTTCTAACGTGCGAGCCAGGGCTGCGGGCTGCTCGTATATTTCTTTGAGCATATAGTGCTCATAATTGCCCTTGTCGGCTGATTGGGGGTCAACTTTCAGGGTTTTGATTTCGCGCTTAACCGCGTCACCGTTTTTGTTAATCAGGGTCAGCTTGTTCTCGGTCAAAAAACCGATATCGCCATCTTCAAGAAAGGCAAAGCGATCTGCGCGGCCTGCAAGGGCCATTGGGTCGGAGGCGATATAGGCCCCTTTAGGCCCAAACCCGACAACCAACGGCGACCCAGCCTTGGCGAGAAAAAGCGTGCGCGCTTGCCCTGGTAAGATGGCCGCTAGGGCATAGGCACCTTCAAGATCCTTTAACGCGTTCGCGAAAGTGGCGGCATCAATTTGTTGGGTAAAGTTACTTGCAAGACGGTCACGGAGCAGATGCGCCACGACCTCGGTATCCGTATCAGAGTTGAAGGTAACACCCTTGTGCATCAGTTCTTCGCGCAGCACGGCATAGTTTTCAATGATACCATTGTGAACGATCGCCAAATCGTTACCGCTCATATGTGGATGCGCATTGCGTTCTTCCGGCTTGCCATGGGTTGCCCAGCGTGTGTGGGCGATGCCTTGACTGCCGCTTAAGCCTGTTTCGTTGACGACTTGCCGCAACGCCGATACACGGCCCAAGGCGCGTGCCCGCTTTGGCAGGCCGTCACCGGAAATAACGGCCAGCCCGGCAGAATCATAGCCGCGATATTCCAGGCGCTCCAACCCTTCAATCAAGGTGGAAGTAACATCCTCAGAGCTAATCGCACCAACTATTCCGCACATGATAAAATTCCGCTCTCTAAGATTTCAGGGATGCAATTAAGGCGGCCAAGCCATCACGCAATTCTGTAGGGGTTTCAAGGCCAAGTGCCTTTAAGTGGGCATTGCTGCCCATGGAATGAATGATATCGCCAATGCGGGCAGCGGCGAAATTTGGTTGGCTGTTCACCCCGGTGATATTGCCGATTATGTTCGCCAATTCAAGTAAGCTGGTGGATTGTTGGCGGCAAACATTGCTGACACCACTGTCGGTTTTTGACAACATGGCGGCATTTATGGCGGCAACATCTTTGACATAGACAAAATCGCGTGTCTGCTTGCCGTCACCAAAAATGGTGGGTTGTTTCCCCTGCGAGAAACATTCAGCAAATTTTGAGATCACGCCTGCATATTGCGAAGTTGGATCCTGCCGCGGGCCGAATACATTGAAATAGCGCAGGCCAAACAAGGAGGGGCCGTTGTCGTGCAGGGTTTCGAACTGTGCCGCCTGGCGTTCGTTCGTGAGTTTTTCCAATCCGTAAGGGGAAAGCGGGTTGGGGGGTTCTGTCTCTACAAGGGGCAGGGTGTCATTGTCGCCATAGATAGCGGCAGATGAGGCATAGATAATGCGTTCCACCCCCTGGGCCAAAGCGCATTCGTATAGTGTTGCAAAACCGACAATATTTGAAAGCGCCGACAAGCGCGGCGCATTAATGGAAACCGGCACCGAAACCTGCGCTGCCAAGTTTATGCAATGTGTGCAGCCCGCCATGGCGGTTTGTACATCGCCGGGATTGGCTATGTCCCCTTCAATGAAACGAATATCATCTTCAACATGGTCCAGATTGTGCCTGTGCCCCGTGCTGAGATTATCCAGCACCGTTACCGTGGCCCCTTCTTTTAGGAGGCGGTCAACCGTGTGCGAGCCGATGAATCCGGCGCCGCCGGTTACCAGAACATGCATATCGTTCACTTCACAAAATTTCGTTGGCACGACTATATAGCGCTCTGGCAAGAAAGTGAATCAGCTACCCGCCTCTTGCAGCACAGTCTGGATGGCCCATGCCGCCAATGCGATTGCCGATTTTGTCATAAAAAGTTTTTCTACGTGCCGCATTGGCATGTGTGAAGCGGCGCGGTTTTTGGGCGTTTGACGGTTCATAACATGGTGGTGAAGGTCGCAATGGTCTTCAACCCAGCCCCCAAATTTTTCCTTATGATGAAAAGGCGCAATCGGGTGACACATTTTGTGATGCGCCGGTGCGCCGTTAGAAACGGAAAGTGTTGCCGATACGTATGGCGGTTTCGGTTGAAATGGATTCAAAACGATCCTTGATGATTTGCCCACCATGGGTCACGCCGATAAACAGTTCTGTTTGCGGCCTGATATGCCAGCGAAAACGCACGGTGCTGGCAAGCGCAGATGACAATGTATCGAACTCTCCCTGCACGGCGATTTGCATATCGGGTGTGATATTGAAGCGGCTGTCAACAGAGCCGATATGGATTGCCACATCGCCGCCAGGCAGATCAATTTCATCCAGCCTATAACGTAGGATCAAATTGAAAAAGGGAGAGGGGCGTATATCGAAACTGGCCTTTACCGTTAGTTGGCGACCATCAAAGAAGCCACAACATTCGACCGACACTTCTGCTCCGTAAGGCCGCAAAGGTGTGAGATAGAGATATCCCTTAAAGCGATGATCGCGATAGGTGCCAGCGCCAACAGGTATTTTGCCTGCTACCAAAAACGGCGTTTCAATGTTCTCCACCCGTTGAATGGCGTGCAGTTCCACAATGTCTGATGGCCAAAGCCGTGCGCGTGCAATGCCAACATGCTTAGCGGATTCCAGTGCGTTGTCTTGATTGAGCGTGACCGTGTTTTGTGTTTCAAGATCAATATAGCGTAACCGCCCGGCAGTACCTTTGGCCCAGCGCTTGCGCCACCTAAGTTCGCTGTCAAACTCCCGTATGCCGGTGCGATTGGCGAAGCCAAGGCCGGGAAAATAGTCGGCATCAAATTCCTTAAAGGATATGCGCCCCCCAATTTTGTCGTTTGGTACATTCACCTCCACCCCATGCGCCGGGGCAATGAAATCAGCGTCGCTGGAGCCGTTTACCATGGTAAAGCCATCTACCAGCAGGCGCTGATTGCCAATTTTGGTTTCCCACTGCACATCCAAGCCACCCAGCCAATTGTCGGTCTGAGTGCGGGAGTTGCCATAGGTCGCAATGGTGCCGACGCTGAGGCCATCGCCCACACGCGATGAGGTGCGGATGACCGAAAGTTGTTCTGCCCCGGCTGCATCTGATTGGGTTTGGGCGGATAAGGCCCCGATGGTTGTGCCACCAACAGCGCCTGAAATTTTCGCGCCCCATGGAATGTTGACGTTGCGCCCGGCCTCGATCCCTATGCGGCGGGAAAAGAAGGGCTGACCGTTTTGCGTTTCGCCCATATCGCCGGAAAGCGCCAGCCCCCCAAAGCGAAACAGATTGGCGTCGCCCAAAAAGAAATCCCGCGTTTCAGGAAAAAACAGGGAGAAGCGCCCCGTGTTTACTTGCCGCTGGTCAATCGGTGCATCGGAAAAATCCGGCTGTGCTGTTACCGTGCCGGTTAGGGAGGGGGTCAGCCCATAGGAGATGAAGCCGCTGGGGATCAGGTCAAAGTCCTGTTTGTCGGCAGCATTTCCATATCGTTTGATATAGCGCGCTGTGCTAACGGGCCGGATATCAAGCCCAATTCCCGGAGGATCGGTCTCGGCGAAACCATCCAGAGTGCCAACTTTGGAAAGATCGAAAAGCACAACCGTGCGCTTGGCATGTGCCCAGCGCATCTGTTCATTTGTGCGCGGCACTTGCCGATTGATTTGGAAGCCCCAGCTTTCCACGCCGCGTTGAAAGCCGATGGAGCGGAAGGGAATCTCAATTTCCGCCACCCAGCCTTGATCCGTGACCTGCGCGGCGGCATTCCAGATTGTATCCCATTGATCAACATAACGGCGATTGTCGGAAATCAGGGCTTCGCGCCTTGCGCCATTGGCATTTACCTCAAAAGAGTAGCCGTTGCGGCCGGTATTGAGGGGATCGAGAAAGATCCGCACGTGATCATCTTTCCACAATGTGCCATCGCGTTCGCCAATCGTCGGCTTTATTTTGTGTGGCTCATCATCATGGGCGATGATGGCAATATAAAGCGCATCACGGGTTTGGGCGACCAGCACTTCGGTTTGCTTGGCGGGTTTTGAGCCAGCATTGGGTTCCAGCGATACCAGATCATCAATGCGGCCGGCTTGCGCCCATATGGGATCATTCAACTGCCCATCGATGGTTGGCGCATTGCCAATGACAGGGGCCGAAACGCGTGCGGGCTCAGCACTTGCGGGAATGGCTGTGCCGAGCCAGATAAGGGCGGCGGTCAGCAAAGCACGTGGCATATTGTTCCCCCCAGCGATCGAATTATCCGGTTGCCGTGGCTGGGCCAATCATCTGTGCGATAAGCCCTGACATCACAATAGCAATGCCTGTGTCAAACAACACAATGACGGCGGCGTTCAAGCCGGTGATTTCCAGCATATCTTTCGCGACCCGCCAGCGCAGCCAAAATGACCAGCCGCCCGCCAATAAAACTAACATGCCGCCCAGCGGGTTCATTGCGCCTTCTCCCGGAGACATAGCGATGAACAGGGCAAGTGAGACGGCCAGATAAATCGGCAGCTTGGTCCAGTTATAGGCAATGATGAAAGGCACATAACGGTTGGTGATATTCATCATGCGTGTGATCGGGATCATCAGCAGGGGAAATACAATCCAATCGATCAAGAAGCCTATCGTTTCAACCAGAAAGACCATGTTCGAACTAAGTGTTTCAGTTGCCAGCGAAAATGTGCCCGCAAGCAACAAAACCCGAATGGGCAGGGTTAGCGGCGCTGCCAGAAAACTTTGCCAAAACCCATCAATCGTATTGGAGAAGTGGCGATAGCCATCGAAATTGCCGCGCGCGACCTTGAATGCGCCAATTATGCCCTGCGTTATGACGTGCCCGATTGTTGCTTTTTCACCCTCGGCCATGGCCTAGCTCGCCCATTCAAAATAGCGGGTGAGAATGCCAAGATAAATGTCGGTCAGCGCCTCAAGGTCATTTACCTCACAATGCTCATCTACCTTGTGCATGGTTTCACCCACCATGCCGAATTCGCACACCGGGCACATATTGGTAATGAAGCGCGCATCAGACGTGCCGCCTGTGGTTGATTGATCCGGTTTTATGCCAGTGGTTTCTTCAATCGCAGCGGCAACCAAATCGCAAAACGGGCCGGGCTGGGTGAGAAAGCTTTCGCCGGATATGCGGGTTTCCAATTGATAGGCGCCGCCCATATCATCTATCAGCTTGTCCAGTTCTTCCCTGATCCATTTATCGAGGGATGCGCCTGAATGCAGATCATTGAAGCGGATTGAAATGCGCGCTTCCACTTTGGCTGGGATAACATTCGACGCGGCATTACCTGTATCTACTGATGTGAACTCCAGATTACTGGGATCGAAGTGATCGGTGCCTTCATCCAAATGGCCGGACAGGCGCTTGATCGCTTCTGCCATGCGCGGCACGGGATTATCTGCCAGATGGGGGTAGGCCACATGGCCTTGCGCACCAATCATGGTGAGATGGCACAGGAAGGAGCCGCGGCGGCCAACCTTCATCATCTCTCCCAGTTTTTTCGGGTTGGTCGGTTCGCCAACCAAACAATGAGAAATGTCTTCGCCGCGTTCGCGCATCCAGCCCAATATTTGGCGGGTGCCGTTGATGGCGTCGCCTTCTTCATCCCCGGTGATCAGCAGCGCAATGGAACCTTTGAGGGGATTGGTCGCAATATAACGGTCTGTGGCGGTGATGAAGGCCGCAATGGCGGTTTTCATATCCACAGCGCCGCGGCCCAGCAGCTTGCCCGCCTCGACATGGCCGCCAAAGGGATCAACGGTCCACGCCGCATCATCGCCCACGGGCACCACATCCGTATGGCCTGCAAAGCAAAATGTGGGGCCATCGGCAGCGTTGCCCAGCCGCGCAAACAAATTATCAACCGGATCACCGCCTTCTTCGGCGAAGGTCAAGCGATGGGTATCAAACCCCAATGCTTTCGCCGCCCCTTCAACAACATCAAGCGCACCGGCATCATGCGGTGTGATCGACGGGCACTGGATCAGCGCCTGCGATAGCTTGAGAACATCGAAAGGGCGGGAAAAATCAGACATGACTAGTCGCGCAACAGCTCATTGATTGAGGTTTTGGAACGGGTTTTTTCGTCCACGGTTTTCACGATCACGGCACAGGCCAAGTTGACGCCATTTAGATTGGCATGGGCCGAACTTGGCATGGAGCCGGGCACCACAACCGAATAAGGCGGCACCTTGCCGATATGAATTTCGCCCGTGCTGCGATCCACAATTTTGGTAGAGGCGGTAATGAACACGCCCATGGAAAGAACCGCGCCTTCCCCGACAACCACGCCTTCCGCCACTTCGGAGCGTGCGCCGATAAAGCAATTGTCCTCAATGATAACGGGGCCAGCTTGCAACGGTTCCAAAACGCCGCCAATGCCAGCGCCGCCGGAAATATGCACGTTCTTGCCGATTTGTGCGCAGGAACCAACAGTGGCCCATGTATCGACCATGGTGCCTTCATCTACATAGGCCCCAAGGTTCACAAAGCTGGGCATCAGCACCACGCCGGGCGCGATATAGGCACTGCGGCGCACCACGCAATTAGGCACGGCCCGGAACCCGGCTTGGCGGAATTCACTTTCGCCCCAGCCTTCAAATTTGCTGTCCACCTTGTCGAACCATGGTGCGTTTTGGCCGGGTCCGCCGGGAATGGTTGTCATGTCTTTGATGCGGAAGCCAAGCAACACAGCCTTTTTCAGCCATTGATTGACATGCCAATCGCCATCACGTTTTTCAGCTACCCGCACGCTGCCGCTATCCAGTGCGGTCAAGGCGGCTTCAATCGCGTCACGGGCTTCACCCGTTGTGGTGGGGGTCAGGCTGTCCCGCTCATCCCAGGCCGCTTCGATTGCGGTTTCCAATTGGCTCAAATCGCTCATAACAAACTCCAGTCATAGTATTGGGGGGCACTTTGGGCAGAAGCCCTGCGCGCCGTCAAGCGGGGACGCCGTCGCGGGCAAACAGCGACAGAAAATCCGCTAAATCTTCGGTTACGGCATCGATTGCATCGGCGACTTCCGCCTCGGTGCTTTCGGCCTTGAATTTGGACGCGGCAGGGCCTGCCCATGCATAGTCGTTCGGTACCCAAACGGTGGCCATGCCCAGCTTGCGGGCGGGCACCAGATTGCGCGCAATATCTTCCACCATGACGGCGCGGCGCAGATCGATGCCGAATGTATCCGCCACCACGCGATAACCGCGTTCAGACGGTTTGGGCACATAGGCGCTTGCCTTGATATCCACAATGCCATCAATCGCATCGCGTGCGCCCAGTTGGGTCAACACATTTTCAGCATGTTGCATGGACCCATTGGTGAACACATAGCAGGGGCCGGGCAGGGCGTTCAGCGCCTTTGCCAGTTCGTGATCGGGGTCTACCGCGCTTACATCAATGTCGTGCACATAATCCAGAAAGGCATCGGGCTTGATGCCATGAATTTTCATGAGGCCGTTTAGCGTGGTGCCATATTCGTAGAAATAGTTCTTCTGCACCCGCTTGGCTTCTTCGGGGTCCACATCCAGCAGATCAGAGATAAAGGCCCCCATGCGTTGATCGATCTGGTCGAACAGCCGACAATCCGCGGGGTATAGGGTGTTGTCCAAATCCAGCACCCATGCTTGCGCATGGCGCAAACGTTCCGGCGCGTCAGGGCTTAGAAATTTGTGGCTCACGTGCCCTCGCGGATCAAGGTGCCGGTGCCATGTTCGGTGAACAGTTCCAGCAACACGGTGTGCGGCACCCGCCCATCCATAATAACAGCCGCTTCTACCCCTTGGGCAACTGCGTTCAGGCAGGTTTCAATTTTGGGGATCATGCCGCCGGATATGGTGCCATCATCAATCAGCGCCTCGGCTTGTGCCGCTGAAATGCCGGTGATCAGCTCACCTTCCTTGTTCAGCACGCCGACAATGTCGGTCAACATTAGCAGCCGCTTGGCGTTGACGGCGCCTGCAATGGCCCCGGCAGCCGTATCGGCATTGATGTTATATGTCTCACCATCCCGGCCAACACCGACAGGGGCGATCACGGGAATAAGATCGCTTTCCATAAAGGTATTGAGTACATCGGGATTGATCTTTTCCGGCTCGCCGACAAAACCCAGATCGATCACTTTTTCGATGTTGCTTTCCGGGTCTTTATGGGTGCGTTCCGCCTTTTTGGCGACAATCAGATTGCTATCCTTGCCGGAAAGGCCAACGGCCTTGCCGCCCGCCCGGTTAATGGCGGTGACGATTTCCTTGTTAATGGACCCGGCCAGCACCATCTCCACCACATCTACTGTGGCTTTGTCTGTTACCCGCAGTCCGCCGATGAATTCTGATTCAATCGCCAGCCGCTCCAGCATCTTGCCAATTTGCGGGCCGCCGCCATGCACCACAATGGGGTTCAGCCCCACTTGTTTCAGCAACACAATGTCTGACGCAAAGCTGTCAAACAATGCATCGTCCACCATGGCATTGCCGCCAAATTTGATCACGACGGTGCGGCTGTCATATTGCAATATGAAGGGCAGCGCCTCCTGCAAAGTGCGGGCGGTGCGCAGCCAATTGCGCCGATTGGCTTCAAGCTGTTTTGTGTCTTTTTCGCTCATGTCGCTGTTATAGGATTAAGCGGTGAGCGCGGCAAGCTGTGCGCGCAATTCAGCCACGCCCAAACCTTTGACGGAAGAGGTAACAGCGACTGACGGATGCGCCGCCACATGTTTGCGGGCTTCTGTCAAAGTGCGTTGTATCACTTTGGGGAGTTCCGCCGCTTTTGGCTTGTCAGTCTTGGTAAGCACGATTTGATAGGAAACTGCCGTTTCATCCAGCATGGACATGATGGCGCGATCACTATCTTTCAGGCCATGGCGGGAATCCACCAGCACCATCACCCGGCGCAGCGTGGCGCGACCGCGCAGATAATCCCGCGTCAGCCCTTCCCACTGGCGCACTTTGGTGCGCTCGGTGCGGGCGTAGCCATAGCCCGGCAGATCGACCAAATAGGCGCTGCCTGCCAGATCAAAAAAGTTAAGTTCTTGCGTGCGCCCCGGTGTGTTGGAGGTGCGCGCCAGCGTTTTGCGTCCCGTGAGCGCATTCACCAAGGATGATTTGCCAACATTGGAACGGCCCGCAAAGGCGATTTCGGGCAAGCCTTGGGGCGGCATGGCGTTCATCGATACTGCGCCCATGACGAAATTTGTTTCCTGTGCAAATAAAAGCCGACCCCGTTCCAGTGCGGCGTCATCCAGCGCATCGCGCGTTTCCGCATCCAGCGCGTCAAGAACGAGATCTGACATTTCTATTTGGCCGTATCGGTTGAACCACCGCCAATCGGCACGCCCATGCGCCGCATAATGGCGTATTGCTGGGCGATGGACAGCAGGTTGTTGAATGTCCAGTAGATCACCAAGCCAGCGGGGAAGGAGCCCAGTAGGAAGGTGAAGAAGATTGGCATCAACATGAACATGCGGGCCTGAATGGGGTCTGGCGGCGGCGGGTTCATTTTCTGTTGCAAGAACATGGAGGCACCCATGAATAGCGGCCAAATACCAATTGCCAAAAAGCTGGGCGGATCCCACGGGATCAAGCCAAAAAGGTTGAAGATCAGCAAGGGATCGGGCGCAGACAAATCCTGAATCCAGCCAAAGAAAGGCGCATGGCGCATTTCAATGGAAACGAACAACACCTTGTAGAGGGCAAAGAAAACGGGGATTTGCACGATCATCGGCAAGCAGCCCGAGGCCGGGTTTACCTTCTCCCGTTTATAAAGCTCCATCATTTCCTGTTGCTGTTTTTGCTTGTCGTCGGCAAAGCGTTCGCGAATTTTGGTCAGCTCAGGGGCGACCTTCTTCATCCGGCTCATGCTTTCGTATGACTTGTTGGCCAATGGGAAGAACAGGATTTTGATGATCAGCGTGACCAGAATAATCGCGATCCCGAAATTACCGACAACGCCGTAGAAGAAATCCATGGCAAGGAATAAAGGCTTGGTCAGGAAGTAAAACCAGCCCCAATCAATCGCCAGATCAAAGCGCTGTATGCCTTGGTCTTCTGCGTAGGCGTCAACCAAATTGACTTCCTTTGCACCCGCAAAAAAGCGATGGGTGACGCTTTGGCTGGCACCGGGTTGGATGACGCGTGCTTGGCCGCGGAAGTCAGCCTGATAGGCGTCGCGTCCGGCCTTCAAGGAATGGGTGAAGCGTGCCGCCACCTGTTCTTGTTGGTCTGGTACCAAGGCAGCAAGCCAGTATTTGTCGGTGATGCCCAACCAGCCGCCGGTTGTGTTGGCGTTTACCGGGCCATCATCTTGCAGATCGTCATAGTCAACTTCTTGCAAGGTTTCGTTGA
Source organism: Alphaproteobacteria bacterium (assembly GCA_049609145.1). GTDB lineage: Bacteria > Pseudomonadota > Alphaproteobacteria > SPJN01 > SPJN01 > JBMYYF01. The sequence continues at coordinate 389,229 of JBMYYF010000001.1, forward strand.
GAACGCCGTAGAGCCCCTCATGCAAAATGTAGAAGCCCGTTGTCTCTGGTGTGCCGACGCGGCGGATCAGGCCATAGGGATAAAGCGTTGCCGCATTGCCGCCTGCATTGGTGACGGTATCGGTCACAGTGAAAAGATAATTGGCATCCAGCTCGATCTTTCGGGTGAAGGTCAGCCCGGTGTCGTTCGTCCATTTCAAGGTCACAGGCGCATTGGGGGTAAGCGTCGCGTTACCATCAACCGCCCAGTTGCTTTTGCCTGAGGGAAGTTTGGCGGCTTCACCCTGCGCGGCGATCCAGCCGAATTCTGCCAGATAGGGATTTGCGGACCCTTCCGGGTTTAGCAGGTCGATATTGGGAGAACCGTCTTCAAGATCTTCTGTGTAGCCCTTCAGGCTCAAATCATCGAAACGCGCGCCGGTCAGCGCAATGCTGCCGGAAAGACGTGCGTTTGTAATTGCCACGCGCGCTGATTGACCCAACATGTCGGGGCGCGATTTCAGTGCGGGCGCGCCCCCCAAGTCAACGCCTTGACCGACAGATGGGCCCGCGGCAATGCCGGTGCCATTGTCTGTCACGCCAGCCTTGGCGCGGCTTTCCTCAATGGCTTGTTGGCGGGCCTGTTCGGCCTCCAGCTTTGGGCCTTCAATGAAGTATTGCCAGCCAAACAAAATTGCCATTGAAAGCACAATGGCCAGCAGCATGTTGCGATTGTCGCCCATTCATCAGTCGAGCCCTATGCAGCCCGTCCCTCAAAGATTGGTAAAAGTTGAGGCGGACACTAGCTTTTTGGCTGTTGGGTGTCCCCGCGTCAGGTGCCCGCAGGCGGGGGTTTATGATCGTGCTTGGGGGGCACGGGATCATAGCCTTCGCCGCCGCCCAGCCACTTGATCGGATGGCACCGGCTTATGCGCTTCGTTGCCAACCAGCCGCCTTTGACCGCGCCATGCAGCTCAATCGCCTCCACTGCATAGGCGGAACAGGTGGGCTGATAGCGGCAATTTTGGCCCAGCACGGGTGACAGCACGAGCTGATAAAGACGGATAAAACCCTTCATCAGATAGCCAAGCGGGCTCACTTTTTTCGCCTTTCAACAGCGGCGATAGATGACATAAGGTCTTGAATTATTTGAGAAAATTCTTCATTCGGCGTGTTCTTGCGCGCGATGAGAACATAGTCGCGGCCGGGTTGGGCATGGTCTGCAAACACCTTACCCACAGCGGCGCGCAGGCGGCGCTTCGCCCGGTTGCGTTGAACGGCATTGCCAACCTTTTTGGAGGCGGTGAAGCCAACGCGGCAAGGTTCGTTATCGCCACGATCCCACATTTGCAGCACCAGCGATGGGCGGGCCGCTTTGCGCCCACGGGCGGCGCGCAAAAAATCGGCGCGTTTGGTGATATGTTCAACGTTCATGAAAAAACCCCGCAAGATCAATATCTTACAGGGTTCATTCTATCAGGATTTCGGCCCATGACGAGCCGAAAAAGCCCCAAAAGCTTAAGCGCTGAGCTTGGTGCGGCCCTTGGACCGACGCCGTGCGAGCACTTTACGGCCATTTTTGGTGGCCATACGGGCGCGAAAACCATGGCGGCGCTTGCGCACGAGATTGGATGGCTGGAATGTACGTTTCATCTTATCTCTCCAGTTTTTCCCAGATTTCTGCGGATTTCGCGGCCTTCCGGGGAACGAAGGGTGCTTATAAGACGTGGCCCGCGCCAAGTCAATGCAACCGCCCCCACTGCGACGAGATGGGCCAAAGCCCCGGCGTTTCTACACATCGCGTCACGCTTGCGTGAGGTGGGGCTGACATTGCCAGCCGAGAATGCCACTTTCAAGATCAAAGAAAGGCCGGCAGATGAAACGAATTTTATCCATATTTATCATGAGCTTAGCGTTAATGACCCCAGCTTGGGCCATAGACCACACGCCATGGGACAAGCTGCTGCAAACCTATGTGACGCCCCATGAAGACGGCGTGAACCGCTTTGATTATGCGGCTGTCACCACAGCGGATAGGGCGGCGCTCGATCAATATATTGCGTATCTGGCGGCGCAAACCCCATCTCAAAAAACTGACGTTGAAACTCATTCTTTCTATATAAATCTCTATAACGCGCTGACTGTTCAGGTTATTTTGGACAATTGGCCGGTTTCGTCGATTCGCGAAATCCGGAACGGCTTTTTCTCCATCGGCCCTTGGGCAAAACCACGCGTCATGGTTGAGGGCGAAGAACTCTCCCTCGATAATATTGAGCACGACATTTTGCGTCCGGCCATGAACGATCCGCGCGTCCATTATGCGGTGAACTGTGCAAGCTGGGGGTGCCCCAATTTGGCGAGCCGCGCCTACACGCCAGAGTGGTTGGATGAAATGCTGGATGAAGCGGCGCGCACTTTCATCAATCACAAACGCGGCGTGCGGGTGGACAAATATGGACGGGTCCATACCTCGTCCATCTTCAAATGGTATATTGAGGACTTCGGCAATTCTGACAAAGGCGTGATCGCGCATGCCCAACAATATGCCGCGCCTGAATTAGCCAAGGCGCTGGCAGGCAAAACAAAAATTGACAAGCACAGCTATGACTGGACGATCAATGCGGTGGGAAAGAATGAGGGGGATTGGTGATGGATGAAAACACGCAAGCAGAACAGAAGAGCGCGCTCAAACGTTTTCTGCCCCTCATCATTTTGATCGCTGCGATCACTGCGGCCTGGGCCAGCGGCGTGATGGATTATCTTTCCTTACAAGCCATCGCCGACAATCGCGATGCCTTGGTGGGTTTTGTAGAAGAACGTTACCTTTGGGCCATCGCGACCTTTGCGGTGACATACATTGTGATGGTTGCGCTTTCGGCCCCCGGCGGCGCTATCATGACCATCCTTGGCGGCTTTCTATTTGGGCCGATTATTGGCGGTGCCGTAACAGTGGTGGCGGCCACTATCGGAGCGACCGCGGTATTCGTCATTGCCCAAACATCTTTGGGTGAGGCGCTGGCGAAACGCGCAGGGCCTTTTTTGGAGAAGATGCGCGATGGCTTTAACGAAAATGCCATGAGCTATTTGTTGTTCCTGCGCCTTGTGCCGATCTTTCCGTTTTGGTTGGTGAATTTGGCCCCGGCCTTTTTGGGCGTGCCGCTTGGCACTTATTTCATCGGCACCTTGGTTGGCATTATTCCCGGCACCTTTGCGTTCAGCTTTGTGGGCGGCGGGCTGGACAGTTTGATCGCAGCGCAGCGCGCGGCCTTTGATGAATGCGTTGCCGCGGAAGGCGCAGCCAATTGCGAATTTGCGCTGGATGCAGGCGCGCTGATCACGCCAGAGCTGCTAGGCGCATTCGCTTTACTGGGGGTCGTTGCTTTGATCCCTGTTGCAATCAAGAAATTTAGAAAGGGAGCCAGCGCATGAGCGGCGAAATTCTGACCCCCGACCTTTGTGTGATTGGCGCAGGCTCTGGCGGCTTGTCTGTCGCGGCGGGGGCCGCCCAAATGGGGGCCGATGTGGTGTTGATTGAACGCCACAAAATGGGTGGCGATTGCCTGAACTATGGTTGTGTGCCTTCCAAGGCGTTGATCGCCGCAGCGCATAAGGCCCATGGGCAAACAGATGGCGCTGCCTTTGGCGTTGCGCCGGTTGTGCCAAAGGTGGATTACGCAAAGGTGATGCAACATGTGCATGAGGTGATTGAAACTATCGCGCCGATAGATTCGGTGGAACGTTTTGAAGGGCTGGGCTGCACCGTTATTCAAGACAGTGCCAAGTTCGTCAACGCGAAGGAGGTTGAGGCAGGGGGCAAGATCATTCGCCCCCGCCGCTTTGTGATTGCCACTGGCAGCGGGCCGATCGTGCCGCCGATACCCGGTTTGGAGAGCGTGCCCTATTGGACCAATGAAACCCTGTTCGATCACGACAATCGCCCCGGTGAATTGCCCACGCATTTGATTGTGGTGGGCGGTGGTCCCATTGGGCTTGAGATGGCGGCGGCGCATAGACGCCTTGGATCGAAAGTAACGGTGTTGGAAGGCGCGCGCGCTTTGCCGAAGGATGACCCGGAGCTGGCAGAAATTTTGCTGACCCAATTGCGCGGCGAAGGTGTGGATATTCGCGAAGGCGCTTTGGTAACGGCAGTGGCAAAAACTGAAAACGGCATTGAGGTTTCGTTGCGCGATGGCGGGGTGGTTGAAGGCTCACACCTATTGCTCGCGGTAGGTCGCAAGCCTGCCATTGAAAGCCTGAACCTTGAGGCCGCGGGCATTGACTATGACAAAGGCGGCATCAAAGTGAATGCGGGGCTGCGCACCAGCAATCGCAAAGCCTATGCGATTGGGGATGTGGCGCAGATTGATGGCAAGCCCAGCCCGCAATTTACCCATGTGGCGGGGTATCATGCCGGGATCGTCATTCGCTCTGCCCTGTTTCGCGCGCCTGCCAAAGTGGCGATGAATGCGATTCCGTGGGTGACATATACCGACCCTGAACTCGCGCAAGTGGGGCTGACGGAGGCCGAGGCAAAAACCCAAGGTATTACGACCCGCATTGTAACATGGGAGTTGAGCGAGAATGACCGCGCGCAGGCCGAACGGCGCACCGAAGGTATGGTGAAGGTGGTGTGTACTCCTAAAGGGAAAGTGCTGGGGGCGGGCATTGTTGGGCCCCATGCAGGCGAGTTGATCGCGCCTTGGGTGATGGCAATTTCCAAAGGCATGAAGATCGGCGCGATGACCGGGCCGATTGCGCCATATCCCACGCTGGCAGAGATTAACAAACGCGCTGCCGGGGCATGGTATACGCCCACCCTGTTTTCACCGCGCACCCGCTTGGTTGTTAAGCTGCTCTCAAAATTTGGGTGAGTGTGCTACACCGAGAGCATGAGCCAGAACGCCGAATCAAGATCAACCAAAGCGCCGGGCGTGTGGCAAAGCCTGTCGGGGCGGCTGCTGTTGGCGACCATTGCCTTCGTCATGCTGGCAGAGGTGTTGATCTTTGTGCCTTCCATTGCGCAATTTCGTAAAACATGGCTGGAAGACAGGCTGGCGGCGGCACAGATCGCCACGCTGGTTTTGCTGGCCACCGATGACAATATGGTTTCCGCCGATTTGCGCAGCGAGTTGTTGAAGAACGCCGGCGCGCATTTGGTGGCCTTGAAGCGGGATGATCAACGGCGGTTGATTTTGGAAGGCGACATGCCGCCAGAAGTCGATGCCAGTTTCGATCTGCGCGGGCTGTCGCCGGTGCAAGCCATTATGGATGCCTTCATGGTGCTGCCGCGCCGCGACAATCGCCTGATTTTGGTTAAGGGCATGGCGCGCCACGCAGCAGGGGATTTCATCGAAGTTATTATTGATGAAGCGCCGTTGCGCATGGCGATGATAGATTATGCCACCAATATTTTGGCGTTGTCATTGGTGATTTCTATTTTTACGGCGGGTTTGGTTTATCGCACCTTGCATCGATTGCTGGTGGGGCCGATGCGGCGCATTACGGGGGCGATGGTGGCGTTTCGCGATGACCCGCTGAGCGGGGATAATATGATTGCCGCGAAAGGCCGTGCCGATGAAATTGGGCAGGCCGAACAGGCCTTGGCCGATATGCAGGCCGATGTGCGTGATGCGCTGCGCCAGAAGGAACATTTAGCGGCGCTGGGGGGCGCGGTGTCCAAGATCAATCATGATATGCGCAATATCCTTACCTCGGTGCAAATGCTGTCTGATACGATTGTGGAAAGCGATGATCCGCAGGTGCAACGGCTGGGGCCAAAGCTGGTCGCCGCTTTGGATCGCGCCGTGCGGTTGACGGAAAATGTGTTGAAGTTTGGCTCCTCTCAAGAAGCGCCGCCCAGCCTGACACATTTGGGGCTGCATGCTTTAGTGGATGATGTGATTGCCACGGCGTGTCCGACAACGGGGGGAGAGGTTGATAAAGGCCGTGTGCAAGTTGAAAACAACGTGCCGCGTAATTTGGTGGTGGTGGCAGATGCGGATCAACTTTTTCGCATTCTGCTTAATCTGGTGCGCAATGCGGTGCAGGCCTTTGCCGATAGCGGCAAGGCAGGCAAGGTGTGCATTGATGCCGGGGCGGATGTGGATGCTGTTCAGATTTGCGTGATGGACAATGGGCCGGGCTTGCCGCAAAAGGCGCAGGATCATTTGTTCGCGCCGTTTCAAGGCTCAAGCTCACGCGGGGGCACGGGGCTTGGGCTGGCCATTGCGCAAGAACTGGCGCGTGGCCATGGCGGGGAGATCACGTTGGATTATACAGGCAAAACCGGCACGCAATTTTCCATTCGCTTGCCAAAGGGGGTAGTGGGCTGATGCGGGCTTTGTTGGGGGATATTGGCGGCACCAATGCGCGTTTTTGTTTGGCGGATTTGGACAGGCAGGAGGTATCCGATGTGCGGATATATCCAAGCTGTGTGGACCCTTCCTTTGAAGATGCGGTGCGTCGTTACCTGACAGATGTGGATGCGGGCGATATTGATGCCATGGTGGTGGCGGCGGGCGGGCCGCAATTTTTGGGCACAATCGATCTGACCAATGTGAAACAAGGCGGGCATGATTGGCGCATCGCGGAGGCGGATTTTCCATCTTTGTGTGGAGCATCGGCGCGCAACTGCCTGTTGATGAACGACTTTGAAGGGCTGGCCTATGCGGTGCCATCTTTGCGGGCGACCGACTGGCGCAAGCTGGGGGATGGGCCAGACACACCCTTGGAGACGGCGACCATCGCGCTTATCGGTCCGGGCACCGGGCTGGGCGTGGCAGGGTTGTTGCCAGCGCGGGGCGACACACCGGAACGCGCCATTGCAGGCGAAGGCGGGCACATTACGTTTGCGGCCGAGACGGAGCGGGAATGGCAAATCATCTCCCATATGCGCGATCAGTTCGGCCATGTTTCAGCCGAACGATTGGCCAGCGGGCTGGGGCTGGTGGATAGCTATCGCACCATTTGCGCGCTGGATGGGGTTACGGCTGAATTGCCGGACGGGCAAGCGATTGCGCTGTCAGACAAACCGCAGGCGCAAGAAGCGGTGGCGCTGTTCGCAACGGCGCTGGGCGCGGCGGCAGGTTCTATCGCCTTGTCATTGGGGGCGACGGGCGGAGTTTATGTGGCGGGCGGTATTTTGCCCAAATGGGGCGACAGGTTTCGCGATGATTTGTTTCGCGCCCGGTTCGATGCCAAGGGGCGGTTTGAACCTTACATGAAACTGATCCCCACGCGGCTGGTAACGGCAGAGCTGCCAGCCTTTACCGGCTTGATGCGGGTGGCGGCTCAATTTTCGCGGTAGAGCTTTACGACAATGTATCAGCCGCGCAGTTGCTTCGGCTCATAGATCGCGCGATGGGTGCCTGCCATAACCGGGCGGTCCTCACTCACGATAGAGACATCCAGATCGACAAATAGATGCCCGCCTTTTTCGAAATTGTCGGTCACGATGGCGCTGGTCGTAAAGGGTTCACCATCACGCAGCGGGCTTAGGAAGGCCACATCACTTTCCACATGGATCCAAGGGCCCAGCACCACACTATAGGCCAATACAAAGTTGGCACGCCGCAGCAAAAAGCCGGGATGGCAGATGCGTTCTTGCGCATAGAAGGAAAGCGGTTCGCGCACGGCTTTCATGTACCAGCCGCATTCTTCCGCCATATAGGTTTCATGAAGCGATCCCAGATGTTTGCCCTTGGGCAAAGAGGCGGGAGAGGCGGGCGGGCGCTGTGTGGGATGAATACGCGGGGCAGATGGAATGATCTTGGGCCGGGCTTCATCGGCACGGCGCAAGCGGGCTTCGCCCACGGCGCAGGTATCTCCCGCAGGATTACTGACGGTGAGAGCCAGCCTGTCGGGGTCTTCCACCCCTTCAACCAATGTTTTTTCGCCATCATAAACCGGTGAGAGGAAGCGCCCGCGCATTTGGCCGCCGGATAAAAATGCCTTGCCCCAATGGTTCACCGGCACATGGGCCATATAGGCAAATACCTCCACGCCGGGCACTAGCCCGCCGGTGAAGCCCAGCTTGGAGGCCACATCATCATCGTGGATCTTATTGTCGGAGCGTGTGGCGGTGTTATAGGCGGTTAGCACGTGATTGAGAGTCATCGAGTTTGCCTCTTTTGTTTTCGCTCACGCCAGCGCGTAAACGCGCGGCTCCGCGAGGGCGGCGCATTCACCCCGCTGCTGCGGGCGCGCCGGGCCGCAGTCGCGGCCAGCCGAATTTGCCTTCATCAAATTCAATGTAGCCAAATTCGGTTTAGTAAACAAAAGGAATGATCGCTTTGCGATCAGGGGGATAGTCATCAAAAGTTTTGAGATACCATTTATGCGTGATGACCGCCCGCGGCACTAAATTGGCGGCAGAGACGGCCAGAATATACACCCCGCCCAAGCCCCATGTGGCGATGGAAAAACCGAGAAACGCCGTGAGTTCCCCCAAATATTGCGGGCAGGAAACATATTTGAACGGCCCGCCGCGCGGAATTTTGTAACGCGGTTCATCTGGCGCGGGATTTTTGGCACGCAAATTACGCAAAATAGAATCTGACCAGATATTGAGAGAGAAGCCAAAGGCCCAAACGCCAAGCCCGATCCAGAAGCGTGGATCTGCCAACCAATCCTGCGCGATGTGGCCGCCATGTTCGCTGATGAAGCTGCCATTCAGATAAGAATGCAAAACCAGCACCACCCAGCCGATCACGACGACATTGATATTGAAACTGGGCGGTGTGCCCGGCTGCACGCGCATCAATAACGGGTTGATGATGGCGCGATTGGCATAGTGCACCATCCAGATGGCACCCAAGGCCAGCGCGCCGGGGGCTTGCCAATTGTCGCCCAAGAAAAAGAAAATGGGAAAAAAGATAAGGGCGGGGGCTTCCATCAACATCCAGCCAGCTTTGGGGCCGAATTTTTTGCCCTTGGAGCGGGGGCCAAAGCGCCCGCCATAAGCGGCAGTGCCGTAGCGCGCGCTGAGATAAATGCCCAACGCGTAGACGAACCCAACAGCCAATAGAATGTCGTAAAGAGTGTTACCTGTATACCAAGCCATGTGGGTTCCTAGAGCAGTGAGGCGGTGGGGGTTGGCGCGTTTATTGCCAGCAGCTTGGCGGATTTGAGATCATCCCACAAGCTGGCAGGGATATCTGTTTTGGCCCAATCCAGAATTTGTTGCAGTTCAGGCGCGGAGCGTGGGCCGGGGATCACACTGGCCACCAAGGGATGCGCAGCCGGAAAGGCAAGGGCGGCCGCGGCCAAGGGCACTTGGTGATCAGCGCATATTGCGCCCAGGGCTTTGGCGCGCGCCACCACATCTTGCGGTGCGGCCTCATAATTAAAAGTGTCACCGCCGACCAAAATGCCGGAGTTAAACGGCCCGCCGACAACAATGTTTGTGCCAGCGCGGTCGCATTTGGGGAAAAAGCTGTCGAGCGGTTCTTGCTCCAGCAAAGTGTAGCGCCCTGCCAGCAAAAACAAATCCCATTGGCCGTAATCCAGCGCTTGATCCAGCACCGCAACCTCGTTCACGCCAATGCCGATGGCTTGAATGTCGCCTGCGCGGCGCAGTTCATCCAAGGCGCGATAGCCACCATCCATCGCTTGAGCAAAATGCAACGCCCCATCATCCCCATGGGTCATGGTGCCGATGTCGTGGATATAAAGAATGTTTGGCGTGCGGCCCAAGCGGGCCACGCTGTCATGGAAGGACCGCATAATGCCATCATAGGAATAATCATAAATGGGATGGTTAGGCAGGGCATCGGGCCAGCCAATGGCGGCGGGATCATCCATCGCGCCGGGTTCCAGCACGCGGCCTACCTTGGTGGAAAGGGTAATGGGTTGATCTTGCAGTGCAGCACCCACCACCTGTTCGCTGCGGCCAAGCCCGTAATAAGGGGCCGTATCGAAATAGGTGAGGCCGTTTTTCAGGGCCAGCGAAAGGGTTTCATGCGCCGCGGCGGCAGGTACGGCTTCAAACAAGCCGCCAAATGCTGCGCAGCCCAAGCCGAGTTTATTATCGAATTCCATGCCTTATGCCCCATTTTGCACTGCACAATTGTGCTTGACCCCGCTGCGACAGCCTGCCACAGTCCCCGTCTTTATAGCAGAAACCAAAGGATTCGTTTATGGGTGTTGAGGAAATGAGAGCCACCACTGCTGCCGGACTGCCAATGGTGCGTGCCTCGCCGCCGCCGCTGGGCCTAGCTGCAACAGAATTGCCGCGCGCGATCACCGAAATGGGGGCGCTGGCGATGATGCAGCCATTGCTTAGCCAAATACCGCAGGGCGATGGTCATGCGGTGATGGTGCTGCCCGGCTTTACGGCCGATGATACCTCTACCCGTGTGTTGCGCAGGTTCTTGCGCTCCAAGGGCTATGATGTGCATCCGTGGGGGCTGGGCCGCAATTTGGGGCCAAGCTCCATGGGCGATGTGGCTGACCGGCTGGCGCTGCGCCTTGAGTTGATGAAGGAACGCTCTGGCCGCAAGGTTAGCCTGGTTGGCTGGTCGCTTGGTGGTATTTATGCCCGCGAGCTGGCGCGCGCCGAACCCGATTTGGTGCGGCAGGTGATTTCGCTTGGTTCGCCTTTCGGTGGTCATCCTTCGGCCACAAATGTATGGCGTTTATTCCAGATGATTGCTGGCGAAAATATCGACATAGAAGAACTGGAAGATGAACAGCGCCTGATGGCTCTGCCGGTGGATGGCGTGCCTGCCACTGCCATTTATTCCAAGGCTGATGGCGTTGCCTCGTGGCGGATTTGCAAGGAATTGCCGACTGATCAAACCGACAATATTGAAGTGAATGCATCGCATCTTGGTTTGGGCTTTAATCCCTTTGTGTTTTACGCCATCGCAGACCGTTTAGGGTTGGCGGAAAATGATTGGGCACCGTTTGATCGCGATATAACGGGCTGGCGCAAATTGGCTTATCCGTCCAGCGGACATGACGCGGCGCATTAGAAAAACACTGAGCCTGATAATTGCGGTCTCGGCACTTTCTTTCGTGCCGGGGCCGCTTTTTGCGTCTGATGAAGTGTATCAGGAAATCCGCACCGCCTTGGGGCAGATCCGTTTTCCGTTTTCGTGTGTGGAACCAATGATGCCGCGGGCCGGCGTGCAGCTTAACAGCGGGCGCAAGCGGCTGATGATTAACGATATGGCGGACTATGAAGGCTGTGTGGCTACCGAATGGCACAATGCCGCCGATCAACGGGCCGAAGCGCGGGACAAAATTTTGTGGGCGATGCGGGAACTGCCGGGGAATGATCCAGCGTTGCGCCCCTTAAAACGTTTATTGCCGCGGCTGGATGAATTTGAAGACGCCATGGCCAACTTTGTGGATGAGGCGGTGTTGACCCGCGGACGCTTGCTGGCGGCCCGGTTGACGAAAGGCGATGATGATAAAGCGCGGTCGGCCCTTGTGGATCATTTGCGGGGCACGGCCGTGATTTTGGATGCGCGCGATCGGCTGAGTTTTCTTGTGCAAGCCTTATCTCACGGTTTGGGGCGGTGTGATGGCTTGTTTCAACCGGTAGAGGCCGATCCCTTTGGGCCGCCTACCGAGATTGCGGCTGATTTTGAAGGTGATGGGGTTGCCGATTTGGCAGCGATTGAGGGCAGTGATACCGCGAAGCAAATCGCGCTATATTTAAGTGGGGCGGAAAAGCCGTGCCCGCCTCATTTGGTTGTTGCGCCGGATCAATGGCCAGAGCAGGGGGATGTGGTGCCGCATATTGAGTTCACGCAAAGCGGCCCGGCCATTATTCTGCTTCATGATAGGCAGCCTTGGAAAGTGATGCGGGTGAAGGAAGGTGCGCTTGGTCCCTTGGAAGATTACGCCGTGGTGCTGCAAGAAATGTCGGCCCCGCCCGCTTTGGCGGAAGAAGTCGAGGCCGATGAACAGGCTGTTACTCCGCCGCCGCCTGAGAACCCGCCGCAGCCGCACTAAGCAGTTCATCAAAACTTTCCTGAATGCACTGCGCATAGGTGGCGGGGTCGGGCATCATTTCCCGGCAAGAGGTGAAGGAGATAGAGATACGCCCGCAATAGCTGAAGACCGGATGGATCAGCCCCATACCATCCAGCACCGGGCCATAGCCGATTTGGCGCACAAGCTGCGCGCCGGCTGAATAAAGCGGGAATTGCGGGCCGGGCACATTCGTCACCACGCAGTTAAAGGGCGCGGCCACATTGTTGGCAAGTTGCATCCGTGTCCACAAGCGCGCCGCCATGCCCGCCGTTGCTGCAGGAATAAATTGCGAGAAATCCGTCATCAATTCTGCGCCCAACGCATTTGTCAGCTTTTTGGAAGCAACGGCACTGTCATGGGTGGCGGCAAGGCGTTCCAGCGGATCATCCTTATCGGAACCAAGTGATACCATCATGGCGGCAACCTGATTGCCCATGGCCTTCTTGTCATTTTCCGATCGCACCGATACGGGGGCCATGGCAACAAGCGAGGTATCGGGCAGTTCATCATGGTGAGCGAGATATTTGCGCATCGCGCCGCCTACAACCGCCAACACCGCATCATTGATGGTGGCATCGGGCACGGCATTTTTGATGGTTTTGAAATCATCCAGCGCGAAATCCACACCGTCCATCACACGGTGTGGAGAGACGGTTTTGTTGAAACGTGTGCGCGGCACCTCACCTGGTGGGGTGGGGGCGGTGAGTTCCTTATCGCGCAGGCCACGGGCCACACGGGCCACCGCGGGCACCGTATCGCGCAGCAATTGCGCAAAACGCAGCGGCGAGGAGGAATTGTTGAAACCGGCCCGCAGCATCAATTCCCCATCGGTGGGCATGCGATCAGGCACCCACGGGCGATTGGGCGGCGGCACCGGGCCGGGGATAGGTTCAAGGTCGTGCAAGGCGGCGGTCATTTCAGAACCGGACATGCCGTCAATCGCGGCGTGATGCACTTTGGAAATAATCGCGTAGCAACCGGCGGGCAGCCCTTCCACATTATCCAACCCTTCCACCACATAATATTCCCACAAAGGATGATTGCGGTTGAGCGGCTGCGCGATCAAGCGTGAGGTGAGGATGCAAAGCTGCCGCCAATCCCCCGGCTTGGGCAAAGCGACATGGCGAATGTGATATTCCAGATCAAAATTCGGGTCTTCGATCCACCATGGATGGTCCATGCCCATTGGCACGGTGACAATGCGTTGGCGAAAGCAGCGCGCCAGATGCAGCCTTTCGCGCGTATAATCAAGAATGTCCTTGAAGCCCTGAACCTTGCGGCCCGTAGTTGATGGATCATAGATCGCGACAGAGCCGATATGCATGGGCGCGTTCGCTGTTTCAAAATACAGGAACGATGCGTCCTGTCCGGTCAGTTGTTGCATGGGTATCCCCCGAAAAAATCCCTGTTTGCCCCCTTCATTAATGCGGGGCGCTCTTTTTATAAGAAAAGTCTAACAGGATTTGGCCCACTGTCGACTCATGAAGTAGTGCCCCCTATATTGCTGACAACGATAGGGGGCATGAAATGTCGGAAAAACCGTGGATCATTTGGGGCATCGACCTTTCCTTGTTCACTGGCAAGCTGGAAGCAATTTTTCGCGCCAAGGGCATTGATTACAATCGCCACACCATCACGGCGCGCAACTGGGCCGGATTGGCCACAAAAGTGGGCGTGCATCACATGCCCTATGCGGAACTGCCAAACGGAGATTTTCTGTCGGACACCACGCTTATTCTGCGCTGGCTGGAAGACAATCACGATGGCCCTGCCCTTACCCCGGCGCAAGGCCATGTGCAATTTATCTCGCGATTGATTGAAGATTGGGCCGATGAATATTTGTGGCGGCCTGCCATGTATTACCGCTGGCGGGTGCCTGAAAGCAGGCACATGCAGGCTTGGCGCATTATTCAAGAAATCAAGCCGCCTTTCCCCATGTGGTTAGCCAAGCGGTTTGTGATTGCGCGCCAATATGGTCGCTATGTTGTGCAAGATGGCGTGCGTGACAAGCAAACCCGCGCGGCGACCGAAAAACTTTATCACGATCTGCTAGGCACGCTGGACGCGATCTTTGAAAAACGGCCTTACCTGATGGGGGAGCGCCCAACAGATGCCGACTTTGGGTTGTTTGCGCCCTTCTTCCGGCACTTCTTTGGTGATCCGGTGCCAAGTGCGATTATGCAGGACAACGCACCTCATGTTTTGCATTGGTGTACGCGCATGTGGGCTGCCAAACCGAGTGACTTTGAAAATAGGCCGCTGCCTGAGGAGGTGCCCGATGACCTTGCGCCGATTTTGAACCATATCGCCCAAGTCTATCTGCCCTATCTGCAAGCCAACGCCAAAGCGGTGGCAGCGGGAGAAAAATACACCCGCTATGAAGGTGATGGCGCGCAATGGAAAGAATTTGCCAAACCGTTTCGCCTTTGGTGCTTGAGCGATATGCAAAACCAGTTCGCGGCATTGGATGACGCCGAGCAACAAAAGGCCCGAGCTATGCTGGGTGATACGGATGCGCTGACCGCGCCTTTGCCCATGGAGCCGACGGCCCCGCCCAGCCTGCCCATCACGCCGGGCAATGCAAAAGCAACTGATTCATGGTTGCGGGAGAAATAGAGATGACCCCGGATCAAGCGCGCAAAATTGCCCTCTCCATGGCGGAGGCGGAGGAAAAATCGCATCACGGCACGGCGGATTATCGGGTGAACAACAAGATATTCGCCACCTTGCCGGGCGAAGGCATCATGGTGCTGAAATTGCCGCGCGAAGAACAATTGGCGCTGAACGATGCGCGCCCGGAAGTGTTTCAAATCAAAGGCTGGGCCAAACAAGGCTGGACCCATGTGGTGTTGGCGAAGATCAAAAAGGATCAACTGGCTCCTTTGATTTATATGGCATGGGCAAATGTTGCGCCCAAAAAACTTGTGGAAGAACAGGCGGGTGATGCGTGAGTGTTGCCCTGAAAAATCTGACCAAGACTTATGGAGATTTCACCGCCGTTGATACCGTGTCTTTCACGGTGTCGGATGGCGCGTTGCTGGCGCTGGTGGGCGAAAGCGGATCGGGCAAAACCACGACGCTGAAAATGATCAACCGCTTGATTGAGCCGGATGCCGGTGTGATCGCGGTGGATGGCGAAAATGTGCTGGCGCAAGACGCGGTAAGCCTGCGCCGCACTATCGGCTATGTGTTCCAAGGCGTTGGCCTTTTTCCGCATATGAGTGTGGCCGAAAATATTGCCATCACGCCGCGCCTGCTGGGCTGGTCGGAAGAAGAGATCGCCACGCGCATAGATGAGATGTTGGCATTGGTGCAGCTTGATCCGGCGCAATATCGCGATCGTGCGCCTTCTGAACTTTCGGGCGGGCAGCAACAGCGTGTTGGCTTTGCGCGCGCCTTGGCGGCCAAGCCTTCTTTGATGTTGATGGATGAGCCCTTCGGCGCGCTGGACCCTGTCACGCGCCACGGCCTTCGGGCAGAGTTTCAGGAAATTCGGGCGCGGCTGGGGTTCACCGCCGTGCTTGTCACGCACGATATGGCGGAAGCCCTGCTGATGGCGGATCAGGTGGCGGTGATGCAAAACGGGCGCATTTTGCAGATCGCCAGCCCGGCTGAGATTTTGGCGCACCCCGCCGATGAGTATGTGGCCGCGCTTGTTTCGACCCCCAAATCAGAGGCAGATGCGCTGGAAGCATTGGTGAGCGCATGAGCGAATTGTTTTTGCAATTGCCTGATTTGTTGGCGGGCCATTTGGGGCTGGCACTAAGCGCGCTGGCGCTTGGCACGCTGCTTTCTGTGCCTTTGGGTGTTTTGGCGCATCGCTTGCCTGCCTTCGGTGGCCCGGTTTTGGGGTTCACCGGATTGGTGCAAACCGTGCCCTCCATGGCGTTGCTGGCGCTGATGGTACCTTTGTTTGGCGGCATGATCGGCTTTTGGCCCGCCTTTGCGGCGCTGACCCTTTATTCCATGCTGCCCACATTGCGCAATACGGCAACGGGGCTTGCGGGCATTGATCCCACCTTGCGGGAGGCCGCGCAGGGCCTTGGCATGACTAATCGCCAAAGCCTGTTTCGGGTAGAACTGCCTTTGGCGCTGCCGGTGATGATGGCGGGTTTGCGCACGGCATCGGTTTGGGTTGTGGGCACCGCCACCTTGGCAACACCCGTAGGCGCGCAAAGTCTTGGGGGCTTTATCTTTGCAGGGTTGCAAACGCGTAATTGGGGAGCGGTGATCTTTGGCTGTATCTTTGCGGCCGGACTTGCCATGGCGATGGATGTGATTATTGCGCAAGGCGAAAAGGCAGCAGCAGAACGTTCCCGGCGGCGCTTCATGCTGGCGCTTGCAGGCTTTTGTGCCTTGCTGGTGGCAGGCTTTGGCCCACTTGCCTTGCCCGGCGCTGCAACAGATGTGGTGGCGATAGAACAACGCGGTGAGGCGGCTGCCTTTGATGGCCCGGTGAAAGTGGGCGCGAAGAGCTTTACGGAACAGTTCATTTTGGCGGATCTTATTACGGCGCATTTGGCGGCCAAGGGCATAGCGGCAGAGGCAACGGCCAATATGGGATCGACCATTTTGTTCGATGCGTTGACGCAAAATCAGGTAGATGCCTATGTGGATTATACGGGCACCATCTGGGCCACGTTGATGAAGCGTGAGGCACCCGTACCGCGCCATCAAATGGCGATTGAGGTGGCGCATTATCTGCACAGCCAGCACGGCGTTTTGGTGGTTGGCAATTTGGGTTTTGAGAACGCCTATGGCTTTGCCATGCGGCGCGATCAAGCCATGGCGATGGGCGTTACCGCCATATCTGATTTGCAAGGCAAGGCGGTTTCTATCGGCGGCGATCCCGAATTTTTTGCGCGGCCCGAATGGGTGCGGGTGCGTGATGCCTATGGGCTGCAAGCCGCCAAGCAGCAATCCATGGATTCAACTTTTATGTATGGGGCGGTGCGTGATGGCGCAGTGGACGTGATTACCGCCTATACCACCGATGGCCGGATAGATGCGTTTGATCTTGTCGTGCTGGATGATCCGTTGGGCGCGTTTCCGCCTTATGATGCGATATTGATGGTGGGGCCCAAGGCAGCGGCACAGCCGCATATCGTAAAGGCCCTGTCGCATTTGGTGCACAGCATTGATGCCAGCGATATGCGCAAGGCCAACGGCATGGTAGATTTAGATGGCGCGACGCCGGCAGCGGCAGCGCAGCATTTGCTTACGCCTTAAGGCCGCGCAAGACGAGCTTCAACACCGCCTCGTTTGCTTGGGCGGCTTGATCCCAATTACCTGATTTGGACCATGAAACGGTAATGCCGTTCCAGCCTGCCAATATGGTGGTGGCCGCCAAGGCGGGGTCGAATTCTTTTGAGAAATCACCCAAGGCTTGCCCTTCTGCGATGAGCGCGCGTGCCAAGGCGTGCAGGGTGTTGGCGGTGCGGGCCGCGACATCCGGCGAGGGACCGACACGCAATTCCTGCACCACATCGCGCATGAAGCCCGCATGGGCATCCCATTCCGCCACCATGGCCTCGCGAAAGGCCCACAGGCGATCTTCCGGCGTGCCGGTTGCCGTTTCCAAGCGCGCCGCGATGCGGTCGTTCAACTGTTCGGAAAACTCGACCAGCAAATCGGTTTTGGTGGGAAAGTGCAGAAAGAAAGTGCCGTTTGCGACATCTGCCGCCTCGCAGATTTGTTCAATAGTAACGCCGTGATAGCCATCGCGCAGGAAAAGGGAAACCGCGGCCTCGAATATTCGGGCGCGGGTTTCTGCCTTTTTGCGAGCGCGGCGGCCCATTGGGGCGGCGGTGGGCGCGGATGGCTTGTTCATTCGTTCTACCTTATTTCTATAGTTCACTACATTTATAGAGCAATTGAATGACCTGTCATCCCCATCCGGCGGGAACCCTAGTGTGATGCGGCGAATTGCGCGGCTTTGCCGGTGCGGTTTTCATTGAATTGGTGGAAAAATCAGATAGCTTGCGCGGCCTGTTCAGGCGCATATTGCGTTCATGAATGGATCGGTGCGCAGGCCAAAATCTGCGTCCCCCCTTTGGTTTCGAATTTGTGATTTCGAATTTGTGAGGAGCGCGATATGACGGATGTCACCGCCACCCTTGCGGTTGAGACTGAAGCGGCGGCGACAAACGCCAATGCAGAGGCCCGGCCCAAGCTGCAACTTGCTGCTGTGAACGAAACAGCGGCTGATCATTTTATCCATCGCGATGGCGTGACATTTGCCGGATCGCATCTCATTTTGGATTTGTGGGAGGCCGAGGGCCTAACCGATCAGGCGCGGATTGAACGCGCCTTTCGTGAAGCGGTAGAGGCCGCCAAGGCCACCTTGCTGCATATCCATCTGCATGTGTTTGAACCCGGCGGCGGTATTTCCGGCGTGGCGGTGTTGGCAGAAAGCCATATTTCGATCCACACATGGCCCGAACGCGGTTACGCGGCGCTGGACATTTTTATGTGCGGCGATGCCGAACCGTTGAAAGCGGCAGAAATTTTGCAGGCAGCGTTCAAACCGGGCCGGGCTGAACTGAACGACTATAAACGCGGTGTTGTTGCCAAGGATTAGCCCCTTGGATTGGCTTCCGCATTTTTCACCAGCCGCTTGATGAAGGGCGGCAGGGCAAAGGCAGCGAAATGAATTTCCGGGCTGTAATATTGGGTGGCAAAGGTGGCGACCGCGAAGCGATCGGCGATGTCACGCGCCTTGACGCTGTTGCCCAACACAGCCCCGCGGCTGGCCCAGGTAAGTGCCATGAAGCCACCCACATAGGTGGGGGTGACGGTCAGGTAAGTGCCGGTTTGATCGAACACGGTGTTGAGTTCGGTTACTGCATCCGCCAGTTCTTGCGCCTGCAATTGTGGCACACCGGTTTGAAACACAGCAACGCCTTGCGGGGTGAGCGCCGCGCGCACCAGCGCATAAAAATTGTTCTGGAACAGGATTTCAGCCGGGCCGACGGGATCGGGTCTGTCGGCGATGATGAGGTCGTAGCGCCCTTTGGCGGTGTTGGTGTTCAAAAAATCGAAGGCGTCGATTGCATGAACGTGCAGCCGGGCATCATCGAACACCCCGTTATGAACGGCACCGAAATGGGTTTGGCAAAGCTCTATCACGCGGCCGTCAATATCGACCAGATCAACTGCTTCTATTTCGGGATGCTTCAAAATTTCTTCGGCAATGGCGCCGTCGCCGCCGCCGACAATCATGACGCGCTTGACGGTACCCAGTTCAAAAATCGGCAGATGCGCCAGCATTTCGGAATAGGCGGCTTCGTCGTGTTCCGTAATCTGCACGATACCGTCCAGCGCCATGACGCGCCCAAACAAGGGCGTGTCGAATATCTGTACGTGTTGAAAGGCGGTTTTCTCGTCGGCAATCAGTTCGCCCACAATCTGGTGAGATTGGCTCCAGCCATGGTGCAGGGTTTCGGTGAAGCTGTGAGACATGGGGCACGCCTTTTGACATGGGTTTCTACAAACAATGCGGGTGGATATAGCGGCTTTTCGGAGAATGGCAAGCGCCGCCGCGCCGCATATTCACAATTGGAGTTGGCGGCATGAGCGACATTCTTTTGGCAGAAGGGCAAAGCGTACCACATACCGCTTTGGTGAGAGAGGCCGATAGCAGCGGTTTTGAGGTTTCTCCCAAAATTGCCGCCTTTGTGGAGGCCTTGCCCGGAGAAACACCGGCCTTGGTGATGGATTTGGAGGCGGTAGAAAACGCTTATAGCGGGCTGAAAAATGCCATGGACCCGGCGAACCTTTATTATGCGGTAAAGGCCAATCCGGCACCGGAAGTGGTGCGTGTTTTGGCAGCGCGCGGGGCCTGCTTTGATGTGGCCAGTCGCGGGGAGATTGATTTATGCCTTGCCCAAGGTATTGGCGCGGACCGCTTGTCATATGGCAATCCATTAAAGAAGGCGGCTGATATTGCCTACGCCCACGAGGTTGGGGTGGAAAGTTTTGTCTTTGATAGTTTGGCAGAGCTTGAGAAATTGGCGCATCACGCGCCGGGAGCCAATGTGTTGTGCCGCATTGCCGTGAACCGTGGCGGTGATGGGGCGGGCTGGCCTTTGGCGCGCAAATTTGGGTGCCCCGTTGATCGTGCCTTGCCGTTGTTGCTGCGTGCCCGGGAGCTGGGCCTTGTGCCTGCGGGATTGTCGTTCCATGTGGGCAGTCAACAAACAGATTTGGCCCCTTGGGATATGGCGCTGCAAGCCGCGCGGGAGGTTTTTGAGGCCACCCAAGCGCATGGTATGGCGCTGCGTGTTTTGAATATTGGCGGCGGCGTGCCCGCCGTAACCCGTGAATTTGTGCCCAACGCGCCAGCTTATGCGGCGCGCGTGATGGAGCGTGTGCAGCATCACTTTGGCGATAATTTACCTGAGCTGATGGTGGAGCCGGGCCGCGCCTTGGTGGCCGATGCAGGCGTGATCGTGTCAGAGGTTGTGTTGGTTGTAGACGGGCAAGACCGTGAAGATAATCGCCGCTGGGTTTATCTGGATATCGGTCGTTATTCGGGGTTGGCCGAAACCTTGGATGAGGCGATCCTCTATCCCATTTTGACCAACCGCGATGATGAACAAAGTGATCAGGTGCCAGTGGTTCTGGCCGGGCCAAGTTGCGACAGCACCGATACTTTATATGACAAGGCAAATTATCACCTGCCCGCAACCTTGCAGGCAGGCGACAGGGTGATGATCTTGTCTGCCGGGGCCTATACGGCCTCATACGCCTCTGTTGGGTTTAACGGGTTTGAGCCGCTTAAAACCTTCTGTATCTAGGCTATTCAAAAATATGTCGATGCAGCAGGGGCTTGAAACGCCCATGTGGCATGACCTGTTTGATGTGGCGTGCCTCGGTCAAACTATAGCGATGATGGCGCAGGGGCGGATGCGATAGATGATCGGCCTCCTTCATCATGGCAATGCTGGTGCGGCGCGCATGGGCGGCGCGTTGTTCCGGCGTTGGCACATAGTGTTGTGACATGGCATATCCTTTCACAAAAGGTCAGCCCCCAACCCTGTGCAGCAGTATAGCACAGCGCGTTAAGATTGTCTTGATATGGGTCAATCCGGTTGTGGCCGCCATTTAGGCGTGGCCTGCATCCTGCGATAGTAATAGGGGGTCAATGCCCAATTGCGCCAAGGCTTTTTCCCATTTGCGTTCAATATCGGCCCCGAACAGAAGGTCGGGGTCTGCCGGGCCATGCAGCCAGCCATTGGCAGTGATTTCATCTTCCAACTGCCCTGCACTCCACCCCGCATAGCCAAGGGCCAGCAAGGCTTTTTCCGGGCCGCGCCCATGGGCGATTTTGCGCAATACATCTACCGTTGCGGTCAGCCCTATTTGCGGCGACACGCGCAAGGTGCTGGATTGTTCATAATCGGTGCTGTGCAATACAAAGCCGCGTGTGGTTTCTACCGGGCCACCGGATTGTACAGGAATATCGAAACTCATGCCCGGATCTGTTTTGATCTTGAGCTGCTTGAGCAGAGCGGGGAACGAAATTTCATCCGCGCGTTTGTTGATGATAAGACCCATCGCGCCATCCGGCCCATGGGCGCACATATAAATCACGCTGCGTTCAAAGCGCGGGTCGCCCATGGCAGGCATGGCGATCAAAAGCTGGCCTTCAAGGCTGCTTTCATATGGCTCTTTTTCATCGCTCATGGCTTTAGTCTAACGTGGTTTGCGCGCGGATGAAAAGCCTATTGATTTGCACGGGAAAAACACATTCTTAACGCAATTGTGAGATGTTGTGCGTTTGAGAAAATGATTAAGACGTGCAAGGTCTGCCTATGCGGATGCTGATATTTATACTGATGTGCCTCATGCCCACAATCGTTTGGGCTGGCCCCGCCGTGGCAGGTTTTAAAGGCCCGGCAGAGGGGCAAGTGCGGCTGGTGCGCTTGGCAAACGATGCCACGCCCTATGGGTTGGAATTTAGGCTTGCCCCCGGTTGGCACACCTATTGGGCGCTGCCGGGTGATGCAGGTTTGCCGCCACGCATTGAGGCCGACGGTGTTGAAGTTGCGGCGCAGTTTCCCAAACCGATTGCCTTTGACGAAGGCGGTATGGTGGCCTTTGGTTATGGGGACAGTGCGGTGTTGCCATTGCAATTGCCATTGGTGGTGGATGGCAGGCCGAACAAGATCACCGTGGATTACGGCGTGTGTGCCGATATTTGCATACCTGTGCATGTCACCCTGTCGATTGCGGAGAACCTACCATTGGTAAACGCGCGCGCTGTGCCCGGTGATGGTGGGCAGATCATGGCGCATCGCGATGGCCAATATATTGTTGTGTCCGCGCCGCTTGACGGCATGGTTTTGCTGGCTGTGGGTGATAATTACGCGGTGCAAATGGTGCCCGATGCAAAGGGTCGATTGGTGGCTGATATGCGGTCAACCGCAGAAGCGGGGCGCGCATTTACCTTGCCGCTGGGGCTCTATGTCTATGGGGCTGATGGCGCGGTGCGCCATGCGGTTCAACCGTCCAGCGGTGGCAGTAACTGAACATCGCGGCGCGGGAAGGGGAAGGTGATGCCGTTTTCGTGGAAGGCATCCCAAACCCGCAGCAACACAGCAGATGAGATATTGCGCACGCCACCTTCCGGGTCGGCGATCCAAATGCGCAGCTCCAGATCAACCGAACTGTCGCCGAACCCTACCAGCAGGCATTTAGCCTCCGGGTGGGTGAGCACGCGTTGTTCCTGCATGGCGGCCTCCACCGCTAAATCCATCGCCTTGCGCGGATCGCAATCATAGGCAATGCCGATGGGCAGGCGCACCCGTACCGCCCGATCCGAGAACGACCAGTTGATCACCGTTTGGGTGATGAGATCTTCATTCGGGATCAGGAATTCCTTGCCATCGCGGGTGATCATGGACACATAGCGCGCGCCCAGCCGATTGATCGCGCCATAGGCCTCGCCCACCTCGATCACATCACCGGGTTTGATTGATTTATCAGCCAGCAGGATAAAGCCAGACACAAAGTTGGACACCACTTTTTGGAGGCCAAGCCCAATGCCTACGCCCAGCGCACCGCCAAAGACGGCAAGCGCGGTAATATCAATCCCGACAGAGGTGAGCGCGATCAACACCGCGGCGGCGATCAGCGAAATACGCAGAATTTTTGCGAAGAAAACCTGCGTTGTGGGCGTGATGGCAGGGAAGCGCGACAGCCGCGTTTCTGCTGCGACCGACAATGCCGTTGAAAGCCACAGCAGCAGGATCAGCGCGCCGGCCCCTTGCAACACCGATAGCACCGAAAGGCGCACATCGCCGATTTCGAAACCAATGGCTTCCAGCGATTCCAATACGGGGTCCAGCCAGCCCACAATGGCCAAAGCGGCCAAGCCCCATGCTCCCCAAGTGATAGCCTTGCGCGCAAAGGTATCGCGCACCAACAGGCCCGCAATCTGTATGGCGACAAATGCCAGTACCAGCGATACGGCGATGCCTTGCAGCGTGGCATCCAGCCCGGCTGCCAGCAAAGCCCCTTCGGACAGCCACAGCAGGACCAGCCCGATCAGCACCGGCAGCATGGGCCGGATTTCTTCCAGCACGGTGCGCTGCCATCCCACCGGCACGCGGCCATGCCATGTATCGGCCAATGCCTGAGCCTTGGGGCCAAGCCAACGGGCTAGGAAGAAATTGAGGATTAGCGCCGCAAATTCAATCGCACGCGGCCAGGTGAGGATTTCGTTTTCGACGAAAGCCTGCGCGGTGGCCAGAAATTCCTGTACTTGCTGTTCCAAGGGACGCCTTTTGCGTTTGGTGATTGCCCCATATCAGGGCCTTTGCTAAGCCTAACGGCAATTCGATATTTTGCAATTGGGGGATTTCATGAGCACGACAGATACTTTGGGCGCGGTGCGCGACAATCACAAATTTGATGAAAACGCGCTTTACGATTATTTGCGCGCCGCCGATGCGGGTTTTGAGGGCGAGGCGGTGCTGAAACAGTTTGGCGGTGGGCAATCCAACCCGACCTTCCTTATCACCACGCCGGGTGGCAAATATGTATTGCGCAAGCAGCCACCGGGTGAGTTGATGCCGTCGGCGCATCAAGTGGCGCGGGAATATCGCGTGATGAAAGCCTTGGAAAATACCGATGTGCCGGTACCGCGTATGGTGGCCTGCTGCCAGGATAAGGACGTGATCGGCACCGATTTCTACGTCATGGAGTTTCTGGATGGGCGCGTGCTGCGCGATCCCCAATTGCCGGGCATGGCGGTGGCGGAACGTGCTGCCGTGTATGAAGATTTGGCCGACGTGTTGGCGCGCCTGCATTCGGTAGATGTGGATGAGGTGGGCTTGAGCGATTTCGGCAGGCCCGGCAATTACTATGAGCGCCAGATCGGTCGCTGGATCAAGCAATATCGCGCGGCGGAAACCGAAGAAGTAAAGCCGATGGAGGCGTTGATCGAGTTTCTACCAGATCGCATTCCCGCGGACGACACGGTTTCCATCGCGCACGGGGATTACCGGATTGAAAACACGGTTTATCAATTGAACGAACCGAAGATGATGGCGGTGTTGGATTGGGAATTGTGTACCATTGGTCATCCCTTTGCCGACCTCGCCTATTGTTCGATGCTCTATCATATGGATAGCCCCTCTATGGGCACGTTGATGGGCGTTGATTTTGAGCGCACGGGCATTCCGTCTGAAGACAAATTTGTGGCCGATTACTGCAAGCGTATGGGCCGTGATGGTATTCCCGATTGGGAATTTTATCTGGCGTTCTCGCTGTTCCGCCTCGCGTCTATCAGCCAAGGCGTTTACAAGCGCGGGATTGATGGCAATGCCTCTAACCCTGATGCTGCCAAATATGGCTCTGCCTGCGGTATGCTTTCCGGGGTTGCGTGGGAGATTGCCCAAAAACTGATTAAGTAGAGTGGCTTAACCCCGAAATATACCCCGGCAAATGTCGGGATAGTATTGGGGAGAAATGTGGGAATAATGGGTAGCTCCTTTCAACGAAACAGGAGCTATTCCAATGCCAACTCAATTTCTGCAAGGCGCGGTGGGGTGCGCGTCTTTCAACGCCAAGCATGATGTGGCGTTGCTGCAAGCGGCGTTCAAAAGCATCAAGAACCCGGTTGAAAATCTGAACGACCGTACTTGGTGGCCGCACGCCATCAATGGCATGAAGGATTTGCGGATTGAACAGGCGATCAAAGCCTTTCAGGCCGCGCACGGCCTAAGCGTGAGCGGCTGCGTGCGCCCGGGTGACAATACCGAGCGCAAAATTCAGGAGCTGCTGCCGCGGGAGCGCAAGCATATGCGCTGCTTTGCGAATACGACGGATGTCTATTGCTTCAACCCACAAGGCCATTTGCAAACGGGCAGTCTGGAGGCGCTGAAAAGTGATCCGGATCTGCCGCCCCAACTGGCAACAGCAGTGCATAAATGGCTGAAAGATTATGGGACGGGAACGGGCAAGCATGTGCTGCTGCAAAGGCAGACGATACGCCAAAACTCCGTCGACTTCGCCTTGAACTTTTCAGGCGTCACCTTGCTGGATGTGAACGGCCATCCCATACGCGGGCGCACAACCGCCCCGGCAGAGATTGCGGCGCTCAACAGCGCCAAGCGTATTCAATTCGCCAAGGGGGCAGGGGCAAATGCCGTTATGCGCAATCAAAGCGCTGTGGTGGAAATTGTGTTCGATACCGCCGCGGAACTACGGGCAGAGATTGATGGGATTTTCCATTCTCCGTCCTTCCGGCATATGACGGCGGTTGTGGGCGGCTTTTCCAAAGCGCTGGAAGCGGACCTTTATACCGGTGTGAAACAGGATGTGGCGGCCTTGCAAAAAGAGATTGAAGGCCCGCATGGATCAAAACTCTCCCCTGCGCTTAAGAAGCTGAATGCCTATGGCAAGGCTGTCGGCAAGGCGGCAGCGAATGAGCTGGATCATTTCGCAGACCAGATCGCGCGTGAGCTAAAAAGCGCCTATGGCGGCTTGGGTGGTTTGGTGCGTGAGATTGCGGGAGGGGAGGAATCTGTTGGATCGAGGAAGAGTGTAGATGTCAGCCAGCAACAGTCCGCGTTGGCGGATGCCATTGCAAAAGCGGCAACCCGCGTCGGCTTGGATGAGAAAAAAGTTGCCTTGTTTTTGGACAAATTCGGGCGGCGTTTCTTCCTGTTCAGCCTTGCAATCTCCATCTACAAGATCTTTGCCGCGGAAGATAAGGTCCGAGCCCTTCAGGGGGAGGCGGTGAATATCATTGTTGATGCCGCGATCACCGGTGCTGTGGCGGTAACTGTTGCCGTCTTCACCGGCCCTGCCATTCTCGCCATCGTGCTTGGTGTAATTATCGCCTTTGTGGCAAGCGATGAGATTGACGCCGCGAAGCGGGAGATTTTAGACTCAGCCCGATCCATACCGTTGGGGCCGATATTCGTTTATGCGCGAGATTGATGAATTTGAACTTTTACTCCCTTGGGAGGATTCCAAATTTTTGTCGGGACCGGGAACGGTCCCGGCAAAAGATGTGGGGTTCCCCAAAAGGCTGGAGCGCGAAGCCCGTAAAGCGATGGCAGCGCACCCCATTGCGGCAGCGCGATTGAAAGACCTATCGCGGCGGGGGCAGACTCTCAGTAGAAGTTCGCGCTTTCAATTTGCAATAGAGGCGCAATTCAAAACCCATTTCGGCTATCTGGTGATTTTTGACAAATTGAGTGAGCGGCGCTTCTGGGATTTGCCCGGCATTCGTATCTATCGAACGGAACTGTGGATCGGTACTCACTATCGCGCGGTGACCGAGAAGGAGCTGAAAGACTATAACAGCCTTTCCATGAAACGCCGCCAATATCGCCTCATGTGGGGCGCAGCGCGGTTTGAGCCGCAGGATAAGTTCGTTTCCCCCGTGGTCGCCACGCGCATCATAGATAATTGGTCTATCGAGATGGATTTGATGGACGGCTCATCCTTTCGGGTGACGGTGATGGACAATGCCAAAAAGGGATTCATGTATACTTGGCTGAACGCCCTTTATCTCAAGCGCGATTATCCCCCCGCCTTTGATCCCACCCATCTGCGCATCAAGCGCCTAAGGCGTGGGCGAAAGATTGTGTGGGGGGCATAAAAAAAGCCGGAGCGTTTGCCCCGGCTTTTGTGCGTTTGGTTCGGTAATCTTTAGCGCCGTGTATAGGGGCTGTAGCTTTTGGTTTTTGCTTTTTTCTTCGCCGCTACACATTGATAGGCAGCCGCCAAACCGCCATTCTTGCCACTGACGGTCGTTGTTTTAACCGCCTGATTGGAGGCGCAGCGCGGGGTTAGGTTGCATCGATAGCCGTCCGGTCCTGTGACCCCTTTTGATTTGTAGTGCTTGCCGCACATATTGCCGGCACCGCCACCCTTGCCGGAATAGGCGCAAGTATAACCTGCGATACGTTGGGTGCCGCTACCGCTCCAGCCCGTGCTTTTGTTCTTTGCGTAAAAGCCTTGGGCGCAGGGTTTTTGTGGCAGTTCGGCGATACACCATCCCTTATATTGGCCTGTGCCCGCGGAGAAACCGGTTGCGCAAGTCTGGCCACCTGTGCGGCGCACCATTTGCTTTTTGGGCGCTGATTTTTGTTGGGCTTGGTTGGGCGGCGGCGCGCTCATATAGACTTCGGCGCTTGCCGGTGCAGAGGCGGCCATCAAGGTTGCGCCAATCGCAACTGTGAGTGCCAGCATGCCCTTGCGGGCTGTTGTTTTGATCATGACAGTTCCTTCCCTGTAATCGTGAGGATTATAGCGAATGAATTATGTCGAACATAGGGCCGATATGTGGGGGCAGTATGGCGCACAAAAAAGGCCGGATCGTTTGCCCCGGCCTTTTGCGTTTCGTATCTGCTGTCGCTTAATAGCGAATGCGGAACTGCATGGAGAAAAAGCGCGAAGGCGCTGAGCCACCAAAATGGGTACCTGCAAATACCGGCACATCGGACGACCCGGCGGAGACTTTTTCGTCTGCCAGGTTGAAACCATGAATGGTGGCGAACCACACATCATCGGCATCACGAATACCCACATGCGAGCCGAACAGCCAGAACCCGTCGCGCTTATCGGCGGGGTCAAGATCCACCACGCGGAAGCTGGAACCTTGATAAACGGCATCCAAACTGGCGAACAAATGAATGTTGCCAACCGGCAGCGGGTAATCAACCAAGGCGTTAATGGACGCATTGATCGGGATGGCATCGCCCAATTCCTTGCCGGAAAGATCGCAAGTGCCTTCGGCTTCTGCGGCGGTGCAGGGGCCATCGGGGAAGGAGATGTATTCGCCATCGGTGTACCCAAAGGTGCCGTGCAGGAAGAAGTTTTCGGTGAGTGCGGCAAAGCCCTCTGCCTCAATCCCGCGGCTACGGGCCTTTTCGGCATTGGCTACCACAAAGCGGGAGCCCACAAAGTTTACGACCTGAAAGTCGTTGAACTCTGTGTAGAAGCCGGTGAGGTTGAAGGTCCATGCGCCGTCGAAGAATTGTGAACGCACACCCAGTTCGTAGGTGCGGCTGGATTCTTCTTCATATTCAAATTCTTCCGCATCGGCTGATTGCGGGTTATAGCCGCCGCCTTTGAAACCTTCTGCATAGGTAAAGAAGGTCATGATGTCTTCGGTCCAGTTATATTTGATACTGGCTTTGGGCGTGAAGTTACGCTCTGTTCGGCTTAAATCTTCGCTGAAGGCTGAAACGCGGGGTGACACCAATGCGGGCCACAATACGCCAAGGCCGGAAAGCTGTTGATCTTTCTTGCCTTCTTTTTCCTCATAGGTGTAACGCGCGCCAACCACGACCGACAGGTCTTCTGTGGCGTGCCACGTAACCTGCCCGAAGCCTGCCAGCGACAATACATTCTGTTCGTATTGATAGGTTAGTTCTTCGCCGGGGAAATCCAGCAAATCAACCACACCCAAGCCATCCAGCAGGCCGACTACGGGATCAAGCGCGGTGCCCAACAGGCCTGTCAGCAACAGGCTGTCGATTGTGTCTACCGTATCGGCTTTCAGCAAATCGTTTTGGCTTTGAAGGTCGATTGTGGAATCGAAGTAATAAAGGCCCGTCACATATTCAATGTCGCCGGGGCCGGATTCCAACCGCAATTCGTGACTGAACTGCTCATATTCTTCCAGCGTGTTTTGGGTGAGGATCGGGGCTGGGCCGAAATCGGCATCGAACAGCACATGGTCTTTAAAGCCGGACCAGCCGCCCACATAAACAAGGCTCATCTCGTTTTCGAAATCGTAACGCGCGGTTACATCGGCGATCACCGTATCACGGCGCACAAAGCCCGGCGTATCGGCAGAGTTTTGGAAGTTGAATTCATCAGCTTCCGCTTCTGGATCGAAAGTTTTGTAAAGCAGTTCAACGTCCGGTGTCCAAACGCGGATTTGGTGGCCCGGCCCATCTTGATCAAGCTGGGAAACCGTGCCGCCCAGCGTGACGTTGAACTGTTCGGTCACGTCGAAGGACAAGCGGCTGCGAATGGCAAACTTGTAGGTGTTGTTTTCCATGCGGTCCAAAGTGGTGTTGTAAACATCGCCCCCTTGATCCTGGAAGGCACCTGCGATGCGGAAGTTGATCTTGTCTTCCCAAATGGGCCCGGTGACATAGCCCTTCAGATTATAGCCGTCATGATATTCTGAGATGGTGCCATCAAAGCTGGCACTCCATTCATTCAAAGGCTTGCCGGTTGAAATGTTGAGCGCGCCGGAGGTGGAGTTTTTACCCATGATAGTGCCTTGCGGGCCGCGCAGGGCTTCGATCTGGTCAACATCCAACAGGCTGTCATTCAGGTAATTGTTGCGGCTGTAGAACACGCCATCAATGATGGTGGCAACGGATTGTTCGAAGCCCTTGTTAAAGCCTGAGCCGATGCCGCGCATATAAACCAGCGTGAAAGTGGGGGTGGAGAGCAAGTTCACATTGGGAGTGAAAAGCTGCACCGCATTTACATCATCAATGCCTTTGAACTCAAGCGTGTCGCGGCCAATGGCGGTCACGGAAATCGGCACATCCTGCACGTCTTCTTCCGTTTTTTGGGCGGTGACGACAATTTCGTCCAAAGCCCCGGCAGCGCGCAACAATGAGCTTGAGGCTTTGGAGCGCTGTGGCGCGACCTCGGCGGGGGCTTCTGTTTCCAATGTTTCAAGATTTTCATCTTGTGCAATGGCAGGAAAGGAAAGGAGGGAGGCAACTAACAACGCGCCGAACCGGCGCTGAACTACGCGGATCATAAAACACTCTCTTCAAATTAGGGTCTGCTTTGCTGGTGACAAGTGGCAGACGGGGGCCCAAAGATATGTAGATGTGGAGCGATGATCGCCGCCCCAGCAAACTGACAATTAGGTCAATGATAAGGGCGGTGGCAATGCGCAGTTTTTACGCAGGGCAAAATTGTGATCAAACAAGCTGTCCTGCTGGTTTTTAAGGATGACCTTGGGTTGCGCAGCGCGGCGGCTAATCCCCTAATGCGCGACCTTCGCGGCGTGGATCGGCCCCGCCTGCCAGTTTCCCGTTAGGCAGGCGCATAATGCCATGCAGGCCGCTGGTGATTTCCTGCACTGCAACCCTGTGCCCCATGCCGCGCAAAGTATCGGCCTGTTCGGCCAAGGGCGTGCCTTGCTCAAGCTCTGTCTTGCCATTGCGGTTGACGTGGCGTGGCATTGAGATGGCGGCTTGCACATCCATATCCCAATCAATCACTCCGATCAGGCTTTGCAGCACATAGGCGGGAATGCGTGAGCCGCCGGGCGATCCAATGGCCAGCAGAAATTTGCCATGTTCATCAAACACAATAGTGGGTGACATGCTGGAACGCGGGCGCTTGCCGCCTTCAACGCGATTGGCGATCAAGTTGCCTTGGGGATCACGCGGGGTGAAGGAAAAATCGGTCAACTCATTATTGAGAAACATACCGCCTGAAATGATGTGCGCGCCGAACGGTCCTTCAATACTGGCGGTGAGGGACACCACATTGCCCCATTGATCAACGATGGAAAAATGAGACGTGCCGCCCCGTTCTATGGTGGCATCTGCGCCCGCAGCCGGGGCCATGGGGGGGGTGCCTGCGCGGCGTTCTTGAAGATCTACCTTGCGCGGATCAACCAAGGCGGCCCGCTTGTGTAAATAGTTCGCATCTAACAATCCGGATACGGGGACATCGATAAAATCAGGGTCGCCCACATATTTCGCACGATCCGCATAGGCAAGGCGGCTTGCCTCAGAGATAAGGTGCACGGCTTGGGCGCTGCCGGAATTGGTATTTTCTATCCCCAAATTTTCCAGTATTTTGAGGGTTTGCAGCACCAGTAGCCCACCCGAGGTTGGCGGCGGCATACCGCATAAGGTGACATTGCGATAAGGCAGGCATAGCGGCACACGCTGCTTGGCTTGATAGGTCGCGAAGTCTGCCAGCGTCATGTCACCCGGCGCGTTGGCCGAAATGTTGATTTTGCCCACCATGGCTTGGGCAAGCGGTCCACGATAAAACCCAGCCGCACCACTTTCGGCGATGACTTTCAAGGTTTCCCCATAATCCGGGTTGAATACCGGATCGCCTTGCCGCACAGGTACGCTATCGGTACGGAAGTAGATATTCTGTGCGTCCGGGGTGTTGCCCAGCACAGGATCCCTCAACAACATTTTGTTGAGCCGCGGGCTCATGATGAAGCCTTCAAAGGCAAGATCGGTTGGCGTTTTGAATAGATCAGCCCATTCAAGTTTGCCATGGGCTTTGTGTGCCATTTCCAACATAGCAACAGCGCCGGGTACCCCGACAGAACGGCCGGACAGGACCGCCTTGAAGAAATCCATGCGGCGTGCGCCATCCATAAAGCGATCAGGTGTTGCGGCGCGCGGAGCGGTTTCGCGTCCGTCATAGGCGCTGAGCGTTCTGGCAGTGGCATCGTAATAGAGCATGAAGGCCCCGCCGCCTAAGCCGCTGGATTGCGGTTCCACCAAGGTGAGCGTTGCCAAAACCGCTACGGCGGCATCGGCTGCGGTGCCGCCTGCGCGCAAAACATCCAGCCCGGCTTGCGAGGCATAGGGGTTCGCGGTCACGACCATCTGCTTTTCGGCCAGCACAGGTGCGGTGGCCGGTGGCAGCGCATAATATTCGCTTGGGGTTTCGATCGGCTTCTCCCCTTGCGGGAAGAAGGCCATTACGGCCATACCCACCCCAATCAGGGCAAGCAGGCCAAGCAGTGTCATAAGGCGATTGGACATGGGCGGACTATGGCAATTGCGCTAAGTTAAGGGAAGTCTTTTGGGGAGAAATGAGATGGCAAAAGCCGGGCCGCGCAATTTGATAACCGATGTGGCGGGGATCAAAGTAGGCAACGCACAGGATATGGATGTGCGCACAGGCGTTACCGTTGTGCTGTGCGATGAGCCGACGGTTGCGGTGGTAGACAGCCGCGGCGGCGCCCCCGGCACGCGCGAAACCGATGCGCTGAAGCCGGAATGTTTGGTGGGCGGGGTGGATGCGCTGTTCCTTTCCGGCGGGTCGGTTTATGGGCTGGATGCGGGCAGTGGCATCATGGCGTGGCTGGCCGCACAAGGCCGCGGCTATCAAATCGCCACCAGTCCGGTCAAAGCCCCCATTACGCCCGGTGCCATTCTGTTCGATTTGATGAATGAAGGCGATAAAGGCTGGGGCATGAACCCGCCCTATCGTGATTTGGGGATCGCGGCTTGCGAGGCAGCGGGGCTGGACTTCGCGCTGGGAACGCAAGGGGCGGGCACGGGGGCCGTGGCCGGGCAGCTTAAAGGCGGGTTGGGCTCTGCCTCAGTCATTTCGTCCGCAGGCTATACGGTGGGGGCGTTGATCGCAGCGAACCCTATTGGTTCCACCCTTGTGGCAGGGACTGATAAGTTCTGGGCTGCGCCTTTTGAATTGAATAGAGAGTTTGGCGGCAAAGGTGTTGCGACAACAACCGCAATGGCGGGTATGCCGCCTGATACCAAACGCGGTCCCGACGGGGCGGAAGACGCCCCCCACGACATGCGGGGCAATACGACGATCGGCATCGTGGCGACCGATGCGGCGCTGACGCAAGTGCAGGCGCAGCGTCTGGCAATTATGGCGCAAGATGGGTTGGCCCGCGCGATCCGTCCGGCCCACACCCCCTTTGACGGGGACACACTGTTTGTTTTGGCAACGGCGAAGAAAGCTGTCGACGAACCAATGGGCACGTTGCTGGATATTGGCGCTTTGGCGGCAGATTGCGTGGCGCGGGCTACGGCGCGCGCGGTGTATGAGGCGACATCCCTGGGCGCGTCCGCCAGTTACCAAGATATGTTTGGGTAACGAACTGAAATAGAGTGTGATGGCTTGGGACAGGCTGTCCCATTGGGAAATTGCCATTGCGCCCCCACATTGAGCGCTTGAACAAGGCAGAATACGGACGAGATCGGATGGACCCTTCATTGGAACAAACTGTTGTGCAAACCGGGCAGTTAGCAGAACAGGCGGCTGGCTCCAGCCCGACGGAACTGGCGATCCCGGCCTTTATCGCGCTGGTATTGATCGAGGTGTTGATCTGGGCTACCGGCTGGTCGGCCAAGCGTGGACGCCGGGTGCGTTATGATGCACGCGATTCTGCCGCCTCCATGATTATGGGGTTTGGCAATGTTACCATCAATGCCGGGGTGGGGGCCTTGGTGATTGGTCTGTTCGCGGGCATGGATGGCGGCGGTATTTTCAATTTGGGCTGGACGATCCCGGTATTTATTGCGTGCTTCTTTTTAGAAGATTTGTCGTTCTACTGGTCCCATCGCCTCAGCCATGAGGTGCGGTGGTTTTGGGCTAGCCATGTGGTGCATCATTCATCGCAACATTATAATTTGACCACCGCCTTGCGCCAAAACTGGACAGATATGGCAACGGGAGCCGCGATCTTTTATGTGCCGATTGTGCTGATCGGTTTTCCAATCGAAATGATTATCGCTTTCCGCGCCTTTTCCACGCTGTACCAATTTTGGATCCACACCGAGGCGATTGATCGTATGCCGCGCTGGTTCGAGGCAGTGATGAACACGCCGGCACATCACCGGGTGCATCATGCAACCAACCCGGAATATCTGGATCGCAACTATGCGGGTGTTCTGATTATCTGGGATCGTTTGTTTGGCACCTTTGCAGAAGATGGCACCGCGCGTGAGCCCATTCGTTATGGCATCATCAAGAATATCGGCACCTATAATCCGCTCAAGATCGCGACCCATGAATGGGCGGGGATTATCAAAGATGTGCGGAAGGCGAAAAGCCTGAAAGCGCGGTTGGCTTATGTGTTTGCCCGGCCCGGTTGGTCAGAAACGGGAGATCGCAAAACCACGGTGGAAATCAAGAAAGATTGGCAACAGCATTTGGATGTTGGGGATCGCGCTGCTGCCGATGCCACCGCGAGTGCCCTTGCCGCTGAGTAGTGGACGGGGTTATGCCCACCAAAGATGCTTGGGATCTGCCTGATCTTCGTTTTTGGCAATATGGCTGAGCGTAACCCAGCCGCGGCCGACCAGCCACACGACCCAAATCACAAAGCCTAATGGTCCCCCAAGGGCCGAGGCCATGCCCACCAGCAACAGGCCGACAAGGCTGAGCCAGAAGGTGCGCATCAAAAATTCATAATGGCCGGGATACGCTGCGGTTAGGCTGTCGCGTTGCAGATACAGCACCAGCGGTGCAATCACCAATGAAGGGGTGATAACGATTGCGGCGATATAGCACCAAGCCGCGATTTTGAGCGGCATGGGGTCAACTTGTTGCAATTGGATATCGGACATGGGCCGAGTATAGCGGCACTTAGTCCAAATCGAAATAGCTTGAAAGATAGGCCCGCACGACGCGACGTGCCTCAGCGCGGGCGTTCTCGGTCACAGACCCTTCCATCCGCATGCCGGTGGCAAAGGTGGCGATGACCAAATTGATCGCCACACGGGCAGGGCTTAGGCCCGGTTTCATGGCCTCTATGCGCTTTTGGTCGTTTTCCGGCAGTACAGCCATGACAAAGTCGGCGATCCGGTCGTCGCTTTCCAGTGAGACGTTCAGCACTTCAGGAATGATGGGCCCACGCAGAAAAAGCTCACGCGCAACGGGTTCCTTGTTTAGATAGGCTGCTACGACGTCAATGGAAGCATCAAACCCGTCCATCCAGTGATCGACACCATCGGCCACTACCTTTGTGATCCGTTCTTCCAGCGCGGCCATATGGCGGCGGGAAAGCTCGTTCAAAATCGCATAGCGCGTGGGAAAGAATTGATAGACGCTGGCCACAGGAATGCCGGCCAGTTCAGCAACAGCGGGCGATGACAGGGCATCGGCGCCGTGCTTTTTGACAAGTTGCGTGGCTGCATCAAGTATGCGTTCGACCTTGGCGCGTCCGCGTGCCTGTTTGGGCTGGCGGGGCGTTAAATCCAGAATATCGTAAGGCATGGTGCCGCTTTTTTTCCTACCGCGCCGAGCCATAGTGAAGGCCTTATGTTAGACGCGGCGTTCGTCTAACTCACCAAACTCTACAGACGCCGCGTGTTTTATCAGATTGTAAACAATACGCATTACGCCAGACCTGAAATCTACATGCCCGATGACTTAATCTGAGTAAAGGACAGTTTTGCGAGGTTAATTCACTTTTGTGAGTTGAGCCTGCGTTAAAAATCTAACATTCTTTATATACTATTGGCGGTGAAAAGTAAATTTTACCTTAATGCGCGTTAAATGCGCCTAAAATGGCCAAAACCAAGACCCTGAGCGCTCATTTTCCAAGTTCTTGCGGCATTTTTGTAATTGAGCGCCGTAATTTCCTGCATTGCGTTCTACTTTGCGTGCAACATTTTGTAGCCATGACTTTTTGCGCCATGTGCCTCTTTGGTAGCCGCCTTGTCCTTCGTGATAAGCGAGATATTGACCGAAGGCATCCCATTTGGAAACGCCGGTCATGGTATGTGTTTTGGCGATATACCAGCCGACGAAATCGGCGGCATCATCTATGTCATCGCGATCTGCGCCGCCACTGCCGCTGTCCTTGCGGTACCAGTCCCAAGTGTCGGTTTTGGCTTGGGCGTAACCATAGGCAGATGATTTGCGCCCTGTCGGGATAACCCACAAAAACCAAGTGCGCGGAGGCCGGGCTTTGCCGTCAAACGACGATTCCTGTCGCATGATTGCCAGTTGAATCTGGATTGGCGCCCCCCACTTTTCCTCGGCGTCGGCCATGGCATCATAGAAATCAGGGCGTTCAGCAAAAATGGCGCAGGCATTGTCCACGCTTGCGGGTGGTGAGGTATTGGCGCAGGCCACCATCAAGCCGCTGAGCGCGAGGATGAAGAGGCCACGCGCCCACATGGCGTTTATCGATCCCGCTGGTCAGCGCATTTGAGCGCCGCGCGGGTGAGATGTACCAAACGTGCATCCCCCGTAGGTGTGCCGATGCCGGAATTCACGGTCAGGCCCAATGACATGGCGCGCACCGGGTCTGCCCACGCACCGGAGCCGCCGAAACCCGCATGGCCAAAACCGCGGCGCGCCTTCGGCCCCACAAAGGGATAGGTGAAGATACGGTGATAGCCCATGCGCCAATGCATGGGGATGATCAACGCCTTGTCCATGGTGCGGTTTTGCACTTCGCCCATGCGCGACACGGCTTCGGCCGATAAGATGCGTGTGCCATCAAGCTCCCCGCCATTGGCGATGGCACCATAAATGCGGGCGAGCGACCGGGCCGTAAAGCAGCCATTGGCGCCGGGCACAGGCACCTGTATTTCTTCATCGCCGTTGAAATCATAACCTTCCATTTTGGGGGGCGACAGGGCGGCGACGCCTTGGCTCAAGTCGATTTTTCCGAAGGTCAGTTTTTTGATGAGGGCAAGGCGCTTTTCCCGCTTTTCGACATCTGCGGGGCTGGGGTCATTACCCATCTTCAAGGTGAGTTCGGTGCGTCGTGCAAGCTCTTGCACAGGCAGGCCGCAATAGGCCCCGTCCAGCCCCAAAGGCTGCACCAGCATTTCATCCAGCACGTCACCCAGCGCCTTGCCGGTAATCTTTTCGATCAATCCGCCGATGAGCCAGCCATAGGTAATGCCGTGATAGCCGTGTGCGGTGCCGGGCGTATGATAGGGCGTGGCTTCTTCCATGCGCTTGACCATACCATCCCAATCTTTGAAGGCTTGGGCGCTGTCCACCATGTCATAGACGCGGTAGAGGCCCGCTTCGTGGCACATCAAGGTGCGAATGGTGATGTCTTGTTTGCCGTTCTGCGCAAATTCCGGCCAGTGAACGGCTACTTTGTCTTCCGGTTGGGCTTTGCCTTGATCCATCAACATATGCAGCAGGGTCGACATAATGCCCTTGGTGGTCGAGAAGGAGAGCGAGAGCGTATCTTTCTCCCACGGGTCGTTATTGCTGTTTTTTGTGCCGCCCCAAACATCGACCACGCATTCGCCGCGATGATAGATGGTAAGCGCAGAACCGCCAAAGCCCGTTTCCGGTAATTGCTTTTGCAAAACGTCTGAAACCAGACCGAAATCTGGATGGATATAGCCTTCAAGCATGGAGCGTTCCTAGATTGTAAATGGTTTGGCGGCCGCCGCGGTGGAAACCGTATCATAGCCGCGCGCATGTGGATAAATAGCACGTGCTGCATTCTTTAGCGGGCCGGGCACATATTTAGCAATGTCGAAATGCTGCCAGTCATTCACGTCAGCAGCCAGCCGATCGGCAACGGCAATGAGGGTGAGCGGGTTTACCGCCATGCCGGCATGAGAGCACAGCACCTCAATATTTTCCCGCGGGTGTTCGCTTTCGCGGCGCATTTCTTCGCCGGAGATTGCAACGGTGTCTTCGCGCAACACCCCGTCATAAGGGCTGTAGATTGAAACAAAAGGCACCGGCGGAATATTGGTGGGGCGGTTCAACATCCATGTTTCGCCAGCCATATCTTTGATGCGCTTGCCGGTGGCGCGTTCCATCGCAACAGAAATCACCCGATTGGTGTGATGCGCGGTGTCGGGGTGCAGTTGCGTTGGAGAACCTAGCGCAATCACCCGGTCAATATGGTCTGGCATCAAGAACGAAAGCTCACGCGCATAGAGGCCGCCAAGGCTTTGTCCGATCAGCGAAACTTTGTCGCCTGTGTCGTCGGCCATTTGCATAATGCGCTGGCCAAGCCGTTGGCTCATTAGCATTAGATATTCCAGCGCATTGCCATCGCCCTTGGGGCCAAGATTCTGGCCTTCGCCCCAACCAGTGGCTTGATAGCCCAAGCGGTTCAATAACGCGTTCGTGCCACCCATGGACCATTCCGGCCTAAGAAAGCCCGGTATGGTCATAACGGCTTTGGTGGATTGTGCCTTTGGCAATCGGCGCAGCAAGAAAGGGGCGAGTGTGGCTCCCCAAGCGAGTTCAGACCCTGCCCAGACAAGATCGGCTTGTAGGCGGGCGATGTCGACGGCGGTTTTTACGGCCATGGTTTGCTTCCTTATAATGTCCTTAATCAGAGCAAACGAATCGCCGCCCCTCAAACCCTGTGTGGATGAAACTTGAATGCGGCCTCAAGTTCAAGGGTGATGTTGCGATTATGTGGCGTGGCGCATAGGGTTCGCGCACAATATTTTGGGGGAAACAATGACACTACATCCAGAAGCAAAAGCCATCTTGGACGTGATGAACCAGTTTGAGGTGCCTGATTTTACGCAGATGGAAGCCCATGAGGCCCGCGCATTGATGGCGACGTTGCGCCAGCCTGCTGCGCCATTGCCGCCGCTTTCACGGCATGAAAACATCAGCGTCTCTTCGCGGGATGGCACCCATCAAATTGCGGGCCGGGTTTATGCGCCCGAAAACGCTGCGCACGGCTTGCCCTTGATAGTTTATTATCATGGCGGCGGCTGGGTGTTTGGCGACCTTGAAGGCCACGATGCCTTTTGCGCTAATCTGTGCATTGGCGCCAATGCAGTCGTGGTATCAGTCGATTATCGGCTTGCGCCGGAAGCAAAGTTCCCGGTACCGGTGGAAGATTGCTATGATGTCACCAAATGGGCTTTTGATAATGCCGCGTCACTGGGAGCAGACGCCAGCAAGCTGGCCGTTGGGGGAGACAGCGCAGGCGGCAATCTTGCGGCCTGTGTGGCCTTGATGGCACGCGAGGCAGACGATCTGAGCATTGCGGCGCAAATACTATACTATCCCGTTGTGTCGGCAGATTTTGAGCGCGCGTCCTACATTGATAACGCTGAAGGGTATTTCCTGACCCGCAATGCGATGCAATGGTTCTGGGATCAATATTTGGCGATGGATGATCAAGCGCGTGATCCGCGGGTTGCCCCAATGAATGCCCCGCTGCACGGCCTGCCGCCTGCACTGGTGATAACGGCAGAATACGACCCGTTAAGAGATGAGGGGGAGCACTATGCCAAAGCCTTGGTTGAGGCGCAGGTGCCCACCACCTTTGAGCGGTTCAATGGCCAAATCCATGGCTTTGTATCCATGATCGATGTGCTGAGTGACGCCAAACGCGTGGTTGCCAAGACGGATGCGTTTTTAAAAGGCGCTTTTGTCTGATGTCATTCTGACGTGGCAGCAGGTGTTGGCGGCTGGGTGGTGTCAGGCAGTGGCACACCGCCGACGGGCACGAAATTGTCATCTTCTTCCATGGCTTGCCACATCAGCTCAGGCTCAAGAAAGTAGCGGATGCGTAGCCTGTTGAAGAAAGTGAGATCGGCGCGTGCGGTAATTGCGTGATCCATTGCCGCTAACTTGCGACGAACAGAGTTCGTAATTTTAAGGGCTTCACGCCAGTTTTGGCCCTCAACGGCATTTGGTACCTCAGCCAATTGGCGGCCTTGGATAACAAGCCGCTTGCGCGCGGGGTCTTGCGGGTCGAGCCTTTCATAGAGGCGACCAATCTCGGACCGTGCGGCGCGGGTCACAAAGGTGATGATGTCGGGCCGTTTTGATTGGATCGCTGCCCCCAACACGGCAATTGTACGGTCCAGATCGTTGAACGCGACGCGCACCAGCTTGCCAGCCCCTTTGTGATCTTCCAATACGCGGTGCAGGGGGTCGGCCTCGGGTGGGGCGTTGCGGGTGTCGGGCAAGGCGCGAAGATAGGCGGCCAGCGCCTTGGCGATCAGCGGTGCCGGTTTGGCTCCCCCAAACTCCGTCATGATTCGGTAGTCGATAAAGGCTTCGCGGCTGGCTTGCGGCTGCAAAGTGCCGAACGGGGCCTTGGCGTTGCGCAAATCAGGAATAGACCGCGGGTTGAACACATCGTCATTCGCCTTAGCATTGAACAGGGCGTTGGTCATATCCACCTTGCCGCGGGTGCCCGACAAGGGGTCAATCCTGAAATTTGCATTGGCCCCACCATTTGTGTGGCAGGTGTCACAGCTTAAACGCGCCTTGGCAGCCCAGCCACCTAACAGGCCGGGATAGCGAAAAGCTACACGGCCCAGTTCTTCAATGGCATTGGCGGCCCCGCGCGGCACATCGCGATCAGGCAAAGTGGTGGCGATGCGGGCACGATTGAGACGGGGATCAATCCAGCGCAGAAACCCCGGCAATTTTTCGAAGCTCAGACGGTCGGCCTCACTTTCTGGCGGGGTAGATAATGGGGCTGAAACCTCTGCTGCCGTATCCGCCGATGCTGCCGGGTCACTTTCCGCGAAAGCCGGAAGTGCCGCGATAGAAATGATGAGGATAAGGGACGCGAGAGGTTTCATGGCAAATCAGGACGCTGTGCCCCCAACGGTCAACCCATCAAGACGGAGCGTCGGTTGACCAACACCCACCGGCACGCCTTGGCCCGATTTACCACAAGTGCCGATGCCCGGATCAAGCTGCATATCATTGCCAATGGCGGAAATACGGTTCATTGATTCGGGACCATTACCGATCAATGTTGCGCCCTTGACTGGTGCTGTGACCTTGCCGCCTTCGATCTTGTAAGCCTCGGTACAGGAAAAGACGAACTTGCCGGAGGTAATATCCACCTGCCCGCCGCCGAAATTAACGGCGTAAAGGCCATTATCAACATTGCTGAGAATTTCCGCCGGGTCTTGGTCGCCCGCCATCATATAGGTGTTGGTCATGCGTGGCATGGGCTGATGCGCAAAAGATTGGCGGCGCCCATTGCCGGTGGGAGCAACGCCCATCAACCGCGCGTTCAGCCGATCCTGCATATAGCCTGTCAAAATACCGTCTTCGATCAGGACAGTGCGTTCGGTCGGTGTGCCTTCATCATCAATAGAAAGCGACCCGCGCCGGTCCGCCAATGTGCCGTCATCTACGACGGTGACGCCTTTGGAGGCGACTTGCTGGCCCATGAGTTCGGCAAAGGCAGATGTTTTCTTGCGGTTGAAGTCCCCCTCCAGCCCATGGCCGACGGCTTCGTGCAGCAAAATGCCGGGCCAACCGGGGCCAAGCACGACAGTCATTTCCCCGGCGGGGGCAGGCACGCTTTCAAGGTTTACAAGGGCTTGGCGCAGCGCTTCATCGGTGGCGGCCTGCCATGTTTCGGGCTGCATAATCTCATCATACAGATTGCGCCCGCCCATGCCGTAGGAGCCTGATTCTTGACGATCACCATCGCCTGCAATGATAGAGACATTCAGTCGAACCAAGGGCCGCACGTCGCGCAGGGTCAGGCCGCCAGCGCGGATGATTTCTACCACGCCCCAACTGGCCGCAATGGAGGCAGAAACCTGCCGCACCTTTGGGTCTTTGGCGCGGGCATAGGCATCAATATCTTGCAGCAGTTTGACCTTGGCATCGAAGGCGATGCCATTGATGGGATTGTCGTCGATGTAGAGCGAGCGATTCGTGCCAATAGGAGCCAAGGCGGTTTCGCCCTTATGGCCGGAATGCACAGCGCGTACAGCATCTGCTGCGCGTTGCATTGCCGCTTCTGATAAATCCGCTGCATGAGCGTAACCTGTGGCTTCGCCTGAAACGGCGCGCAGGCCGAAGCCCTGTGCCTCGTCAAAACTGGCGGCTTTCAGCCGACCGTCATCGAATCCCAGCGTTTCGGATTGGCGATATTCAAGATAAAGCTCACCGTCATCGGCGGTGCCAACGGCATCATCCACCAAATTTTGGGCATGGCTACGGTTGAGCCCGGCTTTTTCAAAGAAATCGGCGGAAACGGCCATATCGGCGCTGGGGCTGGCATCACGGGTCATGCGTGGAAAGTCCTTAATTGTTATGACGGGTAATATGGGGACTAAATGTGGCGCTGTCACGGGCGAGATGGCGCGCGCGCTTGGCAAAATCCAATTTGCCGCAAA
This sequence comes from Alphaproteobacteria bacterium, assembly GCA_049609145.1. Lineage (GTDB taxonomy): Bacteria > Pseudomonadota > Alphaproteobacteria > SPJN01 > SPJN01 > JBMYYF01. The sequence continues at coordinate 431,485 of JBMYYF010000001.1, forward strand.
TCATGCGCTTGCGGCGGTCTGTCGCCGCCGAAAAGCGCGCACTTGCTTATCGTGGGTGATTATGGTCAATCTTTGTCTAACTGACTGCCTGTAAATGCCATTTGTGGCGCGAACGGGTGGCCGATTGTATAGAACTGGCGGCATCTACATTCTGCTTGATGTGGCCGCGAACTGGCGATGAGGGAGCCTTTTCATCAATGTCTTTCACCTCTCAGATTAAGCGTCTTGCAGCCTTTGGGCCGTTTTTGGCAACTTTGCTGTTTGCACCTGCGGCTTTGGCCCAGCAACCAACGGAATGGGGCCTGTATTTTCAGGAGGCCGCATCCCCGGTAATGCGCGATATAACGAGTTTTCATGACCTTTTGCTGGTGATTATTACGGTTATCACCATTTTTGTGGCCGGTTTGCTGCTCTATGTGATGGTGCGCTTTAATCGCCGTGCCAACCCGGAAGCCAGCACAACGTCTCACAACACCTTGATCGAGGTGATTTGGACGGTGGCACCAATTCTGATTTTGGTTGTCATTGCTATTCCGTCTTTCCGGTTGCTTTATTTGGAAGATGTGATCCCGGAAGATATTGATTTGACCATCAAGGCGACCGGCAACCAGTGGTACTGGTCATATGAATATCCCGATCACGGCAATTTCTCGTTTGATTCGATCATGAAAGAAGATGACGAATTGGAAGAAGGCGAGCCGCGCCTGTTGGCGGTCGACAACCGCATTGTTGTTCCCGTGAACAAAAAAGTGCGTGTATTGGTGACAGCCTCTGACGTGATCCACAACTTCGCCATGCCTGCTTTTGGGGTGAAGATGGATGGCGTGCCGGGTCGGATGAACGAAACATGGTTCTTGGCCGAGAAAGAAGGCACATACTATGGCCAATGCTCAGAGCTGTGCGGCATTCGCCACGCCTTTATGCCGATCCAGATTGATGTGGTTTCGGAAGAAGAGTTTGCCCAATGGATTGAATGGGCCAAAACAGAATATGCGGACGCGTCCAGCGCGCCGATCACCCTTGCTGCCTCACCGGTTTCCGGTGGCGCGCAAGACATCCAATAGTTGAGGGACACTGATACGATGTCTGCTGAAGCACATGCGCATGATGATCACCACACGCCAACCGGCATAACCCGCTGGCTGTATTCAACGAACCATAAAGATATCGGTACCATGTATCTGATCTTTGCTATTATAGCAGGGATTATCGGCGGGGCGTTCTCCGTTTTGATGCGGATGGAACTGGCCGAGCCCGGCATTTCAGTGCTGGGTGAAGGCGATAGCGCTGCCCATTTGTTTAACGTGCTGGTAACCGCCCATGCCTTGATCATGATCTTCTTTATGGTCATGCCCGCCATGATTGGCGGTTTTGGTAACTGGTTTGTGCCGCTGATGATTGGCGCACCGGATATGGCCTTCCCGCGGATGAACAATATTTCATTCTGGTTGCTGCCGACCTCTATCGTATTGTTGGTTATGTCCATGTTTGTTGAAGGCCCTCCCGGCCAAAACGGCGTGGGCGGCGGTTGGACCATTTATCCACCGCTATCAACGACCGGCCAAGGTGGCCCGGCTGTTGACTTTGCTATTCTGTCGCTTCACGTGGCGGGTATTTCGTCCATTCTGGGGGCGATCAACTTCATTACAACCATCTTCAATATGCGCGCGCCGGGCATGACCCTGCACAAAATGCCGTTGTTCGTATGGTCTGTTTTGATCACAGCCTTCTTGCTGCTGCTGTCATTGCCGGTACTGGCTGGCGCCATCACCATGCTGCTGACAGACCGTAACTTTGGCACGGCTTTCTTTGCACCTGAGCAAGGGGGCGACCCGATCTTGTTCCAGCATCTGTTCTGGTTCTTCGGCCATCCGGAAGTGTATATTCTGATCCTGCCCGGCTTTGGTATTATCAGCCACATCATCTCCACCTTCTCCAAAAAGCCCGTTTTTGGCTATCTGGGTATGGCCTATGCGATGATCGCCATTGGCTTTGTGGGCTTTGTGGTATGGGCGCATCATATGTACACGGTTGGCCTTGATGTGGATACGAAGGCTTACTTCGTGGCGGCAACCATGGTGATTGCGGTGCCAACAGGCGTCAAAATCTTCTCATGGATTGCAACTATGTGGGGCGGCTCGATCGAGTTCAAAACCCCCATGCTGTGGGCGATTGGCTTTATCTTCCTGTTCACAGTTGGTGGTGTGACCGGCGTTGTACTGGCAAATGCCGGTGTGGATGCAGCCATGCATGACACTTACTATGTGGTCGCGCATTTCCATTATGTGCTGTCGCTGGGTGCCGTGTTCGCGATTTTTGCTGCCTTCTATTACTGGTTTAGCAAAATGAGCGGCTATACCTATTCCGAGTTTCTCGGCAAGCTGCATTTCTGGGTTACCTTTATCGGCGTGAACCTGGTCTTCTTCCCGCAGCATTTCTTGGGTCTTCAAGGTATGCCACGTCGTTATGTTGACTATCCTGATGCCTTTGCGGGCTGGAACTATGTTTCCTCCATCGGCTCCTATATCTCTGCGTTTGGCGTATTGATCTTCCTGGTGATGATTATTCATGCGTTCTCCCGCAAGGAAAAGGCGGCTGCCAATCCGTGGGGCGAAGGCGCAACGACCTTGGAATGGACGCTGCCTTCACCGCCGCCGTTCCATCAGTTCAACGAGTTGCCGAAAATCAAGTAGGCACTGTCGTATAAGTTGCAAAAGGGCGGTCGTTTGGCCGCCCTTTTTTGTTGGCTGGAATGCGCTATATTGGGATCAGAAAAGGGAGAAATTTCATGGCAACGCGCGTTCTGGCACCGACCAATGCTGCATGGCTAACAATCGATACACCCAAAACCCCGATGCATGCCGGGGGGTTGTTTATCTTTAATCATCCAGATGATGTACCTGATGGGGGCATGGCAGATTATCTGCGCACGCTGGTGAGTGATCTGACCCGCAATCGGGAATTGGAAGCCCCCTGGAACCAACGGCTGCGGCGCGCCGGGCTGCGTGGTCTGCCGATTATGGTGGATGATGAACGCGCTGACCTTGAATATCACATCCGTTATTCTGCCCTGCCCGAACCTGGCGGGGAACGTGAATTGGGTGAGCTGATCTCGCGCCTGCACAGCCACCGGCTTGATCTCGACCGTCCCTTGTGGGAGTGCCATGTGATCGGTGGCCTTGAAGGCGGGCGGTTTGCCATATATGTGAAAATTCATCAGGTGCTGACCTATGGGCCAATGGGGGTGCACACGCTGCTGTCCACCTTGTCGGAGGATCCATATCAACGCGGGATTTCGCCCCTTTGGGGTAGCGGTTTGCCCAGTGCGCAAGGCGGCGGTGCCTTGGATCCCGCCAAAATGTTGAGCGGTGTTGCAGGGGCCGCACGTTCCCTGTTCGATCAATTGTCGCTGGATAGTATCGGCAAGGTGGTGACGCGTTCGGCACCCAAATCTATGTTAACAGGCCGTATCGGGGGCCATCGCCGGGTGGCAACCCAACTTTACGATCATGCTGCATTTGATGCGTTATGCGCGGAAGCGCAAATCGATCATGCGGTGCTGGTGCAATATTTGGTCGGCACCGCATTGCGGCGTTACCTCAAGGAATATAATGCGCTGCCGGACAAAAGCTTGGTCGCAGGCTTTCCTATTGTGGTAGATGAAGACATCGGAGAGGAAGCAGGCGACCCCGGCGTAGCCATTGGCATGGCGCGACTAGGGACGGATATTTCCGATCACTTGTCGCGGCTGGACATGATCAAAGAAGGTGTGGCGCGGGCACGTCAACGCGTTTATGGGCTTAGCGCAGAGGGGGCAACGCTTTATACCTTGGCGCTTATGCAACCCTATATGACCTCGGCCATGGCGCGCACAATTACCGGCGTTACGAAAGTACGTGTGCCGTGGAACCTGTTCATCTCATCCTATGATGGTCCGCAAGGGCCGCTTTATTTCAACGGGGCACCACTTGAAGCTTATCACCCGCTACCGCCGCTTTGGCAGGGCAGCGGTTTGGCGATCTCCTCGCTTTCGGCCAATGGCAAGGTCTCTATGGGGGTGATCGGCGACAGGGATCGGGTGCCGCATACGCAGCGCCTCGCGGTCTATATGGGCGATGCACTGGAAGATTTGACCGATCGCTTGATCGGCGCGGGCAAGGAGGCAGCGCAATGAGTGTTGTGCCATCAAAATTATTAACCGGTGGATTGGCGGCGAACCGCACTTTAGCCTCTGGTTTGGCGAACGGTTTCGATTGGTTGTTCCGGCGCGACAGCCTGATTAAATCGGGCAAAACATGGTTCGAGCTGGTGCATGACAGCGATTTGATGTCGGTGCGTTATTACGGTTTGCCTGATGAAAGCGAAGTTGAGCTTCCCGATGGCTCAAAACAGGTGGTGGAACGCAATAAGCACAAGGTGCCATTGGTCTTGGTGCCGCCACTTGGGGTAACCACAAATACATTCGACCTGATGCCGGAGCGTTCGCTGGCGCGCTACATGGCGGCACGCGGCTTTGAAACCTATCTGGTAGATTGGGGCAAACCCGGCAAGGACCATGCAGATTATGGCTTGTATGACTATGCAGGCCGCATGATGGGCGAGGCGATGGAGACAATTCGAGCTCATTCCGGCAGCCAAGACCTGTCTATGATGGGTTGGTGCATGGGCGGGCTGTTGATCCTGCTGCATCAAGGCATGGCGCAAGACCCGCATATCAAAAACATCATCACGATTGCCAGCCCGATCGACTTGAATAGCGGCAGCGCGGTGGCGGGGTTCACTGAATATATGGATGCGCCTGCCAAAATTGTGGATGCAATTGGGCGCTTGCGGGGCCGTGAGCTGGAGGCTGAAAAATTCGTGTCCCCCGGCTGGATGACCACCCTTTCCTTCAAAATGACAGATCCGATTGGCGCGATCACGACCTATTGGGATTTGATTAGCCAGATCACCGACCGGGAATTTGTGGTGAGCCATACCACCAAGGCGGATTATTTGGATAACATGCTGGCCTATCCCGGCGGCGTGGTGAAGGATTTGATGACCAAAGTGGCCCCCGATAACGCTTTCGCACAAGGGGAGATTGAGCTTGGTGATGGGAATATAGCCTCGTTGAAGGATATTGAGACCCCGATGCTGATCTTTGCCGGCAAGACCGACAAAATCGTTGAGCCGCAGGTCGCCAAGGCGTTGGTGGATGTTGTAGCGAGTGAGGACAAGCAATATCGCCTCGCTCCCGGCGGCCATATGGGCGTTATTCTGGGCCGCGGCGCGTTCAATGAAGTTTGGGGGCCATCTGCCGATTGGTTGATTGAAAGGTCTGCGGCTTAAAGGCTTGCGATCCAGTCAGTGCTGGAGCGCCCGTGAATTAACAATTTGGGGATGACGATTGGTCTGCCTCATGCGTCCCACTATCATGCGTCAAAGGGCCGACTTATAGGTTGGGTCGTATATCGGCGAATATAGGCCATGGCTGAGGTAACGACAGATATTGGGGCGGAAAGCGAGCCCGGTGAGGCAGCGGTGCGCGATTTCTTTGCGTTGCTGAAGCCTCGCGTGATGTCGCTGGTTATATTTACCGCTTTTGTTGGGTTGATGTTGGCGCCGGGGGATATTCATCCGGTTATCGGTTTCACTGCCTTGTTATGCGTTGCGGTTGGGGCTGGGGCCTCCGGTGCGCTGAACATGTGGTATGATGCCGATATTGATCAGCAAATGAGCCGCACCAAAGATCGTCCCATTCCCGCAGGTAAGATTGGCAAATCCGAGGCTTTGGGTTTTGGCGTAATTTTGTCCGTGCTGTCGGTGCTGACCCTTGGGGTGTTGGTCAATTATGTGGCCGGTGCGTTGTTGGCGCTGACCATCGGTTTCTATGTTTTCATTTACACGATGTGGCTAAAGCGGCGGACGCCGCAAAACATTGTGATTGGTGGGGCAGCGGGAGCTTTTCCGCCCATGATTGGCTGGGCCGCTGTAACAGGTGATGTATCGCTGGAAAGTTTTGCGCTATTTGCCATTACCTTTATGTGGACGCCGCCGCATTTTTGGGCGCTGGCGCTGGTAAAAGCAGGTGATTACGAAAAAGTTGGCGTGCCGATGATGCCTAACGTGCGCGGGGCCGATAGTACCCGTCTGCAAATCGTGATTTATACGGTGTTGATGGTGCCGGTGACGCTGGTTCCCAGTATTTTGGGTTTTGCCGGTGTTGTTTATGGGGTTGTCGCGGCAATTGCAGGCCTGATATTCCTGATCTTGTCAGTTCAGGTTTACCGTCAGCGCGAGGGCGATGCGGCTAACAAAGCCGCGATGCGCCTGTTCTTCTATTCCATTTTCTATCTGGCGGCCTTGTTTGGCACGCTGTTGATCGAGAATCTCTTCATCGCTTAGGAGCGAATTCATGCCGATTACCGATGAACACAAAAAGAAAAAGGGCCGCAATGTTACGCTGGCGCTTATTTTGGGTGCGCTTGTGGTGCTGTTTTTTACCGTCACAATGGTGAAAATCGGCGGCAATATTGTGGACCGTCCCTTCTAGGGTCTTAATTGGATGAGCGATACTCCCGCCGCATATCGGGCTCAAGATGCCCAAAATCAGGCAGCCAGGCGCATTGCTATTTTGTGCGCCGGGATTGTCGTGGCCATGATAGCGGCTGCCTATGCGGCGGTGCCATTGTATGACCTGTTTTGCCGGGTGACCGGCTATGGCGGCACGACGAACCAAGCTGAACAGGTGAACGGTGCTGTGCTGGATCGGGATGTAACGATCCGTTTTGATGCTTCGCTTTCGCGTGGGATGCCGTGGCGGTTTGAGCCCTCCCAAGGGCCGATGACCCTTAAAGTCGGGGAAGAAGGCTTGGCCTTTTATCGCGCCCACAATCCAACCGATAAGCCGATAACAGGCACTGCCACCTTCAATGTTACGCCACAGAAGGCGGGCTACTACTTCAATAAGATCGATTGTTTTTGCTTCACCGAACAAGTGTTGCTGCCCGGCGAATCGAAAGACATGCCGGTAACATTCTTTGTTGACCCGGAAATTGCCGACGACCCAAATCTGAATGATGTGCAGGAAATCACCCTGTCTTATACTTTTTTCGTGAAAGACGCGGAATAAAGGCTGCTTAGGCCCCAAGCCGCGACATTTGGGGCGCATGATCGGGCTTTGATCCGCTTGAAAATGCGGTTATTGTCGGCTCCAACTTTTAGAGCAATTGAGGGTTTGTTCCATGGCTGATGCCCACGCCGAACCGCAACACGATTATCACTTAGTTGATCCTTCGCCTTGGCCGGCACTTGGATCGCTTTCTATGTTTATTTTGGCCATTGGTGCCATTGCATGGATGCGTGATTGGTCTTTCGCCTTTTTGATGTATATCGGCTTCGCAATGGTCGCTTACACCATGTTTGTATGGTGGAAAGACGTTACCAAGGAAGCGACGCATGATGGCCATCATACGCCGGTTGTGCAGTTGCATCACCGTTATGGGGTGATCCTGTTTATCGCGTCTGAGGTCATGTTCTTCGTTGCCTGGTTCTGGGCCTATTTCGATGTGTCCTTGTTTCCAGCCGCCACGTTCAGCCGTGAGGCCGCGATTGGTGGTGTTTGGCCGCCGGTGGATATTGAGACTTTCGATCCTTGGTCAATTCCCTTCATCAATACGTTGATCCTGCTGTTGTCGGGTACAACTGTTACTGCCGCGCATCACTATGTGGTTGAAGGCGATAAAGAGAAAACGACCCAATGGTTGATTGTGACCGTCATCTTGGGTGCCGCCTTTACGGGTTTCCAAGTGTATGAATATATCCATGCGACCTTCGGGTTTGCCGGTAATATTTATGGCGCAACCTTCTATATGGCCACCGGGTTCCACGGGGCGCATGTGTTGATCGGTACGATCTTTCTGTTTGTTTGCTTGATGCGGAACCGCGCTGGCCACTTTAAGCCGGATCACCATTTCGGCTTTGAGGCCGCTGCCTGGTATTGGCACTTTGTGGATGTGGTTTGGCTGTTCCTGTTCGCTTGCATCTATGTGCTTGGTGCGGGTACGCCCGCGGCGCATTAAGCGACCGGACACAGACTTTTGAAAAGGGCGTCCGGTGTGGCGCCCTTTTTGTTTGAGGGGTAGGCCCATGGCCGAAGAGATCAGAGATTTACCGGAAAAAGGTGCGCCGGGTAGTACCATTGCGTATGCGGGTGTTCATCCCGTTATCGCTGGGCTGCGCCAACGCTGCCCGCGATGCGGCACGGGCAAGCTCTACGAAGGCTTGTTGTCTGTGCGGGCTGAGTGCCCTGATTGCGCATTGGATTTGTCTGAGGTTGACGCGGGCGATGGCCCGGCGGTGTTCGTCATCCTTATCTTGGGATTTGTTGTGGTGGCGCTGGCCTTTTGGGTTGAATTCACCTTCGAGCCTCCCTATTGGCTTCATGCCGTATTGTGGACGCCACTGATTTTCGGCGGGGCCATCTTCCTGCTGGGGCGCTTCAAGGGGATATTAATCGCCTTGCAGTTTCAAACACAGGCTCGTGAAGGCCGCCTTGTGGAGCACAGCGAGTGAGCAATCTGCGGATACAGTTTTGGCCTACTTTCTTTGCCCTGCCTGCGCTTTGCGTTCTGTTGGGGCTGGGGTTTTGGCAGCTTGAGCGCCTGCAATGGAAATTGGCACTAACGGCTGATTTGGAGGCGCGCATTGCGGCGGCTCCCGTTGCGATGCCGGATCGTGTGAGTGCGGATGACCGCTATTTGAAGGTCGAAGTCTCCGGTGTGTTCGATCACGAGCGTGAAATACGCTCCCACATGATTTCGGGAACCGATGGGGTGGGAGTGCAAATACTTACGCCGCTCAAAAAAGCAAATGGCGATTGGGTGCTGGTTTCGCGCGGTTTTGTACCCCCGCATGTTACTGATATTTCAAGGCCTAGCGGTGAGGTCGTATTGCGGGGCCTGCTACGTATACCTGGCGGGGGCAATAGTTTTACACCGCCGCCGGATGAGGCAACAAAAACACTGTATGCGTTGGATATTGCCGTCGCAGAAGCGATGATGGATTTTTCTTCCGCTACTTTGCCGCCGCTTTATCTTGAAGTGGCAGCAACGCCGGAAGGGGTTTGGCCCAAAGGTGGGCAAACCCCCTTGGCCATCAAAAACGATCATTTGGAATATGCGCTGACTTGGTTTGGCCTTGCGTTGACCCTTATTGGCGTCTACATCGCGTGGCATGTGCAAGCTGCTCGCGCGGCGAAAAGAGAGGACTAGGGCTGTGAAATACATCTCCACCCGAGGGGACAGTGGCCGTGTTGGCTTTCTGGATGCTTTGCTGGCAGGACTTGCGAGCGATGGCGGCCTGTTTGTGCCTGAAAGTTGGCCAAAGCTGAGTGAGGACGAGATTGCAGATTTCGCCGGGCGACCATATGCTGAAGTGGCCCGCCGCGTCATGCAGCCCTTTGTGGGCGATGATATCTCCGAAGATGATTTTGCCGAAATTGTTGAAAACGCCTATGCGGGGTTTGACCACCACTCCGTCGCGCCTTTGGTGCAATTGGGGGCGAATGATTGGCTGATGGAACTTTTCCGCGGACCGACATTTGCGTTCAAGGATGTGGCGCTGCAATTGCTGGGGGGGCTGTTTGAATATGCGCTGAAAGAACGGGATCGGCATGTCACGATCATTGGGGCAACGTCGGGCGATACCGGGTCTGCCGCGATTGAGGCTATCCGCGGTAAGGACCGTGCGCGAGTAGTGATTTTGCACCCCATGGGGCGCACCTCCGACATACAACGTAAGCAAATGACGACGGTTCAAGATGCCAATGTGCTCAACATTGCGGTTGAGGGCACGTTCGATGATTGTCAGGCATTGGTGAAAGCCATGTTTGCCGACAAGCCCTTCGCGCAGGAAGTCGGTATGTCGGGCGTTAATTCTATCAACTGGGCGCGGATCATGGCGCAGGTGGTATATTACTTCACCAGCGCGGTGGCGTTGGGGGCGCCTTATCGGCCTGTCAGTTTTTCCGTGCCAACCGGGAATTTCGGAGACATTTTTGCGGGCTATGTGGCCGGCGAAATGGGGCTGCCGATTGATCGCTTGATGATTGCCACCAACCGCAATGATATTTTGGCGCGTACTTTGCATGGCGGGCGCTATGAGGTTGCGGGGGTGTCTCCAACGGTCAGCCCGTCCATGGATATTCAGGTGTCCAGCAATTTTGAGCGTTTGTTGTTCGATGCCACGGGTCGCGATAGCGGTGCCGTGCGGGCCATGATGGAAGGTTTGCGCCAAGCCGGTGCCTTCACATTGCCTGAGGCCGCCCACAGTCATATCAGTGAGATATTTGATGCCGAAAAGGTGGAGGAAGACGAAACGCTTTCCACCATTGAAAAGGTGTTTAACGACACGGGCATTATCATCGATCCGCATACGGCTGTTGGTGTGGCAGCGGCCATGCGTAATCGGATGGACCCGCAGACCCCCTGGGTGACACTTGCCACTGCACATCCAGCAAAGTTTCCTGCTGCCGTTGAGCAGGCTTTGGGTTTTGAGCCCCCCTTGCCAGATCGCTTGGCAGCAGTATTGGAAGGCGAAGAACGCTTCGACAATTTGGCAAATGACATCACAGTCATTGAAGACCGTGTGCGGACATTCGTAGAGGCGACAGCTTGAGCATTCAAACCACAGAGCTTTCAAATGGGTTAACAGTCATTTCTGACAGTTTGCCGGGCTTTGAAACCGTTGCTGTAGGTTTGTGGGTGGATGTTGGTGCGCGCGATGAAACATTTGCCCAAAACGGTCTGTCCCACATGCTGGAACATATGGCCTTTAAAGGCACCACATCGCGTAGTGCGCTTGATATTGCCTTGGCAGTTGAACGTGTTGGAGGGCATCTAAATGCCTATACGGCGCGGGAACAAACCTGCTTTTTTGCCCGTGTGTTGAAAGATGATGCGCCCCTGGCGGTAGATATTTTGGCGGATATTTTGCTGAACCCGTCTTTCGAAAGTGGCGAAATCGCCCGCGAACAACAGGTTATTGTGCAGGAGATCGGTCAAGCCGAAGATACGCCCGACGACATTTTGTTCGATCACTTGCAGGAAGCAGCGTATCCCGACCAAGCCTTTGGGCGACCCATATTGGGGTCGGTTAAGCATGTTACGGGTTTCGGCGCTGAAGACTTGCGGCAATATTTGGGCGAGCATTACCGCGGCGGCCGCATGGTGTTAGCCGCTGCCGGTGGCATTGAACATGATGTGTTGGTTGCATTGGGCGAAGAATATTGTGGGGGCTTTGCAAGTGGCAAGGCACCACAGGATGACAGCCCGGCGTTTAAGGCGAACATCTATCTTGAGCCGCGAGCGTTGGAGCAAGCGCATGTTGCGCTGGCGTTTGATGGTGTTGAATATGGACATCAAGATTATTATGCGGCGCAGGTTCTAGCGACGGCGCTGGGTGGGGGCATGTCCTCGCGGTTGTTTCAGGAAATTCGTGAGAAACGTGGCCTGGCCTATTCTGTATCGGCTTGGGCGTCTCCCGCTTCTGATTGTGGTAGCTATGGCTTTTATGCGGGGACATCGCAACAGGATTTGCCCGAATTGTTGAGCGTATTGCAGGGCGAAATTGGGCGTGCCGCTGCGGGTTTCTCGGAGGAGGAATTGGCCAGTGCCAAGGCGCAGCTCAAAGCCGGTATGATGATGGGGCTTGAAAATCTGTCCAACCGTGCTGAGCAGGCGGCGCGCCAATGGCTGGTGCATGGGCGTTTGATCACGGTTGAGGATGTTGTGGCGTGTGTCGATAAGGTTGAGACGAAAGACCTTGTCCGGCTGGCAGGCAATCTTCACAAAGGCAGCCCGGCACTTGCCGCGATAGGCGCCTTGGGTACCTTGGGCGAGGAAGAGGCCATGGCAAAACATTTGGAAAAAGTAGCGTAAGGCGATGGCGCGTATCACGCCGCCATTTTCCGGCAGTTTGCGGATTGAGGGGCAGGGAGTCTATCTGCGCCCGCCGCGCAAAAGGGATTTTGCGGTTTGGGCGGCGCTGCGCGCCGACAGTCAGGCTGAGCTTGTGCCGTTTGAACCGCGTTGGGCAGAAGATGAGTTGGATGCCCGCGCTTTTCGGCGTCGGTTAAAGATATGGCGTCGGGAACGTGAAAAAGGCACTGGCTTGCCCCTTCTCATATTTGCTGCCGATCAGGAAGGAGGAACCTCCACTTTGGTTGGCGGTATTCGTTTGGCCAATCTGGCTTATGGTGTTCAGCAATCAGGCAGTGTTGGCTATTGGGTGGGCACCCGATTTGCGGGCCAAGGATATATGGGCCGCGCACTTGATGCGCTGATACCCTTCTATTTCAGGGAAATGAAAATGCACCGGCTGGAAGCCGCCTGCTTGTCGAACAATGCTGCTTCACAACGTGTATTGGCCCGGGCGGGCTTTCAGCGCGAGGGCATTGCGCGGCAGTTCTTGCGGATTAACGCACAATGGCAAGACCATCTGCGCTTTGCCATTGTGCGTGGCGACCCTGCGAGTACGGTTAAGCTATAGCGCTATTGACCGAAATTGAGGGATTGGATGTTCTCTGGCGTGAGTTGCCCGGTTACGAATAGCAGATTGAACGCAGAGACTTTGCGGTCAAATTGAGCCCCCGCCAGATTGATGCGTTGGGTAAATGTTTCGCTTTCCGCGTCCAACACATTCAACGCCGTTTCACGGCCTGCATCGCGCTGTTTGATCCGTGCTTGATGAACCTCCGACACCAAATTAACGGCGTTTTGCAGTAGGGATTGCCGCTTCTTGGCGGTGTTCCACTCATTCCACGCGGTGATCGCATTGCGTTCAGCTTGTCGTTCCAGTGAAGAAACCTCAGACAACGAGGCCGCGTGTGTGTAGCGGGCGGCTGTTTCTGCGTTGCGACTGTCGAAGCCGCGGAACAAGGCCCAGTTTACCTCGGCTGTAATGGCGGCGTCTTTGCGGGTGCCCTCGCGGGCCTCAACATCTTGTTCGTATGCGGCACGGCCGACAATATCGAGCTTGGGGAAATAATCTGCGCGCGCGATGGTGATTTGTTCTTCTGCCGATAGCGCGGAAACCTCGGCGGCGCGGATTTCTACATTTTCTACCTTGGCGCGATTGATCGCGTCTTCTACATCACGCGGCAAGGCGCCTGCTGGCACTTCCGGCACTGTCATGGCTCCCACATTGGGAACATGGGAGAATATTTCTTGATAGCGCGCAATGGCATTTGCCAGCGTACCCCGCAGGGCGGTCGAACGTTCCTTGGCTTGTTGCAATCGCGCTTTTGCAAACAACACATCCAGTTCAATGCCAACACCGCGTTCTACACGTTCATCTTCCAGCTTAAGCTGTTGTGCGATGTTTTGTTCACTGACTTGCGATAAAGCCACAAGCGCCTGACTTTTCATGACATCAATATAGGCGGTGATACCTTCAAGCATTAATTTTTGGATGGTGCTGTTTTTGCGCAGCCCTGCAAAATTGTGTGCGTGACGTGCAGCCCGCAAGCGGGCGCTGCGTTCATCGGCGTCGAATAGCGTGTAGCGAGCTTGCAGTTCTGCTCGCCGCCGGGTGAGGCTTGAATCTGTACCGAGGATTGTATCGGTTTGATCGATGTTTTCGTAACCGGCATCAGCGGTTAGATTAAGCTGCGGATAAAACGCTGATTGCGCTCGGCCAATATTTGCGCCTGCAACTTGCATACGATGGGATGCACGGTCGATATCCGGGTGTGTGTTTGCAAGATCGCCAAGCGCAACTTTGAACGGCTTTGCCATAGCAGGCGCCGTCCATGCCAGCATGATCGCTGCGCATGTCGCAACGCCCAGTCCAGCCATTTGTCCCCTGCCCATTTCGTTATTCCTCAACATCGGGCCCACCCGCTTAACCTTACTAATTTAGCATAATGGACGAAATCAAGGCTCACGAAAAGCCTCATATTGCACTTTAAGTAACGGTTTTAGTAGATAATTCGCCAAACTGCGATTGCCGGTTTTAATATCGATCTGTGCCTGCATGCCGGGAATGATTTTCAGCTCGTTCTGATTTGTGTCGACCTGATCTGCCCGGGTTTCCACAATAACTTCAAAATAGGGGGCGCCGTTCCCGTCGCTTTTGGCATCGGGGGATACTTGCCGGACGATGCCTTCAAGCGCGCCATAGCGCATGAAATCATAGGCGGTAAGTTTGATAGACGCGGATTGGCCAGGATGAACATTGCCAACATCTGCGGGGCTTAAGGCGGCACGAACCACCAATGTTTCGTCCAATGGCACCAGTTCCAGCACGGGATCACCGGGGCGCACGATCCCGCCAATAGTGTGGTAGCGCAGATTTTTGATAATGCCGGCAATCGGGGCGTCGATCTGGGTGCGTTGGCGCTGGGCAACAGCGCGGCTGTGTTGTTCTTCCAGGCGCGCCAGTTCCAGTGTTACCCGACGGCGTTCCTCGGCAGCGAGAGTGCGGAAGCGATTGCGTTCTTCTGTTTCGCGTTTGTTGGCTTCTGCCCTTGCGGCTTGTGCCCGTGGTAGCGAGGCTTGGTAGGACTCTAATCGTCCAATCAAGTTCTGCACTTCGCGTTCTTGCTCGTTCAGCTCAAACTGGGAAACCAGCTTGTCTGCCAATAGCCCGCGGGTCAGTTCAAGATTGTCTTGCGCCAATTTCAGATCACGCCGGGTTGCGTCTAAAACGGCTTGAATTTCTTCAACTTCGCGGCTGCGTTGGTTGCGCTGTTCGCGCACCACTGCCAGAGTTGAGGTGACTTGGTTCTCCCGTGCCCTATGGCTATCGCGTTCGGCGGCGGCAAGGTCCGGGCGACGCTTTACGATATCAGCCGGTAATTGCAGTTTTCCACCATTTGCTTCTGCTTCCAGCCGTGCCGCTGAAAGGCGCAGGCTATCCATTTTGACTTCCAACTCTTCCGCGTTGATGGATGTAGCTTGCGGGTTAAGTCGGATCAATGGATCACCAGCTTTTACCAAGGCTCCTTCTGTTACCAGAATTTCTGTGATTATGCCGCCTTCAAAATGCTGGACGGTTTTGACCTCACCTTCCGGCACAATGGTTCCCATGGCGATCGCAACCTGATCCAAACGGATAAATGTTGCCCAGATGAAAAAAGAGATAACCAAAGCGCAAACCAATACGCCGAGCTGTTGTGCGCGTTTGGCCGGTTGGGTATTGGCCAAAATATGATCAAGAGGGGCGTTCATGCGCTGCCGCCATTACCGCGCAGGCGGTTCGCAACTTCTGTTCTTGGCCCATGATCACGGATTTTGCCTTGATCCAACAATAAGAGCTGATCGCAAGCATTGATCAGCCCGGCGGCATGGGTAACCACAATGATCGTGTGTCCTGAGGCGGCGGCCTTTTGAAGGCTTTTGGCCAGTGCCTGTTCTCCCGGCAAATCAAGATTGGCTGTTGGTTCATCCATAATGAGGATGCGCGGAGTGCCTGCCAAAGCCCGCGCCACGGAAACAGCTTGGCGCTGGCCCGGTGTTAGGGCGCTGCCGCCGTCGCCCGCCTTGCGGGCAAAGCCTTCCCCATCGGTCCCGATGAAACGGCTTAGACCAGCGGCTTCCGCGGCGGTCAAAATTGCCGGGTCGTCGATATTTTCTCGGCCAGCCCTGATATTGTCGGCGATTGTGTCATCGAACAAAAAGGGCTCCTGCGGCACATAACCAATCCATTGGGCGAGTTCATCCCGTGTGAATTGCGCCATGTCGTGCCCATCCAGCAGCACTGTGCCTTGGTCTGGTGTATAAAGGCCCAGCAGGCAGTTCAGCAGGGTGGTTTTGCCACTACCATTGGGGCCGATGATCCCTGTAACACTGCCGGGTTTGAAGGTGCAGGTCAGGTTATCCAGTGTCGGTGTGTTTTGTCCGGGATAGGTCAGCGAGGCGTATTGCAGGGCCAAAACGCCTTCAGGGTCTGCATGGGTGATTGCTTGTGGACGATCGTCCGGTTGTTCTTCCAGCAAGGCGCCAACACGGCCGGCAGCCAAGCGTCCGCGCGCAAAAGTGCGCCAAAGCCCCATTAACTGGTTCATCGGCTGCACAATCCGCCCTGCCAGCATGTTTGTGGCAATGAGGCCACCAATCGTCATTTGTTGGTCCAAGATGGCAAGTGACCCAAACACCGTAAGTATCACCGTGGTGCTCATCGACAGGCTCAACCCCAGATGCGTTGCCCGGTCTGTCAGCGCGCCGCGTGTACTGGCGGCATCGATTGCGGCTGCCTCTTGGGCTTCAAATCGGTTTGTCAGCGGCTTTGCGAGGTTAAGTGCCTTGATGGTTTGCCGCCCGCGGATCAGCTCTTGCATCAGGCGCTGGCGTTCTACTGTTACTTCCCGTTCTGCCACAGAAGCGCGGTCGATCAGGCGCGTCATGGCATATGAAACGGCGATGAAAACGGGCACCATCAAGGTCAAAATGGGCGCAACCGGCGGTGCAATGATCCACACAACCAGCACAAACAGCAGCACGAAGGGCAGGTCGATCAGTAAGATGGCGGGGGGGCCTGCCAGCATGTCGCGTAATGCCGCCAGGTCGCGTTCGACCTGAACCCAACCGGCGGTGGACCTGCGCGACAACAAGTGCAGTGGCAAGCGTGTCAGCCGCGCGAAGAAAGCGCGAGCCAGAGCCGCATCGATTTCTACGGCACCACGGCGCAGCAGCGCCCCGCGCGCATTACGCAGCAAAAAGTCGAAGAGAATTGCAATAGCGACCCCAAGGGTCAGGCCGGTAAGCGTGGATAGCCCGCCATAGGCAACAACGCGATCATAAACCTGCAAAACGAATATCGGTACAGCAAGCGCCAAAACGTTGATGACAAAGGAAAACCCCGCCATCACCCGCATATCCGCCAGCAATGGCTGGATCATTTGCGCGACAACCTTGTGCCCAACCAGCCCCGACAAGCCAAGCGCGGTGGAATTGCGGGTAGTCTTGGTGGTCGCTTGACTGTCGTCGCTCATTTTCTATCCACGTTGGGAAATATGTTCCAGCTTGCCGTTGTGAATGTTAAAGCGCAAGGCAACAAGTGCCAGTTTGCCCGCCTGCACACGTTCACGCACAAACGGAAAAGCCTCAAGATTGGTGAGCGAGCGGCCCAGCATCCGCTTGCCAAAGGCATGTACATCCGGTTCGGGGGCTTCTTCGGCCTGTCCGGCAAAATCCACCCATTGGGGAATGAATTCAAAATCAGGCGCGTTTTCGTTTTGGGGATCGTTGACCCGTTTGTGGCAATACTCAACCGCGCCACAATTGGAGTGCCCTAAAATGGCAATGGCCTCTACATTGAGGGCTTTAACGGCAAATTCGATGGCGGCAGATGTGCCATGACAGGAGCCGTCCGGCTGATACGGGGGGACAATGGCACCAACATTTCGCACGACAAACAGATCCCCGGGCTCCATTTGAAAAATCTGCATGGGGTCAACTCGTGAGTCAGAACAGGAAATCAGCAAAGTTTTTGGGGATTGGCCCAAAGAGGCAAGTTTTTCGAACTTCGCCCGGTCCTTGATATAGATGGTTTCCTCAAATGTTGCGTGCCCGGCCAGCAGGTCTTCGATCGGCTTTGATGTCATGTTTCTCTCCGAAAAAGCGGTGCCAACTTAATCATCATTGTGGTGGTGATGCTCTATGGCCATTGTTTAGAGCAAGAGAGGAAGCAACATAATAGGCTAAAACGAGAACATTTGAATATTCTTGTAGCCTAGGGACTTGAAATGCTTCACACTTTGGAAAAGCATAGTTTAAGGTGCTGAAAATTGTTTGACAGTAGGGGTTGAAGGAGCGGGAGACATGCGAATTTTGGTGGTAGGCGGTCTTATGGCTGCTGTCATGGGGCTAGCTGCCTGTACTGGCAATGCACCTTTGAAAAGGGTGGTAGGGGCTCACGATAGTGAGGCGATTGCCGCAAGTCAGGGCGCGACGACCGAGTTTAACCGGGCTTTGCATCGGGGCTATATTACACTCAGTAAAAGTGAATACGCTGAATATGATTGGTTCGACGGAGACCATTTTGTATTGAAGGCCGAGCGTTTGGGTAATGGCGAGAATGTTGCGCCAGATCCGGTAATTGAGCGTAATATTGCGGCCCCTCTGGTTATTCATGCGAATCATTATTGCAAGAGATTGAAAACCCATTTGAATAATGGTGCCGGTGAACGGGCGCCTGCAACTGCGGCGCGCGCGCAGATCGCCTTTGATTGCTGGATGCAGGAAGCCGAGGAAAATATTCAGCCGGATGATATTTCGGCATGTTTAGCGGATCTGGAAACCAGTTTGGATGAACTGGATGCCATGGTAGCGCCAATCAATGTCCCGAATGGCCCGAATACCGATACATTCCTTGTGCTATTTGATTTTGATTCAGCAGATGTGATTGATCGATATACAATTGAACGCGCTGCGGCTGCGGCGGCAGCCAATCCGGGTGCCAAGGTTGTGGTCGAAGGCCATACAGACCGTTCAGGTGCGGTTTCCTATAATAATCAGCTGTCACGCTGGCGTGCAGAGGCTGTTCGCAAGGCATTGATCGCAAAAGGCGTGCAGCCCAAGCGGGTTGCTATTCGCTATGATGGTGAGCACAAAAATGCTGTGCGTACGGGCGATGGTATTGCCAATCGCGATAATCGGCGGGTGCGCATCGTCATCGAATAGGCTGCGACCAAGTTTGAAGTTTTGCCCCCGTGTCTGGAGACAGGCGCGGGGGTTTTCATTTGATCAATTTGGGGCGGGCGTGGTTTCGGATTTTGGAGCCTGAGCTTGCTTTTGGTGCGCCAAGCGCCACAATAGCGGCATTGAAAATATGTGGGGGATGAAAATATGCGCGCAGCGATTATGCGAAACTCTGAAATGGTTGTGGATGAGGTTGAGGAACCCACCTTGGCCGATGGGCAAGTGTTGGTAAAAACATTGGCCTGTGGGATTTGCGGGTCGGACCTGCATTGTCTGCAACATGCCGACAAAATGGTCGAAATGGGCAAACGCGCTGGCGGTGGCATGTCGTTCGACACCAAGAAAGACATGGTTATGGGCCATGAATTTTGTGCAGAAATTTTGGAGCACGGCCCCGGCACATCCAAAATTTTGAAGGAAGGCACACGGGTGTGTTCTATCCCGGTCGCGTTTTCGCTGGAAAAAGGGGTAACGCCGATTGGCTATTCAAATGATTTACCCGGTGGATACGCCGAACGGATGGCCTTGTCGGAAATGTTGTTGATAGAAGTGCCCAACGGCTTATCGACCGAGCTTGCGGCGACGACAGAACCGATGGCTGTTGGCGAACATGCTGTTGTCAAAGCGAATTTGGATGGGGAAGAAGTTCCCATCGTGATTGGGTGCGGCCCGGTCGGGCTGGCTGTTATTGCGGGCCTTAAGCGTCGGGGTGTCGGTCCTATTATTGCGGCAGATTTTTCCCCCACCCGGCGCAAAATGGCGGAAGCGATGGGGGCGGATATTATCGTCAATCCGGCTGATACGTCGCCCTATGAAGCGTGGAGCGATGAAGCCTCGCCCGAAGGCTATGATCCGGCCAACCCTATGACCTTGATGGGCATTGGCCCCCAACAAAAACCTTGTGTGGTGTTTGAGTGCGTTGGTGTTCCAGGCATTATTCAGCAAATTTTGGAAGGCGCTGCCCGCAATGCGCGCGTTGTTGTTGTTGGCGTGTGTATGGAGATCGACCATTTGGAGCCCATGTTTGCGATTAACAAGGAGCTTAATATCCAGTTCGTGCTGGGATATGCGCCCGACGAATTTGCTGGCACTTTGCAACATATCGCGGATGGGGCCATTGATGTGGAACCCATGTTGACAGGCAAGGTCGGGGTAACCGGTGTGGCACAGGCGTTTAAAGATTTGGGGAACCCGGAAGAACACGCCAAAATACTTGTCGAGCCTTGGCGGGAATAGCATAAATGTCAAAGCCTCTCAGGATTGGGATTTTGGGTGCAGCCCGGATTACGCCGTCGGCACTGCTGGGACCGGCACGCAAGGTTGAAGGGGTGGCGGTTTCCGCTATTGCCGCGCGCGATAAAAACAAGGCAGCGGCTTTTGCGACCAAACATGCCATCCCCACCGTGCATGAAACCTATGAAGCCTTGCTGGCAGATCCGCAAATCGATGCCATCTATAATCCCTTGCCCAACTCTCATCATGGGCTTTGGAGTATCAAGGCGCTTGAAGCTGGCAAACATGTGTTGTGCGAAAAACCTCTCGCGGCCAATGCGGATGAAGCCGCGCAAATGGCTGAGGTCGCCAAGAAGAATGGCCGCATATTGGCCGAGGCGTTTCACTGGCGCTACCACCCGCTTGCAGGGCGTATGAAAGAAATCATGGCCAGCGGCCGCTTGGGCAAGATTGAGCATATTGAGGCGCATTTTTGCGTGCCACTATTGGAGCCGCGCAATATTCGGTGGCGGCTGGATCTGGCTGGCGGTGCCTTGATGGATACGGGGTGTTACACCATCAATATGGTTCGACACTTGGCTGAGGCAGAGCCGCATGTTGTAGCTGCCAAAGCATGGAAAATGCGTGAAGGTGTTGATCGGCGTGTTCAAGCGGCGTTTGCGTTTGATGATGGGCGCACCGGCGGCATTTTGTGTTCTATGGCAGGATGGCCGTTGTTGCGGGCCTGCGTGCAGGTGCGCGGCGGCGATGGTGTGATGACGGTGCAAAATCCGCTGGCGCCACAGCTATATCATTCTATTACCATCGAAGATGCCCATGGCCGTGAAAAACAAAAAGTGCCGGGGGATGCAACCTATACGCATCAATTGCGCGCTTTTGCTGACTGGGTGGGGGGTGGCCCAGCCATGGTGACGGATGCTGATGACGGTATCAAAAATATGGCGGTGATCGATGCTGTGTATCGGGCTGCCGGTTATGCGCCGCGCAAGCCTGCACGCGCATAGGTTGGCGCATTAGATCAAGGTGGCGTCGCCGCGTGGCAGTTCGGTGTCTCGATGCACATGGATGCTCATCAAGAGACCAAAGCCGATCATCAGCGTTAGCATGGCCGTGCCGCCATAGGACACAAGTGGCAACGGAACGCCCACAACCGGCATAAGCCCGGTCACCATGGCGATGTTGATCAGAACATATAAAAAGAAGTTGAGAACAAGCCCGGCGCCCAACAGGCGCGCGAAGGGGCTGCGTGCTTGCCATGCCATGAACATGCCTACAAATATGATCAAGGCATACAAGGCAACAAGGCTGAGGGCACCAATAAGCCCGAATTCTTCGGCCAACATTGTGAACACGAAATCGGTTTGGCTTTCAGGCAGAAAGCTCAAATGGCTTTGGGTGCCTTCCATGTAACCGCGCCCCGATAAACCGCCTGAGCCAAGCGCGATCTTTGATTGCAAAATATGGTAGCCTGCCCCCAATGGATCACGTTCAGGGTTGATAAAGGTTAGCACCCTGTCTTTTTGGTAGTCACGCAAAAGGCTCCAGGCAACGGGCATGGCCAGCGTCAAGGCCGCTGCCCCGGCAGCAAATAGCTTCCAGAAAACCCCTGCCAAAAACCACACCGCAAGCCCTGTTGCGGCCAGCATTGTGGCCGTGCCCAGATCTGGCTGACGCAGGACCAAAAAAACAGGCAGGGCAATTAGCAATGCCGGTATAGCCAGATACCGCGGATCGTTCAGCCTGTCGGGCGGCAGCCCATGAAAGAAACGCGCCATCGCCAGCAGAATTGATATTTTCATCAGCTCTGATGGTTGAAGTTGCAAGAACCCCAAATCTATCCAGCGCTGGGCACCCATGCCAACATGGCCAAATATTTCGACAGCGCCAAGCAGTAACAGCGTTCCCACATAGGCGGGGTAAGCTGCCATCAATATTAAACGAATATCGATCACGGCGATGATGAAGAACAGGGAAAGCCCAAGGCCAAAGCGGATCATCTGGCGGCTGGCATAGGGGTCGAACGATCCGTCCGCCACAGAATACAGCATGGCGAACCCAATCGTCGCGACCATGCAGATCAAAATGACATAGCTATAGCTGATGCGCGAAAATTTCGTGCCAAGGCTCAAGGCAGATTGGTTGCTGCCCAGTCTTCCGGTTTGTGTGCCTGCGCGCGCAGCCATTAGCCATGCCCCTTTGGGGATGAGGCCCGTTGGCCTGATTTCAGGCGCAGGGCAGCCCGCAATAAATCACGGGCCTTGGGGGCGGCGGCATGCGATCCCGAGCCGCCATGTTCCACCACGACGGCAGCGGCATATCTTGGATTGTTCACCGGTGCATAGCCAACGAACAAGGCGTGATCGCGTTGTGCCCAGGCAATTTCGTCATTTCTGAGCACGCGGTCTTGTCGTTCCGCGCGTGAAATTGTGCGCACCTGTGCGGTGCCGGTTTTACCTGCCATGTCGTTGCCGCGAAACCGTAAGCGTGAGGGAAACGCAGTGCCCGCCGGATGGTTTACGGCTTGGTCAAGGGAATCGCGTATGTGCTTGATAACCCACGGCTTCACCTTAAGCGGGGGTGTCGTTTCTTGTGTGGTGCTTGCTAAATCCAAGGTGGGGGTCAGGGCATGTTTTCCATTGGCTATGCGGGCCGTCATGACAGCCAGTTCAAGGGGGGTCGACAGAACATAGCCTTGTCCAATGCCCGCGATTAATGTTTCACCGATTAACCATTGTTTGCCACGAGTTGCCTCTTTCCAGGCGCGGGTTGGTAGCAAGCCTCGGTGGGATGTGCCTGATGTAAGGTCGTAGGATTGTCCCAATCCCAGCCGCTGGGCCATGTCGCTGATACGGTCGATGCCGAGTTCGCGGGCAATGTTGTAAAAATACACATCGCATGAACCGCGCATGGCCTGCAAATAATCCACATGGCCGTGCCCCCCTGTGGTCCAGCAATGAAAACGATGATTGCCGTGTTCCAGATAGCCGGGGCAAAAAATCCTGCGGGTTTCGTCAATTATGCCAGCCTCGAACGCCGCGGCCATGACGGCGATTTTGAAGGTAGAGCCGGGTGGATACCGCCCGCGCAAGGGCTTGTTGAGCAATGGCTTTTTGGGGTCACTGCTTAGTTCTTCCCAGTCTTCATGTGAAATGCCGCGAGCAAAGGCATTGGGGTCAAAACCGGGCGTGGAGGCCATGGCAAGGATGCCGCCATCTTGAACATCTATCACAATCGATGCCCCGCTTTCAGTGCCCATCACACCCATTGCCTCAGCTTGCAAACGTTGATCAAGCGTTAGGTGAATGTCTTGGCCGGGAGTGCCTTCATTTCTTTCCAGTTCCCGGATCACACGTCCATAGGCATTGACCTCGATTTGACGATTGCCGGAAGTGCCGCGCAAGCTGCTCTCGTATCGGTTTTCAACGCCGCGCTTGCCAATTCTGAAATCGCCCAGAGAAAGAAGTGGATCGGGGTCATTCGCCTGATCTTTCTCACTCACCGGCCCAACATATCCCACAATGTGCGCGCTGCTGGTGCCGGTAGGGTAAACCCGCAAGCTGCCTTCGCGGGTATGCAGGCCGGGCAGATCGGCACTGTTTGCATTAATGCGGGCGAAACTTTGCCAATCAAGGCCGCTGGTAACATCAATAGGGGCGAAGGGGCGGTTTCGTTCCACATCGCTTAAAATACGACGGATGTCGGCGTCGTTCAGATCAACCAATTGCGCCAGCTTGGCCAATGTTGCGGGCACGCCGTTTGTCTGCTCGGGCACCATGAAGGCAGAAAGAGAGCGACCATTATCTGCCAGCGCGATGCCGTTGCGATCAAAGATCCGCCCACGGGCGGGGAGCAGTAATTCCAAATTGATGCGATTTTCTTCGGCCAGTGTTCGGTAGTCATCACCATCAATTATCTGTAGTTGGTACAGGCGCGCTGCCAGCAGGCTGAATGCCGCGCCTTGCGCGCCCGCCAGCAATAAGGTGCGGCGTGTAAACAGCTCGTTGCGTGTGCGTTCATCACCAAGCATGTATTATCTGCGCCTTACTTCGCGGGCGCGCCCGGCTTCGCTCGTTCTTGGGTGTGCATTGGGGCTTGGCTTGCGTGATTTTCGGTTCTTCTCCCGGTTTTCGGCACTGGGTACGATCACAAACCGATAAGCGAGTAGTGCCAATGCAAAGGCCAAAGGTAGATATAGAAATGCTGACATGACGATACGCACGGCCAACGGTTCCGCCGCAATCGCGTGGCCGTAATAGAGGCTGGCGGTAATCCAACCGCAAAGCTCTGCCGCCATAAGGGCCGCGAGCAACCCCAGATAGTAGAAGCCAAATGGCACTAGATGAATAGAGCTGCGCAGCAATCCGACGATACCCGTTGCGAATAGCAGCGCGAGGGATGTCAGGCCAAGCGGGGCACCGCTAAGCCCGTCGCTTAAGAACCCCAGCATGAAGATAGCGCTGGGGGGCATGGTGGCAGGTGCCGTCATGCGCCAGAAATAGACGCTCATCAAGGCGATGTTTGGTGTCGCCGGTATGCCGATAGCAGGCAGTATTGGCAAATTGGCAAGAAAAATGAGCATGGCAGATGTTGCAACCGGCAATGCGGCCCGTGCCGTGCGATCAAACGGGGTGCTCCCCATTGGTGTTGCGGGTTCCAAGGCCATCAGGGTATGGCCTGTTCCGCAGGGGCGGCAGCATTGTTGTTATCGGCAGGCATTGCGGGTCTGGTTTTTGGCCTTGCACCGTCTTCAACCGCTTGATTGATAAAGGCTGCGACCACCCCTTGTTTTAGCGCATCTTCCGTTGGCAATGGTAGCGGGGTTGGAGAAAGCAACCCTTCTTGTCGTGCGAGCGCGCGCTCCTTATCTGTCGGTACGTGCAGCGGCATTCGATGACGCACAACCTGCACCCATTCAACGCGGGTCATGTCTGCGGTGGGGGTTATCAAAATACCCTCCGGTGAAACAAGCGCTACCCGACCCACGGGAATACCTGCCGGAAACAATCCACCATCTCCCGAGGTCACAACCCTGTCGCCACGTTGAACGCTTACGCCGACAGGCAAGTGGATAAGCTCCAGCGCATTGCGATTAGTGCCTGCTGCGATGGCCGGAGACCGGTCCCGCTCCAGCCTTACCGGCACCCGGCTGTTCAAATCGGTAATGAGCAGCACGCGCGACGCATAAGTGGCTACCCCATCAACGCGCCCGACAAGCCCGGCAGCATCGATAATTGCTTGACCCTTTGTAACGCGGTCGGCGGCACCGGCATCAATCACAACCGAACGAACGAATGGAGTGGAGGTATCCGCAATCATCCGCGCGGCCAGTTCAGAAACCGGCGCGGCAGCGGTGGCATTTATCAACTGGGCCAAGCTGTCACGTTCGCTTGCCAAGGCCCTAGCTGTCATCTCCCAGCGTTTTAGGCGCTCT
Source organism: Alphaproteobacteria bacterium (assembly GCA_049609145.1). Classification (GTDB taxonomy): domain Bacteria; phylum Pseudomonadota; class Alphaproteobacteria; order SPJN01; family SPJN01; genus JBMYYF01. Next base: position 456,832 of record JBMYYF010000001.1, read on the forward strand.
ACTTCGGCTTTGAGTTGGCGGTTTTCTGCATAAACATTGAACAGCGCTTCGGTTGCCGCCACACCGTCACGCATGGCTGCAATTGGTTCTGATACCAGCGCCAAAAGGGGGGTCGCCACATCTGTCACCAAGGTACGGCTTTGCTCAATGATAACGCTTTCTGCGCGCCCCAAAAACAGAAGCGCCAGCGCAAAGGCGCTGAAAAACAGAACGGACCCGCGTCGCCATAATTCCCGTAAGGGTAGCGCCGCAAGGCTCGCAACGCTGCCTAGGGCATTTTGGGAATTTGTCCGCCTGTCTGCCATTAGGTCATTTTACGCCCAATGAACCAAAAAGCCTAATGCGCTGTGGAAAGCACATGCTTCATGGTTTTCAGTTCTTCCAGCGTGCGCCCGGTGCCCAGTGCCACACAGGATAAAGCTTCTTCCGCGACCGTTACCGGCAGGTTGGTCGCTTCCATCAGCACTTCATCCATCTTGTTGAGAAGCGCGCCGCCGCCTGTAAGCACAATGCCTTTATCGACAATGTCGGCGGCAAGTTCGGGCGGCGTTTGCTCAAGCGCGACTTTCACCGCCTCCACGATTGCGCCCACAGGCTCTGCCAAGGATTCAGCGATCTGCCGTTCGGTAACGGTGATTTCTTTGGGCACGCCGTTCATCAAATCACGGCCTTTGATTTGGATGGTGCGACCATCGCCATCTTCCGGTGAACGGGCAGACCCGATTTCGTGCTTGATGCGCTCGGCAGAGGCTTCACCGATCAGCAAATTATTATTGCGACGGATGTAGGAGATGATGGCGTCGTCCATTTTGTCGCCACCCACCCTCACGGAACGGGAATAGACGATGCCGCCCAAGGACAGCACCGCAACCTCTGTTGTGCCGCCGCCGATATCCACCACCATGGAGCCGGTGGGTTCTGTAACAGGCAGCCCGGCGCCAATCGCTGCGGCCATCGGTTCCTCAATCAAATAGACGCGGCGCGCGCCAGCCGATAGCGCAGAATCCTGAATGGCGCGCCGTTCGACCGGGGTGGAACCTGAGGGCACACAAATCACGATCTGCGGGTTTGCGAAGGTGCGCCGATTGTGCACTTTGCGAATGAAATGCTTGATCATTTCCTCCGCAATTTCAAAATCGGCAATCACGCCGTCGGACATTGGGCGGATCGCGTGAATATTGCCGGGCGTGCGTCCCAGCATCAATTTCGCTTCGTCGCCCACGGCCAGCAATTGCTGCTTGCCATGGGTGTCGATAATGGCCACTACCGAAGGTTCGTTCAGAACAATACCACGGCCTTTTACGTAAACGAGTGTATTGGCGGTGCCAAGATCGATTGCCATATCGGCGGATAACATACCAAGCAGGTCTGAAAGCATGGGTGCGTAAGGTCCTAAAATTGGCCGAAATTGGCCGAAAACAGATGGGCCGCGCGGCCTGAGAGGGCCGGGCGAGCAAGGCCGTCACATAACCTTATTTTGTGGCAAAAGAAAAGCGCCCAACCCCCTTTTTGGGGGCGGGCGCCTCAGATTTTTGTAAAATTTGGGGTCTATTTGCCCGTATTGATTGCCAAGGCTGATGGGGCAGACTTCTCACGCCGGGTCAGCAACTTGTTCAAGGCGTTTACATAGGCTCGGGCAGAGGCGACCAATGTGTCGGTATCTGCCCCTTGGCCGACCACCGTTTTGCCGTTTTCTTCCAGCCGGACAGACACTTCGGCCTGCGCGTCGGTGCCCTGTGTTACGGCGTGCACCTGATATAATTGCAGCTTGGCTTCGTGCGGGATCAATTCCTTGATCGCGTTGAATGTGGCATCTACCGGGCCATCACCGCTGGCTTCGGTGATTTTTTCCTCACCGTTAATATCCAACTTCAAGGTGGTTTTTTGGGGGCCATCAGTGCCCGCGACCACCGTCATGGAGACAACTTTGATATTATCATTGCCGCGCACAACCTCGTCGTCCACCAAGGCAATAATGTCCTCATCGAACACCTGCTTTTTCTTATCCGCCAAATCCTTGAAGCGGCGGAAGGCATCTTGCAGCGCGTTATCGCCCAATTGATAGCCCAGTTCCGCCACCTTGGTGCGGAAGGCATGGCGACCGGAATGCTTGCCCATCACCAGTGAGCTTTCGGACAAGCCCACGGCCTCTGGCGTCATGATCTCGTAGGTTTCGGCGTTTTTCAGCATGCCGTCTTGATGAATACCGCTTTCATGGGCAAAGGCATTCGCGCCAACAATGGCCTTGTTATATTGGATCGGGAAACCCGTCACGGTGCTGACCAGTTTGGACGCGCGGGTGATGTGGGTGGCGTCAATATCGGTGTGGAATGGCAAGGCATCGGAACGTACTTTCAAGGCCATCACAACTTCTTCCAACGCCGCATTTCCGGCCCGTTCGCCCAGACCGTTGATGGTGCATTCTATTTGGCGCGCACCACCACGCACCCCGGCAATGGAGTTGGCCACGGCCAAGCCCAAATCATTGTGGCAATGGGTGGAGAAGATAACGCCATCTGCACCGGGCACGGTTTCGCGCAACATGCGGATCAATGCTTCAAACTCTGCCGGTACTGTGTAACCCACGGTATCGGGAATATTGATCGTCGTGGCCCCGGCCTTGATGGCGGTTTCTACTGATTTGCACAGAAAATCACGCTCTGTCCGCGTGGCGTCTTCCGGCGACCATTCCACATCATCCGTATAGCCGCGCGCACGCGTGACCGAAAAGGTAATGGCATCCAGCACATCGGCTGGCTCCATTTGCAGCTTGTGCTTCATGTGCACGGGGCTGGTGGAAATGAAGGTGTGAATGCGGCTGCGCGCAGCAGGCTTCAAAGCTTCCGCTGCGCGGTCGATATCCTTTTCACCGGCGCGGGACAGGGAACAGATCACCGGTTCGCGCACCAATTTGGCAATCTCGTTCACGGCTTCAAAGTCGCCGTTGGAGGCAATGGCGAAGCCTGCCTCAATCACATCGACATGCATGGCTTCCAGCACTTCGGCGACGCGCAGTTTTTCGCTCAATGTCATGGAGGCACCGGGGGATTGTTCCCCATCGCGCAAGGTGGTGTCGAAAATGACGACACGGTCTGAGTTATTTGAAGTTTGAGTCTCGCTCATCGGACTATCTCACTTATGAAAACTTGAAATTGGGTAAATCGCTCAAAGTATCCCCTAAGCACCTGGCCAATTATGTGAGTGTGTCACAAGCCAGAGGGCGCCTAGGGGCGCATAAGGAGCAGTAGGCCAAGCGATAAGGCGCGCGCGGCGGGGGTGCCCGCTGCGGGAATAGGCGAGTTTTCGCCAAAGATATTTTGCGCCATCAAAGTCATGAAGCGTTATTTAGGCCCTTTTGGTGGGCTTGGCAATGCTCAAGCTGCCGCACGTACACGCCGGAACAAGGCCGCGCACAGTGCAAAGGCCACAACCATCAGCGCCGCCGCCAAAACGTAAGATACGCCGGGGAAGTAAAAGGGTGCATCTGGACCGGTGTAAAAGGCGAAAAGCTGGGTCATGATAAAGGGCGCGATAATCATGGTCAGGCTCATCATGGCGGCGGTGGCACCTTGCAATTCGCCCTGTGCATTTTCGGGCACCGCGTTTGACATAATGGCGCGCAAAGCCGGGCCGGCAAGACCCATCATGCAGATCGGGAAAATTGCCAGCATCATCACCGTGCCGTTCACGGCGGTGCCGGCAATGAAAAAGCCCGTGGCGGCAAGTGCCAGGCCCAGCAAGGCGGTTTTCGCCTCCCCAAAATATTTTACCGCCGGGCCAACAAGCCCCGCATTAATGATGATCGAGCAGATGCCGACCACGCCCAGCGAATAGCCGATCATTTGCGGCGACCAATCAAATTTCTCAATCGTGTAGAATGACCAGATCGACGGGTTAGCATCATGTGCGATCATATAAAAGAACATGGCTACCAGTAGGCCAACCACAATCGGATAATGGCGGATTTGCAGCAATGCCCCGAAGGTGTTGGCGCGGCCCCATGAAAAAGCCCGGCGATCTTTTGGTGGTAAGGATTCCGGCAGGGCAAAAAAGCCAAAAATCAAGGTGGCGAAAACCAGCCCGGCAGCGGCAAAAAACGGTGCGCGCACCCCAAGTTCCCCGCCCAATATGCCACCGATCATGGGGCCAACAATAAAGCCCAAACCCCACGCTGCCCCGATGTAACCGAAGTTCCGGGCCTTCACCTCATCATCGCTGATATCGGCGATATAGGCATTGGCGGTGACATAGCTGCCGCCCGCGATACCGGCAATGATGCGCCCCACAAACAACCACATAAGGGTGGGGGCAAAACCCATAAAAATATAATCAATGCCAAAGGCCAGCAGTGAGAACAGCAACACCGGGCGGCGGCCAAACCGATCTGACAAATTGCCGATAATCGGCGCGAAGATGAACTGCACCAAGGCGTAAGATACCATCAACCAGCCGCCAATGCGGGCCGCATCTGAAATGCCGGAGCCATTCAGGTCTGCGATCAATTGGGGCAGCACGGGGGCAATGATGCCAAAGCCCACCGTGTCCAAGAAGATCACCGCCATAATGAAGAACAAGGCACGTTTGGGTGCCGTTTTCGGTGCGCGGCTTTCCGCGGCGGTTTCGCTCATAGCTGCCTGTCCCCCCCAAATGCGCCCAGATCAGGCGTTTGATTGTTTAACCCGGCATTTGGCTGGGATCAAACTCTGCTACAACGGTTGAGAACATCCAGCGCCCGCCTTCCGGGTCTTCACACGTATAGGTGCGCTCCCCCCAGAACTGATCTTCCAGATCAACGATAATTTTTGCGCCGCTTTTTGTGGCTTGCGCATGATGGGCATCCACATCATCGACATACATAAACACAAAGCTGGTGGGCGCGCTCACATTGCCTGGCGCTTTATAGCTTGACCCGTCCATTTCGGACGCCAGCATCACGGCATTGCCATCATATTTCAGATTGGCATGCATGATGTCGCCATCGGGGCCGGGCATGCGCATATCTTCGGTAAAGCCAAAGGCTTTGCAGACAAAATCAATGGCCGCGGGCGCATCCTTATATGTCAAATAAGGAATAACGCGTTGCGTGTTTTCCGGTGGTGTTTGCAGCATGATGATAGCTCCCCTTTTTATAAGGGAAGCATCATTTACCCCGTGTGCGAGCCTGTCAAGAACAAACCAAGATCATTTAGTCATAAGCTTTGCGTAGATGATGCAGAGCTTCTTCCTTTTTGGGCTCTTGCGGGGCTGTACCCTCTTCAGGCTCTGTCGGTTCTACTGGGCCTTGCGGGTCGTTGGTTGGTAGCGACAGGCCCTTGGTTTGGCGCGGTGGGGCAGCCGTGTCCTGATCGGTACTCTCTGATTTTGAGGCTGAGCTGCGCACTTTTTGCACTGCGGGCAGCAGCAATCCGGCCTCTTCGCCGGTTTCTTCAGACTTCACATTGGAAGGCGCGTTTGGCGTTTCGTCGCTTTGGGACATCTCAGCCTTTTTGGCTAATTTTTCCGCCATTTCCTTCTTGTTCATGGAAAAAGCGCCGGTAGCAACAAGGCTCAATGCCAGGGTAGTTGCAAGTAGGGTTGCGTGTTTCATCATCTATCTCCTGTCCCAGCCTCTCAAATATGCGCCTGATCGCGCCAAAATACCAGTGACCCCCGTCACAGATTGACGGCACGGCTTAGCCTTGGGATACAGGGCCACAAATTAAGGGGACGTTTATGCAGCATCAGTGGTGGCAATCTGGCACGGTTTATCAAATCTATCCTTTGTCCTTCATGGACGGCAACGGCGATGGCAAAGGTGACTTGATCGGTATCAAATCCCGGCTGGATTACCTGCAAGATCTGGGGGTGGATGCGATTTGGATGTCGCCGATCTACCCCTCTCCCTTTGGCGATTTCGGCTATGATGTGGCCGATTACACCGATGTGAATCCGCTATTTGGTGATCTGGAAATTTTTGATTCCCTGGTGGCCGATATTCATGGCCGCGGCATGAAGGTGATATTGGATCTGGTGCCCAATCACACCTCTATTGAACATGAATGGTTCAAGGAAAGCAGGTCCAGCCGCGAAAATGCCAAGCGGGATTGGTATCTTTGGAAAGACCCGGCCCCCGATGGGGGGCCTCCAAACAACTGGCAGGCGAATTTCGGTGGCGATGCGTGGACCTTGGATGAAACCACTGGCCAATATTACTGCCATTTGTTTGATCCCTGCCAACCGGATTTGAACTGGCGCAACCCGCAAGTGCGCGATGCCATCTATAACGCCATGCGCTTTTGGTTCGATCGCGGGGTGGATGGCTTCCGCGTCGATGTGATCTTCATGATGATCAAGGATGCTGAGTTTAGGGATGAACCGGATAACCCGCGCTGGCGCGAAGGAAAACACTCTTACTGGAAGCACTTGCATACGCACACAACACACCAGCCGGAGACGTTTGAGATTATCAAACAAATGCGCGCCGTGGCTGAGGAATATGATGACCGTTGCATCATCGGCGAAGTGTTTGCCGATATTGATACGCTGATGCGCTACTACGGCGATAATCTTGACGCGTGCCATTTGCCGTTCAACTTTGGTTTGACGGTTGGTCGATGGCAGTTTGATAAAATCGTTGCGTTTATTCAGGCTTACGAAGCCGGCTTGCCGCAAGGTGCTTGGCCCAATTGGGTGCTGGGCAATCATGACCAGCCGCGCATTGCGACGCGCGCGGGCATTGATCAAGCTGCCTTGGCGCAAATGCTGCTGCTTACCTTGCGCGGCACGCCTACCCTTTATTATGGCGATGAGCTGGGCATGGAAAATGTCGAGCTGCCGCTTGAGTTTGTGAACGACCCCGCCGCCACAGATGGGGAATTGCGTAATCCCGGCCGTGATCCTGAGCGCACCCCCATGCAGTGGGATGCAGGCAAACATGCAGGCTTTACGACGTCTAGCCCGTGGTTGCCCGTCGGCGCAGATGCTGATACGCGCAATGTGAAAGTGCAAAGCGGGGACGAAAAATCCATGCTCTCCCTCGTCAAACAATTGTTGGCGCTACGCAAGGCAGAAGCTGATTTGTCCGTCGGTGATTTCAAGTTCATCAGCGCCGATGAGGAGGTGCTGGTATATGAACGCGGTGACAAACACCGTATTGCCTTGAACTTCGGCGCCTCAGAAAAAACATTGCCCGCATCTGGCACCATTACCCTCAATACTTTGCTGGATCGCAAGGGAGAGAAGGTGGATGGCGCGCTTACTTTGCGAGGCAATGAAGGGGTCATCCTTGCAGCTTAAGGCGCATGATTTTGCCTTAACGCTTGCGCCGAATGTGGGTGGCAGTGTTGCTGCGTTCACAAGTAAGGGGCGGGACATTTTGCGGCCCTTGCCTCTCGGCGCAAGTGATCCGTTGCAAGGTGCGGGCTTTCCGCTTTTTCCGTTTTCGGGCCGAATTGATCATGGCCGCTTTTCCTTCGGGGGCAAGAATTACGCGCTGCCGCCCAATTTTTTTCCGGAGCCACATGCGATCCACGGGCAGGCATGGCAGGCGCCATGGGTGGTGGAGGCCCAAACACCGACCAGCGCCACTCTTTCCTACCATCATGATGCTGGTATCTGGCCATGGGCCTATCGTGCCGAACAGAAATTCAGGCTCTGCGCTGAGGGCCTGATCCTTGATCTGGCGCTTACCAATTTGGCCGATGCGCCCATGCCCGCAGGCTTGGGATGGCATCCCTATTTTCCAGCCGCTGGCGCAACACTTCAGGCCGATGTGATGCACATCTGGCGCAGCGGTGCTGACATGATCCCGGCAGAGCCGGAGCCTTTAGGCGATGATGATTTGACTGAGCCGCGCTTGGTTGATGAACTTGCTTTCGACAACAACTTCACCGCCGGGTCTGGCGGCGTGACCCTCACATGGCCGGATGGGTTTGCTGTGAAGATGCAGGCCGAAGCCATGCCGCATTTGGTTGTCTATACACCGCCGGATGCGGGCTTCTTTTGCGTGGAACCTGTCACCCATGCCCCCAATGCGGTTAACAGTGATTTGCCTTCAAGCATTTCGGGGGTGAAAACTCTTTTACCTAGAGAGAATTTGCAACGGCGGATATCTATTACTGTCCTGCAAAAGTAGCAGAAAAATTGCCAGATCTTGGCTAAGGCAGCAGCTTCGAGACATCTTCAATCGAAAACAAATCCGCGACAGCATCAGGATCAAGCAGGGTGCCGGTTACTTCCTCGATGGCCAGCACAATCCGCATATGGCCCATACTGTCCCAAGCGCCTAAGGTGAGTAGTGAGGCGTCATCCAAAATCTCGGTTTCTGGAATGTCCAACGCCTCTGCAATCAGTTTTCGTGCTTTATCCATTTTCGGTCACTCCGCGCACTTTGGGGTTGTCGCGCAGGTTCTCCCAATCCTCAGGCAGCAGGCCGAACAGGAATTGATCCCACCTTTCTGTATCTGACACGCGCACCTGCTTGCGCATGGTGCCTTCCTTTACGAAACCCTGTGCCTTGTAATTGAAGATGGCGGGCAGATTGCGGGCAAAGGGTCGCCCGTCAATTTTCTCAACATTCACATGATCGAACAGAAAGTCGATCAATGCGGCGCGGGTTTCCAGCACCACATTTTTGCCCCAGTAATTTGTGTCTCCAATGACGACATTGGTTGTTGCTATCCGGTTAGCGACGTGGGTGTTTACCCGATAGATCCCAACATGTTCAAAATTGCTCTTGTCATAGATACCGAGAATGAATTCCCCGCGATTGTCATAGCCGCGCAATTGCGCCCGTAACATTTCCTGTGTCATCGGGCTGGGGTTTGGGTTCATGCCCTTCATTACGTCGTGATCGGCGGTCCAGTCTGCCCATTTCTGGTTCACGTCGGATGGCCCCACCGATCGCAAAACAAAGCGGGGCGTTTCCAGCCGCACGGGTGTGCCGGAGCTCCAATTATTTGGGGCATTCATAATTTTATTCCTTCTGCCTTCGCCGCATCGCGCACCATGTCTCGTCTTATTTTACCGCGATCTGTGCGCGGAATGGCAGGCAGGGTAAACCATTTTTCGGGAATGCTCTCTTTCTTGATGCGCTTGGCACACCAATCGCCCAAAACTGCCCGCGATAAGGATGCGCCCTCTGCTGCAACCAGCGCAATGCCGACAACTTCGCCTGCAATGGGGTCGGGCCATGCGAAGGCACAGGCTTCCACCACATCGGGGTGGCGTTCGAGCAACATGTCGATCTCAGCGGGCTGGATTTTAATACCAGCGCGATTGATCTCGTCCTTCGCACGCCCCGACAGGCGGATAATGCCATCTGTGCCAACGCTGCCGATATCTCCAGTGCGGAACCAGCCTTTATGGAAGGCGGCATCGGTCAAATCTGGGCGGTTAAGGTAGCCGTTCATCAAGCTTGCGGTCAAAACGACAATCTCGCCTTCGCCGGCGCGGCTAAGGTTGCCTTCTGCATCCAGTACGGCGGCCTCACCGCCCCACACCTCGCCCACCAACCCGTCTTCGGGGGTGTGGGTTGCCGCGTTTGCGCCGCCGATCCAATTGCAGGTTTCGGTAATACCATAGGCGTTGATAACATGCGATGTGCCTGCCCAAGTTTGAACAGAGGTCCATAAATCAGCGCTCAGCGGTGCAGACCCAATATGCACACGTTTCAGCGTTTCGGCTTTGGGTGGTTTGGAGGCGCGCAGGGCCAGCTTCCACAAAGAAGGGACAGAGCTTAAAAAGCCGATATGGTTGTCGCTAATGGCCTGCCCCAATCCAGCCGCGGTTTGCGGGCCAATACCTTGATAGAGATATAAGGTGCCGCCTGCCGCCAGCGGGGTCAGCCCGTTGCCAATCAACCCATGTCCAAAATGGGTGGGCAACAGACACAAAGAGTTCTGCAAGGTGTCGTCGCCGATGGCTTGTCGGTTCAAGGTTAACCGCGCGGCGAGTGAGCGAAAGCTGTGCACAACCCCTTTCGGGTCGCCGGTGGTGCCTGACGTGAATAGGATAAGGGCAGGATCATCCAGCCGCTGCGCACCACTGCGACCGCCGCCATGGCGCCCCTTGGGCAGTTTTTCTTTCGGGTCGCGGATTACCAAGGCGGGTTTGAGGAAAGCAGTAACGGTTTCCAGCTCTGCCTCTGTCAGTGATTGGTTCAAGCAGGCCACGCAACTGCCCACTTCCCACAATGCCAGCAAATCCACAAAAAAGTCTGGTGTGCCACCATGGGCCAGCGCCACTGTGTCACCGGCCCCAAGGCCAAGGGCGGCGAAGGCGGCGGCGCGGTTTGTAACGGCCACCGCAAGGTCGCTCGCGTTCAGCCCGTGGCCGGAATGCAAATCAACGATCGCACCGCCCTGTTGGTCGGTATTTTGGGCAAGGAACATCATGGCGCAGGCTGCCAATCCGGTTGGGCGTCCATTGCAAGGCGCAGGCGTTGGATCATGGGTTCGGCTTTCGGGGGTGGTTGGGTTGAGGGAGGTGTGCTTTGGGGCGGCCATGCCGTTACCGGCGCAATTGCCAGAAAAGCATAAAGTTGTTGTAGCGTATCAGGTGTCAGGCTTGAAAGAATGAACGTGCGGTCACGGCCCACGCGCTCCAACCCTTCAAGGGCTATTTTATAGGCGTGTGTGAAACGGTCTGCGTCTTCTGGCAAGGGCGTGGCCCAGCATAAAACAAACAGGGCTTCGGGAAAGGCGTGGTTCAGAAGATCAATCTGTTGCATGGCGGTGACGGATTGGTGAACAGCCCGCCCCACTCCTAACTGTTCGATCAGGCGCGCGGCCTTTATGTCGTCATTGTCGCCGGATTGGCCAGCTAGGACCGGGGCGGCCGATAGCATATTACGGTTTTGCGGTGTCATTGCGGAAAGTTCAGGGGCGCTGGCTAGCAGATCATAAAGTTGTTGCGCCGGGCTTTGCCTTGTTCCCAAAACGAAAACGGGGGGCTGCGCGGTTTGCTCGGCAGGGCGGGGCGTTGCCATTTGTGGAAAGCGCGCCCGTTCGTCCGGGTTCATCATGAAGGTTGCAAGTCCTGCAAGGGCATCGCGCACGGGCCTGCCGCTATTGATCAGGGGAAGATCGAAAGCTTTGTCACCCAAATCGTTTTCAAATTGGTTCAGGCGGCGCGCAAAAGGGGCCAGCGCGGCAACGTCATTTGGCTGAAAGGTGGCTTCCAGGGCGCGCCAATCTCGCGCTAGATCACGGGTCAGTATATCGGTGCGGCGGCGGATTGGATTGTCCGGCAAGTCGGCAATCAGGCGGCGGCGGTGGCGATCAATCACATCGGCGGTTTGTAAACGACGACCACCCGTTTCCAACCGCAGGGGGGCGTTGCTTTTGCTGGTCAATAAATGGGGGGATTTGCCGCCCGGGGTTTCTACTGCGTTCCATAAATACGCGGTGCCGAATGTGTGCAGTAAAATGGCGGCGGGGCCGCGCTCGCCGATATTTTCAAAGCAGGCGGCGCGGCTTGTATCCACGGCATAGACAGCGCCTGCAGGCATTTCATGGGTATGGCCCAGCATGGCGGCGCTCAAAGGCTGAAGCGCCAATAGCAACAACAGCCGGTCGGCGCTGTAGGGCGTAATTTGCGCTTCGGTTTCAAGGCTTGCGCCCGCTTCCAGTTGCACCAGATCGCACAGGCCCATGGGGGCCTCAATGCCCGATAGCGCCGTGCGCAATGTGGGCAAGGTGGCCAGTTCCGGCCCAGCTTGCATGGCGATCCCTGCCTGTGGCCCGGTGGGGTCATGGGTGGTGACAAGCGGCAGGATTGCGCAGCCGCCATCATCGTTTCCGGCTTGCCAACGCTGCGCGGCAACGTTGGTCTGTATTTCTGTTACGATGCGGTCTGCTTCGATCACGAAGGGCAGGGGCACAAAGGGGTCAACCAATCGCATATGGACAATCGCTCCCTTTCTTGCCAATGCTTGCGGCGCGATACTAGATGATGCGCTTTATGGCGCGAAGTGAGTCGAGGGACAAGATGCAGCAACAAGCACCGACAGTGCAAGCTGGCGCCCAGCCCGGTCAAAGCGGTATGTGCGGCTGCAATAGCGGGTTGCGCGCGCAATCATGCTGTGCGCAGCAGCGTTTGATGCGCCTGCCGCAGGAAACGGCAGTGCAGTTTCGTCCTCAGGTCGAACAGGCTGAAAAAGCTCTGAATGATGGCGATATCCAAGGGGCGAGCTATTTTTGCTTGCAGGTATTGGAAACAGCTCCCGGGCATTTTGCGGCTTTGGTGGTGCTTTATCAAATACGTTTGCGGGAACACAAGCCCCGCGCCGCAGAGGCACTGATCCGCCGGATCGTGGCGTTGGATCCCAACAATTTGTGGGCCGCGAACGAACTGGCGCAGATGCTTTATCGCAATGGCAAGCGTGGCGAGGCTGAAATCCATGCGCGTAATGCCATCCGGCTGGGGCCAGAAGATGCGCAGGCTCATGCCACAATGGGTATGATCTTGACCGATGGCAATCGCAACAAGCCGGGCGAACACCACTATCGCCAGGCAATCAAGTTCACCAAGGATAATCCGCGCTTATTGGCCAATTTGGCCCAAAACCTGAAGTCTCAAGGGCGTTTGGAGGAGGCAGAGGATTGCTTCCGTCGCGCTTTGGAAGGCGAGCCGAAAAATGTTCAAACCCTGCTGGGCTGGGCAAAAATGGAAGAGTCTCGGCGCAATTTTGAAAAAGCCTGGGAGCTGACAGATCAGGCGGCGGATTTGGCACCGGATTTGCCTACGGTTGTGATCCAGCGGGCCACCTTGTTCAGTCGCGAAAAGAAGCACGAAGACGCCTTGGAGGTTTTGGAGCGTTTTTCCGCCGAGCGCGCGGACAGCGCGGCCACAGATCAAGGCGATGTGCCGGGGCTGCTGATGGAAAAAGGCCAGGTGCTGGATCGGCTGGGGCGGTATGATGATGCCTTTCTGGCGTTTTCAGAGGCCAAAAAGCGCCTGCGTGAAACATCTGGCACACAATATATGGCGCAGGCCGCGCAGGAACAGGCGGCGCGCCTCAAAGCCTTTTTTGTGCGCGGACGCATGAGTTTGCTGACCCCCGCCCGCAAGGCGGAAGGCCGCGTGCAACCACTGTTTATCACCGGATTTCCGCGGTCGGGTACCACGATGACAGAACAGATATTGTCGGCCCATCCAAATATCAGCGCCGGCGATGAACTGCCATTTTTGGGCGATATGACGCGTTTCACCCAGCGTATGCTGGGTGCGCCTTTGGCGTATCCCGAAGCGCTGGCAGATTTGTGGATGGGCGATAATCAAGGCGCGGCAGAGCTGCTGCGCGATCACTATTTGCTGAAAGTGGATCAGCTTGAGATCGTTGAAGATGGCACTGATTGGTTTACCGATAAAATGCCGCTGAACGAATGGCAAATGGGCCTGATGGCGCTTTTGTTCCCGGAAAGCCCGGTGGTGCATTTACAGCGTCATCCGTTGGATCAGGTGTTGTCTTGCTTCTCCAATTTTCTGACCCATGGGTTTTACTGTGCTTATGATCTGGTCACGGCTGCCCAACATGTGGCGTTGACAGCAGATTTGGTGGAGCATTTTGTGGATGAGTTGCCGCTGAAGCACAAAATTGTCCGCTATGAAGACATTGTGTCGGATCAGGAAACGCACGTGCGCGCCTTGCTTGAGTTTGTGGACGAACCATTTGATGAGCGCTGCCTCAATTTCCATGAAAACAAACGGTTTGCACGTACAGCCTCATACGCGCAGGTGACAGAACCGCTTTATACAGGTTCGCGCTTCCGCTATCGCAATTATAGAAAACAGCTTGAACCGGCCTTGGCGGTGTTGGAGCCGACAATTCGTCGTTTGGGTTATCCGGTGGATTGATATGAGCAACAAAGCAGAAGATGATACTGGGGAAATTACCCTCAGGCCGGAACTGTCGCCGATATTCGATCTGTTCGTGACCTTGATTCGCGAACCGCGCACCATGGCCATGTTCGCCAATTGGGAAGACGGTTTGCGCAAGGGGGTGCTGAATTTTGGCCGTAAGGAGCCCTTGGAGCAAGGGCTAACCTTCAATCTTCTTGTTTATCAATCACTTAACCCGAAATTGGATGCAGGTGGGCGGCGTATCGTGCTGGACCCGGATGTTGAAATTGCCGGTGTTATTAGCCGTGATGATGTGGTCCACAAAAATTTCAATCACATGGTGAACGAGCTTTTGATCATTAAGGCCCGCGGTAAATGGGATTATGGCCGGAATGATCGGTTTCGCTTGTTGAAAGTGTCGGAAGACCTGACATTGTGCTTGCCCAAACACGCCGATGGCGCGGTGCCGCCCGAAATGGCAGATGAGGTGATCCAAAGTGCAGGGGCCGCTTGCGCCCAATGGATGCGTAATTTGCAAATTACCAGCAAGGTCACGGGTGGAAGCGCCTGATATTTAAGGCATCTTAATCGTCATTTAGCAAATGCCTATTGCGTGGGGTGGGTAAAACCACTACCTTTTTCACTTAATTAGGGTAATTGCGTCTGCCGTTTGGGTCGGGTGCACCGTTTGCTGAGGGCAAAAATATGTCGAATCGTGGAAAACTTCTTGCTGGTGTTTCAGTTGGTGCGCTGGTTGCAGCACCGGAAGCAGCCTTGGCAATGGGCGGGCCAAAATGGGGCGCGCATGTCGAGCTTGGCGGCAAGTTTTCTGAAGATCGGCAAATCGGCAGCGCGGACTTTTTCATGCCGTTGTGGCAGGATCAATTCTCTCTCTTGTTCGCCGATGTGCGTGGCCGGTTCGATAACAACGAATCGCTGGAAGGCAATTTTGGCCTTGGCTATCGCAGGCAGGTCAACAAGGACTGGATTGTTGGCGGCTATGCGTTCTACGACATCAAGGAATCAGAATTTGATAATAAGTTCAATCAACTGACCGCCGGTTTCGAGGCGATGTCGGAAGATTGGGAATTCCGCATCAATGGTTACTTGCCGGAAGATGATGTGAAACCCGTGTCCGGTGCGGGTGGCGGTGGCGGCACCTCGTCTGTGCGCATTACCGGCACGACCATTCAGTTGGTGACCCCGGGTATCGGTTCGGCAGAACAGGCCTTTTATGGCGGTGATGTAGAAGTGGGCTTTAAGGTGCCTCTGTTCGATCACAATGATGACGGCAAGGAATTACGCGTCTTTGCTGGTGGCTTCCATTTCGATTCAGATATGGCCGCGAAAGAGATCGCCGGGCCGCGGGGCCGCGCCGAACTGCGCATGTTTGATGTGCTGGGCACAGGCTCACGCTTTGTGTTGGGCGGTGAGGTGCAGCGCGACGATATTCGCGGCACAGAGGCCTATGGTACCGTACAAATTCGTGTGCCGCTGCAATCAACCAAAGCCAAGCGGCTCACCGGGCTTGATCGGCGTATGCTGAACACGGTTCAGCGTGATGTTGATATTGTTACCAATCTTATCCCCGGTGTGGATGAGATCATCGAAGATGTGATCATTGATTTCCAAGGTGTTGGTACAGATACGATCGTCTTTGCCGACAAATACGGTAATCCAGGCGGCCCCGGTACAGTGAATGATCCTACCACATTGGGACAAGCGCAATATGCGCTGGGCAAAGATGCCGACAATAACCGGATCTTTCCCGGCATTATTGTCATCAACGATGATGATGATGGTGCCTTGAGCGGCACCAATGGTATTCAGTTGCGCCCCAATCAAGCCTTGATCGGTGGTGGTTTACCCGTTGTATTGACCGGTGCTGAAACCGGGCGTCAGGTTGCGCATGCCTTTGGCGGTGATACCAATGAGAATGGCACCCTGCTATTAGCCGCCAATGAAGGCCGTTTCATCAGGCTGGCTAATAACAACGAGGTAGGTGGCTTCAGCATTTATGGCGATAGTTATAATGGCAAGGGCGCATCCCACACAGGTATTCATGGTGGTGAAGGGGTGAACCAAGCCTTCATCCGCGACATGAATATCTACAATATGGGCACCGCTGGTATCTCGATCGAGAACTTCAATAACGAAGACCGGAATATCCGTATCGATAATCTGCTGGTTGATGTGGATAAATATAGCAACGTAGACAATCGCCGCAATCTTGGGCGCGGTGTTTCAATCGGGTTCTACGCCGGTAGTGATGTGTTGGCTGCAGATGATGGTATTGTGGATATTGACGTATCCATCACCAACAGCACAATTTTCTCAGGTGGAGAAAATCCGGGCATTAGTGTTGATGTTGAAGCCAATGAAGGGTCGGTCACTACAAATATTGCAATCACCGATAACAGCGTTACGAATGTCGGCTACGACACTGAAGAGGAATATAACGGCTACACCTACATCTATTCTGTGCGAGATGATGCCATAGAGATTGATCAGTTCCTTAGTGGTGGTGGCACTGCGCGCTTCAATACGCTGGTAGCCAATAATACCATTGGTGGCGGACGCAGGGGCATTGATATTGATGGTTATGTTGGGCCGGGTACCGAGCTGGTTCATAATGTCAGGGTAGAGGATAATACGCTTTATGGTCTGAAGAGCGGTGTTGCGATTGGTACGGGCGTAAAATCATTTGGCGGTTATGGCGACAGCGCGAAACAGATTTTCGGTAACGCAAACTATACCGTTAAAGGGGCACCGCAGACGCAAATCAGTGGCACGGTGAATGTTGCGGATAATATTATGGCGCGGCCAAATTATGGCGCCGGTCCAAACAACATATATGGGGCTGGCATTTCGGTGCGGAACAGTTTTTACGGCGCCGTTGTTTCAGGCACCGCGCAAGCTGCAGGGCAGGTCATTAATATTACCGACAACAATTTGGTCGGCGTGCGCGGCCAATTGGTTTCGGTGCAAACCGGGGTTGGTAGCCACAATCTGCAAGCGCTTGAACACGGCGCCAACCAACAATATCAAACGCCACGTGTAAACGATGATGCTATCTCATTCGTGAATCAGGAAATTACCGTTTCCGATAATTCCAACACTTATGTGCCCAATAAACATGGGGCACCCGATGGCGAAGTCTCCTTTGGGGGTATCCAGGTTTCAACGAATGTCTATGGCGGTATCAATAAGGATGCTGATTCCGGGCTGGGTAACGGCCTTGAGTTGGTGGATGTGCGCCAGGATATCACCGTCACCAACAACGACGTTGAGAATGTAATTGCGCCGCCTGACTATTATGGAAGTTACCAATATTACGGCCCATTTAATGCTGGCAACAACATCCCATTCGATATCGGGCAGATACGCATCATTGGCCTGCCGTCATCGGGAAGGTCTGTTGGTATTCAGGTGGCCGGTTTTGCAAGCGAATCAAACCAACCCGGCGGTGAGCCGCAGCAGGTGTCATTGGCACAGTCACTGAATGTCAGTGGTAATACGGTCAATGATCTGCGGGCCTTCCCCGGTTATTATGGGTATGGTTACGGTCAGATGGATGTTTCGACTGGCATGGACGACCCCGGCACAGGCCGCGGTATTGAAGTGGTAGCAGAGGCATCCGGCGGCGCTGCGGTATTTCAGGCGGGTGAGGTTAGTGGCAACAGCGTCGAAAACATTTTCGGTCGCGGCATCAATGTTGGCGCCTACACGGATGAGTTTAAGGCCAATGATGATCGGCCTTCTTATGTCAGCCAAAAGCTTAATTTGAACGATAACCAGATCGACAATGTATTCGGCGTCAGCTTCGTGCCGGATGATCCCTCCCAGTTCGGAGACGCGCAACTTTCTGCCGGTATTGCCCTGCAAACCCATGCGGGTTCGGGCGAAGGTGAAGGCGAAGGTGATGTTGTCACCGCGGTTTATCAATCGATTAACATTGGCGGGGAAGCCGGCACCAATATTTCAGGGGCGTCCGATACCGGTATCGCCTCCATCAATGTTGTGGAAGATCCGGGCCTGGGAATTGATCGCAGGCTCAATATTAGCAATACGAATATTGATGGTTTGCTGGCAGGAGAGGGGGATGCAACCTATTGCCCCGATTATGGCTGCACCGATACAGGTATCGGCGTGCTGGATGCAGTAACAACCCTAGCAGATAATGCCAGACTTAACGGTCAGACGGTTGTCACCGGCAGCGATATTAGCAATGTAACCGGCGGAGGTATCTACAGCGGTTCCTATTTTGCCGGTGGCCGCGATAATACGCAATCCTTGCAGGTAACGAACAGTGTTGTTCAAGGTGGCGTGGTACCCAATCCGGGTCCGGCAGCGGTATCGGACCAAGGCCCCCTCGGGGAAGGTTCCGGCATTACAGTTGTAACCTATGCAACCAACAAAGCGCGTGTGACCTCTCAACAGGCTACGGTCTCAAATAGTTTGATTTCCGGGTTTACGGATGCCGGGGTCGAGGTGGGCCTTAACGCATTTGGCGATAGCATTATCAGTTCCCAACAGATCACCATTTCGGGGAATAACGGTGGCATTGGTGAAACAGGTTACGGCATCTACGATATTGAAGGTGGCGGTATTTCGATCCACGCGATGGCGGGCGAAGGCGGCCGATTTGGCACGCGCACGACAACCATAACCGGCAATAGCATCGGCTATACCGGTTTACTTGGCGTGTTCGATAGTGTTGTCAGTGTTGGTGCTGGTCGCATCGGTACAACAAATACCACCATCATGAGCAATACGATCAACAACACGGATGGTTTCGGGGTGTTACTACATGCATCAACAGAGGCCATGAATGGCGCAAATCGCTATCACAATGTAACGATCGACAACAATATCATCAGCAATATTAACAACTTTTCTGGAGATGATGACGGGTTCCAACCCGGCTACCACATTGAGGATCATCTTGGCCCCACGGTTGACTATTTCTCCGGTAAATCCAGTGGGTTGCGCGGCGGCACCGGTATTGCGGCACTGCAAACTTTCTACGGGTCAAATACCGCCAAGGGGTCGGCCAACTTCTATCAAACCGTCAATTCTTACGGGAATGATATTTCACAGTTTGCCGGTCATGGCACCTTCTTGGGGCAACGGGCAGCCGTAGCGCGTGATAATTCTGCCTTGCCTGCAACATCACCGTTTGATTTTGAACAACGGTTTGTTGCCGGCAGTGGTGAAAGCGCTAACTCCGTTGCAACCAATGTGAATGAAAGCGGTTTTGATGTGTCAGCCGTGCAATATGGCAATGGCACCCAAACAGGCAATGTAGTCGAATCGCAGACCTATAGTTGTTATCAGACTAATGATGGCAATGGTGTGCAGGATGTCTGTAACGTTAATGAATAGCCTGTGATCGGCGCATACTCGATGTTTTTGACGGGCCTTGCAGAAATGCAGGGCCCGTTTTCTATTCACTAAAGCGCGGGTTACCGCAAGAACCGGAATGCGGTGGCGCCCTTATATGGCTAGGCTTGACCTACCAATCAGTGAGGAATGGCAGATGGCCCAATTGTTCAATACCGATAATGAGAAATGGCAGGCGATTCAAAGTAGAGATCCGGCAGCCAAGGGCGCCTTTGTTTGTGCCGTCAAAACCACGGGTATTTATTGTCAGGCAAGTTGTCCGGCACGGCCCAAGCGTCAGAATGTTGAGTTTTTCAACACACGGGATCAAGCCGAAGGGGCGGGCTATCGTGCGTGCAAGCGTTGCTGGAAATAGGCTAAAGGCCGAGTGCTCTTACAACCGCGCCTTGATCAAAATAGGGGCGCTCACAAATAATCCTGTCGCTGCCGGGGCCAAATTCAAAACTTGCGGCCATGCGCACTTTGAATGATTTGCCTGTGGCTGGAATATCCCGGCCCTTATACGCTAAAGGCCCCAAATGGGTGCCGGTCAGCCAAAATTCTACCAGCACGGTATCGCCCGCGGCAGCGATGGTGATAATTTCATTGCCTTGATCGGGAAAAGGCGTGCGCGATGCTGCAAAATAGCGCCGCACCGCCACCTCCCCGTCAAAAACGGCACCCCCGCCATAAAGCTCATAGCGGGGATGTTCAAATGTGGCGATCACACCGTCCCAATCGCCCTCAATCTCCAGCGCCATATGGCGGCGCACGGTTTCAATACGCGCAGTTTGAAGGTTGTGATCGCCCACGATTTTTGCGCCTACTCGCCCTTGAACTCAGCCGGGCGCTTTTGCAAAAAGGCGGTGACGCCTTCCGCAAAATCCTTGGTGCGGCCTGCTTCACGCTGGGCAAGGCGTTCTTGGTGCAATTGTTCCGGGAAGGTGTTTTCAAGGCTTTCCCAGTATAGTTTGCGAATGCGCGACAAGGATTGGGTGGGGCCTTCGGCCAGTTCCTTCGCCAAGGCTTGGGCGGTGTTCAGCGCTTCGCCATCGGGCACAACGCGGTTGATCAGGCCCCATTCCAGCGCTTGCGGTGCAAACAGCTTTTCCCCCAGCAGGGAAAGTTCCATAGCGCGTTTGGTGCCGACAAGGCGCGGAATGATATAGGTGGAGCCACCATCAGGCACCAAGCCAATGCGCCGGAAGGCTTGCAGGAAATAAGCGCTTTCATTGGCAATCACCAAATCGCCCATCAGGGCAAAGCTCATGCCCACACCGGCGGCAGGCCCGTTCACGGCGGTGAGGAACGGCATGTCCAGTTCCTTCATGCGCAGCAATAACGGGTGGTAGCCGCGTTCCAGTGCATCGCCCGCATCGCCGGGGCCAAGGTTCTTGTTTTCGGCAGAGCCATCGCCGGCAAGGTTCGCGCCCGAGCAAAAGCCACGGCCTTCGCCTGTCAGCACCGCGGCGCGCACGCCTTTGGCCGGGTCTTCAATATAGGTGAAGGCGTCAATCAAGCCGCCTACCATGGCAAGGCCCGCCGCGTTCAAGGCGGCAGGGTCGTTCATGGTGATGGTGGCGACATTATCTGCCAGTTCCAGCTTCACGCGCTCAAATTCTACAGTTTCCATGGGTCTTAACTCCGGTTCGGTTTAGGCAATGTCTTTGAAATTGGGTTTGCGCTTTTGCAAGAAGGCAATCACGCCTTCCCGCATTTCGGCGGTGCCGGTCAGCACGCCTTGGGCTTCTGCCTCCAGCCGCAACTGGGCATCCAGATTGTTGGTGTCGGCGGCTTGCAGCGCGCGGCGCAATTTGGGGTAGGTGCGGGTGGGGCCATCGGCCAACCGCTCAGCCAGTGCGGTAGCGGTGGGCATCAGGTCGTCATCTTCCACCACATCCCAAATCATGCCCCATTCCTTGGCTTGATCGGCGGGAATTTTGTCGCCCAGCATGGCAACGCCCATGGCGCGCGCGGGGCCAAGCAGGCGCTCCAAATGCCAGGTGGCGCCCATATCGGGCAGAATGGAAAGTTGCGGCACGAACACGCAAACAAATTTGGCACTGCGCGCGGCAATCACCATATCGGCGGTCAGCGCCAGCCCCATGCCACCGCCTGCGGCCACACCGTTAATGGCGTTGATCACCGGCTTTTCCAAGTTCCAGATTTTGGAGATAAGCGGATTGTGCAGCGCCTTCATGCTTTTTTCAGTGCGGTGCCCATTGGCAATCAGCGCCTTGGCGGGGTCTGATGGCGCGTCTTCTTGGGAACCGCCGCCTTCGGCCAAATCGGCCCCGGCGCAAAAGCCCCGCCCATTGCCCGTAATAATGACGGAACGCACATTGTTATCCGCCTCTACCGTATCCACCGCATCAATCAGTTCTTTTAACAGCGTGGTGTTGAGCGAGTTCAGCACTTCGGGGCGGTTTAGCGTGATGGTGGCAACGCCGCTATCGGCGATGTCCAGCAGCAAGGTTTCATAGGCCATTTGGGGTCTCTTCTGTTTGATAATATGTCAGGTGGCGGCAGTATGGCTTTCCCATGTTGCGCGGTCCACCCCATAGATATGAACCCGAATGCCTTGCAAGGGTTCGTCCCGCCAGTGGGTTTCCCCCAGCTTTTCCGCCACTTTGATAGAGGCCGCATTGCCCGGTTGAATGCAGGAAATAACCTCTTCAGCGCCCACACGCTCAAACGCAAAGCGCAGGGCGGCTGCGCCTGCTTCGGTGGCATAACCATGGCCTTGATGGCATTCGCGCAACGCCCAGCCCACTTCAAGCCCGGGCCAGCCTTCCGGGTTATATAGCCCCACACGGCCCAGAAAACTGCCATTTTCCTTCGATTCTACAGCCCAAAGGCCGTAACCGCGAAGCTGCCAGTGGCCCAATATGCTGGCCATTTGCATCCATGCTTCGGCGCGGTTTGACGTGCGGCCCGTGCCCAAAAAACGGGTAACGGTGGGGTTGCCTACCATATCGCAATAGGCATCCAGGTCGTCATCGCGGATCGCCCTCATTGCTAATCGCTCGGTTTCAAGCTCTGGTATCATATGCGCCCCAATAGTTTGACTTTACAAAACAGGCAGAATGCCCAAGAGTCCCGCCCACGAGATATTACGGGAATTTTTTAGAGTTTTTGAACCTTTCGTTAAGCGACCACAAAGTAGGAGGCTAGCCCAATGAGTGCAGCGCCCAACACCGTAGCAGGTGATTTTGAACAAACAATGCAGGCCATTCTGGAAAAGCAGAAAAAGGCTCAATTGGCCGACCCTTATCCGTCACTTGAACTGCGCAAGGACCGCATCAATCGCTCGATTGATTTGTTGCAGCGCCATTCCAAAGAAATTTGCGATGCCATTTCAGCTGACTTTGGCCACCGTTCGCCCGATCAATCCCTGTTGATGGATGTGGCCGGTGCCATTGGCCCCTTGGCGCATTCGCGCGACCACATGAAAAAGTGGATGAAGGCCGATAAGCGCAAAACCAGTCCTGCCATTATGGGCTTGCTGGGTGGCCGCGTGCGGGTTGAGCATCAGCCCAAGGGTGTGATCGGTATCATTTCACCTTGGAACTTCCCGGTTCAGCTTACCTTTGGCCCGCTCGCCAATGTGTTTGCCGCGGGCAATCGCTCCATGATCAAACCGTCTGAGTTTACGCCCGCCACGTCAGAACTAATGGCCCGCATGATCGCGGAAGCCTATGACGAAGATGAAGTGGCCGTTGTAACAGGCGGTCCCGCCGTGGGCGAAGCATTCTCAAACCTCGCCTTCGATCACTTGCTGTTTACCGGTGCCACCTCCATTGCGCGCCATGTGATGAAAGCAGCATCGAAAAATCTGGTGCCGCTTACCTTGGAACTGGGTGGCAAGTCGCCTGTGATGGTTTCCAAATCAGCCGATATGGAAGTGGCCGTAAACCGCATCATGAACGGTAAAACACTGAATGCGGGCCAAATTTGTTTGGCCCCTGATTACGTTATGGTGCCCGATGGCAAGGTGGGAGAATTTGTGGAACAGGCGCAAAAATCCGTCACTGCCATGTACCCCACCTTGAAGGATAATCCTGACTACACCTCCATTGTGAATGAGCGTCATTACGATCGCCTGCAAGGCTATCTGGAAGATGCCCGCGCCAAGGGTGCTGAATTGGTTGAAATCAACCCGGCGAATGAGGATTTCTCCCAGCAAGCGCATCACAAAATTCCGCCAACCTTGGTGGTGAACCCAACCGAAGACATGGCCATCATGAAGGAAGAGATTTTTGGCCCGCTGCTGCCGGTAAAAACCTATAAGGAAATGGACGACGCGATCGATTATGTGAACGAGCATGAGCGTCCGCTGGGTCTTTATTACTTCGGCGCCGACAAGGCGGAAGAAAACCGCGTTACCACACGTACCACATCCGGCGGTGTAACCGTGAATGACGTGATCATGCATGTGGGCCAGGAAGATGCACCTTTCGGCGGTATTGGCCCGGCAGGCATGGGCAATTATCACGGCGAATATGGTTTCCGTGAATTCACCCATCAAAAAACGATCTTCAACCAAATCAAGTTTGAGAAGATTTTGGGTGGCATGCGTCCGCCTTATGGAGAAACCATCCGCAAGATGGCCGGCGCGATGATGAAGGGCTGAGGCATGTGCCTTGGCAAAATCAGTCCAGTGGACTGATTTTAAGGCCGAAGGCCCGAAGCGCTATGCGCGCAGGGCTGGCAAAGGGCCCATGAATTGAGAGTTGCGGGGAAGTCTTTAGGCTTCCCCTTTTGCATTGAAGGACCACCATGCTTGAAAATTTTCCCCGTGAACGCTTTGCGCATCTGCCCACCCCGTTGGAGCCGCTGAACGGCTTGCGAAATGCCCTTGATGAAGCCTTGGGTGAGGCGTGCCCGCGTCTGCTCATCAAGCGGGATGATTGCACCGGGTTAGGCTTTGGTGGCAACAAAACCCGCAAGCTGGAATTTTTGGTAGGCCAAGCCAAGGCCGAAGGTAATGACACGCTGATCACGTTCGGCGCGCTGCAATCCAACCATGTGCGCCAAACGGCGGCGGCCGCCGCGCGTGCGGGGCTAAGCTGCATCGCCATATTGGTGGAACAAGTGCCCTATCAAGGTGGCAGCTATACCAGTTCCGGCAATGTTATGCTGGATGGGTTGTTCGGGGCAGAGCTGCATCGCGTGGCAGATAATGAAGGCGCAGGCCAAGCCTTGGGCGCGGTGCTGGAGCGGCTGGGGCATGAGGGCCGCTCTGCCCTTATCATTCCGCCCGGCGGCTCCACCGCCATTGGCGCGCTGGGCTATGTGGATTGCGCACTGGAGTTGGAGGCGCAGTGCAAGGCGCAGCGCATTAAGCCTACAGCGCTTGTCATGGCGTCCAGCACCGGCGGCACACAGGCGGGGCTTGTTACAGGCTTTGCCGCCGCGCAATTTGCGTGCCCGGTCATCGGCTTTGATGTTTATGCGGGCAATCCTGAAAAAATCGCGGGTGATGTCACCGCCTTGGCAGGTGAAGTGGCAGGGCTGCTGCCCAACCCGCCCACGCTTCACCCCGATGCGGTGGATGTGCGCGATGGCGTGATCGGTCCCGGCTACGGCTTGCCCACCGATGAAATGAAGGAGGCGGTGGATCTGCTCGCCACGCGTGATGGCGTGTTGATTGATCCCGTCTATTCCGGCAAGGCAATGGCAGGGCTTATCCAAATGATCCGAGTTGGCGCGTTTTCACCCGATGATACCATTGTCTTCCTACACACAGGCGGCGCACCGGGCCTGTTCGCCTATGAGGGAGAGTGGCGCTAATGGATTTTGCTATTTCAGAAGAACAGCAAGCAATTGTTGATAGCACAATCAAGGCGGTCAGCGCCTTTGATGATGAATATTGGCTGGAGAAGGATCGCAAGGGCGGTTTTCCCGTAGAGTTTCACCAAGCTATGGCGCAGGGCGGCTTTTTGGGCATCACCATGCCGGAAGAATATGGCGGCGCGGGCTTGGGCGTCACCGAAGCAGCACTGATGATGCATGAGGTGGCGCGCCATGGCGGTGGCTTTCAGGCCGCCAGTGCCATCCATATCAATTTGTTCGGGCCGCACCCTATTGTGGTGTTCGGTATGGATGAACAGAAACAACGTTTTCTGCCGCCGCTCATTCAAGGCCAGCATCGCACCGCCTTTGGGGTCACAGAACCCGATGCGGGGCTGAACACGACCCATATCAAAACCCGCGCAGAACGCACCAATCGCGGCTACACAATTCACGGCCAAAAAGTGTGGACCAGCACCGCGCAAGTGGCGGAAAAGATCTTGCTGCTTACCCGCACCACGCCGTTGGAAGAATGCGCCAAGCCCACCCATGGCATGACGTTATTTTATACTGATCTCAACCGCGACCGCATTGAAGTGCGTGAGATTGAAAAGATGGGCCGCAAGGCCGTCGATTCCAATGCTATCTTTATTGATGGACTTGAAGTGCCGGAGGAAGACCGCATCGGCGAGGAAGGCAAGGGCTTTTCCTATCTGCTGCATTCCTTGAACCCGGAGCGCATCTTGATCGGCGCAGAGGCGATTGGGCTGGGCCGCGATGCGCTGGCCCGTGCCGCGACCTATGCGGCAGATCGCAAAGTGTTCGGTCGCGCCATTGGGCAAAATCAGGGCATTCAACATCCCTTGGCAGAAAGCTGGGCAGAGCTGGAGGCAGCATGGCATATGGTGCTGAAAGCAGCATGGCTTTACGACAATGGCAAGCCCTGCGGGGCAGAAGCCAATGCCGCAAAGTTTTTGGGCGCACGCGCCGGGCACACCGCCGCCGAACGCGCCGTGCTCACCCATGGGGGCATGGGTTACGCCAAGGAATTCCATGTGGAGCGTCTTTACCGAGAGGCCATGATCGCGCGCATCGCGCCCGTCTCCGAACAACTTATCCTGTCGTTCTTGGGTGAGAACGTGTTGGATTTGCCGAAGAGCTATTGAGAGTTATCTAGCGGCAGGTTCGTTCCGGCTCACCGGGTTTAAATAGTAGATCATGATTTGGCGTGTATTGGGGTTCAAATTCTTGGCGGCCTCTGCCGCGCGCAGATCCAGATATTCCCGTCCCAGCGCCATGGGGGATACGGCCTCAAAGCCGATTTTTTCATAGTAAGGCGCGTTCCAAGGCACGTGAATATCGGTCGCGAGGGTGACGGCGAACTCATTCGCCTCCCGCGCCAAATCAAGCACATGATGCAACAGGGCCGTGCCAACGCCCTTGCGGCCATGCTCGGGCAGCACTGAAAGTTCTTCAATATGCGGGCCTTGGGGCAAGCGGCCCATATGGATGAAGCCCATGGGGCTATCGCGTTCATCTACGGCCATCCATGTGGGGCCGCCTTCACGGTAACGCTCTACCTGAAAATCGCCGGGGCCTATATCGGCTTCGCTGAAATAGCCTGCATCAATAAAGCGTTGGTCTGCCGCCCGCTCCATTTTGGGCAACAGGTCAACTTCTTCCGGGCGTATCAGGCGGATCGTGCAGGCAGCCATGGCGACGCCTAAAACTGGTCCAGCAAATCTTCCACGCCTTCAGGCGCAGGCCCCATCGGGTCAAGCTCTGTCAGGCCCGCCACGGCCTCATATGCGCCGGCCAGCGTTTCATAGCGTGCCGCAAGCTCCGGGTTGCCTTCTGCGATTGCATTCAGCATGGCCGACGATTGGCGCAGCAATGCCGCCGCCAGGGCCACATTGGTCATGGGCTCTTTGGGAACGGCGGCAGGCTTTTTGGCTTGCCCAAGTTTCTTGCCGAATAATCGTTGTCTGCGGGCCATAAGCACCCTCCTTCATATTTGGGCGCTCGCGGCGCTTTGGGCGGCGTGTGCCGCCCATTTCGCTATCGCGGTGCGGCTACCAATGCACCCCGCGTGTGAGAGAGGCAAACGCCACCGCTTCTGTGGTCGGCGCTTCCTCATTCACAGATTTTTCACCCTTCGCCGCCGACGAATCGGGGAACAACCGATAGGAACGATTGAATACCATGTCCAAGGCCCTTGGCGCCACCGCCCACATCAATTCGGCCATGGTGCCCAATTGGGTGGAGACGCGCTTGGGCCGTTCCACAATGGCCTCCACCACCATGTCGGCGGCCTGTTCGGGCGTGAGGGTTGGCACATAGTCATACATTTTGGTGGGGGCGATCATCGGCGTTTTCACCAAGGGCATATAGATATTGGTGAAATGCACGTTTTTGTCCAAAAACTCCGGCTGGGCGCAGCGCGCAAACGCATCCAGCGCGGCTTTGGAGGCCACATAAGCCGAAAAGCGCGGCTGGTTCACCTGCACCCCAATGGACGAAATGTTGATGATATGGCCCGATTTCCGCTCCGTCATGGAAGGCAACACCCCCATGATAAGCCTTAAAGCGCCGAAGTAGTTTAGCTGCATGGTGCGTTCATAATCATGGAACCGATCATAGCTGAGTGAGATGGAACGACGGATAGAGCGGCCCGCATTGTTCACCAATATGTCTACCCGGCCATGGTCTTCCATCACCTTGGCAATCAGCGCGTCACAGCTTTCAATATCGGCGACATCGGCCTGATAGATATAGGCTTTACCGCCAATGCCTTCGATCTTTTCTTGCGTGGCTTTCAGGTTTTCCGGTGTGCGGGCGCATAGCAAAACCGTGGCACCGGCCTTGGCAAGTTTGATCGCGGTCGCTTCCCCAATGCCGGAGGAGGCGCCCGTCACCAAGGCGACCTTGCCTTTTACGGCGCGCTTCAAGGTGCGGCCCCTTGCTTGGTCGGCGTCCAGATTTTTCAGCCAATAGTCCCAAATGGTTTGGGCATAGGATTTAAGCGGCGGGCAGTGAATATCGCTATCTGCCAATGCGGCCTTGGTTTGGCGGTTGTCGAAGATGGTGGGGTAGTCCACAAATTTCATCAGTTCTGCCGGAATACCGATTTCGCCCAAAGTGCGATCAAGCGCACCTTTCACCAAAGGCATGTTCATCAAGCGGCCAGAAATGCGCGACGGGAACATGTTAAGGAAAGAATTATCCAGCTTGGCGGTAAAGCGCGGGGCGCCTGCTGCCTTGGCAAAAATGTTCAATACCTGCCCCACGGTGGGGTGTTCATCGGCGGTGAGGTGGAAGGTTTGGCCATCAAGCTCGGCCTTGTGGGCGATGTGATCCATTGCGCGCACCACATAATCCACCGGCACCAAATTCATATTGCCGCCATCAATACCCACCATGGGGGTCCAATCGGGCAGCACTTGCTTCAGGCCCTTCAACAGCGGGAAGAAGAAATAGGGGCCATCAATCTTGTCAATCGCGCCATTGTCAGACCGACCGATCACAATACCGGGCCGATAGATGCGCCAGGGCATGGTGGCCTCATCGCGCAACACCGCCTCACTGTCATGCTTGGTGCGGTAATAGGGGTGGGAGTTTTCTTCCCATTCCAAAAACATATCTTCGCGCCATGTGCCGTCATACAAGCCCGCGGCGGCAATGGAAGATGTGTGATGGAAACAACCGGCGTTCAACGCCTCGGCCAGTTTCAGGGCTTGGCGGGTGCCATCGACATTGATGTCGATCTGTTGTTCGTGATTGGTATTGGCCAAATCATAAATCGCGGCCAGATGGAAAAAGTGGTCAATTTTGCCTTTCAGCGTCTTGCCATCTTCATCGGACACGCCCAAAAGCGGGCTGCCAAGATCACCATTGATGGGGTGAATGCGGCCTTCGCCGCCCGTTTCCTTGATGAGATCAATCACCTTGGATTTGGAGCCTGCACGCACCAGCACATAAATATCGCCTTCGCGCTTAAGCAGTTCAACAATCAGATTGCGGCCCAGAAACCCGGTCGCGCCGGTTACAAAGTAAGTCATTGGGGTTTTCCCTTCCTCTTAATCCACATTGTGGCGCTCTCAAGCGGCACCTTCATATGGCTCCCATATGGGGTGATCTTAGCGCGCTTCAACGCCTGCGACCAGTCGTGCCAGATACAAGTGTTGGTACAAGTATACGACGTATTCTTTGACATTCTCTCATTCGTGCCTATCTAATCCCAAACGGGCAGTAGGGGAGATAATGACCATGCCATGGAATTATGAAGCGGTTGCAGATCAATCAGGCCGCGTTGCGATTGTAACCGGGGCCAATACGGGGTTGGGTTTTGAAACCGCGAAAGGGCTTGCGGCCAAAGGGGCCGATGTGGTGATGGCCTGTCGCAACGCTGAAAAGGCGCAAGCGGCGGCAGATAAAATCAGGGCCGATGTGCCCGGTGCCAAGCTGCATCTATATGATCTTGACCTGGCAAGTCTGGCCTCTGTGCGGGCCTTTGCAGATAAGGTGCTGACAGATTTTGACCGCATTGATCTGCTGATCAACAATGCCGGTGTGATGATGTCGCCGCGCTTTGAAACCGAAGATGGGCTGGAAGGGCAAACCGGCGTCAACTTTATTGGTCACTTCGCGCTCACCCAACATTTGCTTGATCGCGTTGTCGCGACGGCGGGTAGCCGCATCGTGCAGCTTTCCAGCCAAGCCCATCGCTTCGGGCAGATCAATCTGCGCGACTTTCAGTTCAAGAAATCTTACAATCCCATCGTGGCTTACGGCCAAAGCAAGCTGGCTTGTTTGATCTTTATGTATGAGCTTGATCGGCGCTTCAAAGCGCAAGGCATTAGTACTTTGTCGGTCGCGGCCCATCCCGGTGCCTCAAGCACTGATCTGCCGCGTCATTTGCCGAAATTCGCACAAGGGCTTGCCCCCTATATCGCGCAATCGCCCTATCATGGTGCGCAGCCCACGCTTTATGCCGCCTTAGGTGATGATGTAAACAGCGGCGAATATTTCGGCCCGGATGGTCTTTTCGAACAAGCCGGCAAGGCCGTAAAAGTGGGGTCCATGCGTAAGGCGCGTGATGAACAGATGGCGAAGAAGCTGTGGGAAATCGCGGAAGATCTGTCCGGCGTGAAGATGCTGTAATCTGCGATATGCGCCATGGTGCCCGGTGCGCATCTGCGTGTTCGTAAACATACTTTATTGGATGACGGACATTAATTGCGGTTGCGCATCGGCAATCACCCAACGCTCAGGGTTCTTTGCTTCAGGCATATGAAATTTCGCAATGTAATAGCCGGTCCGATCAACGGGTTGGATATAGTCGTCTTCATTGTCGAGCACAAAGTCGCCTGCATTGGTGGCAATGATCAGCACCATATGGGTCGCGATCACAATACCCGTGTCTGCAATATAGGTCATGCCATTGGACATTGGGGCCACTTCGGCCAGCCGCAGGGCCGATGCCGGTATGCCCAACCGCAAAAGGTGATGGCGCTTGGTAACGGCGTGATCTTCACAATCGCCGTATAGCTTGCCCGTGGCATTATCCAGATCAAGCAGCATCATTCTATCCCGGCCTTGATTGTTGAATTCATCGGTGCGGTAAATGATGCGGTCGTTCACCCAGCGATTGATCTTCTGGATTTTTTGCCAAAGCTGCGGGCCAACGTCTACGCGGCGTTGCGTGCTGGAAACACCGCAATCACCGGGCGTGCGTTTGCAAAAATCTTCCCAGTAATAGTTGGGCACCCGTTGGTCTTCTGGCATGTCAGAAAACTGTTCAGTCACCTTATAGGCGTATCCGCTTGGTGTTTGGGTTTCTGAATAATCCGTGGTTGCGCATGCCGCAAGGCAGGTCAGAAAAAGGATGAAAATTGATTTTGTAATGAGCGTTTGCATGGTGGCCTCCTGTTACGGAGATCGTCGCCGACCATGCTTAAACACCCATCAATGCCCCAGATTGGGGCAAATCCCGGCGCACACCCGCTGGCTGAGGCTTAGCGGGAAAATGTAATCAAATTGGATTGGCTTTGGATCAATCGATGCCCTGCCAAGCCTTCCCAAACCGCAACAAGACAAAAAAAGACCCGCCGGATAAGGGCGGGCCTTGGAAATTTGCATCGGTTTTGCCAGTTGGTCTCGGTAACTGGCCACGCCTGCGTGAGCGCAAACCTTAGTCGAAATAGATGATGGTCAGCGTTTCGGCAACCATGGCGGGGCGGTCTTGCCCTTCGATTTCCATGGTGACTTCCGACGTTACTTGCATGCCACCGCCTTTGGCTGCCAGTTCTTTCAACACCGTGCGGGCACGCACCTTGCTGTCCACCGGCACCATATTGGTAAAGCGCACCTTGTTGCAGCCATAGTTAATGCCGCGGGTCACGCCTTCCATCGGGGGCATGCGCGACAGGATCGGCAGCAGCGACAGGGTCAAGAAACCGTGGGCGATGGTGGAGCCAAACAACTTGGTGGCGGCTTCCACATCTACGTGAATGAACTGGTGATCGCCTGTGGC
The DNA here is from genome assembly GCA_049609145.1 of Alphaproteobacteria bacterium. Taxonomy (GTDB): domain Bacteria; phylum Pseudomonadota; class Alphaproteobacteria; order SPJN01; family SPJN01; genus JBMYYF01. Next base: position 488,360 of record JBMYYF010000001.1, read on the forward strand.
ATCGGCAAACAGGTTGATTTGATCCTGCGTGATTTGGTGCCAGTCAGACACACCGGTTTCGGTGCCGATTTTGTCGGACAGTTCGGCAATTTTTGCTTCGATATCAGCCATAAGTTTATCTCCTTGAAACTTGTGAGTGGAATGATGTTGGAGCGGACTTTAGCGCCGCCGGGGGCCCTTTGCAAAGGCTTTGGCGGGGGCCACAATATGCGCTCACGGCAGTCTTCAACCGTCATTCCGGGTTGCGACCTGGCATCCATGCAGAATATCGGCTTGCAAGGCCCCGAATGGTTTCACCGCTACATGGATCCCGCATCAAGTGCGGGATGACGCCGTTGGTGACATCGCAACCTTAACTCACCGTCATGCCGGACCCCGATCCGGCATCCAGACTGATTTTCGGCTTGTTTTTCCTTGAAGGTGTTTACACTGTCTGGATCCCGGCTCCCAATCATTGTTGTGGTAGGAATGATAATCCGACTACCCCCGCTCCCGTTCCACCGCGGTCCACAAGGCGGTCAGATAAGGGTCGTCAATCTCCAGCTTGCCCATTTCGTCCATCAGGTTTTTCAGGTAGTCGAAATTCGTACCCAAAATGCCTTCTGCATGGGCAATGCGGCGGGCTTGGTCGGTAAGGGGCAGATGCCCCAAATAGCGATCCCCCTTGCGGTTTACGGTAAAGGTGATGGCGGCAATGGGGCCATCTTCTGTCTCCGCGTCCAAGTGCCGGAACACATAGCCATCACCACCCATTTCGCGGATCCAAAGCAGGCAATAGGCATGTTCCACATCTTCCGGGGCCACGGCGATAAGGCGGCCCCAGCACGGGGTGCCATCGCCCTCCATTTCATCCCCGCCTATTTCATCCAGCGCCAGCATCAAGCCGGGATGGTCGTCAGAGCCACGCCCAAAGGTCACATTCATGCAAAAACTGCGGGCATATTGGGTGATGCGCGCAGGCAGCATACCTTGATGCGGGATCATCGGGTTCCACATGAGCGAGCCATAGCCGAAAACGAAAAGAGGCGCCCCTTGCGGGTGCGCCTCCAAAACCTGTTTCAGGCTTTCTTGCCAGTCTTCAATCGGGCGGCCATTGAAACCGTTTTTGCGCAAGGTGTGCATGGTTTCTACGGCGCGTTCGGGGGTAAGGCGATCCCCCTTCTTCAAATCGCCAGCGCCAACAGATCCATCCTTGGCGAAGGATTTGATCAACTCAACCGGACTACGATCGAACAGGCTCAAACAAGTTTGCTTTCTTTATCCGCCCAATAGCGATCTTTGATCAGGCGTTTGTAAAGTTTGCCGGTGGGGTGGCGCGGCAGTTCATCTTCAAAATCGACGGTGCGTGGGCATTTGATTTTGGAGAGGTTGTCGAGACAGAACCGGATAAGTTCTTCTGCCGTCTCGTCTGATTTCAAAGCCGGGTCTTGCAATTGCACCACCGCCTTCACCTCTTCGCCAAACTCTTCATTCGGCACGCCGATCACAGCGACATCGGCTACCAAAGGATGCGTGATCAGCAGGTTTTCGGCCTCCTGCGGGTAGATATTCACCCCGCCGGAAATAATCATATTGGCTTTGCGGTCGGTGAGGTAAAGATAGCCTTCCTCATCCACCATGCCGATATCGCCAAGGGTAGACCAGCCTTGGGCGTGGCGGCTTTCCTTCGTTTTTTCCGGGTCGTTGTGATATTCAAACTCGGTCCCGCCTTCAAAGAAGATGGTGCCCGCTTCGCCCGGCGGCAGTTCTTCGCCATTGTCGTCGCAAATATGGATCGGCCCCAGCAGGTTTTTGCCCACTGATCCTTCATGGGTCAGCCATTCTTCGGATGTAATGAAGCAGAAGCCGTTGCCCTCTGTGCCTGCGTAATATTCATAGATCACAGGCCCCCACCATTCGATCATTTGTTTCTTCACCGGCTTGGGGCAGGGCGCGGCGGCGTGGATCGCCACTTTCATGGATGACACATCATATTTTGTGCGTACATCTTCCGGCAATTTCAGCATTTTAACGAACATGGTCGGCACCCATTGGGAGTGCGAAATATTGTATTTGCCGATCAACTCCAGCGCCTGTTCGGCATCGAAGTTTTCCATGGCGACAACGGTTCCACCAAATTGCATCACCGCCATGCAGAAGCGCAAGGGCGCGGCGTGATAGAACGGCGCGGGTGATAGATAGATGGTTTCCCCATCCATCTGGAACAAGGCTTGGGTCATCATGCCCAGTGCTGCCAGTTCATCGATGTTGCCTTCGGGCAGGGCCGCACGCACGCCTTTGGGGCGGCCTGTTGTGCCCGATGAATAAAGCATATCAACGCCGCGGCTTTCATCGGCAATGCGATCTGTCGGTTGGGCATCACGGGCGTCTTCATAAGCCTCATAGCCGTCAATCGTACCGCCCACCATCAGTTTAGTATGCACATTGGGCATCAGCGGCAGCAACTCGGCGGCGACATCCTTTTTGTAGGTTGAGGTGATGAACACCTGCGCGCCGCAATCATTAATAATGTATTCGGCCTCTGCCGTTGTCAGCCGCGATGAAATGGCAGTGTAGTACAGCCCGCTGCGCTGTGCGGCCCAACAAATCTCGAAGTAACGCGCATTGTTTTCCATAAAGATGGCGATGGAATCGCCGCGCTTTAAGCCCTCGGCGCGGAACAATTGCGCCATTTGGTTGGAGCGTGCCTCAAGCTGCCCATAGGTGGTCACTTCACCCGATCCGGCCATGATATAGGCGGCTTTGTCTGGATTGTTCGCTGCGTGGATAGTCGGATGCATTGTTTTCCCCAATTCGCTGAATGTTTATGGCCGCGATCATACTCGGCCAGACCAGAGTTGCAATGCACGATCATTCGGAACTACCTTGCGCCTATTGACATTTATTTTAGGAGAACTTCATGAGTACTTACGAAACCATCAAAACCGATGTGAAGGATGGCGTGCTGACGCTGACCCTGCACCGCCCCGACAATATGAACGCGTTCACGCTGCAAATGTCGAAAGAGATGATTGATGTGTTCGAGAAGGCCAACACCCAAGATGATGTGCGCGCCATTATCGTCACCGGCGAAGGCCGCGCCTTTTGCGCCGGGGCTGATCTCGCATCTGGTGGGGACACCTTCAATGCCAGCGCCAATGGTAAAAAGGCGGATGATGCGCCCAAGCCCATTTCCACCCGGCTGGATGAAACGGATCTGCGTATTCGTGACAGTGGCGGGCTCACCACCTTGTCCATCTTCAATTGCTACAAGCCGGTGATCGGCGCGATCAACGGGGCGGCGGTTGGCATTGGAGCCACCATGCAATTGCCGATGGATATGCGCCTTGCCAGCACCAAGGCAAAGTTCGGCTTTGTGTTTGCACGCCGGGGCATTGTGCCCGAAGCGGCTTCCAGCTTTTTCCTGCCGCGTTTGGTGGGGCCGCAACAGGCCATGGACTGGACTCTGTCTGGCCGCGTGTTCGATGCAGAAGAGGCCCATAAAGGTGGCTTGGTGCATGAGCTCTATGCGCCGGAAGATTTGCTTCCCGCCGCTTATGAGAAGGCGCGTGACATTGCCGAAAACACCTCAGCCATTTCGGTGGCGTTGATCCGGCAGATGATGTGGCGTGGTCTCACCATGAGCCATCCGATGGAGGCACATCAGATTGATAGTCGCGGTGTCGCCGCCACCGGCCAAAGCCCGGAAGCCATGGAAGGCGTGATGAGCTTTTTGGAAAAACGGCCCCCCAATTTCCCCGGCAAGGTATCAACCGACATGCCTGATTTTTGGCCCTTCTGGAACGAGCCGGAATACAAGTAATCAGCAAACAAAAAGGGCGGGAGCTGCAAAGGTTCCCGCCCTTGTTTTAGAATATCGGCGTGGATCAAAATTCGTTGAAATCGAAATTGACCTGCGCCAGCAGTGAACCAATCAGCGCAGCGATAATCGTCAGCCAAACCAATCCGTCGCTAAACCCCATGCCAGTGACGATCGGCTGAAGTGTTTCAAGATGTGTGGCACCATCTGTGCCGGATATGGCGCTAAGTGTGCTGGCACCTGCTGTGCTGGCAAGTGAGAACAGGCACCAAATGAAACCCGTGGCAATTCCAAACGCGGCGGCCATGTTTATTTGGGTGGGCATAACTGATCTCCTTGAGCTGATTGTTTTATGGGCAAGATCAAAATGTACCCATTTCGGATTTGATTCATTGATATAAATCAAAGGGTTAGTGGTGTTATGGTTAATGCGTGGGGAGGTTTTTGCGCTCGCATCGGGCCACACGCAAGGCAAGCCGCCGCCTGCCGCCGCCCGTTAGGGTTAAGGCAGCACCTCAAAAAAGTTTCCAAAACGGGTCGATTATTTCGCAGCAGGGCATACAGCACGGCAACTGGCGGACTACAAAACCCCGCGCCGAACCGGTGAAGAAGATCAAGGGTTGGCTTGGGAATTTGAAGGATCAATTATTATTGGCGGTCAGCTAGAAGCGATTGGCACCATTGGGCATATTTTTGGATCACCCAAAGCGTTAGTTTTGGAAATGTGAGCAGTGAGCCTTGGGTCATCTGATCCTGTTGGAGATCAAGTATCAAATCATTCTCAAATTTGTATGTCACGGTTCTTTGGGCGACACCATTGTTGTGTACCACGCTGTTACGAACGTTGACCGCACCCTCAAATAGGGCACCGTCGCTTTGCTCAATCAGGTTAGAATCTACTGACGACTTAATCATGTTTCGCATATAGGCTTTATCTAGGGTTTTCGTTGGCAGACCCAATGGGTTCCCAAGCCGAATATTTGCGCGCTTCATCGAGAATTCCATGGAGGACATGGCAGATACATATAAGAATTTTCCCAACTCAATGATCCGTTGCTCATTCTGTTCACGGGTTTGGTCGAGTTCATCCATCGGTATTGTTTTAGCCTCTGACCATTGCAAATAGTAGTTATGCGCAGACTCGACAAATAGTGTGGCGTGATTGAAACACATGCCTAATGCCCCGATTGGGTGATCGGTATCAGGTAGTGAGGTGTCTGCTGATAGCGTGTCAGACAGTGTTTCACACTCTTTGCGTATTACCAATCCCTGTTCAAGGACTTCTTGCATAGCGTTCCCTCAATCCAATTATGCGATGCGGCTCTCTTGGTAGCTAATTATGCGCGTAAACGACTGTTTGCGGTAGGCGATGCAGCCAGATTCATGACCCTAAAAAGATAGCCAGCGCAACAGTGTTCACCAGGGGGGGCGGTGAAACACAAATCACGCTGGCCGAATGCAAAGGTGCCCAACAAAAGGGGGCCAATCTATTTTGAGGTAGTTGGCCTATGCAACCTTTGCACTATCGTCATTGGCGGCAGCAGGGGCCTTGCCTTCAGGCTTTGGTTCCCCGCTTAAGGCTGCCAGCAGCACATCGCATTCATCAATGATCAATGCCACCAAATGTTCGGGATCAGGCACGGCCTTGCCGCAGGCAATCACGCCCACCAGCATTTCGCCGTTCAGGCTGGCCATGGTGATGTTCAACAGCGCCGAATGGGTAACAACCGATACAGGCAGGTTGGACACAATGCGCGCCCCGGCAAAATAAAGCGGAATATTCGGGCCGGGCACATTGGACAGCACAGCGTGCATCACCGGCGGCACATTGCCCATCACGTTCTTGTTCGCAATCAACCGCGCCATGGGTTTAACGATGGTGGAAGGCAGGCGGAAACCCGTTGTGCCACCGGGGCCATCGGCGCGGCCTGTCGGTGTGCCCATCATGGCTTCGGTCATCTTGGCCGATTTTTCCTTGCCGTCGCGGGCCGATTGGGCCACCGCTTGCAGGCGTTCAATTGGGTCGGCAATATCGGTGCGGAACGACATGGTCATGATCGACAGATTGTTGTTCGATCCGCCGGATTGTTTCAGCGCCACAGGTGCGCCACATACCAGCGAGCCTTCTTGCGGCAGCTCGCCTTTTTCATCCAGATAACGCCGCAGCGCTCCGCCGGTAATGGCCACCACCGCATCATTAATGGTAACGCCCGCGGCTTTCTTGATAGTTTTCAGCTTGTCGAATTCAATCACGTCCCCGGCAAGCGAGCGCGTATTGGATACTGCGCCGTTAAAGCGGGTAACGGGCATTTTGGCCTTCGGTTCCTTGGGCTTGTCGTTGCCTTCATCGTCTGATTTGCCGCTGCTGGTGCTAAAGGTGCGTGCGGCCGCAACGCCGGATTGCACAAGGGCAGGCATTTGGCGCAGCAAGGGGCGGCGCAAGCGGCTTGAAACCCCATCGATCACAGCCGTCAGCAAATTGGGTTCCAGCTTGGCGGCCTTGCGGTTCAGGCCCAACAGTTCTTTTTGTTCGTCGCTTAGCGGTGCGCGGCCATTTTGATCCAGATCCATCATCACTGTTGCCATTTGGGTGGACATCTGCCCATCCATGCAACTGTGGTGCACCTTGAAATACATGGCCACATTGCCATCTTCCAGCCCGTCGAAAATATATTGACGGAACAGGGGCCGTGAACGATCCAGCAATTCCATATGCAGTTCGCCCACGCGTTCATAAAGCTGCTTCATGGTGCCCGGCGCAGGCAAGGTTTCGTGTACCAGATGGTAATCCCAATCCAAATCAGGGTCTTCCACCCAGATGGGGTAATCCAGATTGAACGGCTGTTCTGCCACCCGCCAGCGCATTTGCGGAATATCCAACATGCGCTGCTTCAGATTTTCAGCGACGATGTTGAAGAAACCCTCACGGTCTTCCTCTCTCGGTTCCAGCACGGTAATGCCACCCACATGCAACGGCATTTCAGGCTTTTCGGCATACAGAAACGAGGCGTCTACGGCAGATAGGCGTTCCATGGATTATCCCTCCAATGAGTGGCTTTAGGCGACTTTGGAAAATTTGGTGACGTTATCTTTGCGCGTCTCGGCGGGGGTTTCTTCTGTTTCGGTGGTTTCCAAAACAGCCGCTTTCATCGCTTCGAATTCATCTTGCAAATGGGCCAGCAAACGATCGGGATCATTTGCCTGTTGGCGGCAGCAAATAACACCAAAGTCCATGCTATCCATATAGGATGTGGCGGTGATGTTCAGCCCTTGGCCATGCAGCAATACCGACATGGGATAGTTCGCCAACACTTTGGCACCGGCAATATAAAGCTGGAACGGCACACCCGGCACATTGGACAACACAGCATTGATCCCAACCGGCGCCATCCCCATCACAGAGGGGGAAGAGAACAGCTTGGTCAAAGGCCGTGCCAGGGCCGGCGGCGTGTACATGGTGGGCATCATGTCGCCAAGCTCGGTCAGGGCTTTTTGGCCTGCCTTCGCATTGGTTGAGCTTTCATGCACAACTTGCAGACGTTTTTTGGGGTCCGCAATGTCTGAGGCAAAGCTCATCATCATAAAGCCCACATTATTGGCGCTGTCATCTTTTTGCGGCAAGGCAACAGGCGTGCCGCAAATCAAGGTTTGATCAGGCAGGGCGTTCTTTTCTTCCAGATAACGGCGCAGCGCCCCGCCAACAGCGGCCACGGCCACATCGTTCAAGGTAACGCCGGCAGCGTTCTTCACGGCTTTCATTTCGGCCAAGGAAAGTGAGGCCGCCGCAAAGGCGCGTTGGTCCGAAATCGGGGCATTGAAACGCGTGCGCGGAATGGTGGGTGGAATGCTTTTTTCAAGCTCGTCCTTTTTGTCAATCGCAGCGCGCGCGGCCTTGGCAATTTGGCCAAGGCTCTTCAACGTCAGGCGATTGTCATAGGCGCTTTTCAGGCCACCCATGGCAGCATCCAGCAGGCTGGGGGCCTTTTTGGCAGCCACGCGGTCCAGCCGCATTTCCTTGATTTGTTCAGGCGTCAGCGGATCGCGCGGCTCCGGTGTCAGGTCGAACAACACCGTTTGCATTTGCACGCCCATTTGGCCGTCCATGCAGGAATGGTGGATTTTGAAGTAGAGCGCAACCTTGCCACCTTCCAAACCATCGATCACATATTGCTCCCACAAGGGGCGTGATTTATCCAGCGGTTGGCTGTGCAGGCGGCACACCTTGTCCCACAATTGTTGCATCGTGCCGGGGCGTGCTACCGCGGTCGAGCGCACATGGTAATCCAGATCAAGATCGTCTTGCTCAATCCATTGCGGCAAATCCAGATCAAGGGGGGCTTCGGCCAGCTTCCAGCGCATCAGGGGCACTTCAGCAATGCGGCCCGCGATCATGGCGCGATATTTGTCGTAGAAAGGGGTGTCGTTGTCTTCAGGCTCGATGATCACCAAGCCGCCAATGTGGTTCGGTGTCTCCTTGCGATCCATGAACAGGAAGGACGCATCGTTCATTGAAAGTTTTTGCATTTTATTTCCCCCGGCTGAGTTTTCCAATTCCGTTAACCAAAGATATATGTATACGACGTATACTTTTCCAGTGTGCGAAACCGCGCTGCGGCCAATTGGCCGAAAACTCAAAGAAACTGGCGGTTTTTAGGGAGAAACCCGAACAAGTTAAGTTTGTTCGGGTTCCAAGGTCAGTTTTTCAGGTTTACGCTGCGGCGACCTGACGTTCGGTTTCAACGACGGGAGCCGTCTCAACCTTGTCGCCTTTATGGGCGGTGAAAACGCTGTTTTCTGCGGTTTTCTTACCTGTGTCGAAGGCTTCACCCAGCACGGCTTCGTAAAGCGTGGCGAACTCGTCTTCGATCAGCTCGATAATTTCCTGCGGTTTGGCAACCACCTTGGCGCAGCCAATAATCCCAAAATCCATGCGATCTTCATAGGAAATCGAGGTGATGTTGATCGCCTGACCATGTGTCGGGATCGACACCGGATAGTTGGCCACCACACGGGCACCGGCCACATAGAAGGGCTTGGGTGAACCGGGCACGTTAGACATCACAACGTTCATCGGCGCACGGCCGCTGCCCATGATTTCTTTACGTGAAAACAACGACATAGCGCGCCGCGCCACGCCTGCGGGCAAGGTGAAATCAGGGCCTTCGCCGGTCACTTCCAGCATGGCAGCAGTGGCCGCTTTGGCTTTCATTGCGCCCTCATGCACGGCGTTCAACCGGTCAATCGGATCGGCGATTTCGGTGTGATAAGGCAGCATCATCATCGACACATTGTTCGAGCTGTCGCCTTTTTGCGGCAGGGCTACAGGCGCGCCGCAGATCAGGCTTTCGGCCGGAAGTGCCCGTTTTTGTTCAAGAAAACGGCGCAGCGCCCCGCCACAAATGGCGACGGTTACGTCGTTCAATGTGGTGCCCGTGGCGTTCTTCACGGCCTTCATGGCGCTAAGCGGAACGGACCCGGTGGCGAAACTGCGTTGGCCGGAAATAGGCACATTCAGGATCGTCTTAGGCGCAGAGCCGGGCAGGGCGTCTTTCAATTCTTCCCGCTTTTCCAATGCCTTACGCGCCATGTTGATCAGCTTCGGCGTTTCCAGCAGCAGCGGGCGCTTGGTGGCGTTTTCCCACGCTGCGGTCGCAACGGTGCTGAGCAGGCCGGGCGCTTTCTTCTCCGTCTTGCGGTAGAAGGGGAACTTTTTGAGTTCGTCTTCGCTGAGCGGGCCGCGCGGTTCGGCGGTCATGTCGAACAGCACTTGCTGTACTTGCTGACCGGCTTGACCGTCAACGCAGGCATGGTGAATTTTGGAGTAGACGGCGACGCGATTGCCAGCCAGTCCCTCGATAATGTGGTGTTCCCACAAGGGTTTGCTGCGATCCAGCAATTGGCTGTGCAGGCGCGCAACCTTGTCCCAAAGCTGCTCGTCACTGCCGGGACGCGCGATAGATGTGGCGCGAATGTGGTAATCCCAGTCCAGATCTTCGACCTCTACCCAGCGCGGATAATCCAGCTCCAGCGGTGTTTCTTCCATCCGCCATTGCATGATCGGCACTTCGTGCAGGCGATCTTTCAAGATTTGTGTGTAATCTGCGTGAAACGATCCTTCATAGCCCTCAGGCAATTGAACGATGGTCAATCCTGCGACATGGGCAGGTGCTTCCTTGCTCTCCGTATAGAGAAACATGGCGTCGGACATTGATAGCTTTTGCATCTTTTTATTCCCCGTGGCCTGAAATTGGCTAAGCTATAGGGGCGTTTCAGGCCTTGGTCCCCCCTATGGCCTGCCCCAATATATAGGGCAGCAATGCTGACTTTAAACCTGTGCAGAAAAGCGCGCGTCAGTTTGGCCGAATATCCTCATAAATTTGACATTTCCGAGTGTGCTTTGCGGCAGGTCCGTGGCAGTCTTCCGCCATCAACATTGAAGAATGATAAGAAATTTGAGGGACAGTTTTATGAAAGCCACCACCGATTTGGACATTACCACCCCAACCGCCTTTGCAGATTTTGAGGGCATTCACGCGAAGTTTCGGCAATTGCGCGCTGAAACCCCTGTGGCTTGGGTCGCACCAGAGAAGTACCGCCCGTTCTGGGCCGTAACCAAGCACGCCGATATTCAAGAGGTTGAGGGCCAACCCGACAAGTTCCTGAACGATCCGCGGCTGACTTTGATGGAAATTGAACAGGAAGAGCAGATTTTGGCCATGACCGGCAGCAATCATATTCTGCGGTCGCTGGTAGATATGGACAATCCTGATCACAGCAAATACCGCCTGCTGACCCAAGCATGGTTTATGCCAAAAAATGTGAAAACCCGTGAGGCGGCAGTGCGCAAGCTGGCGAAAGAAGCCGTGGACCGCATGGCAGCCATGGGCGGCGAGTGCGATTTCGTGAACGATGTGGCTGTGTGGTACCCACTGCGCGTCATCATGTCGATCCTGGGGGTGGAGCCCAAGGACGAGCCGTTGATGCTGAAGCTTACCCAAGAACTTTTCGGCGCGACTGACCCGGATCAAGGGCGTTCAGATCAAACCATTGACACCAATGTTCTGTTGGATTTCTTTACGTTTTTCAATGCGTTGACGCAGGATCGCCGGGCCAATCCGCGTGATGATGATGTGGCCAGTGTGATTGCCAATGCGAAAATTGACGGGGAGTTGCTGCCCGACCTTGAGGCGATGAGTTACTACATCATCATCGCCACAGCCGGGCATGATACGACGAGTTCATCCACTGCGGGTGGCATGTTGAATATGATCCAAAACCCCGACCAATTGCAAAAGCTGCGAGATAATCCTGACCTGATGGGTAATGCGATTGAGGAGATGATCCGCCATGAAACACCGGTAAAACATTTCTTCCGCACAGCGAAAGAGGATTATGAACTGCGCGGCCAGCAAATCAAAGCCGGTGACAGCCTTGCCATGTTTTATCATTCCGGCAATCGCGACGAAGACGTGTTTGAAGACCCGGATGCTTTTCAAGTGGATCGGGAAATCGCCAAGAATATTGCCTTCGGCCACGGGCCGCATTTGTGCTTGGGCATGCATTTGGCGCGCATGGAAATGCGCTATTTGTTTGAAGAATTGCTGCCGCGATTGAAATCAATCGAGCTGGCTGGGGAACCTACCCGGGTGGCAGCGAACTTTGTGTCCGGCCTGAAAACCCTGCCGATCAAATATGAAATGATCTAATGAAAAAGCCCCGGCCCCTTTGTTGAGGAGGGCGCCGGGGCTTTCCAAATTTCTGGCTGCGTCTTTGCTTTATTCTGCAGCTTGTGCGGTGTCCGTGCGCTCAGCGCGGATGCCTTCGGCGATCAGGAACGCCAGTTCCAGCGCTTGGCTGGCATTGAGGCGCGGATCACAATGGGTGTGATAGCGGTCTGATAAATCTTCATCAGAGATGGCTTGCGCCCCGCCGGTACATTCGGTGACGTTTTGGCCTGTCATCTCAAAATGCACACCGCCGGCATAGGTGCCTTCGGCACGGTGGATGGCGAAGAAATCTTGCACCTCTTTCAACACCAGTTCGAAGGGCCGGGTTTTATAACCACTGGAAGACTTAACGGTGTTGCCGTGCATCGGATCGCAAGACCAAACAACTTTTTTGCCTTCCCGTTCCACTGCGCGGATCAAATCCGGCAGGTGATCGCCTGCTTTTTCGGCCCCAAAGCGACAAATAAGGGTCAGGCGGCCTGCCTCATTGTCCGGGTTCAGCGTGTCGATCAATTCCAGCAATCCATCGGTTGAGATGGAGGGTCCACATTTCAGGCCCAGTGGGTTTTTTACCCCGCGTAGGAATTCAACATGGGCGTGGTCAGGCTGGCGCGTGCGATCACCAATCCACAACATATGTGCAGAGGTGTCATAGGGGTCGCCGCTGGTGGAATCTTCACGCGTCAACGCCTGTTCATAGCCCAGCAACAGGGCTTCATGGCTGGTGTAGAAATCAACCGTGCCCAAAGAACGTGCGCTGTCCGAATTCACACCGCAGGCGTTCATGAAGTCCAGTGCTTCCGAGATTTGGTCGGCAATCGCTGCATAACGGCTGCGGCCTTCACCATCACCCACGAAATCAAGGTTCCAGCGATGCACTTCATGCAAATCGGCATAGCCGCCGGTTGCAAAGGCGCGCAGCAAGTTTAACGTAGAGGCCGCTTGCGCATAGGCTTGCAATTGGCGCGCCGGGTCTGGCACGCGGGCGCCTGCCTCAAATTCAATCCCATTAACGATGTCTCCACGATATGACGGCATTTCCACACCATCAATCGTTTCGGTGTCTGCCGAGCGGGGTTTGGCGAACTGGCCCGCCATGCGGCCCACTTTCACCACGGGCACCTTTGCGCCCCATGTCAGCACCACAGCCATTTGCAGCATCACACGGAACGTGTCACGGATTTTGTCCGGATGGAATTCGGCAAAGCTCTCGGCGCAATCGCCGCCTTGCAGCAGGAAGGCCCGGCCTTCGGCCACTTCGGCCAATTGGGATTTCAGCGCGCGGGCTTCCCCGGCAAAGACCAAGGGCGGATAAGACTGTAGGGTCTTTTCGGTTTGGGCAACAGCCGCCGCATCCTCATAGGTGGGCATTTGCAATCCCGGCTTGTTCCGCCAGCTTTCTGGGCTCCAATTACGCGCGCTCATCGCAGTATCCTCAAATAAATCAAAAGCCTATGCCCCGCACGGGCGTTAAGGCTGCGCGCGGGTTATACGCCGGAAGAAAAAAATACGCAATTGCGCCAATTTTGCCGCCCGGGCCGAAGTGACTAGCGGGTGGGGGTTGCCATGGTGACAAGTTCTTCTGCCGCGGTGGGATGAACCGCGCAAGTGGCATCAAAATCGGCCTTGGTGGCCCCCATTTTGACGGCAATGCCTGCCAGTTGGATCATTTCCCCGGCTTCATCGCCCATAATGTGCAAGCCCAGTACTTTGTCATCCCTGCGATCAACCAAAAGTTTCATCAGCATTTTTTCGTTACGGCCCGAAAGCGTGTGCTTCATGGGGCGGAAATGCGAGATATAGACATCCACGGCGCCGTCGGTGTGGTCGCGCGCCTCCGCCTCTGTCATGCCCGTGGTGCCCAAAGGCGGCTGGGAGAAAACAGCGGTAGGCACAATCATATGATCAGGCTTGGTGGGATTGTCTTTGTAGCGGGTTTCAATAAAGGCGACGCCTTCGCGGATCGCGACCGGGGTAAGTGCCATCCGGTCAGTCACATCCCCCACAGCCCAAATATGGGGCTGGTTGGTGCGCGAATAGTCATCCACCAACACCGCGCCATTGGGGGCCAGATCAATGCTAGCCTTGTCGCAACCCAAACCGTCTGTCAGGGGCTTGCGGCCCGTCGCATACATAATTTGATCGACGATCATGATGGAGCCATCGGTGAGCGTGATGTGCAACCCGTCTACATGCTGCTCAATAAGTGTCACATTGGTGTTCACGCGCACATCAATGCCCTTGGTGGTCATTTCATCATGCAATGCGCTGCGCAGATCATCATCAAACCCGCGCAAAATTTCCTCACCGCGATAAAGCAGAGTGGTATTCGATCCCATCCCGTTGAAAATGCCGGCAAATTCAACGGCGATGTAGCCGCCGCCGACCACGGCAACCCGGCGGGGTAGATCATTCAAGTGGAATGCCTCGTTCGATGTGATGGCGTGTTCAATGCCCGGCACATCTTCCGGCTTGGTTGGGGTGCCCCCGGTGGCAATCAAGAAGGTGTCAGCCGTTACTGTTTTGCCCAATTGGGTGAGGGTGAGGGTCTTGTCATCCACAAATGCGGCGCGGCTTTGAAAAACCTCAACACCTGCTTTTTCAAGATTGGAAAGGTAGATGCCATTCAGGCGATCAATCTCCCGATCCTTGTTTTCAATCAAGGTGGGCCAATCAAAGCGGGTTTGCGGCACCTGATGGCCAAACCCTGCCGCATCTTCGAAGTGATCATTATAGTGGCTGGCATAAACAAACAGCTTTTTGGGCACGCAGCCGCGGATCACGCAGGTGCCGCCGACACGATATTCCTCGGCAATGCCGACTTTAAGGCCCGTTTGGGCCGCAAGGCGCGCCGCGCGCACCCCGCCTGAGCCTGCGCCAATCACAAAAAGATCAAAATGAAGGTCAGCCATAAAAGCCCCCAAAGACGGTTAAGCGTTAGCCCGCTTGCAGTCTCAGCGGGTCAAAATTTCGGTTTCGTCGCCGCGGGCCACGATAATTTCGGTTGTAAGCCCAAGGAAAAGCCCGGTTTCTACCACGCCGGGCAAGGTGAGCAGGAAGCGATTAAGCCCTTCTGCATCCCTAATTTCTTCAAACGCGCAATCCAGAATGTAGTGGCCGCCGTCGGTCTCGAAAAGGGTATCATTGTCACTTCTTCGCCACGAAACCGTGAGCGGCCGGGCGGTGCCGAACTCTGTTGCGCCCTGTTCAATCTGTGTGCGGGTAATTTCTGACCCGAAGGGCACAATTTCTACCGGCAGCTTGAAGGCGCCCAATGTGGGCACCAGTTTGGAGCTATCGACAATCACAGCCATACGGTTAGAGGCGCGGGCGACGATTTTTTCGCGCAAATGTGCGCCACCGCCGCCCTTGATCAGACGAAAGCAGGTGTCGGCTTCATCCGCGCCATCAACTGTGAGGTCAAGCGTGCCTGCCTCATCCAAGGTGGTGAGCGGTATATCGAGAGATCGGGCTAAGGTGGCGGTGGCCTCAGATGTGGGAACACCTACAACATTCAACCCTGCTGCTACTTTTTCCCCCAATCCGCGGGTGAAATGATCGGCGGTCGAGCCTGTGCCGATGCCAACCTTCATGCCATCGGTAACAAGTTCCAATGCCCGCAAGGCGGCGGCTTTCTTTTCCTGATCTGCGCTCACTGACCTAGCCTTCTAACGTGCGTTTCAACAGATCCACGTCATCGTTCATTTGTGCGTCGGTTTCCCGCAATTCCTCGATTTTTTTAACGGCGTGCATAACGGTGGTATGATCCCGCCCGCCGAATTTGCGGCCAATCTCGGGTAGGGAGCGCGTGGTGAGCTGCTTGGCCAGATACATGGCTACTTGGCGCGGGCGCGCAACAGCGCGGGCGCGGCGCGGTGACATCATATCGGCCAACCGAATCTCGAAATATTCAGCCGTGCGGCGCTGAATTTCCTCAATCGTGATGCGGCGATCATTGGCGCGCAGCAGGTCTTGCAACACATCTTGCACCATCTCCAGCGTGATGGGACGACCAACGAGAGAGGCAAAGGCCGTTACACGGGTAAGTGCGCCCTCAAGTTCGCGAATGTTGGAGGTAATACGGTGCGCCAAAAACTCCAGCACACGATCCGGAATTTCAACATCAGGGTGTTGCTGGCTGGCCTGTTCGCGCTTGCACTGCAATATGCCAAGGCGCAGTTCGTAGTCGGTTGGGTGAATATCGGCAGACAGGCCCCAGCCCAAGCGGGAACGAATGCGTTCTTCAATGCCTTCAAGATCAGACGGGCTACGGTCGGCAGAGATAATCACTTGCCGATTGTGGTCGATCAAAGCATTGAAAGTATGGAAGAACTCTTCCTGCGTGGAATTCTTACCGGAGATGAATTGCACATCATCAATCATCAACACATCGACAGAGCGGAACTGCTGTTTGAAATCCATGGTGTTTTTGTAACGCAGGGCGCTGACAAACTGGTTCATGAACTGCTCTGCTGACAGGTAGAGCACTTGGCGTGCCGGGCTGCGGCTGCAAATTTCATGGGCGATGGCATGCATCAAATGGGTTTTACCAAGGCCAACGCCCCCATAAAGAAACAGCGGATTAAACTGTACTTCGGTCGCTTCGGCGACTCGGCGCGCAGCGGCATGGGCCAGTTCATTTGATTTGCCGACAACGAAATTGTCGAAGGTGAAGCGGGGATCAAGCGGCGCACCGACATGGCGGTTATCGCCGCTATTGGCGCGCGCGGCAGGGGCCGGAATTTGTGCCGATTGCGCCACAGAAGGGGGCGTTTCAGGGGCAACGCTGCGTTGGCTGGTGTTGTTGCCGGTTGAGCGGCTCAGCTTGTCGGCGCGCACGCGTACGCGGAACTCAACCTTGTAGATGCCGGTGTTTTCCTGCTGCCACAATTGCAGCAATTGATCGGCGTAGCGGCTCATCACCCAATCGCGCATGAATCGCGACGGTGCGCCAATTTCGAGGGAACCTTGATCAACCCCCTCAAAGGATAAGGGACGGATCCAGCTATTGAAAGTGTCTTCTCCAACTTGACGGCGCAGGCCTTCGCGTACGGTTTGCCACTGCGCTTCAAGGTCGTTCATTGTGTTTTCCGCATTTGCTGGGGTTGATGTGGGTGTGTGGGCTGGTTGGTTGGCATGAAGGATCGCCATTAAATGCGCCTCCTGTCATGGTTCGCCACAGAAATGCCACTTAGCCTCGATCGTGACCCCCTTTGCGCGCATTTTGTTCTTGTCGTTTCTATCATAACCGTCCCTCTAGCGTGGTTGGATAACCAACCCGTATTATTATCTGTTCGTATTTTTAGGATTGCACCCAAGGCAATCCCGCCACTTTCCAGCCATTTACAGTGCCGCGATGTGCTTCACTGTTGGCGTCCCCCTCAAAACCGCCTGCCACATTGTAACAATGCGTGTAGCCAGCGGCGGTCAGCGCCGCCGCTGCGCCCTGACTGCGTTGGCCAGAGCGGCACAGGAAGAATACCGGCGCTTCTGTTGTGATACCTGCATCGTCCAATTGTGCTTTTACCTGTGCCGTGAAGTCGGCATTTGGCGACATGGTTGGGAATGATACCCATTCGGCGCGGCCAACCTGTTTGCCGATGGACGACAAATCCGGCAGGCCGACAAAGGCCCATTCTGCGGTTGTGCGAACATCAATCAAGGTCGCGCTCTTATCGGTCGTCAATACATCCCAGCATGTTTCGACCGATACGTTGCCCGCATAGCCGTTCGCCGGTGTTACTTGATCGAGAGGATTATCTTCGCTCACCACAATTTCCCCAATTTGCCCGCAACCCTTTCAAAACCGGAAAGGCATTAGGCAAAAATTCCCCGTCGCGGCACTTTGAAATGTCGCGTCTTAGATACTCAATTTTGACTGGTTGCAGGCGCGTCTCACTTCACCCGCGTGATGGCTGGAACTTTATCCACACGATCCGAAACGTGCAACAGGTTTGAAACGCGAACGTCGATTTTTTTTGCGTGTGATGTTACAAACATCAGTAAAACACTACATATGGTGTCAACGAAATTTTTCGATAAAAATGGACGCTGAAATTATTTGAATTTTGCGGCGATCACTGCGCAAACAAAAACCGCACATGCGCTAACGCATATGCGGTTCAAATTTTTTGATCGGGATTGTCACCGAATAACGGCAACGAAACCGATGCTTAGCCCATTGCAGCGACGCGCTTGCTCAAGCGCGATACTTTGCGTGCAGCCGTGTTCTTATGCATGATGCCTTTGTTGGCGCCGCGCACGATTTCCGGCTGGGCGGCAATCAAAGCTGCTTTTGCGGTGTCCTTGTTGCCGCTTTCGATGGCTTCTTCCACTTGGCGGATAAAGGTACGCACCCGGCTTTTGCGGGATTTGTTGATCTCGGTGCGGCGCACGGTTTGACGGGCGCGCTTGCGGGCCTGGGGTGAATTGGCCATGTTTCAAACTCACTTAGTGGCTGGTTGTTCAAATTTCGTTGGGACGCTTGCACAACTTGGTGCAGCAAACCCGTGAACGCGGCTTATACCCATGAGTGCCCATGCGGGTCAACAAGGCGTGAAACCGCGTTCATGCGGCGTTTCGTCGTGTTAATGCAGCCTAGCGGTTGGTGAACTGCGCTTTGCGCTTCTCCACAAAGGCTGACATGCCCTCTTTTTTGTCGTCCATGGCAAACATGGAGTGGAATAAACGCCGCTCGAAGCGCACGCCTTCTGCCAATGTTGTTTCGTAGGAGCGGTTGACCGCCTCTTTCGTCATCATGGTGGCGGGGAGCGACTGATCGGCTATTTTCTGCGCCGTTTTGATTACATCATCCATCAAATCGTCTACCGGAACGATACGGGAGACAAGGCCGGAGCGCTCAGCCTCTTCTGCATCCATCATGCGGCCTGTCAGGCACATTTCCATGGCTTTGGACTTGCCCACAAAGCGCGTAAGGCGTTGGGAGCCGCCAGAACCGGGGATAACCCCCAAATTGATTTCGGGCTGACCGAATTTGGCGTTATCCGCCGCGATGATGAAATCGCACATCATGGCAAACTCGCAACCGCCGCCCAGTGCGTAACCCGCAACCGCTGCGATTGTAACCTTACGGCAGCGGCTGATGCGTTCCCACGTGGCGGTAATGAAGTCTTCCATATAGACATCCATATAATCCTTGGGCTGCATCTCTTTAATATCTGCGCCTGCCGCAAAGGCTTTTTCAGAGCCGGTCAGCACGATGACATGAATGGCTTCATCGGCTTCAAAATCGTCCAAGGCGGTGTTTAGCTCGTCAACCAGTGCAGCGCATAATGCGTTGAGCGCATCGGGGCGGTGCAAGGTGATGACGCCGACAGCGCCCTTTTTCTCGGTCAAAATGTTTTCAAAGGCCATGGGTCATGTCCAATTTATGATTTTAGGAAAGAATTTTCAGTGCGTTGAATTGGGTAAGTCACTCAGTGGCGTGATCGTTACCCTTACGTGAAGGGCGCCCTTATGCCTGCCTTCAAAGGCCAGCGTCAAGCGTTCCCATTCGTTTTGAAAAGCCAGGCTTGGCTGGGCGGCATGGGGAGCAGCGTCTTGCGGCAGGGGTGCCACGCTTTGCCAACCCAGTGCGACCAGTGTTTGGGCGTAAAAGCCCTCAACGGCATTGGTTGTTGTATTGCCCGTCAGCACCACATCAATAATGCGCCCACCGGGCTTGTCAAAAATGATGGAGGATGAGGCAAGCTCACTGAGCGGCATCATAAGCGGCACATCCGAGGCCGCGGTCAAAAAGCCATCTTCGGCCCAAACCGGGTGGGCTATAAGCACAAAAAAGGCGACCGCAAATTTCATCATCCAGCGCATGGGCGCGACCCTATACTTTTCACTAGCGTTGGCAAGAGGGGCAATAAAACGTACTGCGCCCTGATTGCACGATGCGCCTGATAGTGCCTTGGCAGGGCGATGCGGGGCAAGGTGTGCCTTCACGGTCATAAACCCGGAAATTGTGCTGGAAATAGCCAAGTTCGCCATCTGCCTGCCGATAATCATTCAGCGATGAGCCACCGGACGCAATGGCTTCGTTCAATACATCGCGAATGTGGGGCACCAGTCGTTCTGCGCGTTTGCCTGCCACGGTGTGGGCGGAGCGTTTGGGAGAGATACCTGCCCGGTGCAGCGCTTCTGCCACATAGATATTGCCGAGGCCCGCCACCGTCTTTTGATCCAGCAAGGCTGACTTAATGGGGGTTTTGCGCCCCTTCAGGGCCGCGTTCAGCACATCTGCGTTGAAAGCATTGGACAGTGGGTCCGGCCCGATGGATGAAAGCAGCTTGTGGGCCATCGGGGCGTCACGATCTGCATAGACCATAATGCCGAATCGGCGCGGGTCCACGTAACGGATCTCTGTTTCGCCCTCCATCTCAAATACCAGATGGCTGTGGGGTGCCAGCGGTGCCGCTTTTGTTGTGATCTCAAACCGGCCAGACATCCCCATATGGCCCAGCAATACGGGGCCTTTATCGAAATGAAACAGCAGATATTTACTCACGCGCTCGATTTGGTCGATCCGGCGTCCCTTCAGGTCGGCAGATAGCTTGGGCGGAAAGGGATAGCGCAAATTGGGCCGATAGACCTGAAGCGCCTTGATACGGCGGCCCTGCATAGCGGGGGTGAGGCCACGGCGGACTGTTTCAACTTCTGGCAATTCGGGCATTTCTTCCCCTCTTTAATAATTGCCTGCTTTCTTGGGGCACTCGGTCGCAAGGTGCAAGGGGGAGATACCATGGTCGCCGCGCCATGATCGCGCTATCGTGGGGCCATGGAAAAGCCCACGAAAGAACAGATTGCGCAAAATGAGGCACCGGATATGGTGTCTTTCGGCTCCACCGATGTGCCACGTGAAGAAAAAGCAGGCATGGTGCAGGATCTGTTCGACCGGGTGGCGCAATCATATGACACGATGAATGATCTGCTTTCTTTGGGGATTCACCGTTTATGGAAAGACACAATGGTGGATTGGGCCAATCCACGCCCCGGCCAACGCACCTTGGATGTGGCAGGCGGCACGGGCGATATTGCGTTCCGCATTCAGGACAAAACCTATGATCGCGCCGATGCCACGGTGCTGGATCTGACGCCCGGCATGTTGCAAGTGGGCCGCGCCCGCGCGCGGGACCAAGGCTTTGATCTTAATATCAAATGGCTGGCGGGGGATGCGATGAACCTGCCGCTGCCCGATAACAGCTTCGACCTTTACACAATCGCCTTTGGTATCCGCAATGTGACGGATATTTCGGTTGCCTTGAGCGAGGCGTATCGGGTGCTTAAGCCCGGTGGGCGTTTTCTGTGTCTGGAATTTGCCAAGGTGGACGTGCCCATGTTGGATGCGCTGTACGATATGTGGTCGTTCAGGGTCATGCCTGCCATCGGCCAGCAAGTTGCCAGTAACAAAGACGATTATACTTATCTGGTTGAAAGCATTCGCCGTTTTCCGCCGCAAGAAGAATTTGCCCAAATGCTGCGCGATGCGGGTTTTGAGGCCGTGCGTCACCGCAACCTGACTGGCGGTATCGCCGCCCTGCATTCTGGCTGGAAGATTTAGGCGTTTCCGCATGGGCATGGTGCGCAACCTTTTCTCACTTTGGCGGTCTGGCCGCAGATTGGCGGCGCATGAAGCGCTGATCCCCCCGGAGGTGATGGGTAAAGCCCCGCCATTGATGCGGCTTGGCCAGTTCGTGCTGGGCTTTGGTGCGCGCAAGGATGATGCCGGCACGGCGGGCGAACGGTTGGGGCGTGCCTTAACCGAACTTGGGCCGGGCTTCATCAAAATGGGCCAGTTTTTGGCGACACGGCCTGATCTGGTGGGGGCGGAGCTGGCGGCAGACCTTGCCCATTTGCAGGATCGCTTGCCGTCCTTCGATCAAGGAGAAGCAGAACGTGCGGTGGCCGAAGCCTTGGGCCAACCGTTGGATGAGGTTTTTGCGGAATTCGGACCTGCTGTGGCCGCGGCTTCCATCGCACAAGTGCATTATGCGACGTTGAAGGATGGTCGTGCCGTGGCCGTTAAAGTGCTGCGGCCCGATATTGAAAAGGTGTTCGCGCGCGAGCTTGAGGCCATGGGTTTTGCCGCCCGCATGGCGGAACGCTTGGTGCCGGAACTGCGCCGCTTGCGGCCCGTCGCGGCTGTCGCTGAGCTTGCAAAATCGGTTGAGCGCGAGCTGGACCTCACGGGGGAAGCCGCCGCCGCCAGCGCCATCGCCGATCAGTTTGAGGGGGACGCCCATTATGGGGTGCCCGCCGTACATTGGGCTTATACCGCCAAGCGGGTGATGACCACCGATTGGGTGGACGGTGTTCCGCTGCACGATCTTGCCGCCATTGATGAAATGGGGATTGATCGCAAGCAGCTTGCTGCCAATTATGCCGATGCATTTTTGCGCCAGGCGCTGCATCACGGTCTGTTCCACGCCGATCCGCATCCCGGCAATATGTTCGTCAACAAGGATGGCAAGCTGATCGCGGTGGATTTCGGCATTGTGGGCCGCCTTGTGCGGGAAAACCGCCGCTATTTGGCTGAGATTTTGTATGGCGCGCTGGAGCGGGATTATGACCGCGTGGCAGCCTTGCATTTTGAGGCGGGCCTCGTTCCCGCGCATCATGATCGTCATGATTTTTCGCTGGCTATTCGCGCCATCGGCGAACCTGTGTTCGGTCAGGCTGCACAAGATATGTCGATGGCCCGCATCATTGGCGGTTTGTACGAGGTAACGGAACGCTTTGATATGGCCGCCCAGCCAGAACTGATGTTCCTGCAAAAGACCATGGTGGTGGTCGAAGGTGTGGCGCGGATGCTGGACCCTGAGTTTTCCTTATGGGACGTGGGTCGCCCGGCGATTGAAAGCTTCATGCGCGCTGAACTGGGGCCAGAGGCCAAATTTGCGGAAGCCGTTGAAGGTATTGCCGCTTTGGCGAAAGCCGTTTCTTCCGGCGCATTGACAGTGCCCGGCGTGACAACCGCCCCCGGTATTGTCACCGGCGATGCCAGTGAATGGCGCGAGGCCAATTCATCCAGCTTCGGTCGCGCGGCAGCATTGACAGTTTTGGTTGGAGGCGGGGCACTGGCCGTCTGGCTTTTGGGGGGCTGAGCATATGCATGTGTTGATCGTTGGGGCGGGTGCCGTAGGTCAGGTCTACGGCTATCACTTTGCGCAAGGTGGGGCGCAGGTTACGTTTTTGGTCAAACCGCATCATGTGCCTAATCTGCAAAAGCCATTGCGGTTGCTGCGCCATGGGTTGATCCGCCGCTCATTGAAAGAAGTGCAATTTCAAGACTTTGATCTTGTGTCAGATATGGCGGATATCCCGGCAGATATTGATCAAGTTTGGCTCACCATGGCGTCGGATGCTTTGGGCGAAGATTGGTTGCAGGCGTTGAAAACAGCTTTGCCCGGTACGGCAAACGTGGTCGGTCTTCAGCCCGGTATCGAAGATGATGCCTTGCTGGAAGGTGTGTTTGGGGATCGTGCCCTTAAAGGGGTGATCGGCTTTTTGGCCTATCAATATCCGCTGCCCTACGCCAAGGATGCTAAGGGACGTGAAGGCATTGCCTATTTGTTGCCGCCCTCTGCCGGTGGCTTGGGGCCATCAGATCACCTTGCGGTGCAGCAGGCCGTTGGCGCGCTGGATGATGGTGGATTGAAAATTGCGCCTTCTGACACGCTGGGCGAAACCTATGGCCGGGTGTCAGCCCTTTCCATCACGCATATGGCGGCGCTGGAAGTGGCTGATTGGTCGTTTAAGGGACTGCGCAAAAATACCAACCTTGCGCGGGATCTTGCGCGCCGGGCGGCAGAAGAAGCCATGGCGATTGTTGATGTGCATCAAGGCCGCGAGGTCGATGCCCAAAACAAGACGCTCGCCAAAGGCGGGCCATTGGTTGCCACTGTCGCGCCATGGGTCGCGCCCTTGCCGATAGAGGCTTATCTGGAATTCCACTTTTCCAAGGTGGGTCAACAAACCCGCGACATGCTGATTGCCTATCAGCGCATAGGCCGCAATCACAATTTGAGTATTTCGGCGCTGCAAGAACTGTCAGCCGCCTTGATCAAACGGGATGAAATGTCATGACCACATTGATGTTGGATGGGCCGCGCCTTGCGCCTCAACGAGGGCAACCGGACAGCCTTGTGGTGTTCGCGCACGGCTTTGGCTCCAGCGGGGATGATCTGATTGGTCTAGCGGAAGCCTGGCAAGCCGCGTTGCCCACAACCTATTTTGTCGCCCCTGATGGGCCGGAAGCTGTGCCCGGCATGCCCGCCCATATGCCCGGCTATCAATGGTTTGATCTGGCGGGCGACAGATCCGGCATGGCGCAAAAGGTGGCAACAGCCAACACGCTATTCGATTCGTTTCTGGACCGAGAACTTGCGCGTCACAAATTGACCGCTGATCGGCTGGTGCTGGTGGGCTTTTCCCAAGGCACCATGCTATCGCTTCATTGCGGTGTTCGCCGTGCGGTCGCCCCGGCCGCGATCCTGGGCTATGCAGGCGCATTGGCGGATTCGGCTGAAGTCGTGAAGGCAGAAGCCACGGCAAAGCCGCCCGTCATGTTGATCCATGGGGAGCAGGATGATCGCATTCCCGCGCAAGCAGCGTTGGCAGCAGCGCAGGGTTTGGGCGCCGCGGAAATTCCCGTGCAGTGGACCATTCGGCCCAACCTTGGTCATTCCATTGATGAGGCCGGGGTTGCCATGGGTGCACGATTTATTTTGGCAGCTTTGTCGGGTCGACTTTAGCGCGCCCTATATCTGGCGGTCATAAAACCATCATCCACCATATGGTGGGTTTTGCTTGGCATTTTTCGCAAAAGCGCTAACATCATCATCAGCAACAAAGGTTGGGTGTGATGACGCATATGTCGACAATACCGGAACCCGCACTCGGTCAGTGCCATGCCTTGGTATTGAACGCTGACTATCGCCCTTTGAGCTACTTCCCCCTCTCACTTTGGCCGTGGCAAGACGCGGTGAAAGCCGTTTTTCTGGACCGGGTGGCGGTGGTGGAAAACTATGAACGGGTGGTGAAAAGCCCAAGCTTCGAGATGGTTTTGCCCTCTGTGGTGGCGCTGAAGGACTTTGTCAGGCCTGCCAGAAACCCCGCATTTACGCGGTTTAACGTCTTTTTGCGGGACAAATTCCAGTGCCAATATTGCGGCACGTCGGACGACCTGACCTTCGACCATGTCATCCCGCGGTCCAAGGGCGGGCGTACCACCTGGGAAAATGTGACCACCGCCTGCGCGCCGTGTAACTTGCGAAAGGGCGGGCGGATGCCGCGCGCGGCTGGCATGATCCCCCGCAATCGCCCGGTACGCCCCAATATCCACCTGCTGCATGAGCATGGCCGGGCCTTTCCGCCCAATTATCTGCATCAAAGTTGGTATGATTATCTCTACTGGGACATCGAGCTGGAGGCTTGATCTGCCTCATTCCAATGCAGGTGAGGATGCCTTAAGAAAGGCCATCAAGAAACTCACTAAAACTGACATTGGAACTCACAGAAAATGAAGTTTACGCATAATGACCGTACATTAGAGCTTATTTCCAAGCTGAACGACTTTATGGCCGAACACATCTACCCGAATGAGGAAGTTTGGGATGCGCAGATGGCCGAAACAGCCGTGTCGAATCCGTTTTCTCCGCCACCTATTTTGGACGAGCTGAAACAGAAAGCCCGCGATGCAGATTTGTGGAACCTGTTCATGCCCGATCCGGCGCTGGGCCGTGGCCTGTCCAATGTGGAATATGCCCCCTTGGCCGAAATCATGGGGCGGGTGATCTGGTCGCCGGAGGTGTTCAACTGCAACGCGCCCGACACCGGCAATATGGAACTGCTGCATGACTATGGCACCCCGGAACAGCAAGAGCAGTGGTTGAAGCCACTGATGGAAGGCAAAATCCGGTCTTGCTATGTGATGACCGAACCGGCAGTGGCCTCATCAGATGCGACCAATATCGAACTATCCATCCAGCGCGATGGCGACAGCTATGTGCTGAACGGGCGCAAATGGTTCATCACCGGGGCGATGGATGAACGCGCCAAAATTTTCATCGTGATGGGCAAATCCGATCCCACTGCGCCAACCTATAACCAGCAAAGCCAAATATTGGTGCCGCGCGACACGCCGGGGGTGGAGATCATGCGCCCGCTGCCTGTGTTGCATGATACGGAGCGCCCCGGCGGCCACGCCGAAATCAACTTCGATAATGTGCGTGTGCCGGCCGAGAATATGATTCTGGGCGAGGGCCGGGGCTTTGAGATTGCTCAAGGCCGTTTGGGGCCGGGCCGCATTCACCATTGTATGCGCACAATCGGGCTGGCAGAACGCTCACTGGAGCTGATGTGTGATCGCCTGCTCAGCCGCACGGCTTTTGGCTCCCGCCTTGCGGACCTTTCCTACTGGCAGCAAAAAGTGGCCGATGCGCGCAACGCCATCACGCAGGCGCGCCTGCTCACCCTGAACGCTGCCTATATGATGGACGAAGTTGGCAACAAACAAGCCCGTGCCGAGATCGCGCAGATCAAGGTGGTGGTGCCGCGTATGGCGCAAGAGGTGATAGATACCGCCATTCAGGCATTCGGTGCCGCCGGGCTGACCAACGATTTTCGGTTGGCGACCATGTATGCCACGGCGCGTTGGGTGCGCTTGGCTGATGGACCGGATGAGGTGCATAACCGCACCGTCGCCAAGGTGGAGTTCAAAAAACGGGAAGCGCCCGTAAAGTAGAACGTGATGCTCACCAACCGTGAGCAACGCAAAGTCGGTAGAAGGGCAGCTTTTGCTGCCCTTTTTCTTGCGGGGTTTGTTTCTTGCGGGGCTTGTCTGCGATCTATTTTGGCCACAGTGAGATGGGGCGATGGCGGGCATATGTTTCTGATTTGTTCTTGACAAATCAGGAGATGTGTGAAAGAACAACACGATAGCATTGGTGACTAAGCTTGCGCCCGCACCCTTGATTGTCGTGCCCTTGGGTTTGTTTGGTCCTTGGTTTGTTCGACCCTTGGTTGTTTGATTTGGGGTTTGTTTGATTTGGGGCTGGTCCGCGCCCCTAAGGTAGCGCCGCAAGCACAAGCGACTATTGAGTGAGAAAGCAGTTATGGCCAACCCCCCCTTTATCGTGCCCACCCGTCAATCTTATGGCCGCGCACAAATAGCGGCCCGCCCCCATAAGGCAGATGGTAAACAGATGATCCGCAGTGAGGGCGAGGCGATACAGGCCCGTGCCGGAAGCTACTACCAGATTGGCCATGTCGGATCTGTCAAACAACATAGAGATGAACAAACCATCACGGCAGCATGGGACAAGCTGAACCGCATGATGGAGGAAGGCAAATTTCCGCCGCCTGCCGCCAACTACACGCTGGAAGCGATTCGGTATAACCCCCGCTTCATGGGATTGAACGGTGATACCAAATCCGTCTTGGCGGTTGAGCAGGTGCCCTCAGGGCCGGACAGCGGCACCATCATCGCCTTCGCCCCTGCGGCGGAGACTCTGGAACACGCGGTGCGCTGTCTGGCGCATGAGCTTTTCCGCTTCCACCCAACGCAAGGCGAGAACCACGATCTTTGCTACCAATATGCTCAAGCCGCCGTGCGTGTTTACAACGGCGGCAAATATAATGGCCCTCGGGTTGAGGTGGAGGAACTATCGGGAGAGGAGCTTGGGGCTGAGGTCGAAACGGAAGCTGAAGCAGCCTTGCCGCCAACCACCAGCCAAGCTGCCCCAACGCCAAATCCAAGGCCAGATCGCGAAGCGGACACGGAAGTCCCAACGTCGATACCAAATCCAAGGCCGAGGCAGGATGGCGACACACCTAGTTATCGCGAATTGCTTTTGGACGAATTAGGGTCTGCTGCGAACTATCTTGGAGGAGGTGACGACAAACTGGAGAACGCCAAGCGCCATGTTGAAGATCGGATAGAAGAGTTTGAGCAGGGCGGGTTGCGGCAAGCCGCTATAAATTTAAGGCACTACCGCGGCGGAACGGGGAAAGACTTGATGATTCCCGCAGCCGACTTCCGTGCTCTTCCTTCTATCCTAGATAAGGAACAAGAGTTGATGCGGCGTTGGGAACGAGCCGCAATCGGCGAAAAACCCTATGATGGCGAGAAGGAGTATCTGACGTTTCAAGGGGTGGTAGAAGCAATGCGTACCGGCAAATCTTCTGCCACCACGGAGGCAGATTATTTTCAGTTTAACATAGGGTTGTTTGAGGGAGCTTCAATATCTAAAGACTTTGCGCTCTCGTGGGGGAAAACTCATTTTCGGGCCAATGCTGCAGACGGTCTTGAGATTCATATCAGCGAGGACACCGTAAATCTGAGCGGAACAATTACTTTCGGTTCGATAGACCCATACGATTTTGAGTTGGGGTTGCCGGGGTCATTTGATGGGCAATTGTTGGAAAAAAGCAATGAAGCCAAATCGTTCTGGATGATTACAAAATGGGAACGAACATTTGAGGCAACTTTTGAGTTCCGCGACGCGGCGGTCCGTTTTTGGAGAAAAGGCATTCCAATCCACTTGGACAAGAAGAAGGTTATCTATTCTTGGTCCGATCCAAAACTAGACGGACCGCTGAGTCGCAGCCAAGATTATAGAGATGAAATTGAATGAATCGCGCGCTTAAGATCCTCTCAGGCCTTTTTGTCGTATGGCTTTGTGTAGAAATAGCGGATGGTGTGATCACACAGTGGCGCGCAGTTCAAACAGGGCGCGAAATATGTGGGCGTTTTCTGCATGGATATGATCCGTGGGCAGACACTAAGGAGCATCCGTTTCACGTCTACGGAATATATGAAGATGGACAATGGACACGATTCAGACAAACGGAAGATGATCTCTATGCTTCCTGCCGCTTTCAGTTCAAATGGCGCATGTATTTGGACAATCTATTTTATGGTGTGCTGCACATTTGGCTATCTAAGCCGAGTGACAACGGTGAGGTGGTGACTGTCTTTACTGGGGCGCATGTGCACTACCATTTCTATCTGAATAGATTTGTTGTGTCCGGCGTTGTAATGCGGAATCGTGGACCTTTCGACCATTTCAAAAAGGGTGTGGTTATGTGGGAGGAGACGTATGAGCGCAAGGGCGCTTCATCTGCAAATGGTGCGGGAAGGTAGAGTCTAACACGCAACATGAAACACATGCGCAAGATTTCCGTCTTTCTATTTGTGATCCCGGTGTCTTTCTGGATCGCCATCAATATTTTGGATGGGTTGATGACGCCCTATAAGTCCATTCTGACGGGGCGAGAGATGTGCAATAGATTTCTTTATGGCTACGAACCTACCGGCCATGCCAGCGATCATTTCGTGATTTGGCAATATCTGTTTGGTAATCTTGATTGGCATGCCCGTAGAGTGGAGCCGCAGGATTTGTTTGAAACATGCCGCATAAGTTTTCATTGGGAAGTAAGGGATCCCTTCTATGGGGTGTTGCGCATATGGCTGACCAAAACAGATGAAGCGGGAAATGTGGAAACAACCTTCACCGGGGGGCATGCGAACTATCACCTATACACCGGAAACGTATCTTATCGTCTGCTTTATCATCGGATAAATTTGACTGGCGTGATGTCGTCGACAAGATGGGACCGGGACGATTCCACATCTGGCATCAAGGTGTGGGAAGAAATATATGAGCGTGAAGGCTCCACGTTGATTGATGTACGTTGAGTGGAGAATTGGGAAGCGCAGCCCTTCCGTCCAAGTCTTCTGGCTCGTTTGTGTTACCCTCAGCCGGTGGCGGTAGACTTGATGGTGGAAGACTTAGTGGTGGTAGACGGGGCCCGGCGCGAGAGCACCCCCATATAGGCACGGGGAAAGATGTGGTGAGCAGCCAAGGTTGTGCGATCAGTGCCAGAGCGGGGGACTGCTATGAATTTGCGCAGGCTAAACGTGTTCGGCAGGTGCGGGATGAACAAACCATCACGGCAGCATGGGATAAGCTGAACCGCATGATGGGGGAAGGTAAGTTCCCGGCCCCGGTAAGCGATTACAGGGTTGAGGCCATTCGGTATAATCCCCGGTTCATGGGATTGAACGGTGATACCAAATCCGTCTTGGCGGTTGAGCAGGTGCCCTCAGGGCCGGACAGCGGCACCATCATCGCCTTCGCCCCTGCGGCGGAGACTCTGGAACACGCGGTGCGCTGTCTGGCGCATGAGCTTTTCCGCTTCCACCCAACGCAAGGCGAGAACCACGATCTTTGCTACCAATATGCTCAAGCCGCCGTGCGTGTTTACAATGGCGGCAAGTATAACGGCCCAGATGTGGGGGTGGAGGAACTGGGCGCGGATCTCGAAGCAGGGTTTGATGCGGAGGCCGATGCCGACTTGCCCCCAACCACGAGCCAAGCCGCCTCAACCCCGACACCAAACCCAAGGCCTGATCGCGAAGCGGACACGGAAGTCCCAACGCCGAGCCCCAGCCCAAACCCACGGCCGGACAAGGAGAGTGATGACGCCGCCGCGCGGCTTATCGACCTTGCGCAAGATGAGAAGGTGGCGGAAACAAGGGCAGAGCGGCAGGCAAATTTCGAAAAGGCTCGTATGATTGTGGATTGGATGATTGCGGAAGGGCATATCAATGATCCAGCCCCCGGTGCAGATGTGACAGATGTTCATTTTGAAGATGAGGACAAAATTGTCGATGGTTTTGGCCATTTTGGTGTGCGCAGATATACTAGGCCGGAGTTTAATCAGGGAGTAATTATCATTTATCGACGCGGCGCGGAAACTCTGAAAGATGCGATCGAAACCTACGCGCATGAACTGGCACATTTTCATCCGGAGAAAGGCGATGATGATAGCCAACATGGATGGGTGGAGAGTGTAGGTATTAGAGCGTATCAAAAATACAGAGAGTTGAAATCTATGGGAAAGATCGAATGAATACCTCTCGATGGTTTCGCGTTGGTGTCATTATCATAGGTGCTGTTCTTAGCGCCGTTTCATCAGCGGAAGCGGAAAACAAGGACTTCTACTATGTCTCCGGTGTTCCTGGCGACCGGGCGGAAGCGAGTTACCGTTTTTCCTTTTCGGTTGACGAGGCATATAAACGCTTGGGCTTTGATGGAACATTTATTATGGGAGGAGATGCAATAGATGGCTTCTATGCCTGCCCTAAGCAAGACCCCTTCTACTGCGTTATCAACCATAGGAACTACGTCTTTGCTGTGCCCCGCGCATTTGATGCAGATCAGGATGCTTGGGTCCACAACGGATTTGAATACAAAATTGTTGAGCGAGATGTCTCAGTTAAGATATTCGGCAACCGTATAGGCAAGCTTGTTATTATTCGCACCCCACCATGCGCAACGCTGCGCGGTCGACTAACCGGAAAGGCGACGCTAAGTCTCTATTCGCCAGAAACAGGCGTTGTCGGCATCACGAGAGAGCCTGACCCAAAGACCCTTAAACAATCAACCACCCTATGGCTGAACGGTGAATATGGTCTGGGGCATTCGGGAGATTAGACAACGAAGATCGATTCCAGTCGGCGCGATTGGCATTGCGGCGGATGAAATTACGGCTGGCATTTTCGTCATCGTCAAGAAAGAGTTGGAGGAAGAAGATACGTCACGCTCCCGAAAGAAGTAGTCATGGAAGTTATCGACGATTTTGAAGTTCTGGAAGACGCGGAATATTCCAACTTCGATCAATCCACAGACCGCGAACTAAATCTCGCGAGGGTGCTTAACATATTTGCTGCCGATGAAACCGGCAACGCAGAGCGGAGGCACCGGTCAATCCGTACAGGCATAGGCCGGAATTTCTATTTCCGAGGTACCAAGTTCAAGGACCTATTAGGCGATGAGTTTGATGCCAGCCATGTGGCCTATAGTTCTTCCCGTATTCTGGGGCAGTTTAAAGTGGAAACCGGGTATCTGCTGATCGTCGATTGTGATTCGACCCAACGTGTTGTGCGTTTGCCCGGTGTCGATTTTATGTATGGAAAACCTCATATTGGCGTGCTCTTTTTGACCGATGAGTTGCGATATGTCGGCAGCCATTGGCTGTGCGGGCGTTGCATTCAACGCCGTTTCGGGTTTCGCCGGCTTCGCCACCAGAAAATCGAGCGCTTCAACCCGGTTTTGGACTGGATCATTGTCGATGATTGGACCGTGGATGTGCGGCTGTTGGGGCGGGCGTGGATACGCATCTCGGTGCAGGAGTATCCCCCTAAAGGATATCGCCCTCTCTGGGGTTACCCCTATCAGGCTATGCCGGGTCGCCGCGGCCCTCATTATTTTAGCATCCGCCCGTGCTTTCGAGTTCAGCGACTCAATGACGCAACTTTTTGGAGCGCGATCAACTACTTCCTGCGCGGCGCGATGTTGATACATGCGCTTAGACCATGAGTATCAAAGGGGAAGAACCCAATCTCAACAGGGTGATGGAGGAAGGCAAACTGCCGCCGCCTGCCGCTAACTACACGCTGGAAGCGATTCGCGTCATATCCAATGGTCGCTCTGCGTGGCCGCCTTCGGCTACGCAACGCTCCAAATCCGTCTTGGCGGTTGAGCAAGTGCCCTCAGGGCCGGACAGTGGCACCATCATCGCCTTTGCCCAATATTGTTGGGGCGGCGGAGACTCTGGAACACGCGGTCAGGTGTCTTTGTAGTTGTCGCTTTGCATCCGTGCGACATCGCGCAAAAAGGGAATAATATTTTTCGATGCAATCTTTGGTTAAGTGGCGATTAACCATTCGCACGCAAGCTTCTGTCAGGGCAATTCAGTCCGGCAGGAGCACCCCATGGCGGTATTTGACTACAAAGATGAAGACGCGTCCGACTATTTTTCCGATCTCTATGCGTTGCTGTTCTACAGTCCGGCTGCCACACAAACCGGCAACTTGATTTATGGCCATGCGCCAACCGGTGCGTCGGCGCCGGGGTGGCAGGAGTTGGCGGGTGATGACCTTGGTGTGCCAGCGGCGCTATGGGATGCCGAAAGCGGGTTTGCGGCGCTGTCATTGGATACACAGGAAGCTGCAGTGGGGCGTGCGCGTGTATATGGTCAATATGATGAAGGCGGTGTTCTGCTGAAGGTAAATATTGCCTTTTCGGGGATGCAGTTGGCGCAAGCTTCCGGTGATATCGCGCAGGCAACCGCGGGGTATTATGTGTATCAATTCAACCATTTGCTTTGGGCCGTGGCAGGGGTTGCGCAGTCAAACGGACTGACCGGTGTGGATGTGGCCGTTAGCGGCTTTTCCTTGGGGGCGGCAGCGGTAACCAATCTTTTCGATATACGTGAGACGGCATGGGGTGGATTTTATGCAAACGCTGATTATTTCACCCATGCCAATTTGCTGATCCATGATGCAGAGGAGATATTCAACTTTGGGTTTGAGAATGATGTGGTTTTTCGGACTTTGGGGGATGGCACGCCGGAAGATATGCTGAACGGCTATTTCAACGGCAATGACGGCCCCTATATTTCCACGCCGGATAACATTGTGCTGTTTGACTATTACTATGCTGCCCAAAATCTGGCACCGGGCGAATTCAATATAGGTACGCCGGTAGCGTGGTCGGCGCATTTCAGCAGCCAGTTGATGAACCCCGTTGAGATTATCAGGTCATCTGCATTCTATGATGTGATGGAAAAAGACAGCGTTATTGTTATTGGTGCCTTGCCGCAATGGGCGGCACCCTATGCGGTTGTGGAAGATAAATCAGCAATTACGTCGGATCATTTTGGTGACCCTGCCTTCATTTTGGGGGGAGAAGGCTACGACAGACTGGGGGATGGTTTCTCGGATGATTTTTTGGAAGGCCGTGGCGGCGCCAATGTCTTTTATCTGGGGGCGGGTAGTGACATCGTGTTGGGGGGCGATGATGTGGATCAGGTTGTTTATGAAGGCGCCCGCCAAGATTTTTCCTTATATCAGGCGCTTGATGGCACCGTATTTGTCGCCAGCGATAATGCGGCCGATGGTATTGATGCGTTGCAAGATGTTGAATGGCTGACCTTTGGAGCGGCACGTCCCACAAATGCGGGGGACACTTCGTGGATTGGATCGTCAGGAAATAATGGTGGGGGGAGCCCGGGGGGCTCTGGTGGGCGCGCCGATGGTACAGCAAGCGGTGGCGGCATATTCGAGACATTGATGAATGGCAGCGATACGTCTGACACCCTGCAAGGCAGTAACAGGGGCGATGCCATATACGGGGCCGGCGGGGATGATGTGCTGGATGGCCGCCGCGGTGATGACCTATTGTTGGGCGGCGCGGGAGACGATGTGCTGTTGGGACAAAGCGGTGCGGATCGTCTGTGGGGTGGTTTCGGGGACGACTATTTATCCGGCGGTGCCGGGGATGATGTTCTGAACGGCGGTACCGGCAGCGATGTGTTTGATTTTTCTGATATCTCAGGCGGGCACGACACAGTGCTTGATTTCAATATTCACGCCCATGGGGTGGATAGCTTGATTATGGCAGCAGGTATTTTTGATACTGCGCAGCAAGTGCTGGATGTTGCCGTTGAGGTGGATGGCCATGTGGTGATTACGCAAGGCGGCGGCAGCGTGACCTTGCTAAATACGGCGCTGAGCGACCTTGCCGTAAGTATGATTGATATCGGTTAGGGGCCGGGGGCCGGAGCAATAATCTAGTATTCGTTTAACCATCCTTAACCCGATCTGGGGCTATATCTTTTGGGAGATACTGCGAGCGAAAGACAATAGATGCGAATTTTTGACTATATGGGCGAGGATGGATCAGACTATTTTGCCGATCTCTTCGCCATGATATTTTATCGGCCCGGTGTTGCCAGCGGTGGCGCGGCGACAGATTTGGGGGCCGCAGCGATCGGCAGCTTGCCGACGCAGTGGCAGGAAATAACGGCCAGTGACCTTGGTTGGCATGGCATTTTCTGGGATGAAACTTCCGGTTTCAAGGCGATTGATGCCGAGGCAATTGCATTTGGTGTCGGCAGGGCGCGGCTATTTGGAAAATATGATGCAGAAGGCAATTTGGAGAGCCTCAATATTGCTTTTTCCGATGCGCAACCAGATCAGCGCTGGCCAGATTTTGAGCAGGCATTGCGGGGCACCTACGTTCAGCAATTCAATCATCTGTTGTGGCAGGTTGCGCATACTGCAACCACGAACGGGCTGAGCGGCGAAGATGTGGTGGTAAGCGGTGGCGCGCTTGGGGCGTTGGCGGCGGTCAATTTATTTGATGTTAAAGATGCGGCCTGGATGGGCTTTTATGAGGATGCCAAGTTCTTTACCTATGCCAGCCCGATTGTGCGTGACGACCCGCAAATGATGAATTTTGGCTTCGAAAACGATGTTTTGTATCGCCTGTTTGGCGAGGGCAGCTATGAAGAAATTATCGCCGGGTTCGACCACCCCAACGACGGAAGTTATGACACTACGCCGGATAACATTGTGCTGTTTAACGACGGGCACGTGTTTTATGGAGATTCTAACGCCACGTTCGAACCGACAAATGTGGCTAGCTGGGCGGCGCATTTTTTCGGCATGAGGGCGAACATAGTTGAAATTATCAGCAGTTCTGAGTTTTACGACTTTATGGATCGCGACAGTGCCATTGTGGTGAGTTTGCTAAGCGATGCTATTCGGCCCTATGTCGTGGTTGAAGATCACGACACTCCGTCATCAAGTCACTATGGCGACCCGGCCTTTATTTTGGGCGGCATGGGCAATGATAAATTGGGTGATGGCGCATCGGATGATTTTCTGGAAGGCCGTGAAGGCCACGACATGCTCTATCTGGGGGCGGGAAATGATATTGCGCTGGGCGGTGCGGGCATCGACAAAGTGGCGTATGAAGGTGCGCGCGCGGATTATACGCTTTATAAAGCGCTGGATAACACGGTATTCGTTGTCAGCAATGACAGATTTGGCGGCGTAGACGAATTGCGCGGGGTAGAGTTTTTGGGGTTTGAAACTGCGCGCGGTGAATATGGCAGCGTGGCCCAATCTCTCAACGACCTGCCGATCTATTTTTCCGGGTTTTGGGAACAATGGCAAAAAGGGGTGGCGGACGGTATTTTGACCGGCGGCGCTGACTACGAAATGTTGCTGAACGGGGTGCAGGGGGATGACACCTTGCGGACACCGGGTGGCAAAAATAAAGACGATGCGATTTATGGCGGTGCGGGGGATGATGTCCTTGACGGTCATATTGGCGATGATTTGTTGTTGGGTGGCATTGGTAACGACACCTTGATCGGCGGCAATGGTGATGACCGTTTGGTCGGCGGCTTTGGGGAAGATGTGCTGATTGGCGGTGCAGGGGATGATGTTCTGATCGGCGGTCTTGGCAATGATGTTTTCGATTTTTCCGACATGAAAAAAGATCAAGATACCGTGATGGATTTCAACATTCATGTAGGAGACACGGATAGGCTGTTGCTGTCTGGCAAAGCCTATAGCAGTGCCCAACAAGCGCTGGATGCTGCCATTCAGATTGGGGATGATGTTGTGATTGCCCATGAAAAAGGGACGATTATGTTAAGCAATGTGTTGCTGGGCGACCTTACGACGGAGATGTTTGACATTGCCTGAGCAATGATTGGCAAACAAATGGCACAAAATATGCCATAACTATTGCAATACATGGAAAATCATGGAATCTTTCGGTGGCTTAAACCGGGGGGCATGATGATGCTGAGATTGTTTTCTCATCTTTCTGCGATTGGCGGCTTGTGTTTGGCTTGTTGGCCGGTGTTGGCGCAAGAGCCAGTGGCGGGCGATGCGGGCGTGCAACCCGCCCCCAAGGCGCCGGATGAAATCGTCGTTACCGCCATGAAGCGGGAAGCCGCCATTCAAGATGTGGGTGCGGCCATCACCGCCATTGGGGGTGAGGATGTAAAGTTAAAGAACATTGAAAGCGGCTCAGATCTGCAATTCCATGTGCCCAATCTGGTCTTTTCCCAAATCGGCGGCACGGCGCAATACACCATTCGCGGTGTGGGGTTGGGGGTGGATAGTGGTCTTGCAGAGCCGGGCGTTGCTGTCCATATCGATGGGGCGTTTATTCCGCGCGCCACCCAAACGCTGGTTCTGACAGGCGACATTCAGCGGCTGGAAGTTTTGCGCGGCCCCCAAGGCACGCTCTATGGCCGCAATGCCACCGGCGGCGTTATCAACTTTATTACCAATGCGCCGCAAGATGACTTTGGCATGGGGGCCAGTGTGGGCGGCGCCGGGTTTGGCGAGATTGTCGCCAATGGTTATGTCACCGGGCCTATCGGCTCACCCAAGGCGCGCGCGCGCCTATATGCTGATTACAAAACCTTCGATGGCCATACTGAAAACCTGACGACCGGCGAAACAACGGGTGACCAAAAGCGATTGAATGTGCGGTTCAATACACAGTTTGATGTAACCGATGATTTCACCGTGGGCCTGACCAGCCGCTTTTCGCGTATGCGCAATAAGGTGTCCAGCGGCCAAGTCGTGGATGACACAACGGGCCTCTTCACCGATTTGGGCACCGTTACAACCGAACCTTATAAATCATTGGCAGATGGCAGCGGCCCGACGTTTCAGGATGTGGCAGGTGTTACGCTGACACTTGCCTATCAGGGCAGCGGTTTTGATGTGCGCACCATTACCTCCTGGATACATGAAGATTTTGAACGCAACACAGATATCGATGGCAGCTCGCTTGGCACCTTCAAGGCGCGCAATCTGCAAAAGTCAGAGGCGTGGAGCCAGGAAATAAACGTGTCAGGCACGGGCTTTGGCGGGCGGCTTAGCTGGATTGCCGGGGGTTTTGGTTTTACGGAAGACGCGCAGCTTTATTCGCGCAACCGCGGCGCGCAAATGTTGGATGATTTGGAACAGGCCTTGTTGGGGCAGGTGGGGCTGCCGATCTCGGTCAACGATATTTTGGATATGGTGCGCGATCGTTCGATCATTGCGCTGAATGTGGAAGAAAACCAATCCCTTGGGGCCTTTGGCGATCTCACCTATGAATTGACGGATGGTTTGCGCCTGATCGGGGGCTTGCGCTTTTCATGGGATAAGAAAACATCAGCGGCCAGCTTTCACAACGCGCAGGCCGATTGCGCGGCGACCCACACGCTGACCAGCCGCGCGGTGAACCCGAAGGTGGCGGTGGAATGGGATGCGACAGACGACATCATGGCCTATGCGCAGGTGCAGCAAGGCATTAAGCCCGGCGGTGTGGGCATTGGCGACAGCACATGTTCCAATGTGTTTCAGCCGGAAGAGATCACCTCCATCGAAGTGGGGGTGAAAACCAATTGGTGGGATGACCGCCTCACGGCCAACCTTACCGGCTTTTCCTATTACTATGACAATTATCAGGCTTTCCAGATTGTGGGACTTGCCGCCATTACCGAAAACGCGCGCCATGCCCGCGTGGATGGCTTGGAGGCAGAATTTGTGGCCAAGCCGTTTGAGTTTTTGGCGCTGAACTTCAACGCCACTTATATGGATGCGCGCTTTACCGATTATGAAAGCACCGACCCGATGGCGACGGGCATTGGGCGGGTGTTTCTTGGCATCTCGCCCGATCCGCAGGATTTAAGCGGCAATGCCTTGGTTCGGTCTCCCAAATATACATTGTCGGGCGGGGTGCAGGTGATGTTCCCGCTGCCATTTGTGCCTTTGTTTGATGGCGGCTTGGCAAGGCTGGATGGTTATTGGAGTGACGAAACCCTGTTCCGTCCTTATGCGGAAGCTTTTGATGTGCGCCCAAGCTATAGTGTGCTGAACGGCACGGTGGCCATCTTCTCCGAAGATCAGGTATTGCGTTTGCGGGCCTATGTGAAGAACATAACCGGCGAAGAATATGTGGAATCCAAATTCATGGTGCCCATTTCTGCCCTGGCGTTGGGCAGCTATGGGGCGCCGCGCACATTTGGGGCGGTGTTGAATGTAAGTTTTTAAGGAGGCGTGAGATGGGTGATTACAAAAAATCGGAAGACGCGTTGAAGAAACTGGATCCCGTGCAGTTTGAAGTGACCCAGAACGACGCCACTGAGCGCGCCTTCGACAATGCCTATTGGGACAATAAAGAGCCGGGCCTTTATGTAGATGTTGTATCGGGCGAGCCTTTATTCGCCTCCACCCACAAATATGATTCCCACTCCGGCTGGCCAAGTTTTTGGCAACCCTTGGAGCCCGCCAATGTGGTGGAACATGTGGATGGCAGCCATGGTATGCAGCGCATTGAAGTGCGTTCCACCCATGGGGACAGTCATTTAGGCCATGTGTTTCCAGATGGGCCAGAGCCCACGGGCCTGCGCTATTGCATCAACTCGGCCTCCCTGCGCTTTGTGCCGGCGGCAGATTTGGAAGCAGAAGGCTATGGGGATTACCTAAGCTTATTTGAGTAGATGCACATTGTGCCTAGTTGGTCGCTTGCGCTCCCATATGTTCTTCCAAAAACGGCAGGGCGCGGGCCTTATACCATTCCGTATCGCGTCGCAAAATGCAGTGCTTGCCGCCGGGTAGCACCTCTATGGGCGTGGCGCGGCCAAAGCGGGCGGCATAGGCATAGACATCTTCCAAAGGCGTAATCTCATCATTGTCCCCTTGCAGGATCAGCACGTCGCGATCCGCCAAGCGATTGGCAAGGCGATATTGGGAACCTTCGGCTTTCAGCGCATCCATAAAGGGATAGCCCAAGCGCAGCATCAACCCCGTGGTCATAATGTGAACGAGAAACCCCGTGCCCTTAGGGAACATCATGGCGGCGGCGCGGCCAATTTTATAGCCGGTGCTTTCAAGGATAAGGGTTTTGAGGCGCGGGTCACGCGCGGCGGCAATCACCACGCAAGCACTGCCTTGGGAACAACCCAGCGCCCCCAGTTTTGAATGGCCTTGGGCGGCCAAAAAGTCTGCACCGCCCATTACATCCATATGGTCGCGCACGCCAAGCGACAGACCCTTGGGGTCATCCTCACTTTCGCCATGGCAGCGGCCATCAATGAGGAGAAGGGCGAATCCTGCTGCGTGCAAAGCCGGGGCGATCGGCAGAAAGTAGCGCTTATCATCACGCCCGCCATGCATACACACCAAGGCCGGGGCGTTCTTATCTTCCGCCTCTATATACCAGCCTTTGAGCCGAAGGCCGTCTACGGCCGGAAAGCTGACCAGCTCTGCGTTCAGTCCCAAATCTGCCGGGGTTTTGAAGCTGTCGCGCTTATCGTAATGGGGCACGGCCCCGCGCGGGCTGGCGGCCATCTTGCCGCCGAAATAATAGCCCGCACCCAACAAAAAGAGGGTGAGGCCGATAACAATGGAAAGCGCGATGGCCATCAGAATTTGCGCCCCAGCCAATCAATCAAGGCGGCATTGACTTGTTCCGGTTGTTCCTGCTGCGCCCAATGACCAGCATCTGTTATCTCAACGCGTTCCATATCCGGACAAAACTTCTCCATGCCATCGGCCAAGAAGGGAGGTGAGGATGGGTCTTTATCCGGCATCATTTGCAGGGTGGGGAAAGTCATTTGCGGCTTGGGGCCGCCAACCGGCTGAAACTCTTCCATCAATTCCCATGTGCGCGTGAGGTTGCGATACCAGTTGAAGCCGCCGGTAAAGCCGCCAGCATTCTCATACAAGGCGGTATAGGTGGCGAGTTCCTCATCGCTCAAAAACATCTCGCCCGGCCAGTCTGTTTCGGGCAGCAGCACCTTCTTCCACCATTCCATCATGGAAGTGTCCAGGTGACCGGCTTGGCCAAGCGGTGTGCCTTCACCCACATCGCGGCGCATCATCATTTTAAAGACGCGGGAGATGTCCTTGTTGAAATGCTGTTCCATGAAGCCGGGTTCTTGAAAGCGATTGATGTAGTTGTCTTCGCCATAATGGTGATTGAACATGGCAATGGGTTCGTGCTTGGCGCGCGGCGTGAACGGCGTGCAGATGGAGGCTACGCCGCGGATCACTTGCGGCTCGAAAAACGGCACCGCCCACACCAACATGCCGCCAAAATCATGGCCCACCAGCACGGCTTGATCATAGCCCAGCGCCTTGATGATCTCTGCCACGTCTTTCGTGCAGCTATCCATGGCGTATTGGGTGGCATCTTCCGGCACGTCTGACTGGCCAAAGCCGCGCAAGTCGGGTGCTACTGCGTGCCAGCCTGCATCTGCCAAGGGCTGCAATTGATGTCGCCAGCTATAGCCCAGTTCGGGGAAGCCGTGGCACAGCAGCACCAGACCTTTGGGCTCCCCCGCCGGGCGCGCCTGATAAAGGGCGAAATTCAAGCCGTTGGCCTTGATGAAATCTGCTTTTGGGAGCGCCATTTCGGAATCATCCTTGCGTGATTTGTCTTGTTCGGCTACACCCATCCCATAAATTGAATGATGATTCAAGAATGAGGTGAAGCCAATGGGCGACCGCAAAGCGTTGGACGCTGACTTGCAGGCCTTTGTAGGCAAGCGTGTTGGGCCTTTTAAGGCCTTTAACCCGGTGAATGAGGCCATGATTTGGCAATGGTGCAAGGCGATGGGGGACGAAAATCCCACCTATTTGGAGGATGGCTATGCGCCACCGACGTCCTTGCAAATGTGGACCATGCGTGATGTGAACGGCAATTATGCCGACGGATCGACCGATGAGGAGCCGTTTGCGGTTCTCAATTTTTTGGAAGAAAACGGGTTTATGGGGGTGATCGCCTCCAAATATAACCAAACCTATCACCGCTACTTAAAGCTGGGCGATGAGGTGCAGCACTATTCCACCATTATTTCCGTGTCGGAACTGAAGTCTACCGGCATGGGGGATGGTTACTTTCTGGAAGAGTTGCAGGAATTTTACGATCAAAACGATGAGAAGTTTGCCGAAGCGCAGGTAACTTATCTTAAATTCCAAATGCCCGAGAATCCGATGGGCCCCGGTGGCGGCGGCGAAAGCACCGATAGCGGCGGTGTGCAAAAAGTGCTGCGGACTCACCCGGTGGAAAACAATGACAGCAAGCATTATTGGCAGGGCCTGCGCGATGGGAAAATCCTGATCCAGGAATGCAGCGATTGCGGCACCCGCCGCCACCCGCCGCAGCCCATGTGCAATAATTGCCAAAGCCTGATATGGGGCACGGTAGAAGCCAGTGGCAAAGGTATTGTGCATTCCTATACCACTATGCATTACCCGCATATTCCGCCCTTTGATTACCCCAACATTATTGTGTTGGTGGATTTGCCGGAAGGCGTGCGCCTTGTTTCCCAAATGGTGGATTGCAAGCCCGAAGATATGCAAATCGGCCAAGAGGTAGAAGCGGTGCTAACGCAAGTGCAAGAGGGGCTAACCTTGCCGCTCTTCAAACTTGTGAAATAGGGAGAGAACCGATGAGCAGCTATTCAATCGGGGATGATCTCCCCAAAGTAGATGTACCGATCACGACCAAGTTGGTGATTGCCGGCGCGTTGGCAAGCCAGGATTTTCAGGATATTCACCACGATAAATCTGCCGCACAAGCCGCGGGATCGCCGGATATCTTCATGAACATTTTGACCACCAATGGCCTTGTGGGTCGGTATTTGACGGATTGGGCGGGCCAAGGCGCGCGCTTGAAAAACGTGACGTTCTCGTTGGGCGCGCCGAATTATCCGGGCGACACAATGAGCTTTTCCGGCGAAGTGATTGCCGTGGAAGGCGCAGACGTAACGGTTGATTTTAAAGGTAAAAACGCCATGGGGTATCATGTAACGGGTACCGCCATTGTGACTATGGGAGACGCCAAATGAGCCACCCTATGAGCCGAAAAGCTGCCATTGTTGGTATTGGCGCAACCGAATTTTCCAAAAACTCTGGCCGTTCTGAAATGCAGTTGGCCGTGGAAGCGGTGAAAGCTGCCTTGGATGATGCGGGCCTTTCCGGCGCCGATGTAGATGGCGCTGTCACCTTCTCCATGGATAACAATTGGGAAATTTCCGTTCACCAGCAAGTGGGCGGGAAGGATCTTAAATTCTTTGCGCGCACTGAATATGGTGGCGGGGCGGCCGTGGGGCCGCTGGTGCATGCCACCACGGCGATAGCATCGGGCCTGTGCGATGTGGTGATTTATTATCGCGCGCTAAACGAACGGTCCGGCTATCGCTTCGGCAATGGTCAGCTTTTGAATACGGAGCCGACCAATCCGAACATTATCCATTTCTCTCACTACTTTCCCTATGGATTCATGACGCCGGCGGCATGGATTGCCATGTCGGCCCGTCGTTACATGCATGAATATGGCGCGACGAGTGAAGACTTTGGCCGCATAGCGTGCTCCATGCGCGATTTTGCCAGCACCAACCCGGCAGCGTTTTTCTATGAAAAGCCGATCACGCTGGAGGACCATCAAAACTCCCGCATGATCGCTGATCCGGTGCGGCTGCTGGACTGTTGCCAAGAAAGTGACGGGGCGGTGGCCTTTGTGATTACGTCTGCCGAACGTGCCAAGGATTTGAAAAACAAACCGGCTTTGATTGCAGGCGCACGCCAATCTGCTGTGCCGTCCACGCGAATGATGACGCCTTATTATGATGAGACGATCACCACGACGCCGGACCTGACCGCCGCGGCGAATGAAATCTATGCCATGTCGGGCCTTGGGCCTGACGATATGGATGTGGCTTGCCTGTATGATCACTTCAGCCCTTGGATATTGCCGCAGCTTGAAAGCTTTGGTTTCTGCAAGGAAGGTGAGGCGAAGGATTTTGTGAAGGATGGGCATATCTATCGCGGCGGCAAGCTGCCGGTAAATCCCCATGGCGGCCAACTAGGCGAAGCCTATATTCATGGGTTGAATGGCATTGCAGAAGGCGTACGCCAAATTCGCGGCAGCTCCGTCAATCAACAGGGTGATGTGAACCACGTACTTGTCACCGCCGCGCCGGGCGTGCCTAATGGAGCCGCGATACTAGAAGCGGGGTAAATACATGAGACTTTTTCTCACCGGGGCGACAGGCAATAGCGGGCAAGCGATTGCCCGCATGGCGGTGGAAAAGGGACATGAGGTAACAGCCTTTGTGCGGTCTGCCGCGAAGCTGGAAGGCCTGCTGGGCGCTGATCTTTGCGCCCGCCTTTCTGTTGTGGAAGGCGATGTGACGGACATCAAAGCTTTGACAGACGCCATGCGCGGACATGAGGCAGTGATCAATGCCGCCGGTAACGCAAA
The DNA here is from genome assembly GCA_049609145.1 of Alphaproteobacteria bacterium. Taxonomy (GTDB): domain Bacteria; phylum Pseudomonadota; class Alphaproteobacteria; order SPJN01; family SPJN01; genus JBMYYF01. The sequence continues at coordinate 532,033 of JBMYYF010000001.1, forward strand.
TGATGGGGACAGCTATGTGCCCTTGGTTAAAGGGGTGATCACTGCTGCGGCAGAGGCATTGGGCCAGGGCGGACGCTTTGTCATGTTCGGTGGGGCTGCTGCTTTGAACGTGCCGGGGCAAGATATCACGGGGATTAATCTGCCCCGCATTCCCGCGGTTTTCAAACAGCATGAACACACAATCAAAGCCGTGCGCGCGACCGACCTTGATTGGTCGATGATGTGCCCCGGCCCAATGGTGGATGGGCCGCTTCATGACGGTCTGCGCGTGTCTGCCGATATTTGGCCGGTTGATGGGCCGAAGGTCACCTTCCCCAAAATCGCGATGAGTTTGGCCTTCCTGCGCAAAATGCCGGAGATGATTGTTTCATACACGGATGTCGCGCAGGTGGTTCTGGATCATTTGGACAAGGGCGGGCCTTACGCTTGCGCGCGCGTGGGCGTGGCGTTGCCGGAAGGCATGAAGGGCAAAAAAGACTTTTAGACTCTAGCCAACTAGGCGTGGCCGTCCAGTCTGTAGAAACCGTCACCCCGGCCAAGGTCTTAAGACCGCGAGCCGGGGTCCAGTTTGAATCTCGGCTTGTGAGCCATTGCGTAATTAGGCGCTGCATGGATTCCGGGTTCTGCTGGCGCAGCCCCGGAATGACGGCTCTGGAAAATTGCCATGCCGGGCAAGCTTGCGCGACCCGGCATCCAGCTTGAGGTTGAGCCGCTACAACAATCCCGGATCAAGTCCGGCATGAGACATTATTTGGAATGCCGCTCTTTTGCCGCTGTGGGCTTGCCATCAGGTGTGGCTTGATAAGCATGTGAGAACTCACTCACGGCTTTGGCGAAGTCTTCCGCATCGGCGGCTTTGCGCACTTCAAAGGCAGAAAAGCCGACACGCTGCATATAGGCAAGCTGGTCGTAAAGCACATCGCCCACTGCACGAATTTCACCTTGATAGCCGAGACGCTCCCGCAGATTACGCGCCTGCGTGTAGCCACGGCCATCTTTATAGGCGGGGAAAGTGACGGCGACGAGAGAGACGCCTTCCAGCTCTTCTGCGGTGATGCTGCTGGCATCATCTTCCGGCTGTAATTGCACGCCAAGCTCCCCGGCGGGGCGGTTGGGGCGCTCATCGCGCAAACGAGTAAGCGAGATGATGACCGGACCATCCGCCGGGACTGTGTCTTCATCGCCCACGAATACCCATGGGTCTTCGGTGAGGATGGTGCCTTCTTTAACGAGTACCATAAAGCGCCTCCTTGAACGGGGTCAGGCCGACACGGGCCACTGTGGCGTTGAATTGTTCGCCGCGTGATGTGCGATGGTCCAAATAGGTGGTGACGATGGTTTCAATCGCATCGGCTACTTCGTCATAGCCGAAGGCCGGGCCCAAGCGTTCGCCGATGGCCGCGTTTTCAGAGGCATCACCGCCAAGCGTGATCTGGTAGAACTCGACGCCTTTTTTATCGACACCCAAAATGCCGATATGGCCCACATGGTGATGGCCGCAGGCATTGATACAGCCGGAGATTTTGATCTTCAGCTCGCCGATGTCGTTGGCTTTTTCAAGATCAGCAAAGCGTTCCGACACCATTTGAGAAACGGGAATGGAACGGGCATTCGCCAAATTGCAGTAATCAAGGCCGGGGCAGCAGATGATATCGGTCACTTGGCCAAGGTTGGGTGTGGCCAGCGCATTGTCGGCCAACACATCATAAACGGCTTTCAAATCGCGCTTTTTGACGTGCGGCAGTACCAGATTTTGTTCGTGGGTAACGCGCACATCGCCTAGGGAATAGGTGTCGGACAGTTCTGCCACGCGATCCATTTGATCGGCTGTGGCATCGCCGGGAATACCGCCCACGGGTTTCAGCGAAATCACGGCAACGGCATAGCCTTTGGCCCGATGCTTGACGGTGTTGGCGCGCACCCAGCGCGCAAAGAACACATCTTTCGCCATATTGGCTTCCAGCGCTTCTTGCTCTGCCTTGTCGCTCAAGTCCTCAAAAGCGGGCGGCGTGAAATAGGCAGCGATGCGATCCCATTCGCGCTGATCCACGGTGAACATACCGCCTTGAATCAATTCAAATTCCCGCAACACGGCTTCGCGGAAGTTTTCCACACCCATTTCGTTCACGGTGATTTTGATGCGCGCTTTATAGAGATTGTCGCGCCGACCATGCTGGTTATAGACGCGCAAGATAGCTTCCAGAAAGCTGATTAAGTCTTCGCGGGCGACCCATTCACTCATCACCTTGGCGATAACGGGGGTGCGGCCTTGGCCACCACCTGCATAGATGCGATAGCCGATTTCGTTGTTGGGGCCACCGCGCACGATCTCTATCCCGATATCGTGGAACTTGATGGCGGCACGATCATTCTCAGCACCCGTGATCGCGATCTTGAATTTCCGCGGCAGGTAGGAGAACTCAGGATGGAAGGTAGACCATTGGCGCATCAGCTCACCGGCGATGCGGGGGTCTTCAATTTCTTCATCCGTTGCGCCTGCATAGGGATCGGTGGTGATGTTGCGAATGCAGTTGCCCGAGGTTTGGATGGCGTGCATCTCAACCTTGGCGAGATCGTCCAAAATGTCCGGCGTGTGGTCCAGATCGGGCCAGTTATATTGAATGTTCTGGCGCGTGGTGAAATGGCCATAGCCTTTGTCATATTTGCGCGCAATGTGCGCGAAGGTGCGCATTTGATCAGCGTTTAGCGTGCCGTAGGGCACAGCCACACGCAGCATGTAAGCGTGCAGTTGCAGATAAAGGCCGTTCATCAAACGCAGGGGACGAAATTCTTCTTCCGCAATACGACCTTCTGAGCGGCGGGCAACTTGCCCGCGAAACTGGTTGGCGCGTTCCTGCACCATGGCGGCATCAATGGCGTCATACTGATACATGGGGATTAAGCTCCTGCTCGCGCATCAACGGCGCCGGGAATAAACGGCACGGAGGGACCAAAGGCGCGGATGACCTCGCGCCGGGAAATGGGATCAAGCGTACCGTCTTCCAATGGCTTTACGGCAAAGATATAGGGGCTGATGACCTGACAACGCACTTCTTCTTCCAGCCCCAGTGCTTCCAGCTTTTCAGCTTCTTCCGGGGTGTGGGCCACTTGGGCGGCGTGCAAATCTTCTACCCATTCTGCGCCGGTCCAATAGACAACGCCGCCTTCGTGCAGGCGGTTTGCCGTTAAAATCTGCGGTTCAAATGCTTTTGCCATAATTGCCTGCTTTGGATTCGCCTGCTGTTGCTTGCTCTAAGGGGCGGTTTTCCACCCCGAAACGTGGGCTTGAGATAGGGATGAGAGCCTATTTTGTCAAGTGACAGTGTGAAACAGATTAATTAACAAAATATAAGTGTTATTTATCCGTCATCCGCCAAATCCCATCCCAATCACCTTGCGGGGGCGTGTCCAATAGGGTTTGGCAGCGATCTTTATACATTTGGGAAGGGAAATCAGCCGGATTGGCCGCCAAGGCGCGGGTGAATGCGACTTTGGCTGTGTCAAAATTTCCGGCTTGAAAGCCTGCAATGCCATCCTTGAAATGCCCAATCACGTCCATGGCGTTGGGGAAGGTGGCGCTATCGTGATGGTCCAGCACCTCATAAATGGCGACGGGTTGGGTTTTGCCCTTCACAATTACGCGGTCCAGCTCGCGCATGCGGTAAATGCCGCGCAGCTTGGCGGCGGTAAATTCGCTGATCAGCAGGTCTGCGCCATATTGCTTGCAGGCGCTTTCAAGGCGGCTGGCGAGGTTCACGCCATCACCGATCACGGTGTAATCCATGCGCTTGGGCGAGCCGATATTGCCGGAGACAACTTGCCCGGTATTCAGGCCAATACCCATGTCGAGACGCAACTGCCCGGCTTTTTCGCGCTCAAGGTTCCAGATTTCCAGCTCGCGCAGCATGTTGATAGAGGCGCGCATGGCGCGATCGGCATCATCTTCTTGCGGTAGCGGAATGCCGAACACCGCCATGATGGCATCACCGATAAATTTGTCCAACATACCGCCTTGCTGGGTGAGGCAATCGACCATGATGGTGAAGTAATCGTTCAGCAATTGCACTGTGCCGGTGGCGCCCACGCTTTCTGAAATGGTGGTGAAGGAGCGCAAATCGGAGAACAGCACCGTTGCCTCCATCGCCTTACCGCCCAAAAATTCGTCCTGCGCGTTATCCGCCAACAGCCGTTCGGTCAAAGCTGGGTCCATATAACGAGAGAGCGTGGATTTAACCCGCTTCTCGTTTGAAATGTCTTCCGCCATGACCAGCGTGCCGATGGCGGCCCCCTCGCCGGAGGTCAGCGGCAGGATGGTAATATTGGCCGACACTTCTTTGCCGCCAAATTGCAAAGGGGCATCCATAATCACATCACCTTCGCCGGTGTTGCGCGCGTGCATAACTTTTTCGCCCAGCCAGGCATTGGCATCTGTGAAGTAATCCGCTGCCGGTTGGCCGATCATGGTGTCGGCGCTATCGCGCAAAATACGTTCGCCTGCGGTGTTGCAGGTGCGGATAATCCCGTCCTCATCAAAGGTGATGACGCCATTCGACATAGAGTGCAGCATCGCCTCATTATAGTTTTTCATCGATTGCACATCATCGAACAGTTTGGCGTTTTCCAGCCCGATGGCGATTTGCCCGGTAAAGGCTTTGAGGCGACTGACATCTTCATCCGTGAAGTCCCCGCCTGCCTTGTTCAACACCTGCGTGACGCCGATAGTGCTGCCTTGCTTGTTTACAACCGGCACGCAAATCATATTGCGGGTGAAAAAGCCGGTTTGCTTGTCTGTGGCCGGGTTAAAACGCAAATCCGCATAGGCGTGGGGAATGTTGACGGTTTCTCCCGACTGGAACACAGCCCCGGCGATCCCCGCATTTTCGGGAATGCGAATTTCAAACGCATCGAGCCCCGATCCCACATGGGAAAACAGCTCGGCTGATTTGCGATCATGCATGAACAAGGTGGCGCGTTCTGCCTCCAGCATACGGCAGGCTTCCGACATGACTTTTTCAAGCAGGGTTTTAAGATCAAGTTCGGCTGTCATGTCAGACACGACATCCAGAAACTCCATCTCCTGCTGGCGCATGGCCTGCATGCGTTCAATCGCTTGCAAGGATTGCAATGTGACAGCGCATTGGGTGGTGATGGCAGCCAGAATTTCCTGATCCGCCTCTGTGAAGGCCCCATCCTTTTTGTTCAACATTTGCGCCACACCGATCACTTCATCGCGGGCGGTGGTGATGGGCACACACAACACAGTTTCGGTGCGATAGCCCGTATCTTCATCGACGGAGGCATCGAAGCGTGGGTCGCCATAGGCATCGGCCACCATGATGGGGCTTTCGCTTTGATAGCAGGCCCCGGCCAACCCATGGGTGTTCAAAATGCGAATTTCGCGGGTTAGGCCCCCTTGGGCAACGCGGGAATAAAGCTCACCGCTTTCATTGTCGTTCAAGAACAGGGTGCCGCGATCCGCGCCGGTGGCGGCACTTGCGGCCTCTACCAAGGCTTCCAGCACTTCATCCAGCGTATAAAGCGCGGCGGCGCGCTGCGAAATTTCCAGCAACATTTGCAAGCGTTGCAGCTCTGTCGAACTGGTTTCGAGGCCCAGCTTGCTCATTGGGCGGCATCCAATTGGTCACGAAGTTTTTGGATTGTTTGTTGTAGTTCACGCATGGCGATTTTGTGATCCTGCGCCAGCTTTTGTTGCGTTGCGCGCGCGGCCTCACGCTCTGCATCCAGCTTGCTGCGCAGTGCTTTTATCGTCTCCTGTAGGGCGACGAGTTCCCGAGTTTGGTCAGTATCTGTTGCCATGGGCGCGACTATGCCACCCGTGCCACCTAGCGAACAAGCCTAATCGGACGGCTGTCCAGCGAAAGATCAAGCGGTGTGGCGGTGGTGATATCACCATCGGCCTGCACGGGGATGGGTTTACCGGTGGGCGCTTCTACCCGCACCTGCTTGCCTGAGATAATGGTGATGTCAGGGTGGTTTTGCAGACGAGCCGTGGTGAGGCCCCAAGCATAGCCGAACACCGCCGCCAGTGAGCCGTTTTTGAAGATAACGGCGTGCAGCGCCTCATCCTCCAGCCTGGCATCGGGCGCGGTGACAAAGAACCCGCCATATTTGTGGCCGCGGGTGACGATGACGGTCGCGCCATCCACCGGGTCGTGATTATCAACTGTTATGCGCAGATGCAGGTTTTTGAACTGTCCCAGCGCTTGCAAGCCCGACCAAACATAGGCCAATGGTCCGGTGCGGGCCTTGATGGCGGGGTCCACCCCATCCACCGCAATGGAATCAATGCCGGCCGATACCATCAACACAAAGCGCCGCCCGTTGGAGATGCCGGGCGTCACCTCAAACGGCTCGCCTTGCATGACTTTGCGCGCAATGCCTTCAACAGAACGGTCCAGCGCCAATTCATGGGCCAGCACATTGGCGGTGCCGAAGGGGGCGAAGGCAATGGGGGGAGGAATGATACCATCGGTGCGGCGTTGCAAGCCGTTTACCACCTCGTTCAAGGTGCCATCACCGCCGGCCACGACGATGCGATCAATGCCGGTAAAATCATGCTCAAAGCCGATGCGTTCAGCGTGACCCGCCTCTTGCGTGGCGATACGGGTGACATGCGCCCCCATGCCCGACAAAATTGCCAGAAGGCGGCGTAAACGCATGGCCCCTTCGCCGCCCGCTGTGGGGTTGTTGATGAGAAGCAAATTCATGGAAACCTAGACCGCCGCCGTGCCTTGTTGCAAAAGTTCTTCCATGGGTGTGCCAGATTCATAAAGCGCGAGCAATTGCTCAATATCGAAATCGACCCCAATGGGGTTTTCCGAAAACTTGCCCGAGGCGAAAAACGCATCCTGTTCAGCCTGCGTGGCGAAATTATCAACTTGAAATTCAACACCGTTACCGTCTGGGTCGCGGTAGTACATAGAAGTCGTCATGCCGTGATTGATGGTCCAGTAAGGAGTAACGTCTGCTGCTTTGAGGCGTAGATATTGACGGAAGAAATCGTGCAGATCGGCCAAGGTAAAAGCGAAATGATCCAGCCCGGCGATTTTGCGGTTCGCCTCTTTCTCAGCGCCGATATTGATGAGCGCCAAGCGATGATGTTCATCATCATGGGTCATAAACGCGGCGAAATCGGATTTATCAACAATGCGCGCGCCCAGCACCAACTGATAAAAGCGGATCGCTTCTTCAAAATGGGCTGTTTTCAATACCACATGCGCCAAGCGCGGGGTGGCGATGGCGGTTTCCGGATCAACTGTTCTGGTGGTCATCATATCCCCTTGCTACAGGGTGATATTAAGCCCCGGCAAGGCGCAGTTTGACAAGCCCTTTGATCGGCTCTGTCGGATCAACCGCCACACCTTTGCGCAATATTTCAATCGCGCCCAGGCGGGCCAAATGCTTCGCCTGCTGATTGACCGCCATTTTATAGCGCCGCCACAAATCAGGCGGGTCCATGCGTTTGCGCTTTTGCTCGGCGATGGCCTTGGCGATCTCTACCGGGTCCACCGGCTCGGGCGCTGCGGCCAAAAAGTCCAAAATCGCAACCGCTATGGGGTCTAGCGGTTGCTCTTCTTGGTTTTCACCATCTGTTGTTTCATCAGTCATTAGCTGATCCGCTTGTTGCGGGCGCCCAGCAGGCGCAAGCGCAGGGCGTTGAGTTTGATAAAGCCAGAGGCATCTTCTTGATCGTAAACGGTGTCGGCCTCAAAGGTTACATGTTCCTCGGAATAGAGGCTGTTGGGGCTGGCGCGCCCAATCACATGTACACCACCCTTATAGAGCTTGAGAATGGCTGTGCCATCCACATGTTCTTGGGAATGGTCGATGGCCGCTTGCAGCATCTCGCGTTCTGGCGAGAACCAGAAGCCGTTATAGATCAGCTCTGCATAACGCGGCATCAACTCATCCTTCAGATGGGCTGCGCCGCGATCAAGCGTGATGCTTTCAATCGCGCGATGGGCGGCAAGCAAAATGGTGCCGCCGGGCGTTTCATAAATGCCGCGGCTTTTCATGCCCACAAACCGGTTCTCCACAAGGTCAAGCCGTCCAATGCCATTATCGTGGCCCAGCCGGTTCAGCTCTGTTAGCAATGTGGCGGGTGACATTTCCACGCCATCAATCGAAACCGCATCACCCTTTTTGAAGCCGATTTCCACAATGGTGGGTTTATCCGGCGCTTCTTCAGGGGAAAGCGTGCGTTGATGCACAAATTCCGGCGCGGCAATGGCGGGGTCTTCCAGCAGCTTGCCTTCTGATGAAATGTGCAACAGGTTGGAATCGCAACTGAACGGCGCTTCGCCGCGCTTATCCTTGGCGATGGGAATTTGATGCTTCTCAGCAAATTCAATCAGCTTGGTCCGGCTGTCCAAATCCCATTCCCGCCAAGGCGCGATAACCTTGATGTCGGGGTCGAGCGCATAATAGCCAAGCTCGAACCGTACTTGGTCGTTGCCCTTGCCGGTGGCTCCATGGCACACGGCATCCGCGCCGGTTTCCCGCGCAATCTCAATCTGCCGCTTGGAGATCAAAGGCCGGGCGATTGAGGTGCCCAGCAGGTACACGCCCTCATAAACCGCATTGGCGCGGAACATGGGGAACACATAATCGCGTACAAATTCTTCGCGCACATCTTCGATGTAGATTTCCTTGACGCCTGCCATCTCGGCTTTGCGCTTGGCATCTTCCAGTTCTGCACCATCTTGGCCCAGATCTGCGGTGAAGGTCACGACCTCCGCATTATATTCCTCCTGAAGCCATTTCAGGATGATGGAGGTGTCCAGCCCGCCCGAATAGGCAAGAACGACTTTATTGATCTCTTGCTTGGCCATTTGTGCCAGCCCTTCTGATAGAACGCGAATTTTCGGCACTATAGCGGGGTGGCTGGCGCTCTCAACAGGTGCAGTGGCGTCGCAGGAGCGGGGGCGGAACTAGCGGCTTTCGCGCTTGCCAACAATGATATTGCCGCGCTTGGCGAGTGCGGTAAGCGCCTCAACATCCAAAATATAGAGCGAGCGGCCCTTTTTGCGGGTGACACCATCTTTCACCAAGCCGGACATAACGCGCGCCACGGTTTCGCGCGTGGTGGACGCATCGGACGAGATTTTGGCCTGTGTTGGCAGGGGGTATATCAGCCATTGGCCGGGCACGGCGGGATCAGGGTCTGCCAGATCCAGCAAGGCGCGATAGACCCGCTCAAAAGCCGACAAGGTGGCAAGGTCCAAAATGCGTTCGTCGCAGGAACGCACGATCCGCACCAATTTTTCCAGCGCCAGCATGGCGATCTCACCATCCTGTTTAATCAGATTTTCAAAGGCTGCCGGCGGCATGGAAGCAATGACGCAATCATCCTGCGCGACAACGCTGGCGGAACGGGGACCATCGTCGATGGCGGCCATCTCGCCGAAATAGTCGCCTTCCTCAATCCGGGCGTAGGCGACCTCGCGCCCCCCTTCGGAGTAGTTGACGATCCGTACCGTACCGCGCACCACGAACAACACATCACGCGTGGTGGCTGTGCGCGACAACACTTCTTGATCTTTGGTGAAGCTTTCCCATTGGCATTTCGCTGCAAGTGCGGCGCGCTTGTCAGCGGCTAGCGGTGCCAACAGCGTAATGCCATCCAGTGATCGTTCTATGGTCGAATCGGTGCCCTCAGTCATGGGCGAAACATATCATATTGTGACCGCGCGCACAGTCTTGATAACCGATTTTTGGTAAACAAACTGGCGTCGAAGACGATCTAGGGCACTGAACCCCCCGGATTTGAAGCGATCAGCGGTTCCTGCCATATGCCCACCCCGGCGGGAACCGCACCTTACCGGCCTAATAATCAGCCGCCGGTAATCGTTGATCCACCGTCAACCACCAGCCCGTGGCCGGTGCAAAAGGCACCTGCCGGGGAGGACAGAAAGACGGCAGCGCCCGCAATCTCATCCGGTTGGCCTATGCGTTTCAGCGCGGCAGAGGCGGTGGAGGATTTCAAAATATCAGGATCATCCCACAACGCTTTGGCAAAACGGGTTTGCACAAGCCCCGGCGCTATGGCGTTGACGCGAATGCCATCTGGCCCAAATTCCGTCGCCAAATTACGCGCTAAGGCAAAATCAGCCGCTTTGGAAATGCCGTAGGCCCCAAGCACGGCAGAGCCTTTCAGGCCCCCAATGGAGGAGATGATGGTGATTGCCCCTTCGCCGCGTTCGCGCATTTGCGGGATCACCATTTGACAAAGCCAGTGGTTGGACTTGACGTTGGACGCCATGATCTTATCAAACGCCTCATCGGGAATATCAGCGGAAGAACCAAAGAACGGATTGACCGCCGCATTGCAAACCAGAATGTCTACCTTGCCGAATTCATCATTCGTGGTGTCGACCAAGCGCTGCAAATCTTCCTTCGCGCCGATATTACAGGGCACAGAGATTGCGCGATTGCCGCTTTTGGCCCAATCGGCGTTGATTTCATCCCTGATGGTGTCGCAGGCATCACCCTTGCGGCTGGAGACAACAACATTGGCCCCATGTTCGGCAAAGCGCTTCACAATGGCTTCCCCAATGCCTTTGGTAGAGCCGGTCACGATGGCGGTTTTGCCGGTAAGATCGAATAGGCTGGACATATCATTTCCTTTAAGTGCTGATTTCGTTGGCGGCGATGCTATTGCGCCGCGCAAATTGCTGCAAGGCCACATTGACGTAGGGGGCGGAACCCCATAGGCAAGACCTATGAGCGAAGATATTGAAATTATTGAAAGCGCCGGGGCGTTCCTACAGCAGTATGAGGGCCTGTTTTGCGATTTGTGGGGCGTGGTGCACAACGGCAAAGAACCCTATGCGGGCGCGGTGGAAACCTTGCAAGCCTATCGCCAACAAGGCGGTTATGTGGTGTTGCTGTCCAATTCTCCCCGGCCCCATGACAGGGTGGCCGATCAATTGCGTGAAATCGGTGTGGCCGGTGATGCCTATGATGCCATTGTGTCTTCTGGTGATCTGACGCGCGATGCGATTGGCGCAGGTGGTAGTGGGGGCGGCTATGGCGATGTGTTTTTGCATATCGGTCCCTCGCGGGATGAACCAACCTTTGCGGGCCTCAACCTTATTCCCGGTGATATTGATACGGCAGAGTTTATGCTGTGCACCGGGCCGTATGACGACACCAACGAAACGCCGGAAGATTATCGCGATCTGTTCCGCGTTGCATTGGCGCGCAAGCTGCCATTTGTTTGCGCGAACCCTGATTTGCAGGTGATGCGCGGCCAAGAGGTGATTTATTGCGCAGGTGCGCTGGCGGCACTTTACGAAGAAATGGGCGGTGCCGCCGTCAAACTCGGTAAGCCGTGGCCCATGGCCTATGAGGGGGCGCATAAGGCGCTCAACCAAGTGGCCGGGCGCACAGTTGATCCGGCCAAGGTGTTGGCGATTGGGGACGGGCCGAAGACCGATATTCAAGGGGCCAACAATCAAGGGTTGGATGTGCTGCTGGTGGCCCAGGGGATTGAGGCCAAGGCATTGGGCTATCGTGAAAGCGCTCCCCTGGATGCGACGCGCGTCACGCGTCAACTTACGGAATGGGGCTTGAGCGCCACTGCCGCCACCAAGGGCCTGAAGCCTTAGTGCTTGTGGCCTTATCCGCAGGCGGGTAAAACCAATCAAACTTAAATGCCAATTTGGATCTTATGACCAACACGCTTGACTTACATCGCGATCCTGATCCTGCCTCGGCCCACGCCCAAAAGGCGGTGGTGGTGATTGGCAATTTTGATGGTGTGCATAAAGGCCACCAAGCGGTGATCGCGCGGGGCCGTGCCAAGGCCGATGATCTGGGCGTGCCTTTGGCCGTGCTGGTGTTTGAACCGCACCCGGTTGAGTTCTTCAAACGCAATGATGCCCCGTTCCGCCTAAGCCCACTGGATGCCAAGGCCCACACGCTGGGTCATTATGGTGTGGACCATCTGTTCGTCTTCACCTTCAATGACGCAATGGCAGGCCGCGATCCTGAAGGCTTTGCCGAAGAGATATTGCATCAGCGGTTGCAGGCCAGTCACATTGTGGTGGGCTATGATTTCCGCTTCGGCAAGGGCCGAGCGGGTGATGTGGAGTTGTTGAAGGCTGATGGCGCGCGCTTAGGCTTTGGCGTGACAGTGATAGAACCCCAGCGCGAGGAAGATTTGGTGGATGGGGTGATCTATTCCTCCACCAAAATTCGAGAACTTTTGAAAGAAGGCAAGCCGGATGAGGCCGCCAAGCTGCTGGGCCACCCATGGGTGGTGGAAGGTGAAGTGCTGCATGGCGACAAGCGGGGCCGCACGATCGGTTTTCCGACCGCTAACATCTCCATGGGGGCCTACCTTGAGCCGCGCTTTGGTGTCTATGCGGTGCGCATGGATGTGGATGGCAAAACCTATAACGGCGTTGCCAATATTGGCCGTCGCCCCACCTTCGATAAAGATGATGTGACGCTGGAAGTGCATGTGTTTGATTTTGAGGGCGATCTTTACGGTAAAAATGCTGCCGTTTCCTTCATTGCCTTTTTGCGGCCAGAACAAAAGTTTGATGGGCTGGAGGCGCTCAAGGCCCAAATCGCCGCTGACTGCGATCAGGCGCGCGCAATCTTGACTTAAGCTCTACTCGCGTTTTTACCTTTGGGTAAAATTTTTGCTGCACCCCCCAAGCGAAGGCTCTAAGGTGCGGGCCATAGCATTTGTGATTTCAACACGATTTAGGGGGAAAGACATGAGCGTCGATCCAACAGAACGCGCTGCGTTTGAAGCCGAGGTGAAAGCCTGGTTTGATGAAAATGCGCCGAAGAAGCCAGATTTTCTGTTGCCGCAATCCTTCATGGAAGTGGGCACAGATCAGCAGTTTGAGTTTCTGAAATCTTGGCAACGTAAAGTATATGATGCAGGTTATTTGGGCATGGCGTGGCCGAAGGAATATGGTGGCCATTCCAAACCGCAATGGATGCAAGATATCGTCACCAAGGAAATGTCGGGCCGCAAGCTGCCCTTTATGGTGAATACGATTGGTCTCAACTGGGCTGGCCCGCTTATTTTGCAAATGGGCACCGAAGAACAGAAGAAGGCCTATATTCCCGGCATCCTTTCCGCAGAAGACATTTGGTGCCAAGGCTTTTCAGAGCCGGATCACGGGTCGGATTTGGGGAACGCCCAGCTTAGAGCCGAAAAGCAGGGCAATGAATATGTGCTGAACGGCTCCAAAATTTGGACATCACTGGGCAGCCACGCGAAATATATGATTTTGCTGGCGCGCACCAACCCTGAAACAGAAAGCAAATATGCGGGGCTGTCCTTCTTTCTCATCCCGATGAAGATTGACGGCATTGATCCTGTCCCAATCAAAAAGATGACAGGGGAATATGGTTTCTGCCAAACCTATTTTGACAATGCCCGTGTCGCGCCATCTTGCTTGATGGGCGAAGAAGGCGATGGCTGGAAAGTTGCCATGGCGACCTTGATGTTTGAACGCGGTGCCGCGGGCGGGCAGGCCGGTGGTCATTCCATGAATAGCCAGCATGTGGGGGAATTGATTGATTTGGCCAAGCGTGTGAAGCGCAATGGCAAGCCTGCGATTGAAGACCCGCTGGTGCGCGATCAACTTGTGCGCTTTGTGATGGATCAAAAAAACCTGATGCTGAACAGCGCCCGTGCGCGCATTAAGCCGCTCACGGAAGATCGGCCCATGGCCATTCCGCTGGGTGCGAAGCTTGCGGGATCAGAGTTTCAGCGCGCGATGAATGAGTTCGCTATTTTGATGTTGGGCCAAAACGCCAATTACTATGTGGGCGATGATCTGGCGATTGATGGGGGCTTGTGGACACGCTCCTATCTCAATGCCTTTTCTGCCACGATTGGCGGCGGCACGTCACAAGTTCAACGCAACATTTTGGGCGAGCGTGTGCTCGGCCTGCCGAAGTAGGAGGCGCACAGATGTTTATGGAAGTTATGACCAAACGCGCTATCGAGTTTTTAGACGAACAAGCGATGATGTTGGATGCCGCCAAACGCTTTGTGGCTGACAAAAGCCCCATTGCGAAAGTGCGCGAATTGATTGAGAGCGACGCCGGGTTTGAAGCTGATATATGGGCCGAATGCGCCCAATTGGGCTGGGCAGGTATGGCCGTGCCGGAAGAATTTGGCGGCTCTGCCTTCGGCCTTGGCGCCGTAGTGCCTGTGGTTGAGATGATGGGGCGGGGCTTGATGTCCACGCCCTTGGTGCCGACCGTTTTGGCAGGTGCCGTGCTTACCCAAGCGGGTGCTGATGCACAAAAAGCGGCCTACCTGCCCAAGATTGCAGAAGGCGCGATTGCGACACTGGCCTTGAGTGAGGCAGATGGCGGTTGGGGCTTGGCGGATATGACCGCCACGGCCTCTGCTAATGGCGATAGCGTGGCCCTTAGCGGCACCAAAGCCTTGGTGGAACATGCCGATAAGGCAGATATCATCATTGCGTCTGTTTCATTGGATGGGAAGCCCGCGCTGGTGATCCTTGAAAAAGCGGATCTGGCGAATGCCAAGATTGAACGCGAAACGGTGATTGATGAAACCCGCCGCAGCTTCCGCGTGAGCTTGGACGGCATCAGCATTCCTGCCGATCGTGTGCTTGATCCCGCTAAAACCGCCGATGCGTTGAAATATATTGAGTTGGCGTCATGCTTGCTGTGCGCCGCAGATGCCACCGGGGCAGCCGATAGTTGCTTGGGTGTGATTGTGGAATATCTCACCACGCGCAAGCAGTTTGAAAAGCTGATCGGCTCCTATCAAGGCTTGAAGCACCCGGCGGCGGATATCCTGCAAGGGATTGAGGCGGCGCGGTCCCATTTGTATCACGCTGCTACCTTGTTTGATGAGGATTGGCAGGCGGCAGAAAGTGCGGTGCGCATGGCCAAGCACCAAGCCGATGAGGTTGCCTGTTACGCAGGTGATCGCGCCATTCAGTTCCATGGGGGCTTTGGCTTTACTTACGAATGCGATGCCCAGCTTTATCGCCGCCGGTCCATCTGGAATGCGGCGCATTTTGGCGACCCCACACATCAACGCCAAGTACTGGCTGAGTTGATGTTTGGTTAGGCCAAGTCAGTTGTTGAAACGAAAAACCCGCCCCCAGTGATGAGGGCGGGTTTCTTATTGGGTTGAGCCGTTTGGCTTTAGGCAGCAGCAGCGGGTGTTGCAGCCTCTACACCAAAGCGGGGAGGAATGGCTTTGGTGTCGTTTTCGGTTTCGGCGTCCCACTTGGCGATTTGATCACGGTTATCGTGATCCCACGGGTGGAAATCCTTGCGGAAGAAATCGGCCCACATGGGGATCATGCGGCCAAACAGGCCTGGCGTGAACCACATGAACTTGATCGTTTTGAAATGTTCCTTGAAGTCCCATGCATGACCTGTTTGGCGCATGCACTGAATGTAGAAATAGGCAATCCAACCCAAGAACGGCAGCACGCCGATAATGTTGGGACGAATGCGCAGCCAATAAAATTTGCGATCATTCGGCTCTACCGCGCGCAGCAAATCAAAGCATACGGCTTTATGTTCGGTTTCTTCCACCGCATGCCAGCTCCACAAAGCTTGCATTTTGGGGTGAGAGTTTTCGATGGTTTCAGGATGCTCCAGCAGCATTTGCGCCAAGGAGGCTGTCCAGTGTTCCAGAAATACCGTGATAGCCAGTTGATATTTCTTCGGCAGCATTTTGCGGCCACGGTCAAGGTCGCGCTTCAATTGCGCTTCCAGCTTATCCGTATCAATGCCGGAACGCTTGAGCATGTCGTTATAGGCAACATGTTCGCGGGTGTGGATCATTTCTTGCGTCATGAAGCCACGAACTTCTTTTTTGAGCTCCGGGTCTTCAATTTCGCTCACAAAGTTGCGCGCGCTATCGACAAAGAATTCTTCGCCTTCGGGGAACAGCAGGGACAAGGCGTTCATCAAATTGGAAACGCCGGGGCCTTTGCCATGCCAGTTGTAATCGACATCATCCAGGCCGAAATCGATATTGCGGGGGATCACAGGCACGTCGTGGCCTAAGGGGTTTTGGCTTGTTTGAGTAGCTTCGGTCATTGGACCCTCTTCTTGCTTACATCATTGTTGGTAAGAATATGGGGATTGCTGACATGATTGTCAAGAAGACGATTGAATCTTTATCTTCAATAAAATCAAAGGGATAGAAGAATCTTAATCTGACATTTTATCACGATCGTAGAAGATGAGGTCCAAATCGGGGCCTGTGCCGCCGGCTTGGGTGATCATGGCGTGGACTTGGCCGCGATGGTGGGTGCCATGGTTGAAGGCGTGGGTGAGGCCCAGTACATAGCGCGTTTCGTACTGGCCGCCAGCCGCCGTTTGATAGGCGAATGCGCTGCTGAAATCGGGGTCTTCATAGGTGGTGAGCCAGCTCAGCAGTTTTTCCGTTTCGGCCATTTGGGCGGCGCGCAGTTCATCGAAATCTGCATAAAGCTCTGCATCCAACGTGTAGTCCGTCCATGGGGTGCCGTAAAAGCGGCTGGCCCAAATACGATCCCCGATCAAAATATGGTTCAAGGTTTGATGGATGGATGTGAAATAGACCTGCCGGTCTTGCCTGCGCGCGCCATCGCTTAGTGTGGCGCAAGCATCATACAGGCGATTATTGGCCCATATTGTATAGCGCGCCATCATGGCAAAATGGTCTTGATAGGTGGTCATCTGGTCATCCTTGTTTACGGCCCGCGAATGGGTCACAAAGGCTATAGGCTGTGACAGCATATCCAATACATAGCCGAATGCGAATGCGGGGACAGCCGAAATGACGAAATTGCCGCCAAATCTGCAAGGTGCCCTATGGCTACTGGCGGCGGCGCTTTGTCTAACGGGTATGACCACATTGGCAAAGCTTTTGGGCAGTGAGCTGCCGTCCATGCAGGTAATCTTCTTTCGTGCCTTGATGGGCTTTTTGATGGCGATGCCCTTTTTGTTGCGCAATGGCTTGGGCGGGTTGAAGACGGGGCGGCCCGGCCTGATGACGGTGCGCGCCATAACAGGGTCGCTCACCATGATGTGCGGGCTTTATGCGGTGATCTACATTCCGCTGGCGGACGCGATAACGATCACCTTCGCGCGCACGATATTTGTGGCGGTGCTGGCGGTGTTTATTCTGAAAGAGGTTATGGGGCCACGCCGGATGATCGCCACCTTGGTGGGTTTTGTTGGCGTGTTGGTAATGGTGCGCCCCACCGGCACGCTGGAGCCTGCGGCCTTGGTGGCCGTTGGTGGCGCGTTTTTCGGTGCGGCCACCATCATCTTGATCAAGATATTGTCGCGCACGGAAAGCACCGCCATTCAAGTGGCCTATGCCGCCATTGCCGGGCTGGTGGTGACGGGCATACCTACCTACCTGCAATGGGTAACACCCAGTTGGGAACAATTGGGCTTGCTGATCTTGATGGGGGTGGTGTCGGTCACGGGCCAAACCTGTTTCATCAAGGGCTATGCGGTGGGGGAAGCCACGGCCATTGCGCCCATTGACTATACAAGGTTGATTTTTGCCGGGATCGCAGGCTTCATCTTCTTTGGCGATGTGCCAGATGAGATTACCATTTTAGGGGCCATCGTGATTGTTGCTTCCAGCCTCTACCTCACCTATCGCGAGGCGCAGCAGAAGGGTAAACAGATATCCAACAAGGAATCTGCTTGACAATGTTCATTTAATGTTCTTTTCTTGGTTTGCACACTAAAGCCTTGATCCGCTCCCAATTTAAGGAGCTGGCTATGCCAATCTCATCATTCGAATCAACTATCGGCCCACAGGAAAGAAATACGACGAAAGACGTTGCGCGGGCGCAAGCGCTGCTGCGCCTGACAAAGCAAGCGAGTATGAGCCGCGGTTACTATGACGGCCGAATTGACGGCCGCTGCGGCCCGAAAACGGAATCGGCCGTGAAAGCATTCCAGACCGCCCAGGCGAACAAGTCGGCGACGCGTTCACAAAACACCAAGCCGGGGCGTCTCAGCCCGCATGATGGTAGTGCAAGGGCATTGGAAGAGGCTTGCGCGCTTTCTCTTTCAAGAAGCGAGATGGAACGCCTGCGTGTGTTGGCACCACCGTTTGGCGGTGGGGCACCTTTGGTTATCATCGGCGCGACGCAGAGTGAAATGAATGAGGCGGAACGTTTGGCGCAAAATGCTGTGCTAGGCCTTTGTGCGCGAACAAAGTCAGCCATTGAGCAAATGGTAAAAGACATCTATGCGGACACCGGCCTCGCCCTCACTGTCTTGCCCGATAGCGGGTCACAATTGGCGCTTGGAGCGGTCGGGTTTCGGCAGGTCACGCAGCAGGGAGTAAGCAATCAGAGCGGCCCCAAAAAGGTAAAGCTTCTGCCCGTTTCGTCACAGGAAGGGGAGCTGATCGGGTCTGCGGGCCATCTGTTGTCGGAGGCATTCGCCGAATATATCACGGATCCGGTACGCCGGGCGGGCGCGGGCCTGTCTGGCTTGGTGCATAGCGGCAATGCTGCCCATTATGAGCAGGTGCAGGCGGAGATTCGCATTTGCGGCCGCATTGCAGAATGGCGGCGAAAGGGCTGGCGGGAGGCAGCAGATGCGCTTCAGCACTTTTTGGACGGCAGTGGTAATGCCTTGCAGTTCAGGTCTGATGACCTTCTCAAAAACAAGCGTTTCGCTGAGGCGGTAGAAGAATTAAGGCAGCGCTGGGAGAAGGAGTTTAAAGGGATCAAGAACACTGAAGACTCTCAATTGCTGACCTATCGTGACTTGCGAAAAGCTGCCTTTGGTGGACAAACAGGGCAACGCACGGTGGAATTGGATAAGTTCTCCATTGCCCTCCGCCAAGATGAAACATTGCAAATGGGTTCCAGCCTTGGCCTTACATTCGGCGGCACCAGTATTTGGGCGGGTGCCTATCAAGGCTTGGAGATCATAGATGTGGAGTACAAGGGTGGTGACATAGTTGTGCGTGCGGAAGGCATCATCACCTTTTCCATCGTCGACCCCTATGACTTTAAGAAGCACCTGCCCGGCGGGCGTGATGCACACATCTTGATGGGACGGGCTGATCACCCGGCCAAGCCGTTCAACATGCAAGTTAAATGGACGGAGCAGGTGACGGTATCGGTGGTTTTCGAGCGGCTGCCAGAGGCGCCATCCGGTTCCCTCACAGAACCATCCCAATTGAAGGCGAAAAAAGCCTCCATAGGTTGGACATTGCGGAGCCACAATGTGCCGGTAAATAAAGATGAGGATGCCGTCAGAAATCGGGAGGCGAGCCCGTGAGAGAGTTATATTTGGAAGTGCGGTTGACCTTGATCATCATCCTTTTGTTGCTGGTCTATTTTGGTGTTGATCGGCTGGTCACCTATTACATGACCCACGCAGCGGCGCAAAAGATATGCGCCAAAGCAGTGGATGAAAATCCGGGCAAGCCGCATCCATCAGCCATGGTAGGGCTGCCTGATCCTGAAATGGATGCCATATTGTCGAGCGAAACATATACATTAGCGCAAGGATCCTATTTCGATCTCAAGATGGACATCGGTGGCGGTGCCAAGTCTATCGAAGATGGCACTATTCATCGTAATCCGGATGTTCACCCATATGTCGATACGGGAAGCCACTACCCCTTTTACACGGTGCCCAAGCACTGCGCCTATTCTGTGGGGGGCGACCTCTGGAACGTCGATTTGGCTTTCTGGTTTTGGGGGCAGCGAAAAATTGAGTGGCAGCAATCAGCGCCTAACACGATCCCAACGCCGAAATATGGAGAGGCCCACGCCGGACATTGTCATTTCACAACCGATTTTAATTGGTGGGATCAAATCCTGATCATCGGGGATTTGAACCAAAAATGCGGCCCTGACCATTACGCTGAGCATCACCATCCAAATCCGCCGCCCCAAGGCGAGCGGGATGAATTCGGACTTCTCTACCGCGAGCATTTGGTGCGGTGATGTTGCGCTAGGTGGTTTAGGGCTTAACCGCGTTTTCGGAATTTGACTTTTCTGCGGCTGGGCTTGCTGCGGAGGCTTTGCCCAAGGCTTCACGCGCCTTGGTTTCATGAGCCGGGGTGACAGCCCCACGCACGGAAGCCAAAGCCATGGCCAGCACCGCGGCGTCGTCTGTAAAGCCTGCCAGAGCGACAAAATCCGGGATCAGGTCCACAGGCATGATGAAATAGGCCAGCGCGCCCACCAAAGTGGCTTTCACGCCGACAGAGGTTTCCTTGTCCAAAGCCGCGTAATAGGCCGCAGCGGCATCTTCCGCGAAAGGCACTTTCCCGGCAAATTTACGCATTTTTGGCCAAAAGCCTTGTTTCACGGTTTCTTCTTGGCTCATAGCGGCTCCTTTGCGGTTGCTGTGCCATATGTGGGTCTCTTTTTGCTCGGATCAAGAGATTAGAGGTTTTGCCGCCCGCTGGCTTCTGCTATCCAAGCGCCATCATTATTCGACCCGCGGGTAAATTTTTGCCCGCTCCTGAACAGAAAGGAATATTCCATGAAGCTTTCGAGCGATATTTCCGCCATTATTACCGGCGGTGCCAGCGGCTTGGGTGAAGCCACCGCGCGTGAACTTGCGGCCAAAGGCGTGAAGATCGGCATTTTTGATCTGAACGAAGAACGCGGCGAAGCCATTGCGAAAGAACTTGGCGGCGTATTCGCAAAAGTTAATGTGTGCGAACAGTCAGATGTCGAAGCCGGTTTTGAAAAAATCCGCGCCGTTCACGGCCAAGAACGCATTTTGGTAAACTGTGCCGGTACGGGCGCAGCGATCAAAACCCAGTCCAAGGGCGTGCCGCATCCGATGGATACGTTTGAATTGATCATCAACATCAACTTGCAAGGCACGTTCCGCTGCATTGCGTGGTCTGCCGCTGGCATGAGCCAACTTGATCCCGTAACCAAAGATGGCGAGCGCGGCGTGATCATCAACACCGCCTCCGTTGCGGCATTTGATGGCCAAGTGGGCCAAGCGGCTTACTCCGCCTCCAAAGGTGGTGTGGTTGGCATGACATTGCCAATCGCGCGTGACCTTTCCCGCGATGGCATCCGCGTCAACACCATCGCGCCGGGTCTGTTCAACACGCCGCTGCTGGCAGCCGCGCCGGAAGAAGTGAAACAAGCCTTGGGCGCGCAAGTGCCGTTCCCGCCGCGTTTGGGTAATGCTGAGGAATATGGCTCACTTGCCCGCGAGATCACTGAAAACGGTATGATGAACGGCGAAACGATCCGTCTTGATGGCGCGATCCGTATGGCACCGCGTTGATCCTCTATTTCGCTCACGCCAGCGCAGCTTAGCTGCGCGGCTCCGCGAGGGCGGGACCGGGGGCCAGTCGGTCCCAGTTGGGACGAAACTCAGAAAAGGCGGTCCAAAGGGGCCGCCTTTTTCTTTTGTCGGGAGAGGGGTAGGCTTCACGTCTGATTGAGGTGGGGCATGGCAAACGAAGATTTAAAGCAACATACGGCGTTTCGTGCCTTGTGGGTCAGCGATACCATTTCAACAGCGGGATCGGTGGTGACGCAAATTGCGCTGCCGTTTATTGCCATCAGCCTGCTCGATGCGGCGGCCTTCGAAATGGGGTTGCTTGCCGCGGCAGGTCAAGCGCCGCGCATTTTATTTTCCCTCTATATCGGGGCCTCAATCGCCACGCGGCCCAAGCTGCCTTTAATGCGGGCAGCACAGCTGTTGCGGGCGCTTTCCCTGCTTAGCATTCCGCTGGCTTATTGGGGCGAGGCATTGACCATGCTGCACCTACTCGTCGTGGCGTTGGTGAATGGCACCTTGGGTTTGATTTTCCTTTATGCCGACAGGGCGTTACTGCCGAAGCTGGTAGGGCGAAATTTGGTATTGGCTGCAAATGCACGACTACGACTAACAGCCACGATGGCACAGACGGCTGGTCCCAGCCTTGCCGGGGCGGTGCTGCAAGTGATTGCTGCGCCACTCATCATAATGCTGGACGCGCTGTCTTACCTGTTGTCGTGGGTATGGCTAGGCAAAATTGATCATGAGGAAGAAGGGGCAGCCGAAACTGGGCGTGAAAGCCCCATAGAAACCCTAAAGCGTGGCGCGACCTTTGTTTGGTCGGAGAAAACGCTGCGTGCCTTGACCTTGTCTTCCCTCTTTGCAACTGCGGGCGCCTCCGCGTATGCGGCCTTGTTTATGTTGTTTTTGCTGCGTGACCTTTCCTTCACCCCGCTTCGGGTTGGGGTGGTGCTGTCTGCGGCCGGGCTGGCGGCAGTGGTATCTGCAGCCATGGTCGAAAGAGTGAGCAAAAGATTGGGTGCACGATGGGCGATCATACTATCTACGACCATACCTATATTAGGCTACGTAGCCATCGGCCTTGCGCCCAGCACTTTTATAGCCCTTGGAATGGTGGTGGCGGGGCAGCTGCTGATTGGTTTGGCAACGCCGCTATACCAAGTGAATGAAATGACGCAACGGCAGTTGCTTGCTCCCGCGGGGTTGTTGCCTATGGTCAGCGCTTTTCGCACATTCTTGGCGGGCGGTATTGCGCCCATCGCTGCCCTTTGCGCGGGGGTGTTGGGGGAGGTGCTGGGTGTGCGCGAGACGCTTTATATTGCGACTGCCATTTTTGCGCTTGGCCTGATACCGTTGCGACGGTTGCCCTGATTTCCCGCCCTAATTCCCCGTTTGCACGTTGATTTGATCAAAGGTGCGGATGGCTTTAACGGCGCTGGTGCGCACTAAAAGCTTGCCGCGGTCATCGGTCCAGTCGGCTTCTACAAAGCCTTGGGTGCGGCCCCGGTTGATGAGCTTCGCCTCCACACAGATCGTGCCTTTTTGAATGGGCCGGAACATGCGGTTGGTAAGTTCCATGGTGGTAAACCATTCCCCATCTTCCAAGGCGCTGGCCATGGTCATGGAAACAATGTGGTCTGACAGGGCGGCGATCCAGCCTCCAAACACCCGGCCATCCCCAATATCGCGATCCCCCGTATTGGGCCATTCATAACGGGTGCGCCCGTAGGACACTTCCTTCAACCATTCATGCGGTTTGATGCCAAGGTTCTTCAGCCCCACGGGCATATCTTCCCAATTGCCTGATTGCAGGTGTTTGAAGAATTCGGTTTGTTGTGCGGAAAGTTCGGTGCGTTCGCTCATACTATTTTTTGCTTTCAACCGCATCCCAAATGGCGGCGGCGGCATTGGTGCCGTCAAACCGCTCAAGTTCCTGAATGCCGGTGGGGGAGGTAACGTTGATCTCTGTCATGTAATCGCCAATGACATCAATCCCCACGAAAATCAGGCCGCGTGCTTTCAGGTCTGCGCCGATGATTTCGCAAATTTCCTGATCGCGCTTGGTGAGTTCAACTTTCTCCGCGCGGCCGCCCACATGCATGTTGGAGCGGGCTTCACCTTCTGCGGGCACGCGGTTGATAGCGCCAACGGGTACACCATCTACCAAGATAATGCGTTTGTCGCCCGCGCGCACATCTTTCAGATAGGCCTGCACAATAAAGGGTTCACGCGCTGTTTCGGTGAACATTTCAATCAGGGAGTTCAAATTTTCGTCGCCGGGCTTGAGGCGAAACACGCCCGCGCCCCCATTGCCGTAGAGCGGTTTGATGATGATGTCCTGAAACTCATCCCGGAAGGCTTTTACCTCTGCCGGATCACGGGTGATAAGGGTGGGGGGCATAACCCCGTCAAATCCCATGACATACAGCTTTTCCGGCGCGTTGCGCACTTCAGCAGGGTCGTTCACCACCAGCGTATGGGGATGCACTTTTTCCAGCAAATGGGTGGTGGTGATATAGCCCATGTCAAAGGGCGGGTCTTGGCGCAGTAACACAACATCGGTTGAGGCCAAATCAATCACCTCTTCTGCACCGAAGGCAACGTGATCGCCCTTTACGCGCTGAACCTTGGCGCTACGGCCTCGGGCGGTCACCGTGCCATCGCGCAATGTAAGATCATTGGGGTGATAGAGAAAAAGCGAATGCCCCCGCGCCTGCGCTTCAAGCGCAAGGCGAAAGGTGCTGTCGCCATCAATATCGACGTGCTCCATCGGATCCATCTGGATGGCAACATTTAGGGCCTTGCTGTGGGCCATGGAATGAAACTTTCAGTTGAGGGCGCGCGAATGGAATTATGGGCTGGGCGTGCGGCCAGGATCATCTTTTAGCATCATATGGGAAATGACGCGCTTGACCCCTTTCACGCGCTGGGCGTGATAGATGGCGCGCATTACCTCCTCGGAGGATTGGGCAATGCCAAACAGATAGACAATGGTATTTACCGTTTCGATGGTGAAATTCACATCGTAGATATCTGAATCCGCCAGCAGCCTGCCGCGAATTTGAGTGGTGATCCACGTATCACGCGCAAAATCGATTACATCGGTTTCTTCTTCAACCAAAATTTCGTTGATCACATCGCGCACGCCTTTAACGTCCCATGCGATTTGGGCTGCTTTCAGGCGTTCTTCAGGGGTTTCAACCACACCGGTGAGCAACACACGGCCCTCCACGACATTTACGGAGACATTGCGAAACAGGTCCAATTGTTCTTGCAGCAAGGCTGAATTGACAGAGGTATCAACAACGGTGTCATCGACCGCGTCACCGACTGAACGTTCCTGGGCAATGGTGAGGCCCGCAACGGCAGCCCCGCCAACAACGGCGGCAACGCATCCAGACAGGCTAACCGAGAGCGCCAAAAGAGCACTCATTTTCAATAATTTGGACATTCGATCCCCCGAATTTGACTTTCTAGAAGAATGGCGGGTTTGGCCTCTATTTTCAAGACTTTAGGAAGTTAAGGGCTTTCTTTCAATTCAAGGGCCCTTTGATAGAGGCTGCGTCGGTCCATGCCTGTTTTGGCCGCAACATGGGCGGCTGCGTCCTTCACGCGCAATTCGGCCAAGGCAGCGCGCAACAGGTCGTCCAAGTTTTTCTGAGAATATTCTTTGACCATCGGTGGCCCCACGACTACCACAATTTCGCCTTTTGGGTGGCCGTTTTCAGCGATTTCGTCTGCCAGTGTTTGAAGGGGTGCGCGGCGCACTTCCTCGAACCGTTTGGTGAGTTCCCGGGCAATGGCGGCATCGCGGTTGCCAAGTTCGGTGGCCATGGTGGCAAGCGTATCCCCCAAGCGAGGGCCGGATTCAAAAAAGATAAGCGTACCGGGAATGTTTGCCAATTCGGTAAGTCGGGCACGGCGCGCTTTGTCTTTCGGGGGCAAGAACCCGGCAAACGTAAACAAATCGCTGGGTAAAGCCGAAAGGCTCAATCCTGCCAATACGGCGCTGGCGCCTGGGGTTGCCGTAACGGTGTGGCCTGCTTCCACAACCGCGCGGACCAGTTTATAGCCGGGGTCTGATACAAGGGGGGTACCGGCATCCGACACCAAAGCGACCGATTGGCCATCTGCCAGGGTACGGAGGATTTGCGGGCGTATTTTGGGGCCATTGTGGTCGTGATAGGCGCTGAGTGGGCGTTTTAGGCCGTAGAGGCCCAGCAGCTTTGCGGTCATGCGCGTGTCTTCGCAAAAGACCTGATCTGCGCTGATCAACGTGTCCAGCGCGCGCAGGGAAATATCGCGCAAATTACCAATTGGGGTTGCCACCAAGTGCAAGCCGGGAGCAATTTCCCGGTCACCGACCGTCAGGTTTAGTGGTGCACCGCTGCTGGACAGGGCCTGTGACCTGTTGTCCGTCCCGTTATCCATGGTGTCATTGGTCATGCTTTAGCCCTCATTGGCTGATTGGATCGTGGGTCGAAACCGGGTAAGGTATGGATATGTTTCGCATTTCAGGCAGCTTTATGTACAGAAACTTTATTGATGCGCGTCGCAATCGGCCACAAACGGCGTTGGCGGCAGCTTTTGCCGCCACATTGTTCTTGAGTGCATGTGGATCATCCGACAAAGCGCCGCCGCGCGCCGAGCCCAATGCACAGCAGGTAGAGCGCTATATGGACGAGCTTGGCTGGTTTGATTTTGGGCCAGACCCCAAAATGGCTGGGGAATCCATCGAAACACCTACACAAACCGCGCCGGTTGAGTATGCAGCCGTGCCGGATGTGGGCGGCAATTTCCGTTCAGCCGATAGTGGGGCGGCCATTGCGGCAAGCGAAAGCCACGAGGCCGTTGCCGCGCTGGAATTTATCGATGAATGGCCCGGTGAAAACGGCGCTGCGCAATCAAACCGCGTATCGGCTTATCGGGGCGATACTGCAAACATGCGGGGCCAACAGGGCCAACAGGGCGGTGAGATTGCGGGGCTTCAGCCAGATCGTGTGCAGGCAGATGGGCCCGAGCCGGGGGCAGGTGGTTACTATGCAGGTGACCGTTCATCCTCTCCTTTCGATCCTTATGGGGGCAATGTTGTCGGGCGTGTGGCCCCTGCCTATCAGCAACCCAGCTATCTAAGTTTACCGACTTTCGCCGGCAGGCCGTCCAATGGCGGCAAGGCAAAGATTGCCATTTTGGTGCCGTTGTCCGGTCCGCATCGCGGTGTCGGAGAGGCCTTGTTACACGCTGCTGAAATGGCGCTGTTTTCCATGGGGGCAGATGATCTGGAGCTGTTGCCGCGCGATACCAAAGGCACCCCTGATGGCGCGGCTCAAGCAGCCCATGACGCGGTGCAAAGTGGTGCCGAATTGATCATCGGGCCGCTTTTTGCCTCCTCGGTTGCAGCGGTAGCTCCCGTGGCGCGTCAGGCGCAGATTACAGTTCTGGCATTTTCCAATGATCGCTCTGTTGCCTCTCCTGGCGTGTTCTTGTTGGGTTTTTTGCCCGAACAACAAGTGGCGCGGATTGTGCGCTTTGCGCATCGCAAGGGGCTTCGGCGCTTTGCGGCCCTGTTCCCCCAAACGGCTTACGGGGAGCGAGTAGAGCGCGCCTTCAACCTTGCGGTTAGCGATATCGGGTCCCAAGTTGTTACGACAGCTTCTTATGAGCCAATTCCCGAAGCCATGTTTGATCCTGTTCGCCGTTTGGCAGCCTATGACCAGCGCACCAACGCGCTGGAGGCCGAACGCGCCGCCTTGCAACAACAAGGCGATGCCTTTTCGCAGGCAGCCATGAACCGCCTTGCTGGGCATGAGGCGATTGGTTCTGCCGGGTTTGATGCTGTGTTGCTGCCCGAAGGCGGGAATAATTTACGCTCACTGGCACCCTTGTTGCCCTATTACGATATTGACCCCAAAGAGGTGCGTTTTTTGGGTACCGGCCTTTGGGGTGAGCCGGGGCTGGGGCTAGAACCCAGCTTGCAAGGCGGCTGGTATGCCGGGCCGCCGCCAGATGTGGGGGAAGCCTTCAATGCCCGTTACAAGGCTCTTTATGGCAATCAGCCGCCGCGGTTGGTGACTATGGCGTTTGATGCGATAGCGTTGACGGCAACGCTTGCCAAGGCCGGTGGGCCTTATCGTTTTGCCCCGCGCGCCTTTGTGCGACCTGAAGGGTTTGCCGGATTGGATGGTATTTTCCGTTTGCATCGAGACGGCTTGAATGAACGTGGTTTGGCGATTGTTGAGGTGTTGCCGCGCGGCGTGCGCATCATTGATCCGGCACCGACAGAATTTGGCGGCTATGATGCGCGCTGGCAGCAGGAAATGGTGAACGAGCGGGGCTTAACCCGATACCCGCAATATGAGGCGATCAACTAATCTTTGATAATTTGAACCAGTATCGCGTTCAGTAGCGGTCGGCCCTTATCCGTAAGCCGCAAGGCATTGCTGGCCGGATCAATAAACCCATCGCGGGTAAGATCTGCAATTTTGGACTGATCCAGAATTGACGCAAAAGGCGCGCCATCGATCCCTTGTGTGAGCCGCAATCCCATCATCAGGCGTTCGGTCAAATCATCTTGGCGGGGCAGCGCGTCTTCTGCCTCTGCCCCCATGCCTTGACGTTCCACCAATCGCAGCCAATTTTCAGGGGTGCGGGCTTCGCGCGTGGCGAGGCGGTGGCCCCCCATCTTGACGCGACCGTGGGCGCCGGGGCCAAGCCCAATCCAGTCGCCGCCTTGCCAATATATCATATTGTGCCGGCTTTCTTCCCCCATACGTGCATGATTGGAAATCTCATAGGCAGGCAGGCCCGCGGTTTTAGTCAGGCTTTGGGTAATTTCATAAAGGTCAGCCTGATCATCGTCGGGCAACACAGGCAATTGGCCCTTGGCAAACCGTTTGCCGAACTCGGTTTCCGGTTCGATGGTGAGTTGATAGAGCGATAAATGATCCGTGCCAAAGCCAAGCGCGCGGGAAAGCTCGTCTGCCCAGTTTTGTGGGGTTTGGTTGTGGCGGGCATAGATCAAATCAAAGCTCACACGCTTGAAGGTCGATTGCGCGAGAGTGAGCGCCGCCAGTGCTTCATCGACGGAATGTTCCCGCCCCAAAAACGCCAAGTCGTCATTGTTTAGTGCCTGCACGCCAAGCGAGACGCGATTGACGCCGGCAGCGCGCACGCCGTTAAAGCGCGCCGCTTCTACACTTGTCGGATTGGCTTCCAGAGTGATCTCTATGTTGGGGGTAAAGCCTAGGCGCTTTTCGGCGCGGGCCAAAATGGCGGCAACGGTTTCCGGTGCCATGAGGGAGGGGGTGCCACCGCCGAAAAAAACACTGGCCAGCGCGCGCGGATTGTCCATGCGCTCCACCCAATAATCCAATCCGGTAATAAGCGCTTGCGCCCAGCGCGCGTGGTCTATCGTGTCGCGCACATGGGAATTGAAATCACAATACGGGCATTTGCGCTTGCAAAAGGGCCAGTGAACATAAAGCCCAAGGGGGGTGTCGCGATCAGCCGTCAAGAGCGGCTAGAAATTTCGCAAAGGCGTCTGCCCGGTGGCTCATGCCGTGTTTGCGCGCGGGGTCCATTTCGCCAAATGTTATGGTTTCGCCGCGGGCCTGAAAAATAGGATCATAGCCAAAGCCTTGGTCGCCGCGCGGTGGCCAAACCAGTTCGCCATCTACCCGGCCTTCAAACGTGTGGGTTTCCCCGCCGGGAAAAGTGAGCGACAAAACGCAAACAAAGTGGGCGGCGCGATTGACATCGCCGCGCACAGGCAGTTCGCGCAATGCGTCTTCCACCTGTTGCATGGCATAGCCGAAGTCCTTGTTGGGTCCAGCCCAGCGGGCCGAATATATGCCCGGCGCTCCATCCAACGCATCTACGGATAAGCCGGAATCATCGGCCAAAGCAGGCAAGCCGGATGCCTTGGCCGCGGCCTCTGATTTCAACATCGCATTGGCGGTGAAGGTGCTGCCGGTTTCCTCCGGCTCGTCCAATCCCAGATCGCCCGCCGACACGGCTTCGATCCCCAATGGGCGGATCAAATCACCGATCTCACGCACTTTGCCGGGATTGTGGCTGGCGATCACCAGCCTGTCACCTATCACCAATGCCATGGAACGAAAGTCCTTTAAAGTCCAAGCGCCTTGGCTTGCGCTTGTGTCAGTTCCTGAACACCTTTGGTTGCCAGATCCAGCAGGGCGTTCAGCTCCTCGCGGTTGAAGGGGGCGCCTTCGGCAGTGCCTTGCACCTCGACAATGCCGCCTGATGCGGTCATGACGAAATTGGCGTCGGTATCGGCGCTGCTGTCTTCGTCATAGTCCAGATCGGCAACAGGCGTGCCTTGATAGATACCGCAGGATATGGCGGCCACAGGTTCCGTGATCGGAATTTCCTTGATCATGCCCTGTTCCTGCATAAAGCGCATGCAATCATACAAGGCCACATAACCCCCGGTGATGGAGGCGGTGCGTGTGCCACCATCGGCTTGCAGCACATCACAATCAACGCTGATTTGGCGTTCGCCCAGCCCCTTCATGTTGACTACAGCGCGGAGCGAGCGACCGACAAGGCGTTGAATTTCCTGTGTGCGGCCCGAGGCGCCGTTGCGCTCGCGGCGGTTGCGATCATGGGTGGCGCGCGGCAGCATGGAATATTCTGCCGTTACCCAACCGGCTCCGCCACCGCGCAACCATGGCGGCACCCGTTCTTCGAGCGAGGCAGTGCACAGCACATGCGTATGGCCAAATTTGACGAGACATGAACCTTCCGCGTAACGGGTCACACCCGTTTCCATCGAAATTTCACGCAATTGATCGGGTTGACGACCGGACGGACGCATATACATCTCCTCAAAAACAGGCAATATGGTAAACTCGTTGCCCGCGGTGGTACACGGTTTTTAGGCGGTGTGAAAGGCTTATGGAAAAGACTGTTTCAAATATTGCGCCAGCAAGCGGTATTGCTGATCTGGATATGCGTAGCCGGGAAATTTTTCGGCGGCTGGTCGATACCTATCTGGAGACGGGCGTTCCCGTTGGCTCGCGCACGCTTACCCGTATCTTGCCCGAGCGCCTTTCTGCGGCCTCTATCCGTAATGTGATGGCTGATCTGGAGGATTTGGGGCTTTTATACGCGCCACATACATCAGCGGGGCGGATGCCCACCGAGACAGGTTTGCGGCTGTTTGTTGATGGCATGATGGAGATGGGGGATTTGGCGGCGGCTGAGCGCGCCACTATCGAATCAGAGCTTGCCGCCAAAAACCGCTCCTTGGAAGATGCCTTGTCAGAGGCGGGCACCTTGTTGTCGGGCCTAAGCCAATGTGCTGGCTTGGTCGTGGTGCCGCCAACCGCGGCGCTTGGCACAGATGAACCTTTACGGCAGGTCGAATTCGTCTCGCTTTCTCCGACGCAAGCATTGGTGGTGATGGTAACCGCCTCGGGTCGGGTGGAAAACAGATTAATCGATGTTCCCGCAGGCACGCCCGCCTCCGCATTGCAACGTGCGTCCAATTTCGTGAATGCCCAAGTGCTTGGGGCAACCTTGGATGATGTGCGCGCCCGCGTCACCGCAGAGATGCAACGACACAGAGCAGAACTTGATCAATTGACCCGGCAGGTGGTGGAAGATGGGTTGGCTGTTTGGGCGCCGGGAGAAAGCGGCGATACACAGCCGCAAGACCCCGGCACTTTGATTGTGCGTGGACGCGCCAATTTGCTGGATGCGCAAAGCGGCGCAAATGACCTGGAGCGCATTCGCAGGCTGTTCGATGACCTTGAAACAAAGGAAGAATTGTTGAATTTGCTGGGCTTGGCCCGCGATGCAGAAGGGGTGCGGGTGTTTATCGGCTCTGAAAACAAGCTGTTTTCCATGTCCGGTTCATCGCTGATCGTGGCGCCTTATGGCGATGAAAGCCGCAAAACGGTTGGGATGATTGGGGTCATTGGTCCAACCCGGTTGAACTATGGTCGTATTGTGCCAATGGTGGACTATACCGCGCAGGTGTTGGGCCGCCTGTTGAGATAGCGACAAAGGCCCGCTATAAGCCGCCATCTAACATTCCCATCTTGTGAAATTCTTGAGGCTGCCTATATGGCGCTTCATGGAGGTGTAGTAACCATGAACGACATGCCAGAACAGAACGATGATCCGAAGGATGAAAAGCCTGAAGAACCGCCCATGGCGGACGCATCTGCGGATGAGAATGTGGTCAAGCCTGAGGCTTTTGTTTGGCCGGAAGAGGGGCTTGAAGCCCATTTTGATGGCGTAGACCCGGAAGCCGGAGACGTTGAAGGTGTCGAGGAAGACCCGCTGGCTGATCTGCAAGATGAACTGGCGGAAACGAAAGACCGCCTGCTGCGCATGGCGGCAGAGATGGAAAATTTGCGTAAACGCTCAGAGCGTGAACGCGCCGAAGCCCAGCAATTTGCGATTACCAAATTCGCCCGCGATGTACTGACGGTGGCAGATCACATGGCCATGGCATTGGCAACGGTTTCTCAAGAAGCGCGCGACAAGGCCGATGATGCCACCAAAAATCTGCTGGCCGGCGTAGAGTTGACCGAACGCGAACTGCTGCAAGTGTTTGAACGCCACGGCGTTAGCCGAGTGGCGGCAGAAGGGGCCAAATTCGACCCCAATTTCCATGAAGCGATGTTTCAGGTGCCCTCGGCAGATGTAGAGCCGGGAACGGTGGTTCAGGTTGTTACCAATGGCTTCAAGATCGGCGACAGGCTGCTGCGGCCTGCAAAAGTAGGCGTTTCAACCAAGGCGCCAGACGCGCCTGCAACGGATGATGGAACAGCGTCAGAGTAATCGCCCGGAAATGCGTCATTTTCTTCCGCTTGCGCCATTGCAGCCCCGCTTTGGCGTTCCTATATACCAAAACAGGCGCGCGTGACGGTTCTTGGAACAGGCGTGGCGCTTTAAACAACCGGGGCCATGAAGATAAGGCCAGTGCATCTATAGGTGGCTGGCAGGCACGAAATTGAGCCACATGGCTGCTAAATGAAGGAGTTAATACTATGGGTAAAGTGATTGGCATTGACCTTGGGACAACAAATAGCTGTGTCTCCGTTATGGATGGCACCACAGCCAAGGTGATTGAAAATTCCGAGGGCGCGCGCACCACGCCTTCCATGGTGGGTTTCGGGGAAGATGGCGAACGTCTTGTCGGTCAGCCCGCCAAGCGCCAAGCCGTTACCAATCCTGAAAACACCCTGTTTGCGATCAAACGCTTGATCGGTCGGGTCTATGATGATCCCACTGTCGCGAAAGATCGTGAAATGGTGCCTTACGCCATTGTCAAAGCCGATAGCGGTGATGCATGGGTTGAGGCACAGGGCGAAAAATATTCGCCGTCGCAAGTATCGGCCTTCATTCTGCAAAAAATGAAAGAAACGGCTGAAACCCATTTGGGTGAGCCGGTCACGCAAGCTGTGATCACTGTGCCCGCTTATTTTAACGACGCGCAACGCCAAGCCACTAAAGATGCGGGCAAAATTGCCGGTCTTGAAGTGCTGCGTATTATCAACGAACCCACTGCCGCGGCCCTGGCCTATGGCTTGGACAAGTCCGAAGAAACCAAAACCATCGCGGTCTACGATCTTGGTGGCGGTACGTTCGACGTATCCATACTTGAAATCGGCGATGGCGTGTTTGAAGTGAAATCCACCAATGGGGATACGTTCCTTGGCGGGGAAGATTTTGACATGCGTCTGGTTGGTTATCTGGCCGATGAATTCAAAAAGGACAATGGCATTGATCTGAAAGGCGACAAGCTGGCCTTGCAACGCCTGAAGGAAGCCGCCGAAAAAGCCAAGATCGAGCTTTCTTCCGCGGCCCAAACTGAAATCAACTTGCCCTTTATCACCGCCGACCAAAGCGGGCCGAAGCATCTAACCTTGAAGCTGACCCGCGCCAAGATGGAATCCCTCGTGGCTGATTTGATTGAGCGCACCGTGGCACCTTGTGCGGCGGCGTTGAAAGATGCGGGCTTGGCCGCCGGCGACATCGATGATGTCGTGCTGGTGGGCGGTATGACCCGTATGCCCAAAGTGTTCGAGACGGTGAAAAACTTCTTCGGTCGTGAGCCGCATAAGGGCGTGAATCCGGATGAGGTTGTGGCAATGGGTGCCGCCATTCAGGCGGGTGTTTTGCAAGGCGATGTAACCGATGTGTTGTTGCTGGATGTGACGCCGCTTTCCCTTGGTATTGAAACCTTGGGCGGTGTGTTCACGCGCTTGATTGATCGCAACACAACCATCCCCACCAAGAAAAGCCAAACCTTCTCCACCGCCGATGATAATCAATCCGCCGTGACCATTCGGGTGTTCCAAGGGGAACGCGAGATGGCTGCGGATAACAAAATTCTTGGTCAATTTGATTTGGTGGGCCTGCCGCCCGCACCGCGTGGCGTGCCGCAAATTGAGGTGACATTCGATATTGATGCGAACGGCATCGTGCATGTCTCCGCGAAGGACAAAGGCACAGGCAAGGAACAACAAATTCGCATTCAAGCCTCTGGTGGCCTGTCAGATGACGATATCGAAAACATGGTGAAAGACGCCGAAGCCAATGCCGAGGCCGATAAAAAGCGCCGCGAAGGCGTGGAAGCCCGCAATCAGGCAGAAGCATTGGTGCATTCCACCGAAAAAATGTTGGAAGAGCATGGCGATAAGGTTTCCGGCGAAGATAAAGACGCCATCGAAACCGGCTTGGCAGATCTGAAAGCCGCGCTTGAGAATGAAGAGACAGACGGTGAAACCATTCAGGAAAAAGCCGGTGCTTTGGCGCAGGCCAGCATGAAACTGGGTGAGGCCGTTTATCAAGCCAGCCAGGATGAAGCCGCCGCGGCAGATGCCGCTGCTGATGGAGCCGAAAACCCAATGGGTGATGACGTTGTCGATGCTGATTTTGAAGAAGTCAACGAAGACGACGATCAACCCAAAAAAGATGATCAGGCGTAAGCACGCAACGTAAGGGATCAAGCCCATGTCGAAGCGTGACTACTATGACGTTTTGGGTGTGGATAAGGGGGCCGATGAAAAGGCCCTCAAATCCGCCTACCGCAAACAGGCCATGAAGTTTCATCCGGACCGCAATCCCGATGATGCCGATGCCGAGGCGCGCTTTAAAGAAGTGAACGAAGCCTATGATGTATTGAAGGACGCCGAGAAGCGCCAGCAATATGATCAGTTTGGCCATGCTGCGTTTGAACAGGGTGGTCCCGGTGGCATGGGCGGCGGTTTTGGTGGCGGGCAAGGCTTTGGCGGTGGTTTCGCCGATGTGTTCGAGGACATTTTCGGCGAATTTATGGGCGGGCGTCGCGGTGGCGGCGGCCCCGGTGGTGGGCCGCGGACCCATCGCGGTAGCGATCTGCGCGTCGATTTGGAGATTTCTCTGGAAGAAGCCTATGCAGGCACGACGGCTGAGATAAATGTGCCCTCTTTGGCTGAATGCGGCACTTGTAGCGGCTCTGGCGCGAAAGATGGTGCTGCCCCCAAAACCTGCGGTACCTGCCGCGGGCGGGGCCGCGTGCGCGCCCAGCAAGGCTTCTTTTCTGTGGAACGGGCTTGCCCCACTTGCGGTGGGCAAGGTCAAGTGATTGAAGACCCTTGTAACGCGTGCCATGGCCATGGGCGGGTGCGTGAAAACCGCAATTTGAATGTTGATGTGCCCGCAGGCGTTGATGATGGCACCCGCTTGCGCCTTTCAGGCGAAGGCGAGGCGGGAACGCGCGGCGGTGGCCGCGGCGATCTTTATGTTTTTGTTTCGGTCACGCCACATCCCATTTTTGAGCGTGAGGGGCCGCATGTGTTGGCCCATGTGCCAATTTCCATGGTGACGGCGGCCAGCGGTGGCCAGATTGAGGTGCCAACATTGGGTGGTGGCCGCGCAAGGCTCACCATTCCTGAAGGCACGCAATCAAACCGTCAATTCCGCCTCAAGGGCAAAGGCATGCCCACCCTGCGCAGCCGCCAAACCGGCGATATGTATGTGAAGGTGAAGGTGGAAACGCCTGTCAATCTGACCAAGCGCCAAAAAGAGCTGCTCAAAGAATTTGAGGACGCGGGCAAGAAGGAAGACACCAGCCCGGAGGCCAGTGGCTTCTTCGGTCGCGTAAAAGACTTATGGGATGATCTAACTGATTAATCTCTCACGGCAATGCGCCCCAGTTTCTGTGGGCGCAACACCTCCGAGGGGGCGCGCGTGGTCCAACGCGAAGCCGACGGACAAGAAACCGCGCGGAGGGACAACTTGATTTGGTTGTTAACCTGCCAGCTCATTCATTTTTTTGGCCAGTTTTACGTCCCGCATGGTCAGGCCATCGGCGTCATGGGTGCTTAGCAGCACCTCCACCCGGTTGTAGACGTTGAACCATTCGGGGTGGTGGTCTGCTTTCTCTGCCTCAATCGCGACAGAGGCCATAAACCCAAAGGCGCGGCTGAAGTCATCAAACTGGAATGTTTTGGTGATGGCGTCACGGTCGCCTTCTTGCGCTTCCCAGCCGGTGAGGGTGGGCAGGTGTTCTGCGCGCTCGGCGTCTGTCAATTTGGCAACCATGGGTCAAGCTCCGTTCAATAAATCTTCAATATAGGCGGGCACGACCTCGGTCGCGGGTCCGTAGTGGCTTTCGGCAAAGTAATGGGCTCCATCCGATGGCTCAAGGTTAAGCTCCACGGTGTGCGCCCCGCGCGCGCGGGCTTCGCTCACAAAGCCTGCTGCGGGATAAACCGCGCCCGATGTGCCGATGGAGATAAACAGATCAGCCGCCGCCAGTTTCATCATGATATGATCCATATAAAGCGGCATTTCCCCAAACCAGACAACATGGGGGCGCATACCACCTGATTGGCTGCAAGCGGTGCAAGCCAGATTAAGCGAAAGCTCATCCCAACTTTGAGTGATGGCTTCGCAGTGATTGCAGCGAATTTTGCCCAACTCCCCATGCATGTGCAGCACATTGGGCGCACCGCCTTTTTCGTGCAGGCCATCCACATTTTGGGTCACGAGTGTCACCTCGCCGGGATGCTCCCTTTGCAAACGCCCCAATGCCTCATGCGCTGCATTGTGCGGTGCCTCTCGCACACTCAGGCGGCGGGCATTGTAAAAGTCATGTACCAGCTTGGGATTGCGGGCAAAGCCTTCCGGCGTTGCGACATCTTCAATATCCACTTTGGTCCACAAGCCATCGGCATCGCGAAAGGTTTGAATGCCGCTTTCGGCAGAAATGCCCGCACCTGTCAGGATCACAATATTTTTGTAGCGCACCATCGGTCGGCTCTATTTGCCGATCTGCTGGCTTTGCATTTCGGCCATCTTGGTTTCAGCCATGCGGGCCTTGCGCTTGTCAGAGGCGCGTTGCTTGACGCTTTCGGATTTCAACTGGCCGCAGGCCGCCATAATGTCCCGGCCCCGCGGTGTGCGAATGGGGCTGGCGTATCCGGCGCGGTTGACGATATCGCCAAAGCGCTGAATACGATCCCAGTCAGAACACTCATAAGGCGCACCCGGCCATGCATTGAAAGGGATGAGGTTGATTTTGGCCGGAATGCCTTTCAGCAGCTTCACCAAAGCGCGCGCATCCTTGTCGCTGTCATTCACGCCCTTCAACATCACATATTCAAACGTAATGCGCTTGGAGTTGGAGAGACCGGGATAGCGGCGGCAGGCGTTCAACAGATCATTGATGTTGTATTTTTTGTTGATGGGCACCAGCTTGTCGCGCACCTCATCGGTGACCGCATGGAGAGAGATGGCAAGCTGCACCCCAATCTCTGCGCCGCAGCGATCCATCATGGGCACCACGCCCGAGGTTGAAAGCGTGATGCGGCGGCGGGAAAGCTTAATGCCCTCCGGGTCCATCGCAATATGCAGCGCATCGCGCACATGTTCCAAATTATACAAAGGCTCGCCCATGCCCATCATCACGATATTGGTGATCTTGCGATCTTCATTCGGGCTGGGCCATTCGCCCAGGCGGTCACGCGCCAGCATCAATTGGCCAATGATCTCACCCGGCGTCAGGTTGCGCACCAGCTTTTGGGTGCCCGTATGACAAAAGGTGCAGGTAAGCGTGCAGCCCACTTGCGAGGAGACGCATAGCGTGCCGCGATCTTCCTCGGGAATATAAACCGTTTCGGCCTCTTGCCCGTCTTCAAATTTCAGCAACCATTTGATGGTGCCGTCCTCTGATTTGTCTTCGGTGACAATGGTGGGGCGGGCAACCCGAAAGCGTTCCTTCAATTCGGCGCGCAGGGTTTTGGACAGGTTTGTCATCGCATCGAAATCGCTTTCGCCACGATAATACAACCAGTGCCAAACTTGGCTAACGCGCATTTTGATGGATTTGGGGCCGGCCTCGAAGGCGGAAAGGTGTTCCGCCAGCTCTTCGCGCGACAGTCCAATCAAATTGGGACGCGGATCGGCAGCCATTTGGCCGCCGGGCAAAAAATCATCCAGTGTGGGTGAAGTGAGGGCCGCTTCGCTCATTCTATACACCGCATTCCCGACTGATGGTTTGGTAAGCCTTGGTGAAGCCGGAAAGTGAATAGTGATCGACTGTCCTTGTGCCGCGGCGTGATTTGCCTGTAATCGTCAGGCGGCTGCCTTTGCGCATGGCAGCAATCATCTTTGGCTGATCTTTCAGGTTTTGCACCCACGCATCTTCATTCTCAGTAAACAGCGTGAATTTTGCGCTGCCCACTTTGGCGGTGGCGGTGCTGTCTTTTGCAAAGGGATAGCCCGCCTGCAAGTTGATCTCGGCCTTGCGGGAACCGCTATTTGTGTGACTGACAAACATATAGACCTTGCCGCGTTTCACGTTTTTCGGGTTCTTGTCCTTCGGTTCCGACAGCATGAAACAGGTTTTACTGCCGCCATCGCGCATGGCAAAGGCCGACCAATCTTTATAGGTGCCAAGATGATCCGGCTTCGCCCAAACGGGGAACGAAAGCAACAACGCACTCATGACCAATCCGATAAAACGCATTATTCGGTTCCTCTAGAATTCAATTTGCGCGACCTTAGCCCATCACAGGGTTATTGTCGTCATCCCAATATTGCGGGCCACCTCGCACATGATCCGGCAGTGGCTCGGTTGGGCCACCGGGCCGCACCGGTCGCGGTGCATGACGACCCAGCGAGACAATGCGATCATACATAACAATCACGCCTGCCTGCCCAACATTGATGCAGAATTTTGTCGGGATTTTGACGATGTGGGCGCAGCGTTCCAGCATGGTAGGGCTTAGTGAGCCACGCTCCGGCCCCAGAACATAGGCGGCCTGCGGCGGATGCCGAAAACTTGGCAGCTCTATCGCCTCATCTGTCAGCTCAATTCCAACCAGTTGGCAGCCCTTTGGCAGCAGCAGTTTTTCCGCATTCTCGAACTCATAGACCGGGATTTGCGCGTCGGAATGGGCGGTGTCGGAATAATCTTCCCCAAATTTGCGGATATGGGCGTTCACGGTAAAGGCAAAGGCGGCATTGAAGGCGTGGGCAGAACGCTTCAACGTGCCAAAATTGCCGGGCTTTGAAAGCCCTTCCATACCGATCGCGAAATAGCCGCGCATTGGGGTCTCCCTATTTTCAC
The DNA here is from genome assembly GCA_049609145.1 of Alphaproteobacteria bacterium. Taxonomy (GTDB): domain Bacteria; phylum Pseudomonadota; class Alphaproteobacteria; order SPJN01; family SPJN01; genus JBMYYF01. The sequence goes on from JBMYYF010000001.1 coordinate 570,908, forward strand.
TACATGCCTATTGCGCGACACGATATTGTGCAAGGGGCCAAGCGTCGCTATGGGTAGACATGATGAAACGTATTTTATTTGTTTGCTTGGGCAATATTTGCCGCTCCCCAACCGCAGAAGCCGTGGCACGCGCGCGTTTTCAGGCAGCGGGGCTGAACGATGTTGAGGTGGCGTCCGCGGGTACGGGCGGCTGGCATATTGGCAAATCCCCGGATGAGCGCGCCATGCGCGCCGCCGCCAATCGCGGCTATGACATGCGCAAATTGCGTGGGGCACAGGTGCGGCGGCAGGATTTCAACGATTTTGACCTCATTTTGGCGATGGATAAGGACAATCTGGCTGATTTGCAGGCGCGCCAGCCTGCATCGGGCCAGGCTGCATCGGGTAAGGGCGCACGGCTTGCCTTATTGATGGATTATGCGCCGGGCCGTGCGGGCGAGGAAGTGCCAGACCCCTATTATGGGAATGGTGATGGCTTTGCCACGGTGCTGGACATGATTGAAGAGGCCGTTGATGGCCTGATTTCGACTTTAAGAAATCACAGCTAGATCGTTTCAGGTTTAGTTGGAAACACTGAAACAATCTGTTGTTTGTTGATCGCGGCATCTTATCTCGTGAGTTGCAACCAACTCACTCGGATGCGCTCTAAGCGCTTTCGACCAGCTCATCCGCTGCCAGGGCCACGTTGTCGAAGCCGAATACCTGCCGTTCCTCATATTGCGCGCCGGTATGGGCCAAATGGCTTTCAAACAGGGTGAACCCGTTTATGCCAAGGCGCGGCAGGCCCATTGGCAAGCCTTCGGATAAAAAGCGCGCCACGCGTTCAGTATCGGCGCGTTTAAGACGGGCCAGCGTGATGTGGGGCATATAGCGGCTGTGTTCGGGATGAAAGCCCAGCCTTTCCAATGCGTGGGCAATGCGGTGCTGCAAGGTCAATAACGGCTTGCTGCGTTCCACTTCCATATGGATTGTGCGGCGGCGATGGCCTGCGCCAAAGGCCCCAAAACCGGCAAGCCCCACGTCAAACGGCTCGAACCGAATGGGGGCAAGGGCGGCGATTACATCTGCTTCTTGATGCGGGCCAACTTCGCCCAAAAAGGCCAGTGTGATGTGCATGGCGGGCGCTTCTACCCAGCGCGCGCCGGGCACACCGCCACCCAACAAAGACAGGCGGGAACTTAAAGAAGGCGGCAGATCAAGCGCAACAAAAAGACGTGCCATGGGAAAAGCCTTTTCTGTCAGGCTCTCCCAAATGCACGTCTTGGTGGTTTAGTTTGACGGATTGGGATTCGCCAGATGAACCGCATCCACAGCCTCAGCCATTTCGTCGGTCCATTCAAGGTCAAATGCGGCGATATCTTCTACCAATTGTTCCATGGAGGTCGCACCGATAATGGTGCTGTCCACAAAGGGTTGCACATCGCAGAATTTGAGCGAAAGTGCCGTCACCGTGGTGCCGAAATCCTTGGCGACCTTCATATAGGCGTCAACTGCCGGTTCAATGCCGGGGTTTTCATAGCGTTGCAGGCGGTTGAACAATTCCTTGCGCGAGCCTTTGGGCAGCGCCCCATTTTGATATTTACCGGTCAAATAACCTTGCGCCAAAGGTGAATAGGCCAGCAGGCCCACCCGTTCGCGCATGGTAACTTCTGCAAGCCCCATCTCATAGGCACGGTTCAACAGGTGATAGGCGTTTTGAATAGTCTGAACGCGGGGCAGGCCATGCACGGCTGACGCTTCCAGAAACTTCATCGTGCCCCAAGGCGTTTCGTTGGAAAGCCCGATATGGCGCACCTTGCCTGCTTTCACCACATTTTCCATCGCACGCAAGGTTTCGTCCATCGGCACGCCATCATTTGGCAAATTGGTGAAGGTATTGGGCTTGGCCCCAAACAGCGCAATAGGGCGATCCGGCCAATGGATTTGGTAGAGATCAATATAGTCTGTTTGCAGGCGCTTCAGGCTTTGCTCTACCGCATACTCAATGTTTTCGGCATTCACGCGCGTATTTGCGCCATCGGGGCGCAGCCACGGCATGTTGGAGCGGCCAGCCACTTTGGTGGCCAGAATGATGTCTTGGCGCTTGCCGGTTTTTTGGAACCATGTGCCGATGATGCGTTCGGTGGACCCTTGGGTTTCGGCTTGTGGCGGCACGGCATACATTTCTGCTGTATCAAAGAAATTGATGCCTTTCTCGACGGCGTAATCCATTTGTTCGTGGCCTTCGGCCTCGGTGTTTTGTTTGCCCCAGGTCATTGTGCCCAGGCAAATGCTGGACACTTTCAGGCCGGTCTGGCCCATTTCACGAAAATCCATCTGATCCCCCAACTCTTCTTCAATGCGAATGTAGTCTTTGTTGCGATCCTAGATGCCGTGCTTAGCGCAGCGCGTCAACCACAACAGGAACAAGATTTTCAGCCATAATGCGAATGCCGCGGGGATTTGGATGCAGGCCATCTGGCAAGTTCAGGGAAGGCACACGCAGTACATCTTTCAGCAGGAAGGGGTAAAGCGGCACGCCGTGTTTCAACGATAAATCGCCATAGATACGGTTGAAAGCCAATTCATAGCTGGTGCCGTAATTTTGCAGCGCCTTCATGCCCGCCAGCACAACCTTCATGTTCCGCGCTTTGGCTTTCAGGATCATCTGTTCCAGATTATGCTTCACCGTATAGGGAGGCACGTTGCGAAAGCCGTCATTTGCGCCAAGCGCGATAATCAGAAGGTCTGTTTCTGCCGGGACAGACCAATCAAACCGCGCAAGTCCGCCGGTTGTGGTGTCGCCGGACACCCCTGCATTTACCATCTTGGCGTAGATACCCCATTCTTTGAGAACCTCACCCAATTGGGCTGGCAGGGCGTCCTTTTTGTCGACTTTGAAACCTGCGCTGAGGCTGTCACCGATCACAGTTATTACCAGATCATTGGGCGCGGCCTTGGCGTCATTTGCGGGATGCAGCACAGCAATCAGTGTGATCGCCAATGTCGCAACCCAAATTTTGAGGCGTGATGTCATGGTTCTATCCTCCATCAATCCCTATATAGAGGTAACAAATATATTCTGAAACAAGCATTTAACATAGGTTTGACCAAAATGGGGCAATCACAATCAGCGATTACGCTGGCGGGCGTGGAGCTTACCTTGGATAGTGCCGCTGGCCCGGTGCATATATTGCGCGGCATTGATCTGGATGTGAAACGCGGCGAACGGGTTGCCATTTTGGGGCCATCGGGCTCGGGCAAGACCACCATGTTGATGGTGTTGGCTGGCTTGGAACAGCCCAGCGCCGGGCAGGTCACGCTGGCGGGGGCGGATTTGTCCACCTTGAATGAAGATGGCCGCGCCAAGCTGCGCCGCCACGAGGTGGGAATTGTGTTCCAATCGTTCCATTTGGTGCCAACCTTGAACGCGCTCGACAATGTCGCTATGCCGCTTGATCTGGCAGGGGTGCGCGATGCGCGTGAACGGGCGGAAGCGGCGTTGGCGCGCGTAGGCTTGGCTGACCGTATGACCCATTACCCCTTGCAGCTTTCCGGCGGTGAGCAGCAGCGTGTGGCCTTGGCGCGTGCCTTGGTGAACGAGCCTGCCCTCATATTGGCGGATGAGCCGACAGGTAATCTGGATGGCACAACGGGCAGTAAAATTGCTGATCTGTTGTTTGATCTTCACGCCGGTGAAAACCGCGCCCTGATTTTGATCACCCATGACGAAGAATTGGCCCGTCGCGCGGATCGCATTGTGCGCATGAAGGATGGCAAGATCGCCGGGATCGAAACCACATGATGACGCTTTTCAAACTTGCCCTGCGTGATCTGCGCGGCGGCTGGCGGGGTTTTCGCCTGTTTGTGGCCTGTCTTGCCTTGGGCGTAGCGGCAATCACTGCTGTCGGCACCGTGTCTGCCAGCTTGATCAATGGGCTGGCCGCGCAGGGCCAAGCGATTTTGGGTGGTGATATCGAAGTGCGGATCTCGCATCGTGAGATGACCGAGAAGGAGGCCCGTTGGTTTAATGAACAGGCCGTTCGCCATTCATCGGTTGCCACCATGCGGGCCATGGCGCGCGCGCCTTCAACGGATCGGCGCAGCTTGATTGATCTTAAGGCCGTGGATGCCGCCTATCCATTGGTCGGTGCCTTGCAATATGCAAATGCCGACAATCGCGATCTGGCTATGCGCGATGGTCGCTATGGCGTGGCGGTGGAAGAAACGCTGTTGCTGCGGCTGGGCGTAAAGGTGGGGGACGAAATTGTTCTTAACCAAACACCCGTTGAAATTCGTCAGATGATTGTGTCAGAGCCGGATCGGATTGCCGGTGGCATGGCGGCGGGGCCGCGGGTGATGCTGTCTCACGCTGCGCTGGCCGCCACCGGGCTGGTTACACCGGGCACGCTTATCTCTTATGCCTATCGTTATATTTTGGCAGACGGGGCAACAGCCGCCAGCATGCCGCGCGCGGCCGCTAAGGCCTTTCCGCAATCCGGCTTTCGGGTGAACACCTCACTCAACGGGGCTGACAGTGTGAAACGGTTTGTGGAACGCACGGCCACCTTTCTTACCCTTGTGGGGCTTACCGCTTTGCTGATTGGTGGTGTCGGGGTCGGCAATGCGGTGACATCCTACCTCAATGGCAAAACCGATATGATCGGCACGTTGAAGGCAACAGGGGCAGATACAAGGCAGGTATTTGTGCTGTTCGGCTTTGAAGTGCTGATAATGGCGATTGTGGGCATCATCTTCGGTCTTGCATTGGGAACCATATTACCCCTATTGGCGCTGGATCAATTGGTGGCGCAAATGCCGGTGCCTATTCCCGTCAACGCGGCACCTGCCTTTGGGGCGCTTGCCATTGCCGGGTGCTACGGCTTGTTGGCCGCCATTTTGTTTGCGCTTATGCCTTTGATCAAGGCGCGGGATTTGTCTCCCGCCCATCTGTTTCGCGCCCTCGTTGGGGCCAGCGGCGTGCGGCCCAAACCTTTGGATTGGCTGATATTGGGGGGCTTGGTGGCAGCTATGCTCGCCCTTGCGATATTGCCCGCGTCCGACCCGTTTTTCGCCATGCTGTTTTGCGTTGGCGCCGTTGGCGTCTTCGCTGTCTTGCGTGCGATCGGCTTTTTGGTTGAGTGGGCCGCCGCCCGCGCGCCGAAACCACGCAATGCGATTGTGCGGCTGGGGGTGGGCAATCTACATCGGCCCGGCGCGCCCACGGCCAGCACAGTGCTGTCATTGGGGCTGGGGTTGACCCTTATCAGCGCGGTAGCTGTGATTGAAGGTAATATCGCCGCCCAGATTGATGATGAAATTCCCGACCGTGCGCCTGCGTTCTTCTTGATTGATGTGCAGGGCTATCAGGTCGAAGCATTGAAATCGCTGGTAGCAGAGGCACCCGGTGCAGGCGCGCTGGAAATTGTGCCTTCCATGCGGGGGCGATTGGAAGAAATCAATGGCGTGCCGGTAGAAGATGTAACCGTTCATCCCGATGCCGCATGGGCCTTGCGCGGCGATCGCGGGCTTACATGGGCGCGCACGCCGCCGGAAAACGCTGAGATTGTGGCAGGTGATTGGTGGCCGCATGATTATGATGGCGCGCCGCTAATTTCCTTTGATGTGGAACTGGCAGAAGGCTTTGGTATCAGCGTGGGCGATACGCTGACTTATAATCTGCTGGGGCGCAACGTAACAGGCACCATTGTCAATCTGCGGCAGATCAATTGGCAGGCCATGGGGATCAATTATTCGACCGTGTTTTCCCCCGGCCTGCTGTCCAATGCCCCACATACCTGGATGGCCACTTTGCATGTCAACGGGGCCGAGGCTGAAGCCGATATGTATCGTGCCATCACCGATGAGTTTCCGAACATCACCACCATCCGCGTGAAGGAAGCTTTGACCGAAGTCGCCAAAATGGTCACCGCCATGGGCACGGCTGTGCGTGTGACGGGGGCTGTGACCCTGCTGGCGGCGGTGTTGGTGCTGGCGGGGGCTGTGGCGGCAGGCCATCGCGCCAGGGTGTATGATGCCGTGGTGCTGAAAGTGCTGGGGGCCACCAGCGGGCAGGTAATGCGGGCTTATCTTCTGGAATATGGATTGCTTGGTTTGCTTACGGCGGTTATGGCGGCGGGGCTTGGCTCGCTCGTGGCCTTTTTGGTTATCACCCAAATGATGGAAGCACCTTATCGCCTGTTGCCGGAAACGTTGGTGGCGGTGCTGCTGGGCGGCGTTGCCTTTACACTGACGGTGGGCATGGCAGGCACATGGCGCGCTTTGCGGGCGCGTCCGGCCCAAGTGCTTAGAAGTTTGTGACCAACTAGGCCACGCCCATAGACAAATTTGGGCCTCGCGCAATTGTGCGCGCCCTCGCGGAGCCGCGCCTTTACGCGCTGGCGTGAGCGCAAACAGAGATCACCAAAATGTCATAGGGGCGTTGGCGGCACCGTCTGTTAAATAATGCACATGGAAGCAGAAATTGGATATGGCGCAGCCCTGCTGGGCGGCATTGTAAGTTTCTTGTCGCCCTGTGTGCTGCCTTTGGTGCCGGGCTATTTGTGCTTTGTGGCCGGTGCGTCTTTGGATGAACTGGCCGGGGCGGATACCCCGCCAGATGCCGCCATGCGGGCCCGCGCGCTCACCGCCGCACTGGCCTTTGTGCTGGGCTTTTCAACGGTTTTTGTTTTGCTTGGGGCCAGTGCCACGGCACTCACCCAACAAATTGTGCCGCATCTTGATGTCATCTCACAAATTGCAGGTGGGGTGATTGTGATCTTCGGCCTGCATTATATGGGCGTGTTTCGTATTCCGTTTTTGAACCGCGAGGCGCGCTTTAACCCGGAAGGGGAGCGCGCCAGTCTGGTCAGTGCTTATCTGATCGGCCTTGCCTTCGCCTTTGGCTGGACGCCGTGTGTCGGCCCCATACTTGCCGCCATTTTGGCGCTGGCTGGCACCAGTTCAAGCGTGGGGCAGGGCATGAGCCTGCTGGCGGTTTATTCGCTGGGTCTTGGCTTGCCGTTCCTGTTGGCAGCGCTTGGTCTTGGCCGATTTATGAGTGTGATGAAACGCTTGCGCCCCCATATGGGTAAGATAGAGAAAGGCGCTGGGGTGCTACTGGTGGCAACGGGTGTACTTATCGCCTTTGGGTCGCTCGGCGCGATGAGCTATTGGCTGATCGAGACGTTTCCCGCCTTAGGCAAAATCGGCTAGCCGCTTACGGTCCTCAATGAGCCCCGTGCTTGGCGCGCGCGCAATAATATCGCGGCCAATCAACCACGCATTGAACGGGCCGGGAAACACCGGGGCATAAGCGTCATCCAACGCATTTAGGCCGCCCGTAAAGGCCCCGAAGGAGGGCAGCACCATGCGCGTGCCATCCTCCAAAAATGCGCGGCGGCGAAAGCTGCGTCCCGGTCTGTTGAGGCCCCGCCCACGGATGCGGGCACAAGGGTGTAGATGTCCCGCCAGTTCCCCGGCCACGGGCGCATCTTGCGGCTCATGGCGAAATACCAAAGGGCCAAGGGCCAGTTCTGCGGTTTGTTCACCGCGCAACCAAGCAGGCAAGGCGGGGTCGTGATTGCCTAAAATCCAAATCAGCGCGGTTTTGTCTGCCAGTGCATTCAACCGCTGTTGTTCCGCTACCGGAATGCGCTTGCCCGCAGCGCGATCATGAAAACTGTCGCCCAAGGCCACCAAGCGTTTTGGTTGATACTGCGCGATCAGCTTTTCCAACAGGCCAAGATTAGCGGCGGTGTCATAGGCGGGCAGGCGATGGCCTTGGGCAGCAAGGGCCGATCCCTTTTCAAAATGCACATCTGCCACAATCAAGGTGCGTTCGGCGGCCCACCATGCCGCGCCGGAAATATCCAGCGTCAACATCGCGCCGTGGATGTTGGTCGTGATCGGTTCAGCGCCCGTCATAGCCTTTCACCGCCTCCTCTATCAAACTGTCGGCGGCATCGCCCAACAATTGGTCAAATCCTTCGCCCTGCACAGGTTCTTTCCCAATGTCGAGTAACACAGGCACCGCCAGGGGAGAAACCCGGTCCAGATGTTTTGTCAGAATGCGCGATTTGGCCCCGCCCGGCAGAGCGTTCAATCGGGCCAGAAAATCTGCCAACCGGCCAAGGTCCAGCAAGCCGCCATGGGCGTCGGCCCATGCCGCGTCCAGCAAGATGTGATCCGGCTCATGCTCTTTCAACACATCATAGATAAGGTCGGATGAAACCGTCATTTGCCGCCCCGATTTTTCCTTGCCCGGATGATTTTTCTCGATCAATCCGGCAATGGTGGCGCAGGCCCGGAAGGTGCGTTTCATCAACATGGCTTCGCCCAGCCAGCTTTCAAGGTCGTCCCCTAACATGTCTTCAGCGAATAATTCGGACAGGTTCACTCGGTCCATTGATCGCAGGCCCCAAATCGCCAGCGCATATTCCGAAGCCACAAAACCCAGCGGACGCATCCGCATCCGTTCCAGCCGCCGGGTCAGCAACATGCCAAGGGTTTGATGCGCCAAACGTCCTTCAAACGGGTAACACACCATGTAGAACTGATTCACATGGGGAAAGGTTTCTACCAGCATTTGGTTGGGCTTGGGCACGGCACTGGCCCATTGTTGAATATCCAGCCACTCGGCTACATCGCCCGGCAGGCTTTGCCATTGCTGCCTGTCGCCCAAAAGGTGCCGCACCCGTTCCGCCAAAAAGGTAGACAGCGGAAACTTGCCCCCCATATAGGACGGAATTTTAGGGCGCGGATCGAATGTTTTTGTCACCACCGCTTCAGTCTCATGCATGCCCTCATATTTAACGATATGACCGCCAAACAAAAAGGTATCGCCGGGGGCCAGATGTTCAATGAACATCTCTTCAATCTCCCCCAAATAGCGCCCGCCGCGCCTGCGGCCTACCGCGGTGGCATTTTTCACCATGCGCACTTTCACCATGGGCGCTTCCACAATTGTGCCTGCATTCAGCCGATAGCGTGTGGCGATGTCAGGATGTGCAAGGCGTAGCCTTCCGTCCTTCATGCGTACCAGCCGCTTGTAACGGTCATAGCGTTCCAGCGCATAGCCCCCGGTGGAAACGAAGGCGACTGCCTTATCGAAAGTTTCGCGGCTCAAGGCGCGATAGGGGGCGGCCTGCCGGATGGAGCCATAAAGCTCGTCAGGGGCAAATGGCGCATGAACCGCACAACCTAAAATGTGTTGGCACAACACATCCAGCGCACCGGGGCGTTCAACGCTGCCATCCACATGGCCTTCCCCCACCGCTTTGCGGGTTGCCTCGCATTCAAGCACTTCAAAGCGGTTGGAGGGCACAAACAAGGCCTCGCTCGCCTCCTCCAAAGTGTGATTGGCCCGGCCAATGCGTTGCATGATACGCGCGGCCCCTTTCGGCGCGCCAAGCTGGATCACCAGATCAACCGCGCCCCAATCAATCCCCAGATCAAGGGTGGAGGTGCAAACCACGGCCTTCAGATCACCGCGGATCATGGCGGCCTCGACCTTGCGGCGTTGTTCCGCCGAGAGCGAACCGTGATGCAGCGCAATCGGCAGATTGTCTTTATTGGCGTGCCATAGTTCCTGAAATATGCGTTCCGCCTGTGAGCGCGTATTCACGAAGATGAGGGAGACGGTCGCTCCTTTAATCGCCTTTAGAATATCCGGCACCGCATAAACGGTTGTGTGGCCCGCCCATGGCACGCGGTCTTGCCCATCCATCAAATTGATAATGGGTTTGGGCGCGCCGCCGCCTGTTACCAAATCTGCCAAAGCAGAGCTGTCAGGCGGTTGCGGCAACAGCCAACGTTGCAGGCGTTCCGGTTCTGCCACCGTGGCGGACAGTCCCACCATCCGCACATCAGGCGCGAAATTGCGAAGGCGTTGCAAGTCCAGCGCCAGCAGATCGCCGCGCTTGGTGTTCTCTATCGCATGCAGTTCATCCACCACCACGGTTTTGAGCGAGCCAAAAAAGCGGTCGGCATCGCGATTGGCGGTGAGCAGGGTGAGTTGTTCCGGCGTTGCCAGCAGAATATCGGGCGGCAGGCGGCGTTGCCGTTGGCGCCGCGCAGGCGGCGTGTCGCCCGTGCGGGTTTCAATGCGCAGGTCCAACCCCATTTCCTCGACGGGTGTCAGCAGGTTGCGCGCCACATCCACCGCCAATGCCTTTAGCGGTGACACATATAAAGTGTGCAGCTTGTGCGGCCTGCCCGCTGACTTGTTGCCGAAGGCTTCCAGCTTGGCCGACAGCTCGATGAGCGATGGCAAGAACCCGGCCAGTGTTTTACCGCCACCCGTAGGAGCCACCAGCAAGGCAGATTTGCCTGCCTCCGCCTTTGCAATCATCTGCGCTTGATGATCCCGCAATTGCCAGCCACGGCTGTCAAACCACTGGCCGAACCCTTTGGGCAAAGCAATTATCTCGCCAGATATGTCGGGTGCACGGCTCAACAAAGTTCCCATTTTGTACTTTTCATGATATTTCTATGCCATGGACGCGAAGGCAAGGCAAATTCTGCAATACCGTAAGGAGGGGCTCTATTGCCCGCCCGGTGGCTTTTATGTGGACCCGATGCGCAAGGTCAAACAGGCCGTCGTGACCCACGCCCATGCTGATCATGCCATACGCGGCCACCAAGCCGTGTTGGCAACCGCGCCCACACTGGACGCGATGAAAGTGCGTTATGGGCCGCGGTTTTGTGCGCGCCAGCAAGCCACGCCTTATGGCCATCCAATAAAACTGGGCGAGGTAACGATTACGCTCATTCCCGCAGGCCATATTTTGGGCAGCGCGCAAGTGGTGATTGACTGGAACGGGTATCGCGCCATTTGTGCCGGCGACTACAAGCGCGCCGATGACCCGACAGCACAGCCGTTTGAGGTGCAGCCCGCCCATTTATTCGTGACAGAGGCCACCTTTGGCGTGCCGGTTTACCGTCACAACAATGCGGTCGATGAGGTAAAGCGCTTGCTGGATGTGTGGCGCACACTCGATGATGCGCCGCTGGTCATTGCCGCCTATTCGTTGGGCAAGGCACAGCACATGCAGGCCCGGCTGCGCGCCGCGGGCATCAACCAGCCGATCCATGTTGCCAAGCCTGTGCTGGGCCTTAATGAAGTCTATGAACGCCATGGCGTGTCATTGGGCGAGGCGCACTTGCTGAATCTGGACCAAGATTTGTCGGGCGAGATCATATTGGCCCCACCGGGCATGGTGGCAGATCATCTGCCTGATGCGCTGGTCAGCTTCGCGTCGGGCTGGAACCGCGTGACCAAGCGCCGCCAAAAAGGCAGGCAAGTGTTGCCGCTCACCTTGTCTGATCATGCAGATTGGCCCGCGCTTACCCAAACCATTGCGGAGGTGGCACCGGATCATTTGGCCATCGCCTATGGTGATACCAAGCCCTTGCAGCATTGGGCAAGCGCGCGCGGCATCAATGCGTTTGATGTAAAGTCGCTGGCACCATGAGTTTTGCAGAGCTGGTGGCCGCGCTGGAAGGGCTGGGCGCAGCAGGCGTGCCGCTGCTGGCGCGTCATTTCAACGATCATGGATTGGATAGCCTGCCGTTATTGCTGGGGCAGTTGCCGCCGCGCCAATCAATAAAAAAGATTGAGGCAGAATTGAATATCGATCAGGCGTTGGTAGATCAAAGCCTGCCTCATGTGGGTGATCGGCTGGAGACGTTGGCCCTGCTGGCCGATATACCGCTGCTTGACCTTAAAATTCGGGCCGGGCGTTTCAAGCCACCGGTTGGGCCGCGCACAATTTTCACCGCACTGGCCACCCATTGGCAGGTGCCGTTTCATGAAGCTGTCGCGCGCCATTATGGCTTTCCGTTTCAAGCGGTGCCGCCATTGGGCGAAAATTCCAAGCCACCTTATGAGTGGGATTGGCCGGGCATCCGCTTGCAGATGGGGTCTGGCAAAGCCATCGGCACCGATGGGCAGGATTGGTCAAAGGCGCTGGCAGACCACACTGATTTTGAGGGCCACCTTGAAGCCATGGTGGTGGCAGATGGCATGGCCAAGGCCGATCTTAAAAAAGCACTGGCGGCAGGCAAAGCCACGCCGCGCTTCATTGTACATCGCGTTTTTGCGGGTGTCGCGCCATCGTGTTTTGAGGCGGCACAGCCAATGGCCGCGCTTGATTTTGCTGCCGCACCCCCCGGCGTCTCTGGCGCCATTGCCAAGGGCGCTGGCAGTGATGAGGGGTGGGTGAAAATTTCTGCCCCCGCGCGGCGGGTTATCTTGGCTGTCACCGGGTATGAACAGCGTGGCAAGGCGCTCTACCTTTCCCTTGCCGCAGACAAGGAAGGCGTTTTAGTGCCGCTGGCCAAGGCAGAGGTCACCGGCCCGCTTGCCGCCGCCATCCTCGCCCATGGCAAAAAGCTGGGTGTTACCCGCCACGGCCCGGTCCGCGCGTTCAACCCATTGGGGCCATTGCCGCATGTGCTGTGCCGGGCACACGGGCTTCAACCTGCGCCCCGCCGTAAGGCGGGTGTGTGGTTAGGTGATGTGATTGTCATCGGCGAAACAGACAGGCAGGCCGATATGCTGGAAAATATTGTGGCGACCTTCTCCTAACGTCTTTCAAGTTTGATCCGGCCCCGCCCCAATGCTACCAAGAGGCAAAGTATTTGGGGGATTTCATGACACGTATTTTCATCGCCAACCGTGGGGAGATCGCTGTGCGTATTGCGCGCGCCGTCGCTGATCTTGGCTATGTCTCTATCGGGTCGGCGGCCCATGATGAAGAAGCCGCCCCCCATTTGCGCGCCTGTGATGAAGCGGTGGTGTTGCCGGGCCGCGGGCCTGCGGCCTATCTGGATGCTGAAGCCGTGGCAGAGGCCGCGGCAACGGCGAATGCCACCATGCTTCATCCCGGCTATGGCTTTTTGTCTGAAAGTGCGGAACTGGCGGCGGCGTGCGCGGCACGCGGCATTACCTTCATAGGGCCGTCGCCCGAAACACTCACCTTGTTGGGCGACAAAGGCGCGGCGCGCGCACTGGCCGAACAATCCGGCGTGCCGGTACTGGCAGGCACTAAGGCTCCCTCCAGCTTGGCGGATATTGAAGCCTTTTTTGATGGCGCGCCGATCATCCTTAAAGCCGCCCATGGCGGTGGTGGCCGCGGCATGCGTGTGGTGCGCGATGCGGGCGAAATTGCGGACGCGTTTGACGCCGCCGCGCGGGAGGCGGAAAGCGCCTTCGGCAATGGCGCGCTGTTTGCAGAACGCTTGGTAGAGAATGCGTGCCACATCGAAGTGCAGGTAATAGCCGATAGTCAAGGCCATGTATCCCATTTGTGGGAACGGGATTGCACCTTGCAACGCCGCCACCAAAAACTGATCGAGATGGCCCCCGCCCCCTTTTTGGATGAGGAAACCCGCAGCGCGATTTGTGCGGCGGCGGTAAAGCTCGCGCAAGCCGCCAATTATCAGGCGCTTGGCACGTTTGAATTTTTGCTGGGGGCCGATGGCGCGTTTCATTTCATGGAGGCCAATCCGCGTCTGCAAGTGGAACACCCGGTTACAGAGGTCGTGACAGGGATTGATCTGGTCGCCGCCCAAATCCGTGTGATGGAAGGCGCAACACTGGCGGCGCTTGGGCTGGATGTGCCGCCCCCCGTCACCGGCTTTGCGATAGAAGTGCGGGTAAATGCGGAGCAGATGAAGGCCGATGGCACCATTCTGCCTTCTGCCGGAACGGTAAGCGCGCTTAGCCTACCAACGGGTCCGGCGGTGCGGGTGGATACGGCGATCCGCGCGGGCGATCAAATCAGCCCGCTTTATGATTCCCTTGTCGCCAAGGTGATTGTGGCGGGGGCGGATTACGCGCAGGCCATGGCGCGCACACGCCGCGCGTTGGCCGAAGTTTCGGTGCAAGGCCCGCAGGTAAATGCGGCCGCCTTGGCGGCGCTCATGGCGCGCGATGAGATGGTGGCCTATCAGGTCCACACCCGCATCGTGGATAGCTGGTTGCCGGACTTGGCGGCGGCGGCGGAGCAAGCGGCGGGCGCAAGCGCTGTGACCCATCAAAAAGAAGCGCCGCAATTGGCAGAAGGGCAGGTCGCGGCGGCCATGCCACTGACAGGCTCCATCGTTGAGTTACGCGCCACCATTGGGGACACGGTGAAGGCGGGTGATGTGCTGGCTGTGGTAGAGGCCATGAAGATGGAACACCTTATCACCGCGCCCACCAGCGGCACCATCGCCGCGTTGCATGGTCATGTGGGTGACGTGCTGGATGAAAACTGGCCGCTATTTGTGCTTTTGCCCAGCGGCGAAGCGGATGCAGCGGGCGCAGAAGCCGCCGCGCATGATCTGGATTACATTCGCCCCGATCTACAAGCCGTGATTGATCGCCATGACCGCATCATGGACGACGCCCGCGGTCCCTATGTTGAAAAGCGCCATGCCAAGGGCTTGCGCACCGCGCGGGAAAACATCGCGGATCTGACAGATGAAGGCAGCTTTGTGGAATATGGCGCGCTGGCGCTTGCAGCCCAGCGCAGCCGCATGAGTGTGGATGAATTGATTGAGAAAAGCCCGGCAGATGCCATCATCACCGGCCTTGCCACCGTGAATGGCGAAACCTTCGGGCAAGATGGCGGGCGCTGCGCGGTGGTCGCGGTGGATTATATGGCGATGGCGGGCACGCAGGGCTATTTCCATCACAAAAAGATGGATCGCATTTTTGGCGTTGCGGAAGATCAAAACCTGCCCGTCATTCTCTATGCCGAAGGCGGCGGCGGTCGCCCTAATGATTATGACAATTCCAATATCGGTGCGGCGGGGCTGGATGTACCAAGTTTTGGCCTGTGGGCGCGCTTGTCCGGCAAGGTGCCGCGCGTGGGCATCGTCGCCGGTTATTGCTTTGCCGGCAATGCGGCGCTGGCAGGTTGCTCCGACATTATCATCGCGACGGAAGATTCCAATTTGGGCATGGGTGGCCCTGCTATGATTGAAGGCGGCGGTTTGGGCGAGTTTCACCCCAAGGAAGTTGGCCCCATGTCTGATCTGGTGCCCAATGGCACTGTGGACATTCTGGTGAAGGACGAGGCGGAAGCGACCGCGATCGCCAAACAATATCTTTCCTACTTCCAAGGGGATTTGCCGGAGTGGGAGGTGGGCGATCAACGCGTACTGCGCCATGTCATTCCGGAGAACCGTCGCCGCGCTTATGAGGTGCGCGATGTGATCCACGCATTGGCGGATGCGGGCTCCGTGCTCGAAATGCGGCCCAGCTACGGCATTGGCATGATCACCGCCTTTGCGCGCATTGAAGGCAAGCCCTTCGGCGTGATTGCCAACAACCCGCACCATTTGGGCGGCGCGATTGATGCGGACGCGTCTGACAAGGGCGCGCGCTTCCTGCAACTTTGCGACACGTTCGGCCTGCCCATCCTTTCGCTCTGCGATACGCCGGGCTTCATGGTGGGGCCGGATGTGGAACGCGACGCGCAAGTGCGCCACACATCCCGCCTGTTCGTCACGGGCGCGTCGCTCACTGTGCCTGTCTATTGCATTGTGCTGCGCAAATCCTACGGGCTTGGGGCCATGGCGATGATGGCGGGCGGCACGCATTATCCGGTCGCCACCGCGTCTTGGCCCACGGGGGAGTTTGGCGGCATGGGCCTTGAAGGGGCTGTGCGGCTGGGGGCGCGTCGCAAGCTTGAAGCAATTGAAGATTTGGAGGAGCGCGAGCGCGTGTTTCAGGAAATGGTCGATGCGTCCTACGAACGCGGCAAAGCGCTCAACATCGGCTCCATGCTGGAGTTTGATGCGGTGATCGACCCGGCGGAGACGCGCCGCTTCGTGATGGGCGCCTTCCGCGCCACCGACCCCGCCCGCTTAACGGGCGGCGGTCGCAGCTTTGTGGATACGTGGTAGGGGCGCCTTAGTCGTAAACGGGCTCAACCCACCGACATATATAAGTTGCGGACAAGCCATTACTGTTTGCGCGCCATTCCTGAAACATGTGGTGCGTACCTGCGCCGTGTGTTCGCTGGCAATAGGAGTTGGCTTCAGCCACTATGGCGTTGACCGATTTTGATTTTGAACGTCGGATCTCTATAGGCTGCGGGGATGTTTGTGTGTTTGCGCAAACTACATTTTGGCGTACCGGCCCGATATCGTGTTGCAAGGCACTTTCGCGGTTGAAGCCGTGGGCGCAGTCTACGCGGTTGGCACGAATGGCGAGTGCGCGTGGTTGGAACGACGCGCGATGTTGCTTCGCGTTCAGTGCAAGATCACAAACGCTTTTGTTGATTGCATGGTCATAGTTGCTGACGCTAAAGGCCTTCATGCCGCCACGGCGTCGGGCGCTGACATTGGGGCGGCAAGCAGAAGGCGTGCCGCTGCTGGCGGTTGCCAGAGCATCAAAACAACTTTTGGCGAAACCGGCTGCGCGTTGGGCGGCGCTTCGCTCGGCCTCTGTGCGTTTGCGGTTGTTTTCACCGCTATTGGGGCTTCCGCTCGCTAGGCTGAAGGCAAAACTGCCCTCGGATTGGACTCTGGCACCAACAAGCTGCGCCGAAGGAACACCCGAAGGGCTTATTACATTTGCCACGAGGTTGTATTCGCAAACCTTTTTGACAACTTCCGCCTTCGCCGGTAAGGCGGTGGCCAAAAAACCAGCCGCAAGGGCGACCCCACAAAGTTTAAGAGACGTGTAATGCATAAATTTTCCTCCGGTTCCCCAACCGTAGTCAAAGCCTTTCACACTTCGCGAATTTGAGCAAATATACGAAAAATATTCACATATGGCTAATCGCTGCCCTTGAGCGCCTTCCACGCGATAATCGGCATCATGATCATGACAATCAGTACACCGACATAGAACAGGAAGAAGGCCACAAGGTTTGATAGCGGGCCACCAAACTCCAGCCCGCGACTGTCCAGAAACAGCGGGTCAATGGTAGACGCGATAACAAAGGTCCAGCCCACAACGATCAGGCCATAGGTGGCGCGTTTCAGCCCCACTGCACCCAGCGGCAAATAGGGCAGCAAGGCCGCCGCCAACCACAGAAAGATACCGTTCATAATGCCCTCAATATGGGCCATGCGCCAACCATCATAGGTGCCCGGCAGTTGATAATCGATCGATCCGGGAATAGGCCACAGAGCGATTTTGCCGATCAGGAAAAACAGAAAAGCAAAGCCGATCACGCCACCGGCAAACACCAGCAGCGCGCCATGGCCGATCAAGGCGCGGCGCAGGGGTTTCAGGGTGTCTTGGGTCATGTCACTCATTGGGCACTCGCAGTTGCAGGGGTGGTTGTGGGATAGGGGAAAGGCACAGGCATGTGCGGGTCGTCCGTGTCCAGCAAGGGCACATGCCCCTCCGGCAATTGGTCATAGCCTGCCATCCAGTTCAGCACCCAATCGGGGTCTTTTTCGGCGCGCGGGCTGTGGCCGGGCAGGGCGGCACGCAAAAGATAAGGGCCGACATGCCGGATGAACCCAAGCAGTTCCCGGTAGAGACGCAGTCGGCCTTTCAAGGTTTGCCACTGGCCTTCGTGTTTCAACATCACGATATAGCCGCGGCGGGAGAAAAACATAACGTCCAGCGAGCCATGGAACACCCCATAAGCCCGCGCGAAATAGTTGCGCAGCGTGCCGGGGTACAGCGCCGCAAACGCATCATGCGCCACACATTTGTGTTCGGTTTCTTCCACCATATGCCACAGCGCGAAGGAGACGACGCGACTGTCCGCCTTGGGGAAAAGCTTGGTGCGTTCCTCGATCAACCATTTGGTGACACCCAGTGTCATCGCTTCAAAGCCGGCGGTATAGGCCAGCCGTGTGCGCATCGATTTTTTGGACAGCTTTTTATAGGACGCTTCCATCGCCTCCTCCACCGCGCCGAGCTGCGGATAGCGTTTGCCTTTCAGCAATTCATTGAAGCGGCGATGGGTTTTGTAGTGATGGCCTTCCTGTGCATTGAAGGCGCGCACATCATCGCGCACTTTGGGATCGTCAATATCGCGCGCGGCCTCCAGCATGGTGCGGATAAGGAAAGGTTCCAGATAGGGCATGGTAAGTGATGCCCCATTGATCATGGCAGCCAGTTCCGGGTTGCCGGGTATCCATTGCGGATCAATATCGTCGGGGAAGGGAAAAGGAATATCGCGCGGCTTGGGCGTGCGTTCCTGAATAGCCGTATGGGTCATGAGGCTTTCCTGTTTTCTTGCGGTTCCGTTGCCAGATGCAGATTGAGTATCTGCAATAGTGGCTGCACCAATTCGTCCAATGTGCGGCCCATCACCAATTGTCCGGCCACGTTCAACGAGACAAGCCCGTGGGCGCTGATCCAGAACAGATGGGCGGCGGTAAGCGCGTCCAGCCTGTCTGCCATTTCCCCGGCCAGTTGGCCTTGGGCAATGGTTTGGGTGCACACATCCAGCGCATCGCGCTTGGCGGTTTTAAGTTCCAGCGAATGCTTGGCGATCTCGGTATTGTCCATGTCAAAGAACATCAAGGCATAGCGATTGGGACGGTCGACCCCGCCTTGAATATAGGCCCGTGCCAAGGCTTCCAGCTTGGTGGTGGCCCGGCGCTTGCCTTTGATGGCGGCCTTCATCTCCGCCTCAATCCACCGAAAGGCGCGGGCGCGCAAAGCATTCAACAAATCTTCTTTGCTGGTGAAGTAGCGATAGGGCGCGGAATAGCTGCACCCGGCCACCGCCGCCACATTGCGAAAGCTAACAGCGTTTAGGCCCCCTTGGGTTTCAAACACTTCCATCGCCGCATCCAGAATTTCTTCCCGGCGGTGGGTGTATTGCGCATCTGTCAGTTTCTTGCGGGCCATTTATTAAATGAACACTATTAAATTAACGGTGTCAATAATATTGTGAGGGTCATGCGCATAGTAAGCCGCAATATATGAACCGGCATAAATCGATCCGGGGGGCTTTGTTTCGGGATCAGTTCCCAGAGCCTGAGCGGCGCGCCACGTTTACGCCCGCCACGCGCAACGCCCCGGGTAGAACTTTGCTCAAGATATGCACAGCGATTTCGAGCTGTTCAAGCGTTGCCCGCGCTTCTTTTTCCAGCCGTTCTTCATTTCTTTTTGCTCGGTCATCATCCCGTTGATCTTTATTGCGGTGCGCTTCTTGGTTCGGGTCTGTGTCCTTACGCTCCGGGCTTGGGTTTGGCGCGGGGTTTGGCGCGGGGTTTGGTGCGGGGGTCGGGGCGGCTTGGCTGGTGGATGGCGGCAAGGCTGCTTTAGTCCCCGTCCCAACCTCAGCCCCAAGGTCTGCCGCAATGCCTGCTCCCGGTAGTTCATCCCTTTCAACCCTTGGGCCCCTCAACCCTTGGGCCCTCATGGGCCGATGTACTTGCCACCGTAATAGACCCGCACGGCGGCCGCCCAGAGCGACCATTAGATATGACGTGAATCGCTTCCAGCGTGTGGTTGGCAGCAGGCGGCGGAAATTTGCCTTCTTCCATCATCGCTTGCAGTTTATGCCCTCACTGCGGATCATCTGTTTACCGTCTGCCTTATGGGGGCGGCCCACACGCCGGGTCGCCACACATGTTTGTTGGCTCAAAGCTATGGGGGCCTGCCCCAAAACAAACCGGCCGGAGGTCGAACAGGCCAAGGGTCGCGCGCAAGCTCAGTCACTCATGCTGGTGTATAGTTCACACACACATATCTTGTTTATCAAGAACAAATTAGAAACAAATGGATTTTGCCAAACCAATGCCCGAAACGTCATCAAAATGGCGTCTAACCTGACTGAAACCTCATCAACTGCGCTTTTGGTGTGTTTCAACATCAGTTTTTTTGAGCCTCGGCCTTGACGGCAGCAGGGCGACCCCCTACATCACCATCAGCTTGTTGGCACTCTTCTTCTGGGAGTGCTAGCAGCGCTTGGTTGGTCCGTCGCTGATGGCGGGCGCTGAGGGAAAACACAAGCGAATTCATACGCTTAACAAGAATTAGGAGACAAAAGATGGGATTTCGCCCGCTAGGTGATCGCATTGTCGTTCGGCGCTTGGACGCCGAAGAAAAAACCGCTGGTGGCATCATTTTGCCCGATTCCGTTCAGGAAAAGCCGTCCGAAGGTGAAGTCATTGCCGTTGGCAATGGCGCCCGCGACGAAGCTGGCAACCTTGTTGCAATGGAAGTTTCCGTTGGTGACAAGGTTCTGTTCGGCAAATGGTCCGGCACGGAAGTCAAGCTTGACGGCACCGATGTGCTGATCATGAAGGAAAGCGATGTGATGGGAATTATCGATTAAGTTTCAATAACTTATCGCATCCCAACCATACATAGAAAGAGAGAATATCATGGCAAAAGAAGTATTGTTTGATACCGCCGCCCGCAACAAAATGCTGGCCGGTGTCGATATTTTGGCCAACGCCGTCAAAGTCACCTTGGGCCCCAAAGGCCGTAATGTGGTGATCGACAAGGCGTTCGGCGCACCGCGCGTCACCAAAGATGGCGTGTCCGTCGCCAAGGAAATCGACCTTGAAGACAAGTTTGAAAACATGGGTGCACAGATGGTCCGCGAAGTGGCCTCCCGCACCAATGACATTGCCGGTGACGGCACCACGACCGCTACGGTTTTGGCCCAAGCCATCGTTCGCGAAGGTGCCAAGGCAGTTGCCGCTGGCATGAACCCGATGGATGTGAAGCGCGGTCTCGATATCGCTGTTACCTCCGTCATCGCGGAAATCGACAAGAAAGCCAAGAAGGTAAAAACCAACGAAGAGATTGCCCAGGTTGGCACGATCTCTGCCAATGGTGAGGTCGAGATTGGCAACATGATCGCCGAAGCTATGCAAAAAGTTGGCAATGAAGGCGTGATCACGGTTGAAGAAGCCAAAGGCACCGACACCGAGCTGGACGTTGTTGAAGGCATGCAGTTCGACCGCGGTTACCTGTCACCTTACTTCATCACCAACGCCGACAAGATGATTGCAGAGCTGGACAATCCCTACATTCTGCTGAATGAAGGCAAGTTGTCCAATCTGCAAGCCATTTTGCCTTTGCTGGAAAGCGCCGTGCAATCTTCCCGTCCGCTGCTGATTATTGCCGAAGATGTTGAAGGCGAAGCACTGGCTACTTTGGTGGTCAACAAGCTGCGCGGCGGCTTGAAGATTGCGGCCGTTAAAGCCCCGGGCTTTGGCGATCGTCGTAAAGCCATGCTGCAAGATATTGCCGTTTTGACTGGCGGTACGGTTGTGTCTGAAGATCTGGGCATCAAGCTTGAGAACGTCACGCTCGACATGCTGGGCCAAGCCAAGCGTGTGAACATCGGCAAAGACGATACAACAATCGTTGATGGCGTTGGTGCCAAGAAAGACATCGAAGCACGCGTTTCCCAAATCCGTATGCAGATCGAAGAAACCAGCTCCGACTATGATCGTGAAAAACTGCAAGAACGTCTAGCCAAATTGGCTGGCGGTGTTGCTGTGATCAAGGTTGGTGGTGCCACCGAGGTTGAAGTGAAAGAACGCAAAGACCGCGTAGACGACGCGTTGAACGCAACCCGCGCCGCGGTCGAAGCCGGCATCGTGCCCGGTGGTGGTACGGCCCTTCTGATCGCCACGAAAGCTCTGCAAAAAATGGAATTGGAAGATTCCGATCAGCAAGCTGGCGTGAACATTGTGAAGAAAGCGCTGCAAGCCCCGATCCGTCAAATCGCTGAAAATGCCGGTGTTGATGGTTCCATCGTTGTTGGCAAAGTGCTGGAAGGCAAAGGCGCAGGCTTCGGCTATGACGCCCAAAACGACGTGTATGGCGATTTGGTGAAGGCCGGTATTATCGACCCCGCCAAAGTTGTGCGCACGGCACTTAAAGACGCGGCCTCAGTGGCTGGTCTGCTCATCACCACGGAAGCCATGATCGCTGACAAGCCTGAACCTGCCGGTTCCGGTGGCGGTATGCCTGACATGGGCGGTATGGGTGGTATGGGCGGTATGGGCGGCATGATGTAAGTCATCTGCTCAAGCCATCCATCACGGATGTTTGAAGGGCCGGGTAATCCCCGGCCCTTTTCTTTTGGGGCCAATTAGACATCGCGTCAGCGATGGATCGCGCCCGACCCGCCCCATTGGGCGGGCGCGAAACGCCCACCCCGGGCCGGGCACGATGATGGTTTTCGGGTTTTATTATGAATGCTTCTACGCTACCCTTTCGGCAACAAAATGAGGTGACATGGATTTCGTATCTCTATTGGGGGCGGCTGGAATTGGGTCAGTGCTAACTGTACTGGTTCAGTCATGGCTGGTGGACAAAGAGAAACGTGAGTTGCGGAGCTTTAGCGAACGTAAAGAGGCATATGTGGGGCTATTGCAAGCCTATCATCGCGCAGCTGTAGAAGGTGGCGATGAGGCTGCCAAAGAATTTGCCCATTGGCAAATGCGATGTGAACTTGTTGCGCCACCGAGCGTCATCTAGGCGATTCAAGAGATAGTCGATACGAATGAGGATGCGGTGGCCCGACACGCTGCTCACGAGAAACTTAAAAGCGTTTTGCGAGAAGACTTGGCAATCGCTCGCTAGCCAAACGAAATTTAACTGGGGGACTATCATGTTGAAATTACATCATTTGCGCATTGGCCGCTCTATCTTCACGCTGTGGCTGATGGAGGAGCTAGAGCTGGACTATGAGCTTGAAATCTATCAGCGCACGGAAACATTTCGCGCCCCGCCGGAACTGAAAAAGGCGCACCCCTTGGGCAAATCACCTGTGTTGCAAGATGGCGATATCATCGTCTCTGAATCCGGTGCGATCGCAACGTATCTCACCACCCTTTATGGGCAAGATAAGGGGCTGGCCCCCGACCCGTCAGACAAGGCCGCCTTTGCGCGGTTTCAATCCTTCCTGCACTTTGCCGAAGGCACATTGGTTGGCCCCTTCATGATGATGATGGTAGGGGCCGGTGTGGACCAAGTGAAGGGCTTTGCAGAACCTGAAATTGCAGCCAACCTTGCCTATCTGGCAGATGAGCTGGGGGAGAAGGATTACATTATGGGCGATAATTTCAGCGCCGCCGATGTGGGCTTGGTGTGTGTGCTAGGCATGGCATCCAATATGGGTAACGGCTTTGGCCACGCAAACCTTGATGCCTATCTGGCACGTTGCATGGCGCGGTCAGCCTTCGCCCGCGCCAAGGAAAAAGGTGTTGAATAAGCACTAGCCCTTACGGGGCATCAAGGCGGATTGATTGCCACTGGCAAGTAATGTGCCGCGCTGGCTGAATAGTTGCACGGTGCCATGAACCGCACCATTGCCCCAATAGATGATCTTCATTTCGGCTAACACCCATTCTGTTTGTTCAAGGGCGTGCACACGGAAAGTGTTGTCCAGACTGGGAGATGCATGGGCTTTAGGGTGAGTGCCCATCAAAAAATCAGCCATGATGGCAAGTTGACCCGCCGTGGTTGGTGCGCCGTTTTTACTGCGAAACCAAATGTGGTTGATGCCTTTGTCAAAATCTTCAAAGGCGGAACGTCGCTCCAGCAAGGTCATCAGCGTGTTGTCTTCCGGCAGTTCGGGCGCGCGCGTATCGCAGGCCTCTGGCGTTGGCGTTTCGGGCATGACGGCGAATTGATGTGGCGCGATGCCGGGGCGTTGGCCCAAAGCCGCTGTAACAAAGGCAACCAAGCGGCCTTCCTGCAGCAAGCTGCCTTGCATTTGGGCGATTGTCCGGCCATTGACGATGGGGTTGATGGTGATGTCTGCGGTGCCTTGTGGTGCGCCGGGACTGATGAACTGAATGGTCGCGCCAATGACCGGCTTGTCACTTACGGTTTCCATGGCAGACATGATTGCCGCAAATTGAACGCCCCCCATCAGAAAGGTGGCCCCGGGGGCACCAACGCAATGGTGGGGCTGCACCGCAAGGGTAAAGCGATTGGGGTCAGTGGTGGTGGCTGGGGTATAAAATGGTTTCATTCCTGCCTTTTATGTATGTCGTTCCCGCCCGTCAATTCGGTTAACAGGCGTGGCTGTGTGGTGCGGCAATACCTGCCAGTTCACCACGCGCCTGCGTGATAATCTGAATGGATGAGCGCAGGAACAGTCCTGCCATCAAGAAGGCGGCCACAAGGTCCGGTGCGGCGGAGTTGGTGTAGAACACGGCAATCCCGGCGATCAGCACAGCGACATTACCGATCATATCATTGCGGCTGCACAGCCAGACAGAGCGCACATTCGCGTCTCCATCTTTCCATCTAACCAGAATGAGAACGCTGAGGGCATTGGCCAAAAAAGCGGCAATGGCAGTGCCTTGCATAATTTCCGCGTGGGGCGGCGTGCCATCAAAGGCGCGCCAAATGCTTAATGACAGTACGGCGGCTGCCATTAATGCGAGCGATATGCCTTTTACCATGGCGACTGTGGCGCGTGTACGCACCGAATGGCCAATCGCCCAAAGGGAAATGGCATAGGTGGCGCTGTCGGCCCAAAAATCCAATGCGTCCGCCAGCAATGCCATGGAGCCCGCGGCCGCGCCTGCCGCCGTTTCCCCAATCGCCAGTGCAAGGTTGATGCCGATCACGGCATAGAGCGCGCGCTTATAGGTGGGGCTTGCCCCGGCAAATTCGTGATCATGGGCGCATCCAGCCATGGGAAATCTCCGTCTACTTGTGTTTCTGGGTGCCTTTATGCATCCTACAAGGATTGTAGGAGCAAGTGCGACATGACAGCAGAATACGCAATCGGTGAAGTGGCCCGGAAAACCGGGGTTTCAGTGCAGTTGGTACGCCATTACGAGGCGGAAGGGTTGATCCCTGCTGCGCCCAGAACAGCAGGCGGCAGGCGCGTTTATGATGACAGGCACCTGACGCGGCTTACTTTTGTGCGCCATGCGCGCGCCTTGGGGTTTTCACTGGATGATGTGCGCACGCTGATTGATTTGCAGGATCATCCGCAGCGCGATTGCCACGAGGCCGACGAGATCGCCTCTAACCATTTGGCGCAAGTGGAAGAACGCCTAAAGGCGCTGCGCGCCATGCGTAAGGAATTAAAACGGATGGTGGAAGAATGCCGCCATGACCGGGCGGCCAATTGCCGGGTGATCGAAGTGCTGTCCGATCACCGGCTGTGTTTGGGTGCGCATGAAGAGCCCCTAAAGACCACGCCCCTAAAGACCACCAAGCCCCTTTGAGACCAAGCTGCGGTAGCGGTCGGAATAAGGTGGCAGGTTCACTGCCATGTCGCGAATGCGGTCCAGATGTTGCACCATCAAGGCGCGGTTGTTGGACATTTCCTGAAAACCCCTAAAGCCGCCCACGCGGCCCATGCCGGAGTGCCCCACGCCGCCAAAGGGCAGATTGGGATTGGTGCCGGACTGCACGCAGTTGTGATTCAACACGGTGGAGCCAGCGGTGGAGTGATCGACCATCCAGTTCAGCGCCTGCTTGTCTTTGCCGTAGACATAAAGGGCCAACGGTTTGCTGCGTTTTTCAATGATGGCGGGTACATCCTCCAGCCGATCATAGGCCATGACAGGCAGAACGGGGCCGAAGATTTCATCGCGCATCACATCCATGTCTTCCGTCACATTGGTGAGGATCGTGGGCTCGACTTTACGGCTGTCGCGATCATAGTTGCCGCCATGGGCCACGGTGGCACCTTTGGCTTTGGCGTCTTCAATCAAGCCGACTACGCGATCAAAATGCGCATGGTTGATGATTTTGCAAACTTCCGGCGTGTCCAGATAGCCTTTGCCCTCACTGTCATACATGCGCTTGGCAGCGCCAATTAGAGCTTCCACCGTGGCGTCATAAAACGGGGCAGGGGTCAATACATGATCAGGCGCGACGCAAATTTGACCCGCATTGGCCATGCGGCCCCAAATGATCTTGGTGGCGGCGTTATCAAGGTCGGCTGACTTGTCGATGATGGCGGGCGACTTGCCGCCCATCTCCAAAGTGACGGAGGCAAAGTGCTTGGCGGCGGCTTCCATCACTATGCGGCCAACGCGGTGGCCGCCAGTATAGTAGATGTGGTTGAAGGGTTGCTCCAGAAGGGCCGAGGCCACTTCCGGTCCACCTTCCACCACGGCAAATTCATCTGCCGGAAACACGGCTTCTACGATCTCTTTCAAAATCTTGGATGAATGTGGTGCAAGCTCTGACGGTTTCAACAAACAAGCATTGCCCGCCGCAATGGCAGGCAGCAGCGGATAGAATGAGATAACGGCAGGCGCGTTCCACGTAGACAGGTTCAGCACCACGCCCTTCGGCTCGTAAAGCACATAGGATGTTTTACCGAAGGCGGCCATGGAGCCTTTCACCTTTTGGCGCTTCATCCATTTGCCGACATTCTTGGCGATGAAGTCTGATTCCATCTTCAGCATCATCAGCTCAGCGGCGACATCCAGATCTTGGCTGCCGCGCTCAATCTCGCTGGCGGCGATCAGGTCGTGCTTGCGTTTCAGCACCTCGTCCATCAAGGCGGTGATGCGCGCGGCGCGTTCAGTCGCGCTGCGGGCTTTCAAAGCTGCCGTATTGGCTTGCAATTTGGCAAAGATGGCGGGGATGTCTTCTGTAACGGTATTCAGGGCATTCATGGCACTAGCTCAACTTGCTGGGGATTTTGAATTGGCTGCGCATCATGCGTTCCAGCCCGCGTTCTGATAACAGGCGGCGCATCGGGATCATGGGCTTTACCTCCTGGCCCACCAGATAGCTTGGCTTCAGCGCGCCAGACTGCTTGGCGATTTTCAGCACTTCGTCGGTGAGGAAGTCAGGATCATTGCCGGTTTTTTCCAGCATGTCGGGCAGCACTTTGGTGGTGGTGTCACCCAGCGCGGGATAGTAGGTGTCGCGCACATTTTGCGGCACCTTATCCCAAATGGCCTTTGTCGTTTCATGTGAATTGGCGGTCATGGCCGTTTTCACCCCTCCGGGCAGGATGGAACAAATCTCGATGCCGAAGGTGGCGAGCTCATGGCGCAGCACCATGGTCATGCCATGCACGGCATATTTCGACATGTTGTAAATACCCGCGCCGGGCGGGTTGGCGACAATGGCGCCAGACGCAAAGTTGATGATACGGGCACCACGACCAGCTTCACGGATCATGGGCAGAAAGGCTTGCGCGCAACGTAGTTGGCCAAAGGTGTTGATGTTGAACAAGGTTTGAGCTTCTGACACATCGACGCCTTCAATCACCCCTTGGGCCATATTGGCAATGCCTGCATTATTGATCAGCAAATGCAGGCCAGCGCCGTTCAACGCCTCTTTCACCTGAGCCGCGCTGGCAGTGACGCTGTCATCGGAAGATACATCCTGTTCCACTATGGTGAGCTTGGGGCCGTTCTCAAGCTCGGTTAAGTCTTCCGATGGCAGTACACCGGCAAAGACATTCCAGCCTTCTTTGGCCAGTTTTTGCGCCATAAGACGGCCCATGCCTTGCGCTGCGCCTGTGATAAATGCGTTTTTCATTTCTGTGATCCGTTGATGTGGCTGCGTTATGCGTCGTTTCGACCGCTATGAAATTGAATGATTTTGTATATGGTGTATACACAGAGTTGAGCGAAGATTCAAATTTAAAGTGGACTCGCACAATTTTTGAGGCATGATAGGCTTCATGAGCGTTAAGACCCGCAGGAAGCGGGCAATGTTGGGTATAGCGGCGGCGCCCCCGCCACCGCGCTAGATCTGGGGATTGGGAGAGAACCATCGTGTTGAAACGTCTATTAGGGGCGCTCGCTGCGCCAGTAGCTATTTCTGTTGGCGCGTTAGGCGCTGCATCGACTGCCGGCGCGCAGTCGCTTGATCCACCACGGGTGGATGAGATTGTGGTGACCGCTGAAAAGCGAGCGGAAAGTCTGCAAGATGTGCCGGTATCTATCGTTGCGCTGCCTAAGGCGCAGTTGGACAATCGCGGTATCGATGAGTTGAAAGACTTTGCTGCCAATATTCCCAACCTGTTTGTGAACAACTTCAACGGCTCGGCAGATACGATCCGCCTGTTCATTCGCGGTTTGGGACAAAACGCCGTGGAGCCAACACAAGATCCATCAGTCGCCCTTTATATTGACGGGGTTTATGTGGGCTCTGCCTTCGGTACCGGGTTTGAGCTGGTTGATCTTGAGCGCGTGGAAGTGCTGCGTGGCCCGCAAGGCACGCTTTATGGGCGTAACGCGACAGGCGGTGCGATCAATATGGTGACAGCACGCCCTGAAACAGGCGAGTGGGGCTTTAAGCAAAGCTTCTCCGGCGGTAATTTTGCCATGTTCAAGTCGCGCTCTACGCTTAATGCGCCTGTGGGCGATGATGGTGGATTGAAACTGGCACTGCTGCGTTCAAAGCGTGATGGTATTGTGAAAAACCGTGGTCCCGGTGTGGATTTCGGTATTGAGGATCGCTGGGGTGCCCGGCTTGATTTCCGGTATGACGTAACTCCCGCATTCTCTGTTGATTACAGCTTTGATGCCAGCTTTGTGCGTGATTCGGCTTTCTATGAGCAAGGCATTTCCGGTCCCGCTGCAGGCAATGAGGCCGGTTATTCAGCCCCCTTGTTTGACCCGATTGGTGTAGCAGGTATTGGGCTTGTGCAGCCGGTTGGTAACTACACCTTTGCCGACACGATCGAACGCGATCGCCATTCAACCGGTGAAAGCGCGCGTCCGCATGTGCAAGGTGACAACGAAGTTTATGGGCACACCTTGGTGCTGACATATGAGGCATCGGACACAACGACCTATAAAGCAATTACCGGCTATCGCACGGTTGATCGCTTTAATTTTGGCGATTTTGCGCCCTATGCGTCTGGTACAATTGCGATTGGTTTGCCATTGCCCGTATTGGATCAGTTTGGTTTGGTGCCGGTGCCCTCCGAGCCGCGGCCAATTGCTGATCAGGCTGACAGAACCGAGATCAAGCAGTTCACACAAGAGTTTCAAATCCTGACGGATTTCCAATTCTGGGGTGGCAACACATCTTTGACAGCAGGTCTCTATCTCTATGCGGACGAGATTTTCCAAGATGCGTCGGATTCGACAACGCTTGAAGGACCACGGTCTTTAGATACGACTGAGGCCAAAAACAAAGCGGCTGCAATCTTCTCGCAGGCGACATGGACGCCGCCCATTATGGAAGAACGGGTGCACCTAACCTTGGGCCTGCGCGGATCATTCGATGACAGGCAGGCCAGTCGGGTCAATGAAAACTCGTATGCGTTTGCAGAGAAAGGTGGCTTCACCCCTACAAACTGCACACAGTTTTCCTTCTTCTCTACGTTCATAAGCACACTGACACCTTGTGTGCCCAATGGCACGGTTGAGGCTTCTGACTATGAAAAGAGTTTCTGGAACTTTAATCCTGCAGGCACGATTGAGTTTGATGCCAGCGATGATGTGAATGTGTACGCCAAAGTCGTGACGGGTTTCAAAACCGGCGGCACGGCAACACGTTCGGCCAACCCTGAAAACTTTGCTCAAGGTTTTGATGAAGAAGGCATTATCTCCTATGAGCTGGGCTTGAAAGGCCAGTTCTTTGATGGTCGTTTGCAAACAAACGGTGCTGCGTTCTATATGCAGATAGATGGGTTCCAAACATCTATCCAAACCGGGCCTACGCCGGGCGACCGTGACTTTGTGGGGATCAACGACTCCAAGATTTTCGGCATGGAATTGGATATTACGATTGCCGCCTATCACGGATTGTTCGCCCGCATTAGCTATGGCTATTTGCAAACGCAGCTTGGGCAGAATGAGGTGACTATTTTGAACTCTGCCGGGGAAGAAAAAACCTATCCTTTGTTGTCAGATTTCTCATATGCACCAAACCACTCCTTCTCCATATCGTTGGACTATATGGCGACCCTAACCAGCCAAATCGATATGACCGCCTATCTGGGGTACAACTTCCAGTCCGACATGATTACGTCACCCAATTTGGAAGATACGGGGCGGCTGGAAGCGCGTGGCTTGATCGATGCGAATATCACCTTCTTCACGCAGGCGTTTGGCAACGGCACAACAAGCTTGGCCTTCTTCGGCAAGAACTTACTGGATAAGGAATACCTTATTGTGAACACTTCTGCGTTCCGCTTTGCCGGGTTGGATGAGCAAGGCAGCTTTGGTGAGCCACGCACATTTGGCATGTCGCTGAAGTTCGAGTTCTAGCAGAACGATACAGAAATGCCGATGAAGCCCGCTTCGAAAGAGGCGGGCTTTTCGTTGTTAGATAGCGTCGATCTGTTTGTTGAGGGCAGTTAACACAAGGTCAAGCTGGGGGGTTTTTACGGCGCTCCAACCCATGGCTTGCACGGCAACAGATTGATCCGATGAAAAGGCCACAAGACTTGAAATCAGCATAATAGCTTCGACTCTTGCCGTTGGATCATCACGTTTTATCTGTTTGATTGCGGCCACAAGATGGGCTGCCAGTTCAACGCCGGGTTGCCAAAAATTGTCGTAGAGCAAGCTGTAGGCCAAGCCCGGCTCGCGCATTTCCCGTTCTACAAAACTTGCGGCTGCCGACATATCATTCGATGAAATCATAAGTTCAGCCAGTGAACGGACAAGGGCCTTCAATGCCGTGCGCGCTGTTTGGGGCGAAGCATCCTGTTCAAGAACATTTAGTGCCTTAAGGGTAGTGTCTGAAACGCGGGCGACATACTGATCAATAATTTCATGGGCGCATGCAAGGTAAAGGCCCTGCTTGTTTTTGAAGTAATAACTGATTGCCGGTTGATTGACCTGCGCCAGATCCGCGATCTGACGTGTGGTTACGGCATTGAAGCCTGCCTCGCCAAACGCCGACAGCGCCGCATCCAATATTGTGCGGCGGGTGTCTGCGCTTTTGGCGTAGCTGGATGTTTCGCGCCACTGAACCTGTCGGTTTACCGACATGGCTATTCCGCTGCCGCCAGTTTATATTTGCTGGCATCGGTGATGAAGTCGGCGTGGCCGTAGCTTTCCAGTAGGGTTGCTAACCTTTGCACCAGCTTGCGGTCCACATAGGCATTCAGGCCGGGGATTTTCTCGGCCACTTTGCAGAAACTCATGCTGGAAAACACCACCATGGCCGTGACAGCCGTCGCCAATTTATCATTCAGCGTATAGGTCACGCCAATTTCGGCGGCTTTTTCGGCTTTGCCTTCACAGAAGTTCTGAATGAAGAAGAACTTGGAGAAACCACGTTCCATCCAGCGTTTTGTCCGGCCCAAAAGGGATAGGTCTTTGGAAAGTTCTGCCTGCATGGTTGCGCGCACCAGCACGCCACAGGTTTCGTCTTCAAATTCTGACCGCAAGGTTGCATGGCGTGCCAGCATCAGATTGGCAATTTGCTGGGGTGTTTGGCCCAGCAAGTCTTCTGGCAAGCCAAGCAGGAAGCACCGATAACGGGAAAGCTCTACCAAGGCGCGCTCTGATTCTGTGAACTCGGTGCGGCCCTTGCCAAGCACCTTGAACGACATCAGGAAAACCCCGATCAAGCCCGCCGGCATTTGGTCGACCTGCGGAATGGGAATGCCGTAAACCTTCGTGTCCCATTGACCGGACCGCATGATATTGAAGCGTACCATGGAATGCATCAAGCGCACTTTTGCAGCCGCTTTAAAACCATTGCCAAAGCGCTCCAGCGCACCGGGCATGGTTGTGGCTGTGAAGAAGCTGGCAGTTTCAAAGACGCGCTTGGCAGATGTGGTGTCAGATAAGGTGCCGGTCATTGCCATGGGCAAGGCGGAGTACTTGTTCATAAAGGTTGCGATAAACGCGCCGCGGATTGCAAAGGGCGAGATATTGGCCATCGGCACACGTTCTTGGCGGGCGCCTTCTTCCACCAGTTTCATGTCAACCCAATCCGGTGTGTCTTCCATGGCGCGGATAAAGGCAACCAGTTCTTCCGGCGCGTCGGGCACGGCCTGCAAACCTTGATCGCAGGCCAGGTCCAGCATATCGACCAATTTCTTGAACCCATATTCTGGGATTAAGGCGGC
This sequence comes from Alphaproteobacteria bacterium, assembly GCA_049609145.1. GTDB lineage: Bacteria > Pseudomonadota > Alphaproteobacteria > SPJN01 > SPJN01 > JBMYYF01. The sequence continues at coordinate 602,806 of JBMYYF010000001.1, forward strand.
ATAGGCATCGGCGACGCGATCACCGGTCATTGTGTAGTTCTTCATCAGCTCAACAGTGGCGGGATCGGCCAATTGTTGTTTTGCGATGTCGGACAGATTTGCCGGCAATGCGGGGATCGCATCTTGATCGGTATTAAAACGTTCCGGCAGAATGGACAAATCCAAATTGCCATAAATGGCTGGGATTTCCTTTTTCTGCCGCTCAATATTGGCAGAATACAGGTTTGTGGTGGCGGCGTTCATGGCGATCTCGCTTGTGATGGAAGAACAAATTATTATCAATTGATCAAAATATATCGCGTGATCAAAATTGTCAAATGACACGCTTGCTCTGTTTTGGTTGCGCATATTAGCCAAGGGCAATGGCGGTTTGTTTTCAGGGCTAGCTATGCCAATACTGCGTGCAGAATGCGGGTTAATAATATTGACAGATGGGTGCCTACAACGAATGGAAAACGAAGAAGATTTACATGCCGCAACATCGGATTTGCTGCAAGAATTTGGCCGTTCGGGTGAAGCTGTTTCCATCGGACAGATGGTGGATGCGTTGGGGGAGCGCGCCTTTGGCGTTTTACTGGTGATCTTGGCCTTGCCGGTGGCTATTCCCGCGCTCTACGGCATACCCCAAATTGTTTCTGTGCCGATGCTGTTATTAAGTGCCCAGATCGCGCTGGGCCGTAGGGCCCTGTGGTTGCCGGAAAGCGTGCTGCGCCGCGAAATTGGTGCCGAAACATTTGCGTCTTTGGTCAAGCGCACGACGCCGTTGCTGCGGTGGTTCGAAAAAGTGGCGCATCCGCGGCTATCTTTTCTCACCCATGGTATCTTTGCGCAATTGGCGGGACTGTTGATGGCGGGCTACTGCATTTCTATTTTGATCCCGCTGCCAGGTACCAATACCGTACCGGGTATTGGCGTAGGAATTGCAGCCCTTGGCTTGATTGAACGCGATGGCTTGCTGACATTTGTAGGGCTTTTGATTGGTGCCGTTTGGGTAGCGCTGTTGGCTGTGTTGGGTGTTGAAGGCATACGCCTGTTGATCGAACAGCTTACCTAACGCTGACGGATAGTCAGTCTTGGGGTCAGCCTTCGGCCATGCGATCAATGGCACCCATTGCCATTTTGAGATAGCCCTTCGCCAATTCTTTTGCGCTTAGGGGCGTGCTTTGAATAATGTGGACGAGCCCTTGTGTGCCCGCTACCAAAACGGCTGCAACGAGATAAGCATCGCGCTTGTTAACGTCGCGTCCGGCCATTATTTCATCGCTTATGAAATCTACGATCCCAGCCACGCGGGCATCGCGAATGGCTTCAAGCGACCCGTCGGCTGTGCGCGCCTGTTGCAGGCTGGGCAAATCGCGACCGCTTTCCATGAAAGAAACCCAGCCTTCTACAACCGCTTCAAGGCGGGCCTCAAAGTTTTGCGCCTTTTCAACTGCTGGCAGCACCATGGCATCGATTTCTTCATTGGTTTGCTCATAAAGTGCGACCAGCACCGCATCGCGGTTTTTGAAGAACCGATAAGGCAGGGCCTTGTTCACCCCGCAATGGGCCGCCAGCCCATCCATGGTGAGCCGTTCGGTACCAGAGGTGCGCACGATCTCATGCGCGGCATCTAAAAAGACCCGGCGACGATCGGCGGCTTTCAGCCGTTTTCTCGGTTGTACCTCTGCGTTCATTTGAACCTTGCCTTTTTGTCACTATCACGTTACATATATTTGTAGAGTACGCACTATCTATACTAATCGCAATAGTTTCGACAGGGGGCAAGACCATGGCACCAACAATTGATCGCAAATTCGCGGAAAACCTTCTGCGCTGCTTTGATGACCCGCAAGAATACGGCGTCCATCTATTATTCAACGATTGGTGGCAACATGCGCCGCAGGAGGCAATTGACAAATATCAGGCCGATTTCCGCGCCGTGCCGGAAATGCAGGACTTTGTCGCCAGCGAACATTTCGCGCCGCAGGTTGATTTGGCACAATTGAAAGCCTGTCCGGATGGTTCTTTGGGGCGCGGCTATCATGATTTTCTGGTGAATAATGGGCTCGAACAGAACCTCGCCACCAATTACAAAATGCTGCACGATTTGATGAAGCAGGGCGGCCAGTTGGACCGTATGCCAGCCGAATTGCAATACGCCATTATTCGCGGCTTTCAGCAGCATGATATTATGCATGTGATTACCGGCTATGAGGCAACGGGCGATGGGGAAATTGCGCTGCAAGCTTTTTGCCTGGCGCAATTGCGGTTCCCATATTTTTCTATGTGGATGTCGGTCGTGACGGCGCGGATGACCTATCTGGACCCCGATATGATTATCCCGATCATGGATAACATCTCCCAAGGCTGGCAGTACGGGCGCACCGTCAAAAACATTCAGCTTGAAAAATGGGAAGACAAGTTCGATCAGCCCTTGGCGGCTATCCGCCGTGAATGCGGCATTGACCCTGCTGGCATGGTGCCGTTGGCAGCCTAGATCACACCTTGATGGCCCTATCTTGAAGGGCTGTCACAAAGGCCCGATCCAAAAAGGAATAAGTGATGAAGAAGCTGCTATTGGTGGCGGGCTTGGCGCTTGGCGCTTTGCCCCTAAATGGAATTGCCTTGGCGCAAGACGCGGCAATAGCGGATGACGCCGCACAAGCGCCTGCGGCAGAGCCTATCAAAAAACCGCGTCAACTGGATGAAATTGTTGTCACCGCGCAAAAGCGTGAGCAGAACGTGAAAGAGGTGCCGATCTCTGTTTCTACCATCTCTGGCGATGATCTGCGTGAAGGCAATATTGAAAACATGAACGACCTGTCAAAGGTCACGCCCAATCTCAAAATTTCTGCGGATGGGGTTTATAATTTTATCTCCATTCGTGGTTTGGGTTCTGGCTTGAATGCCGGGTTTGATCAATCTGTCGGGTTGTTCATTGACGATATTTATTATTCAAGCCCACAACGCCTGATTGCCGCTCTGTTTGATCTGGAGCGCATCGAAGTGTTGCGGGGGCCGCAAGGTACCTTGTTTGGGCGCAATACTATTGCCGGGGCTGTTTCCATGCATACCGGCACAGTGGATCATGAGTTTGAACTGTTTGCCGACACCACAATGGGGCAACTGAACTGGAACAAGCATACTGTCATTTTGAACGCGCCTATTTTTCATGACAAATTGGCCACGCGCCTTGGGGTGCAGTATTTCAAGCGTGATGGCCATATTTATGATCGCTTGATGGAAACGCCCAATGGCACCATCACCGCCAAATCAGGCCGGGCAAAATTTCGCTATACGGTGTCGGACGATTTGGATTTGCAATTCATTGCCCAATACCAAAAAACGGATGGCAAAGGTCAAGGCGATCAATATCACCATGTGCCAGATGAATATATGCCGTACTTCCAAGCCTTTGATCCGCAGGTGGAAGATAATCTGGATGATTATGCGCACAGCACTAACTACTATTCAGGCGGTGTCGCTGAATATAACGACTATATGGGCAAGGCGGAATTTCGCGCACTTGGCCATGACGGTGTTTTGATTGTGGGATACGCCACGTCGGAATCCGATGGCGGGGTGGATGTTGACTTTGGGCCCAGCCCAACCGGCTTGGCTGTTGGCGGCGGCTATAGCGACGACATTAATGCTGAGTTCCGTATATTGTCTGATCCCGGCACATTCGAATATGTGACGGGCCTCTATTATTACTACAATGACAAATATAGCTGGTCCGACATTATGGTGCTGCCGATCATCGGTACCGGCACGGTGAATGAATTTATCATTCCCCCGGTGGCGCAAGCCATAGCCGCGGGAATCATTCCTGAAACGACGCCCCTATATGAGGAAAACCGTCAAAGCAAGTTTGGTCAGATCAGCACCTCTTATGCCGCTTACGGACAGCTCACCTGGAACGTGACCGATTGGTTGAGCCTGATTGCCGGGGCGCGTGTATCTTATGACAAAAAGGAAGTGGATTTCACCGCCCAAACCCGCACCGTAACGGGTGAGCCGATTGGCCCGGCGGTTGTTTATCCGCTGTTGTTGGGTGCCGAGGATTTTGAGTTCCAGGGCACGCGGGAAGATAGAAGCTTCACGCCAAAACTATCGGCGATCTATCGCGTTACCGATGAGATCAATATCTATGCCACGTGGGCACAAGGCGCAAAAGCCGGTGGCTTTAATGCGGCGGCGAACAATCTGCAAGGTGAAATGCAGTTTGATGGGGAATTCTCCAATACCTATGAGATGGGCGTGAAGGGAGACTATTTCGGCGGCGCGGCGCGCTTTAATGTGGGGCTGTTCCGCACCGAATTTGATGACCTTCAAGTCTCTATTTTTAATGGGCTGGACTTTATCGTGGATAATGCCGCGCAAGCGATTAGTCAGGGCGTTGAGATGGATGGCATGGTGATCTTGCCCGCAGGCTTTTTGCTGACAACCACAGCCTCTTGGCTTGATGCTTATTATGCCAGCTTTCCGATGGGGTCGTGCAAAACAGAATCTTACCTGAAGCAGGATCGTGAAAGTGGTGATTTCTGCGACCGCACCGGCGTGTCTTTGGCCGGTACGCCCGAATTTCAGTTCACCTTTGGTGTGAACTATTTGAACAGTTTGGGAAATTTGCCGTTCGATTTGGTGGTTGGGCTGGATATTTACTGGCAGGACGAAGTCTATTTTGGTGATGATCATGACCCGGCTGATTATCAGGAAGCCTACCATTTGCTGAATGGTCGTGTTGGCGTGCGTGATGATGATGGAGCATGGACCTTTATGGTGTTCGTGCGCAACATCACCGATGAGACGGTATTGATTTCAAGCTTTGACGTGCCGATCTTCGCCGGGGCTCATGTGGGTGGGGTAGAGCCGCCGCGCACTGTAACCGCAAACTTCAATATCAGCTTCTAAACAATTATCCGATTTAGATGTGAAAAGAGGGACAGGCGTTTTGCGCTTGTCCCTCTTTGTTTGCTTCAAGGCTTTCCTTGTCCCACTGTTTCCCTTTGTGATTAGGGGTGAGGTTCGGTTGTTTGGGCTAGAAGACGAAGTTGGCCGACATACCAATGCCGCGGAACCCGCCGGGAATTGATACAAAGGTTCCTGCGGCCAGCGGTGCATCAAACATTGTTGTGCGATGGAACTGGTCGAACATATTTTCGACACGCAGGCTTATATTCCAGCTTTCATCATCGCCTTGGAAACGGATGAAGGAATTAACGATAGTGTAGGCAGGTTGGAAGGTGCCCGGATCAAGGTCAAAGTCCAGAAAAGTGTCGTCACGCCAACTGGCATCTGCACCCAACACCATATCAATCGGCAGATCGCCCAGCTTGTTCAGCCACATCACCGCCAATGATGCCGTGAGGCGTGGGAACGGCGTTTGTTCGCCAGACAGATCGCAAGGTCCGTCGTCACCGGCTTTACACGGCGCATCGGGGAAGCTGGTGAACACAGTATCAGTGACGCCCAAGCCCCCCATGGCAACGATATCAAACGGCAGGGCAGCGAAGAAATCAGCCTCCATCCCCCGCGAACGCACCTGCGCGGCGTTGGTCACAACAAATTGCAGGCCGTTAAACATGGAGAACTGGAAGTCTGTGATCTCGGTCCAGAAATAGGTGGTGTTCAAGCGCAAGGCATTGTCGAAAAATTCTGCCTTGAAGCCGATTTCGTAGGTGTCGGATTCCTCGCCAGTATATTCCACCTCGTCTGCAACCCCGGCATTGGCATTATAGCCACCTGATTTGAAGCCCTTGCCATAGGTGCCGAAGATCATGATGTCGTCAGTCATGCGCCACCGCAAGGATACACGCGGGGCAATAGACGATTCAGAACGATCATCCATGACATGGAATTCCTCATAGCCGACCAAGGCGTTGAAGGCTGCCCCGGTGTTGTCGAAGGTGCGTTCAATGTCGATTTCCTTGGTTTCATAGGTATAGCGCAACCCACCCGTCAATACGATTTGATCGTCGAAGACCGTAAGTTCCGCTTGCCCATAGGCGGCATATGATTTGGTGATTTGATCAAATGTCAGGGTAGACCCATCTTGCGCGAAAGGGATGTCGGCAACGCTGGCCAGCCCCAGCGACTCCACAAGCTGCAATACGGCGGGGTTGCCAACCAGCGGTGCCAGCGTGGTGTAAAGGCTTGGTGTTTCAAGGGCGCCAATGCGGCCTACACCATCAAAATTTGCCCAGAAGTAAAACAGCCCGCCCACGAAGGACAGGTGGCCATCCATCAGTCCTTCAGGTGAAAGCAGCCGCAATTCGTGCGCGCTTTGGGTAAAGGTATCTTCAATTTGAACGGTCAATATCGGCGCGGGCATGAAGTCAATTTCGCCATTGGTGCCTTGATCAAAGGTGGAATAGCCGCCGGTATAGGTCAGCATCCAGTCTGGGGCGACCTGCCATTTGGCCTGGCCATTAAAGGTGATGCTGTCTTTGAACAGAAACGGCGTTTGATCAAGCGATGTGCGCTTGTCGGAATCATCTGTTTCGTATTCGGGATCAAAGTTTCTGTTCAGGGCATCCCAAAACGCATCAGAGCTTGCGATTTGGGTAAACGCGCCTTGAGTGTCTGACTTTACGCCATCAACAGCCAAAACAATGTTGAGGTTCTGTGTCGGGTCAAAGCGCAGCTTGGCGCGGCCAACATTTTTGCGTTGATAGCTGGTGGCCTCGGGTTCATAGGTGTTCACATAATCCAGCAATTGCGCGAAATGAGAGCGAAAGGCGATGCGACTGCCAATATATTCGTCAATAATCGGCGCATTCATGGCAAAACCGAACGCCCCGCCTTTCAAGGAAATCAGCCCGACCGCCGTCGCATCCAGCATAAAACCGTCATAATCGGGGTCTTTGGTGTGCAGCGCGATGGCGCCAGTGGTGGAGTTTTTGCCGAACAATGTGCCTTGGGGACCGCGCAAAATTTCTACGCGTTCTACATCCAAAAAGTTGTCCACGGCATATTCGATGCGGCCGTAATAGATGTCATCCACCAAAATGGCGACGCCTTGATCCATGCCGCGATTGTTGGAGGAAGTGATGCCGCGCATCGAGATAGACCCGCCAATGCCGCCGTCAGCAACGCCTAGAGAGAAGGCAGGCACCACATGGGTGAGCTCGCCCAAGCTGTCGACGCCGCGGTCTTCCAGCTCTTCTTCGCCAATGGCGTGGATGGATAAGGGCACGTCCTGAATGTCGGTGGCGCGCATGGTGGCGGTCACCAAAACCTCGTCCAGCTTGGGATTGGGCGCGCGCGTCGCGCTTTCCGTGGCCGGGGCAGTGCCCGGGGTTTGCGGCTGATTTTCGGCTGTTTCCAGCGCTTCAAGATCAGGATTGGCTGCTTGTTCCTGTGCCTGAACAATGCCCGTAACCATCACCCCACCGCACAACGCAAGCGCCCTGACAAAATTCGATTTATGACCCATTGTTTCCTCCCAGCAGTCCATTCCCATTAATAACGATTACGTTACATAAGAGTAACGATACCGTCAATAGTCTCAAATTGAAACTGAAGTGACTGATCGCGGAAAGCACAGTTGTTGAGGTTATTGTCTTGTTTTAGGCCAGTTTTAGCGATCTTGACATTATGTAACGAAATAGTTATTTAATAAGTAACGCTGACGTTATTGGAGTGACACGTGATCTGGCTGGTCGTGATCGTGATTTTCATCATTGGGGTGATCTGGCTGTTGGCGCGCGCAGGTGCACCGACCGCATTTGACGTTGTGCGTGAAATTGAAATTGCCGCGCCCGCGGAAAAAGTGTGGGCGGTGATGATGGACGGCACGCGCTTTGCTGAATGGCACCCGAACGTGCCGGGCTACAGTCTGTCGGAAGGGGGCAAGGTTGGCAGTGAAGTTGTGCTGCATTTTGAAGAGGCACCCGGCGGTGTTCTGAAATTTGTGCGCAGCCATGTGAGCGCGTTTGAGGAGGGCCGCAAAATGGTTTGGCATTCGCGGCTGCCTTTTCTTGCCAACTTCATCCATCACTTTGAGGTGGTGCCGGTGGACAATCAGCATTGCCGCTTTCGCCAGTATGAAGAATTTACCGGCCTTGTTTGGTGGCTGATCAAATGGTTGGCCCCTGAAGGCCACCCGAAAAATCTGAAAGCCTCTGTCGAGGCAGGCCACGAGGCCATGAACGAAGCTTTGAAAAAATATGTGGAGGCACAATAATGTCCGCTACCAATCGTTTGCCTTATCCCCCAAATATGACGTTGAAGAAACGTTATGTCGGCTTTGGCCTGAAGTCTGCCCTGCGCTGGATGAAAAACCCGGTGAGCGAAAAGGGCGCGACGCAAGTCGCTCGGGTAAAACTGGCCTTGGGCGGCCCCAATGTGCTGCAAGACATTGAGGAAATGCGCAAGCACCCCATTGGCAAACGCCTGCTTGAAGAACGTCCTGACCTGGGCGCGACACTGGAAATGGATAATTTGGCCACCATGCCGGAGGGATCATTCGGGCGCGAGCTGCACAAAATTCTGGATCATCCCGATACCATTCCCGGTTTTCTGTTGGCGGGGCTTGCCTTTCGCGATGGCTTTTTTGATTCCATTGAAATGACGGAAGAAGCGCGCTGGTTTTTGGAGCGCAGTTTCTTTGAACATGATGCCAGCCACGTTATCTCGGACTATGCGACCGACCTGTCGGGCGAGGCGCTGAACATCTATTTCACCATGGGGTATGGCTCTGAAATGCCCAAATGGCTGGCCTTTGCGAACCCGTTTGGGTTGGTGGCATTCCGGCAAATACCGAAAGTGGGCGTGCGCGCATGGGCGAAGCATCTAAGCCTTGCTTTTGAGCGGGGCCGCAAGGCGCGACACCATTTTCCGCCGCATTGCATTCCCTATGAGGAATTGTTGCCCAAACCAATTGAGGAAGTGCAGGCATTTTTAGGCATTGACCCCATGCCGGAAGGTTGGACCACGGCAGATTGGCTGGCGGGCAACAAAAAGGCCGAAGAAGTTGTTTCCGGCTTTGGTGAAAACGAAAAAGCTGACCCGGAAGGGGTGAAGCTTATTCAGGCCGCGGTGGATGCGGGTGTGCCATGGCGGGACTTTATGCGCGCAAGTGATGAGGCGCGTGACAAAGTGCTGGATATTGTGCGCCAAGACGGTAGCTTGGAAGACATGATGGGAGCCTTGGGCTGATATGGGGAAATGGTCGTTGCGAGGGAGTATGTCTGTGAATGAACGCTTGGGGTTGTGCTTTGCGCTGATATTGTTGGCGGGCGCCGCGTTCACGGACACTGCGCAAGCATTTCCCTATCAACCGCAGCATGGCGAGCGGTGGGAATACGACATTCTTTTTCGTGGTGACGATGTGGGCGACATATCTATTGCCTTTACGCGCGATGATGAGGGAACGCTGACAGTGCGCAGCACGACACAGGCGCGTATTAAAGTTGCCTTTGTTACCGTGTTTCGTATGGAAAGCGAGGCGGTAGAAACATGGCAGGGACGACGCTTGCAATCCATGTCGTTCACATCTGAAACGAATGGCGAGAAGCAATGGGGTAAAATTCATCGGGCGGCAGAAGGCAAGCTGATGTCGGAAGGCCCAAATGGACGGCAGGCGCTGGCGGGCCATATGGTGCATTTGGCAAGTTGGACACCCTATATTTTATTGCGCAAACGCTTCATCCGCCCGCTGGAAAATGATGTGATTGATGTCGATATCACGCGTGGCAGGTGGGAAAATGTGCCCGCTGATGGTGCCACAACCCGGGCCTTGCGCTTTCACTTTCCCGTGGATGAGGCAGGTAATCAATCAGATATTTGGTACGACAAACAAAGACGCTTTGTGCGCACGGTGCTGACAACACCGGCAGCAACACTGGCCTTTGAGCGTCGGCGCATTTCGCTGCCCGCGGCGGGATCAAAATAGGCACCCCATGACCCAGACTTATCAGCGCGCCCGGCAGCGGCAGGGAAAATTGTCTGTCAAAATAAAGTTCTATCAGGCGATTGGCGGGATGCCGGATTCGTTCAAGAACTGGTCTTTCAATACCTTTCTGTTGTTGTTTTATAATCAGATATTGGGCTTGCCCGCCTCCAGCGTGTCGGTGGTGTTGACCCTTGCCATTGTGATCGATGCGGTAACGGACCCGATGGTGGGATCGTTCTCTGATAGCTTGCAAAGCAAATGGGGGCGGCGACACCCTTTGATGTATGCGGCTATTCTGCCTTTGGGCTTGTGCCTTTATTGCGTGTTTGCGCCGCCCGAAGGGCTTGAAGATATGGCCCTGCTGGTGTGGCTTGCGGTGTTTGCTATTGGATCGCGCATTGCGATGACGTTTTACGTTATTCCGTGGACGGCGTTATTTGCAGAACTATCTGACGACTATGAGGAACGCAGCAGCATTGTAACGTGGCGTTATTTGGTGGGCGGTATCGGCACTATCTTTTTCACGATCGCGGTGTGGACCTTCTTTTTTCCGACGACGGACGCTTACCCCCAAGGGCAGCTAAACCCAAATGGCTATGGTGGGCTGGCCCTCACCCTTTCGCTAACGGTGATGGCGGCAGCTTTTCTCACCACCATTTTGACCCATCGGCAAATCCCCTATTTGTTGCAACCGATAGAGGTGCAAAAATTTGGCCTAAGGGCAACGTTTGGCGACTTGGCAGATGCGCTGAAAAACCGGGATTTTGTGGTGTTGTTTGCGGGCTTGATGGTGGCGGCATTGCTTTCGGGCACGCTTGAAGCGATGGGCATTTATCTGAATACATATTTTTGGGAACTAACGGCGGAGGATCTGCGCTGGTTCTCCATCGCGGCGTTGGGGGGCATTGCTGCCTTTGCGCTTATTCCGCCGCTGCAAAAGCGCTTTGACAAAAAGCACATTTTGATCGGGGCGATGGTGTTGAGCCTGATTGAAGGCGTTGGCGGCATATCACTGCGGTTTATTGATGTGTTGCCGGACAATGGCGAGCCGATGTTGCTGGTTTTTCTGCTGGTCCGCATGTCTATTTCCATCACGCTGGTGGTGATTATCGGTATCATGTTTGTATCTATGGTGGCAGACACGCTGGATGCGCAAGAACTTGAAACGGGCAAAAGGCAAGAGGGTGTTTTCTCGGCGGCTATTGCCTTTTCCGGCAAGGCGGTTTCCGGCTTTGGGATTTTGGCGGCGGGCCTGTTGTTGGACGCGGTGGTGATGTTTCCTGCGGCCGCCGCGCCGGGTGAGGTGGATGAAACCATGATTGTTAAACTGGGCGCGGTGATGATCGCGGTGTCGATGCTTTACGTTGTTCCGTTTTATATGGCCACGCGGTACCGGATTTCACGCACGCGCCATGCAGAGATTGTGGCTGCGTTGGCAATGAAACGCGCAGCCAATCTGCCTCCGCCTATGACCATTTCGCAAAACTGATTGCCGGTGGAATATCTGCAGCCAATCATGCGTCGCTGGCTATTGTTGGGGCTGCGCTTGCGTGCGCCATCGGCTAATCCCAGTCAAAATGCTGGCCGGTGAATTCTTCCGCCATTTGCCATAGGCGCTTGGCATCGTGGCGGGCCAAGGCTTTGGCGTTGGCTTGCACCAGCGCAGGCGGGCCTTTGAACTGGCCAAAACCATTGGGTCCGATGAACGTGCCGCCGGTTACATCTTTCGCGGACGCGGCATGAATGATCGGCAATGCGCCTTGATCCGCCTCTTGCCCCAGCCATTGCATGGCAAGGTTTTTGGCCGCACCAACAGCGCGTTGGCGCAAGGTGGTGGCAGGGTTATCGGCGTGTTGGCCGATTTTGGTGCGGGCAATGCCGGGATGGGCCGCAAGGGAAAGAACAGAAGTGCCATGGGCGCGGGCGCGCTTTTCAAGTTCCATGGCGAAAATCAGACAGGCCAGTTTTGAGGCGCTATAGGCTTTGTTACCATCGTAGTTTTCAGCTTGCAGCAGATCGCTTGGGTCAATCCTGCCGTTGCTGTGCGAAATGCTGGAAACGGTGACGACACGCGCCTGCGGTGCCGCTTGCAGTAAGGGGAATAGCTGTGCGGTCAATGAAAAGTGGCCGTAAAAGCCAATGCCAAATGCCAGTTCAGCCCCTTGGGCAGTGGTGGCGCGCGCAAAAGGTGGGAACACGCCTGCATTGTTTACAAGAATATCCAGCGCGGTGTGATGCGCTTTGAAGGCGTCAACAAAGCGGGTGATGCTTTCAAGGTCTGCGAGGTCCAGCTCAACAAATTCCAGCCGCGCGGCGGGAAATTGTTCTGCCAGTTGGGCAAGCGCCATGCGCCCGCTCGCGATATCAATGTCGGTCAGGATAATGTCGCAGCCATGTCGCAAAAGCCCGCGGGCTGTTTCCAGCCCCAGGCCGCTGGCTGCGCCGGTGATGAGGGCCAAGGGGTTTTTAGTCATAGCGATAAATGAAATCCAAACCGATGGTGAGAGGGTCGCCCCAAATAACGCCGCGATCGGTTTGTGGCAAGGGGGCAATGGCGGTGAGTTCATATTCTTTATCGAGCAGGTTTTTGCCCCATAACGCCACATCCAACGAGCCGGTTTTGCCGATGCGCGGGCCATGTAACATTAGCCGCGCATTCCACAGGCCATAACCGTCAATCGCTGTTTTGCCGCGACGATCCTCTGTGATGACGAAGCCCTTGCGGTCGCCCATATAGTTCCAGCTTATATAGGTGCGCAGATCGCCTATGCCGATATGGCCGATTTCCCAATCCGCAAACACCACACCGGAATGAGGCGGCGCGGCAATGAAGGGATAAAGATGCGCTTCGTTTTCGCCGTCAATATTGGTGACCTCTTGCACCTGCGCATCCAGAAAAGCGTATTGCAGGCCCAGTATCAGCTTGCGGGAGACCAGAAGGGTCGCCTCAAGCTCCAGCCCCTGCATACGGGCCTTACCCGCATTCAGCGCCTTGGTATCTGAAATCGTGCCGGGAATTTGGAAGTTGGTCTGCATATCCTTGTAGGTGCTGTAAAAGAGGGCGGCATTCACGCGCAGCGCCCGGTCCAGCCATTCGCTTTTGAGGCCCAGTTCGATGGATTCAACTTCTTCCGGCTGAAAGCCTTCCACGAAACCAAAGCCGTAGTTTTTGCCATCAGACGCCGCGCCTGATGCGGCCGATACTTGCGGGTCGCGCAAGTTAAAGCCGCCGCTTTTGTAGGCTGTGGAATAAGACAGATACATATTGGATGTCTCATTGATTTCGAACTGCACATTTGCAGAGGGGGACACATTTTCATATTCGCTGCGGGCTTGAACGCCAACAAAATCATCTGACGCGCCAATGAAGGCACCGGGTATGGGCACGGCAACAAGGCTTAGATCTGCGGCGCGGCCTTCCACAAACTGGCTTTGGATAAAGTCTTTCGTGGCAAACCGTTCATCGCGGGAGGCGCGCAGGCCAAAGGTAAAGTTGAAACGTTGATCGAAAAAATCGGGCCGAAAGCTGATTTGGCCATAGGCGGCATAGGCTTTGTTTTCAATGCCGTATTGATAATCCCAATAGGCCGATAGGCGTGGCAATGCCAATGATTGTAGTTGCTGGCGCAGGGGCACGGGCAGGAGCCCAAGCAGCACATCTGTTTGTTGTGGATCGATGGTGGCGCTTTGCAAGTGATGCACCGGGCCGCCATCCTCGCCGCCTTCTTCGGTGAAGTAGTAAACACCAGCGATATAGTTTAGGCGTTCGTCCCATGCGCTGCCATTGATCTGCACTTCATGCGACCACTGGGTTTGATAGGTTGTGGGGATAACAAGCGGCGTGGGTTCACCATTATTGATCATACGTGCGCCGGCGCTGTCGAAGGCGTTGGTGTCCAGCCGATAACCCGTATTACCGCCACCGCCGCTTAGATCGGGATACTGTGAATCTTCCAGTTCCCGCCTTGCGCCGACATATTTGACTTCAAAGTTTTTGAACTGCTTGCTGATCGTTAATGTGTGGCCGCTGACGGTTGCAGTAGACGCTTCCATCGGCGCGCCCGAAGCCAGTTTATCGAGACGTTTGTGCGAATAGACCGAGTTGGCGACGGCATAAGGTTTGAAAAATTCCGCCAAGCCTTGATTGGAATCTGGCAGCAACACACCTTGGAACATATAGTTCACATAGGACATGTCGGTATAATCATAGCCGTAGTCTATCGTCCAATCATCGGTGGGCATCCAGCGCACATCAAAGCGCGCCCCAAAGGCTTGGCGATCCCCAAAGTCTTCGCCTTCGCCGGTGTTTTCCACAAAGCCATCACTGCGCCGCCCCAACAGGGCAAGTTTGACAGCCAGTTCATCATTGATGGGCATATTGACCGACCCTTTGGCAATGACTGTGTTGCGCTGCGCCACGGTGACTTTGTAGGCCATATCGAAGGCTTCTGGATCGGGCCGCTTGGAGATAATATTGACGGCTCCGCCGGTGGAGTTGCGCCCGTAAAGCACGCCTTGGGGCCCACGCAAAACTTCCATGCGTTCGATATCGGCCAAGTCGAGCGCTAACCCAACGGAGCGTGCCAGATAAACCCCATCTACATAAATGCCAACCGCCGGATCTTGCGTGACTTGCGAATCTGTCACCCCAACGCCGCGAATAGTGATGCGCAGGGTGGTGTTTGACAGCGGGTGAGGCTCTATCACCATGGATGGGACGTTCGATCCCAAATCCTCCAAGCCGCCAATGCCGCGCAGCTCCATCTTTTCGGTGCCAAAGGCTTCCATGGAGATGGGGGTATCTTGCAGGGAAGATTTTTTCTTTTGCGCGGTAACGACAATTTCATCCAATTGCCGTGTGGGTGTTTGCTCTGGCGCGGGAACGTCCAAGGGAGCGTCCACGGCCATTTCATCAGTGGCTTGGGCGAAAACGGGGCCGGCAAGCGGCAGGGCCAAAATGAATAGGCCGGGCCATTTGGGTGTTTTCATGCTGGCTCCCCCTTGTATTCTCAGCAACAAGCCGTAAGTATGCACTGTATACTTACGCAAGGCCAGCCCATTTGCAGATGTTTCACCGCCAGTTGTTCAAGGCCAAACCATGACAGCCCAAAAAGCCATTCAGCGCCGGAACCTGAGCCGCGAGCGCATCTTGAAAGCGGCCATGGATATTGTGAACGAACACGGCATCGCCGCTTTGAGCACGCGCAATTTAGGGCGGGAGCTGGGGGTGACATCGATGGCGATCTACAAGCATTTCGACAATAAGGATGCGTTGCTAAGCGCCTTGTTGGATGCGTTTATAGAAAGCGCAGACCTGCTGCCGGATCATGACCTGCCATGGGATGAATGGATTTTATATGTGGGCCAACGCATGGGACACGCGCTGACTGCCCAACCTGATTGGATCACCTTGTTGGGGCATATTGAGATGAACCAAGGGGGCTTGAACTTGATGGTGGAAGGGCTTGCAACCCTAACCCGCGCAGGCTTTACACTTGACGATGCGCTGGAAGCGTTCTTTACCTTGGCGCATATCAGCATTGGGGCCGCTTTCGTGGCGCAGGGTGTTCAGCAGCTTACGGCAGATGCAGACAGCACCCGCCATGATGAGGAATATTTTGGGATTTTACAAAATAATTTCGGCGCGCTTGAGCCTTTGATCGCAGCACAACAACTTGAAAAGGGTTTGCACATATTGATCGCCGGTATTCGGCCCCGGCTTACGCAAAATGGTCATTATGAGTAGCGGTGCGGCAGCCGATTTTGGCGGCAAGCATGTTGTGATCACCGGGGGTGCTAGCGGCTTTGGGTGGGGATGCGCCCTACGGTTTGCGGCCCTTGGGGCGTGTGTAACGGTCGCGGATATCACTCAAGACAAGGGCGAAGAGGCAGCGCGGAATATTAATACGGCTACCGGGCGGGTGGATGCCTGCCGCTTTGAAGAACTGGACTTAAGCCGTGCTGCCAGTATAGATGCCTTCGCCCGGCGTATGGAGACCGGTGCAAGCATCGATATTCTTCTCAACAATGCCGGCATATATCCGCCGTCTCAATATACGGTGGGGGAAAATGGGCAGGAGCTAACATTCGCCATTGCCTATCTTGGGCATTTTCAACTTACTGCTGCGCTATGGCCCGGCCTACTTGCGGCGGGAGGTGCGCGCGTTATCAGCGTTACCAGCATTGCGCATAAAAAGGCACAGCTTGTTTTGGGCGATGGGGCTGGGAAAGAGCGCTACGTACCTATTCGCGCCTATCAGCAGGCCAAACTGGCTTGCTTGATGTTTGCCCTTGAGCTGGACCAGCGGTGCCAAGCGGCGGGCGCGCCGGTGCGCTCTGTCGCGATCCATCCGGGTATCGTTAAGTCCAATTTGGGGGCTAATCGCTTGGCGCGCGCGGATGATAATTTATGGCAACGGCTGATGCGGTGGGTGCAAGGCAACGGGATGCAGCATTTCGGCCAATCACCCGCCATTGCAGCAGATGCAGCAATTATGGCGGCGGGAGCACCGATCGAGGGGAGGCCCTTTTATGGACCAATCGGCCCGTTTGAGGCTTTTGGGCGGGTTGGCCGCGCGACGCCCGGCGGCGCCGCGTTGGACTTGGCATCGCGCCAAGCGCTGTGGCGCTACACCGAAGATGTGCTCGACATGGAATTCAAAGTATAAACGGGGCAAGCCGGGGGGGGCATGTGAGTGCCCCACGACCGTTTGGCCCCTCCAACAAGCAAAGCTGAAAGGTGGTATTTAGCGCGATATATAGAGGCGGGAATTCGCCACTTTGCTTTGATATTTCGCGACCGTGTTGCGGGCTTTTGTCGGGGTTAGTCCCAATAGCTGCAAAACCGATATGCTGGTTTGCACGGCGACATCCGGCCCTTGGGCTCCCTTGATTTGCATTTCAATGCCCAAGGCAATCAAGGTGGCGATTTGGTGAATGGTAAAGGGGGATGGCATTTCGGCCAGATCCCCCTGTTTGATGGCAAGGGCAACATCTTCTTGCAAATGACCACCCACAATCTTGCGTACATCGGTAAGCTGATACACGACATCAACAATGAGCGCGCCCCACTCCGGCGCTTTCACCAAGCGATCTATGAAAGAAAGTGTGGAGACGACAATACGGCCCAATCCTGAAGGAAGAATCGCAACCGATTGGGCAATATCGTTTGTCACTTCTTCTGCAATGGATTTTGAGGCAAGCCGCAATGCCTCGTCTCGCGTTTTGAAATAATTGTAATAGGTGCCGTTTGACACACCCGCCAAGGTGGTGATTTCCTTGATCGATGTGCCCTCCAAGCCATGTTTGGCTACGGCGGCGATGGCACCATCGATCAAGAGTGCGCGCGTGCGTTCCTTCTTTGCCAGTTGAATGGACTGATCTTGAAAGTAGTGACGCATAGCGGCTCCTGAAAAGTGTGCAACAGGGTTTACCCGACTGCCAGCAGGCTGACAATCGCAATGGCAATGCCCACCATCAAGGTGCAGCCAAACAGGTTGGTATCTACCTCGTGTATTTTGCCGCCGATGTTGAATTTGAAAGGCTTGATGCCGTTCACATCTTTCAGTGCGCCGTCATATGTGCCCATGACCGCAAGGTTGATGAAGAATGAGGCAATCCAGTTGAAAGCCAAAAAGGCGGCCAGCCAATTGTTGACATCGCTGGGAAAGGCCCAAAGCAATAGCAAGACAAATACCGATACACCGGCTTGGGTTAACACCTGCCACACGACATGAAAGCGCGCATGGGGCGGCCATAGGGGGTTGGTGGCATGGGTTTGGTTGAAGTCTGCCTTCATGGGACCAAAAGCCTGCATAATGGCCAGCAAGCTGATGAGGATTTTTGCAATCAAGATTGATGTGGTCATTTGTTTTCTCCTTAAAAGGTTGATTGGTTGGCTTAGATAAGGCCGGGATAGGTGCCGCCATCCATTTGTAAATTCTGGCCGGATATGTAGCCGGCTTGGGCGCTGCATAAATAGGCGCAGGCATCCCCAAATTCGTGCGGTTCACCCATGCGTTTGGCAGCAATGGTGTTGGCAATTTCGGCGCGCGCTTCTTCCAAGGTGATGCCGCGCATGGCAACGGCAATTTCGGCCATTTGCTTTTGACGATCGGTATCGAAACGTTCGGGCAAAATATTGTTCAAGGTTACATTGTCTTGCGCCACCGTGCCCGACAGGCCCTTGCACATGGCCGTTAAGCCGGAGCGCGCAGTGGTAGAAAGCCCCATAAAGACATTGGGGGCCTTCACCATGGCGGAGGTGATGTTGACGATGCGGCCAAATTTGCGTTCCTGCATGCCGGGCAGTACTGCCTGAATAAGGGCGACAGGGGCCAGTAAATTGGCTTGCAGGGCGGCTTGCCAATCACTTTCCCCCCAATCGTTGAACAGGCCGGGCGGGGGGCCTTCATTGTTGTTCACCAAAATATCGGGGGCGGGGCAGGCGGCCAACAAGGCGGCACGGCCATCGGCGGTATTTATATCGGCCAAAACAGTGGTGACTTTACCTGCCTTTAAGGCGCTTATTTCTGCCGCGGCGCTTTGAAGATTTTCTTCTGTGCGGCCATTGATGACAACGTCTACGCCTTCGCGCGCAAGGGAGAGGGCGCAAGCCTTGCCCAAACCGCGGGATGAGGCGCAAACAATTGCCTTTTTGTTGTTAAGTCCAAGGTCCATGGGCTTAAGCCTTTCGTGCCAAAATGGTGTTTAGATCGTGCGTAAGGTGTGATGCGGCACGCAGATTTTCATAACGGGCAGCGATATGCCCATCAGGCCGGATCAGCAGCGCGCCTTCATTGGGCAGGCCGGTTTTTTCGCGCCAGCAGGTAGGATAGGTGAAGCTGGCAAGCTGGTGGCCATCGCATAAGGGGGCGCTGGCATCACACCCTTGCAACAAGGTGAAGCGATTTGCGGCCAGCTTTTCCAAAATGGGTGTGTTGTCTGCCAGCCATTCATGGGGCAGTAGCGCGCCAACTTCATAGGATGGCTCGTATTTGCTGATATCCATTTCGCTGTCGGTGGGCGCGTCGGGAGACCCCACCAAGGCGCTTGATCCATAGCGATAGCCGAGCTGCAAACGAATACTATCAAAATGCGGGCGCTGTGCCTCTACCCCTTGGCGTACTTTCGGTTGGCTGGGGGTTTTCGCCAAAGCGGCAAAGTGTTCTGCCTGAGTGGCAGGATCGGGCCCGTAAAGGGCGGCCAACAGATCAAACATTTTGGCCGCATTCATCAGGCTTTGTGCGCTGTTGTGTTGGGCGACGGGGCGGCGCTCTGCCTCATAAGTGTTTAACAAGTCATCGCCGGCTTTGCCTTGCAAAACATAGGCCAGTTTCCAGGCCAGGTTTTGGGCATCGCCTGCGCCGGTGTTGAGGCCCAGCCCCCCGGTCGGCGGAAATCTGTGGGCGGCATCACCTGCCAAAAACACACGCCCTTGCCGATAGCGGGTGGCAATTTGTGCCGACATGGCCCACGGGCTGATAGTACGCACCTTAAAGGGCACATCTGCATGGCCCATGGCCTTGGCAATTTCGGCGCGGCAACGGGGTTCATCGAACGCCGTGGCGGGTTCTTCTGCCGGATTATATGGGCGCATAAAGACCCATGTTTTGCTGTCATCGAAAAAGATGAAACTGCCGGGGGCTGCCGGGTCCATGGCGAAATACAGCACGCCGGGTTTGTCGCCGGTGACAGCGGACAGATCACCTTCGCAGTGTATCATGATGAAGTTTTCAAGGGCGTCGGGCCCTTCCATGTCGATGCCTAATGCTGCACGTGTGGGAGAGCCTGCGCCATCGGCGGCGATGACATAGGCGGCCTCGACTTCCAGCGGCTGTGCCACACCGCGCAAGGTAATTTCAGCCGTCACCCCGGCATCATGTTGGCGCACGGAGGTGCATTCTGCCCCACGCAACAAACCCACATTGTCACGATTGTGCAGTTCGGCGGCGATCAAGCCTTCAAACTTTGGTTGGGACATGTTCACCAAGGGAAAGGGGGTGATGGTGCGCGCGGCCTCTGTTTGGCGTTCATAGGGCAGGGAGCCGAATTCTGTGCCGCCAAGGCCCGTTACAAAGCGCACGTCACCGGACAGGCTGACCGGGGCACCATGGGAGCGGATGAAATCGCCGGACAAGCCAGCTTGATGGCACATTTCAAGGGTGCGGGGGTTTACGGCATGAGCTTTCGGCGCGCTAAGACGCTCGAACCGCCGCTCCACAATAAGGGAGGACACACCCTGCGTGGATAAAAACAATCCCGCCAACATGCCGACCGGCCCTGCGCCAACAATTAGTACATCCGTCTTCATAGACACTCTCCTATTCCATAAATGAGAGATATCTCAATTATGGAATAAATGTCAACCATAAAATGAAGGGCGGCTGTTAGTGCGTCAGGGTTACACGATTGATGTTGTTTGAAAGTGTGTGGCGGGGAGGCAGAAAGGGCGCTCTGCGCTGGGTTGATCGGCGTGTCGCACGACGAAAACCCTTAGTGACGCTGCAGTTGAATAAGCCCGGCCCCAAAGGCACTGCCAATAGTGCCAAAACAAAGATAAATCACGGCAAACCCGGATAAACCAACAAGGCCGGTAATTTCAGCGGCCCCGAGGGCTATGCCGGCCCGATAGGACAATGCACCGGAAAGGCCGAACAGGATAAAGGCCAGAACGGGCCGCCCGTTCAACCAGCGTAGGCTGGCAGTCATGGAAAAAGCCAAGGCTGTCCATAAACATAGAATCCATAAAGGCGGCAAGAGCGGGCCGGTGTTGTGAAAGGTGTAGCGCAATATTGGGGATTGGGTCAGCACCAAATCAGCGGTGGCACCTGCCAGAAGCAACATAAGCGCGCCACCAAGCCGTGGGAAGGTTTTGGTGATGATTGTGCGATGCAGGCCCGCATATAGCACAAGAGCGCCAAGGCCGATCAATGGCATGCCGCTGGCACCGCTTAGCACGCAGGCCAGCCAAACGCCCTGAAAAGCGACGGCATCGAGTAGCAAGATGCGCTTGCGTAGGGGGACTTGCGACCGTGTTGGCAGCGCAAGGCTTGCAATGGCTGGGTTTGCGAACATTGCTGTATCAAACCGGGAAAAACGGGCGCAGCAGCCGATAGGTGGCTTTGGTAAACTCAAGCGGTCCTTCGGTTACACCCAGACAAATGCAATCTTCGCCTTGTCCCGCGATGGGTTGATGGCGAATTTCCGGCCCATGTTCTACAAAATCGCCCGGCCCATATTCACTTATTTCATCGTGATACGAACCAGCGATGAGGACCGTTAGTTCAATGCCGTTGTGGCTGTGGTGGGGTACGGATTTGCCCGCGGAAATACGCATAAGCCGCGCATAGGTGCCATCATTTTCCTTTACAAGCGGAATGGTGGCAATGCCCGGCGCACGTGTTTTGAAAGGCAGGGCACCCTTATCATCCAACAAGACAGCGGAAAGACGCGCGGGCATGAAGCTTGACCCAATAGGGACTGGTTGTGTTTTGGGGGCGGCCACTACAGCGGGCTCCTGTGCCGGCAGGCGGTCCATCAAGGCCCCCAGCGTGTCATCTGTGGGCAGCGCGACAGGTGATGCTGTTGCGCCCTTTAGGAGTTGCCCACCCATTTCGCGCATAAGCAACAGGTCTGCGCGGCAGGCAGGGCAACTTTCCAAATGGATGTCGATTGCCATGGAAAATCCTTCTGACAGGGTGCCGATGGTGTAATCCATCAACAGCGCCTCGCTGGGGTGGTGCTTTACAATATGTTGGTCAAGGTGGGTCATAATACAACGTCCGCGAGTTCAGATTTTAGCCGCGCAAAGGCAAGGCGAATGCGCGATTTTACAGTGCCAACCGGCAGGTCAAGTTGGGCCGCTATTTGGCGGTGTGACAGACCTTCAAAGAACGCAAGGTTGATAACCGCTTGTTGATCTGTGGTTAGTGTGTGCATGCCATTGCGAATATGAGCTTGCGTGTCACCGGCAGCGAGATGCTGATCAGGCTGGGTGGGCTCATCGATATGGGCTGGATATTCAAGTGCATAATTATCTTGTGTGCGGCCACGCACATTTTTCTTGCGCACCAGATCAATGCGTTGATTGCGCGCAATGGCAAAAATCCACGCACTGCCGCTGGCGCGGGTGCGATCAAACTGCTTTGATTTTTGCCAAACTTTAATCATGGTTTCCTGTGCTATCTCATCGGCTTCGTCTGCCAACGCGCCTGTTTTAATCAACCAGGCGCGCAGGCGAGGGGTGCAGTCTTCATACAAGCGCGCAAAAGCCTGCTTGTTTTGTGTGTTTGCAATGGCTGAAATTGCATCGGCCCAGTCATCACTGTCGCCCATTATTGAAGGCTTGGTTGCTATCGGTTTGTTTTCCATAAACCCCGTTATTTCCCCGTTCGGCTACGCCTATTGCACCCGCCTCTGCCGCTGTATTGGCAGAGGCGACCTGTTTTACCACAGGTTTGTCGAAATAGATGCTTACCTTCATACTACGTCCTTGCGCGTCCGTCAGGTCTGAAAGGCCGTGATATTCAAGCAAGGTTGTGGTGTCGGGGTTGTAGAGCACTTGCGTATTCGGCACGACAAGCCGAGCAAGAAAGCTGGTGGGTTTAAGGGAAATCAGCAAGCCTTTATCGGTGGTTTCACCGCGGGCCTCAAATTCAAGGGCGCGGCAGGCTTTAGGGATCAACAGCTCGAATATGAGCGGTTGTCCTGCGGCCAGAGCTGCCATGTTGTTTTGCAGGTGTACGTTAAAGCCTGCATCGACGATCATACCGGGGCGCAGCGCTATCACATTGTCGCACGCTGCGGTTTCGCCCTGTTGTTGCTGAAACAGCCGCCCTTGATAAGGCCGGGTTTTGCTAACAGCCTCATAACCTTCTCGATAGCCGGTTTGTGTATTCTCTCGAACGAAAAAAGGGCTTTCCGGGCTGGTGGTGAAATCAATTTCCTTTTGCGCCACCAATGTGGCGTCAGCGTCAAAATATTTGACAGTCGCGCTTTTCAGGCCCGTGGGCGTTTTCACATAATGGTGCTTTTCTGTGTAGATCAATTCACCTGTGGTTGGATCAAGGGCTTTGCTTGAATAGAATATCTGCGTGTCCACTTCACTGGCATTGGCCGATACCGCCGCCGGAAAAATCAATGCCAGGCATGTGGTGATAGAAAGAGCGAGCCGTTTCATGATGTGGGCCTTAGCAAAAAGTGGCCAACACCCCATTCGGTGCCATCGGCATAGCCGAACAGTTCGGCACTTGCCATGAAGAACATGCGCCAGCGTTGGATGCGGCGGTTGGCGGCGGCGCGATCTTCGCTGTAATATTCCATAAAGAGGGCGCGAACGCTTTCGGTCTTTTCATCAAGCAGGTTGCGCCAATCTTCCAAAGTGCGTTGATAGTGTGTGCCGGCGATCCACCACTTTTCCTGCAAATCAAGTGCGTTTGAGGTGTTCTCGAAAATATCGAAGCTGGGCATGATGCCACCGGTAAAGAAATTTTCAGCCATCCAATCATTGGCGTTCTGCACCTCAAAGACATAGCCAAATTGTTGGTGGCAGAAGATGTGGACGAAGGCCAAACCATCTGGGCGCAGCCAGTTTTTGACCTTTTCGGTGAGCGCTGCGTAGTTGCGCATATGCTCAAACATTTCCACCGAGACGACGCGATCGAAAGATTGATCAAGCGCGATAGTTGCCACATTTGCCGTCAGCACCGTGACATTCGTAAAACCGCGTGCCTTGGCCTGAGCTTCTATATATTCGCGTTGACTATGGGAATTGGAAACCGCCTTTATCTTTGCGTTGGGATAATGTTCCGCCATATAGAGTGTCAGAGAACCCCAGCCGCACCCAAGTTCCAAAACGTCCATGCCATCTTCCAGTTTAGCCCTTTCACAGGTAAGCTTGAGCATGGCATTTTCGGCCTCGCCTAATGTGGTTTCGGCATTTTCATACAACGCGGATGAGTATTTGAGGCGTGGCCCCAAAACTTTCTGGAAAAACGCATCAGGCACTTCATAGTGCTGATCGTTTGCCAAATCTGTATGGTCCGCGATGGGGCCGCCGGTGACATGGGACAGGAAAGCATGGCGACCCCCGCGGCTATCGTTTGCGTATTCGTTTTGCAAACGATCACCGATCATACGACGCATACCAAAACGCGTTAGAGGGTCGGGAATTACCCGCTTTTCCACCAAGTTTATCAATGTTTGCTTCATCATTGTGCGTTCCTTCTGCGCTCGTTCACAAGGGTTACGCGCGGCCTTGGCAGGTGGATCACAATTTCCAAAATTATTTTTGTGATCCATTTGGGGCGCGCCTGCGTAACCCTTGCAATGACAGCCTGCAATCACGGCGCACAACGATAATCGGGAAGCATAAACATGACCTATCTGTCTCAAACAACAATCACACCGGGCCTAAAGGTGGCTGTTATTGGCTCCGGTATTGCGGGGCTGGGTGCGGCTTATGGATTGGCGCGCGGCGGCGCCAGCGTGACGGTGTATGAGAAAGACGAACGGTTGGGCGGTCACGCCAATACTGTTGAGGTTGATGTAGAAGGAACCCGTGTCGCCGTTGATACGGGCTTTATTGTTTACAATGAAAAGAACTATCAAAATCTTGTGGGTTTGTTTGACACCCTTGGGGTTGAGACCGCAGCGTCTGATATGTCGTTTGCGGCCTCTTTCAACAATGGCAAGTTTGAGTATGCCGGGAGCGGCCCTGCGGGTTTGCTGGCCCGACGTCGCAATACAATATCTCCGCAATTTTGGTCGATGATGCGCGACTTGATCCGCTTCTACAAAACCGCGCCGGATTTGCTGGAAGAAGCCGCCGCGCAAGGCCAGACCTTGGGGACGTTTTTGGATGAACGTCAGTTTGGGGAGACGTTTCGGGCACTTCACCTGCTGCCTATGGCGGCGGCAATCTGGTCTTCGCCCATGTTGGCGATGGCGGATTATCCGGTTGAAACCTTTATGCGGTTTTTCTGTAATCACGGGTTGTTGTCTTTGGGTGAACGGCCCAAATGGCGCACGGTAAAGGGCGGTTCGCGCCAATATGTTGATAAGTTGGTGGCGGCAACGCCTGCCAATATTACATTAAAGGCAAATGTGCGCGCGGTTGTGCGACAGCAAGACGGCGTGTGTCTACATTTTGAAGATGGGCGTAGCGAAATCTTTGATCATTGTGTTTTTGCCACGCACGCACCTGATGCCTTGGACTTGCTGGAAAAGCCCTTGGCGCAGGAACTTAGCCTGCTGTCGTGCTTTCAAACACATTCAAATGAAGCGGTGTTGCACACAGACACTCAGTTTATGCCGCGGCGCAAACGGGCTTGGGCAAGCTGGAATTACATTGCCCGGCAGGGTGCGCAAGTTGCGCAAACACCCGGTGCGCTGCCATGTTTGACCTATTGGATGAACAATCTGCAACCTTTGGCTACATCGCAGGATCTATTTGTAACCCTAAACCCTGACAAGCCTGTGGCGGAGGCGCATGTGCTACGGCGCTTTAGCTACAATCACCCGGCCTTTGATTTGGCGGCTATCCAAGCGCAGGCGCAGATGCCCACGATCCAAGGGCAAGGGGGTGTTTGGTATGCCGGGGCGTGGATGGGCTATGGCTTCCACGAAGATGGCCTGGAGGCCGGACTTGGCGTTGCTGAGGCTATGACAGGCGTATCGCGGCCTTGGGGTGTTACGGCTAGCAAATTGCGGGTGCCCTTGCCGTTGCAGCCGATGCCAAGGGTTCTGGGGCAAGTCGCCTAATGGTAAAGCGCCCACCGGAACTTTTGCACACACAGGTGATGCACCGACGCATGATCAAGCCTTTGCACCAACTGTCTTATCGTTTGGCGTATGTCAGTGTGGATTTGCGGGATGTTGAAGGGCTGTTCAGCCCTTGGTCACCATTTGGATTGCGCCTTGCAGATTACGGCCCTGAAGGATGTGATGACCTTGATCAATTCGCGCGAAACAAGATGCGTGCGCATACCGATGCCCCTATTGGCAGCATTACCCTGATTACGCTACCGAGATTTTTGGGGCGCGGGTTTAACCCCATCAGCTTGTTTGTTGCGCATGATGCGGCAGGCGTTCCCTGCGCTGTTATGTATGAGGTGCGCAATACTTTCGGTGAAAAGCACCACTATTGCACATCGCTGGCAGGGGCTGTGCAAAAGGCGGCAAAAGCATTCCACGTCTCTCCCTTTTTGGACAACAAAGGCACCTACACCTTCAATTTCAATTGGGGGAAGAGATTGCATTTGGGCATCACAAAATTCGGTGCCCGGGGCCCGGAACTATATGCCCGAATGGATGGAAAACCAGCAGCGCTGACACGCCGGGCGCTCGCAAAAATTGCGCTTACCTTGCCGATGCAAGGGGCGCTGGTACTTTTCGCGATCCACTATGAAGCCCTGAAACTGGTGCTGAAACGTGCGCCAATTTTTACGCATCCCGATAAATCTGCTATACTTCCCTTGAATGAGGCCCCAAATGACTTTTGAGAGTTCTTCTTATTCTGCTGACTACGCTCCCAGTCGCCGCCTATGGTGGGCGCGCGGCAAGACCGGTTGGGTGGTGGCGCTGGAGGCGGCGCTGGCCCGCGTTCAAGTTGGCACCATCACGCTTACCTGCCCCGATGGCATTACCCATAAATTTGTCGGCGAAGACAATGGCATGGTCGCGCATTTGCAACTGCGTGATCCACGCGCGGCGCGGGCCTTATTTGTGGGTGGCACAAACGGTTTCGCAGAAGCCTATTTGGCAGGTTGGTGGGATACACCAGACCTAACGGCTTTGTTGGGTTTGGCCGCCGCGAATGAACAATCCTTTGCGCTGGAAGGGCGCGGTGCTGCCTCCATTCGGGCTTTGCGTCGTTTGCAACACCTTCGGCGCGCCAACTCAAAGCGCGGTTCCAAGCGCAATATTTCCTATCACTATGATTTGGGGAATGACTTTTACGCGGCGTGGCTTGATCCTTCCATGACCTATTCCTCAGCCCTTTATGATGACGCTGAAACCAGTCTAGCTGATGGGCAATTGGCGAAATACAAATCTATTTGTCAGGCGTTGGACCTAAAGCCGGGAGACCATTTGCTTGAAATTGGCTGCGGTTGGGGCGGTCTTTGTGAGGTTGCGGCCCGCGATTTTGGGGCCAAGGTAACGGCCATCACACTTTCTGCAGAGCAATTGGCTTATGCCCGTAAACGCATGGAAAAAGCCGGTTTGGCAGATCAGGTGGAAATCAAGTTTTGTGACTATCGTGACCTGACCGGTAGCTATGACGCGGTTGCCTCCATTGAGATGATTGAGGCCGTGGGGGAAAAATATCTGCCCAGCTATTTCGAAGTGCTGAATAAGGTTAGCAAGCCCGGCGGAGGCATTGTTGTTCAGGCGATTACCATCGCGCCGGATCGGTATGAGGAATATCGTAGCGCCGCTGATTTTGTGCAGCGCCATGTTTTTCCCGGCGGCTTTTTGCCGACAGTCGAGGTGTTGTCGGCAACGGCCAGTGCCGCGGGTCTTGCAATAACGAACACACATTTGTTTGGGCCTTCTTACGCCCGCACTTTGGCCGCATGGCATCGCCGCTTTGAAAATGCGTGGAACGATATTGCGCCCCAAGGGTTTGATGAGCGTTTCAGGCGCTTGTGGAGATTTTATCTAAGCTATTGCGAGGTGGGTTTTGAGACTGGCCGCACAAATGTTGGGCACTACACGTTTCAAAAACCGTCTTTGGGAGAGGCATAATGGCAACGCAAATATTAATGGTATTGGGGTTGGCGTTTTTGCCTTTCTTTGCGCTTTGGGGTGTTTCTATTGCCGTTAAAGATGCGTCGATCGTTGATATATTCTGGGGCCCTAGTTTTGTTGTAACGGCCTTTATCGCCTGGGTTCTGGCGTCAAACCCGAATGCGGTTTCTGTGACTGTATTGGCGTTGGTGACGCTGTGGGGCTTGCGATTGGGGATCTATCTTTTTCGTCGCAACCACGGCAGTGCGGAAGATTGGCGTTATCAAAAAATGCGTGCCAACCATCCGGATAACTTTGCGGTCTGGAGTTTTTATGGTGTGTTTGGCCTGCAATGGGCGGTGATGGCTGTTGTGTCTCTTCCTGTCGTTGCTACCCTATTAAGCGGCGGCGTGTTCAATGCGCTGACCTTTATGGGTATCGCCATTTTTGCAACAGGGTTGGCGTTTGAGGCGAATGGAGATTGGCAGTTAAGCCGCTTCAAAGCCGACCCGGCGAATGCGGGTAAGGTGATGAACAAAGGTTTGTGGGCCTGGACGCGCCATCCCAACTATTTTGGTGACGCAACAGTGTGGTGGGGGCTGGGCGTCATCGCGCTTGGCGCAGGCCATTGGTGGGCACTTATAGGCCCGATGGTCATGACTTTCTTCCTGATCAATATCTCAGGCAAAGCCATGCTGGAACGCAAGCTTGCACAAACGCGTGAGGGCTATGAGGCCTATTTGCAAAATACCAGTGGCTTTTTCCCGCTACCGCCCAAATGAACGTCATAAAGGGTGGAAGCTTATTCTTGATTGGATGGCGCTCGCAAAAATATGGCAGCGCGTGGAAAAAAGATGAATTTTTCTCACAAATAGTATAGCGTTGCCGAAGTTACGCAAGGTAACAGGCTGGTTTGTATCAAGATGGTGCGACTATGCGGAATGGACGTTAGAAGCAGAAACGGGTGTCTGTTTCCGTCTGTCAGCTTGGGACAACATGTTGAGGACCAGACGGCAATGCCTAAATCCATAGTTCAATCTATCACAAGCCGCTTGTGCATGAGTGCGCCCATTGTATTGGCGGCTCATATTGGGCTGGCACACGCGCAAGCAACAGATTTTACACCCGATAGTGGCGCGCCGATTGCCAATCGTCCAAGCATTGATAGAGCCAGCACGACAGTTCCCGTTGTCAACATTGTTGCGCCGAACGCCCGGGGCCTAAGTCACAACAAATATACAGATTTCAATGTGCCCGCAGGTGGTGCCGTGCTGAACAATTCTATTGTTGAGGACGATACGCGCTCATTTGGTCGTATTGGCGCAAATCCGAATTTCGCCGGGGTCGATGCCAGTACAATACTGAACGAAGTTACAAGCACAAATCCGTCTACCTTTTCCGGTCATATGGAGGTGCATGGCGGCCAAGCAAATGTGATTATTGCCAACCCTAACGGCATTACTTGCAACGAGTGCAGCGTATTCAACAGCCGTCGTTTCACCTTGACGACAGGTGTGCCGAACATAGTTGACGATCGGTTGGCTGGCTTCTCGGTCAACAAAGGGCATATCGCTGTAAGGGGAGAAAGCTATGTTCTCCCCTCAACGATACAAGGGCGGGTGATAGAGTTTATCTCCAAAACGTTCGAGCTGACTGACACAGGCATTATTGCCGCGGGCGGTTCGCGTTTAAGAGAGGCCGGGCTAGTCAATATCGTGACCGGTCAAAACGATGTCAGGTACCTTGGGGCCTATCATATTGCTGGTGATGCGATCGTCCGCACCGGGCAGGCTATCGACACCAGCCGAGCAGGGTTTGCGATTGATGCCGCCGCATTGGGCAGCATGTTGGCGGGAAATATTATTTTGGTCAGCACCCAGCAAGGTGTTGGTGTCAACACTGCGGGGATATCAGATGATATTCGCGTGTCGTCACGCCTGGCAACGCGCAACCTTGGCAGCGGGTCGGTATATGTCCGCGCAGATGGCAATGTGCGGTTTGAGAATGGTCGCCACTTCTATACGCCGGATGCTGAAGCATCAGATGGCTTTGAAGTGATTTCAAATCTGGGCGGGGTGTTCATAAATGATTACGATATCGGCACGCGCTTTGCAGATGTCAGCCTGATGGCAGCAAAAGACATTACGATAAACCTGTCCAAAATCACCACAGAAAGAGATCGGGACGACATATCGTTCACCTCGACCAATGGCGGTGTGTTCTTAACCGATACAGATATCCAAAGTGCCGGTGATATATCGGCAAGCGGGTTTGGTATCACACTTGATGATACCGCAGGGGACAGGGTTGGCCGCGCGCAGCTTAAAGCCGGGTCAGACATAACACTGAATGCGGACACGTTTATCGAAAACGGATCAGGCGGCCTTATCGATGCAGGCAGAAATTTGACCATGACATTGGGGCCGAATATTGGCATTGGTCCGTTGATCGATGTGGGCGAAGTAAAGGTTGGGCGGGTGTTCCGTGCCACGGGTTTCGGTGCAGATATTCGGCTGGATCGCCCCATACAGGTCGGCACAAGCCTTGTTCTGGACACTGCTGGCACCCTGAATATAGGCTTTAAGGCTGGGGATGTATCTATTGCCGGTGACCTAGAAGCAGGTGCCGTGACAATTGATACGGGCAGTATAAACGCTGGTGGCCTTATTAAGGCGCGCAACGGCAAGTTGTCTATCGTCTCGAATAATCAATCCAATCTTGAATTTGCACACGGCTTGTCCAGCACAACGTCGCTTACCTTAGGCACAGATGGCAATATTGTTCTGCGCGAAAATGTTAGTGCAGGTGGCGACATTGTGATCAACGCGCTTAACGGTGACATCACAAATCACGCTGCTATGAGCGCGGGTGGAAAAATTGAGCTCACAACATTTGGTGATGTTATCAATCGTGCAACAATTGAAAGTCTCAGCGATATCACCATTAATGCCCGCAATTTCTCCAACCTCATCACGTTTGGCGGCATCAGCTTTGATAACTTTGTGGCGGCAGACGGTGACGATATTGATATTGGTGCGGTCGTATTGGGAGAAGGCGTTTATCGTGTGGAAAAAGGCCGCCCTGTTCGCAATGACGTGACGTATTTATTGGAAGGCGGGCAGAGGATCACCATTTTCAATCAGCTCTTCCTTGATCGGTGCGGCGTCTCATTCGTCATCAAGGGTGGTGAAATTCCCGGTGGTTTTACCTGTCTGTATTCATATGAAGAGTCATTGCCTACCGGTTTGACCGGCACTGTTATTCGCCCCGAGGTTTTTGCCGAAGGCAATATGAACATCAATCTGACCGATGCTTTTTTGAACCGTGCCGGGTTGGTTGAGGCAGGCGGAAGCCTGTCAATAACAGCGAATAGTTTTGTGAATGAAGGTGTGCGCGCCACCAAAACCGCTGAAGTGTTGGGCTTTACGTTTTTGGGCATGTCGACGAGCCAGACAGCCAGCTTTTACAGGCATCCAGAAGAAATTTGCGCAATCCTCGGGGGTGTGAATTTCATACTGCTATGCGATGCTGCGCGCTTCTTCTATTTCGACAAGGCCTTTGATGATGACGTCGTTGGCCTTGTGCCAGATGCAAATTTCCTTCCCGGGTTTGACACTTTGACGTCAGACCCCGTGGTCTTTGAAGTGGAAACGACGGTGCCCGATGTGCGGGCCACAGCAAGGGTAGCCGCAGGCGGCGCTTTAACCATTGATGCAAATTCAATCGTGGAAAATGTCGGAACCGATTTGGCTGTTTTGCCTGCGCTGGACCCCAATGCCTTCCTGCTATCGATTGATGCCGCGCTGGCGCGTTTGCGGTTTGACGGCGATATCATTCAAAAGCAGGCCGGTATCAGTTTCGATGAGGCCGTGGTGCGTGAACAGGTCGTGGCGCTAACCGGAGCGCGATTGTTGGATGGATTTGGCTCAACACAACAGCAGCTTCTGGCGCTTACAGAAGCCGGACGCAGAGCAAGCGAGGCATTTAACCTAGCGCCGGGTGTTGATCTGTCTGCCGCCGAGGTTAGTCGCTTGTCGGAGGATGTGGTTGTCTATGTAAAGGTGCAGCGCAATGGGCGCGAGATTATGGTGCCGAAGGTGTATTTGGCGTCCAGCAGTCTTGCAACCTACGGCACCACAGCCTCCATTAGCGGCATGAGTGTGCAGTTAAGCGGCGGGAATATTGACAATTCGGGCCATATTTTGGGCCGCGTAGCGACAGTTGTTGAGGCCTCCACGGGCATGTCGCAAAACCAACTTGTCAGTACGGCTATCCACCGCGCATTCCGCGGCATATCGAAAGAGGATGCAGATAGACGGGCAGGCAGTGTGAAAAATACCGGCGTGATCGGGTCGCTTGATATGGAGAACAATATTGCTACCGTCATCAAATCTGACGGCAGCATCACCAGCAGCGGCGTTGTGGTGGGCCGCAATGTGCAGCTGCAAGCTGGCATTGGTGATATCAATATCGAAACCGACGGCAAAGATGCAGCCTTTGGCAAGGTGGCCGTTGTTGGTGCTATGGACGATATCACGCTTTCCACGCGGTTTGGCGGTGATGTGAATGTTACCGGCGCAATGGTCGAAAGCCTGCAAGGCGACATTGCGATTGACGCTTCAAATCTTAATGTCAAAGGGCTTGAGGTCAAATCGCGCAGCCAAAACATAACTGACAGAGATAATCCCGGCGTGACAACCGAGTCAGAAGTTGAACAGGAGCGGTTCCGTAAAACAACCACGACCACCACCGTTACCCGCAACCGTTTTTCAGGCACAACACGCACAAGCAGCAATGAAACGCTGTATGGATCTGTATTGCAGGCGACATCGGGCAACCTATATGTGGAAACCTATGCAGACACCAACATAGAAGGCAGCACCGTTAAGGCGGGCGGCGACACGGTGCTGGCGGTTGGGCGTGACCTCAACATAAAGGCACTGAAAACAACCGACACCTATATCGAGGTTGAAACCGAAAGCGGTACTATTTCAACCGTAACAACT
Source organism: Alphaproteobacteria bacterium (assembly GCA_049609145.1). Lineage (GTDB taxonomy): Bacteria > Pseudomonadota > Alphaproteobacteria > SPJN01 > SPJN01 > JBMYYF01. The sequence goes on from JBMYYF010000001.1 coordinate 635,422, forward strand.
GTTGTGCCCGAAGGGTCGGGTTACACCGGCAGTCAAGGCGATGGCTTGGTTGCCTTGTTCAATATTGGGGTGTCGCACAATTTCAGCAAATATAATAAGAGCGCAACGCGTGCCGGGGTGATCGAGCTGGTGAAACCTTCTGTGGTCGAAATCGGCGGCAGTCTCTATATGGATGTCAATGGCGATGCCACGCTGGACGGGGCGTTGGTCTCCGTCGGTGACAACCTCTTTCTCGATATTGGCGGCGACATGGCGTTGCTGGCCAAAACAGCGTCCAGCTATACCAGCGTAACCGATAGCGGCAAAGTTGATGGCAAAATGGTTACGCTTACGCCTCTCATGCTGAAGGGCGGGCTTGAATATGCCAAGTCTACGCAAATCGACATGGTGGAATGGACAGGCAATGTGAAGTCGACGCTGGATGTGGGGGGAAATGCTGTCGGCACTATAGGCGGAGATGTCACCAATGAAGGCGTGACCAGGGCCGTAGAGCTCAACAAGCGGGGCATTGTCGTTGGCGGGGTGCAGGGCGATGTGTTTGTTGAGGTTGGCGGTACTGAGACACGCATCACGCCGGAGCAGAACAGCCGCAAAACAACGACCACATATGAAGCCATGAATTATGGCGTTTATGTTGATTTGACCTTGCCGGGCGGTGGCGATCCAGACTCAGAGGAAGACGGCGTAAATTTGGCAATTTCGGCGGTTGGGTTGATAACGGGCGGCCCAAGCTCACTGTTCGCACCTTCTGTTTCAATCAGCGGTGGAAGCATCAACAAGTCTACCTCAGTCACTGAATATGAAGATGGATCAACTGATACGTCATCGACAAACCGTAATCTTCAAGTCACTGTGTCCATCGATCCGCAGGCCCGCGGCTTTGATGATTTCTATGTGCCTGTGGAGGTGTTGAATAAGTCCACGCCGGACAAAAACACTTCAACAGGCAGGCCTCGTTGTTCTACTGATTTATGCAAAAATCCGCAAAATTATGTAGGGGGTGAAGAGAACCTCCTGCTCTTTCATTGGGGGGAAAGCGCAGCCGGTGCGAAAGGCATTGTTGTCGATGCAAAAGAAATCGTCCGCAGTAAGATCAGCCTGATGAAGCCGGACGACGTAGCTAACGCGGCGGACAATACGATCACCCGATTGAACCAAGGCGCATATGAAGACCTCGCGGCCATTCCTGACAATGTCAAGAAGTCCATATTGGTGGATCACAAGATCATAACACCCGCCCAGGCCAAGAACGCGACTGAGAAGGACTTGAACGCATTGCTTGCGGTTACCTTGAAAGAGGTGTCCAAGGAATATTGGGCGAAGTCTGATCGCACCATTGATGATGACTTTGAGCGATGAGAGCCGGGTCTCACCCAATCACACTGAGAGCAATATGACCAAATTGAATAAATGGAACGTGGCCGTCATGTCTGTCACGATTGTGGCTTTAAACGCAGTGGCGCCTTCTCTCGCCCATGCTGCGCCGCCCCCGGGCGTTGTAGATGAGGCAGGCCGGATCAGCCAACAGGAGCAACGTCGAGATGAAGAGCGGCGCGCCCGAGAGAGCCAGAAGCGGCTACGCACATTTGATTCAGAAGGCAAGCAATTGCCCAACCAAGACGTGTCGGTCAAACCCATGGCGTGCTTGCAGGTCAATGAAATTCGTTTTGAAGGTGCAACACATTTACTGCCCAACGAAAAGAAACGCGTTTTTGCAGGTAAATATGTCGGTAAATGTATCGGCAACAAGGAAATATCTGACATTCTACAGCAAGCAACCGGCTATTTTATTGACCAAGGTGCCATCACCACGCGCGTGGTGTTGCCTGAGCAGAATATCGCCAGCGGTGTTTTGCGCATCGCCATCATTGAAGGCAATTTGAACAAAATTGACCTCAAAGGGTCTGATGCCCGGCAGATCAATCTTGCCACCGCTTTTCCCGGCCTAGAAGGGCAGCAACTTAATCTGCGAGACCTGGAACAAGGGCTGGATCAGATTAACCGTTTGCGCTCTAACAATGCAAAGCTGGATCTTGTGCCCGGCAAGGGGTTGGGCGATACCGATGTTGTCATTACAAACACAAAGACCCAACCATTTCATTTGGATGTGCGCGTTGATAATTCCGGTAGTGAAAGCACAGGCGAAACATTGGCCGAAGCCAAGGTTTATATTGACAATGTTTTGGGTCTCAACGACGAAATTGGCCTGAGCTATCGCAGCAATTTCGAACCGCAAAACGACCAGAAAAAGTCGCTTAATTATTCTGCCAGCATCAGCATTCCTTATGGTTATTGGCTGGCATCGGCGCAGTTTGGGAAATCTGAATATGCCTTCCGCATCGATGTACCGGGCGATTTCTTCATCAGCACAGGCGAAACAGAGTTTTGGAACATTGCGCTGGACCGCGTTATGTATCGGGATCAGACAACGCGAGTGAATGCTTCCGCAGGTCTTACAGTGCAAGATAGCGAAAATTTTGTGGATGGCAGCAAGATTGCGGTTAGCAGCCGTAAGTCATCTGTTGCCAATGCTACCTTGCGGGCCGTGCGCTATTTGCCAAACGGTCAGATTACGGCAGATTTAAGTTATGTGCGCGGGCTGGACGCCTTTGGCGCAACAGGTCGCTTGCCAGGTGGGCCGCAGCCCTTTTTCTCGAAGACAACCGGGGGCGCAAGCTACAAGCGTTGGTTTGATGCGGGACGGCATTCAGTTTCATTCCAATCCGCGCTGCGGGGGCAGGTCGGCCACAGCAATCTTTTTGGCAAAGACCAAATGTCAACCTCAGGTCGCTATGGCGTGCGTGGATTTGATGATGCAACAGTGTCTGGAGATACGACAGCCTATCTGCGCAATGATTTGGCAATGGAGCTTCCGGTGAATGGTATTGCTGGATACAAGGCAGCATTCGCCCCTTATATATTCGCTGATGGTGGGCGCGTATGGAATGATGGGACGGCTGGCTCACAGAGTGTCTTTGGCGCCGGTGGGGGAGTGCGAGCGCAAGTTGGGCCGTTGCAATTTGATGCAGCGATTGCGCGCGCCCTCAAAGGGCTTTCCACTGTTAATGTTCCGGGAGATGATGGTCGGCATTTCTATTTTATGGCGGCAACTTCCTTTTAAGGCTTGTTCTCGGTGGTTGGTAACGTGGGAGGCGCCAGATACATGATTTGCGGCTCGTGAGGCCTTGCAGGACTGTTTCGGCGCTTGTTTCTGCCCCTTTTGCTTGGGCGCGCCCCTAAACGCGTTCCCAGGGGAAATAGAAAGCCTCGCAAAAGTGCGGGACGAAAACGGCACAGTCATAGGCGTGCATAGTGAACTTGAAATTTCGCCGGAAAACCCGGAAGATCCCCTCGAAGTCACGTCGCGCAAGATATTTTGGCTTGAACCCGTCGCCTAATATTCAACACAATGAACGGAGTACAAAATGAGCATTGCAAACGATCATTTCGCCATTGAACAACTGTGTCGCCGATTCATGTGGGCGATAGACCACGCTGATATTGCCGCCTTTAAGGACATTTTCACGCCGACCGCACGGTGGAAAGGGTTGGATCTCGATTTTTCCGTCGCTGAATTTGCAGCCTTCGCCGAAGAGATGAAGGAAGATGTGCCTATCACTTTGCACTATCTTGCCAACACGATTGCGGAAATTGATGGCGCGAGTGCGACAGTAAAATCAAATTTCTATGCCGTTCACGCTATTCCGGCCAACCGCGACACCGCCTTGGGACGTCATGAACAAGACATGGATGCGATTATGGCAGGGCAGTACTACGACAAAATGATAAAAGCAGACGGTCAATGGAAAATTGACTTGCGAGAAACCGTTATCACCTGGCAAAGTTGGCGTCCAACCGCAGGCAGGCCTTTCTAAGCTCCAAATCCGGTATTCCATTTTGCTTTGGACCTACCCCGATCACGCAGTACAGCATGAAATCCCTAATCCTACTAATCAGCTTCGCCTTTCCGCGATGGTGTCCGTGATAGGTTGAATTCATCGTAATAATTTCAGGGTCAACATTGCCGCCTTTGATGCCCATCAAAGCGCGGGAACCTCCAAGCATGTGAAGCGCAGCCTGACAAGGAATGCCCACCATCATCCCTAAGGTGTAGCTCGACAGGGTGCTGACAGCCGACTGCCTGAGGTCCTTGCTAAGAGAGGTGAGGGCAAAAATACGCTCGGCCCAAACTGAAAGCCGCCACGCCATATTGATGCTGCGGAAGGAATTGCGCGTCACTAACATGAAGCTGGGCAATCTCATGGATGCCATAACCGATGGCCTGGTCGATGGCAGCTATGCTTTCCGGGCCAAATTGAAAGAGCACCAAAACCGGCGGTCAGAACTGATCCGCCTCATCGCCCAAGAAGAACGCAAGACCAGCCTGCCGCCACAGGCCCTCTCAAACGCCCAAATCGACCGCTTTGGCAAAGCTCTTAAGCAAATGCTGACGGATGGCCCCATGGCGTTCCGCAAGGCCTATTTAGGCGTCATTGTGGATGAAATCATTGTCAGCCGCGAACAAGTGACCATCACGGGCTCAAAAGCCGCCTTTGCAGCTGCGGCCATCCACGGCCAAGCAGGGCCGCAAGAAGAAGTTCGCACTTTTGCCAATATCTGAAGATTTGGGAATGGCGCACCGGGGAAGATGAAAGTGCGAACTGGGTGTTGAGCATTGCGTGTTAATGAAAATCGCGTGATTTTGGTAACCAATGAGTTGAATTGGGGCTTCCCGGAGAGGTTGTTTCCTCTGTTTCTCGCAAAGTATCAAACAGCGTATTTCGACATGCCAGTCGTTTGGCGATGATGTGTATGACGCCGGATTCATTTTGCAGCTCGCCCTCAACTTCCAAAATGTGTGCTGTCAGCACCTCCTTGCGATACGTTTCAAATGTCTTGGCCCATACAATTATGTTCAACGGGCCTGTCTCATCTTCCAAGGTCATAAAGATTACGCCCTTGGCCGTGCCGGGGCGTTGCCGGTTTAAGACCAACCCGGCCACACGAACCTGTTGGCCGGTTCGCATTTCTTTTAACGTTACGGCGGCAGCACGGTGCAGAAAGTGAGAGCTGAGTAGTGCTATAGGATGCGTGCGTAGGGTAAGGCCAATGGCCATATAATCATGCACAACCTCTTCCCCTATTGTCATGGGTGGCAGGTTCGCTTCTTCCACCTCATCTTCTTGTGCAATCCACCCAAGCAGCGGAGGAGCGGGCATATTGTCGATAGCCTGTGCTGCCCAAATAGCATCACGCCTGCCAAGCCCAACAGAGGTGAAGCAATCGGCATCTGCCAATTTGGTGAGGGAACGGCGATCCATATGGGTGCGCAACCAAAGGTGCCGTACACTGTCATAGCCATTGTGACGACGGGCAATCAGTGCTTCGGCGGCCCCTTCTTTTAGGCCTTTAACCTGCCGCAAACCGAGACGGACGCACATGCCGTCGTGGTCAGAGTGCGGGGTAAGTGTGCTGTCCCACGCGCTGTCATTTACATCGGCAGGTAGAACGCCCACGCCGTGATCGTGGGCATCGCGCACAATCTGCGCGGGCCGATAAAATCCCATGGGTTGGCTGTTTAAAAGCGCGCAAGCAAAGGCGGCTGGATAATGACACTTGAGCCACGCCGACGCATAAGCCAGAAGCGCGAAGCTGGCGGCATGGCTTTCCGGGAACCCGTAATCGCCAAAGCCCTTGATTTGCTCAAAGCAGCGTTGTGCAAATTCACGCTGTGCCCCGCGGTTCACCAAACCGTTAATCAACTTTTCTTCAAATAAATGAATAGTGCCGTTACGGCGAAAGGTCGCCATGGCGCGGCGCAGTTCATTCGCCTCGTCCCCTGTGAAGCCAGCGCCTACTATTGCGATTTTCATGGCCTGCTCCTGAAACAGCGGCACGCCATGAGTTTTGCGTAAAATAGGCTCCAGTTCAGGTATGGCATATTCAATTGCTTCAATACCATCACGTCGTCGCAAATAGGGATGCACCATATCGCCTTGAATAGGGCCAGGGCGCACAATCGCCACTTCAATTACCAGATCATAAAAGGTTCTAGGTTTGAGCCGTGGCAGCATCGACATTTGTGCCCGGCTTTCAATTTGGAATGTGCCAACCGTATCGGCGCGCTGGATCATGGCGTAAGTGGCGGGGTCATCACGCGGAATATCCGCCAATGTAAGAGAGCGGCCATAATGCTGCTCTATCAACGCAAAACATTTGCGAATACAGGTCAGCATGCCCAGCGCCAGCACATCAATTTTAAGCATGCCCAACGTGTCTAGGTCGTCCTTATCCCATTCTACAAAGGTACGATCTGCCATGGCCGCATTGTGAATGGGCATAACCTCTTCCAATGGGCTGTTGGTGATGACAAAGCCACCAACATGTTGAGACAGGTGGCGCGGAAACCCTTCCAGCGTGCGCGCAAGATCGACTGTCATTTTAAGCAACGGATCGGCAGAGCTTAAACCAGCCTCGCGGATCATATCATCATCACTACCATGGGCAGTCCAGCCTGAGAGCATTTTGGATAAAATGCCGGTGACATCATCGGATAGGCCCATAACTTTGCCAATTTCGCGGATGGCGCTTTTCCATCGATATGTGATGACGGTGGCGGCAATCCCTGCGCGATGACGGCCATATTTATTGTAGATATATTGAATGACTTCCTCGCGCCGTTCATGCTCGAAATCTACATCAATATCGGGGGGCTCATCGCGCGCCGCGCTGATGAACCGTTCGACCAGAAGGTCAACTTCCATGGGGTTTACAGCGGTAATGCCTGTCACATAACAAACAGCGGAATTGGCAGCAGAACCGCGCCCCTGGCACAAAATGCCCTTGCTCTTGGCAAATTCCACAATGTCATAGACGGTGAGAAAGTAGCGCGCATAATCAAGCTGTTTGATTAGGGCCAATTCCTTATTCAGCGCATCATTCACCTTTTGGGGAATGCCTTGCGGATAGCGCCGTTGCGCGCCTATCCAAGTTAAGTGCTTTAATCTCTCTTGCGGGGTGTCGCCATCGCCGATGATCTCGTCGGGGTATTCATACTTCAATTCGGTGAGTGAGAAGGTACACCGCGCTGCAACTTCTACTGTGCGCTGCACCGCCGCTTGCAAATGGGGGAAAAGGCGGTGCATTTGTGCGCCATTTTTAAGGTGACGTTCGGCGTTTTGGTGCAGGGTAAACCCGGCATCAGCCACTTTTTGGCCTAATCGAATGCAGGTAAGGGCGTCTTGTAAAATGCGTCGTTCAGGGCTGTGATAAAGCGCATCGGTAGTAGCAATAAGGGGCACTGAAAATGTTGTAGAAAGGGCCTCAACGGCGCTTAGATGCTCCATCTCATCGCTGAGAAAGGGGCGTGTTATTGCCAGATAAAGGCAATCCCCAAAAGCGTCCTTTAAATGGGCCAAGTGATCTTGAAAGCGCGCTGTAAGAGGACGCGGCGGAATCACAATGCAAATTTGCCCTTCAGCCGCAGCGCATATATCCGGCAAGGTGAAATAGCAGTGCCCTTTTGGGGCTGCGCGATTGCCATCTGTTAACAGCTTGCATAATCGACCAAAGGCTGCACGCGTTTGCGGTAGCGCTACAATCTCTGGTCCTGTTTGAGCGGGCTTCCCGTTTTTTGTGGTAGGCGGGCTGAATGGTACAAGCCGAACACCGGGAATGAACTGAAAATCAGGATCTGTGTCACGGATTTTACGCGCTGCTGCATGGGCGCGTACCACGCCTGCAAAGCTGTTGATGTCTGCAATGGTTATGCCTTGAAGTCCAAGTTGAAATGCTTGTTCCACCATTTCATCTGGGTGACTGGCGCCATGCAGGAAAGAGAAATTGGAACGCGCGCACAGCTCTACAAAGGCTGGGCCTTGTGTGTTCACCCGCTGGGGCGCGCCGTCTAAATAGCGCTTGCCCGGGTGGTGTCGCTTGGTGGCTGCGTATGGAGAGGGTTCGCCGCTCATTACAGTACCTTACCCAAACAGCCCATGGATGAACCATTGCGGTTCGTTGTTATTTGAAGGCATAAAATCAGCGTCGTAAAGGCCACGTCGAAACAGCCAGAAGCGGTGGCCTTGCTGATCCTCGACACGATAATAGTCGCGTGATCTAAAGCGTTTGATTACATCGGGCCCTGCCTTGCGAATAGCCTCTGGCAGCAGCCACCATTCTGGTGCTATGCGCTCTGGTCCTTCTGCATAAGCAATGTCGAAAACCTGGTGCCGCCAAAAAAAACGTACCGGTGCGGCGTCGGGCACTTCGGCAATCGCATCAATCATCTGTGGAGGATTGAACAGAGTAAGTGGGCGCTGCGCTTGATGCCCGGACCAACCTTGATCTTGCCCATCATCGGTGCCCAGCTTGCAACTGCGCTCTGGCCAATGGCTGGCGCGGGGATAAAATCGTTGCACGGCATGGTCCCCAAAACGTGCCCGCAAACGATCAGCCAAGGCAGTAATGGCCGGGTCTGCGCATGTCTCGGCGTACCGCTTGATATACTCTGTATCGGTTTGTGCATATTCAAAAGGCGCGGTCTCAACAGCCTCCAGCAAGGCGCGATCGAAACCGAAGCCAGCCTCTATGCTGTCTTCATATTGACGTAGGCGATCATGCAACAGGCGGGCAAAATGCGAGCTGTCATAACTTGCGGTGCCCATACGCACTTCAAACCATAAGACCTGACCATCAACCCGAAAAAACATCAGGCGCAGGCGTGTTGCGCCAAATCCGGCTCGCTCAAGTTGAAGCGCCAGTGAGGGTGTTAGGCGGTTGGCCGCTTCACATAAATCTTCCAAGCTGATTAATGGGTCAACGCACTGGCGTGCTTCACGATGGACCGCCGGGGGCAAAAGGGGCTCAAACGGTTCAGCCTGGTGGCCCAAAGCTTGGTCATACGATGTGATCAACGCTGGCGGATAACGCCGCGCGAAAGCTGATCGCGCCGCGCGCTTTAAGTCTGCTATTTTCTTAAGCCCGACAGATTTTAAGGCGACATAAGTCTTATGATCTGGTGCAAGGGCATAAAGGGGCAAGGGGGCCAGGGCTTGTTCATGCGCATTTTGGCCTTGCGGAATAACTACCAGTTCGTCTGCACCATATTTTGCGATAGCACTGGCAGCGATTGTTGTATCGGCAATGGCGATGCGGGCTGTCAGCCCCTGTGCCTTGCACTGCGCCCTAACATGCGCGGCCATGGCTTGTTCATTGCCAAACAAGTGAGCGCAGCCGGTTATGTTAAAGGCCAACCCGTCTGGGGCTTGTTGCATGACCAAAGGCGAAAACTGCAGGCCCCAAAGCCCAAGGCGTTTTAGAAAACGGGCATCCGCCTTCTTGTCATGGTCCATAGTTTGCAAATCGGGGTGTACATTTTGTGCATCGGCCACGGGCATAGCGATACGCAAACCCATCTTGCGGGCTGCCGGGTTAAGCGCCGTGACCTGCCGCACATTGCCCATCTTTTCAATAAGGGCGAAGGGCGTGGCAGGATCATGCAAATGACGTGTGCGCCGTGTCAGCCGCTCTATCGGCAGATAGGGCAGCCACACATAAAGAATGCGTTTCATGGCTCCATTCCATTGTCCATTGTGCCGGAGCGTGTGTCCGGCTTTTCGTCAAACTGACATGCCAGCGGGGTGTGAAGGCTTTATTTGTTTCTGATATGTTCTTATTGGGGCAGGCGCTTGGCGCGCATGTAATTTCCCATCGATGATGGGCGGCCGAGGCGTTTAATCCCGATCCATATCTTAACACAAAAGCAGGCACGCTGTGCTTTTGCGCACGTAAGGCTAAACGGCGTGACGCGGTTAAATCATAATAGGTGCTGGCAGCAGGCAAAATGCCAATTACGGCGGTGAGTTCAGGCGTGGCCAGCCCTTCTTCCATTGCGGCCAATAAATGTTGGTGCTTGAGCCTATGCATGAACATAAAGCGGCTCGGGTCAATGCCATGGGCATGTAGGCCTGGCCCGAAAAGTATGCCCAGATCCCCTTGGGAGGATTGAGCTTCCACCCAAAGGCAGGGGCCGTTTAACTCACGCAAGATTGCAAGAGCGAAGCCCAATGTGGCTCCATTGTCTTTCCAGCTCTGGGGAATGACTTCATGCAGCACAGCATTTTTAAGCAGCCGTCTGAGGCTGTTGGCAGGAATAGTATGTGAGAGGGCAGACCGCCTATACGTGCTGCTCATGGGATTAAGCCTTCATCATAATAGCATAATGTTCTATTATTGTTCTTTTTATTTGAGAACTCAACCCCATGATTAGTAACACGGGGGGTTCCAGATACATGATTTGCGGGCTGAGGCCTTGCCGGACTGTTTCGGCGCTTGTTTCTGCCACTTTTGCTTAAAGCCGCCCTTATCGGGCGGGTTTTGCGCAGCAAAAGCCTTCCCAAGCTCCCGCACGCGTAAGAGGCGCAGGGGTCAAGGCTGACGCGCAGCGTCACCCGCAGGGCCTTGGCCTTGACGCCAAGCCTGCGCGTGCCCCTCTCGGCGTTGCCACCGCTTTGTCGCTTGCCGGAAAGGGCGAGACGCGCCTAGCAGCTTCTGTCCCCTAGAAGTGCCTTCGCGTTCAACTTATTTGATTCGCTGGGGGCAAGTATGGCTCGGCGCGTCACTTGCCTCGCCCTTTGCACCCGAAAAACTTGTGGCGCACTTGCTGATTTGTTCAACAGTTTCAAAGAGAAGCCAGAAACTCAAAGTGACCCCCTTGGCAGGATGGGAACTTCTTGCCTTGTGTTGTGCATCGTAGTGGCAAGGTTGCGGGGACATCAAAATGGTGAATGGGGATAAGCGAGCAGAAGCGGGATTAGGTGGGTTGCCTCTTTTGGCTAAGGGCGTAGACAGCCTTTATTGCGGTTTTTTTGTGGACGGGTTGAGGATGGACTGGGAGGCAGTGGCCTTTGCCAAGGAGAAGGCTAAGGCGGAAGGTCATAGGATGGTACCTTTCAAGTTTGGTGGGGTGACATGGGGCCTAAGCGCAGGTGGTGGCTTTCCTTACACCTATGTATTGTCCAATGAACGTTATCGCCTAAGGCTGGCCGAACACATGCAGCCGCGTCTGCATGTCCAGTTCATGAGCGAGGCTTTGTGGGATTTAGGCCCTAAGGAAGCCCTTAGGGAAGTGCGTGAGATCATAGGGCGCGCGGGACTAAGGGAAACGCGCCCGGCAAGCGTGTCGCGGGTGGATTGGTGTTTTGACTTTGCCTTAAGGGATATTGACTTCACCGAAGAACATTTCCTTAGCAAGGCCCGTAAAGATGCGAAGCATCGCGGCGGCGGCCAAACAGAAACCTTTATCTTTGGTCGTGGTGATGTGCTTGTGCGTATCTATGACAAAGTTAAGGAGATTGCCGAAGTCAGTGGCAAAACATGGCTCTTTGACCTTTGGGGCCAAAATGAAGGTGTCTGGCGGATTGAGGCGCAGGCGCGCCGCGCGTTCCTTAAGCAGCACGGCATCCGCACACCAGAAGACCTGTTTATGCATCAAGGCTTTGTCGCACATTGGATTGTGGATAAGCACACGACACTGCGTGTGCCAACAGGTGATAGCAATCGCTCAAGATGGCCCTTACATCCCCTTTGGGATGCCGTGCAGGCCGCAGCGCGTGATATGGAAGGCCAAGAACAAGGCTATGAGCTGGATTTGGAAAGGCCATTGGCGGCGGCTTTGGATGATTGCCTGAAGTCCATGGAAGGCATGGCCAAGAACTATGCTGCCATCGTGACCATGATGAATGATTACGAGGTCGGACCGTTTTACGCCAATGACAATGAGGCTGTGCCGGACCTTGAACAGACTTTCGCCATGATCAAATCGCGCCTTGAACGGCGTGTCAGCCCGCAGATGTGGGAGAATGATGTCAAAACCCGTCGCAACATAAGGAGGTTTGGGAAATGAAAGACCCAATTATGAGTGTGAAGGTGCCAAAGGCAGCGAATGACAATGCGGCTGATGGAGATGGCGAAGGTGGTCAGGAAATGGTTGTTTGCTGCCAATTGCCCGAGGGGATAGGAGTGATAGAGAGGGAGGCAGAGTTGGTGGCGCAGTTCTTTGGAGACTTGCTTGCAAAAATTGCCAATGACAATGCGCCGGAAACAGGCAAGAATCCGATGCATTACCCACCCAGCGAGGATTAAGCCCCATGATCTCCAACCCCACCGGCAAGCGTGTTGCCCTCTATGCCCGTGTCTCAACCACAAGGCAGGCTGACAATGACGTGTCGCTACCGGATCAGATTGCGCAGGCAGAAGCCTATTGCAAGGCCAAGGGCTGGGTGTTGGTGGCGCAATATGTGGATGCGGGGGCCTCTGCGCGGGACGACAATCGGCCAGAGTTCCGGCGGATGCTGAAAGAGGCCTGTGTGGACCCCAGCCCCTATGATGTGGTGTTGGTGCATAGTCAAAGCCGCTTCTTTCGCGACAGCACCGGCTATCACGTCAACAAGCATAAGCTTGGTAAGCATGGCATTACCCTTGCCTCCATCACCCAAAATATAGGCGACGGGGCAGATGGCGAGTTGATGGGGTCGATGATCGCCGCCTTTGATGCGCACCAAAGCGCGGAAACCTCCAAGCATGTGAAGCGCAGCATGATCGAGAACGCGCGGCAAGGCTTCTGGAACGGCGCTAAGCCGCCTATGGGGTATCAGACCCGCGTGGCAGAGCTGCGCGGTGCCAAAGAAAAGAAGGTGCTGGAGATTGAGCCCAAGGGCGCGGAATTGGTGAAGCTGATCTTCAAGCTCTATGAACAGGGCGACGGCAATAGCGGCCCCTTGGGCATCAAGCGCATTGTCGAATATCTTAACACAAGGGACTACAAGACCCCCGAAGGTAATGCCTTCCATGTCAGCTTTGTGGGTAGCGTCTTAAGAAAAGAAACCTATGCCGGTACGCACTACTTCAACCGCACAGACACCAAAACCAAGAAAGAGAAGCCGCGTGAAGAATGGGTGGAAATGAAGGTGCCTGCTATCATCTCTAAGGCCCAGTTCGACAGGGTGCAGGCAACACTTTCTAAGAGAAGCCCTAAGAAGACCCCGCCGCGCCAAATCACAAGTGAAGTATTGCTGACAGGGCTTGCCCGCTGTGAGAGCTGCGGCGCTAAGATGATGCTAAGGACCGGAAAGGGCGGGGCCTACCGCTACTACACCTGTTCCGCCAAAGCCTTGAAAGGCACCTGCAAGGCGCAAAACACTAAGCCCGTCACCGTGCCTATGCCTAAGCTGGACGGTTTAGTGACCGAGGCGATTGCTGACAGCTTACTGACAGCCGACCGCCTAAGGCCTTTGCTACGGGAGGTAATGGCAAAAACACGCTCCGCCCAAACAGAAAGCCGCCACACGATCTTGATGCTCAAGAAGGAAATGCGGGCAACGGACAAGAAACTGGGCAATCTGATGGACGCCATCGCGGACGGCTTGGTGGATGACAGCCATGCGTTCCGCGCCAAGCTGAAAGAGCATCAAAACCGCCGTTCGGAATTGATCCGCCTCATCGCCCAAGAAGAACGCAAAGTCAGCTTGCCGCCGCAGGCGCTCTCTAACGCGCAAATTGACCGCTTCGGCGCAGCCCTCAAGCAAATGCTGACTGATGGCCCTATGGCGTTCCGTAAGGCCTATCTGGGGCTTATCGTTGACGAGATCATAGTCAGCCGTGAACAGGTCACCATTACAGGCTCAAAAGCCGCCTTGGCCGCTGCGGCCATGCACGGCCAATCAGCATCCCAAGAAGAAGTTCGCACTTTTGAACGGGAATGGCGCACC
>JBMYYF010000002.1:0-510538 GCA_049609145.1 Alphaproteobacteria bacterium
CCACCAGTCCCGGAAACTCTATCAGAAAGTGGTACATAGAATGGGGGCTTTACACCCAGTTCTTTGTGAAGATTCCAAAGACTTTGTCGAGCTTTTTCTCGCGCCTCCCCTTGGTTTTGCAGGGCAATTAGAAGCGTCTCAAGCTTCCTTTTCAACTCTGGCGGTTTTCCGAGCCGAGTGCAGTCCGCTTCTAACTTTAGGGCGCATTTGAGCAGCTCTTGTTCTGCCTTTAGTGCTTCTTGGTAGGTGCGTTGGAAACGTTTTAAGATTTCTTCTGGGGCGTCCATTTCATTTTTGCTTTCTCTATAGCGACTAGATATCGATAGTCGTTAGGGAAGCTTTTTCTCCTAGAATTTTGCTGGAAGTTACTATTGTAGCATTCCACGAATTAGCTAGCCATTTCAACTTTTGATAGACCCTAGGATTATCAATGCATTTCCCTAATTGGTCTTGAAGTTCGCGTCCGGGAAGGTTCATTGCGTTCTTAATGTCTTCAGATAGTTCATCTTCCATGGCATCATGCAACTGAAGTGCAAAGTCAATTTGTGCGCCGAACGGCAGCAAATGATGGACTCCATCATCCTTATCTCTATCGACAAATACTCCCATCGGCTTGGGGAGGGAGCCGAAATTCTCCCATAGCGCAACTGCTTTTGCGCCTAAAATGACACGTGGATATTTAGCGATCGTTGATTCAAGCCAATACGCTTCGTTGACTGCTTTGCCAAAGATATAGTCTTCGCTGTGATGCGCATTCCCGACTGTAATGCCGCCTCGCAAGTACACACCGACATTTTGCATATTTGAAGTCGCCACTGATAATGCGATGGAAACAGCAGAGAATCCTTCCAACGAGTTTTCCGCGGAAAAGTAAAAGCAATCGGATAGAAAATGTGCCTTGAAATCGGCGTGCTTTAGGTTCTTCCCAGCATTCTGGGCATTGGATAAGGCTTCCAAAATACGCTGGCGAATTTGGGAGTTTCTATCAGCCTTTTCGACAAGCTGTGCAAAGCCTAGAATATCTGCGAAACCAACTACGCGTTCATCATAGTGGTTTTCTGGTTTGGCGTCTGGGGTACAAGTTTCGTTTGTCATTATTATTCTCCTATTTTGACATAGTTATTTAGACAATTCGCTTGATAATCTTGGCCTACATACCCGCGACATGGCGTCCCGATGCTAAACTGCTTACGTGATTACTGGGTGATTACTGGAATGCAACGCGCCAAGCGCGCAGCAAGCCGCGTTCTCAAAAATTCAATAATTTCAAGGGGTTTTGGTGGAGCCGGACGGAATCGAACCGACGACCTCTACAATGCCATTGTAGCGCTCTCCCAACTGAGCTACGGCCCCACATTGCCAATTGGCGCATGATGGTTTGCGCCGCCTTGGGAATGAGTGTCTTTAAAACGCCTCCGTGCTGCCGTCAAGCATTGGGCACAGCCTGCGGCAAGCTGCGCAAAATTGCCGTTTCTTGGCGTGTGTCGGCTTGTCTTGCGGCGGCGTACACCCTACATAGATGGAGTTCGTACAATAGAAAGGCGCTTCAATGGTTTCGCTGGTAATGATCTTGTCGTTGGCAATAGAGATCTATATCTGGATCATTGTCGCCTCGGCGGTAGTGAGCTGGCTGATTGCCTTTAATGTTGTGAATCAACATCACAGCTTTGTTCGTCAAGTGCTTGAATTTCTCTACAAAGTGACAGAACCGGTGTTGAAGCCTATTCGAAATGCGCTGCCGGATTTGGGTGGCATAGATATATCGCCGATTATTGTGATTTTTGCGCTAATTTTCCTGCGCAGTCTTATGTTCGAATATTTGGTGTGACCTGTCGCGCCTGCCGCACTAAGCTATCAGTTCATTATATGAGGCGGCAATGGATTATGATTTAGGACAACCTTCCGACGATGGCGATGGGTCCGGCGGTCGTGGTGGTTTCCGCATTATGCGGGCGCTTGTCATTTTGGCATTGGTGCTGATGATAATTCAGATGATTGGCTGCGCCTTCGGCGGCGGCAGCACCATAGATGTTAAATCGGCCAATGCGGCCACCTTGGCACAGGCAGAAGATCGGGCGGCGCGCGCTTTGGTAGCGCTGCGCGATGATTTGAACGCAAACCGTATCGCCAATGCCGTGCTGTTAAAGGAATATGCGCGCATACTTGTAAGTGAAAACCCCGACAAAGCAGCGGCTGCCACAGCATTGGGTAATCCAGCCGCTATGGCGGACTATCTGGATAAGCGTTTTTCAGCCGCACAATCCAATCAAGATGGATGGGGTGAGGCGAGTTTGACGGAAGAATATATTGCCATTGCCGATGCCGCTAATCGGGAAGCCTATAATGCGGCGTTGGTTGATCCGCTGAACGCACTGGCGGGCTTGTCAAACGGGCGGCTGGAACGCGTGACAGACGAAACCGCCGGTGAGGCGGATACGACACCCGGGGCTACGCTTGTAGGTAACCCTGCCTATGGTTCATGGCAGCAAGATCACCGCGGCTGGTCGTTTTGGCAGTGGTATGGCGCTTACCGTTTGTTCGGGGATTTGTTTATGGGGCCGGTTTACTATCATCGATGGCATTATCGCAGGCCATGGAGCTATTACGGGGATATTGGGCGCGGGCGCTATGGGGCGCGCCGGGATCGACTGGGCGAAACCACACGGATGCGCAATTCGGCTGACCGCATTAACCGGTTTGGCCGTGAAACTGGCCGCAATCCATCGTCTTATGGCACGCGATCAACACCGCGCGCCAAAGGGGCCGCCAGTAGCACGCGGTTTTCATCAACGCGCAGCCGGTCATCCTATGCGGGGATGAGTAGTGGCACATCGCGCGCGACATCAAGATATTCAGGCGGGGGCAGTCGCTATGGGGCATCCACCCGCACGGGCACACGCTCAGGCAGCCGTTTTGGCGGCAAATGATCTGGAGGAACTGTTTACATGACCTTGCTTTATGATCTGGGGCTGGACCCGCAAACGCTGGGCTTTCTGGCGTTGAATTTGGTGCTTGGTACGGCCGTTTTGGCGGTGGTTCGCGCATTGGGCGGGCCGCTTGCCGGACTTGATTTCAAGGTGGAGATGGCGGAACGGGATAATCCCGCTTTTGGCATTGCCTTGGCGGGTACTGTTTTGGCGGTCGCTATCATGATGACCGCGGCGGTGAGTGGTGAAAGCGCGGATAACCTGTTGGATGAGGCGTTGGCTATTTTGACTTATGGTCTTGTCGGCTTGCTGCTGATGATCGCGGCACGGCTGGTGTTCGACCGGGTGTCACTGCCCGGTTTTTCGTTAGGGCAAGCCATTGGCAGAGGCAATGTGGCTGCGGGTTTGATGGATGCGGGCAATCTCGTTGCTTCTGCATTGGTGGTGCGTGCGGTGATGACATGGGCTGGCGATGATGGGCTGCAAGCCCTGCCATCGGTATTGATCGGCTTTGTGCTGAGCCAGCTGTTGCTCTCACTTGCCAGTTATTATCGCCTGTTCCTTTACAATCGGGCGCATGGCACCTCGTTGCAGGCGGCGGTGGAAGGCGGCAACGCCGCATTGGCGCTTCGTTTCTCCGGCTATCGCATCGGGGTTGCCTTTGCGATAACGGCAGCAAGTGCCTTCGTGCCGTTCGCCTTCTCCTCCATCTGGATCGTGTTTGGCTTGTGGAGTGTGGCGGCGCTGGGAGCCATGGTGCTGGTCTCCCTGCTGGCTGTTGTAACTGATAAGTTGATGTTGCCTGGCATTGATCTGCGCCATGAGGTGGATGACGAGGGGAATATCGCGGTGGGTGCCGCACAGGCAGCCATCATGATCGGTATTGGAGCTATGGCGGCTGCGATTGCTGCGTGAGCCCATGTTTACGCGTCAGCGGCTGATTGATGGCGGCTTGATCCTTGTGCTGGCGCTGATTGCCGGTGCGGGGTTGGTTTACGAATATCTGCTGTCTCACTATGCGGGCCGCGTGCTGGGCCTGATGGAACATGCCATTTTCGCCATGATCGGCGTGATGATTGTTTCCATGGGGGTGGGGGCCTTTCTGGCTCGTTTTATCAAAGATCCGCATCTGGGGTTCGCGCTGCTGGAGGTGTTGATTGCGGTTCTGGGCGCAACATCCATTTTGGCGATGGCGGGGGCCTTTGCGCTGGCGGAATGGATGCCGGCTGTGTTGTCTGAAACCTATCGCATACCGCAGGACTTGATACCCCGGGGAGGTCTGCATGATGGTGTTGCGCGCTTGGCTGAATGGGTGCCCTTTGCCTTGGGCTTTGTGTTGGGGGCCTTGGTGGGGATGGAAATTCCCCTAATTGCGCGTGCGCGGGAGGCGCTTTATGGCGGCCCCTTGGCGCATAATGCTGGTACTGTTTATGGTGCCGATTATGTGGGAGCAGGGCTGGGAGCGGCGTTGTTCGTGCTTGTATTTCTCAGCATCGCGCCGGAACGCGGCGCTGTTTATGCCGCCCTAATTAATTTGGCTGCCGGGTCGGCTTTTTTGGTGCTGAGATGGCAGCAACTACGCTGGCGGGCGTTGCTTGTAGGCTTGCATGGTGCGGCCTTGCTGTTGTGTGCCGTGCTCTACCTGCAAGCGGGGCGTTGGCACGAAAATCTGGAAGACATGCTCTACGCCGATCAGGTGGTATTTGCGGCGCAAACCCCTTTTCAGCGTATCGTGCTTACCCGTAATGCCCGCAGCACGCCCATAGATTATCGGCTTTATTTGAACGGACGCCTGCAATTCTCATCGATTGATGAACGGCTGTATCATGAAATGCTGGTGCATCCGGCCATGGCGGCATCGGCGCGGCACGATCACGTTCTGCTGGTGGGTGGTGGGGATGGTCTCGCTTTGCGTGAAATTCTGAAATGGGAACCTAAAAAGGTTACGGTGCTGGAGCTGGATGAGGGCATGGTTGATTTGTTCGCGCAGGCCAACGGCCCGAATGCGCCACTGCTTGATCTGAATGCCCGTGCCTTTTCTGATTCCCGCGTGTCGGTACGATTGGGCGACGCCTTTAATAGTGTGCAGGCGCTGGCAAATGCGGCAACCCGTTTTGATGTCATCATCGTTGATTTGCCGGATCCGAGCCATCCCGATCTCAACAAGCTTTATAGCCTTCGCTTCTATGCCGGGCTTAGGGAGGTGCTGGCAGGTGATGGCGTGATGAATGTGCAGTCCACATCGCCCTACCATGCACGCGATGCGTTCTTGACCGTTGGGGTCACCTTGCAGGCAGCGGGTTTTGGGCTGGTCCAGCCGTTGCACGTGAATGTGCCCAGTTTCGGGGAATGGGGCTTCTGGCTGGCAGCACCGCAGGGCCAGCCGTTAATCAAACGCTGGCAAGATATGCAGATGCCGAAGGTGACCCATTTATCGCCGGCGTTTTTGAGGGCGGCCACGGTTTTTCCCCTCGACTTTCTGGCGGGCTTTGAGACAATGGAGCCCAACAGATTGGGGAATGGCTTGATGGTGCAGTTGCATGGGCGTAGCTGGCTGCGCGGTGAAACAAGGCTGCACGGCGAATCGGATCAGTAATAAATTCCACTCAACCCCTTGACATATTATGTCATCATGACAATTTATGTCATATCACAGCAGGAGATTACGGCGTGAGCGAACAGACCTTCAATGATTTAACCCTGCAACTGGATCAAGCCGGGTTTGATGTAACCCCTCTACCCGGTGACGAAATGATGTTGCGCATAGTTGTCGACGAACGGGAGGAAATGCCGGTTTGGCTTTCCATGACCAGCGGTGATGAAATTATCTGCCTTGCGCATCTTTTTGATGAAACTGAAGTGCGGGCCGGTGCAAAAGGGGATTTGGCTGAAGCAATGCTGAGCGCCAATATTGCCATGCCGCTGTCAAGCTTTGCCAAAATAGGCGGGCGTTACGCTGTTTATGGGGCGCTGTTGGCAGGCTCTGACTTGGCGCATGTGATTATGGAGATACGCGTCGTATCGGACAATTCGGTCGATATGCTGGAAGCGTTGAGTGATTACCTCGCTTAACCCGTGGCATTGCCTAATGGGGTTTGAGTTTAAGGAGTGATGAAATGAGTATTTTGAAGAAAATTGTGACGGCTATCCGTGGTGGTGCCAGTGAGGCTGGCGAAGCCATTGTTGATGCGAACGCCCTGCGTATTCTGGATCAGGAAATTCGTGATGGGGAAACTCATTTAGAAAATGCCAAGCGTAACCTTACCAAAGTAATGGCCGAGGAGATGGCAGCAGGCCGGAAGATGAAAGAGGCGACTGATCAGATTGCCAAGTATGAAACTTATGCGATGAAAGCACTTGAAAAAGGCGATGAAGCCTTGGCCACCGACGTTGCGCAAAAAATTGCGGATATTGAAGCCGAGCTGGCGCAGCAACAAGGCATTCGCGAAACATATGGTGCGCAGGCTGAAAAGCTGAAAGGCATGGTTAAACAGGCGGAATCGCAATTACAGGCACTGAAGCGGGAAGCCACTATTGTGCGTACGACCGAGAGTGTTCACAAAGCCACGCGCACCATTACCGACAATTTTTCGTCGACCGGTTCAAAAGTATTATCCGCCAAGGATTCGCTGGAACGCATCAAGAAGCGTCAGCAAGCACATGAAGATCAGTTGCAGGCAGGTGAATTATTGCGGGCGGAAACAGAAGGGGCGGGGCTGGATGCCAAGTTGAAAGAAGCGGGTATTAAGTCCGACGGATCTGCCAAGGCCGGTGACGTGTTGGCGCGCTTGAAAGCTAAGCAAAACGGGTAAGTACCATGAGCCTATGGGATCGCCTGACGGGGAAAAGTAGCGGTGGGCAGGAACGTCCGCCGCTGACCCATATTCGTGATTTGCAGATTGGCGATATTCTTGAGCTGGGTTATGTGGCACCTGCTGGCCTTTCTAATGAACGTCTGCGCGTCACTGAAATTGAAACCTATGAGTATGCAGAAGGGTTGCTGACCACCTTCGAGGTTGTGAACGCAGCGGGAGATCACTTCACGGTGGCGTCTGCCAGTGATGAAGGCCGCGATGTCATGGCCGTATCCCGCACTTTGCCGCGCAAAGAGGTCGAAACCTTGCTTGATATGGAAGCCTTCGGTCAAATTTTTGCGGAAGGCGCTGGAACACCTGTCAAAGTACTGGCCCACCCACCCCACTATGAAGGCTGGCTACCCGATACCTATGTGGAAGAAGTAGATGCCGTTGTCGGCTATTACCACGCTGGTGATTATCGCAAACGCCAATTGCCGGAAAATGGTGGCGAAAAATTCGATGGCTATGAGCTGAAAAGCCCGGACGAGAATTTTGGGTTGGAGGTCGAGGTTTATCTGGATGGTGAAACTGAAGTTTCCATCGTGGTATTCATCCCGGCATCGCATATTGAAGGGCTGTGGGCGAGCTGATGGCGATCGACAGCCCCAAAAAGACTTACCGCGCCCGTGCTGGCAAGGCCATACAAGTTGCACTGGATCTTGAAGCGCAAGTTGCTTCCCATGTGCGGGTAAAGGCGGCGGAAGCGGGGCTTACGCCGTCTGATCAGGTGCGGAAGATGGTGGGGCTGGATTATTCGCCGCCCAAGCGGCCTCGGCTAACGCTTTCGCTGAAGGATACCGATTATGAACTGCTGGGCACGCGTTATGGGTTGCCTGCCACCGATACATTGGCGATCAAAAAGCGCTTAATGGAAGAACTGGTTGCTCTGGTCGCCGACCCCTAGGCAATCAATGGTCGGGCTATCCGGTCTCTCTATCTTTCCCTAATTGAATCAATCGCTTAAGATGATGCTTCGCGCGTCGATGTCCGACGCCATTGGGGACCCATTTCATGCAGATTTATCTGCCCATTGCCGAGATGTCTGTCAGCATATTTTTGCTGATCGGTCTGGGCGGTGGCGTGGGGTTTTTGTCGGGCATGTTTGGCGTTGGCGGTGGTTTTTTGATGACGCCTTTGCTCATTTTTATCGGCGTGCCGCCCACGGTTGCGGTGGCGTCTGAAGCCAATCAGATTGTTGCCTCATCCGTGTCGGGTGTGATTGCCCATTGGCGGCGGCAAGGCGTAGATTTCAAGATGGGTTTTGTCTTGCTGGTCGGCGGCACTGTCGGTTCGTTTTTCGGGGTTGCGCTTTTTCGCTTACTACGTGAACTGGGGCAGGTTGATCTGTTGATCTCTATTTCCTATGTGCTGTTTTTGGGTGTTGTCGGGTCCATGATGCTGGTTGAAAGCGTCCGCGCGCTGCTGCGTCAGCGTGGGCAGGCGGTGATACGCAAAAAGCGCCGCACCCATAACTGGACCCACGGCTTGCCACTGCGGATGCGGTTCCGCAAATCCGGGCTGTATATCAGCGCTATACCGCCCTTTGTGATTGGCATGCTGGTAGGCGTGCTGGCCGCCATTATGGGGGTGGGGGGTGGTTTTATTATGGTGCCCGCCATGATCTACATTTTGGGGATGCCCACCAATGTGGTGGTGGGCACATCCTTGTTTCAAATTTTGTTCGTTACCGCGTTCACGACCATGCTGCATGCGGGCACAAACCAAACGGTTGATGCGGTCTTGGCAATATTGTTGTTGCTGGGGGCTGTGGTGGGCGCGCAATTTGGTGCGGCGGCGGGGTTGAAGCTGAAGGGTGAGCAATTGCGGGCCTTGCTGGCGGCCTTGGTTGTTGGGGTATGTGTAAAGCTTGCATATGATTTGGTCGTTATGCCGGATGATCTTTATTCCTTAACATTGGCAGTGCATTGATGATCCGCTATCTCGCGATATTGTTGTGTTTCGCCACATGGCCTGCGATTGCCGATCCGCTGATTGCCAGCCTGTCCGACCATCAAGTTTCGATCCGGCCTACTTTCACCGGGGCAGAGATTTTGTTGTTCGGCGCTTTGGGAGACGAGGCCGCGGATCAACGCGTCCCCTCTGATGTCGTGGTGGTGGTGCGGGGGCCTGAAGCGCCCTTAACGGTGCGTAAGAAGGACCGCGTGGGGATTATTTGGGCGAATACAGAGGCGTTGGAGTTTGAGAAAGTGCCGGGCTTCTACGCCGTGCTTTCAACCCGACCTTTGGAAGAAATTGCCAGCGCGTCTCTTTGGGCACGCCACGCAATCGGAGCTGATAATCTTTCCCTTGCCAGCTTTGTGGAAAGCGATGAGGTGGAGGTCTATCGGCGGGCGATTATTCGTTCGCGCCGTCGGGATGGTTTGTTCGTTGAAGAAGTTGGCGCATTTGATGTGATTGGGGGGCAGTTGTTCCGTGCCCGCCTTACCTTGCCGGCCAATGTGCCCGTTGGCGCCTATAAGGTAGAAGCTTTTGTGCTGCGTGACCGCAAAATCATAGGGGCGCAATTTTCCCCTCTCTTTGTGGATAAAATCGGGCTGGAGCGGCGCATCTATAAGTTCGCGCAGGAATGGCCGTGGGCCTATGGCGTTGTGGCGGTGTTGCTTGCCATTTGGTTTGGCTGGGCTGCCGCGGCCATATTTCGTCGTGATGATTAGGGCTGTGGCGTATCCACCGGCATAGGTTTTTCAGGAAATAGTTTTGGTAGATCGGCCATTTTAACCGGGCCAAGATAAGCCGCGCCGCCGGAAAGGCTAAGTGGCAGTGATACTGTGCCATCCTTTGCGCCATCCATGCCATCGGCTAAATCCAAGCCAAGCCGTGTGACCTGCGCCTTGCCAAGTGTGAGCGCACCCGCCTGCACGGCATGGGCAAGCAAAACATCATAGCCCGTGATTTTTGCATTCAATGTACCGGCAGGATATCCCGCGCGCCCGGCATGAATACGCCCATTTGCGGAAATAATAACCCCGCCGGGCAGGGTGATCGTTAAATCGGATATGGTAGCAATGCCGTTGTCGTTGGCCCAGCCTGCCATCACTGTTTCGGGCGCTGATAGCAGGTGCTCTATCCTGTGCACTGGCATGGCACCAATGGTGGCGACGCTGTGCAGCTTTTCAAGCTTGTGGCCCAAGCCGGGGCCTAGACGCACCGGGCTTTCGATGCCCTCAAAATCAACGGCGAGATCAATCGCATTTTCCTGAGATGGGGACAACCGAAAATGAAGTTTGGTGGTGTCGAGAGTAAGAACCCCTTTTGGCTGCGTGAGTGTCAGTCCTTCTCCCTCAATCGAGATATTAGGCAGCTTGGCTTGGTAATTACTGATCGAGGCGAATAGGCTAGCCGAGGTCAGCGAGAACGCCCTGCCTTGCACCAGAAAGTGATGGGGCTGGGTCGCATCCGCAATCACGCGTGAAGGTTCTGTGGGGCTGCCATGAATGGTAAGTGCTGGCGTTTCCCAGTGGGTTCGATTGGCGTCGTCGCGCCAGGATGGGGCGGTAACTTCTGCACGAATGTGATACGGAAACCCGGTAATTGTCAGGTTTTCCCAATTTAGTTGCCGTCCCGCATTCTGCTCTCTTGTTTGCAGCGCGGCGGCTTCTGTCTCGGCGCGATCAGCCAGCCAAAGCCAATAACCGCCATAAAGGCCGAACAGCCCCAAAATAGCCGCGAAAATCAATCCATAACGCATGGAGGGTTCATCCTTGCCAATCAAATAAGTTGAGGGCCTTATAGGGCATGGGCCGTAAGAAACAAAATGAAGATGCGAAAGCAACACTTCGGCATGTGTTTGCCTATGGGTCGCTCATTTGGCGGCCGGGGTTTGATTTTATCAGCGCCCGACCTGCGCGCATATATGGTCTGCATCGGTCCTTTTGCGTTTCTTCCGTGCATTGGAGGGGTAGTCGCGCGCAGCCTGGTCTGGTGTTGGGACTGGACAAGGGCGGCGCTTGCGCCGGGGTATTGTACGAAGTGGCCGCGGAAGATTGGCCGCAAGTGCGCCACTATTTACGAGCCCGCGAACAAGTTACCATGGTCTACCGGGAGATTGCCGTGCGGGCGCACTTGCCGGAGGGTGGTATCGCACCAGCCCTGACCTTTGCGGTGGACAGAACACATCGTCAATATGCGGGTGCGATGGATTTGGCGCAACAAGCGGCGATAATCGCCGCCGCCAAAGGGGTTGGTGGCCCAAACCATGTCTATCTGGAGGAGACTTTGAAGGCGCTGGACGCGCACGCCATTGATGACAAGGCGCTGCGTTCCCTGCTTGACCATGTAAACGCCCTACGCGCATAAAGAAGGCTGGAATTTGGGGGAAAGCATCATGAGCAATCGTACATTCTATTTGAACGCCAAGCCTGAAGGGGCGCTGACACCGGGCCACTTCGAAATGCGGGAGGAGGCAGATCCCATACCCGGTGAAGGGCAAGTGCTGCTGCGCAATATTCTACTATCGATTGATGCCGCCAACCGCGCGTGGATGGATGCCAAAACCTACCGCGATCAAGTGATGCCCGGTGATGCCATGCCAACCCTTGCCATCGCGGAAGTGATTGAAAGCAAGGATGCGTCCTTACAAGTGGGTGATATTGTGATCGGTGAAAGTGTCTGGACCGATCGCTATGTCGCGTCCGCGAAATTTCTCAACAAAGCGCCGGACCATCGTCCTTTAAGCCAGCTTCATTCCATTTTGGGTATTGCCGGGTTAACGGCCCACCATGGGCTCATGCAAGTTGGTCAGCCGAAAGAAGGGGAAACAGTCGTTGTTTCCGCCGCCGCTGGTTCTGTTGGATCTCTGGTTGGGCAAATTGCCAAGATCAAGGGCTGTCGCGCGGTAGGCATCGCTGGCAATGAGGAAAAAGGCAAATGGCTGGTGGACGAATTGGGTTTTGACGCCTTTGTGAACTACAAAGATGATGACTTCACAAAACAACTGCGTGCGGCGTGCCCTGGCGGCATTGATGTCTATTTTGATAATGTCGGCGGCCCGGTGATGGAGGCCGTGTTGAAGGGCATGAACATGTTTGGCCGCGTTGTTTGTTGCGGATCTGTGTCCAGCTACAACAATACTGGCCCGGTGAAGCCAACGGGCCTGCCCGGCATTTTGGTCGTCAAGCGGCTGACCATGCGCGGCTTCATCGCGATGGATTTCCCAGACAAGAACGCGGCCGCGGTGGCTGATTTGGTAGAATGGGCTGGCAGTGGCAAGCTGAATGCAGCGGAAGATATTGTGAATGGGTTGGAAAACGCCCCTGCGGCCCTTGTGGGTTTGTTGAACGGTGAAAACCGCGGCAAACGCATGGTTCGTGTTGGTCCAGACCCCGTATAGATTGCCCCGGTTTTAGGAGAAGAAGATGCGCTCACTCATTATCCCCGCTTTCGTATTGGCTTTGGCTGCCTGTGGTGAAGAGCAAGCTGCCGGCACAAACCCCTTGCCGGAAGGCACGGGTCCGACTGCTGCCGCGCCTGCAACGGTGGCTGCCAACAATAAGGTGGCAGCGCTTTTGCCGCTGGATGACAACCAAGATTTTGAGGATGCGCGCCGCGGCTTCATTGCCACGCTGGACCCATTGGTTATCAAAGGGGAAGCGGGCAATGTCATCTGGTCTGCGCCGGATTATGAGTATGAAAACGGGGCTCCCGCGCCTGATACTGTAAACCCATCCTTATGGCGGCAGGCGCAGCTCAACAACATTCATGGCCTGTTCAAGGTGAAGGACGGCATTTATCAAGTGCGCGGCTTTGATCTGGCGAATATGAGCTTGATTGAAGGCAAAACCGGCTGGATTGTGGTTGACCCGCTCACCAGCGTTGAAACAGCGAAAGCTGCCCTTGATTTGGCGAATAAGCATTTGGGCGCACGTCCTGTTACCGGCGTGCTGTTTACGCACTCTCACATTGATCACTTTGCCGGGGCGGCGGCTGTGGTGTCCCATGCCGATGCGGCGGCAGGCACGGTTGCGGTGATCGCGCCTGAAGGCTTTGTGGAAGAAAGCGTGAGCGAAAATGTGGTCGCAGGCTCTGTCATGGGTCGTCGTGCCAGCTACATGTATGGGATGAGCCTGCCGCGTGACGCAACCGGCCATGTTGATACCGGGTTGGGCAAAGCGCCCGCGCGCGGCAGTGCCAGTATTGTTGAGCCAAATATCATCATCAGCCGCACTGGCCAGAAGGTGGTGGTGGATGGGGTGAACATTGAGTTCCAGTTTACGCCGGAATCAGAGGCCCCAGCGGAGTTCATGTTCTATCTGCCGGATCATCAGGCATTTTGTGGAGCCGAAGTTATCTCCCGCAACTTCCACAACCTTTATACCTTGCGTGGGGCCAAGGTGCGGGATGCGTTGAAGTGGGCGGGCTATATTGATGAAGCTTTGGTGATGTATGGCGGCCAAAGCGATGTGATCTTCAACTCCCATCACTGGCCTGTGTTTGGGCAAGGTGCGCTGGTGGATTATTTGAAGAAGCAGCGCGACATTTACAAATACACCCATGATCAAACCATGCGCTTGGCGGCAAAGGGCCTAACGCCGAATGAGATTGCCGCAACCATTGAGTTGCCGGAGGCGCTTGTTACCAATTTTGCTACACGGGATTATTACGGCACGCTTAAACACAACGCGAAGGCCGTCTATCAGCATTACTTTGGCTGGTATGATGGCAATCCAGTTAATCTGGACCCGCTGCCGCCGGAAGATCAGGCCAATCGCTATGTGGCCGCAATGGGGGGGACAGATGCCGTGCTTGAAAAGGCGCGCGCTGCCTATCAAGCGGGTGATTTTCAATGGGCCGCGCGTTTAACCCATCATGTCGTGTTTGCCGATCCCGACAATGTTGAGGGCCGCAAATTGATGGCGCAATCGCTGGATCAACGTGGTTATGCGTCTGAAAGCGGGCCATGGCGCGATGTTTATCTAAGTGGCGCTTATGAGCTGCGAAACGGCATGGGCGATTTCGATATCTCCCGCCAGGCAGGGGGCATTTTGCAATCCATTCCGCTGGAACTTTTCTTGGTGGCCATGGCAACCAATATTGATCCAGATAGCGCGGCGGGCAAAGCGCTGACTGTGAACCTCAATTTCACCGATACGGGGGATCAGTTCACGTTGCTGCTGGAAAACTCCGTGCTCAATCACCGCAAGGGCTTGGCGGACAATGCCGACGCAACGTTAACACTTACACATGCCTTGTTCTTGCAGATCTTGCAGGGCCAAGCTGGCGTGACAGATATTGTGGGCAGTGATGGCGTTGAACTGGACGGTAGCTTGATCAAGCTGGGGCAGTTTTTTGCCTCACTGGGGGCCCCCAATTTCAAACCCTTCCCGATTGTAACACCTTAGTCAGCACACAAAAAAGCCCGGGCGATCTGCCCGGGCTTTCAATGTATTCTGTTGGTGTTCTATTAGAACATATAGATGACACGTGCCGTTGTTGAAAGGGTGTCGATATCTTGTGAACCAGCGCCGGGGTCGAGGCTGATAAATTCTAGGTCCAGCCCAACCCGGATATTGGGTGATACGAGATGGTCGATACCGCCACCATAGTACCAATCTTCCTGATCGACACTGACCGGCCCGGTTGTGCCTTCCCACCAAAGTTGACCACCGCGCGCAAATACGCGAGTTGCACCATCGGCGGATACGGGAAGAGCAGCCTTGATACCGGCAAACCAGCCATCAATCTCAGTGTCCGGCGAGCCAGTGCCTCCATCAATATCGCCAAAATCTTTCCAGCCGCCTTCAACGGCAACGGTTACGCCATTGTGCCCGGTTTGGAATTCAGCACCGGCGAGGATGCTATAGCCCCAAGAATCATCTCCTGACCCCGCAGGGGCGGTGGAAGGCAAATCATAGCTGGAATATCCAACGCCGGCAGCGCCGTAAAATTGTGGTTCCGTAGCAGATGCTGACGTTGCGATGCCAATGCCTAGCAGGCCCGCAAGGCCCAATGTGACTACATTTTTCATTTTATATCCTAACCCGCATTTGGTGTTTGGTGTTCCCCAACCGGAACCCATTCACATTTCAGTAAGGAGGTTATAGGTGCCCGTCAATGTCGATAGGTGTTCGCGTCGGCAATTTTACGAGATAGTGTCGTAAAACAGTCACATCAAAATGGTCATGGGAATTACACGTAAGCTATTGAAATTTATAAACTTTGTGCATGATCCGATCATCTTTTTGCGATTTTGTGCCAGCCTGTCGTCATCCCCCATGGCATCGAAGAAGGTGTTGGGGTCTGTCATAGCGGCGAAGGGGAACCATTCTTCAACAATGGCATCAATCTGTGGTGCGCCATCTGTCAGCGCCCGCAGTACCCGGTTTTGGCCGTAATAGAAAGTATCCTGTGTTTCGATGGCAAGCGGGGTGTGAACGGCCCGCCAATGGGTCAACGCGTGTTCACGCGGAACATCCGGTTTGAAGTTAAGCAAGGTGACTTGATTGAAGCCTGTTTGGCTGTGATCGGCGGGCAGTGGCACGCGTTCTTCCACCTGCCAACCGTGAAAACGCTCGCAATATGGGGAAAGATCGGGGGCATGATCCTGAAAAGTGACCAGCGCATCAGGCAGGTCGTCTCCCATGCGCAGCGGGGCAGCAGACGCGACCGTTTCCGTTACCTGTGATATGGCGGTGGCCCCTTTCAGGGTAATCAGGTTTTGGCTTCCCCAAAGGGCATAGATCAATTTCGACATCAAATTTCCACGCAAATGAGCAATTCAGTTTGACTAAACTATCTGTTCGCGTAAGTATATGGCATATATTTAGCGTGAGTGGACAAAATCATGGGAAAACTGGACGGTAAAGTCGCCCTTATCACCGGGGCAGGGCAAGGCGTGGGGGAAGGTATTGCCCATGCTTTGGCGAAAGAAGGTGCACAGCTAAGCTTGTCTGGACGCACATTGGCCAAGGTGGAAGAAACGGCACAGGCCGTGCCTACCAAGGCCATGGCCCGGGAATTGGATGTGCGCGATGAGGCGGGCATTCAAGCTATCGTTGATGAAACGATAGCCGAGTTTGGTCGGATCGACATTTTGGTCAACAACGCCCAGATGGTGCCGTTGGGGCCACTGCTCAAGCTGAAAGAAGAAAATGTAGAAGATGGCTGGCAATCCGGCCCAATGGCAGCATTGCGGTTTATGCGTGCCTGCCACCAGCAGCTTAAAGAGCACAAGGGCAATATCGTGAACCTTGGCTCTTCTTCAGCCTTTCGCTGGGAGGCGGGGGGCTATGGGGCTTACGCGGCGGTGAAAGAGGCGATCCGCCAGCTTACCCGTGCGGCGGCGCATGAATGGGGCCCTGATGGCATTCGCGCCAATGTGATTTTGCCCTTGGCGCTATCGCCCGGCATGAAAATGTGGACCGAGCATAACCCCGAAGAAGCCGCCGCCTTCACCAAAACCGTGCCTTTGGGCTGGGTGGGCGACCCTGAGCAAGATATTGGCCAAGCGGTGGCGTGGTTGGTGTCTGATGAGGCGCGTTACCTCACCGGCCAATCCATTGGTCTTGATGGCGGCCAAGCGAGGCTGGTGTGATGAGCGAAGACGTAGATCTGAAATCTGAATGGGCGGCCTTCTGCGATAGCCTGAAGGCGGCGGGAGATTTGGTGTTCGATCCCGCCAATCCGCAAGATGGTTTAACGCAGGCAGAAGGCGTGCGGTATCTCACGCGCCTCACGCGCATGGGGTTGGAAAACTTTGTTGAGTTTCGCGACCCGTTGTTCCCGGTGCTGCGCCGCTCCTGCCATGAGACTATCAAGCAGGGTGGGGACAATCCGGATAATCACTACGCCAATGCGGCGATCAACCCGGCCTTTACCTATCGCATCACCGGTACGCGCGGCTCGGTGCATTATCTGGGGTTTGGCACGCAGGAAGGCAATTACGGCAAGGATGGGGGCTTACAAACATCCGGCTATCTGGATGCGCGCGATATGGAGATTGCTGCTGATGGCAGTTTTGAAATCATCGTCGCGCCGGAAAAACCCACCCAAGGTAATTGGCTGCCTATGTCGGGTAAGTCCGGCATGGTGCTGGTGCGGCAAACCTTTGGCGACTTCAAAAATGAGAAACCCGCTGAATGCTCTATTGAGCGTATCGGCGCGGAGGGTGATGCGCCCAAACCCATGACGCCGGGTCGTATGGCACGGGGGCTGATGGCGGCGCACCGCTTTGTTACCGGTTCTACCAAGTTGTTTTTGGAATGGACGCGTGATTTTGCGGCGCAGCCCGTGAACGCGTTTGAGCGGCTGGACCCAAAGCGCGCCGCTGCCGCAGGCGGTGATCCGAACATTCAATATTATTACGGCCCGTGGGATTTTGCGGCGGATGAGGCGCTGGTGATTGAAACCGATATCCCGGCTTGTGACTACTGGAATATCCAGCTCAACAATTTCTGGATGGAAAGTTTGGACTACCGCTATCTGCCGATCACACTAAACCACAAAACCGCGCAAGTGGTGGATGGCAAGGTGCGTATTGTGTTGGCGCATGAGCGGTTGGATGTGGCGAATGCCATCACCACTGGCGGGCATGCCAAAGGTATTTTGATGTGGCGCTGGATTGGGGCAGATCAAAACGCGCCGGTGCCCACTATCACCAAAACCAAATTGAGGGATCTGTCATGAAGGCCCCGCCATTAGAACGCCGAGCCCTAATGCAAGCAGCAGAGGCCGCAACAGGGCTTTCCAACTGGGGTGATACGTTCTTTGTGGAGGCGTTGGATCAGCTTATTGACTCTCTCAAAAGCGAGTCTGGCATTAATGCAGCGGGAGAGAAAACTCGCGCCCTGCAATTCACCAACATATTGATGAATCGTTTGCGCACGGAGGATTACATCACGCGCCACCCGGAAATTTTGGATGAACAGATCCGGGTGGACGCAGTGATTGTGGGCCTGCCGCGCACCGGGTCTACTATGTTGCACCGCTTGCTGGCGGCAGACCCGGCTAATACGGCGATGGAGATGTGGGAAGGCTTCAATCCCGCACCATTCCCGGATGAAGAGTTTGGCAAGCCCGTGGGGCGCCACAAGGCAGGGGAACGCAGCGCCGAACACATCAAGGCCGCCTCGCCAGATTTTGAGGCGATCCATGATGTGTCAGCCTATATGCCGGAAGAAGAAATTCTACTTCTGGATCATTGTTTTATGAGCAGCGTTTTTGAAAGCGCGTTCTATGTGCCTTCTTATGCCAAGTGGTTGCAACAAACGGACCAAACACCGGCCTATCAAGACCTCAAACGCTTCTTGCAATTTCTGCAATGGCAGCGGCCCGATCGGCGCGGCAAAGGCTGGGTATTGAAAACCCCACAACATGTGCCCTTGGTGGATGTGGTGGCGAAGGTATTTCCCGGTGCGCATATCATTATGACCCATCGCGATCCGGTGCAGACGGTGCCCTCCATGTGCTCAATGGTCAGTGCCTATTCAAAACCATGGACAGATACGCATGATGAAAAAGCCATTGGCGACCATTGGTTTCATCGATTGAAGTGGAACTTGGATCAATTCATGGCCAAGCGTGCCCAAATGGATGAAGGCTTGTTCATTGACGTGGATTATCGCCAAACGGTGAAAGACCCGCTGGGCACAGCGCGCATGATATATGAACGCTTGGGCCGCCCCTTTACGGATGTCACGGCAGAAGAACTTGCCGGTTGGCATGATGGGCACGGCCAGAACAAACACGGCAAACACGCCTATACGGCGGAACAATTTGGCCTGAGTGACGCGCAGTTGGCAGAGGCATTCAGCGCCTATCGCGCGCGCTATATTGAAGGATCTTAAGAGATGATTTTGAAAGACAAAGTGGTCATCATTACCGGCATTGGGCCGGGTATGGGCACGAAGATGGCGCATCTGGCGGCGCAAGAAGGCGCGAAGATTGCCATTTGTGCGCGCAATGAAGATCGCCTGAATATCATTGCAGATGACATTCGCCAAAAGGGCGGCGATGTGCTCGCGATCCCGACGGACATTGCCGACAACGAAGCGTGTCTCAACCTTGCCGCAGAAACGCAGAAGAAGTTTGGCCGGATCGATGGGCTGGTAAACTCCGCCTACAAGCACATTGGCTTTTCCCAATTTGAGGAAGCGGACCTCATGCAGTGGCGTGAGGCGATGGAAGTAACATTTTTCGGCACCATGCAAATGACGCAAGCGGTCGTGCAGCCCATGAAACAGGCGGGCGGTGGCGCGATTTGTAATATCTCCACCATGGCGACCCGCAAACCCATGCCGGGCGAAGGCGGTTATGCCAGCGCCAAGGCCGCTGTTATGGGCGCCACCCGCATGTTGGCGAAGGAATTGGGCACGTATAATATTCGCGTCAATTCCACCGTGATGGGGTGGATGTGGGGCGCGCCGGTAGAAGGCTATGTGAAATACACCGCCAAATCGCAATGCGTGCCAGAGGCAGATGTGATCAAAGGCATTACCGCCAATATCCCGCTGGGCGTGGTGCCGCCAGATGAAGATTGCGCTCGCACCGTCCTGATGATGGTGTCGGACTATACCGCCATGGTCACCGGCACGTGCTTGGACGTGAACGGCGGCGAGCATATGAGTAGTTAGAGGAGGCAGGAACGTGTCATTAGATTTAGAAGCAATCGAACTTTGCAAACAACTAAAGCACCGTTACTTCCGTTTCCTTGATGCGGGCGATATAGCGGGGCTAAAGGCAACACTTATGCCCGATGTATCCATTCGCTATGAGGGCGCGACTTACCTTGCCGAATATAGCAATCGCGATGATTTCCTCGCCTTCATCAAGCAAAGCTTCCACGCCGATGCGGTTGCCATGCATAACGGCCACCATCCGGAAATTTATGTGAACGGCAACGAAGCTGAGGGTGTGTGGTATTTGAATGATGAGTTTTATGATTTGAAGCACAAGGTGATGACGCGCGGTGCCTCGATCTATCGGGATAAATATGTGCGGCAGGCCGATGGCACGTGGCTGATTGCCCATTCAGGCTATAAGCGCATTTGGGAACTGGTTGAAAAGATTGAAGGGGATATGCGTTTCACCTACCGCCACCTGAAAGCACAGGCAGAGGCGGGCGAAACAATCTCAATTTAAGCCACGCCTCTTGTCTGCCCTTCCCAATAGGGCGCGCGCAATTCCCGGCGCAGAATTTTGCCGGAAGGGTTGCGCGGCAGCTCAGGAATGAAATCTACAGATTTGGGGGCCTTGAAGGCGGCAATGCGTTCACGTGCATGGGCAATCAAATCTGCTTCGCTGGCGCTGGCCCCTTCTTTCAAAACCACCATAGCCTTCACGGCTTCTCCCCATTTTTGGTCGGGCACACCCACCACGGCCACATCTGCCACGGCGGGGTGACCAAACAGGGCGTTTTCAACCTCTGCCGGGTAGATATTTTCCCCACCGGAGATGATCATGTCTTTCACCCGGTCATGGATATAGACATAGCCGTCTTCATCCATGTAACCCGCATCGCCGGATCGTAGCCAGCCATCTTGGCCGATGGTGCTTTGGGTGGCTTCGGGCAAGTTCCAGTAGCCCGCCATGTTTTGGATGGAGTGGATGCAAATTTCCCCCACTTCCCGTGCGGGAAGTTCATTGCCGTTGTCATCACGGATGGAGATTTTCACGCCGGGCAGGGGCTTGCCTGCACTGCGCATCCGCTCATTCCCTGCCGGGTCATGATCTTCCGGTGGCAGCGCGACGACGGTGCCGGTGGTTTCTGTCATGCCATACATTTGCACAAAGCCGCAGCCGAACATGTCCATACATTCGCGCAGCAAATCCAGTGGAATGGGGCTGGCCCCATAGAGCATGAACTTCAAGCAGGAAAAATCAGTATCTTTCGCTTTCGGATCGCGCACCACAATTTGCATGGCGGCAGGCACCATAAACATTTTTGTGATGCGATAGTTCTGGATGTAATCCAGCACTTGGGTGGGATCAAATTCCGGCATCACATAATTTTGCGCGCCCGCATAAAGGCCGGTAATGCCCCAGCCGGTGCCGCCAATATGAAAATTGGGCATGGCGACCAAAGATACGTCATCTGCGGTCCATTCATTCCATACGGGCGTTGCGTCTGCATCAATGGCTTTGCTAGCAAACAAATTGGCGTGGGTGAGCTGCGCGCCTTTGGGATGCCCGGTGGTGCCGGAGGTATATAGCTGCACCGCGACATCTTGCGGATCAACTGGTACGCTAGGATCACTATCCGCCGCTGCATCGCGCCAAGCGGCAAAGCCTGCGGCGCTCATCTCTACGCTATCGGTAATGTTGGTAGCTTCCGCGCGGGCTTTGGTAGCCAAGTCTTGAAACTCCGGCCCGGCAAATAGAACCTTGGAGGCGCTGTCCTTCAAAATATAGGCAACCTCAGGCGGGGCCAGTCGCCAATTGACTGATACCATCACAAGGCCTGCCTTCGCGCCACCCACCAATAGCTCAAAATACCAATCAGAGTTTTTGCCAAGAAAGGAAATGCGATCACCGGGTTTCAAGCCCATGCCGATCAGCGCATTGGCGACCCTATTGGTGTTGCTTTCAAAATCATCATAGGTGGTGCGGCGACCTTCGCAATCAAAGCAAAGGGCGTCAGGCTGTTCTTTGCCATATAGGCGCGCAATATCGCCCAGTGTTTCAATTTCTTCGCGGTAAGCCATAATATGTTCCTAGATTTTCAGTAACTGCTTGCCATAGTTTTGACCGCTGAAAAGGCGCTGCAACGTATCGGGCGCGTTTTCAAAGCCTTCTTGAATGTCTTCCTGATAAGACAGTTTGCCAGCTTCAATCCATTCGATCATGCGGCGTCGCGCCTCGCCAAATTGGGCGGCGTAATCCAGAACGATAAAGCCTTCCATGCTGGCGCGGCGGAAAACGAGGTTGAAATAGTTTTCAGGCCCCGCCGGTAATACACCTGTTTCATAACGCGAGATGCCGCCGCAGATCACCACGCGCGCGCCTGTGGCGATCTCGCCTAAGCAATCATTCAAAATGGTGCCGCCAACATTGTCGTAGAAAATGTCGATTCCACTGGGCACCAGTTCCTTCAATGGCTGGCGAATGCTGTCATGCGCCTTGTAATCAATCGCGGCATCGTAGCCCGCTTCGCGGATCAGCCAATCGCATTTGTCCTTGCCCCCGGCAATGCCGATGACGCGGCAGCCCATAATCTTGGCAATTTGGCCCACGACAGAGCCTGTGGCCCCGGCGGCACCTGAGACCACAACCGTATCTCCCGGCTTGGGTTTGCCAATATGAATAAAGCCGAAATAGGCTGTCATGCCCGGTGTGCCCAAAACACCCAGATTTTCGGTTTTGTATTTGGGGTTTTGAATGCGTTGTACGCTGGCGGCTGGCACCGTGGCGTATTCCTGCCACCCAGTCAGACCGGAAACAACATCACCCGGTTGGAATTTGGGATGCTCCGACGCTACTACCTCCAGCACCGCGGAGCCACGCATCACTTCACCAATTTCGGTTGGGGCCACATAGTCGGCCACATTTTCCATCCAGCCTTTTTGGGCCGGATCAAACCCCAGATAAAGGGTCTTCAAAAGCAGTTCACCCTTTTCAGGCTGGCGCACGTCTTCCTCCACCAGTTTGAAGTCGCCTTCCTGCAAGGGGCGGCCCGTGGGGCGATCATTGATCAGCCATTGGCGGTTACGATTTGGAATAGACATGGGGATGTCTCCTTAAAAGTTCGGCAAAATGGTCATGGCCCCGCCATCGATCAACATTTCTGATCCGGTGATGAATTTGGATTCATCGCCTGCAAGAAAGACGGCCAGGGCTGCAATTTCTTCTGGCTGGCCCATGCGGCCCATGGGTTGCAAATTGTTGAAAATTTTCTTCAGCGCCTCCGGGTCCGGCACTTGATCCAGCGCGGCGGTGAGCATCGGCGTATCAATCGCGCCGGGATGCAGCGAGTTGCAGCGAATATTGTAGCCCGCCCGCGCGCAGTGGCCTGCCACCGCTTTGGTCAGTGCCATCACGCCACCCTTGGTCATGCCATATAGCGTGCTGGTAACAGTGGTGGCATAGGCCGTGACAGACGACATATTGATGATGCTGCCGCCCGGGCCTTCCGGATTTTGTTTCATGGCTTTAACGGCCAATTGGCAGCCCAGCACCACACTGCGTTGGTTGATGCCGACAATGCGGTCAAACTCATCCATCTCCACATCTTCAATTGTGCCGTTTAGAACGATGCCTGCATTGTTTACCATTACATCCAACCGTCCATGGGCGGCGGCCGCAGCCATAACGGCGGGCCATTCAGCCGGATTGGCGACATCGTGGGAGACAAATTCTGCACCAATCTCGGCGGCAAGGGCCTCACCTTTTTCCACCTGCACATCGCTCATGATGACTTTGGCACCTTCGGCGGTAAAGCGGGTGGCCATAGCCGCCCCCATGCCGGAAGCCGCGCCCGTAATAATGGCGACTTTGCCGTCTAGCTGGCCCATTTACTATTTCTCCAAAAATTCTGCGAAGGCGCGATGCTGGCTTTGCAGGGCAATTTCATTGCGCCCGAATACAGATATAAAGCCCGGTGTTGCCTCAAGGTTTTTATAGCCAAGCGCAGCAACGCGATAATCTTCCGTTACCACCACATGCGCTGTGGCATCAAAGCTCATCTCTACTTGGGCGCAATGATCGTCATCCTTCACGCCGCCAAGCGCATAAACAGCGAATTGCGTTTCCGTTTCGCCCGGCGTGTCACCGGGGAACAGGCGGAACACCTGCACATGAATGTCCCCCGGCAGGACCGAGCCGAAGAAGATGATGGTGTTAGGGAAAAGAAAATGCACAAAGCCTGTTTCTTGCCCTTCCATTTTATCATCCGGCTGATCGACGAAATAGTCATACGCCTTGGCGGGAAAGTTCACGCGGTGGTGGGGGGCAAAACTGTCAAACACCGCCACGTTGGAATGAAAGGCGGGGCTCAGCGTATCTTTATGCAAGGCGGCGAAGTGGTAGCCTTCGCCATAGGTATCCAGCGCGTATTTCCAATTGGTTTGAACGGGCATAACGGTTTTCTTCACCGGTTCTGCGCCTTCAAAGGGCAGTTGTGCCAACTCTGGCGCGAAGCTGCCCAAAAAGGCTTCCACATCAATCGGATCAGCCGCAGGATCCGTGCGTACAAAGATCAAGCCATGCCATTCCGCCACCGGTACTTGGGTGAGGCAGCGATGGCGGTCATCCATGCCGTTGAACCCTTCTTCACCGGGAATGGCGGCAACATTGCCTTGCAAGTCAAAGCCCCAGCCATGGAACGGGCAGGTGATAAGGGGCTTGCGGTCCGGCTCTTCCACCAGCTTGGCGCCGCGATGCGGGCAACGGTTAAGGAAGCCACGCACCACGCCATCCTTGCCGCGCACGATGACGATGGGCACTCCTGTTTCTTCAAACAGGATACGGTCCCCGGCGTTTGGCAGATCACTTGAAAGACCTGCCAGCAGCGGCAGTGCGCCAAACAGTTTTTCTTTTTCAAGTTTAAGGCGATCAGGGCAGGTGTAATAGGCGGCATCCACCGCCATCACATCATCTGCCAGATCAGTCGTGCCGCCTGCACGCAAATGCGCCACCAGCCGCTTTAGCGCCCGGGTTTGCGTTTGCTGCAAGCGTTCCAGATCAGCCATACTTCCTAACCGTGTTTCAAAACGGCACGCACCGCTTCCTCAATCCGGCGGGGATTGGGCAGAAACTCATCTTCTAAATTAGGCGCGAACGGCACCGGCGTATGCGGGCAGGTGACTTGCTTAATGGGGGCTTTTAAATCGTCAAAGCCTTCATCTGCCACAAGGGCCGCAATGTCTGCCGCCAAGGAACAACGGGGCGGGCTTTCATCCACCACCACCAATCGGCCCGTTTTCTCAACACTTTCCAAGATGGTTTCATCATCCAAGGGGGAAGTCGTGCGCGGGTCCACAATCTCTACCGATATGCCTTCCTTCGCCAGCTTGCTTGCAACCGCTTGAATGCGCGGGATCATGGCACCGAAACCGATAATGGTAATGTCATCGCCGTCCTGCACCACATTGCCTTCGCCGAAGGGAATGGTATAGGCCTCGTCCGGCACTTCTTCTTCCATGGCGTAGAGCAATTTGGATTCCAGAAAGATCACCGGGTCATCATCCCGGATGGCTTCAATCATCAAACCCTTGGCATCATAGGGGCTGGAAGGCATCACAACCTTTAAGCCCGGCACCATCGTAAACATTGGATGCAGGGTTTGCGAATGCTGGGCCCCGGCGCGCAGGCCGGCCCCAATGGTGGAGCGGATGACCAATGGCGTTTTTGCCTTACCGCCAAACATGTAACGGAACTTGGCCGCTTGGTTATAAATTTGGTCGAAGCAGACGCCCAGGAAGTCAACGAACATCAGCTCTGCCACAGGGCGCAAGCCCGTGGTGGCAGCCCCGGCTGCCAGCCCCATAATGGCACTTTCGGTGATGGGTGTATCAATCACACGTTCCGCGCCAAATTTGTCATAAAGGCCGGACGTAACGCCGAAGATACCGCCCACAGACCCGGTGGGGCCGCCTGCGCCGTGGCCACCGGCCACATCTTCACCCATTACAACAACGTTTTCGTCGCGGGCCATTTCGCCGGCAATCGCTTCATTGATTGCTTGTAGATAACTTTTCTTACTCATAAGGAATTCGCCTTAATAGGATACGTAAACATCTTTGGTGAGGGTCTTCATGTCGGGCAGGGGGGCGGCCAAGCCTTCTTTAACGGCGTCCTCCAACTCTGCATGAACGCTCTCATCAATCTCATCGAAATCGGCCGGGTCCAGCAGGCTGGCACCCAGCACTTTTTCACGAAACTTCACCAAGCAATCATTGGCGCGCGCCTCTTCCATTTCTTCTTGCGTGCGGAAGGGTTGCGGATCGCCCACAAAGTGACCATCAAAGCGCGGAATTTGCGTTTCGATGAAGCTGGGGCCTTCACCGTTGCGGCCACGTTCAATCGCGCGGCTCATCACCTCATGCACAGCGAAGAAATCAGTGCCATCTACTACTTCGGCGGGCATGCCAAAGCTGGCCGCACGATCTGCGATGGAAGGCGCACCACAGGCATATGAGGATGCTGTGTGTTCGCCAAAGCCGTTATTTTCGGTCACAAAGATGGTAGGCAATTGCAAAACAACGGCCATGTTCAAGGCTTCAAACACAGTGCCTTGGTTGGAAGCGCCATCGCCCCCGAAGGAAACAGATACTTTGCCTGTTTTCTTGGTCTTGGCGGTAAGAGCAGCGCCATTTGCCAAGGGCGGAGCACCACCCACAATTGCGTTCGCGCCTAGCATACCTTTGTCCAGATCAGCGATATGCATGGAGCCGCCCTTGCCGCCGCAAACACCGGTGCCTTTGCCCATGATTTCCATCATCATGCCCTTCACATCCACGCCCTTGGCGATGCAATGCCCGTGGCCGCGATGGGTGGAGCCGATATAGTCTTCATCGCTGAGGTCAAAGCAGATGGCGGTGCCAGACGCTTCGGCCCCGTTATACACATGCACGAAGCCGGGAATATTGCCCGCCTCAAATTCTTTACGCACGCGTTCTTCAAACCCGCGGATCAGCCGCATGGTACGATAGGCGCGTTTTAACTCATCCCGTGATAACTGCATGGGAACAATACTCCAGTTTAGTAAGTGATGGACAATTCAGCCCCGAACAGGCGCGGTGGGCGCCCCCCGGCAAAAGCAAACATATTGGCCACGGCCAAACCTGCCGCCAGCCCTTTCTCGTTCAATAGGTTGCGTCCCCAAAGGGAGGCTTTGATTTCGCCTTCGCCCACATCCATCTTCCATGCGATATTGGCAGAAAGCTGGTTTTGCGCTTTGGCTTTAAGGCGGCGATCATTGATTGTGGGGTCATCGGGATCGGACGAGATCACGGTTTGATAGTCATCAATATAACGATAGGTCACGTTTAAGGCTGTGGTGGAGCGCCCAACCGGAATCACATAGGTGCCCGACATAGACCAGGTTATGGAAGGCGTGCGGCGCATCTCAAGTGAGGTGGCGTCGTCGTCTTGCCCATCGCCATCCAGATCTTTTTGGAATTCCAGATATTCGGCGTTTAGATAGCCGATCGCTGTCAGCAGGTTGAAGTTTTCAAAAACCTCTATGGTTGCGTCTGCCTCTAGCCCCCAAATGCGGGCCCCTGCCACGTTTTCCACCACTGTTTCTTGTGGGTTGCCGGAAATACCATCCACTAGCCGGACAATCTCTTCCTGTTTGTCTGTGTAATCGGTGTAGAAAGCGGCGGCGTTTAGGGCCAGGCGATTTTCAAAGGTAAGTGTTTTGTAGCCCACTTCAAACGTGTCTACGAATTCTGGTTCATACGGGCCAACGGATTGGGGCGTGAAGGCCCGGCCGTTAAATCCGCCAGATCGGAAGCCCCGCGCATAAGATCCGTAGATCAAAGTGGTGGGTTCCAATTGATAGGAGAGGGATGCCTTGGGCGTAAATTCGCCCCAGCTTTCGCTTGTGTCGACTTCACCGCCAATGGTGAACCCGCTGGAGGGCAAAATCAGATGTGCCTTCTTTTCTTCCAGCGTATAACGCCCGCCGATGGCCAGCTTCAGCTTGTCGGTGATGGCAATATCGGTATCGAAGAAGGCGGCATAGGCGTTCACCTCATGCTCAAAGAAATTAACAATCGGCCCGGTGGGGGATAGCGGCGTGTTCAAGATGAAATCAAGCTGGTACCACGAATACCAGTAATACAGTCCGGTAGTGATATGCAGCCAATCTGTTAGCGGGCCTTGCACCCGCAGTTCCTGACTGAACTGTTCATAGTCTTGTGGGCGTTCGGTCCAAAAGAAGTTGGCAGATGATGAATCAAAATCCTGCTTCACATATTCATTGCTTTTGCGCCAGCCGGTAACAGCCGATAAGGCCCAATCGTCGGTAATGTCGTAGTCCATTTCAAGTGAGGCAATGGAAAGGTCGTAATAGGAATAGCCATAAATTTCAGCGAAAGTGGTGTAGATATCTTCATCAGAGTTGCGGTCGCATTCTTCCGGCGGGGAAAAGATGGTTGTGATGTTGGAGCCTGCGCAAACCAAATCGGCCTCAAAGGCATTCTTTAGGCCCGCGGCAAGGGCTCCTTCCAGATTGCCGGACAGCAATTCATCGACAATTTCCTGACCATTATTCACCTCCAGAAATTTCTCAATTGGTGGGGTGCGCGATACGGT
Organism: Alphaproteobacteria bacterium; assembly: GCA_049609145.1. GTDB lineage: Bacteria > Pseudomonadota > Alphaproteobacteria > SPJN01 > SPJN01 > JBMYYF01. The sequence goes on from JBMYYF010000002.1 coordinate 27,995, forward strand.
GCCCAAATCTACCTGCTGCCAGTCACGTACTTTCTCAATCGTTGCCAGGGCGCGGAATTTTGACGTGGGCTTGAACTGCAAGGAGAGGCCGTAATTGCGGTTTTCGTTGTCGCCGCGCGTTTCATTGGCAGTTTTGTTGTAGTAATAGCCACCAAAATTACTGGCGAAGAAGAAGGCTTTGCCCGCAATTTTGTCTTCCCAGATGGGAAAGTTCACAACCGCGCGATAATCATTCCGTTCCTTGCTGCCATAATTTACCTGGGCCTTGATGCCAAATTCACCCGTAGGACGGGACCGGCGAATATTAACCACGCCGCCGGTTGTGTTCTTGCCAAACAGGGTGCCTTGCGGGCCGCGCAACACTTCGATTGATTCAAAGTCGAAGAAATTGACCATTTGGCCGGTGTTCGTACCGATATAAACGCCATCAATCACCACACCCACGGCAGGGTCGAAGCTCTTCTCAATATCTTCAAAAGAAACACCGCGAATGGCGATGGCGGCCCCTTGGGGCCCCGCGCGCACCGGGTCAATCACAATATTGGGGGCAAGGCCTTCCAAATCTTCAATATCATTCGCGCCTTGCTTTTCAAGTTGGGCAGCGGGCACAGCGGTAACGGAAATGGGGACGGATAGGGCTGATTCATCCCGCTTGCGGGCCGAAACGATAATTTCATCAATCGCGGCGAAAGCAGGTAGGGTGAGGGCTATGGTGGTCAGGCCAAATGTGCCCGCCACAGCAATGTGCCGTGCGAATTTAAGCGCCATAACTGTTTTCTCCCCTACCGATTTTTTGCGGTAACCCCGTGTGTCCTGTCTTTTTGCAGTTTCCGAGCATTATGGTCTTGCAGGGAGCAAAAAAAGTCAAGTATGATTGTTTAAGACAAGGCAGCTTGTATTGACTGCAAAGACATTATGCGAGGAGGGCTTCCTGTGGGAAGACTGGATGGGAAATTTGCGATTATCACCGGGGGGTCTTCGGGGTTGGGGGCCGCAACCGCCCGACGTTTCATCGAAGAAGGGGCCAAGGTGGCGCTGGCCGACATTAATGATGAGAAAGGCCAAAAGCTCGCCGACGAGATCGGCGCTGCGTTTCTGCATTTGGATGTGACCTCGGAAGATGATTGGGACGGTGTTTTCGCCAAGGCGGAAGCAGCCTTGGGGGCACCGATCAATATTTTGGTCAATTCAGCCGGCATTTCCCAGCCCTCCAACATTGAACAAGCCAGCACCAAGCATTGGCGGCGCATTATGTCGATCAATCTGGATGGCACGTTTTTTGGCTGCCGGGCGGCGGTCAAGGCCATGCGCCCGATTGCCGAACAGGGTGCGCGTTGCGCAATTGTGAATTTCGCCTCCTCCATGGGTGTTAAGGCGGGCAGTGCATTTGCTGCTTATGGCGCTTCCAAGGCAGCGGTACGGCATTTGACAAAAACCACTGCATTGCATTGTGGGGAGCAAGGCTTGGACATTCGGTGTAATACCGTGCTGCCCGGTGCCATCCACACAGAGATGTTCGATCAATATATCGATCAGGGCATGAAGGCAGGCGCGACGGAAGAACAGGTTATTCAAAGTTTTGCCACGGGCCATATGGCAGGCCGGATCGGCAAACCGGTGGAGGTGGCCGATATGGTTCTGTTCCTTTCATCCGACGAGGCAGGATTTTGCACAGGTGCCGACTATCTGGTCGATAGCGGCTTTACAGCAGGTTAGGAATTATTGAGATGAGCGAAGTAAAACCCGATTTGGGCAGTTTCAACCCGTTTGATCTGGAGTTGTTGCAAGACCCTTATGACTATTTTGAACGCTGCCGCAACGAAGCGCCGGTGTTCCGTGATCCCAATACGGGTATGGTCTATATCTCTACCTTTGATCTGGCAACGCAAGCGACGGAAAACTGGAAAGTGTTTTCCAATGCCTTTGGGGTCGCCTTGTCTTCCGGCGGCGGGGATAAAATTTCCGACGAGTTGTTGGATGTGCAAAGCGAAAAAGGCTATCCCACCGTGGATACCATGTTGACCGCCGATCCGCCCGAGCAAACGCGTTATCGCAAGCTGGCGATGAAGGCGTTTAACTATAAGCGTGTGTCGGCCATGGGTGATTACTGCGCCACGGTAACGAATGAGATTATTGATACCTTCATCAATGATGGTCATTGCGAATACAAAGCCGCCTTCGCCAGCCAATTGCCCATGTGGGTGGTGGCTGATCAGCTTGGGGTGCCGCGTTCTGATCGTGCCATGTTCCGCGAGTGGTCTGATGCCTTTGTGGGCCAATTGGGTGGACTTTCTTCACCGGAAGAACAAAAAGAATTCGCCAAAACCATCATTGAATTCCAGCATTATATGGCGAAGGTCATTACCGAAAAACGGGAAAACCCGACAGATGACCTGATCTCGGAACTGGTGCATGCCACCCTTGAGGAAGAAGGTGATCCCCGCAAGTTGATGATCCCCGAGCAGCTTTCCATCATTCAGCAAATTTTGGTGGCCGGGAATGAAACCACGGCTCACACGCTGACGGCAGGCATCTACTATCTGTTGAAGCATCCAGAACAAATGGCAGCCTTGCAGGCTGATCCTTCATTGGTTGGAAATTTTGTGGAGGAAGTGCTGCGCTTCTTAACGCCCACCAACAATATGTGGCGTGTCTGCAAGCAAGATACGGTTCTGGGCGGCGTAGAGATCAAAGCAGGCACTATGTGCATGGTGCGCTTTGGTTCAGCCAATCGCGATGAGGCCAAGTTCAAGGATGCCGCCAAGTTTGACATTCATCGTGAGAATGCAGCCGACCATCTGGCGTTCGGCCACGGCGTTCACACTTGCATCGGTGCGCAATTGGCCCGCAAGGAAATGAACACCGCCTTCCCGATTGTGCTGGAGCGATTGAAGAATATCCGGCTGGCAGATGTGGAAGACCAGTTCGCCTATGATCCCAATATGCTGCTGCGCGGCGTGAAGCATCTCTACATCGAATTTGATGCTTAAGGATTAGGACTAGGAATAGGGTGCGCGTTTGCAAAAAGGCGCATCTTTAAGGCCGGATGTAGCGGGGGCACATCCGGCCTTTTCATTTTTATTCAGGTCACTGCTTATTCGGGAATGGCGATTTTGACTTTCAGGCCGTCCAATGCGTCGTTGATTTCTACCTGACAGGATAGGCGTGAGCTGCCTTCCTGAAAGTCATCCGTCGCAGATACCAGTTCTTCTTCAATGTCGCCGCGCGGGCCAACAGTACCCGTCCAATCGGCATCTATGTGCACATGGCAGGTGGCGCAGGAACAACCGCCGCCGCAAATAGCTTCAATGCCTTCAATATTGGCGTGGGACAGGGCTTCCATCAGGTTCAGGCCATTTTTGCCTTCAACTGTTGTTTCACTGCCGTCCAGATTGGTTACATGGATCACTGCCATGAGAATCTCCTCAAGTTACATATATCTATAGAAGGAAGGGAATAAGCGCTTTGCGCTCTTTTGGATAGTCATCGAATTTGCGCAAATACCATTGGTGATGCGCCAAGGCTCGCGGCCCCAAATTGGCGGCGGTGAACAGGGCAAACACAAGCCCGCCCAGCGTCCAGCTCATGATCGCCCAGCCAGTCCACATCACAAGTTCTCCAAAATAATTGGCGGAGGACACATATTTGAACACGCCCCCATAGGGAATCTTATAGCCGGTGGAGCCATCATCTCTCAGATGAATCAACACACTGTCGGAATGGAAATTTATCAGCCAGCCGGTGGCCGCAATGACAAGGCCGATGATAAAGCGTGGATCGGAAAACCAGCCCTCTCCCATCAAGTGGGGCGCAATCGAAACTGCATAGCCATTGATAAAGCCATTGATGGCGTTAAACACAATGCCAAACACAACGCTTTCAATCGGGAACTGCTTGCCCCTGTCTTTCATGCGTAGGGGAAAAATGAGGGCGCGGTAAATATAGTGGCACTGCCACAAACCGAAGAGGACAAGGGCGGGGGTGGATGGGTTCTCCACCACTAGCCAGAAGGTCAGTGCGAAGGCAAAAAGCTGGGGGCTTTCAAATAACAGCCATGCGGGCAGCGCATTCATGGTGCGTTTTTGGCCGGGATACATGTGTCGACCATAGGGGTTGGCCCCCTTGCGAGACATGATGAGCGTGTAGGTGCCCATGGCCAGCACGAAAATCATTGCCGCAATATAGGTGCCGTAAAGCATATTCGCCTTCCAAATTTGCCGTTTTCGCCAGTATTTTGGCAAAAAATCATCCAAATGCGCAAATTTGATTGCTTCAAACTGCGGAATTTTAGTTTACAGCGTATATTTAATTTGGCAATATCCGATTTGCAAGGTGGTAGCGCGCGAGCCGCAAACCGATCCCCCCATGTGTTTCGTTCGCGCCGCCGCCTTGCGTCCTTTTATTTGCGCAGGATGGTGCTGTGACCGGATTTGATCATACCGTAGATGTGTTGATTGTGGGCTCTGGTGCGGGCGCCCTGACCGCGGCACTGACCGCCCAAAAGGGTGGTGCCGACGTGCTGGTGGTGGAAAAATCCGCCGAATATGGCGGCACCTCTGCCACCTCTGGCGGGGGTATCTGGATACCCAATTCCCATTACGCCAAGGCCCAAGGGGTGGATGACAGCCGTGAAGACGCGCTGACCTATCTCAAAGCCGTGGTTGGCCCCGTGGTTGCTGAAAAGCGGCTGGAAGCCTATGTGGATGAAGCGCCGCGCATGTTGAAATTCATGGCCGATAATTCCCGCCTTGAATACAGCCCCGTGGCCTATTCCGATTATTATCCCGAACAGCCCGGCGGCAAACAGGGCTTTCGCACGCACGAGCCGGTGCCGATGAGCGCACGCAAGCTGGGGTGGGATATCTTCAACAAGCTGCGCCCCCAACATCGCCAAACCATCGTGCAAGGCCGCTTTACCATGACCATGGCGGAGGGGCGTTCGTTCCTCACCCAAGCCGACGGCTGGAAACAAACCCTCACCAAAATGATGATGGGCTACTATCTTGATGTGCCCGCGCGGCTGAAGGGCAAGCGCTCGCGCCGCCTGACCCTTGGCAATGCCTTGGTGGGGCGTCTGCTTTGGAGCGCGAAGGACACCAAATTGCCCATCTGGCTCGACACGCCGTTCAAGGAATTGATTGAGGAAAATGGCAAGGTTGTCGGCGCCGTGGTCGAAAAAGATGGCAAGCCTTGCCGGGTTGAGGCACGCAAGGGCGTGATCCTTGGTGCGGGCGGCTTTGAACATAATGATGAGATGCGCAAGCAATGGCTGCCGCAACCCACATCATCTGAATGGTCCGGTTCCCAAAAGAACAATACCGGCGATGCGATAGAGGCTGGCCGCAAAATCGGTGCCGCGCTGGATATGATGGATTCGGCTTGGTGGGCACCGTCCATCAAAGTGCCGGGTATTGAACGGCCTTGGGTGCTGTTCGCCGAACGCTCCAGTCCGGGCATGGTGATGGTAAACAAGGGCGGCAAGCGTTTCTCCAACGAAGCGGCACCCTATCTTGATAATGGCTATGCCCTTTATGATAATCCGGAAGAAGAAGAAAGTGTGCCAGCCTATTTGGTGTTTGATGCCACCTTCCGCAAAAAATATCCGCTTGGCCCCCTGCCGCCCGGCTATGCAGGTGGTGATGCCATTTTGCCCAGCAAGGTAAAGGAAATTCTCACCATTGCCGATACTATTGAAGAACTGGCTGAAAAAGTTGGCGTTGATGTTGCGGGCTTGAAAGACACCATCGCAAAAAACAATGAATATGCCGCCGCCGGGCATGACCCTGACTATCATCGCGGCGAAAGTTTCTATGATCAATATTATGGCGATCAGCGCCATGGCCCGAATAAGTGCATTGCGCCGATTGTTGAGGCACCATTCTACTGCATTCCCGTTTATCCCGGCGACATTGGCACCAAGGGCGGCCTGCTGGTGGATGAAAAATCCCGCGTGCTGCGGGAAGATGGTTCTGTCATCGGGGGGCTTTATGCCATTGGCAATACGTCGGCCTCTGTCATGGGGCGCACCTATCCCGGCGCGGGTGTTACAATCGGTCCGGCCATGACCTTCGGTTATGTCGCGGCGCGTGACGCGGTAGGCATAAACTAATGGCTTTGACAGAAAACAGAATTGTTATCGTCACCGGCGCATCGCGCGGCGTGGGCAAGGGCGTTGCATTAGCTTTGGGCGGCATGGGCGCAACCGTATATGTCACCGGCCGTACTTTGGATGATGCGGGCTTGCCGCTGCCCGGCACCATCACCGCCACGGCGGATGAAATTACCAAGCGCGGCGGTAAAGGTATTGCGGTGCAATGCGATCACCGCAATCAAGATGAAGTGCGTGCGCTGGTGGCGCGCGTCATCGCCGAACAAGGCCGTATTGATGTTTTGGTGAACAATGTGTTTGCCGTGCCCGCTGATCTGATTGAACAAGTGCCCTTTTGGGAACGGCCCGACAGCCATTGGGATGATATGATTGATCTGGGGCTTAAGTCCCACTACATCGCCGCCCAAGCCGCAGCACCTCATATGGTGAAACAGGGTGAGGGCTTGATCGTCAACATTTCCAGCCCCGGCGCGCGTGCCTATCTCCACAGCCCTGTCTACGGCATGGGCAAAGCCGCCACCGACAAAATGGCGCAAGATATGGCAAAAGAACTGCGGGAGCATAATGTTGCTGCGCTGTCGCTTTGGCCCGGTATCGTGAAAACCGAACGCACCAATATGGCGCTTGAAATGGCACCTGAAGCCTATGCCCCGTTGATGGACGGGCTGGAAAGCCCCGAATATCCGGGCCTTGTGGTGGATGCCATCATCAAGGCGGGGGATGTGATGAACAAGTCGGGCAAGGCTTGGTATACGTCCGAGCTTGGGGCAGAATACGCTGTGAAAGATATTGATGGGCGCATTCCCGCGTCCTACCGCGAGATGCTGGGCGGCCCCGCCGACCCGTCAGACGCGATGATCCGATAGTAGGATCCGTTAGTGGGATAAGATAGACCTTAAGGGAGGTTCTGAATATGAACATGCATTTTGATGGCGCGCCGGAAACAGGCGGTGATTTTGATTATCCGCGCGGCTGGTTTGTGGTGTGCTTGTCCGATGAGGTGAATAACGAAACGCCCACGCCGCTGCATTTCTTTGGCACCAAATATCTGGCCTTCCGTAACACCAAAAACGAAGTGGTGATTTTGGATGGCCTGTGCCCGCATATGGGGTCAGAAATCGCCGTGGGTGGCGTGGTAGATGGGGATGGCGTGCGTTGCCCGTTCCATTTTTGGCACTATGATGAAACAGGCAAATGCGATGACATTCCCTATGCCAAGCGCATTCCGCCGCAAGCGAAGCTGAACCAATATCCGGCTGCGGAAAAGAACGGCTTGATCTTCATGTGGCATGATCCGCTCGCCGGAGAGCCGGATTATGAAATTCCCGACATCGCCGAATGGAATGAGCCTAATTGGATCAAATGGTCGCCGGTGACATTCACGGTCAAAACCCATGCGCGGGAAATTATCGACAACATTGCCGATAAAGCGCATTTCGATCCCGTCCATGGGTCCATCGTCGAAACCTTTGACGTAAGTTTTGATGGTCATACTGCCACCCAAGTGCAAAGCGGTGGCCACAAAACATTGGCCATGGAAGGCGGCGGCAAGCTGCATACCTCGGCCACCTATCACGGCCCCGGCTATTTGTTGACGGATATGACAGGCATGATGGGCTCTAAAATGTTGGTGGCCCATACGCCCATCACCGTTGAAGGCAATGGCGAAGTGCGCGTGTGGTATGGCCTGATGGTTGATACGATGGGCGTCGATACGCCGGAGATGAAAGAAGGCGCGGCCATGTTCACCGAAAGCGGGCGTGAAGCCTTCTGGCAGGATGTAGCGATTTGGGAAGCCAAGGCCACTATCAACAAGCCGCTTCTGTGTGATGGCGATGGCCCGATCATGAAGGCCCGCGAATGGTATGCGCAGTTCTACAATCCGCGGCCGGATCAAGAACAGAAGGCCGCCGCTGAGTGAGTATGGAAGACCGCACAGCGATACAGGACCTCGTCCTGAAATATTGCCGGGGCGTGGACCGCAAGGACCGCGCCCTTCTGCATTCCATTTATTGGGATGAGGCGGTGGATGAACACGGCGTGTTCAACGGCCCCGCGCGCGATTATGTGGATTGGCTGATTGATGAGGCGCTAAAGCCCTTGGAGATTACCCAGCACCTTATCTCTAACCATCTGATTATGATTGATGGCGATAAGGCAGAAGGGGAAAGCTATTTCACCGCCTATCACCGTATTCCCACATCCAAGAAGCAGTTGGAGCTGTGGGTCGGTGGCCGTTACATGGATCTCTATGAAAAGCGAAATGGCGAATGGCGCATCCTCCATCGTAAGGTGGCGACGGATTGGAACGGCATTGGCGACAGCCGCACCGATTGGTCCGATCCAACGGCGAAGGATATGGCGATTGGCACAGGCAATGCGGATGATGCCTCCCATACATTCTTTAAGATGTTGCCCGTTCGGACAAAGTAACTGGGCCCAAGCGGGCCCCGGCTCGCCCGAGCGATAGCGAGGGGTGAATGCGCCGCCCCCGCGGAGGCGTGAGACCGCGATGAGCGGGCGAGCTGCCGTGAGCGAAGATTCTAGTTATACAACCTCAAGCGGCTCTTGCGGCTCTTGCGGCAGCGTGATGTGAATGTCATCCCCCGCCTTCACCACACCGCCTTTCAGCACAATCGTCATAATGCCCGCCTTGCGCACAGTCTTGCCGTTTTCTTGTCCCAGCACTTCTTGCAACAGGCCGGGGCGAAAATTTTCAATCTGCCGGCAGGGATTGCGCAAGCCCGTCACTTGCAACAAGGCGTCACCCACATGCAGCAGCGCACCGCGCGGCAGGCCAAGCAGATCGATGCCCCGGGTGGAGATATTCTCGCCCAAATCCCCCGGCTGCACGTCAAAGCCCTTGGCATTTAGATCGTCCAATAATTCTGAAGGGATAAGATGCACTTGCCTGAGGTTAGGCTGGCTGGGGTCGCGCTTGATGCGCGATAGGTGCTGCACGGTTTTGCCCCTATGGGCATCTCCCGCCACGCCTTCACCGGCAATAAGGGTGAGGCTCTCTTGTTCTTCTTTAGAAAAAGAATGGGCGGAGGCGCTGAACAGCGCCCCCACCTTGGCATTTGTCATTCTTTAGCCTTTAGCGACGGAGATGACGTGGCGTTGCGTAAACTCGGCCAAGCCTTCTTCCGCAAACTCAACGCCAATGCCGGATTGCTTGGCACCCGCAAAGGGAATATGCGGCGCAAAGTTCAAATGGTGGTTCACCCACACGGTGCCGCTATCTACTTTAAAGGCCAGCTCCGTCGCTTTTTCCGTATCCTTGGACCACACAGAACCGCCCAGCCCATATTCGGTGGCATTGGCGCGGGCGATGACATCATCCACATCGCTATAGCTGACGATCGGCAGAATGGGCGCAAACTGTTCATCCTTCACCAAGGGGCTGCTGTCATCAATATCGCGCACCACGGTGGGTTGAATGAAATAACCGCCGTCATCAGACGCTTCGCCACCGGCGATCACCGTGCCGTCCCGCTTGGCAATGTCCAAAAAGCCTTTGGCTTTCTCGAACTGTTGGGCGTTTTGCAGTGGGCCCATGGCCGTGCCTTGTTCCAGCCCGTCGCCTACAGGATGGTCTTTCGCCATGCCGGCAATCGCGTCGCACATTTCATCATACTGGCTTTCATGCACATAAACGCGCTTCACCGCGATGCAGATTTGGCCTGCATTCATGAATGAGGTGCCGAAAATCTTGGGCGCGGTTTCTGCCACATCTACATCAGGCAATACGATGGCCGCGTCATTGCCACCCAGTTCCAGCGTGATGCGCTTGAGCGTTGAGGCAGCCGATTCCATCACCTTCTTACCCGTCGCGGTGGAGCCGGTGAAGGATACTTTGGCGATATCGGCGTGGTTGGTGAAGAAGCCGCCCAGATCGTTCTGGTCTACCACCACATTGAACACACCGGCGGGCAAAATGTCTTTTGCCAGTTCCGCTACCATAAGGGAGGTGACGGGCGTGGTCGGCGCGGGCTTCAGAACGAAAGTGTTCCCCGCGGCCAAGGCAGGCGCGATCTTGGCAACCCCCAGCAACAGCGGGAAGTTCCACGGCGTAATGCCCGCCACAACGCCCAAAGGCTTGTAGTGCGCTTCGATGTGCATCTCATCATCGTCTTGCACGACAGTGGATTGCAGCTCAATGCCTGCAAAGTAGCGGAGGAAAACGGCAGTATAAGCGGTTTCGCCCATCGCTTCTTCCAAAGGTTTGCCTTGTTCTTGGGTGAGCGCCCGGGCCAGCTTGTCGGTATTGGCATCAATCGCATCGGCAAGCTTGATCAACATGGCCTGGCGTTCGGCCAAAGGCGTGGCGGCCCAGCCGGGGAAAGCGGCTTTGGCAGCCTGCACGGCGGCTTCCGCCTGTACCTCAGAGGCACGGGCCACGGTTTTATGGGTTTTGCCGGTGGCGGGGTTGATCACATCCAGCGTGTGATCACCGTCTACAAGTTCGCCGTTTATCAGCATTTTGTGGTCTACAGACATATTGAGTGCTCCCTGAAGCGTGCGATTTTCGCAGTGTTATAAGGCCCGAACTTTAAGTCATGGGGCAGGTGGCGGCAATCACGGATAGACAGCCGCTTGGATGATGCCATAGTATAGCAAAATCGAATCGAGATTCAAAAAGGAAATGGCGCAAATGGGTGCTCCGGCCGCAAGATCAAATAAGGCATTGACCCAAAAGGGCGAAAAGCGCCGCGAAGCCTTGAAAGCGGCGGCCATGCGGGTGCTGGAAACCACGCCTTACCACGAAATTCGCATCTCTGATATCACAAGTGAAGCGGGTGTCGCGACCGGGCTTTATTATCACTATTTCTCAGATTTGAAGTCTCTGCTGGTCGAGTTGGTGGAAGACATTATCCACCAAATTGAAGATGTGGAGGCGCTGGAAGGCGATGTACGCCGCGGCGACTGGTTTGGTCGGCTCAAGGTCCATGTGCGGGTCGTGGTCGAAGCCTATATGCAAACACCGGGCATGATGCGCTGTTTGCAACAAATGAGCTCTGAAACCCCGGAGCTGGCGGCGCTTTGGCGGCGTTCAACCGAACGGCGTTTGGGGTTTTTGATGGAAAATCTGGATCGCCTGTTCCCCAATGCCAAGATGACCGATAAGGACCGTGCCTTCTTCTCCTACGCTATGGGCGGTATCGGCGACATTTTCCTAAGCGAATATTTCATTCACCGCATGGATGAATTGCAGAAATTTGATACCAGCGTGGATGAAATTTCAGAGCTGATTGCGGCCACTTACTATCGGGCGCTGTTTGCACAAAACCCGCCCGATAGCGCGCTGCAGCACTTCCCGGCGTTGAGCAAGATGCAGCTTTAGTTATCGCTCACGGCAGTGATGCTGCGCATAAGCGCCGAGCCGCTGTCGCGGCCGGTTTAGTTAAGGGGTGGCAAGCCACGCGTGGTTTCCTTCATCGCAACGTCAAATCGGACTACACGCGGGCGCCCGCGCAGGCGTGATGCATAGCATCACTGCCGTGAGCGAGTACTAAGCATTGCCAGCGGCGGGATCATCAATGCTGGCGGCCTGTTGTTCTTTTGCAGCTTGTTCAAGCCGCGCGCGGTAGAGGCCCGCAAAATCCATCGGGTCCAGCATGATGGGGGTAAAGCCGCCATTGCGTGTAACATCTGCCACAATTTGCCGGGCAAAAGGAAACAGCAGGCGCGGGCATTCTACCAGCAACACCAGTTGAATGCTCTCATCGGGGACACCCGTGATATGAAACAGGCCCGCATATTCCAGTTCGGCGACAAACAGCGCCTTGCCGTCGCTGTCGCGGGCATCAACCCGTAGGGAAAGGGTCACTTCATATTGGGTTTCCGATCCGCGGCGCGCTTGAATATCAACGCTGACGTCAATATTGGGTTTGATCGGATTGCCTTCCGCATCGGTGCCTTGCAGCGATTGCGGCGCGTGCGGATTTTCGAACGACAGGTCTTTGACATATTGCGCCAGCACGGAAAACTGTGTGCCGCCGGCTTCGGCGGTAGCGGCTTCGGTTGCTTGATCTTGATCGCTCATTACGTGTCCTTTTGGGAAGTCTGTGGCGTGTCGCTATCATTTGTGTCGTTTTCTGGCAAGGCGGCACTTGCGACATTCACCGGCCCGGTAGACCACGGCGATTCTGGGTTGGGCGCGCCGGGTGTGAAATTGGGGTCGGCGGCAGGCGGTGTCGCAGGGGGATCGGTAAAATCAGGCTCAACCTCCTGCCAGCTTGTATCGAAGCTGCCATCAAAATTGCTGTGCATCTGGAAATTGGGAGAGTTTTGTATTGCCTGCCATATCTTGCGGCCTATGGCCAGACGTAGTGGCGGGATGAAAAGCGCGAAGCCGATGGCATCTGTCAAAAAGCCGGGGGTCAGTAGCAGTAACCCCGCCACCAGCAGGAACACGCCATGCACGCCTTCATCCACCGGCACTTCGCCGCGATTAAGCGCCTCTTGCGCCCGTGTCATTACGCTAAACCCTTGGGCGCGCAACAAGGCTGTGCCGATCAAGGCGGTTAGAATGACCGTGACCAAGGTGGGCCACAGCCCAATCCAGCCGCCGACCTCGATAAAAAGGCCAATCTCGGCCACCGGCACACCGATAAACAGGGCAAACAATATGAAAGCGGGCATGAAATCTCCTTGGCCAGTATCTTCTATATAGGGGGCCATTTGCCCCCTCGCAATTACGGTGCCCCTTCCTATATGTGTTATAAGCGTTTAAGACTGAAGGCGTGAGATATTTCGGGCGATCGTCAAGGCCCGTTTAAATGGAACAAATAGTGATATGAACTTTCTGGATGTCATCATCTTCGGCGGCATTGCTGTCTTTATCTTCTTGCGGCTGCGTTCGGTTTTGGGGCAGCGCCGTGGGCACGAACAGGACGAACCGTTTAACGTAATGCGCCGCAAGCGCGATGAGGCAGAAGGCGCAAGCCCCGATGGCGGTGATAATGTGGTGCCTCTACCGAATATGGGGCCAAACGCAAACCCCAATGCGCGGGTGCGCCACCGTATTCCGGCAGATGAACAGATTGATCGCAACACAAATGCCGGTTCCGCGGAGCGTGAGGGCTTGAAAGCCATTTTGGCGGCAGATCCTTCCTTTGAGCTGGAGCCGTTCTTTGATGGTGCTAAATCAGCCTATGAGATGATCCTTGTCGCCTTTGCCCAAGGTGCGAAAGATGACTTGCGCCCCTTATTGGCCGCAGATGTGATGGCAGGCTTTGAAGCCGCCATTGATGCCCGTGCCGATGCCGGTGAAACGCAGGATGTCACCATTATTGGCATTCGCGAAACCAAGGTTGAAAAGGCGGAGCTAACAGGTTCTGTCGCGGCCATCACCTTGCGCTTTGTGGCAGAAATGATCTCCTGCACCCGCAATGAAGATGGTGCGGTTGTTGATGGTCATCCGAATGAGGTCGTGGAAGTGATCGAAAGCTGGACGTTTGAACGCGATACCGGCAGCGATGACCCGAACTGGACATTGGTGTCCACCGCCGGGTAAGGCCCTTCCATGCGTCTTCTATTCCCAATCGCGACCCTGATTGCCGGATTGGCGCTTGGGTTTTATGGCGGCCAGCTTTTACAAAAGGGCGATGTGCCAAGCCCCACCCCGATTGAGCCGTTGCCCCCATCCGAGCCCGAGCTAAAACCTGAGCCTGAGCCAAAGCCTGAGCCAGAACCCGCTCCGGCATTCATCGCCCCGGCAGCCTTCACTGATCTGGAAGGATGGGCCACCGCAGACCTCGCCCCGGCGCTGTCGGCCTTCAAGCAGTCTTGCGCGGCGGGGTCGCTCAAAGCCACGCGGTCAGCCCTTAAAGGCACGGCCCATTATGATGCCAAATATGAAAACCCGGCGCTGTGGCAAGCGGCATGTCAGGCCGCGGCCAATGCGGATGAGGCGCGCCTGTTCTTCGAACAGCATTTCACGCCGCATCGGCTGACCGCCGCACCCGGCAAACTCACCGGCTATTATGAGCCGGAACTAGAGGCCACCCGTGCCCATGAAGGCTTGGGCAAAGGGCTTTATCATCATCCCATTTATGGCTGGCCGGATGACTTAATTGCGGTGCGTCCCGCTCGACTTGGCGGCAAGGGCCCGCAAGTGATGGGGCGTGTGTCAGCAGATGGCAAAAGTCTTGAGCCTTATCCAAACCGTGCGGCGATTGAAAATGCGCAAACACCCGCCAAGCCTTTAGCCTATTTGCAAGATCCGGCGGAGCTTTTCTTTTTGCATATCCAAGGTTCTGGCCGTCTAACCCTGTTGGATGAGGGAGGCAGGGCAGTGCGCGCAGCCTTTGCGGCCAAAAACGGCCAACCTTACAAATCCATTGGGCGTTATTTGCTGGATGCGGAACTGTTGCCGCGCGATCAGGCCACCGCAGAGGGCATCAAGGATTGGTTGCGGGCCAATCCGACCAAGGCGGTTTCGGTCATGCAGCACAATCCGTCTTTCATTTTCTTTAAACTGGAAGATATTGCGGACCCCACGCTTGGGCCAAAAGGGGCCGAAGGCGTGCCGTTAACAGCGGGCGCCTCTGTCGCGGTTGATCTCAGCCAGCATGTGCTGGGCGCACCATTGTGGATCAAGGCGCAAGACCCTTCGGGTACACCGCTTAGTCGGCTTACCATTGCGCAAGATACGGGGAGTGCTATTTTGGGGCCACAGCGCGTTGATCTGTTTATGGGCACTGGCACGGAAGCCGGAGCTTATGCAGGTACGCTGCATCAGGATTTGGTGCTTTGGGTGTTACTGCCCAATGAGAGTGAGGACGTGTCAAATGGCGGGGAATGATCGCAAAAGACCGATCAAGCCCAAAGAGGCAGAGCTTTGGGAAAAGGCGATGGAGGGTGCCAAGAAATCGGATCGCCCGAAAAACGCCGCGCCCATTGTGCGCCCCAAGCCAGTGGGCGATGCCTTTTATGCCCGCCAACGAGCGGCTGAAAAGCTGGATGCGCCCGATCTTGTAAACCCGCGCAATGATGATCTGACACCGCGGCCCGTGGGGCCTGCGCCGGTTCGTAAAAAAACACCGGATAAACAGGCGGGCCTTGGCACCGGGCTTGATCGCAAAAATGCGGAACGGCTGCGCAAAGGTAAGATAGATATCGATGGTACTATTGACCTGCACGGTATGCGCCAAACAGAAGCCTATAGTGCCTTGCATCAATTTATTCGCAGCTATCACGGGCGCGGCGCGCGTTGTGTGCTGGTGATCACGGGTAAGGGGAAGGGCCGGGATTTTCGTGGTATGCCGCGGGCCGTGGCCGATACGCCATGGGAACGCAAATCAGGCACGGAACGCTTTGAAATGCCCACCGGCAGTGGTGTCTTGCGTGAGCTGGTGCCCGGCTGGTTGAACGAGGCGGGCTTGCGGCCCTTTGTTGTGACCCACAGCAATGCCCAGCCCAAACATGGGGGCAGCGGTGCTCTTTACGTTTATTTGCGCCGCACACGGGATCGCTGATGCCGCGCCCCACCAGCCAAAAATCACTCACCCCCTTTGGGGCCGAAATGCAGCGTCTGCGCAAACAACGCGGTGAAAGCCAAAAGCAAATGGCAGAAGCTATCGGCGTTACCCCTGCATATTTGTCAGCGCTGGAACATGGTCACAAATCAAGGCCTGCCTGGTCGGTTCTGCAACAGATCATCCAGCATTTTGGCCTGATCTGGGATGATGCGGAAAATTTGAAAGAACTGGCCGATGCCTCCAATCCGCGCGTGGCGGTGGATACCTCAAAGCTCAGCGTGCAGGCCACGCGTACAGCCAACTTGTTGGCCCGTTACATTGACAAGCTGGATGATGATACGTTGCAAGATATTGATCGTTTGATTGAGAAGAAAAGGTAACCTCTTCATGGGCGCCGCGCGGAGAGTGTGACTTTTTGCGAATGCGTTGCCGCGAGATTGTTGCTGCTGTGAAGGGTACACAGTGAAATGCCGAAACAATTAGCCCGCCCGTAGGCGGTTCAGCCAATTTTGGCTTTTAGTTGGTTGTGAAAGAGATCGTTGGGCCATCTTTAGATCGCTTGACGCTTACATATCCTTTTGGCGCCAATTCGCACAATTTGCAGTAATTTCGATAAATTTTGTCAATTTCGGCTTCTTTAAGGATCAGACCGGCATCCGTCGCTTCTGCGATAATCGTGTTGTTGAATTTTACACGCGTCATTGGTGTGTCACGCATATCTAGCCCAACCTATTAGAACCGTTATCCGAATCACCTAACAAAAAGTAGCATATAATTGGAAATGCAACAATAAGAGGAGTAATACAAATTTTGGATATCTAGCAAGATTGCTAAATCGACATTCCCAAGGATCAATTAGATATTGTGTTGGCGGGAAATAGTTCGTATATGCACCTAATAATTGTATTACGAGAAATATATTTAGGGTGTATCTATGGTAGAAAGTTCAAATTTGTGCCGAATTGGCAAGCAACTTAATGATGCAGCCTGTGGCGCTGTTATTTTGAAAAGTGATGATCGACCAATCGCGGCGTTGACGACTTATCAAGATGGTATGCACCTGATTGTAGGGTTTTCTGGTGCCATAAAAAGGGCGGGGCTGCGAAAGCTCGCGCGTAAATGTTTTGCACAGCACAAAGATCGCAATTGTTCACAGGAGGATGCTGAGGAAATTCGGCGTATTTCTGCCGTTGATGATGAAACGCATCCGGTAATTCTTACCAAGAACGGGCAGCCGAAATATTATCTGTTTTCAATTTCCCAATTCAATTTTCTGGATTTCGCCTTCTGGCACGAAACCCATCCTTTGTATCTCACGCACGCGATTCGCATTCTGGCAACATCTGGCGAAAATAAGCCGAATGACATTTCTGCGTATGTAGAAAAGAAAATTCAGGCAAGAAAATGCGATTTGGATATTGTTGGACAGGACTTGGATCTGGACGAGACCACAAGCCCGCACATCGGCTGTCTAAGCACATTTTTCTCCAATGTCGAAAGGGGTGAGGGGCGCGCTTTAGGCGTTGGATGGCGTGGTGGCGATCTTTTGGAGATTTGCAATGCGATCTATATTGGGCGTGACATAGAGAAGGCTGAACTTAGGTTGGCGAGTGGTAGACAATGTGCTTTCTGCTGACGGCGAAATTTTTCTGGAGTGTCGTGGCAATTTTGGGGGTTGTTACCGAGATTGTCGGGGTTGCGCTAATGGCAAATCGCTATGGTGATTTCAGATGGTGGAACTATCCGATCATTTTTACTTCGGCCTTGGTGAACGGAAAGGCAGCACGGCTCGCCGCCAGCTATGCGAAGGCGGGGAACGAAAACTATGCGAAAACCCTTAAAGGGGTAGTGTTGCTGGTAACTGGTTTTTCGATACAGTTAGCCTCCATGATCGGGATTATGCTAACCACGTAAGCATTGCGTATTTTGAGCTACAAAATAAACCGGCTCAAATCTGCATCGCCCGCCAAATCACCCACATGGCTGCGCACATAATCACCATCAACGCTTAAGGTTTCGCCCGGCTTGTCGGACGCATCGAAGCTGATGTCCTCCAAAACCTTCTCAAGCAAGGTGTGCAGGCGGCGTGCACCGATATTTTCCACCGTGCTGTTTACATCGGCTGATAGATCAGCCAGCGCATCAATGCCATCTTCGGTGAATTCAAGGGTGACGCCTTCCGTATCCATCAAGGCGCGATATTGGCGGATCAGGCTGTTTTCAGGCTCCGTCAAAATGCGTTTCAGGTCGTCACGGGTCAGTGCTTCCAGCTCTACCCGTATAGGCAAGCGCCCTTGCAGTTCCGGCAACAGGTCGGAAGGTTTGGACAAGTGAAACGCGCCGGAGGCGATGAAGAGGATATGGTCCGTCTTCACACTGCCATGCTTGGTGGAAACGGTGGTGCCTTCGATCAAGGGCAACAGGTCGCGCTGCACGCCCTCGCGGGAAACATCGCCGCCCACCCCTTTGCCATCACTGCGGGCCGTGATTTTGTCGATCTCATCCAGAAAAACGATGCCATCATTTTCCACGGCGCTGAGCGCTTCTTGCGCCACTTCTCCGTCATCCAGCAGATTGTCGCATTCTTCCTGCATTAGCACGTCATGGCTTTGCGCCACGGTCAGCCGCTTGCGTTGCTTGGGGCCACCACCAAAGGCTTTGCCCAACATGTCGTTCAAATTGATCATGCCCATTTGGCCGCCGGGCATGCCGGGAATATCCATTGTGGGCATGCCGGGCATAGTGCCACCACCGGCCACCTCAATCTCGATTTCCTTGTCGTCCAGCTCACCGGCGCGCAGCTTTTTGCGGAAGTTTTCGCGCGTCGAATCTGTTGCGGTTTCGCCTACCAAGGCATCCAGCACCCGTTCTTCGGCGTGGATATGGGCCTTGGCTTCCACTTCCTTGCGTTTGCTTTCGCGCACCAAGGTAATGGCGGCTTCCACCAAATCGCGGATGATTTGTTCCACATCGCGCCCCACATAGCCCACCTCGGTAAACTTGGTGGCTTCCACCTTAATGAAAGGCGCTTGCGCCAGTTTGGCAAGGCGGCGCGAGATTTCTGTTTTGCCAACCCCGGTGGGGCCAATCATCAAAATGTTTTTCGGCAACACTTCATCACGCAGATCATCGCTGAGTTGCTGTCTGCGCCAGCGATTGCGCAGGGCAATGGCAACGGCGCGCTTGGCGGCATTTTGGCCAACGATATAGCGGTCAAGTTCGGAAACGATTTCACGCGGAGAGAAAGAGGTCATAAATACTCAACTAGTTTGAAGTGGCTGCAAGTTTTTCAAGCGTCACCGATTGGTTGGTGTAGACGCAAATATCAGCGGCGATGGACATGGCGCGCCGCGCAATATCCTCGGCGCCCAAATCCTGATCCATCAAGGCGCGGCCTGCGGCCAAGGCATAATTGCCGCCGGAGCCGATGGCGATAATGCCGTGTTCCGGCTCCAACACGTCCCCGGTGCCTGTCAGCACAAGGGAGACATCGGCATCTGCCACAATCATCATCGCTTCAAGGCGGCGCAAATAGCGGTCCGTGCGCCAATCCTTGGCAAGTTCCACCGCAGCACGCAGCAATTGGCCGGGATGGGTCTCCAGCTTGGCTTCCAGCCGCTCAAACAGGGTCATGGCGTCGGCCGTGGCCCCGGCAAAGCCTGCAATCACCTTGCCGCCCGCTCCTAACGGGCGCACCTTGCGGGCATTGCCCTTCATAATCGTGTCGCCAACCGAAACCTGGCCGTCGCCTGCGATCACCACCTCATTGCCCTTGCGGACGGTAATGATAGTGGTGCCGTGTAGAATGGGGGGATTGCTCATTTGGTACTCCATGTCATACCCCACATGTGGCAATGGCAGGCCAATGCGTCAAGGCTGCGCTTTTCCTTTATTGCAAACGCTGCTAGACAAAATACTGGTTCCAAGTGGAACCCGGCGCGCCCGTGAGCTGCGGCGAACGGGGGGAATGCGCCGTCCCCGCGGAGGTATGAGGCCCATTGGGGCCGAATTACCGCGAGCGAAAAGGAAATTGTATGCGTACGGCATCAAAATCACGGAAGACCAAGGAAACGTCGATCGAGGTAGAGCTTAATCTGGACGGGACCGGCCAATATGATGTGGAAACCGGGATCGGCTTTCTGGACCACATGTTGGAACAGCTTTCGCGCCATTCCCTGATCGATCTCAAAGTGCGCGCCAAGGGCGATCTGCACATCGATTTCCATCACACCACCGAAGACACGGGCATTGTGATCGGGGAAGCCTTCGCGGATGCCATTGGCGACATGAAGGGCATTACCCGTTACGCCGATGTGCATATCCCCATGGATGAAACACTCACCCGCGTGGCGCTGGATATTTCGCAGCGGCCTTATTTGGTGTGGCGGGTGAACTTCACCAAGCCCAAATTGGGCGATATGGATACGGAACTGTTCAAGGAATGGTTTCAGGCTTTCGCACAGGCGGCAGGCATCACGCTGCACATCGAAAATGTCTATGGCGAAAACAATCACCACATTGTGGAAAGCTGCTTTAAGGGCACGGCGCGTGCCTTGCGTGCGGCGATAGAGATTGATCCGCGCAAGGCAGATGCGGTGCCATCGACCAAAGGCACATTAGGTGGAAGCCTCTAACCCCATGTCTGTGGCAATTATTGATTACGGTTCCGGCAATCTAAGGTCGGTGGAAAAGGCGTTTGCCCGTGCGGTAGGCGATCAGGCTGTCAGCGTTATCTCTGATGGTGCTGATGTGGCCGCCGCCACTCACCTTGTGCTGCCCGGTGTGGGCGCGTTTGGGGATTGCAAGCAAGGCTTGGATGCCTTGCCCGGCATGGTGGACGCGATCCGCGCCCATGTCGCCGCGGGCAAGCCGTTTCTGGGCATTTGTGTGGGCATGCAGCTTTTGGCCAAGCTGGGCCATGAACATGGCACCCACGCCGGGCTGGGCCTGATTGACGGGGAGGTGCATCCCATCACCCCGGCGGATCCTGCAATGAAAGTCCCCCATATGGGCTGGAACGAGATTACGGTGCTGGATAGCACCCACCCCGTGCTATCGGCTTTGCCGAAAGGTGCGCATTGTTATTTTGCAAACTCTTTCGCCATGCGCGATGTACCGGCCAATCAATTGCTGGCAACGGTAGAATACGGCGAAACGCTGACCGCGGCGGTGGGGAAAGATAATGTGTTGGGCACGCAGTTCCACCCTGAGAAATCGCAAGCCGCGGGCGCGGCTCTCATTAAAGCCTTTACGGAGTGGCGACCATGATCCTCTACCCCGCGATTGATTTGAAAGACGGCCAATGCGTGCGTCTCAAAAAAGGGCTGATGGAAGAAGCCACAGTCTTCAACGACAGCCCTGCAGATCAAGCCAAAGCTTGGGAGAATGCCGGGTTTGAATATCTGCATCTGGTAGATTTGAACGGCGCCTTTGATGGCAAGCCGGTGAATGCGAGCGCGGTGGAGGCCATTATCGGCGCAACCAAAAACCCCGTGCAATTGGGTGGCGGCATTCGCGATATGGCCACGATTGAGATGTGGTTGGAGAAAGGCATTCGCCGGGTGATCCTTGGCACAGTCTCGGTGAAAGACCCTGATCTGGTGCGTGAAGCCTGCAAAAAATTCCCCGGTCAAGTGGTGCTGGGCATTGATGCCAAGGCGGGATTTGTGGCGACTGAAGGCTGGGCCGATGTGTCAGACCTTGCTGTCATTGAACTTGCCAAACGCTTTGAAGATGCGGGCGCTGCTGCCATTGTCTATACCGATGTAGACCGCGATGGCATTTTGGCAGGCGTCAATGTGGATGCCACGGTTGCCTTGGCAGAAGCAGTTAGCACCCCCGTCATCGCGTCCGGCGGTGTTGCCAGTATTGATGATCTGATTGCCCTTAAAGCCACTAATTGCGCTGGCATTGATGGCGTGATCTCAGGCCGCGCCTTGTATGATGGCCGCATTGATCCGATTGAGGCCGTGAAAGTGCTGAAGGGCTAAGCCATGTTGAAACGCCGTGTCATTCCCTGCCTTGATGTGAAAGATGGGCGTACCGTTAAAGGCGTTAATTTTGTTGAGTTGATCGATGCGGGCGACCCGGTCGAGCAAGCGCGCCTGTATGATGAAGCCGGCGCAGATGAGCTTTGCTTTTTGGATATCACCGCCAGTTCCGATAATCGCGGCACCATTATTGATGTGGTGCGCCAAACGGCAGAAAACTGCTTCATGCCACTTACCGTCGGTGGCGGCGTGCGCAAGGTAGAAGACATGCGCAAGCTGCTATTGGCCGGGGCCGACAAGGTGGCGATCAACACTGCTGCCGTGAAGAACCCCGATGTGGTGGCTGAGGGCGCGCAAAAATTTGGCAGCCAGTGCATTGTGGTGGCGATTGATGCGCGCCAAGTGGATGAAAATAACGGCCAGCCCCGTTGGGAAATTTTCACCCATGGCGGGCGCGAACCCACTGGCATCGATGCGATTGAGTTCGCCCAAAAAGTGGTGGCGCTGGGGGCAGGTGAAATTTTGCTAACCAGCATGGACCGTGATGGCACCCGCGCGGGCTTTGACCTCAAGCTCACCCGCGCCATCGCAGATGCGGTATCTGTGCCCGTTATCGCCTCTGGCGGTGTGGGCAATCTGGGTCATTTGGCCGAAGGCGTCACCCAAGGCGGGGCAGATGCGGTGCTGGCGGCTTCCATTTTCCATTTCGGGGACTACACTATCGGCGAAGCCAAGGCCCATATGGCGGCCAAGGGCGTACCGGTAAGGATAGTGTGATGGGCGATATCGACGTTCTAAACCGCCTGTGGGCAACGATTGAGGCGCGCAAGGGCGCAGACCCTTCTGAAAGCTGGACAGCAAAGCTGCTGGCTAAAGGGCCGGAAAAATGCGCCCAAAAAGTGGGGGAAGAGGCGGTGGAAACCGCTATCGCCGCCGCCGCGGGCAAGCGCGATGAGGTGGTAAGCGAAAGTGCCGACCTGCTGTATCATCTCATGGTGCTGTGGGCCGCAACTGATATCAGCCCGGATGAAATCTACGCCAAGCTGCGGGAGCGTGAAGGCATATCCGGCATTGCCGAGAAAGCCAGCAGATGATGCGCGCTCTTCTATTGGGGGCGATCCTCATACTTTCAGCCTGCGCTGCGCCTGTTGAAGCCGAACTGCGCTGGGTCTATGTCTCCGACGGTTCTATTCAGTGTGAAGACGTGCCCACATTGTCCTTGGCGGAAGGTCGGGAAAAATTGGCCAAGCTTGCGGGTGCTGAAAATATCAAGGCAATGGAACAGCGTTCATTGATGGTAGCGCAAGTGTGCGGCGGGCCGGGTGGGCGCGTCAATGCCTATGGCTTGACGGAGGAAGGCTGGCTGGCGCTGTCACGCGGCATACAAGGGCCGGGCGACTTTCACCTTTGGGCTGAATAATCCAGACAATAAAAAACGCGGTAGACAAATGCCCATAAGTCTACCGCGTTCTATTAGGTGCGGCTTACGCCGCTTTGGCTGCCGCTCTTACGGAGCAGGCGTCAGGTCAGTTGCCACGTCTTGGAAGCGCGCGTCAACGGCGGTCCCCAAGTCGCTTGCGGCTGTCAATACCAGCACCGCGATACCGGCTGCCAATAGTGCATATTCAATGGCTGAAATGCCTTTATCATTGCCAAGAGCGATCTTGGAACGAATGTGAATTGCACGGGTAAAATCTGTTAGTTTGTTCAACATGGTTGCCACCTCCATTTGTGCCCAACACCGCGCTGGGCCTCTTAAGTTGCAGGTAGATAATGCCGCTGCACGGTTAACAAAAAACTAAAGCAGGCAATTTTTTCAAATTTCCGTGATGATCCCGTGATTCTTTTGTGATCCTCCTATGGTGTTCTTGGGCCTCTGCATCACGGTGATGAGGGTTGGGCGGCCTGCGCCGGTTCAAACCGACCAAGCCGCAAATCTGCGATGGCGTCCTTGATCTCCTGTTCATTGGTCATCACAAACGGGCCGTAGCCATAGACCGGCTCGTTCAGGGGCTCACCCGTCAACACAAGCAGCTTCGCGCCTGTCGTGGTTGCAAGGGTGATGGCGGTGCCGTCACGGCCAAACCGTGCAAGCTCTGCCTCTGTTATCTTATGGCCATCGGGCGTCGTCACATCGCCTTCCAGCACGGCCACCAAAGTGGTGTGCCCGGTGGGAATGTCCAATGTCACTTCCGCATTTGCGTCCAGCACCACATCCCACATATTGATCGGGGAATAGGTGTGGGCCGGGCCTTCCGCGCCCGTAAACGCACCGGCAATCACCCGCAAGTGCCCGGCGTCTTCTGGCAGGGCAACGGTGGGGATATCTTGTGCCAAAATCGCCTGATAATGCGGTGCAACCAGCTTGTCTTTCCTCGGCAGGTTTACCCAAAGCTGCACCATGCGGAATGGCCCGCCTTTCGCGGCATAGGCATCGGAATGATATTCCTCGTGCAAGATGCCGCCTGCGGCTGTCATCCACTGCACATCGCCCGGCCCAATCGTGTCGGCAGTGCCGAGGGAATCTTTGTGGGACACCTCGCCATCATACACGATGGTAACGGTTTCAAAGCCGCGATGTGGGTGCTGCCCCACGCCGCGACGTGCCGTTGTGGGGGCAAATTCATAAGGCCCTGCATAATCCAGCAACAGGAAGGGGCTGTTCGCCTCTGCGTCGCGCTGATAGCCCATCATGCCGCGCACAGGAAAACCATCCCCCACCCAATGTTGGGGGGCTGCTTTGTGGATTGTGTCTATCTTTTTCATTTCGATCACCTCGTGCCCCTTAATGGTTGTTGGGGCGTTCGCGTTGCGTCTTTTTATATGTGGGAAAGCATGATAAAATCGCAAGTACGATCAAAAAGGATACTGTAAAAGCAATGCTGCCAAAGTGATGCTATAGGGGTGAAGACCACATGAAGGACGATCAAAAGAAAACAGAATGCCCAACAGAACTCACCTTGTCGGTCATTTCCGGCAAGTGGAAAATTTTGGTGATTCACTGGCTGCTGGAAGGCCCAATGCGCTTCAACCAATTGCAGCGCGAGCTTGGGGGCATCACCCACCGCACGCTTTCAAAGCAATTGAAAGAAATGGAATGTGACGGCCTGATTACCCGCAAGGATTATGGCGAGATACCGCCGCGGGTGGATTATCGGCTGACAGCACTGGGCAAGTCACTCGCGCCAATTTTGTACGCGATGGAAGAATGGGCCTTGACCCATGGTCGTCGGATCAAAAAAGCCCAAAGCGCTTAGTAGCGAGCGCCTAGAAGCCACCATTCGATACAATGGTTTCAACATTGGGGCCACCGGCGGGCAGGGGCACGAATGCGCCAAGATCTCCAAAAGGACCGTTGTTGAAATTGTAGGTCAGCTCCACACGAAACAGGCCGGGGTTTACCGGATCTACCTCAATATTGCGCACCACCAGCACATCATCAATCAAGCCACCGTAGTTTTCCAAAGTGCGGTCTACCGCCTCTGTCGCCAAGGTGATGCGTTCGGCATTGGTCAGTCCCCGCACGGCGGCGCGCGCGCCTTCTGCCGCGGCTTGTTCCAGCCCGATCAGGGTGGCGAAATAAAAGCCATACACAATAATGCCAAAGGTAAAGGCCATAAAAATGGGGGTGATCAGCGCGAACTCAATCGCGCCAACCCCCTCATCGTTCTTTAATCTGGTCAGAAGCCGTTTCATAAGGGCCTCCTTAAGGGTTACTTTATGGTGCCGGTTGTACGGCTTGTTCAATCGTGTCCATGCGCGCATCAATGCCGGTGCCAACGTCGGGCGCGGCGGTCAATACAACCAGCGCAATAGCCGCCGCGATCAGCGCATATTCAATGGCAGAGATGCCATCATCATCGGCCAGTTTTGCAATGGCATAGATGCAGATGAAATTCGAAATCTTGGTTGTTACGTTCTTCAACATGTTAGTCCTCTCGATCATCCCTTCCCGGTTCCCGCCAGTTTTCCCCTTATGCCCACACCATGTGAGAGGGGGAAGTTGAGTGCGCGGCGGGCGTTCATAATGCCCATAAGCCCGCCGCGTCTCATATCAGCTTGCGCTGCTTTTACGGCGCAGGCGTCAAGTCAGTTGCCACGTCTTGGAACCGCGCATCAACGGCGGTGCCCAAATCGCTTGCGGCTGTCAAAACCAGCACAGCGATGCCGGCGGCCAGAAGCGCGTATTCAATGGCAGAGATGCCTTCGTCGTTGTCCAAAGCAATCTTGGAACGAATGTGAAGCGCACGGGTGAAGTCGTTAAGTTTGGTAAGCATGGTTGCCACCTCCATGGTGTTGTTGTGTTGATGAAGTGTCCGGACCTTCATCATTGAACAAGAACGGGCGCGCCACAGCGCATGCCGAGAGCGGCCACGTCCATATAGCCTGGCCGGACACCAAGCGTTTCAAAAGTTCCCGAAAGCAGCGGATCAAGCGCGGTTAATGCCGGGCTGATAGCGCCGCTGACGGCGGTTACGATGGGGCCTAAGGGCACAGGCAGGCCCAGCAGGTTCACATCAAGCGTCATGTCGTTACTTAGATTTGTCATTAAGGTGCCGACCGTTTCTTCAGCGCCAATGCGTTGAATGTCACCCGCTTCGATTTGAGCGGCGGTAAAGGTCAAGCCTTGCAGGCCGCTGCCCAGCACTTCTGCTTCTGCTTCGGCATCGATCGTCACCAATAGCGCATCGACGATGCGGGCCGGGCCGGGATTGACGGGCGTAAAGAAATTAAGCATCGCCGCATCGCCCACATCACCGATATAGACGCCTGCCGCATTGGCTTCGGCGTTAATACCCATGGTGCCATCTGTGCCGGGTTCAGTGCCGCAGTTTACGGATGCCAAAGTGGCGTCGCCGCCAGCGGCTTCAACATATAACGGAACGGTAACGCCCAAGCTGCCAACAGCCGTGCTGACAAGGTTCAGCAATTCCACCTCAAGGCGCAGGCGTACCGGGGCGGTATGAATGGATGTGCCGATGGGACCAACGGCAATGCGCGGCAAGGGGGTGCCCGAGGGGCCATTCGGCGGTTCGCCGACAGCAAGTTCCAGATCAACATCAGCCAGACCGGGCAGGTTGACGGCTGCGCCAAGTCCGATGATTTCGCCACTGCGAGACACTTTCAGCGCTTCCATTACAAGATCAAGAGGGGCCAAGGCCGGGTCCAATACTGTGTCAGGCCGTGCGGTGCCAATGGTTTCGCGGCCCATCACATCAAAGCCCAGCAGTTCATTCAATGGCAGGCTTTGGCCCGCAAAGGCCGCATCGGCGTCAAGGGTTTCAAGTGCTGCCAGTGCTGCGGCGTTTTCGGCGTTTAAGGGCAGCAAGTCAGGATGATTAAAAACCGCAATGGCGGCACTAATGATCTGCCCAACCGTTGCATTGACAGCCAGAATGTCTTCATAGGTGCCCACCGCAATGCCAAGCTCGGTCGCCAGGCTATCCATAAACAAGGGTACATTCACACGGCCATTGGCCAAACCCTGCCAGCTAACCACATCCAGTGAAACCGATGAGCCGCCAAGCGCGTTCAATACGTCAGAGGCCAACCCTTCTTCGGTGGTCAGCACGCCGGTGCCGACAGCGAAACCGCCCGTATCGACATTGGCCGCGATAGAGGCAACGCGCACCGTTTGCGTATCTGCCCCGGTAAAGGCCCGCAGGAAGTATAGATCAACTGTTTCCTGCAGTTCGATTTGAACCGCATTTTCGCCCGCGGTTGCAGGATTAAACCGCTGGGCGGGTGTGAGATCGGGATCTGGCGTATAGCGGCCATCTACCAGTGCTGCCAGAATTGCCGGCGCATAACCATTGGCATCCAGCGATGCCAAGGCAATCTCTTCGGCACGGCCAAGATCAAGGGCCACAGCCATGGCGGCGGCATCTGCTGCGTTTTGCAGCGCGCGCTGTTTTGCATACAGATTGGAAACATCGATTGCCACCACCGATGTTGCCGCCGCAAATGACACCACGCCTGCCATCATAATGGCGATGGCACCCGTATCGTTTTCAAGGGCTAAGCGCAGGGGCTTGGGCAGAAAACGCGCCACCCCGCCCATCAGATGGGCTTTCAGGCGGCTGGTGAACTGGCGCAAACGGTTAACCGTTTCGTGCCGATCTGCCTGAGTGTCGGGGTGGGGGAACATGTCTTCTACGTTTCCTTGCTTCTTCTGATGCCTAGCACTGGGGCCGATATCTTGGTTTTGGCCAGGCGGTTATTGCCGTTTTTGATGTGTGTAATATGCCGCGATCAGGTTTAACGAGAGGTTAAGCCCGTTAACCAGTTCACCCATTTTGGGAAAAGCTGCGGATAAGTTTGACCATTTTGGTGCGATCTGCCGGTTCCATTTCGTTCAACACCTTCAGCACGGTGGCTTGATCACCCGTCAATGCCATAGCCACCATCAAATTGTTTCGCACCTGTTGATTTTCCGGCTCTATCTCATAGGCGCGTTCCAACAATTTGCGGGCACGATTGGGCTGGCTTTTCTTTAAGTGGGCATAGCCCAAATTATTGAGATATGAGGCATTGGCCGGGTGCTGGCGCACAGCGCGGCTCAAATAGGTTACGGCGCGATCCCATTTGCCCAAGGCTCCGGCTACACGGCCCAAGCCTGCATCTGCTTTGGCATTTGCATCAAAGCGCCGCAATTTCTGGTATTCCAGTGCCGCTGTGCGCAGTTCACGCAGGGCCAAATGCTGATCGGCCCGAATGGAGATGGCGTTTGGATCATTCGGCCAACGGGTGTCGAAATCATCCAGATAAGCCAGCGCAGCGCGGTGCTTGCCGTCCGCCGCCAGCGAGGCAATCAATGTCATATACAGCGCTTTGGACTTCTTGGGCGCAGTTGTGGGCACCGGGTTGGTGGCACGCACCTCTGTGGCTTGGGGTTTGGAGGCTGTCGTAGAGGTTAAGCCTGTGGTGGTGCAAGCTGCCATGGTGAGAACCAGAGCAAGGGCGGTCGTAGATTGAATGAGCTTCTTCATGGGTCGCGTTCTCCTTGGCTTAGGAGTTTCGCGAATTATGGTTAATGAACCCTTAACAATTGAAAAAAGGAGAGCCAAATTGGCTTTGAATTAAGAGTGTTCTGTGTTTGTTTTTAGGCCGGGAAGCCTTGCATAGGCTGTGGGTGCAAAAGACTGCCGCCAAAGGATCAAACGCCATCATGTTCCGGGCCATCTGCTCAACCATATCTACGCCCGGCGAGTAGGACGAAAAACGGGGCGTTATCTTGAACAATCCAGCGACGCGTTCTGAAAATATGTGCTCGATCGCTAGCATTCAGCCCGTGTAGTTATGCGCAGCACGCCCTTCGGCCCAACATCGAAATTAACACTGTCCTGATAGATTGGAATTCTACGTGGATCATCGGTATGGCCTTTCTCCAGCATGCATTTTTTCGCGCGGGCATAAGTGCCATACTCGAACGATAAACTGAATTTATAATTGTCTTTTGTCATAGCTTCGCGCTCAATTGAGCTGACAGTTATCGAACTTACATCTATGTAGCGAAACTGCCTTAATATTTCCGGTGGTGGGACGATCACAATATCTTGGCCCTTCAATGTGATCACCATTTGGCGAATGTGATGATATAGCGGTTCGCCCTCATTCGTCCGGTCGGTTGGATGAACCTCGTCGCTCATATAGAGGTCCATGATGAAATTGCCTTTTTCAATGCCATCCAAAATGACACGGTAGTGGCCATAGCGGATTTTCTTGATTTCGTCTCCGGTCACTGAATAGATCAATAAGTCTGGTAAATTGTATGCATTGCTGTCACTGCGCCACGTGGTGCTATTTGCAGCAATACCGGGTTTGACGATCAACAACGCCATCAAAAAAGCCAGCAAGGGTGGAAGAAATTTCATAGCTAATCGCCAAACTGTTGCAGCGTTTCCGCATCATAGGGTGGAATGTCGTCATAGTACCACAAGGTTCCACTGGGCCACAGCACAACGCCATCGCCGCCCCACCCGTCCTCTGGATCGAAGCGCCTGATCTGCCCGTCAGGCGTGGCGAGATAGGCATAGATGTTAAAATCTGTGCGATGATGGCCTGATGCCGCCACACTTTGTTTAACGCTGCCGACAAGTTCGAAGGGCATGTCCACGTCAGCTTCGGGCTGTGGTTCAAGCTCTTCCCTGCCAGCGCTAACCAGTTTCTCGAAATCGATAAGGTTGCGATCGGGTGCGGGCGTTGCATCATCGGTATCAAACGAAAAACCGTCTTTCGCGGTCCAGATAACGGTGTCGTGGATTGGGGCGTTTGGCCATCTGCTCAACAATATCTGCGCCCGGCGAGTAGGATGAGAAACGAGGCGTTATCTTGAACATTACCTATCACGAGATTTAGTCAGGCAGATTGAACTCATATTGATAGCCGCAACCATCCAGCGGCTTTTTCGGGTCGTCGTGATAGTTGAATTCAAGGTCCAGAGTTTGCCCGACCATAGTTGATCCGGTCGATGCGGTGTCTATCCTCACTCCAACGCGACCATCAGGCAACGTAAATGCTCTGGCATTAAAAATAGGTAATGCCCGATCTCCGACACAGGCTTCTGAAACATGAAATGTGCGCCCCTGAACGAGGATACGGATGGCCGTGAAGGTTCTTTACCAGGCACTTCTAGCGGGTTTTCCGGCTACAATTTCAACTGTCACAGGGTAAGCCAAGGGCGCTGTTGTATACTTGTTGATTTCACCCGGGGGATGAAAATAATAGGTGAGCGCGCTTGGCGGATGGCTGATTTTGGGATTTGCCAGTGAGGGAGCGGTGAGGCAAAGCACAATCCCGGTGAGACCAAAAATGATGCCAAGTAGTTTTCGACGGTACGTCATGGGATCATTCCCTCCTGGTTCAGGTCATAATATTTGCGCTCTCCATCATAAGAGGCCACCCAAGCCTCGTAACCCTTTTCCCTATCGCACTGCGCTCAGTACGGCGTTGCACGGAGGAAATGGGAGCAGCTTATCTTCGGCATGGGCGAGGCATCTTGAATGGAAATCGAAGAATGCACGCTTTTGCCTTGGTCTGCTTCTGCTTCCGGTAATGTGCGTAAGATGAGCAACACCCCCTTTGCGGATGATTGCAGGGCAATATTCTGAATGGGCAAAGCGATATGCTCAAAACACTTTTTCGGTATCCGGTAAGGCCGATGACTGCGCCTGACTTTCATTGCCTGAATGCGATCCACGGTCCATTCTCCAATATTCGGGAAGTGATTTCCCGGCAATCGGGTGATCTTGAATTCAATCGCTATGGTCTCCAGAATATCTTCATCCATTGCGCTGGGGCGTTGGAAATCATATGTAACGCTTTCAGCAAGATGCCACGGCCTATTATGCGCCTGAGCGGGCTGCAATATGGCAAAAACGGTTACCATAATACTGAAGGCAGCAAGGAAAGGTGCAAGTCTAGCGCGCATACAGATCAACTCCTTCTCTTTCCAGTTCCGCTCCGGTCTTCTTGTAGTATTGATATATAGCTGTAAAAGACGCGACCCAGGCTTCGTAGGAAAGATCCGCCGGGTCTTCGTCTGGAAAGGCTTTGGCCTTGGCGAGAATCACGCGGCGCGCAACCTGTTTAGCCAAAGCGTCATCATGTTCGCTAGGTCTTACATTCACCCAATGGAAGTGCAGGCGAGCTGCAAATCTGAGATTGTCGTCTTTGAAGCGATCAAAGCCGACTTCACCAGAATCATCAATGCCTGCGTTGGGGTTATGCCCACCGGTCACACTTCCGATGAAAATTTCCGCGTAGGTGAAGCGGCCTTTTGAAGTTTCAACGATCCTCACACCCGCCTCAGGAAGCATGAGATTCGCGGCCCTAATTGCCTCATAATTTGAATAGTGGCTTTTGGCGATTTGTCTGATTTCTTGCGCCGCCGCATGAATTGCCTGTTCGATACTTGGCCATGTTTGCGAAAGATCAGCGCGTCGCGCCAAAATTTTGGACCCGGCCCTTAGATCAAGAAAAGTGCGGGTTTCACCTTCAGCAAGTGGAAAGGGGGACGTTTCCGCTGAATTGTCTGCAACATCGGTTGATGGCTGTTCATCTTGTAAATCCACTCCGTCATGAAATAGAGTAGAGCTATCCTGCTGCCCCGCGCTAACCAGTTTCTCGAAATCGACAAGGTTGCGATCCGGGGCGGGCGTTGCATCATCGGTATCAAACGAAAAGCCGTCTTTCGCGGTCCAGATAACGGTGTCGTGGATTGGGGCGTTTGGCTCTTCTTCTTGGGCAAGCTGCGCGCCATATTGGATGGCAGTAAAAGGATCAAACGCCATCATGTTCCGGGCCATCTGCTCAACAATATCTGCGCCCGGTGAGTAGGACGAAAAACGGGGCGTTATCTTGAACAGGCGTGGGCTGTGTCCGGTGCGGCGGGAGTTTTTGGGCATTGGGGGCTCCGTATTGGTCGGGGGCGGAGCGTTCACTTGTTTCATATATGTTCTTATTTGTCAAGCAAAAATAGAACATTATGGGAATATATCTTCATTGGCGAGTGCTTGTGGTTTGCAAGCCGTTCCCGGTTCAACGCTTCTTGGACCCCGGGGCAGAGCCCGGGGTGACGGCTGTGTCAATTTTCTAGAGCGGGAACGGTTTTGATTGAATCAGAACCGGGCCAGCCAGCCCGCAAGTGCGGGCCGCGCAAAGTTGCGCGCCCCCGCGGAGCCGTTGCGGAGCAACTGGCGTGAGCGCACACAAAGCTAGACTATGATTGTTTCAATCTAAACCAATCATGGTCTAGTTCAAAAATGCCCGGCCAACACCCACCATGGCGGGCCCTGCGATTACCATCAGCAAGGCTGGCATGAAGAACACGATCATCACCACGGTCAGTTGGGCGGTTTTGCGTCCCACTTCTTCCCGTGCTTTGGAAATGCGCTTGTCGGCAATTTCTTCGCGGTAACGGCGAATGGCGGGTGCCAGTTCCGACCCATGGGTCAGTGATTGGCGGAAAAGGCCCGCAAGGTCTTTGCTTTCTTCCAAGTTTACCCGGTCGCCCCAGCGCTTCAACGCTTCTTCGTAAGGCGCGCCGGAATCCAGTTCCATGATCAGGCGTTCCAATGTGCGCGCACTTTCCGGCGCTGGCCTGTTCGCCGCCCCGGTAACATGGCGCACCGCTTGATCAAGCGAAAGACCGCTTTCAAAAGACAGCACGAACAGGTCCAGTACAAAGGCAAATTCTCGCGTTAGCACCATGGCGCGCGATTTGGCGCGGGCCTTCAACCATTGCCGCGACAGCACAAACACAACCACCGCTGCAGCGAAAGCTGTTGCGTAATCTTGTGCTACCAAGGTGCGGTCGGCAAAGCCCACGGCCAATACCACAACAGCGGTTAAAATGGTCAAGCCCAAGCGCACGGCAGCAAAGATCGGCACCGCCTTTTGATCAAAAAACCCGGCGGCGCGCAGTTCGGCGCCCAAGGGGCCGCGGGCCTCCTTTGGGGTAACAAGTTTGGAACCGATGCGTTCCATCCACGCAGTAAAGCCAATGGCGGTTGGGGCGCGTTCATGTTCATGGGCCGCCACCGCCAGCAACCGGGCTGATAAAGCCGCCAGCCGCATTTCAATATCCACCCCGCGGAACAGCAATAGCCCGCCAAGGGTAAGGGTAATTAGCGACAGGATGATGGCGACGATAATAATCATGACCGTTGGCTCCTAATAATTCACATTCGATAGGCGACGCGCCAGGATCAACCCGGTGATTTCAAGCAAGGCCGCAAAGGTCATTAAGGTGCGGCCCATCGGGTCGGTGATGAAAAAGCTGACATAGCCGGGATTGATCACAACAATCAGTCCGCCTACCAGCAAGGGCAGCGCGATCAGGATCATGGTGGAGGTCCGCGTTTCCGAGGTTGCAGAACGCAGCTCACGGCCAATGCGGGTGCGATCACGCAGCAGGTTCACCAGATTTTCCAACACGTCTGATAAGCGGCCGCCATAGCGCATATTGGTTTCAACGGCGGTGGCGAACATGGAAAGTTCGGCTACATCCAACCGTTCGGCCATCAGGTCGATACTGTCGGTAATCGCCGCGCCATGATGCAGGCGGTTGATAACGGGATCGACAAAACGATTAATGGCTTGAGGTGCGTTGTCATTGGCGCGTTCAAGCGCTTGTTGCAATGTGTTGCCGGTGGCCACCAGTTGGCGCACGCGGTCGAAAAAGCCGGGCAGGGCATCAACAAATTCATCAAGGCGGCGTGCGGCCACCGCTTCAAGGCCAAGCAGGGCCAGGCCGGTCATGATCGCGCCAAGCGCCACCCCTACCATCATGCCGCCAAAGATAAATGCAGACGCAATAGCGCAAATGAAGGCACCAATCGCCCCAATAACAGCGGGCGGGCGCGCATCAATATCTGCCCGCGCCAAACGGGTGATCAAAAAATGGGGCAACAGGGTCATCAACCGTTCTGCCAGCGGCAAGTGTTGGCGTGCATGGGCATAGCGGTCGCGGTCCAGCGCGATGCGGGTTAGGCGTTTATCCAACGCGGCCATGCGCTGCGCCCCTACTTGCGCGTGGAAAATGACTGCTGCCCCGGTCAGGGCAAATAACAAAGCGCCGGAAAGTAGAACCATCAAGGCCATGGCTTATACGTCTCCCTTGGGTTTGGTAGAGCTGTTGTTGCTGCCACCGGCTGCAAAGCGTTGCACGCGGTCGGTCAGGCGGTTCTCGAAATAAGGGCGGCGCGAGATTTGTTCGAAACGACCTTGGCCTGACAGCGGCGGGTCTTCGACAAATTTCCACAACTCGTTCATGGAATAGCTTTCGGCTTCCACCCCTGTCACTTCTGTGACGGATAGAACGCGCCGTGTGCCGCCGGATAAGCGGCCCACTTGCACAATCACCTGAACGGACGAGGCGATATAGCGGCGCAGCGTGGCCGTGTCGGCGGAAAGGCCGCCAAAGTCCAGCAGCATTTCAATCCGGCCCAAGGCATCGCGCGGTGAGTTCGCATGCAGTGTCGCCATGGAGCCATCATGGCCGGTCGACATGGCTTGCAGCATGTCCACGGCCTCAGCGCCACGCACCTCGCCCAGAATGATGCGGTCGGGCCGCATCCGCAGGGCGTTTTTCACAAGGTCGCGGGCATCTACTTCCGGCGGGCCATCGGTGCTGGACGGGCGTGTTTCCAGCCGCACCACATGTTCCTGGCGCAGCCGCAGTTCGGCGGCGTCTTCAATTGTTACCAGCCGTTCCTTCTCGCCGATAAAGCTGGACAAAATGTTGAGGAAGGTCGTCTTGCCCGAGCCTGTGCCGCCCGAGATCAAGATGTTCAGGCGCGATGCTACGGCGCGCGCCAGAAAATCCATAATGTCCGGCGGAATAGAGCCGCTGCGGATCAGTTCATCCACGGTAATGGGCTGGGCGCGGAATTTACGGATGGAGACCATGGGACCATCCAACGCCACTGGCGGGATCACCACATTTACCCGGCTGCCGTCGGGCAGGCGGGCGTCCACATAGGGCGATGATTCATCAATGCGCCGCCCGATCGGGCCCACAATGCGCTGGATCACATTCATCAAATGGGCATCATCGCGAAAGCGCACCGCGGCGCGTTCCATCTTGCCTTTCTTTTCAACAAATATTTTGCGCGCGCCGTTCACGATCACGTCGTCAATGGCCGGATCGGCCAGCAGCGGTTCCAACGGGCCTAACCCCGTAATCTCATGCTCAACCTCTTCGATCAGGCGCGTGCGTTCGGCGGCGTTCAGCGCCACCCCTTCGCCCATCAAGGCAACCGAAAGCGCTTGGCCGATTTCATCCTTCAGCGCACCGCGGCTCATATCATCGGCGGTGAGGTTTTTCATTTCCAGATATTCCAGCACCAGTTCGAAGGTGCGGAACTTCAAATCCTGATAGACATCGCTTTCGCCTACGCGGCCGTCCTGTTTTGTATCGCCGCCAAAACTAATGTCGGTAATAAGAGACATAAGATTTGCTCCTTTATGTGTTCACAACTAGGCGCTTTGGCCGGGCAGGCGGGCTTTGAGCGCGCCAAAAGTTTCACGGAACACTTGTTTAACCTGTTCAACAGAAACGCCGTCGCCATCTGTGGCTGTGGTGTCTACCTTGCCGCCGCCAACAAAGCGGCTGGCAGCTTTAACGTAAGGGTGGGCGGGTTCGGCAATTGCCAGTGGCGCGCCGTCATTGCTGGCATTTATCATGGCACGCCGACAAGCTGGCAGCGTGGCCGCCACTTTGACATCCAGCGCATCGGCAACCCGGCTTATATCCAGCAGCACATCATCGTCATGGTCAGCGATGATGAGACGCATTTGTTCACGCTCGGGCTTTTCAATTTCGGATTGGCGCAGCAATCCCGCTGCGGCAGAGATTGAGCCCATATCTTGCTGAACCACCACAAAGGTTTCATCTGCCAGCGCCAGTAGCTGGCGTAAGCCGCCGGAACGCGCCAGCGCCCCGCCATTAATCACCAGTTCATCTGTTAGTGAGGCCAGCACCGAAAGGGCTGATAACAGCTCGGCACCTTTCAGGTCGCGCACCCGTTCGCCTTCGGTGGCTAAGGGTAGAAAGGCAAGCCCGGAGGGTTCGTGATGCGCTGCTGCATCGCCCAACATGGTGGCGTCCAGCCGGCCCAAATCGGCCACTGCTTCTTTCAGCGTGTAACCGGCCTTGACCCCAAGCGCCAGTTCGATGGACCCGGTGGGAATTTCAAAATCAACCAGCAGCGCATCGCCGCCGGTTGCTTTGGCGGCGCGGGCGCGCAACACAGCCAGGTTCATGGCGAAAGACCCTTCGCCATCTTGCGCCCGGCCCGACACCACAAGGGTCACACGGGCACGGCCCCGGCGCTTGCGCGCGGCGCGGCCTTGCAAGCGGGCTGAAAGCGCGGCGCGAAATTCTTCTACTGTGCCATCGCGTTCCAGAAATTCTACCGCGCCTGCACGCAAAGCCGCCAGCACACTTTCGGCAGATGTTTCATCGCCCAAGGCAACAACGGGCAGATCAGGCGCGCGTTGGCGGATCATCTCGATAATATCGATCAGGCTTTCGCCGGTGACTTGATGCGCATCGGCATCCACCACCACCATATCGGCATCCATTGTATCAACGATTTGCGGCACCAGATCGGCGCGCGGTTCAACGCGGGCCACCGCGGCGGTGCCACTTACGGCATCGCCCATACGTTCGGCGGCGGCTTCATCA
This sequence comes from Alphaproteobacteria bacterium, assembly GCA_049609145.1. Taxonomy (GTDB): domain Bacteria; phylum Pseudomonadota; class Alphaproteobacteria; order SPJN01; family SPJN01; genus JBMYYF01. Next base: position 64,769 of record JBMYYF010000002.1, read on the forward strand.
AAGGTAACGGCAACTATGCGACGTGTATCCATTTTGGAATACCTCCTTTAAGGCATCATGCCGTGTTCGGCGAGTTCATCATCAAGCCCATGGGTATTGAGCAGCATGTCAGCAACTGAGTGGTCGAAATCTGCCATCCGTGCGCCGGGCAGTTCACCCGGTTCCGGCATGGTGTGGGCTGTTACCAGCCGCGGCGTGGCGACGATCACCAGTTCCTGCTTTTCCTTCAATTGACGCGAGCGTTTGAAGAACGCGCCCAAAATCGGGATGTTGCCCAAGCCGGGAATTTTTTCTTCAACATTGGATTGGTTTTCCATCAACAAACCCGCCAGCACGAAGGATTGACCATCTGCCAGTTCCACAGTGGTCGTGGTAGAGCGGCGGCGGAACGCTGGCACGTTAAAGCCTTGCAGGGTCAGCGCATTGGCGAAATCAAGCTCTGAGACTTCAGGTGATACTTTCAGGGCAATCAAGCCTTCTTCGGTCACGGTTGGGGCTATATCAAGTTTCACCCCAAAGGATTTATATTCGATGGAAACCCCGCCTGAATTGCCGCCTTGCGGTACCGGGATCGGCACTTCGCCACCGGCCAGAAACTTGGCTTCTTCGCCGGAGCGCACTTGCAGTGTCGGCTCTGCCAAAATGCGGGCAAAGTCTGTGCCATCCAACGCCGAAATCACGGACAAGAAGTTGCTGCCGGGGCTGCCCAGCAAAATGTTAAAGGCTTCCGCGATCGGGATACCGGCATTCAACCCAACAGAGGCACCGCCGGGGCCACCCACAAAACTTAGATTGGTGATGGCGTTGGGGGCCGTGGTTGCACCCACAAAATCGCGGCCCAATGATTTGAAATCAACGCCCAGCGCTTTCAAGGTGCCAGAGGACACAGCCGCAAACTTAATCTCCACAGAAACCATGCGCTTGCCATCAACGCGGATGAGGTCAATCACCTTTTCACCTACATAATGCTTGGCGATATCCAAGGCGGTTTGTTTGGCGGCGTCAGAGGGCGCACCACCAAACAGAACGACGCGTTCGCCATCGGCTTCTACCTTCACGCGGGCCAGAGATTTTTCGCGGGCATAGATTTTGGACATGCCGCGCAAATCGGGCAGTACATGCACGGGCCAGCTCATCCGGCGCTCGCCTGTAGGGCGACTGCGATCAACCACCCAAATGGAAAGGTTGGTGCGGCCGGGGTTCAGGCCCAGCAAGCGTACCTCGCGGGAATTGACAGCCAGCACTTGGCCCACTTTCTCATCACCCAAGGCAGCGCGCTTGATCTTGCGATCGGTCTCTACAAAGGTTTGGCGTCCGACCAGCAGCTTTACTGTTTGGGCTGCACCTTCACCTGCCTTAATGGTTTGCGGGCGATCTGCGGCTTGGGCCAGATTGGTCAGCATTAACAGCACCAGCCCAATCAGGATCACATAAATGGGTAAATCAATTTTCATCCGGGCGTTCATGAGCCACCTCCCACCTTGTGGTCTTGTGTGTTGGTACCATTGATGATTTGAACTGTGCGCGGGCCAGATGTGCGACGCACAGGAGCGGGCCGCTTGTTCACATCCTTGCCACGCAGGGCTTTCAGGGTAATGGTTTTGTCTTCGGCCTCGGCCACATCTTCCATATGGCGCAGCGATAGATAGTAAGCGCCAAGGTTGCGTGCCAAGGCCAAGGTTGATGCCTGCTTGGGTGTTACCGCCAGTGAAACGGTGCGGTAAGGGGCGGGGTCGGCGGCAGCACCGGCGGCACCACCTTCGGCTTCTGCCTCGCCTTCAACCAAATCACCTACGGCCAGCACGGTCACGTTTTGCAGCAAGGTGTGGGCTTCTGATTTATCGCCACCACCTGAACGACGGGATGATTTGCCCATCAGCTTTTCTTCTTCCAGCACAATTTGCACATCTACCGTGTCGCCGGGGCGCACCATATTGGCAACGGCAATTTCGTCGGACACTTTAATGGCCACTGCGCGTTGACCTGTTGGCACCAAGGCCGAAAGGCCCGCTTGGTGGGGATGCTCCCCCACAATTGTGGTGATCAAAATTTGTCCGGCTTCAATGTCTTCCAACGCAATGCGGCCATGGGCACGCACGGCGGGGGTCAACACATCGGGGGCCGGGGGTTCGGCCAGCATCATTACACGTACATCATTATCGGATAATACGGTGCCGCGGGGCAGGGCGCGGGCGGCTGCCCAAACGCGGTGGGTTTGCACCTCACCTTCTGCCAGTTCACGTTCTGCCGGTTGTTGAGGTTGGCTTAGGCGGGTAAATAATACGCCGCCTGCTACAATCAATACGGCAAGGGCGATCAGCGCCCCGCCTATTACGATTTGCAGCCTTGCTTTCGATTCCATGTCTGCCGCTCCACATATTTGCCCGTGCCCTGTTCAATCTTGCTTTGTGCAATCTGGTTGGCAGGTGGGCTTTGTTCGTGGAAAGCAGTGTTGTCCAATATGGTTAACGAGGCGTTAACAACTACCTCAAAGGGAAGCGACACAAGGGTCAAAGCGGGTTAATGTGGCCACCGACTAGCCTGAGACGGGCCAATCTGGCACAACAGGCGCAAATGCGATTAACGGATTATTCAGAAAATTATGGCAGAGCCATCACAAATTCCCCTGCTTGCACTCGATGATATTACCGTGTCCGTGAAGGACAAGGTATTGATCCACGGTGTGTCGCTGGCCTTGCACAAGGGTGAGGTCGTGACGCTGATTGGCCCCAACGGGGCGGGTAAGTCCACCATTGTGAAAGTGATTTTGGGGCTTTTGAAGCCCTCATCAGGCAAGGTGGCGCGCGGGGTGGGCCTGTCTATCGGCTATGCCCCGCAGGCCATGGCACTGGATAGCGCCATGCCGCTCACGGTGGAACGCTTCATGTCGTTAAGCGGGCGCGCCAAAAAAGCGGCGGTGCCACAGGCGTTGGGCTTGGTTGGCGCGGCAGGGCTTGCCAAATGTTCCATGCATGATTTGTCCGGCGGGGAACGCCAGCGCGTGTTGCTGGCGCGCGCCGTGTTGGGCGCACCTGATTTGCTGGTGTTGGATGAACCCGCCCAAGGGGTCGATGCGCAAGGCCAGCTCGATATGTATGAACTGATCGCCGATATCGCCGACAAGACCGGGGCCGGGGTTCTGGTGGTGTCGCATGATTTGCATTTGGTGATGGCGCGTACCGATCGCGTGATTTGTGTGAACGGTCATGTGTGTTGTGAAGGCACCGCGACCGAGGTGGCAAACGATCCTCACTATGAGGCGTTGTTCGGCAGACGCGGCGCGCAAGATCTCGCCGTCTATCGACACGACCACGACCATCATCACTGAAACCTGATATTTTCCGGCGAAACCAGACAAAAACCTCACACAAACCCTAACAACTTGCGTTTTTGGAGTTTCAATATGACAAAAGAAGAAGAACTGGCCCAACAGCTCAACGGCTTTAACAATGGCTTGCCAAAAACGTTGGGAATCAATGTGTTAACGGCCTCGCCCGATGAAATTACGGCGGAACTGGAGGTGACAGAGGCCCTATGCACCATTCCCGCCATTTTGCATGGTGGCGCGCATATGGCCTTTGCCGATAACCTTGGCGCGCTTGCCACCGTCATTAATCTGCCGCCAGGCGCAACGACGACCACATTGGAGAGCAAAACCAACTTTTTGGGTGCCATCCCGGTTGGCGAAAAGGCTTATGGAACAACGACTTGCGTCCATAAGGGCCGCACGACCCAGGTTTGGCGCACCGAGATAAAAAGGGCCGATGGCAAGTTGTGTTCGGTAGTTACTCAAACCCAATTGGTGATGCAAGGCAAGGCGTGATCAGCCCGTACGCCGCCAACTGCGCACTGACCAAATTCCAGCCTCTTTCACGATTAAAATCAATGAAATCAATAGGTTGATCTGGGTGAGCGCGTTCTTGATGCCGGTGGTTGCGCTGGCAATGGCGATGCGGCTGTCGGATATATCGGGCCAATTCAGCAGCAGGGTTGCGATTTGAATATTCTCGGCGTAGTCGACCCCAACCAGCAAAAAAGCGGGCAAAGTCAACCACTTACCCCATTCGCCGATGCGTAAACGATAGGCGATGCCGATGAAAAACAGCCCATAGATGAGGGGGAAAACAGCGTCAACGGAAAGGCTGGACCATATCTGCATCACCCGCCACTCATCGCCATATTCCAAAATTCTGTTTTGAATCAAGGCTCTATCGTATGCGGGCAATAGGTCGAGCAGGGTTTGCCCGGCCACTGGAATGTTGGGGAAGATCGCGCCGACCAATAGGGCGGTTAGCAAAAATGACAAGCCCATCACCGGGCCGCGTGCCGAAAACTCCAGCAATTTCAGCATGTTAATCCCTTTTCTTTGCCGGGTCGAAATGCGCAAACAAGGTCGGATCCACCCGCTTCCAAACGCCCGACGCATGGCCAATGACATGCCCGTCAGCGTAGAGCCTGCCTTGCACGAACACCAGTGATTTGGTGACGGAAACGAGGTCTGCTGCGGCTTCCAGCCATTGGCCAACCTTCACGGCGCCGACGAAATCCACCTTTAGTGAGACGGTGAAGGCAGGGTCATCGCCAATGGCTTCCCACGCGGCGGCCCCCATAGCTTCGTCGGCAATTGTCATGGTCAGGCCACCATGGGCGCGGCCCCCGCCATTTGTGTGATGATCCTTAATTTTGCAGCCAAACCAACGGGTTACACCGCCCTCGGGGCGCGGCACCTCTTTGATTTCAAACGGTCCGGCGTGATGTCCGAATGGGTCTTCAACAGCGGGATCGTGGGCGTATTCAGTCATTTTTTGCAGCCTCTTCCGCCAGTTTCAGGAATAGGGGTGGTTCGCCGCCGCCATGCACTTCCAGTGCGGCACCGCTGACATAGGCGGCCTTATCGGAAGCAAGCCACAGCACAGCATCGGCAATGTCGTTCGGTGTTGCCATGCGCCCCATGGGCAGTTCGGCCGCAATGCGGGCAATGCCGTCGGCACCACCATAATGATCATCCGCCGCCTCTGTCTGAATTAGCCCCGCTATGATTGCATTTACACGAACATTCTTGCCCGCCCATTCTTGCCCTAAGCTCTTGGTAGAATTGAGTAATCCAGCCTTCGCCGCGCCATAGGCCATGGTGCCGGGGGACGCCCGCACGCCTGAGATAGAGGCGATATTTACAATCGCGCCACCTCGTTTAGCGAGCATGGCAAAGCCTGCCTGCATCATGTTGAGTGGGGCCAACAGATTGAGCCGAATGATGGATTCTGTAAATCGGGGCGAGGCCGTGGCCGCATCAGCCGGGGGTGAACCGCCGGCATTGTTGACCAGCACATCCAGCCGTCCGGTGCTTTCTGCGGCAGCCATGACGGCCGCGATGCCTTCTTCCGTGCGGATATCAGCCGCCACAAAAGTGCTACTGCCGATAGGTGTGTCTGGCGTATGTCGTCCACAAATGATGACATTGCCACCGGCCGCCTCAAAATTCAGCGCGATGGCCCGGCCCACACCCTTGGTGCCGCCGGTAACAATAATTGTTTGGCCCGCAAAATCGTTCATGAGTTCTCCCGATTGCTCTTGGCTTTCATTACGAAATCAGCATAATAATTGACACAATATTGACTGTATGCGTAAAAATCAAAGAACTTTCACACGCAAATGAGAGATTTGGCCTAAATGACCACGCTCAATAGAACCATTTTGTCGGCTTTGGCAGATGTCGTGCGCGCCACGCCAGAGGCACCGGCAGTAGAAGAAAATGGCGAAATCTGGAGCTATCGTGATCTGGCAGAAAGGGCGCGGGCAGTGGCAAGCGCTTTTGTTGTTGCCGGGCTAGAGCATGGCGATCGTTTTGCAATTTGGGCTCCTAATTGTCGTGAATGGATCATCGCTGCCTTGGGCGGGCAGATGGCAGGCGGCGTGTTGGTGCCGATCAACACGCGCTTCAAAGGATCAGAGGCTGCCGATATTCTGGATCGCAGTGGCGCGAAAATTCTGTTCACGGTGAACGGGTTTTTGGGTTTCGACTATCCCGCCATGTTGGCTGGCCATTCCCTACCGAAGTTGCAGCAGATGGTGTTGTTGCACGGCGCAGGCGGTAAGAGCTTTGACGATTTTGTGTCGGTAGGCGCAGATGTAGGGGCCGCCGTTATTGACGCGCGTATTGCGGCGGTTGCACCTGATAGCTTGTCAGATATTCTTTATACTTCCGGCACAACGGGTAAGCCTAAGGGGGCGATGACCACCCATGGTCAAAACGTAGAGGTGATTGATCGGTGGTGCAGTGCCGTCACATTGAGCAGTGATGATCGTTATTTGATCGTAAATCCGTTCTTTCATTCATTTGGTTACAAGGCCGGCTGGCTGGCTTGCATTCTGCGTGGCGCTTGCGCCTTGCCCCATGCTGTTTTTGACGTGGATCAAATTTTGGGGCGTATTGCGGCGGATCAGATTTCTGTCTTGCCCGGCCCACCGACCATATTCCAAAGCCTGCTGGCACGTGAGGATTTGGGGCAGCATGATCTTTCGTCCTTGCGTGCTACGGTAACGGGCGCCGCGTCGGTGCCTGTTCAGCTTGTGCGAGATATGAAAGATAGGCTGGGCTTTGAAGTTGTGTTGACCGCCTATGGCTTAACAGAATCCAGCGGCGTGGTTTCGCTTTCCCTTGCGGATGATGATTTTGAAACGATTGCGACAACATCAGGTCGCCCGATTGAGGGAATTGAACTGAAGGTAGTCGATGCCGAAGGCGATCAAGTGCCGCCAAACGAGGCAGGCGAAATTTGGGTGCGCGGCTTCAATGTCTGCCAAGGCTATTTGGACATGCCGGAAGAAACGGCAGAGGCCATTACAGAAGATGGTTGGTTGAAGACAGGCGATATTGGTGTGCAGGACGAACGTGGTTACTTGAAGATAACCGATCGCGCGAAAGACATGTTCATCACTGGTGGCTTTAATTGTTATCCGGCTGAAATTGAGAACATTCTGCTGGGCCATGATCAGGTGAGTGATGTTGCGGTGATCGGCGCGCCGGATGAACGGATGGGTGAGGTAGCGCACGCTTTTGTGGTTGCCGATGACGAAATCTCCGCGCAGGATATTGTCGCTTGGGCGAAAGAAAATATGGCGAATTACAAAGTGCCGCGCGCGGTTCATTTTGTAGATGAGCTGCCGCGCAATGCTTCCGGCAAGGTGCAGAAATTTAAACTAAGAAATGTAGGGTAAGGAGCGTTAGCATGGTTGTAGATCGTCAAGTCACGCAAGATCGCATGAATTTGCAAATCATGGGGGCTAGCAAAAATAAGCCCAGCCAAACCCACACGGTGGCAAGCCAGTATGAGCGTTGGGCCAATGAAACCCCCACCAAGGCTGCCATACGTTATAATGGGCAAGAAATTTCCTATGCTGAATTGAACAAGCAGGCCAACAAAATGGCCGTGGCCCTTAATGCGCATGGGGTGGGGCGCGGTGATGTGGTGGCTTTTGCCATGGAAAACCGGCCTGAATTTTATGTCGGCGTAGTCGCGCTGGCGAAGTTGGGTGCCGTTGGCTCTTTGATTAATGTGCAGCAAAAAGGTGACCGCTTGGCCTACGCCATCAACAAGGTGCCGCCAAAAGCGATTGTTGTTGGTTCAGAATGTTTGAAGCAGGTGAAAGATGCTTGCCCGCGGCCTGGCGTGCCGGTGTTGATGGTTACGGACGATGAAAACCCGGCGCATCCGGGCACTTATGCCGTGAACTTGACGGCGGCGGCCCTTGCTGCCGACGCCAATGACTATGACATTGCTTGGCGTGATGGGCTGACGGCCGGGGAGCATTTTGTTTATGTGTTTACCTCTGGCACGACGGGATACCCCAAGGCGGCGGTGCTGTCCCATGTCCGCTGGTTGAACACGGGTGATGGCATGAGCGCCTTGTTGCAGTTCCGTGAAGATGATGTGTTTTACTGTGTGTTGCCGCTTTATCACTCCGCGGGTTTGATGTCGCTGACAGCCATGTGTTTGTCTGTTGGCGGTACCATGGCGCTTAGGCGCAAATTTTCCGTCTCCAATTTCTGGTCCGACATTCGCGACATGAATTGCACCATCACGCAATATATTGGCGAGATGTGTCGTTATTTGATGGCGCAGCCGGAACAGCCGAATGATGGGGACAATCCCATGCGCGCGATGATCGGTTCCTCCATCGGCATGGATTTGTGGCAAGGCTTTAAGGATCGCTTCCAGATAGATCACATCTATGAAGGTTGGGGCGCGACCGAGGCCAATACCGGCATGACCAATGTGGATGAAAAGATTGGGGCGGTAGGCCGCGTGCCATTCAAGGAAATGAGCAATATCCGTGTCGTCAAATACGACATGGAAACCGGCGAGCATGTGCGCGATGAGAACGGCTTTTTGATTGAGACAGATGATGATGAGGTGGGCGAAGTGATCGCCCGCATTCTCGCCTTGCCGGATAGTGCTGCCGGGCGTTTCGAGGGCTATACGGACAAGGAAGCAACGGACGCTAAAACCTTGTCGGACGTGTTTGAGAAGGGCGATCTCTATTTCCGCTCTGGCGATTTGATGCGGCGTGATGCGGATGACTATTTCTATTTCATCGACCGTATCGGCGACACATTCCGCTGGAAATCAGAAAATGTTTCAACCATGGAAGTGGCAGAGGCCTTGTCAGGCGCGCCCGGTGTCGCCTTCGTTAATTGCTATGGCGTGAAGGTGCCGCAAACAGAAGGGCGTGCGGGCATGGTGGCCCTTGGGTTGAGCGAAGGAGCTTCATTCGATCCCAAAGCATTTTACGAGTTTGCAGCCAAGGCGTTGCCACATTATGCACAGCCTTTATTCGTGCGGATAACCGCCGATATGGATATGACCGCGACCATGAAAATGCGCAAAGTTGATTTTCAGCGGCAGGGCTATGATCCCAAGGCAGTTGGGGAGCCACTTTTTGTCAAATTGGACGACGCCAAAACCTATGCACCGCTGGATAAAGACAGCTTGGCGAAAGCAGGATGGGCGGCGTTTGAGGGTGAAGGCTAGTCGGTTGTTTTACGCTTAAGCGTAATCACGGGCACATGCGTTTGCGAAAATATTTTGCGTAGGGCCGGGTTTTCCGTATGCGGACGATGATCGCCATAGATGAAAATTAGATCCGGCTTGCGGTCCGCAGCGGCAATGACCGTGCCTATTTCAAAAAAGATCAGCTCAGCGAATTTCACATAGGCGCAGTAGTCCGCAATTTCCGCCAATACTCCCGTTTCGCATGTAACCGTTTCGTTGGAAAAGCGGGGAAAGGGAAAGTGTAGATCTTTGGTCATTATATGTCCGAACGATTTTTCGTCGTTCTTCATCTCTTCCAAAACATAGGCGGTCAGGGGGGCATCGCAGGGGCCTTTGAAGTATCGCAGGCCATCACAATAGGCTGCCATGTTGCGGCTACTTAGCAAGGCGGCCATTGTTGGTGATGCTTCTGTTTTTTGCCGAGTGTGGAATTTGTCAAACTCCAGAGCCGGGTAGATTTCATGGCGGTTATAGAACTGCGCATAATATCCGTGGGCTGCGTGGGTGACGTAACCGCGGGCGTTCAAAAAACGGGGCAGGCAGTTAGTCGCCAGTGAGGCCGCGAATTTTTTGTCGGCGGCACCTGTCATTTTGATTGAACACAGTTCGCGAATTTCGGCGGTAAGCGTTGAGCCGGTGAAACGGCGCGTGTCGAATGTGATAACGTAGTCAGGTTCCAACAAAGCATTGAAGCGTCGAGTAATGATCGCCAGATAGTCGTCTGTGCCTTCGTTTAAAGCGCCGAGAGATTCAAACGGAATTGATAATATATGGTTTGGCAAATGCGTGCCTGTTGTCAGGGCGCTGTGCATCGTTGCTTCGCCAAACGGCTCTGCCACGGGATCGTCAAGAATATTTACAGCCATATAGGCGGTTTGACCAATTTTGATCTCAGCAAGGTTGGGGCGACCGTAAGCGTCCAAAGCGCGTTCCCCGATCAGGAGCGCTATAGGCAGAATCAGGCAAAAAACGACGCCTGATATGCTGGCAATGGATTTTGTCTGGGTGCTGCGACCGGAGGTGCGAACTGAAAGCCAAACAATCAGCATAAGATAGAACGCGAAAATAACCAGCCCACTTACAACTAGCCCTAGCGGCCACTCATCTACGAAATCCAGATAGTTAACGACCTGCCGTAGATCAAAAAGGAACACATTCCCCAAATGCTGCATAAGTTCGCCAGCAGTAGCAATGAAAAGAGCGATGGCGGCAACGGGAACCAAGAGTAGCCGTGTGCGTGTTGCTGCCGCGGCCTCTATAATCAGGGCGAATATTACGTAGTCCAGCACGTAAAGCCCGCGCGGTGTGCTGGCGACCCAAGCGGCGAGATGCATGGCGGCGTTGGGCAGAAGGATTGCGCTGAGTACGAGGCCAAAGTTCATATTCATGGCGCGCAAACCATGAGCCATGCGCTGCAAAAATTCTATCATTCTGCCTTGGTCCTCACCGACAATACGCGTCACAGGTGAGTGTTATTAGCCTTTATGACAAAAATAGGCAAAGCCTGAGGGATAAACATCGCCCTTTACATATTGATAGCCTTTGGGGCAGTTGAGCGCCCGACTTTCGCACATGTATGAACCGTCGGCGTCGGGTTTTGTGCGATCAAAACCGCGGCGGCAACTGCGCTTTTTCTTGCCCTCTGTCTCGAGCATAGGCAAGCCAAGGGCGCCGTGATCGACGCAGCGATAGCCAGCCTGGCGCGCATTTCCGTCGCCATCCATCTTGCGATCGGCGCTGCCTTGCGCAAAGCCGAAGCCGTTTTTGCAGCTTAGTTCTGAATTATGAACATAGCATTTCACGTTACCGGCGGCATCATAGTTGTATTCTGTGACAAAGCGGCTGCCGCAATGTACGCCTTTGGGGCCTTTTTTCTTGCCTTTCAAAACGCTGCCAACCGTATCGGTGAGACCTGCTGTGGTCAGCCCTTGGGCTGTCGCGGGCGTAAGTGGTGCGATCGATGCGACCGCAAAAAGAGCCGTAAAAGTGAATGCGACCAACTTCTTGGATGAATGTTTCATGGGTCTTGTCCTGTTCAACTTGCCTTACAAGGAACACCTTACTGCCATTAAAGTAAATATCGCCTTAACCATAGCGCGGCTTTGGGTGATTCGCTGAAAATCTTCCCCGAAAAGAACTACACTTTATTCCCGTATTTAGGCTATAACTCCATCGGAATATGGAAAAAGGGGGATGGGCCATGCAGGACCCATCAAATACGATGCTGGCCGGTCGGCGAATTTTGCTGATCGTGGGCGGCGGTATCGCGGCTTATAAATGTCTGGAACTGGTGCGTCGGTTGCGGGACCAAGGCGCAACTGTGAGCCCGATAATGACCAAGGCTGCCGCTCGTTTCATCACGCCGATGAGCTTGACCGCGCTGGCAGGCCAGCCCGTGCGCCAAGACCTGTTTGATCTGCAAGATGAGGCTGAAATGGGCCATATCGCCCTTTCGCGTTCTGCGGATTTGATTGTCGTGGCACCTGCGACCGCTGATCTGATGGCGCGCATGGCGCAGGGCTTGGCCGATGATCTGGCAACCACAACGCTGCTGGCGACGGATACACCGGTGCTGGTTGCGCCAGCCATGAATGTACGGATGTGGGACCATCCCGCTACACAGCGCAATATTGCGACCCTCAAAGGGGACGGTATCGGCTTTATCGGCCCTAATGAAGGCGATATGGCGTGTGGGGAATTTGGCCCCGGCCGCATGGCAGAGCCGGATGAAATTCTGGCCGCGGTCCAAAACCATTTTGTGGATGGCCCCCTAGCGGGTAAGCGTGTGTTGGTAACATCTGGCCCAACCCATGAACCGATTGATCCCGTGCGTTATATTGCTAATCGTTCGTCCGGCAAGCAGGGGCACGCGATTGCGGCGGCGCTGGTAAAGTTGGGGGCCGATGTCACCTTGGTGAGCGGTCCTGTTTCGGTGCCAGATCCCGCGGGCGTGCGCGTTATCAAAGTTGAAAGTGCGCGGGAAATGCTGGCCGCCTGTGAAGCTACGTTGCCGATAGATGTTGCGATATGCGCGGCAGCCGTGGCGGATTGGCGGGTAGAAAACGCGGCTGGGCAAAAGATTAAAAAGCAATCAGATGGTGAGCCACCTTCTCTGTGCTTCACAGAGAACCCGGATATTTTGAAAACGCTTTCGCATCTGGCGCAAGATAAGCGGCCCCAATTGGTTGTGGGTTTCGCGGCGGAGACGAATGATGTCGTTGAATATGCGTCTCAGAAAAGGGCGCGCAAACAATGCGATTGGATCGTGGCAAATGATGTGTCCCCCGAAACAGGGATTATGGGGGGGGATGAAAATACCGTGCACCTCATCACTGCTACGGACCGAGAAGATTGGCCGCAAATGTCCAAGCAGGGGGTCGCTGAAAAGCTGGCCATGCGGGTTGCAGATGAATTGGGGGAAAGTGCATGAGCGTTGTAATTGAAGTGGAGTGGGAGCCCCACGGGGAGGGCTTGCCACTACCGGCATACGAAACAGATTTGGCCGCAGGTATGGATTTGCGCGCCGCGGTGCCGGAGAATGAGCCGTTTGTGCTGGCACCGGGTAAGCGCGCCTTGTTGCCCACGGCCATGAAGATTGCCTTGCCCGCAGGATATGAGGCGCAAATTCGCCCGCGCTCTGGCTTGGCAATCAAGTATGGCATAACCTGTTTGAATACGCCGGGTACAATCGATGCAGATTACCGCGGTGAAGTGAAGATTATCTTGATCAATTTGGGCGAAGAGCCTTTTGTGATCGAGCGTGGTGAACGCATCGCCCAGATGGTTATCGCGCCGGTTATGCAGGGCCGCTTTGAGGTGGTGACAGAACTCACGCAGACCGCGCGCGGTGCGGGCGGTTTTGGGTCAACAGGCCGATAGAGGGGGGCAGGAAATGCGGTTATCTCGCAAAATGCTCTACGCCGTAGAGGCCGTGGTCGATGTGGCTTACAATGCCCGGCCTGATCCTGTGCAGTCGAAAGATATCACGGCGCGGCAGGGTATTCCGCAACGTTATCTTGAACAGGTCATGCAGCAATTAGTTAAAGCGGGCATTCTTAAAGGGGTGCGTGGGCCAAAAGGGGGGTATCGGCTGGCGCGGGAACGTCGCCGTATCACCGTGGGCGAAATCGTGCGCGTTGTTGGCGCCATTGATGCCGCCGACGAGGTGCCGGAGGCAGATGGTTCTGATCTTTCCTGTGCGGTGGTGCGCCCGCTATGGCAAGAACTTGAAGTCAGCATGATGGAACGACTCGACGCCATCACGGTTGAGGATTTGTGTCGCCGCGCCCGCGAACAAGGTGTTTTAAGTGCGTCTGAACGCAGTACCGATTTTACAATTTAGGGAAGGCCCAGAAAATGAGTGCAGACAAAATTGGCCGTGGCCGAATTTACGACAAAATTACCGACACGATTGGTAACACACCCTTGGTGCGATTGAACCACTTGGCCGCTGCAGAAGGTGCAAAAGCGCAAGTGTTGTTAAAACTTGAGTTCTTTAATCCGCTTTCCAGTGTGAAAGATCGCATTGGCGTGGCCATGATTGAAGCGATGGAGGCCGATGGCCGCTTGAAGCCCGGCGGCACGATTGTGGAGCCGACCTCCGGCAATACGGGGATCGCGCTGGCCTTTGTCGCAGCGGCCAAGGGTTATCGCCTGATTTTGTGTATGCCTGAAAGCATGTCGCTTGAGCGGCGTAAAATGCTGTTGTTGTTGGGGGCCGAGCTTGAGCTTACCCCGGCAGAACTTGGCATGAAGGGCGCGCTGTCGCGAGCTGAACAAATTGTGGCGGAAATTGATGGGGCGGCCATGCCGCAGCAATTCGATAACCCTGCCAATCCCGAAATTCATCGTCGCACCACGGCGGAAGAAATCTGGAATGATACGGACGGCACGGTCGATGCGGTTATCTCCGGCGTTGGCACGGGGGGCACGTTTACAGGTGTAGGCTCGGTGCTGAAGGAGCGCAAACCATCGGTCAAGATGATCGCTGTAGAGCCGGAAGATAGTCCCATTTTATCGGGGGGCACACCGGGGCCGCACAAAATTCAAGGTATTGGGGCAGGCTTTGTGCCGGGCAATATGGAGAAAGATCTGCTGGATGAGGTGATTACCATCGGCAATGAAACTGCGTTCGATTATGCCCGCCGTACCGCGGCGATGGATGGTATTCCGTGTGGTATTTCATCTGGTGCCGCTATTGCAGCAGCAATTGAGGTGGCGCAGCGTGATGACATGGCAGGCAAGGTTATTGTGGTGATTATTCCCAGTTTTGCCGAACGCTATTTGTCTACCGCCCTGTTCGACGGCGTTTAGAGCATGGGTGGGCCCCTGCAAGATGAAGAGCTGGAGCGTTACAGCCGACACATCATCTTGAAAGAGGTCGGCGGGGCAGGCCAAGCCAAATTGAAGGCAGCGCATGTATTGATTGTGGGAGCGGGCGGTCTGGGCGCGCCCTTGCTGCAATATTTGGTCGCCGCAGGCGTGGGCACGATCACATTGGTGGATGATGACACAGTGGCCCTGTCTAACTTGCAGCGCCAGGTGATATATCGGGCAGACCGGCTGGGCGAAAGCAAGGTAGCAGAGGCGAAGTCCTTTGCGCAGGCGCTGAACCCCGCACTTGTTCTGGACGCCAAAGCCGTGCGCCTTTCCTCCAGCAATGCGGAAAGTTTGATTGACGCAACAGACATTGTGGCTGACGGGTCGGATAATTTCGATACGCGTTTTTTGGTGGCAGATGTTGCTGCGCACCTCCACAAACCGTTAGTGAGTGCCGCGCTGGGTCAATTTGATGGGCAGATATCAACTTTCAAGCCCTATCAACAAAGGGAAAAAAGTGGTCTGCCCGGTCAACATACTCCGCCTTGTTATCGCTGCCTGTTTCCTGCGCCGCCGGAAGGCGCTGTCGAGAATTGTGCCGAAGGCGGCATTTTAGGGGCGGTCGCGGGGGTCATGGGCACGTTGCAAGCAACCGAGGTGCTAAAAGAAATTCTGGGCATCGGTGATAGCTTGGCAGGCAAATTGCTGCTTTATGATGCACTGGGGGCCCGGCACCGCACTGTCAGGTTTCCGCGCGACCCGGCTTGTGTTTTTTGCAGCGGTAAAGTGTGAGCCTGGCTAAGCGCGCTTACGGGCAAAGGCAGCCAGATACATGCCAACGCCGATAGCGCATCCAAGCGTGATAATGGTGGTCATCGGGCGGGCGGTTCCATCATATAGCAATCCCACAACATAGCCGCTGATGGCACCTGAAACCAGTTGGGTGAACCCTTGCAAAGCGGCGGCGGTGCCGGCCATATGGGGGTAATTTGCCATGGCGGCGGCTGAAATTTGCGGGCTGGAGATTCCGACGCCTAAGGCAAAAATGGTTTGGGCGGCAATAACCGCGGTGGGGGAGCCAATCCCGTCAATCGCGATTGCACCATAAGCCAGCCCCGCCAGCCCCACCATGCTCATACCCAGTTTCAGCATGGTCTGAGTGCCAAGCCGTCGGGTGAGGGGGCGCGTGATCAGTGAGCCGACAAAAAAGCCGGAAACCATAATACCAAACAGGACCCCGAACGTGCTGGGCGGCAGGCCATAAAGTTCCTGAAAAATGAAAGACGAGCCAGACAGAAACGCAAATAAACCGGCATAAATGCCCGACACCATAATTAGTAAGCTCAGCAATTCACTATCGCGCAGCAAGGTTGCGTAGCTGCGATAGATTGCCAGCGGGCGAATGGGTTGGCGCAGGGCGGGATCGAGGCTTTCTGGCATAAGTGCGAGGAACAGTAGGCACAGCAGCACCGCATAGCCCCCCATCACCCAAAAATTGCCCGCCCAGCCTATATGTTCCTGCATGAGGCCACCAAGGGCGGGCGCAACCATGGGCACAACCGCAAAGATGGCCGCAAGCAAACCGAATATGCCCGCGGCTTCTGCCGGTTCAAACCTGTCCCGCACAGATGAGCGCGAACCGATAGGGCCTGCGGCCGCGGCCAGTGCCTGCAAAAAGCGCATCGCAATGAGTGTTTCTACATTCGTGGCGACGGCACAGCCCACGCTGGCAAGTGCAAAGACAACAAGGCCCAGAAAAATCACCGGCCTGCGCCCAAAGCGGTCGGCTAAAGGCCCCCAAATGATTTGCCCGCCCCCAAAACCAACCAGATAGATGGAGAAGGTGAGTGTCATTTGTTCTGCTGTGGTGCCGAATTCCGCCGCCATGGCCGGCAGGGAAGGGAGATACATATCCGTCGCTAACGGGCCAACCGCCATTAGTCCCGACAACATCATCAAATAAGTGAATTGTGAGGGTGCCTTCATCGGCTTATGCCAACGCGGTGCAGGGCTGCACCATGGTCGTCCAACCATTTGCGGGCATCTTTATAGGGGCCGTAAATGCGTTCAACCTCGTCCCAAAAGCGCTGGGAATGGTTCAGCTCGACCATATGGGCGCATTCATGGGCGACCACGTAGCGACGAGCGAATTCTGGTGCAAGGATCAGTCGCCAGGAGAAGGAAAGCACGCGCTCAGGCGTGCAAGATCCCCACCGGCTGCGGGTGTCTTTCACCTGAATGCGGGCAGGTTTGCGGTTCGCGCGTCCGGCAAATTCGGCGGCATCTGCACTGATTTTCTGTTTTGCCTCCGCCTTTAGGAAGTCTGTCAGGCGGCGGGCCAAATGGGCGCTGTCGCCGCCTATTTTCAATACTTGCCCGGCATGGATGACAGGTGTGCGTTGGCGCGGCACATGCTGGATGAGGTGTGGGTCGCCGATGAAGGGAATAACTGCACCGTCTTCAAAAAGCTGTTCGTTGGGCAATTCGTCCAGCCGTTCGGCGATCCATTCGGCGTGTTCTTGCACGAAGGTGAGGCCCGTTTTCAAGGCCATGCGGGGCGGTAGCACCAGCACAGGTTCACCGGCCCGCGCATCAATTCTAAGCGAGGCGCGCTTGGCTTGATTGTGCCGTTTTACCCTAAGCGGGATGGTACGTGGGCCAACGGAAAGGTCTACATAGTCATTCATTTGGACAGGAAAGACCTTATCTTGTTTTGCATTTTTTCGGGCGTCGTTCCATAGCTGAAATGAGCGAGATATTGATTGTCGGCGTCCATAAGGTAAGTGAGTGCTGAATGGTCATAGGTGAACCCGGCGGTAGAAGAGGGGTCGTCCACCTTGGCCCAATAGATGCGCCAGCTTGCCAGCGCCGCTGATACTTGTGCCGGCGATCCGGTGAGGCCGACGAAATCTGGATGAAAATTTTCTAAATAGGTGCTGAGTGCCGCGGGCGTGTCTCGTGCGGGATCTACCGTAACGAACAAAGGTTGAATTTGCGCCCGCTCTGCCACGCTCAATCCATCCAGCATTGTGCTTAGGGCGGTAAGCTCTGTCGGGCAGATATCTGGGCAATAGGTGAACCCGAAATAGACGAGTAGAAGTTTGTCCCCATAGGTTGCGGGCGTGACAGTTGTGCCTTCATCATCAACCAAGGTGAATGGTCCGCCAATCAAGGCTTCACCGCGGTGTACCTCAGGCGGCGTGTCCCTTGCGCCTTGCATAAAGGTGAAGGCAAACAGCGACAGCAGAAAAACGGCAGACACGATCAGGGCAATGCGGGTGAGGGGCATGGGGATCTCCATGGCGAAAATTGTGTGCGCCAAGGGACCATGTGAGACAAAAATTGGCAAGCAGAACACGTCAGCCGCGCCATTTGGCGTCATCCGGGTGATTGTGTTTGGGCTTTCCGCCTTGATTCGGCCTTGAAGGCCCGGTACCACAGGATGATTGTCTCAATTTAGGGAACGTGCCCATGCACCGTTTGATTTCAAAATTTGCTGCGTTGGCCATTATTGTGGCCGCCTTTGCTGTGCCCCTCGTTGCAAGTGCGCAGGGGATTGGCCCCAATCCAGTTTTTAAAGCGGTTGAGGAAAACAATCTAACCGAATTGCGTCGCCAATTGCTGAACGGCACAAGCCCAAATGTGCGTGATCAGGATGGCAATCCCTTGATCGTATTGGCCGCGGCCAAAAACCGGGCTTACCTTATCAGTGTGCTGTTGGAGTTTGGGGCCAATGTGAACCAAACCAATGAGGAAAAGCGCGAAACCGCAACCATTGTTGCTGCAGATCGTGGCGCGCATGACACGCTTGAATTGCTGATTGAGGGCGAGGCCGACCTGGATGCCGAAGATAATCAGGGTGAGACTGCCTTGATTAAGGCGGTGCTGAAAGGCCATATCAGGTCTGTCCGTGCCTTGCTGGATGGCGGCGCTGATATGAACCATACAGATTATACTGGGCGTACGGCTTTGGCCCATGCAGAAGAATCGCGACATCGCGGTATTGCAAATTTACTTTCAGCCCGCGGTGCGACCTACTAAACCTCTTTGCATGACAAAACCATACCACCACAAAGATGATGGCACCTTTCGCAATCCGAAAGGCTCGCCTAAACGTAACCCACGTCCACGCACTGTAGCTGGCTTTGCGCGCCGTATGGCAGAGCTGACTTTTACAACCATTGATGTGCCGGAAGGCCATGTGGTGCCACGCGATCAGGCGGTTCGGGCGTTCAATGCGATGGCGGGGACCGAGCCTGAAAGCCTGACATGGCTGGGGCACGCCGCGTTTCTGGTGCGGATGGGGGGGCTGAATATTGTGACAGACCCCTATCTCACCCGCTATGCCGGGCCGCGGAATTTCGGGCCACGACGGTTTGTGAAAAGCGGTTTACCGCAAAAGGACATGCCGCAAATTGATGTGATTGCGATTTCGCATAATCACTATGATCATCTGGATGAAAAGACGATTGAACGCTTTCCCAATAAGGACAAAATCCATGTGGTCGCCCCGTTACGCTTGGGAGAATTTTTTGCCAAACGCGGCTATACCAAGATTACCGAGCTTGATTGGGAAGAAAGTGCGCAATTGTCAGATGATCTGACGATAACGGCATTACCGGTTGTGCATTGGTCGCGCCGCACCGGCTTTGATCAAAACCGGACATTGTGGGCGGGGTTTGCGCTTAAGTCTTCCAACCATCACTTGTTTTTCGGCGGTGACAGCGCTTATGGCCCTGTGTTCAAGGAAATTGGTGAGCGCCATGGGCCTTTCGATATTGCCTTGTTGGGCATTGGCGCCTACGCCCCGCGCGAAATTATGCATGCCAGCCACGCAACGCCGGAGGAGGCAGTGCAGATGGGCCGTGATATGGGCGCACGCCGCATTGTCGGCATGCACTGGGGGACCGTCATCTTAACGGCGGAACCGCCATTTGAACCGCCGGAACGTTTCAAAGCCGCGGGTCTGGATCAAGGTTATGCGGATGAAAATTTGTGGGTGATGAAAATTGGGGAAACCCGCCCGCTTAAGCCATCGGATGGTGGCAATTAGGTTGTTAAAACGGTTTGGGGGAACCATGCGTAGAATTATTCTTGATACAGATATGGGCAATGATGTGGATGATGTGCTGGCTCTGGCGGTGCTGCACAGCTTGCATCAAAAGGGCCGGATCATTCTGGATTCCATCTTGGTTTCGAAGGATGCCGAGAAAGCGCCGATCTTTACGGAACTGTTTGGGTTGAAATGCGGTTCCCCTGTGCCGGTTGCAAAGGCGGATCGCGGGATTGCCATTCCGTTTGAAACCTATTTGCATCTAACTGGCATTTTTCTGGAACGCGATCCTAAAACCAAGGTCAAACTGTCTAAAGAATATCCTGCTGCGAGCACCTTGTTGAAGGAACGGCTTGAGGCCGCAGAAGATAAGTCGATTGACCTGCTGACGATTGGGTTTTTGTCCAATATTGGTGATTTCCTGAAGGATGAGGCGAATGTCGCCCTGTTCAACCAGAAGGTGGCACGCATCTTTATGATGGCTGGCAACTACGAAAAGAAGCAACCCGAATTCAACGTGATGATGGACATTCCCAGTTTCAAACTCACGCTTGAAAAGTTTGATGGCCCCGTAACATTCGTTGGGTTTGAGTTGGGACGGGTGCGTTATCCTGAAACATCCATTCGCCGCCTGTATGAGGAAGGCGTGCACGAAATGCTATGGCTTTCCTATTTTTCCTATGCCGACCGTCCGCATCATCGCCAAACATGGGACCCACTGACAGCCTTGGTGGCAAGCGGGTGTTTTGAAGATAGCTTTGGCCTTTCAAAACCCGGCGAGGTGACAGTTGAAGGCAATGGCGTGACGGTCCATAAACCGCAGGAAGATGGGCGTCACCGCTTTGTGACATTAACAGGACCGCAGGAAACAACGCTGAAGAAAGCGATGGTGTCCCTGATTGAAAATCTGGGTCTGCCCGTAATCTAACCGGCGATGGTATTTGGCATACCCAGCCCGGTGGAAGCGACCATGGCACGCATGACTTCTGCCGCGCCGCCGCCAAAGCTGTTGAGTTGTGCAAGGCGGTAGACTTCTTCAATTTGGCCATTCAGCAAGGCGCCGGTGCTTTCGCCGCGAAGTGATGCCAGTGGCCCCGCAAGCTCCATAATCTCACGCATTGCCTGCACAAGTTCCATGGTGGCGAAAACCTTCACGCCAGAGGCAAGGGCGTGATCTACCTGCCCGCGTTCGATTTGCCAGGCCATGCGGTGGTTAAGCTGGGTCATGGCTTCAAGCCGACAATAAATGCGCGCCACCAAGGTGCGGATCATGGCGTCGTTCATGGGCACAATGCCGTGATCGTTCTCGGCGCGGGCAAGGGCCAGTGTGTCCAAAAAGCAGCGCACGCCGTTGATGCTCATGGCGGCAAGGGCAATGCGTTCGTGGTTTAGCTGGCTTTGGATAACACGCCAGCCATTGTTTTCGCCGCCAACAATCTTATCAACGCCAACTTTTACATCGCTGTAATAGGTCATATTGGTGCGCATGCCGGCGACCGTTTCTATCGCGCCTAAAGAAAAGCCGGGGTCTGCCACATCGCTGATCATGACCGATATGCCTTGATGGGGAGATTTGGCTTTTGTATCAGTGCGCGCGGCCAGCCAAATGTGATCGGCCCCATTGGCACCAGATGTGAAAACTTTGGTGCCATTTACTATGTAGTGGGCGCCTTCCTTTTCAGCGGTGGTTTTAAGTGAGGCGAGGTCGGTGCCAGACCCCGGCTCTGAATAGCCAATGGCAAATATCTTTTCGCCGCGCGCAATGCCGGGCAGATATTCCTGCTGCTGCTCTGGTGTGCCGTGTTGCATCAAGGCTGGCGCGATGGTTGAAATTGTGACCACGGGAAAAGGCGCACGGGCCACCCAAATTTCTTCAAACAGAATAAGCTGATCGGTTGTGGTGCGGCCATCGCCGCCGAATTCCTTTGGCCAGCCAAGGGTCAGGATACCGTCTTTTCCCATTTGGCGCACGAGCATGCGGTGAACATCGCCCCCTTCAAGGCCTTTGGTGGCGGCGACGCGCTCTGGCGTCATCAAATCGCGAAAATAGGTGCGCAAATCGCGCCGAAGTTGGGTCTGCTCTTGGGTGAAACCAATTTGCATGGGGATAAATACTCACAAATAGCGTTGCTCTTGATTTCATTATAGGCTATTTTTGAATGCATATTCAATTTTAAAAATAGGCTTCTGTTCGTGGATTTTGAGGAAAGCGAAGACCAAAAGGCAATCGCTGATATGGCGTCGCGCTTGATGCGGGATTGTTTGTCGGATGAACGCCGTGTTCGCCTTTACGGGGTTGAACGAGAACCCTTGCGCGCCTTTGATAAAGATGGCTGGCAAGCTGTTGCGGATGCGGGTTTGCTGGGCCTTATGGTGTCAGAAGCCGCAGGCGGCAGCGGTCTTGGTATGGCGGAGGCCGGCAAGGTGTTGGAGGCGCAAGGGGCTGCCTTGATGCCTATGCCACTATTACAAACCATGGCTGTGGTATTGCCCCTGTTGGACCAATTCGCGGATGGGGATCAACAGGCCAACTTAATGCCTGCTTTGATGGATGGTTCGAGGATAGCAACGCTTGCGGCACCCTTAATGGCATTTGGCCATGTGTCTCGTGCACATGCCGTTGCGAAAGATGGGGGCTATGAGCTGTCCGGCGCGCTTCATGCTGTGCCGTTCGCACAGGAAGCGGACTATATTTTGCTTTCCGCAGATTTGCCCGATGGGCAATCCATAATCGTTCTTTTGGACAGGTCGGGGTTGCGGATAGATCCGGGCCTGGCGATGAGTGGGGAAGGGGCGGACAGCCTTCATCTGGATGGCGTTGTTGTGCTGCCGGATCGCGTGCTGGCAACTGGGGTAGAGGCAATGAAAGCGCGCGCGCGATTGCGCGATTGGGCGCTGACAGGCATTGCCGCTCTGCAACTGGGTGTTTTGGAAGAGGCCTTGCGCCGCACCGCCGCCTATACCAGCGAGCGCCAGCAATTTGGCCGCCCATTGGCGGGATTTCAGGCGGTTACGCAACAAGCCGCTGATGCCTTTATGGTGATAGAGGCCCTGCGTGGCATTTACTGGAAATCGTGTGTTGCCTGCGATTTGGGGCAAGACGCGGCGTTGGATGCCCATGCCGCCAATTGGTGGGTGGCAGAGGCCGGCCATCAAGTTGCGCATACGGTTTTGCATCTTCATGGCGGGATAGGTCAGGATCTGGAATATCCCATTCATCGCTTTTTCCTGTGGGCCAAGCATTTGGGAATGCTGATGGGTTCCACGCCGGAAAACTTACAAGTTATTGGCGCAATAGCGGCGGCAGAAGGCGGGGAGCGGCTGATGCCGGATTACGCCATTCAGCCGGGCGCGCCGGGAGACACACCCTTTTGGACGGAAGGAAAAATCGCATGAGTAAATCTGCGTTGGACGGTATTCGAGTACTCGATGTGTCGGATGAAAGTGGCTATGAGTGTGGTCGCTTTTTGGCCGATTTCGGGGCTGATGTGGTGAAGATTGAACCCCCCAAAGGTGATTTTGCGCGCGGGCGCGCGCCGTTTTTTGGGGAGACACCCGACCCGGATAAAAGCCTGTTCTTTTGGGCGCGCAACCGCAACAAACGCGCCATCACGCTCGATCTGGACAGCGCTGAGGGACAGGAGGTGTTCCGCAAGCTGGCGAAAGATGTGGATGTGATTATCGACACCAAGCCGGTGAATTGGATGCGCGATCGCGGGATCGATTTTGAGACTCTGCGTTCTGACAACCCTGGCCTTATCATGGCGGGTATCACTCCCTTCGGTCAGCAAGGCCCCAAGTCCCGTCACCGCGGGTCAGATCTCACCATCATGGCGGCCTCCGGCTTTTTGGATACGTTGGGCGATGTGGATCGCGCGCCCTTGCGTTTGGCGGTGCCGCAAATTTCGCAGCACGCCTCAGAAGCGGCGGCAGGCTCTATCATGACAGCGCTGTTCCACCGCGAAAACACCGGCAAGGGGCAATATGTTGATTGTTCCGCTACGCAGGTGCAGGCCGCTTGTGGTTCGCTTACGAATTGGATGACATGGCATGTGAATCGCCTGCCTGTATCGCGCCAAGGCCCGTTCATTGAAACACCGAATGGTGGCTATAAAACCAATGTGTTTTGGGAATGCGCCGATGGTCATGTGGTGTTCGTCTTTTTGCCCGGCGGCATGGGCGGTGGTCGCATGATGGAAGGCATGATTGGGTGGATGCGCGAGGAAGGCTTTGATCCCGCGCCGTTGGATGACTTCGATTGGAACACTTTTGATATTGGCGCTGATTACGCCACGCAGGATTTCATCGACAAATATATTGAACCGGTGGCGCGCTTCTTTAAGCCCAAAACGCGGGAAGAAATTTTCGCCAAGGCGCTTGAAAAACACATCATGCTCTACCCGGCAAATGACGCCTCTACCTTGATTGAAAATGTGCAATTGGTTGCGCGCGATTTCTGGTGGGATGTGAACCATGACGATGTGGGCAAAGAGATCAAATATCCCGGTGCGCCGATGATTATGACGGAAACCCCCATGCAGCCGGGCACACGTGCGCCCAAGCTTTCTGAACATACAGACGAAGTATTGGCCGAGGCCGGATTGAGCGCAGACGAGATCTCTGCGCTTAAATCCAATGGCATCGTTTAAGGAGTAAGCCAAATGACAGATCAAGTTTTCAAAGGTTTGAAAGTGGCTGACTTCGCGTGGAGCGGTGTTGGCCCCATTGTGTCGGGGTATTTGGCTGCCCATGGCGCGACCGTTATCCGCATCGAAAGTTCCGACAGGCCCGATGTGATGCGTTTTGCCGGGCCATTCAAAAATAACGAATTTAACCCCAATGCGTCCCTCGGGTTTTTGCAGGTGCATTCGGGCAAGAAGGGCATCGCGCTTGATCTTAAAAGCGAAGAAGGCTTGAAGATCGCCAAACAGTTAATCGAATGGGCTGATGTAATGACAGAAGCCTATGTGCCCGGCGTGATGGAAAAATTTGGTCTGGGCTATGATGATGCGAAGAAGATCAATCCCGGCATTGTATATTATGGCACGTCTATGATGGGGCGCTTCGGTCCGCTGGCGGGTATGCCGGGCTTTGGTACCTTCCTTACACCGATGACCGGGTTGAACGACTTTATTGGCTGGGAAGATCGCGGGCCGGTGCAAATTTATGGCGCGCTGACCGATGTGATTAACTTTAAATACGGCATCATGGCGATGAATGCGGCGCTGCTGCATCGTAAACGTACAGGCGAGGGGCAGCGCATTGACCTGTCCCAATTTGCGGGCGGCGTGACTTTCTGCGCAGAAGAGATTTTGCACTACACCGCCAATGGCGAAAGCTGGCCTAAAACCGGCAATCGCGACCCGCAGGCGGCACCCCACGGCGTGTTCCCGGCGGCGGGCGACGATCGTTGGATCGCGCTTTGCGTTTGGTCGGATGAAGATTGGAAAGTGCTGTGCAGTTGGATGGGCGATGAAGCCTTGGCCAATGACGCGCGCTTTGTCACTTTTGAGGCGCGCAAGCAAAATGAAGATGCGCTGGAGGCCATTATTGCTAAATGGAGCGCAGACAAAAATCCAGATGAGCTTGAGTTCCGGGGGCAGAATCTGGGACTCGATATTGCCAAAGTCGCTAACAATGAAGATGTGTTGGATGACAAGCAGTTCAACTATCGCCGCATGTTTGAATATCTTGAGCATGATGTGTTCGGCGCATTCCCTGTTCATGCCGCCGCCAACGATGCGCGCTTGTCGGATACGCCAGCGCAATACACAAAGCGGTCCCCCTCATTGGGTGAACATACGCAAGAAGTGATGGCGGATGTGTTAGGTATGTCGGATAGTGAATTTGCCGCTGCCGCAGAAGCGGGGGCTTTTGGTAAACAGGGATAGCTGTTCATTCTGGGGGGCAATCATGAAGCATATTGTACGGGCCGGACTTTTCCTCGGAGCCGTGGTCGCACTTTCGGCTTGCGGTGATCCACGTATCGCGACATGCGAGGAGACCGATGGGGTTAACCTTATCTGCGGTCTGACAAACCCTGAAGATATGGCGCTGTTGCCGGACGGTCAGCATGTCATTTTCGGGGAGTTTGGCGGCATGTTGGGCGAACATGGCGGTGCCATCACCATTGCCAATGTTAAAACAAATGCTGTTACGCGGTTGTTCCCGATTGCCGGTGGGGTGCCAGCGAAAGCTGAAGGTTGGGGAGATGATGCCTGCCCCGGCCCGCCGCTTGCCGCGGCTTTCGCTGCCCATGGCATTGATCTTGGCTTTCGTGCTGATGGGGCGTTGGCGCTTTTGGTTGTAAACCATGGCGGGCGTGAGGCGGTTGAATTTTTTGAAGTTTCCCAAGGTGCAAATCCCACCGTCACATGGCGCGGCTGCGCGGTGGCCCCTGCTGGCAAGAACCTGAACGATGTCGTGTGGCACCCGGACGGTGAGGCCTTCTATACAACCAATATGATGGAATTGTCAGAAGGCGGTAGCCAGATGATGGGCAACATGAAAGCCGCCTTGGGCATGGATACGGGTGAAGTGTTGCGCTGGGATGCGGTAAGCGGATATTCACCCGTGCCCGGCACCGCGGGGCCAATGCCTAACGGCATAGAGATCGCGCCCGATGGCAGCGCGCTTTATATCAACACCTATGGGGCCGGTGAAATCCGCAAGGTGTCCCTTACAGATGGCGCGTTACTGGGCAGCTATCCCGTAACCGGCCCTGATAATGTGACGTGGAGCCTAGATGGGCGGCTGCTGGTAGCTGGTCACCCAGATGCCTTGGCCGTGTTGCCGTGTCTGAATGCGACCGGCGGACATTGCCCTGCCGCCTATGAAATTCATGCTATCTCGTCAGATTTGCGTGAGGGCGAGGTGATCAATGCCGGGGAAGGGGCGCCCTTCGGGGCCGCTACGGTTGCGCTGGATGTGGGAAATGAGCTTTGGCTTGGCACGTTCTCCGGCGACAGAATTGCCCGGGTGAAAAAATAGACCGACAAAAAAGGCCGCTCCTTTCGGGGCGGCCTTCTCGCTGGTGAGATGAAGCTCTTGGCTACTCAGCTGCCTCAAGCTCTGCCACTTCAATCTCAATATTGTTTTCAGGGTAGAACTGTTTGTACCACTCGCGATACTTCAAGATCGGTCCATCGGTTGCGGAAAGCACCGGATTTTCCACATAGCCTTTGCGACGCCAGATCAGTGCATCTTGCATGAGTTGGCGTTTCGATTCGTCCTTCACATAATCAGAAACGGCGATCATTTCTTCCTTGGACATGGAGTTGTCTTCATCCGGCTCCAGGAAATGGCGCATACGCAACTGGGTGTTGAGCTCATCAATCGGTGTGGCGAAGAACAGATGGCGCGTTTGGAAACCAAAGCTGCGCTCACCGACGGAACTGGTGCCCCATGTGCCCGGCCCAACGGCCCAGCTATGATGGATCACACCGCCAAAGTCTTCTTGCTCGCGGTCATCATTTTCCGGGCGAATGGCCTTAATTTTTGACCGCCAAGTGTGGCCGTTGAATTTCATGCCGCCTTCTTCGGGCACCATTTTCCAGGTACCATGCACGGCGTGGAAATGCGCCCAATCGGGGCCGTTTTCCAGCACTTCTTGCGGATGTGTGTGCAGCGTATCGAAATCCATGTTGAAGAAGCTTTCCTTCAAGCCACGGCTTTCGTCAAATACTGGCGTTTCCCAAAGGGGCGCGCGGTCATTGGCATCAAACCACACAAGGATCGCGCCATTTTGTTCGCGCGTTTCCCACATGTTTAATTTGGCCGTGGGGGGGGCCACCTTTGCGAAAGGCACATCAATGCATTGGCCCTCGCTGTCATACTTCCAATGATGGAACGGGCAGCGAATGGTTTCACCCTCGACCACGCCACCATCGCCCAAATGAGCACCCAAATGTGGGCAGTAAGCATCGGCCACGCAGGCTTTCCCGCTATCGGTGCGGAACAGCACGAGATCTTGGCCGAAATATTTGATACATTGGCTTTCGCCAATTTTTAGATCGTCAGACCAGCTTACGCAAAACCACCCGGTAGGGTAGGGGCTGAAGGAAAAACGATAATCAGAGTTTGTGGGTTGCATGAAACTCTCCCTAGTTGAGCGTTACGGGGCTAAATGGCCACTTCCGTTAGTATATGGCGTAATCTTAGTGACATTTGCGGCAAAATGCAATAGAAATTGAATGAGTATTCAATTTTAGTGATTCAATGAGGGGCCAATGGACGGTTTCACCGATAAAGCTGCAATTACCGGCGTGGGGCATACCGAATTTTCCAAGAATTCCGGGCGTAGTGAATTCCAATTGGCCTGTGAGGCATCACTGGCGGCTATTCGCGATGCGGGGCTGAAGCCCGAGGATATCGATGGGATCGTGAAATACGACATGGATTCGACGGAGGAGATTGCCTTGGCACGTGCGCTTGGCATCCCTGATCTTAATTTCTATGCCCAGCAAGGTTATGGCGGCAATGGCAGTTGCGCCGTAGTGCAAACGGCGGCCATGGCTGTGGCGACCGGTATGGCAAAGCATGTGCTGGTGTTTCGTGCATTGAATGAACGCAGCGGCACGCGCTTTGGATCTGACATTGTCGGCGGAGCGGGCCAAGGCACCTATGATGCCACGTTGGGGTCCATTTTGCCTTACGGCATGTTTGTGCCAGCGATGTTTTGTTCTTTCCAAGTGAACCGTTATTTCCATAAATTCAATGTGGATCGGGAAAAGCTGGGCTGGGTGGCGATTACGCAGCGCAAACATGCGCTCAGCAATCCCGGTGCTTATTTCGATACGCCGCTGAGCTGGGACGATTATTTGAATTGCCGCTGGATCGTGCGGCCCACCTTCCGTCTGCTTGATTGCTGCATGGAAAGTGACGGGGCCGCCGCGATTGTTGTTTCCCGCGCGGATGAGGCGACGGACATGCCCCATACGCCCGCGCTCATTACCGCTGCCGCAATCGCGACCGGTCCGGAAAACGAATTTGCCACCAGCTATTATCGCGAAAATATTGAAGAACAGGTGGAGCAAAAGCTGATGGCGAAAAAACTCTATAGCCAATCAGGCTTGTCTCACAAAGATATTGATGTGGCGCTGTTGTATGATGCGTTTGCCGTACAAATACCCTTCAGCTTGGAAAGCTTTGGCTTCTGCAAGGAAGGGGAGGGCTTTGACTTCATCGCTGATGATCGCATTGCCCATGGCGGTGACATTCCGGTGAATACCCATGGGGGCCATTTGTCGGACGCCTATATTCACGGCCAAACGCACATCATTGAAGGCGTGCGCCAATTGCGCGGTCAGGCCAATTTGCAGGTGGATAATGCCGAAGTCGCGCTGGTGACCGGTGGCGGCAACTCTGCCCTATTGTTGAAGAAGGGAGCGTAGCCATGTCTGAAGGATTTGGGGATTTCCCGAAAATGAAACCCGTTATCACCCATGACAACAAAGTGTTTTGGGAGGGCTGCAAGGACCACAAGCTGCTTATCCAAAAATGCGCTGAATGCGGCACGCTGCAACACCCGCCGCGCCCGCTTTGCGCCAAATGCCATTCGTTTGAGAAGACACATGTGGAAGCCAGCGGCAAAGGCACCGTGCATTCCTTTATGATTGGTGAGCGTTCTTTGCATCCTGCTTACCCGCCGGGTTTCAACATTGTGCTGGTGGATTTGGCAGAAGGCGTGCGCATCGTGGGCACGATCACGGATGCGGAAGCGGACGAAGTCGATTTCGATATGCCCGTCACGCTGGATTTTGAAGAGATTGATGAAGCGTGCGCCATTCCGGTATTCCGGAAGGGTTAATTGTGAGCGATATCAACTCTCCAACAACCTTCTGGCAATCACCTGTGCCTGAATTTCTGCGGCCCCTTCGAAGATGGAGAGGATGCGCGCATCGCATAGTACGCGGCTAACGGGGTATTCCACCGCAAAGCCATTGCCGCCATGAATTTGCACGGCGTTATCTGCGTTGGCCCAGGCCACGCGCGCGGCTAGCAGCTTGGCCATGCCGGCTTCCAAATCGCAGCGACGGCCTGAATCTTTTTCCCGCGCGGCAAACAAGGTGAGGCAGCGCACGATCATGGTTTCCACCACCATCCACGCAATTTTGCCCGACACGCGGGGGAACGCATAAAGCGGCTGACCAAATTGTTTGCGTTCCATGGCGTATTCCAGCGCAATTTCCAGCGCTGATTGGGCAACGCCGGTGGCCCGTGCGGCGGTTTGAATGCGCGCGCTTTCAAAGGTCTTCATTAATTGCCTGAAGCCTTGGCCTTCCACCCCGCCCAGTAGGGCATCGTCGGGCACGAACACGCCATCGAAAGACAGCGCATATTCCTTCATGCCGCGATAGCCGATGACGGGAATTTCACTTCCGCTCATGCCTTCCAGCGGAAAGGGATCGCTTTCAGTGCCGCGCGGTTTTTCAACCAAGAACATGGAAAGACCATTATGCCCGCTGCCCGGTTCCCCCGTGCGGGCGAGAAGCGTCATCATATCTGCGCGGGCGGCATGGGTGATCCAGTTTTTGGCGCCGGTAATTTTATAACCGCCTTCAATCTTTTCCGCGCGGGTGGTGAGGTTCGCAAGATCGGAGCCGATGTCAGGCTCTGTAAAGACAGCGGTGGGAATGATCTCCGCGGCGGCAATGCGCGCCAGATACTTTTCCTTCTGTGCTTCGCTGCCGCCAGCCAAAATCAACTCGCCGGCAATTTCCGTGCGGGTGCCGAGCGAGCCTACGCCGATATAGCCGCGGGACAATTCTTCAGAGACAATGCACATAGCTGCTTTGCCCAAGCCTGCGCCGCCATGGCTTTCAGGCAAGGTGAGGCCGAAGACGCCCAGCGCCCCCATTTCTTCCAACACGTTCATCGGGATCAGTTCATCGCGCATATGCCAACCATGGGCGTGGGGGATGACCTTCTCATCGGCAAAGCGGCGGAATTGGTCACGCACCATGCCCAAGGTTTCATCCAGCGGCACATGGCCAAAGCTTTCGCCATTGGCAACTTCGATCAAGTTAGCGATTTCCTGACGGATAGCGGGGTTCGTGCCGTCTTCTATCAGGGCGGCGACGGCTTCATCCTTGCGGAAGGCCCGAATGTCGCCTGTGGGTACGCCCATCATGCCGGGGCGGACAATCTCGCCTTGGCTGATGGGAATGCCGCTGGCAAGCTCTGCCAAATATTCGCCAAAGCCCGCGCGGATTATTGCCTGTTCCAAAGGACCAAAGGCGCCTTCGGTTTCCAGCGTGCGGCCCCAAGCCAAAAGCTCAACCAACCCCATGTGATAGGTGGTGGCCCAGCTTAGGCCATGGGCAATGAGTTGATGTTGATCGAGAAGCTTTCTATCCACCTTGCCGTTGTTGCTTGGGGGCGCAACCTGTGCGGCGACTGCCTCTTTCATGGCGGCGACCAATAAGCCGGCGGCCTTGGCGGCTTGGTCGGCGCGCTCCAGCAGGGTGCTCATGCACGTAAATCCATATCGAGGGTGGCCCCCAAATCATCCAGCGCTTGATCCGCTGACGTAACCTTGATGGCCTTCATGCCCAGCGCGGCCGCGGGTTTGCAGTTGATACCCAAATCATCCAGATAGATGCAATTAGCCGGGGCAACGCCAATGGCTTCACACGCCATTTGATAGATGCGCGGATCGGGTTTGCGAATGCCAGCCTTGCTGCTTTCGATGATGTGATCGAAAGTTTCCATAACGTGGGCGATGGCGTTGGCCTTTTCTTCGCTGCGCGCCATGCCGGGGCCGGCACCTGTATTCACATTGTTGGTAATGCAGGCGGTTTTGTATTTGGCTGCGATGGTGTTCAGCGCCTTCACCATCTCCGGGCGCAAATCACCCGCCAGACAGGCCAACACATCGTTGCCGCGTAGATCGTGGCCTTGGGCCGTTGCTTCTTCGGCAAACAGTGTGTCGAACTCGGCCACAGAAATTTCAGAACGTTCAAATTTGGCCCAAGCGTTCGTATCCGGGTTGGTGGAATTGATCTTGCGTACCAAATTGTGTGGCAGGCTCTTTTCGGCCTCCATGCGGTTAAAGGCTTCAAAAGGGCTGGAGGTGATAACGCCGCCAAAGTCCCACAATACCGCTTCAATCATAATTTCATCCTATCAGGTGCAATAACAAGTTGAGGGCGACATAGCATGCCGCCCCCTCTTATGGAATATGGCGTGTGGTCCCCAAAAAATGAGGCGGCGGACTAAAACGCTTTTTGCCAACCAAGGGTCCATGTGCCGTCCCGCTTCATTTGCGGGCCGTTCAGGTCTTGGTGGACAGGCCAGCTATATTCGGCGGCAATCCGGTGCCCTTCCAAAAAGCCTTCAAGTCCGACCCAGTTCACGCCAAGAATGGCATCGGCATAACGGCCGCCATGATTAGACGGATCAGCGGTGGGCACCAAGGTGGGGTTGAGGGCAGCATCCGCGCCATCAATCTTGCCGATATGCTGGGCGGTCAGGCGGGCTGAGGCGGAAAGGTTTTCCCCCAAAGCGTGTCCGATGAAAGTTGTGACCTCATGGCGGTTCCCGAGTGTATAGCCGCGATCATTTTCGCCAAGGCGGATCACGCCGCTATATTGCGCGCCCCATGCCCAATCGCCTTGGCCGTTTTGCCAGGTGCCTCCAATCAGCGCGTCATAGGTGCCGCTGCCCAATTGCATGGGGTAAGGCAGAACGACGTAACCCGCCGGGGTTTGGCCTTTTTCATCAATGGAGCCAGTGGGCAGCGAGACACCAAGTGTAATGTGTGTTGTACCCGGTAAATCTGTTTCTACACCCATCAAAGCTGAGAGTTTCACATCGCCCAAGCCTTCGGTTTTGGTGGTGAAGTTGTTGGCGGGCATGGGGGTGACGTGGTGGTCCATCTCGTTTTCCAGCCATGGCACCATCGCCATAAGGGTGATGTGGTGGCTCCAGCCATACATGGCACCCAGCATATGCATGTCCATGGTCATGCGGGTGGGCGCAACGGGAAAGGTTGGCGGCTTGCCGGGCACGAATATGTCAGTTGGGCTGACATCATTGGTGCCGTCGCGCAGCCCCCGCATTTCCATACGCATAAAGCGATAGGAGGTCATCCATTCGCCAGCGTGGTGGCGGTGGTCGCCCATCACACCGATAGGCGCATGTTTCAACGGTTCTGCCACGGGCATATCAGCCAGAACAGGGGTGATTACAAAAACAGAAAGGGCGGCACCCGCAAGGGTGGCCTTGAAAGAAGGTTTCATCTTTAACTCCGGGAAATATACTTAAACGTGGGGTTAAAGAATAACGGGTGGTGCGCGCGCCGCCTTGTGTTGGAGGTAAAGGGCAATGGCGCGCTCATTTTGTTGGCTATTGTGCAATAAAAGCGAGGCGGAAGATGTTGTGCAAACCATGGCACAAGCAGCAGACAGGCAAGTGCCGCTTGCATGGCAGGCTTGGCATGCATTGCCGCCTTGCGCGGTGGGGCGCTCATTGCCTTCTTCGTCCGGTTGAGATGGCAGGCAAAGAGACAAAATGGCAGCGGCAATGGGATCTGCACCAATAGCTGCGCGATCAAGGTCTTGTTGTGACAGGGCGTGGGCGGGCGTGGCAAACCACTGTGCGAATAGGGCCAGTGTCAGCCATAGCAGGGCGAGGCGCTTTCCGTCATTTGTTCTAAGTGCCTGCAACATTGACCGCTTACCAGTTTCGATGGGGCCGTTTAGGTGCGGTATGAGTTGACGCCGCCGCCAAACAGGCCCTTCACTCTTGTATATATCCCGAAGGCTGCTAAGACGCCACGCGGCTCCCACGCCCTTAATGCCGCATCATAGGCGGGGCGCGCCTCCATGGCTTTGATCCATGTCATAAGACGAGGCCATTTCCTGAAATCCCAGCGCATCAGCTTTACGCGGTGCAGGTTCACGATCCACGCCAAATCCGCCAATGAGAATTGCTCGCCCAACAACCACGGCCCGCCGGATTTGGTGAGGCTGGCTTCCAGCGTGTCGCATGCATCGCAAAAGAATTGCACATCCTTTGCAATCCGTTCACGGCTGAATCCGGCTGAAAATTCTTCTAGGAAGTCAATCAATGCCTTGTTGCTGTGGCCGCGCCGCATTTCATCTAGCTGTTTTTGGTTCATCTTGCGTGCAGGCTTGAACAGAAATTCATGAGATAGCAGCTTGACAGCAGGTTGGGCCTTGTCGGCCAAATCGAACAGATCCTGCATCTGGGTCGCCAGTGCCGGATCATCCGGTGTAAGAGAGGGGCCATCCCCGATATCGTCGGCATAGGCGATGATATCCAGCGATTCGATGATGGTGCGTCCATCATGTACCAAGGTTGGCACAACCCCATTGGGGTTGATGGAATGATATTCCGGCGTGGCGTGCTCATCATTCATCATATCCAGATGATGACTGGTCCATTTCAGCCCTTTTTCCTCAAGCGCCAGCCGCGCCCGCTGAGAACAGTTGGACATGCCGAAGTGAAAAAGATTAAGGCCCTTCAGTTCCTTGGCCATTTCGTTTTTGGTTTCAATTTCAGGCATTTTTCAAGGTCTCCAATGTGGGGATAGGGCGGATGGCGATTTCACCGGCTTCAAGTGTTGGAATGCCAAGAAGGATAAGGATGGTCTGCGCCATATCCTCGCCGCCTTGGTGTGAAAGGTCTTTTTGCAATCCCGCAGAAAGGAAAGCCATAAAGGTGCCGACAAGGGCGAGCGCGATGTGATCCACATTATGTGGTTGCACACGTCCGGCCAATTTGGCGGCTTTCAGGTCGCGGGTAAGGCGCGCGCCAAGTCCGCGGGTGATCAGGCCGCCGCGTTCAGATGTGCGCAGCAGGAACCAGCCCCAAGCCGGATCGTCCATTGCGCGCTTGAAGGCAATGCGCATGGCGGTTGCGATCACTTCCACCGGGTCATCCACATGGTCCCATAGACCATCCAGTGCCTGCCCCATATCCTCTATCATGGTTTGGGCGGCTGCCTTGATGATGGCGTCGCGCGTGCCGAAGTGGTTGTAGAAGCTGCCAACGGCCACATCTGCGGCATCTGTGATGTCATTAATGGTAGCCCCGTCTACGCCTTTTTCTGCCATCACTTCCATCGCAGCGCGCACCAGCTTGGCGCGTGTTTGTGCGGCGCGCTTGGCGCCTCTTGTCGGCTTCGTTTGGGTCTGTGTGCTCATGTCGCCAATATATTCATACTTGACGAAATATTCAACTATGAATATAGACTCACGAAACCATGGCGGGAGGGCCGCGCTGATGTCAGAGTTTCCTTATGAGAACTATGCCCACTATCATCCCAACACGACGGATCTCCTCAATTTTCGGGGGCCGGAGGCAGGGCAACATGCAGGCGACTGGCAGGCAGAGCATGTAGTGGATGGTGCGCCATGGCGGTTAAGCGATCACAAAGGCCAATGGGTGGTGGTCGAAACAGGCTGCCTGACCTGCCCGGCCTATAATGCAGATATTGAGCGGATGAATGCGCTGGCCGCGAGGCACCCGGACGTGGCCTTTTGTGTATTGTATGTGCGTGAGGCGCATCCCGGCGCGAAACTTGGGGCGATCTGTTCCATTGAAGACAAACGAACGCGCGGCAGCCAAGCGGCCGCGAACCCGAAGGAAAATCGTACATTCTTGGTGGATGATGTGGCGGGCACGTTGCATCGTCATTTAGGCGCGATGCCAAATTCCGTTCATCTCATCCGGCCAGATGGCGTGGTGGCATGGCGATCAGATTGGGTTAATTACGCCCTGTTGGCCAAGCTGTTGGCAGAGCGCACCGATGACATGACCAACTTTCTGGAACATCATGAAAAGACAGACATCTTCGTGAATGTGAAGTTAGCGCGTGAAGTCATGCTGCCAACGCTTAAGCGCGCGGGCAAAGGCGCGATCTGGGATATTGTCAAAAACCTGCCCGCTATGATCCGGGATCATTTGAAGGCGGCGCGTGCCTTTCCCAAAGAACGTCGTTTTTCAAAAAAGAGAGCAGGTCTTTAAAGCGTTACCGCACCCGATAAGCGAATGTCGCGTGATGAGGCACCGACAAGCAGCGTAAAGGTACCCGGCTCCAGCACCCATTCATGGGCGCGATCATCCCAATAGGAAAAAGCGTCCGCGCCCAATATAATTTCGGCGCGCACCGTGCCACCTGCGGGCACCATAACTTTGGCAAAGCCCTTGAGTTCTTTTAGGGGGCGATCAAGCCGCGCTTCTTCATCGCCGACATAAACCTGCACAATCTCCTGCGCGTCGCGCGCGCTCTTGTTGGTGATGGTGCATGACACGATGACGTTTTCCCCACGGCGCTTCACGTCAAGATCGCGATAGGCAAAATCAGCATAGGAAAGGCCATGGCCAAAGGGCACGGCGGGATTGATCAAGCGCTTGTCATACCAGCGATAACCCACATACAGTCCTTCACCATAGCGCACCTTGCCGTTCTCGCCGGGATAGGATGTGAAGGCGGGCGTATCTTCAAGGCGCTGCGGAAAGGTCGTGGGCATTTTGGCGGACGGGCATTCATCTGCGAAGATCAAGGCGGCAAGCGCATTGCCGTATTCTTGGCCCCCAAACCAGCTTTGCAGGGCGGCATTGGCATGGGGTAGCCAAGACATATCAATCGCCCCACCGGAATTCATAACGACAACGCAATTTGGATTGGCGGCGGTTACGCGCTCTATCAGTTCAAGCTGGGCGCCGGGCAAATCCAGATCGGTACGATCATTGCCTTCTGTTTCCCAATCGGCATTGGTGCCAACCACCAACACCACGGCATCGGCTGATGTGGCAGCGTTTACTGCATCATCCATCATGGTGGGTGATTGCGGCGGCTCGACCCCCAGTTCCAACCCGGTGATCATATGCGCATTGGTGCGCATGAATTCTACTTCCAGCGCATAAGCCTTGCCGGCTTCCATCTCAATCTTTGCGCGCTTTTCAACACTGCCATAGGTATAAAAACTGTCGCCCCGTTCCCAGCTTTCTTCCCAATTGTCGATGGCAAGTTGGCCATCCACATAAACGCGGGTGAACCCGGCGGAATGAATGCCGAAAGTGTGTGTGCCGCTTTCCTGCGCGACGAACTCGCCGCTCAAGCGTGCTGAACAGGGTTGGCCTTGAAAGACAGAACCAATTACCTCAAAGAAGCGTAGATGTGTGCTTGTCTTGACCTCTGTTTCGCCCGGCTTGCCTTGAAAGCCTGTATTGGGCCAGCGCTCAAACAGCAGTCCCGGTTCGCCAGATGGTGTGCGAAGCTGATCAAACTTTATGGCGGGTGTGTATTTGTGTGTCAGGCAGCCGACTTCATAGACGACCTCAGTGTCGTTCCCGACCCGGGTAGTGATGGCGTCCAGCGGGTGGGACTGATAGTGCGGCTTAACCCCGGAGGAGCCGCCGCCTTGAATTTGCCCGCGTTTTGCATTGGGGCCGATCACAGCGATTTTCTTGATCGTATTGGCGTCAAACGGAAGGGTCGCTTTCTCGTTCTTGATCAGCACCATGCTTTCAACAGCGGCACGGAATGCGGTGGCGCGTGCTTCTGGCGTGTCGTCGCCGCGCTCTTCTGCTTCAGATGACGTGCCGGAGAACAACCCTGTGCGTTCCATCACACGCAAAATGCGTTTTACTTTGTCATCAATTGTGGCTTCCGACACATCGCCGCTTTCTACGGCGGTCACCAATTTTTCCCCCCATGTGCGAGCCGGGCCTGGCATTTCAACATCCAGCCCGCCATTGGCGTTTTCCACCGTTTCAAGGCAGGCCCCCCAATCAGATACCACATAACCATCAAACCCCCATTCATCCTTCAAAACCTTGGTGGTGAGATCTGTATGGGATGAGGCATAGGTACCGTTGATGCGATTATAGGCAGACATTACGGCCCATGGCTGCGCGGCCTTCACAGCCATTTCAAACGGCTTGAGATAGATTTCCCGCAAGGTGCGTTCATCAACCTGTGATGAAATGGTGTGGCGACGAAATTCGCTGTCGTTGCAAACAAAGTGCTTCAGGCACACGCCCACTTGCTCGCTTTGAACGCCTTTGGTGTAGGCGGTGGCCAGCGCACCGGTTAGATGTGGATCTTCGGAGTAACATTCAAAATTGCGTCCCCCCAAAGGGGTGCGATGCAGATTGATCGTTGGGCCAAGCAGAACTTGGGCTGATTTGGTTTTGGCTTCGCGCCCCAAAAGCGCGCCAACTTCTGCCATCAGCGTAAGGTTCCAGGTGGCGGCCAAGGCGCTGCCCACCGGTACGCAGGCGGCGCCGGCGCCTGATTGTCCGTCGCCGCGCGCCCCGTTTGGGCCGTCTGTCATCTTCAGGCGGGGAATGCCAAGCCGTTCAACGCCTGTTGTGTGCCAGAAATTGGCCCCAGACAGCATGGCAACTTTTTCTTCAAGCGTCAGCGCGCCCAATAGATCATTTATCCGGCTCATCTCATTCCCCCAAATGCAGAAGCTGGTCTAATGCACCGGGGACAGGGCGATTGCAAGTCGAGGCTATTTGCGCACGCTATCAACGCCGACTTTGAACTTCATGGACGGGCCGGGGGTGGGGGCCGTTTTGGTTTTAAGCACATAGTTCTTGGATGGCAGCGAGGTGTCAATTTTATAGAAGAACCGCGCCATAATGAGCATCAAAAGCACGTCTGCCATGGATTGCCCCAGGCAGGTATGCGCGCCGCGCCCAAAGGGGGAAAAAGCGCCGGGCTGGGTGTGTTCCAGCCGCGGCCGCTCATAGCGCTCAATGTCAAACTTATAAGGCTCAGGGAAAAACTCATCCATGAAATGCGGCACAACCGTTGCCACATACAGCATTTCGCCTTCTTTGATGCGATAGCCTTCAAACTCAAAATCCTTGGTGGCAGTACGCATTTGGGCAACGGCGATTGTATAGAACCGCAGTGTTTCCATCACCACGCCATGCATCACTGGCATGTTGCGCAAGGTGTTTTCATCAATCGGTTCCCCGCTTTCGAAGATGGGATCTACCTCTTCGCGGATACGTTCCAGCAGGCCGGGGGTTTTCAACACCGCATAGACCATGGCGGCGGTGGTGTTGGCTACCGTATCCAAGCCCGCCACATAGGGGCCTGTCAGGGTCAGGATCAGGTCTTGATCGGGAATAATATCGGGCCGATCGCGATTGCAGATCATGATGTCGTCAATCAGGTTGCGCTCTTCTTCCGGCTTATACTGGCCCTTTTCATGCCAGTCCTTAATCATTTTTTCTCCCAGCTCATGCACACGGGCCTTGGCCTTTTTGTAGGATGGCATTTTAAGCATGAAGCCTGGGCGCTGTCGTGTCACCAGTACGTTCAGGATATTGAGGATGGAGGTGCGGATGTCTTTCACATATTCGTATGGAGCCTCACCTGTCAGGATCACGCCCAGCACATCCACCACCATGAACTGCATGGCCTCAACCACTGACACTTTGGTGCCGGGTTTCCAATCGCGTTCCAGTACACCGTCCACCAGCTCGACCACTTTGTCATACTGCCCGTTCAGGGCGGCGCGGCTATAGCCCCGGCGCATGATCCCGCGCAGCTCTTGGTGCGGTTCGCCATCAATTCCGGTGAGGGTGCGGGTGGCGCCATATTCTTCTACCAGCCCTTCCCAGAATTCTTTGGAACGCAGGCATTCACGCCCTTCACGGCTATTCATGAACAAGGCCGCTTGAGGGCCTGCCAACACCACCTGATCGCGGCCCAGCACATTGATGCGGTAAGCGGGACCGTGTTCCTTGTAGTATTTAACGAACATGTCAGCCGGGCTTTTCGCCATTTCCAGCGTGTTGCCCACCAAGGGAGCCCCGCTGACCTGCGGTGGTTCTGGCAGATGATCAAGATTGGTGGGGGCTTCAACGGCGACCATGGGTACTCTCACTATGTTCTTGAGTTGTATGTATATGGCGTATAGTATATGGCGTAAACTATCGCTGTCAAGCGTTACCGCGGCGCAATGACGAGTGGACAGGAGAAGGCACTTGGCACAAGAACGGCTTATGACTGATGTTCTGATAGACGAGGCACCGCTGCGCCGCCGTGGCTCACTTTCCCGCGATGAAATTGTGTCGGCTGGGCTTACCATCGCCACAACGGATGACTTGAACAGCCTGACGATGAAAACGCTGGCCAAGGCGCTGGGCGTGACCCCTATGGCGGTTTATCGGCATTTTGAAAACAAGGCCGAAATTGTGGATGCGGTGCTGGATCGTTTGGTGCAAGACGCTGCCACAACGGACCACGGCATTGATCCTGGCCAGTGGCAAGCGTGGTTGAAAGAAACCTTCCGGCGTATTCACCAAACATTCTTGAATGCACCGGGCACCCTGCCCATGCTGGATAATCTGGCGCGTTTTGGACCGGGCCTGATGGAAGTGTTCAACGACATTTTAGGGGTGCTGGACGCGGCGGGTTTTACACGGGATCAGGCAGTGCAGGCAACGTCGGCGTTGATCAGTGTTACCTTGGGATCTGTCACGATCGATGCGATGCAGGACAGGTCGGTTGCCGATATTCTAGGCGGGCTGGAAACGGTGGACCCGGCAGAGGTAGCCAGTCTTTATCCTCATATTATGGGTGCGGCAGAAGCCCTGATCGCCTCCCAAAAACAACCCTCTGTTGAAGTGGGGATCAACCTCATGGTCGCGTCTATGGAAGGCTGGTTGAAGGGCTAAGTACCTTTGAAGTAGTCCGGCTTGCCATTGGTCCACAGCTCACCCCACAGTTTCATGCCGCCGTCGATGGTCAGCGTTTCGCCGGTGATGAAGCACGCAGCATCACTCGCCATATAGACTGCCGCATCAGCGATGTCCGTCGCGTTGCCGAAACGCTTTTGCGGGTTTGACATAGCGAAAGAGGCACGCACCTCGTCATCATACACAGCCATGCCTTCTGTCATGAGCGATCCGGGGGCCAGGCAATTGACCCGAATGCCGAGCGGGGCCCATTCCACCGCCACGGTTTTCGAAAAATAAATTACGCCTGCGCGCGCTGCGCAGGTATGCGCCACGCCCAACATGCCGCGATCAATCACCGTAGCAATATTGGTAATGCTGGCCGGGTTACGGGGGTCGCGGCCTGCATCACGCCACATTTGGGCGGCGGCTTGCATCATATAAAATGTACCGTTCAGGTTGGTGTCGATCACCGCGTTCCAACCACCCTTGGAAAAGTCTATCGCATCTTGCGGGAACTGCCCCCCGGCAGAATTGATCAAGCCATCAGGTACGCCATGTTCCTGCCGCACGGTGTCAAAGAAATGATGCACACCGTCATAGTCGCGAATATTGAGCTCATAGGCATAGGCGTCGAAACCCGCCTCTCGCAAGGTGTGCGCGGCACCTTCAACCTTTGCCAATGTGCGGCCGCATAAAATGACTTTGGCCCCCAGCCGTGCGGCGGTAAAAGCCGTTGCCCGTCCGATGCCCGAACCGGCCCCGGAAATAACCACAGTGCGTCCCGCCAACAGGTCCGCCGCGTAAATCAGCTTGCGCGCAAGCAGTTCCTTATCGGATGTGGTCGTGACCTCGGTCATTGCTTCAGTAACTCGCCGGCAATAATCATATTGCGCACTTCTGTGGTGCCTGCCCCGATCTCCAGCAGCTTGGTGGAACGATAAAGGCGGTTAATCTCGCTTTCCCAGATATAGCCGCTGCCGCCATGTATATGCAGGGCATTGTCCAGCACCATGTTCATCGTGTCTGCGGCATAGCGCACCGAAGCGGCGGTCAGCATATGAATATCACCCTTACCCGCTTCGCCGTGCCCAATGGTGTTGCAGGCCGCCAGAACACGATGGGTAAAGGTACGCAGGGTTTCCACACCGACATAAATATCTGCCAGCCGTGTTTGGATTGCTTGAAACTTGCCAATTTCCTGCCCAAATTGCTCGCGGGTTTGCGCGTATTCGGTTGAAAGTTCCAAGGCGCGTTCACAAACCCCAAGGCAAAGGGGAGAGATCATGGCGCGCTCAAGGTCAAGCCCGCTCATCACCACGCGCACGCCCCTATCGTGTTCGCCAACAAGATTTTCCACCGGCACCCGGCAATTATCAAAAACCAGTTCGCCCGTTTGGCTGCCGCGAAATCCCATTTTGGTTAGCTTTTGGGCAACGGAGAAGCCGGGAAAATCTTGCTCAACGATAAAGGCTGATATGCCGTGTTGGCCTTTTGCCTTGTCGGTTTTGGCATAGACCAAAAGCACATCAGCGATAGGGCCATTGGTAATGAACAGCTTTGTGCCGTTCAGCACATAGTGGTCGCCGTCAAGCGTGGCAGTGGTCGCCATAGACCCCAGGGCATCTGATCCCGCGCCGGGTTCGGTTAAGGCAAGCGCGCCGATATGTTCACCCGAACACAGCTTGGGCAGATATTTTTTGCGCTGCGCTTCGTTGCCATTGGCGTAAATGTTGTTCACGCACAGATTGTCATGCGCTACCCAGCTTAGGGCAAAGGCGTGGTTCCAACGCGATAGACCTTGAGTGACGATACCCGCCGTCCAAAGATCCAGCCCTGCGCCTCCATATTCTTCCGGTACGGTAATACCCAAAAAACCAAGTTCGCCCATTTGTTGCATCACTCCGTCGGGCCAGCTTTCCTCGGCGTCCATCTTCTCCGCCAAGGGATGCAGCACTTCGCGCCCAAAGCGGTCGGATGCGTCCAGAAATTCATTTTGATCACCTGTTAGATCGTACGAGAAATCATTTGCAAGTGCTGTGGTCATGTTGGCCCCGATATGCGTTCGAAGGGGCGCAGCCTAGGGGACAGACCAAACAAGATCAACACTTAGTAAGGCGGGCTTACTAAGTGTTGCAGGCGTAGGAATAAGGGGCGAGGCGCGCCGGGAAGGGTGCGCGCCTCGCGGGCCGTGGGTTTAAGGGGTTAGACCTCTACCCGCGGCGATGGCTTTTAGTGATGCTGCGTACTTCGCCGGTACGGGCATGGAAGGATATTTTGGTCCACATGCCGCGGCGGTCCCAACCTTTCACCACAATACGGTTGTTCACGCGTTTGGTTTTTTCCACATTGATATCGTAGTGGCGTTTGGCGATCCGCCGGGCATCGCGTTGATCGAAGCGATTGTGGTTCCGGGTGTATTGATCGTTGTGGTAGCGGTTGTTGTAGTAACGTCCCCGACGATCATCCCGGTCATATTGTCTGCCATGCTTATACCCATGATAGTCATCGCGATGCTTATGCGCATGTCCCTTGTGCTTGTTATGCCCATTATGATTACAATGTTTGTCGTGAATGTGACGCTTCACATGGGCTTTGCCGTGCACGCCGTGTTTGTGCCTGTAGTGCCGGGGTTCATTGTCATGTTCACTGGCCACATACACTGCGGTGCCCAAGGCAAGGGCGAGACCGAGACCTAGCAGCGCATCGTCGTGGTCGCCGGCATGTGCGGGGGCGGCCAGCGCGGGGGTAAAGGCAAGGGCACCTGCAAGGGCACCGGCTGTCAGTAACTTTTTCATCGTGACCTCCTTTGTTGTCTGATGATGATCAGAAGATGCAGGAGGCGACTGAACAGCGACTGGGTGGGCCCGTTCAGATGTCATTCATAATGATGAATGCAAAATTGGCAGTTGTCCGCCATTTTGGGGCCGTTCTTAACGAAATGGCTCGCCTGCCATGGCTATTTCAAAGGATGGGCGTGTAGTGATTCGATCAAAATAGGCTTGCACATTGGCCGGAAAAGCGCTGCCTGCCCCTGTCATCATATTCAGCGTATAGCCCATCATGATATCTGCGGCGGTAAAACTGTCGCCGACGATATATTGCTGTGCCCCAAGTCCATCGGCAAAAGCGGTGATATTGTCCTCCACCCAGCCTTGCATGCGGGCAATGACATTCTCTGCGCCGGGCACGTCGCGTTCCATGTAAAGATACCACAACAGCACGTTAATGGCGGTTGCCCCGGTGGATTCGGCAAAGGTGAACCATTGGCGGTACAAGGCCCACTCAGCCGTGCCAGTTTCAGGCTGTAAGCGCCCGCGACCGTGATGATATAGGATGTGGTCTATGATAGCGCCGGATTCGAACAGGATCAGCCCGTCATCGTCCAGCGTAGGAAACTTGCCGCGCGGTGTGTTTTGGTGATGGATGTGATCTGTTGGCACCTTAAACGGTGTCTCGATTACTTCGTAAGCCACATCGCCCAGTTCTTCCAGCAGCCAGATAACACGCGCCGACCTTGTGCGCGGTGCGTGATAGAGCTTCAACATATGTCAGCCTCCCCATAAGTGATTGAGCAAGGCTGACATATCGATTGGTCTAGTTCAATTGGGCGACAACCGGCATTTGCCCCTCATAGCGATTGAGGGTTTCGGTGCGGCAGAAGATGAACCAGCAGCCTTTAAGGTAAAGCTGATCGCCGGTCTGGCTTACGCGGATTTCAGAGCGATAGGTGCCGCCGTTTTGCGGGCTGTATATTTGCCCGTTGGCAACGCCGCGGGCGCTATCAACCGTGAAGTTTGTGCCGATATTCAAGCCAATGAGTGGCCGATTTTGCAAGGTGGGGTCAGGATTATGGATATCGAGCACGGGGCTGCCGTCT
The DNA here is from genome assembly GCA_049609145.1 of Alphaproteobacteria bacterium. Taxonomy (GTDB): domain Bacteria; phylum Pseudomonadota; class Alphaproteobacteria; order SPJN01; family SPJN01; genus JBMYYF01. Next base: position 108,747 of record JBMYYF010000002.1, read on the forward strand.
TCTCTTATCCCATGACGATGATAGGCGATGCGACCGCAATAGGTTTCGTAGGTGTCATCGCAAGGTTCGATCGCCACGATAAGTGTTTCATCTACGCTGACCCAATGACCTTGTGCTTCGCGGGTGAGATCGCGCGCAAGGGCGCTGCCTGCCAGGGAGATTCCCAGTACGGTAACACCGATTAACGCCATGGCGCGTAACGGGTAAGCCTTTGCAATCTTAACATCTTTCGCGGAACGCGCCGTCACCTCTTCAAAGCGGGCTGCGTAGTCAGGGTGCTCGGTGCCCATCCATTTGTCCCACCAGGTGAAGTAGAGACCGAAATTGTAATTGCCGTTTTGGTGGTGCAGATCGTGGTGCGTGGTGGTGTTGATCCAGCGGGTCAGGGGGCTGTTCAACCAACCGCGCGGGTGCAGCTCATAGCCTGTGTGGCCCATCACGTTCCGAATGATCATGATGGCGAAAAACGCAATGCCTACAATGGGATGCATGGGCACCAGCAGCATATAGAGATTGCCGAATAGGGCGTGGGAGAAAGCCTCCGGCGGGTCGAAAGACAGCGCCGTGAATGGCGTGGGCACTTTGGATTTGTGGTGGGTCCAATGAACCTGACGGAACAGACGGCGGTGATGCATGGCGCGATGGGTCCAGTAGAACCAGGCATCATGCAACACAAGCTTGATCGGTAGACTGGCCGCCAGCCACAGCCAGCCATAATCGCTAACATCCAGATATAATTGGGAAATTCCGGTATTGTAGAAGGTGAACCCCAGCACGCCGGTGAGCCCGAATACGACCACAGTCAGCATGGAATATTTCACCTCCCGCACCAAATCGGCATTGGTGGAAAGCCGCGTTTGCAGCTTGCGGGCCATCAAGGTGGCGGGCTTAAAACCCCAGATTACTGCGGCAAAGGCACAAGCGGCGCTGAAATAAGCCACAATATGCAACAGGGCTTGTTCTGGCATATTGGTGAAAAAGGGTAGGTAAAAAAGGGCAATGTCTTCAAGCATTTAGGGGTCCTCCGTGTTGTTGGAGGAAAGATAAGGCAGCGCGAAAATTCATGCGCGCCGATGTTGAAAAATCTCTTATCCGTTTCAAAACAGGTGTGAGTTTTTCAAAATCAGCAAGAAAAAGCCGCTGTTTTCTGCCACTTATGACGAGTGAGTTTTTTTGCGGAATTGGCTGGGTGTCAGCCCCGTTTTGTCTTTAAACGCCCGATTAAACGGCCCGATGGAGCCGTAGCCGACGCGTAAGGCTATGGAAAGTATGGGTAAATGCGCCTTGTCGGGGTCGGCCAGAGCGGCTTGCGCGTCCGCCAGTCGAAACTGACTTAGAAACTGTGAAAAATTGCGGTATTCAAGTTCTTTATTAATAATCCGCCGCAAAACATGCTCTTGCACGGACAAGTGATCTGCCAGCGCACCGATGGTCAAATCTTCCCTTAAATAGAGTTTGTCGACGACCATGGCAGCGTCCAAATTTTCCATAATCTTTTGATCGCGCGGATCACGTCGTGGTGCCGGGGCGGGGGTGGCGCTTTCGGGTATCAGCGCGCCTACCAGATGATCATGCCGCAGATGGGTTAGTCGCAGTACCACGAACAGGCTGATGGCGAGCAATGCCGACATGTTCAGAATATGCACCCATGGGGCAGGGCCACCGATGGGCAAGGTTGCTTCAACAACCAGCACGATTCCGGCAAACAGGGCAATCACTGTAATGAATAGAAGACGAAAACGCCGCCGCTCCTCAATCAAGTCTTCCTCGCGCCCGCGCAGCGCCAGCCACACGACATGACACACCATGGCGAGCTTGAGCGCTTGCGGCACGTACCGCATCAACTCATGCGGAATGGCGGGCATCCAACCCCATGTGAACAATCGCGCAAAGCCCAACCCTACCAGCACAACGCAGATCAAGGGTTCGAGCCAGCCGACGCGGTAATCATCATCAAACAAGGCGCGGCCAAACATCCAGAAGAACACCATATTGGGAATGGATATGGCGAGCGTGGGCAGCACCACCCAGGCGGAGCGGCCCAGAAAATGCGGCGTGGATGAAATGACATAGGCGATGGCGCCGAACAGAAACAGCGCACCCAAACGGCCAATGTGGGTGCTGCCTGCATCGCGCAACAAAATGATAATGCCCAGCAACATGAGCGCGACATTGGCGGCGCGCAGTGCCAGATCGATTTCACTGATGCTCAAAAATTCGCCCGCCCGGTTCTTCTTGTGTGGTGCCTTTTAAAACAATGAGGATAGGGCAAGAGTATGGCAAGGGTGCCAATTCCCTTTGACGCTTACGGCCCCCTCGGCTATAAGATTTGCAGAAATTGAATGCCCATTCAAAAATAGTGGCAAAATATGGAACGGCCTTTTGCAAAGGCTGAGGGAGGCCAATATGTACGATGTGACTTTGACCGAGAGCTATTTTCCAGCGCAGGCAGACGCGGAAATTCTGGAAAAATCAGTGGGCGATATTTTGCGCGATGCCGCTGCTGCTGTGCCGGATCAATTGGCGTTGAAGGAAGTCACCATTGCGGGCGATATGGGCCGCACATGGAGCTACGCAGAACTGCTTGAAACATCGGAGCGTTTGGCGCGTGCCTTGTTATCCCGCCATGCGCCGGGTGACAGGATCGGGGTGTGGGCCCCCAATATTCCCGAATGGATTTTGATCGAGATGGCGGCGGGCTTGTCGGGCATCACGCTTGTCACCATCAATCCCAGCTTCCAACCGCGCGAGGTTGAGTTTGTGCTCACCCAATCCCGTTCAAAAGCGCTTTATTATGTAGAAGATTTCCGCGGCAACCCGATGGGAGAGATTGCGCGCGATGTGTTTGGCAAGTTGGACAGTGTTGAACATTTGATTGATATGAACGATGAGGCAGCCCTGTTTGCCGGTGGCGAAAATGATACGCCGCTGCCAGCGGTTGATCCCTTAAGCGCGGCGCAGGTGCAATATACATCCGGCACCACAGGCTTCCCCAAAGGGGCGGTGTTGCATCATCGTGGGTTGGTCAATAACTCCAAGCTGCATGCGGAACGGTTGGGCGTGAAACAAGGAGATGTGTTCCTGACCTTCATGCCCTTGTTTCATACGGGTGGCTGTGCGGCCTCGGTGCTTAGTGCCGTGAACAGCAAGGCCAGCATCATTCTGGTGCCGGTGTTCGACCCAGTGCATATGAACAGCATTATTGAGGCGGAAAAAGTCACCCACTTTTTGGCTGTGCCGACCATGATTACCGGCATGATCGAGGCGCAGGATATTAAGAAGCATGATCTAAGCTCTATGAGAGGTATTACCTCTGGCGGCTCCATGGTGGCGCCGGAGCTGGTGAAAAAGGCCCAGCAGATATTTGGGGTGAACCTGCAAATTATTTATGGCCAAACCGAAACCTGCCCGATCATCACCATGGTCTATGCGGATGATAGTTTGGAAGATGCGACGACTTCCGTCGGCCAACCCATGCCGCAAACCGAATGCGCCATTCTTGATCCGGCAACGAATAAGGTTATGCCCATTGGTGAAGTGGGAGAGATTTGTTCCCGCGGTTATCTCAACATGCTGGAATATAATGATAACCCGGAAGCGACCGCCGAAACGATTGATAAAGACGGTTGGCTGCACACGGGCGATCTTGGCACCATGAATGCGCGCGGCTATGTGGCGATTACAGGCCGCGTGAAGGAAATGATTATTCGCGGTGGTGAAAATCTGTTCCCGGCGGAAATTGAGAACGCCATGCTGGAACACCCCGCCTTGGCGGAAGTGGCTGTGGTAGGCATACCCGATGAAAAATGGGGCGAGCTGGTGGCGTGTTTCATGCGCGTAGGCGGTGCCGAAAAACCTATGCCGGATGAGCTGAAGGCCTTTTGCCGCGAACGCTTAAGCCCGCAAAAGACACCGGCCTTTTGGATTTATGTGGATGAATGGCCGCTAACCGGCTCTGGCAAAATTCGCAAGTTTTTGTTGGGCGAAGAATTCGTGGCCGGTAAACATCAGGCGCTTTAGATGACGAACCCTGCCCGGTCTCAGATATATGATATGGCAAATGTCGATTTGCCCAAGCGCATCACCACCGTTGACGATGTGACCTGGGATGCCGCCTTTGACGTTGTGGTTGTTGGCTTTGGCGGTGCCGGGGTTGCCGCGGCGATCGAGGCGCGGGACAAGGGATTGACAGTTGCGGCGGTGGATCGTTTTGAAGGCGGCGGGGCGACTGCCACCTCAGGCTCTGTATTTTATTGCGGGGGTGGCACGCCGTTGCAGCAAAAGCTGGGTGTGACCGACACACCGACCAATATGTTCAACTATCTGCGCGAAGAAGTGCAGGGGGTTGTGGCTGATGAAACGCTGAAGCGCTTTTGTGATCAAAGCGTGGAGAATTATCACTGGGCAGAAGCCAATGGCGTGCGCTTTGGCGGTGCGGCTTACACGGAAAAAACCACCTATCCGCCCCACGGCTTCGGCCTCTATTTCTCCGGCAATGAGCTGGTGGAAGCGCGCAAGGCAGTTGCCACATCGGCCCAGCGAGGGCATGTGGCGCAAGGCATTTCGCGTTTTTCGGCTTTTGGTCCGGCCTTTTATGCACCGCTGAAGAAAGCGGCCCTCAAAAAGGGTGTTGAACTTGTGGGGCAATCGCGCGCGCAGCGCCTTGTGCAAGATGAAACGGGTGCCATTGTTGGCGTTGAAGTGCAGCAAGTGGCTGGGCCATGGGCGCGGCTTCAGCACCGACTTTATAATCGTATTTGCGTGAAAGCCCATATGTATTATGCGCCCTTAGCCGATAATTTGCGCAAGCGTATCAAGCAGATCGAGGCTGCGGCCGAACCAAAGTTGCTGCGTGCCCAAAAGGGCGTTGTGCTTTCTGCCGGCGGTTTCATTTTCAATCGCGATATGGTGGCGGAGTATGCGCCGACCTTTAAGCGCGCCTTGCGCTTGGGCACTACGGGGGATGATGGTTCCGGCATTGCCTTGGGTGACAGTGCAGGCGGCGCGTTGGACAGGATGGATCATTGCTCGGCCTGGCGGTTTATCAACCCCCCGGCAAATTTCCCCAAGGCCATATTGGTAAACCGGCAGGGCGAACGCTATGTGGATGAAACCATGTATGGTGCCTCTATCGGGGAGCCGATGTTTAAGCAGCATGACGGGCAGGCGATCCTGATTATGGACAGCCCCTGCTTTGAAGAGGCGAAAACGCAGGTTAGTTCCAAAACGGCGCGGCCTGTAACGATCTTGCAAACACGAATGTCGTTCAAGTTTGCGGTGACCGCGCCCACGCTGGAGGCGCTGGCCACCAAGATCAAGATGGATGCCGTGACGCTTTCGAAGACGGTGGATGCTTATAACGAGATGGCGGCAGGCGAAGCGGCTGACCCGTTTGGCAAGGCGCAGAAGAATATGCTGCCGATATCTGAAGGGCCGTTCTATGCGGTAGATATGTCTGTCGGGCGCGGCGGTGTTACGCCGTGCATCACGCTGGGTGGCCTAAAGGTAGATGAAGCCACGGGGCAGGTTCTGGATGAGGCGGGCCAAGGCGTGCCCGGCCTTTATGCGGCGGGCCGCACGGCGATTGGCGTTGCGTCTAATATTTATGTGTCGGGGCTTTCGATCGCCGATTGTGTTTTTTCAGGGCGGCGCGCGGGCGCTGCCATTGCAGAGAGTAATAAGGATTAAGTTATGGGACGTATGGACGGAAAAGTTGCGATTGTTACCGGCGGGGCCTCTGGCATTGGCGCGGCCACGGTGCGCCTTTTGGCGGCAGAAGGCGGCAAGGTGCTGGTGACGGATATTAACGCGGACGCAGGCCAGGCGCTGGCCGATGAGCTGGGTGATAATGTTCACTTTGCCAGGCAGGATGTGTCTGACGCCGCCGCGTGGGATGATGTGATTGCCTTGGCGCAGTCTACCTTCGGTCAATTGGATGTGTTGGTGAACAATGCGGGCGTGCTGCTGTTCAAAGGCTTGCTGGATACCACGGCGGAAGAAATGGACCGGGTGCTGAACATCAACCTGAAATCCGTCATGCTGGGCACCATTGCAGCGGGCAAGGTGCTGGCCGCACAAGGCCATGGCTCCATCGTCAATGTGTCGTCAGTTGACGGATTAACGGCGGCCAATGCGGTGTCGGCCTATGTGGCATCCAAATGGGGTGTGCGGGGCTTCACCAAGGCAGCAGCGCTTGAGCTGGGCCACAAAGGTGTGCGCGTGAACTCCATCCATCCCGGTGGCGTGAACACGCCCTTGGCCAATATTTTGGGGCAGGAAGCAGAAGACTTTGATAAAGGCTTTAAGGGCTTTGCTGCCCAACGCGCCTGCGACCCGATTGAGATTGCCACCGGCATTCTGTTTTTCGCGTCCGATGAAGGGCGCTATTGCATGGGCTCAGAGCTTGCCATTGATGGCGGCATGGTGGCTGGGCATTACTACCACCAACTGCCCGGCGCGCCGGGGCAATAGTTGTCGCTCGCGCCAGCCCCCGAAGGGGGCGGCTCCGCGAGGGCGGCCCCATTCACCCCCTCGCCGCAGCTCGGGGCGGGGCCGGGCCGCAGTCGCGGCCAGTTGGGTGGCCTAAGCCACCTGTTTCATGTTTGATTGGCCGAAGAAGGCGCGCATTTTAACGATCTTGCCCTCATCGTCGAACTGCATGGTGTCGATCACATTGATCTCATGCACTTCATCACCGAAGTTCACACGGGCGGTGAAGGCAAAGGCTGCCTCATTCCCGGCGACACGAATGGGGCCATCAAGCGAAAGTTTGGCGCCCGTGGCGACGGAGTTTTCGTAGAAGGCGCGCACCTCAGAGCCTTCTTTCAAGGGGCTGCCTACCGGGTCTTCCACCGTGGCCCCTTCGGCATAAAGCGCTACAATCGCGTCTACATCTGCGTTGGAGAAACCTTCGATATAGCCTTCAACGGCCGCAATGATTTTTTCTTCTAAAGTCATGGATAGTACCTCGATATTGTATCAACCACACAGGCGGGGCGGTCTTCCCCGTCAATTTCAATCGTGATGCGCACAGTGGATTGCACGCCGCCTTTTACGTCTTCGACCTGCACAATCTCACCACGGCCACGAATGCGCGCGCCCACCCGCACGGGGTTGGGGAAGCGCACTTTTTCCGCCCCGTAATTCACGCCCATGGAGAAGTTTTGCACCTCAATCAGTTGCGGCAAAAACTTGTTGGCGAGCGACAAGGTAAGATAGCCATGGGCGATGGTGCCGCCAAAGGGGCCATCCTTGGCTTTCGCCGGATCGACATGGATCCATTGATGATCATCCGTCGCGTTGGCGAATTCGTCCACACGCGCTTGGGTGATTTCCATCCAATCGGTGGGCGGCAGTTCGGTGCCTTCGGTGCCCAACAAGGCCGCGGGATTTTCAAAAACCTTGGTCATGGCTCAAGCACGCTGAGACGATACGGACACCGTCTCCCCCGTCATATAGGTGGAATAGTCAGAGCATAAGAACACCATCACATTCGCCACTTCCCACACTTGGGCAGCGCGGCCATAGGCTTCTTTGGCCTCAAGCTCTGCCAGCAGTTCCGGCGTGGTGACTTTTTCCAAAAAGGCATGCATGGCGATGGAGGGGGCGACGCAATTAACGCGAATGCCGTGTTCGGCCCCTTCAACCCCCGCGCAGCGGGTGAGCGCCATGACACCCGCCTTGGCGGCCGCATAATGGGCTTGGCCCTGTTGCGCGCGCCACCCCAAAACCGACGCGTTATTGACGACAATGCCGCCGCCGCGCGGGGCCATGTGCTGAAAAGCGGCGCGATTGATGCGGAAACAGCCGTTCAACGTTACGTCCATCACGATGGACCATTGGTCGTCCGTCATATCCATCAAATTGGCAGTGCCGCCAAGGCCCGCATTATTGATGACGATATCGGCCCCGCCCAGTTCTGCTTGTGCGGCAGCGAACAGCGCGTCCACTTGGGCTTGATCAGTCACGTTGCAGATAGCGGTGGGCGGGCGTTGGCCGGTGGCGGCCTCAATCTCATCCGCGGCTTTATTGATGCGGCCTTCATGAATGTCGCTGATCATGACCTGCGCGCCTTCTTCCGCCGCGCGTTTGGCAACGGCAAAGCCAATGCCGGTGCCGGCGGCGGCTGTCACCAATACGGTTTTACCCTTCAGCAGCCCATGGGCGGCAGGGTATGGGGGGATGTTTTTTAGGTCAGCCATCAGCCATCGCCTCTCGATTCTCTGGGTAGGCCCAAGGCCCGCTCCGCAATGATATTGCGTTGAATTTGGTTGGTGCCTGCATAGATGGTATCTGCGCGCGAAAATAAAAACAGCTTTTGCAGGCGGCTCATCTCATCGTCTTCAATGCGTTCAGCATCTTCGCCGACCACATCCATGGCGAGTTCGCCCAAATCGCGATGCCAACTGGCCCAATAGATTTTGGTCATCAGCGCCTCGCGGGAGAGGCCGCCACCGTTATTGGAAAGCATGCGCAACGCATTCATGCGCATGACTTTGAGGCCCGCATGGGCTTTCGCGATGCGCGCGCGAATGGCGGGGTCTTTCGAGGCACCATTTTGCTTGGCGGTTTCGATGACCAAATCAAGTTCATTGCGGAACTGCATTTGTTGCCCAAGGGTTGAGGCACCCCGTTCAAACGCCAGCGTTGCGTTAGAGACGCGCCAGCCTTCCCCAATTTCTCCCACAAGGTTTTGGGACGAGGTGCGTGCGCCATCAAAAAACACTTCGTTGAATTCACTATCGCCAGTCATTTGATTGATGGGCTTGATGGTGATGCCATCTTGGCGCATCGGCACCAGCAGATAGACCAGCCCATCACGCCCCTGGGAGCCCTCAACAGCCCGGGCCAGCACAAAGCCCCAATCGGCAAATTGGGCAAGGGAGGTCCAGATTTTTTGGCCCTCTATCACCCATTCATCACCTTCGAGGCGGGCTTTGGTTTTGATGTTGGAGAGGTCGGAGCCAGCATTGGGTTCTGAATAGCATTGGCACCAAAGCTCTGCGCCGGATTTGATGCCGGGCAAGAACCGATCTTGTTGATCTTGCGTACCGCAGGTGATGATGGTGGGGGCGGCAAGGTTTTCGCCAATATGGCCCACGCGGCCGGGGCCACCGGCCCTAGCATATTCTTCGTTGAAAATGACTTGGCGGGAAAGTGACAGGTTTTTGCCGCCTGCAGCTTCTGGCCAACCAATGCCGATCCAGCCTGCGGCTCCCAGCACTTTTTCCCATTCCCTGCGTTCGGTGTGGAACGCATTTTCATCCCCCGGCGTGCCGCGAAACTTGGTCTTGGCGAATTGGCCGGTGAGGTTCTCTGCCATCCATGCGGCCACTTCGGCGCGGAAGGCTTCATCTTCTGGCGTGAAATTGAGGTTCATGATCAGCGCCCCTCTTTGAGAACGAGGGCGGATAAGCGGCCCAATTGCATCTGTGCGCTGCCCAAGCGGTGGGTGTTGGCGCGGGCGCGCTTGAAGAACCAGTGCAGATCATATTCATCTGTAAAGCCAATGCCGCCATGCATCTGAATGGCATCTCCCGCATTCTTAAAGGCGGCTTCATCACAGGTGATGCGCGCAATGGCGGTGGCTTCCCCCAACTCGTCGCTGTCGGTATCTGCAATGCAGGCGGCGTAATAGGCAGCGGAACGGGCGCATTCGGCGCGCACCATCATATCAGCCAGCCGGTGTTTTACCGCTTGGAAGGAGCCTATGATGCGGCCAAATTGTTTGCGTTCTTTCGCGTAATCTACCGTCATATCCAGTACACGTTGGGCGATGCCCACTTGTTCTGCTGCCAGCGCGATCACGGTTTTATCCAGCGCGGCTTCAAGCTTGGTGTGGGGCAAGGTTTGGCCGCCGACAATCGCATCAATCGGTACGGTGACATCTACCATGAAATCCATCAAAGGTCGGGTCGGGTCCATCGCGTCAATCGGCAGGCGTTCAATGCCGCGCGCGGTGGTGGGTACGGCGAAGACCAGCGCATCATCCTGCCCCTGCGCGACGATTACTAAAAGGTCGGCAAAGCCGCCATCGGGCACATTGCGCAAGCGGCCGGAAATATGGATGTGGTCGTTTGGCTTGGGTTCGATGATGGGTTGCAAGCCTTCTGCCGGGCCATCCAAAAAGCCTGCGGTGGCGATCATTTGGCCAAGCGCGATTTCTTTTAAGAAGCGCGGGTCATCTGCCGCCAGCAATAGGTCGGTCGCCATGCAGCAGGAGGAAAAGAAGGGTACGGGCAATTGCGCATAGCCCAAGGCTTCCATCACAATGCTGCGTTCTACATGGCCTAAAGAAGAACCATTTTGCGCCTCTGGCACCAGCACGCCACCCAAGCCCAATTGTTGGGTAAGCGTTTGCCACGCGGTGAGGTCGAACCCGCCGGAAGTGGCGGCACGGCGCAAGCCGCCATCTGCTGTCCAATCGCTTAGAAAGCTTTCAACACTTTCCTTGATCAGTCCCTGTTCTTCTGTGAAGGCGAAATGCATTAGCGGGCCTTCTTATATGTTAGGCTTTGGCCAAACTGGCCGCGACTGCGGCCCGGCGCTGTTGCGCCGCCCTCGCGGAGCCGTGAGTGGTAGCGAACTGGTGTGAGCGTCATTTTAAGCTCCGTAGACTGGCTGGGCGGGCACCGCATCCTTTAACAAAGCATCCACGGTGGTCCCGATATCATCTGGGGTATAGCGCGCAGCCTTATCGTGTTCCGGCCCGGTGCGCCAGCCATCAGCGAGCGAAAGTTTGCCGCCGAAGATCTCAAAGCATTGGCCGTTGACGTGGGATGATTGTTCAGACACCAGCCACGCCACCAAGGGCGCGACATTGGCAGGATCATAGGCATCAAAAGAACCGTCTTCGGGCTTGGCCATCATGTCAGCGAACACATCTTCTGTCATGCCCGTACGGGCTTGCGGGGCGAGTGCATTGGCGGTGACGCCATAGCGCGCCATCTCTGCCGCTTGCACCAAGGTGAGGGATAAGATGCCTCCCTTGGCGGCGGAATAGTTGGATTGCCCGACAGAGCCTAAAAGCCCCGCGCCGGAAGATGTGTTGATGATGCGGCCTGCAACCGCTTCACCTTCTTTGGATTTGCCGCGCCAGAACCGCCCGGCATGGCTGGCAAGGCAGAAATGCCCTTTAAGATGCACGGCCATGACGATGTCCCAATCTTCTTCCGTCAGCGATGTGAACATGCGGTCGCGACATACGCCGGCATTGTTCACCACCGCATCAATGCCGCCAAAGGTTTCAATGGCGAGCGAGATGGCTTCGCCGGAGGAGGCGTAATCGGTAATGTCGTGGGTGGAAACAATGGCCTTGCCGCCTGCATCGGTGATGGCGGCGACAGTCGCGGCGGCGGTTGCGGCGTTAATATCATTCACGATGACATTTGCGCCTTGCGCGCCCAGTTCCAAGGCATAGGCGCGGCCCAAGCCGCCGCCTGCGCCTGTGACGATCGCGGTGCGGTTTTCACAAATACCCATTATAGGCGCTCCAGAATGGTTACGTTCGCTTGGCCGCCACCTTCGCACATGGTTTGCAAGCCATAGCGAGCGTTTGTGCGTTCCATCTCATTCAACAAGGTGGTCATGAGGCGCGTGCCGGTGGAGCCCAAAGGATGGCCCAGCGCAATCGCGCCGCCATTTACATTGGTTTTTTCGTGCGGATAGCCTGTTTCCTTCATCCATGCCAGCACGACAGAGGCGAAGGCTTCGTTGATTTCCACCAGATCAATATCATCCCATTTGAGGCCCGTTTTTTCCAGCGCGCGCTGGGTGGCGGGAATGGGGGCGGTCAACATCCATACCGGGTCATCAGCGAGGACGGACAGGTGATGGATGCGGGCGCGTGGCGTCAAGTTATAGCGTTTGAGGGCGGCTTCCGACACAATCAACATGGCGGATGCGCCATCACAGGTTTGGCTGGAGACGCCTGCCGTGATGCGACCGCCTTCTTCTAGCGGATTGAGGCTGGCCATTTTCTCCAAAGTGGTTTCGCGGATGGTTTCGTCAAATTCAAGACCTTCCAGAGGCACGATCTCTTGTCTAAAGCGGCCTTCTTGGGTCGCGGTGGCGGCGCGGGTGTGAGAGGCAAGCGCAAATTGCTCCATCTCCTCACGCGAGCACTGCCATTTCTCGGCAATTATTTCAGCGGAATTGAATTGGGAGATAGGCACATCCCCAAAGCGTTCTTCCCAGCCTTTGGAGCCTTTGAACGGCGTTTCAAACCCGTATTCCTGCCCCGCCAACATGGCCGATGAAATGGGAATGGACGACATGGTTTGCACGCCGCCTGCCACCACTACATCACTTACGCCCGCCATAATGGCTTGGGCGGCAAAGTGAACCGCCTGTTGGGACGAGCCACATTGGCGATCAATCGTAACGCCGGGCACATGCAAGGGCAGACCCGCGGCCAACCAGCAGGAGCGCGCTATGTCGCCCGCCAAGGGACCAATCGTGTCCACCGCACCAAACACCACATCTTCCACATCATCTGCGGGCACGGCGCTGTTGCGATCCATCAAGGCTTTCAATACATGCGCGCCGAGATCGGCGGCGTGAACATGGGCCAGTGAGCCACGGCGCTTGCCGGTGGGGGTGCGCACAGCATCGACTATATAGGCTTCAGCCATTTTCAAATTCTCCTATGCTGCGAATGTTTGGGACGGGCCCAGCGCAATTGCGCCGCCCAATACCAAATCATCCAGCCGGTTTGTGTGATAGGTGCTATCGCCCCATTGGGCGCAAAGCGCATAGGCGCGCTTCATGAAATAATGCAAATCAACCTCGAAGGTATAGCCCATGCCGCCATGTACTTGGATGGCAGTTTCGGCGGCGAGCCATGCGGCCTCATTCGCGGCGAGTTTGGCATGCGAAACGGCGAGGTCGCGGCGTGCACCGGGCGTACCAAGTGAAGCGGCGGCGCGATAGACCACGGGCCGGGCAAATTCCAGCTTGGTGAAGGCGGTGGCGAGGTGATGCTTTACGGCTTGAAAAGACCCAATAGGCTTGCCGAACTGTTCCCGCCCCTTGGCGTATTCCGTCGCTTGATCAATCATCGCGCGGGTAAGGCCCAGAAGTTCCGCAGCGGTGAATACCGCGCCGCGCGCGGCCATATCATCAGCCAAGGAAGCATCACCGACTTTAAGATCATCGGTGAGGGTCGCCTCTACCTTGAAGGGCGCGCGGTTGGGATCAATGCTTGTCTGGGGCCTGAGCGTGGCGGCAGAAGCTGGCACACCATAGACACTTTCACCAGTTGCGATGACAAAGCCATCGGCTTGATCGGCCAAATTGGTGAAAGGGTTCAAGGGATGAACGGGTAGCGGGATATGGGTGCCGGCAATATCCGGCCCCAATTCATCGGGGCAGGTGGCGGCAACGCAGGGCACGGATACGCCTGCGACCATCACCAACGGTTCAGGCAGGGCGACGCGGCCACATTCTTCTGCGATCAAGGCGAAGTCCGTTGCATCCAGCCCCAAGCCACCCGCACTTTCAGGCGCGAGTGTGCCGATCAATCCCATATCGGCCAGCGCAGGCCACAGGCTTTCACGATCTGTTGAACGCAAGCGTTCCGGTGGGCATTCCCCTTGCAGAAAGTCGGCTGCGCCTTGGGCTAACGTTAGGGCATCATCTGAAAAACGAAAATCCATACGCCCCTCCTATCGCGGCAGGCCGAGCACACGCTCGGCGATGATGTTGCGCTGAATCTCATTCGTGCCCGCATAAATAGGCCCGGCGAGGGAGAAGAGATAGCCATCCAGCCAGCGGCCCAAGGCTTCTGCCTCCGGCGCGGCTTCCGTCAATTCCGCGCGCGCACCAAGTATCGATAAAGCGGTGCGGTGCATCATGCGATCAAGCTCTGACCAGAAGATTTTGTTGCAGCTTGTTTCCGGCCCGATGGGGTTGCCCGCCATCATTTTGCAGGCGGTGTGATAGGTCATGAGCGCATAGGCTTCTGCATCCAGCGCCGCTTGCAAGACCAAATCCCGCGTGGTGCCGCGCACTTTATCGGCATTGGCTTTGTAGAGTTCCAGCAAGCGCTGGGCCGTGGCCTGAAAGCGCGCCGGGCTGCGCAGCATCAAACCACGTTCAAAGCCTGCGGTGGCCATGGCGATGTTCCAGCCCTTGCCTTCATCGCCCAAGCGATTGGAGACAGGCACGCGCACATCATCAAAAAAGATTTCTGCAAAGCCGGGATTACCATCCAATTGCGCGATGGGGCGCACGGTGACGCCGGGCGTATCCAAAGGCAGCAAAATAAAGGAAAGGCCGCGATGCTTTTCGCTTTCCGGATCGGTGCGGAACAGGCCAAAGCACCAATCGGCAAAGGGCGCGCGGGACGACCAAATTTTTTGGCCGTTGATTACATAGTCATCGCCGTCTTGCACCGCTTTACAGCGCACGGCGGCCATGTCTGATCCCGCTTGCGGTTCAGACCATGCTTGTGCCCAAATCTCATCCCCTGCGGCCATGGCGGGCAGGAAGCGGGCTTTCTGTTCTTCCGTGCCAAACTCCATCAAAGTGGGACCCAGTAGGAAGATGCCGTTTTGGGACACGCGCAAGGGCGCATCTGCGCCGTAATATTCTTCCTCAAAAATCAGCCATTGAATGAGGTCGAGGCCGCGCCCGCCATATTCCTTCGGCCACGTCACCATACCCCAATTGCCGGTTTTTAGGGTGCGTTCCCATTCCCGGTGTTGGGCAAAGCCTTCTTCACACTCAAGGGATTTGAGGCGCGGGTTCGGCACATGGGCTTGCATCCATTCACGCACTTCGGCGCGAAAGGCCTCTTGCTCTGCGGTATAGGTAAGATCAAGCGCCATCAGTCTTCAAACTCCGCCGCTTTGCCGCCTTCAACGAACGCGTCGCGGGATTTTTGGCTGTCTTCATGCATATACATTTCAAAGGTGAAGCCTTGTTCCCAGCGATAGAACTTATCGACATCGTAAGGTTCAATGCCGTTGAGCGCCTGTTTGGCGATGCGCAGCGCATCCCGACTTTTGGACGCAATGATGCCCGCAAACTCCAACGCTTCTTTTTCAAGGTCGGCGCGAGGCACCACTTTCTCAATGCCGCCCAAGCGCCATGCTTCCTGCGCGGTGATCTGGCCGCCGGTAAAGAAGGCTGCGCGCATTTTGGGCAAGCCCACCATTCGTTGCAGATGCGCTGCTCCGCCCATGGCGCCGCGATCAATTTCGGGCAAAGAAAAGAAGCAATCATCTGACGCGATGACGACATCTGACGCACCGCAAATACCAATACCGCCGCCAATTACATAAGCATGGGGCGCGCTCACCACCGGCACTTCGCAGCCGCGCACGGCCTGAAAGGTGCGGAAGTTGCCACGGTTTACATCTACAATGGCGCCCGCATCTTGCTGTAGTTCTTTAATATCAACGCCGGCGCAAAAGCCACGGCCTTCGGCGCGGATCAAGAGGCAGCGCACATCATCCCGTTTCGCTGTTTCCCAGATAAGGTCTGGCAATTCGTTCCACATGGAACCGGGAAAAGCGTTAACGGGTGGGTGATCAAAAATGATCTGCCCAATGCGGTCTTGCACATCTACCTTGAAGGGCATGTCAGCCTCCTAAAGCGGTGAGGCGATGAGTGGCCTCTGTTTCAATTTGTTGAAGTAGGTCGGCGCAGCTTGGTAGATCAGTGATCAAACCCGCCACTTGGCCGGATGGCAGCACGCCATCTTCCGGCCTCCCATCTACCATGGCTTTTTGAATAATCATGGGGGCGTTGGGGGCCATTAAAGTTTGCGCCAATGTCATATCTGTTTTGCGGGCCATGTTCCAAGCTGATTGCAGCGATTGGGTAAGCGATGCGCCCGTCAGGTCGCGATACGCCAAGGCGCTTTTTAAGGAGGTGATGAGGGAGGAAAGGGGGCCCGCTTGTTCAAGTTTGGCCAAAGTTTCATTCATCACCATGCGTTGGGGCAAGCCATCCAGCGCGACGGAGACGGGAATTTCCGTGACCTGCGCTTTGAGGTAGCGCGCCTTGGTTTCTTCCGGCGTGGGGCTATCACTGGTGAGCAGGAAGCGTGTGCCCATGGCAATACCGTCTGCGCCAAAGGCAAGCGCGGCAGCAAGACCACGCCCGTCTTTAAAGCCACCTGCGGCGGCAACGGGCACGTCTACGGCATCCATCGTTTGGGCAAGCAGAAGCCATGTGGGCGTGTCGCCGGTGTGGCCGCCGCCTTCCCCGCCTTGGCAGACAATGATGTCGGCTCCCATCTCAACGGCTTTCTTCGCGTGTTTGCCTGCGCCGATGGTGGGTATGCACAAAACGCCTGCGGCCTTCAATTTTTCAATCATTTGGGCAGAAGGCGCGCGCCCGTAAGAAACGGCTTTGACACCACGATCAATCACCAGATCAACAATCGCGTCCGCATCCGGCTGGAAAGAATGAAAGTTGACCCCAAAAGGTGCGGAAGATTGTGACTGGATATGGTCAATTGCCTGTTCGCATTCTTGCACCGTCATCACCGCGGCGGCGAGGAAGCCAAAGGCCCCAGCCTCAATGCTGGCGACAACCAGATCAGGCGTGGCGACCCAGCCCATGGCGGTTTGAATCACCGGCAGGCGGCAGCCCAGCGCTTCTGTCAGGCGTGTATTGAGAGCGGCGTGAGTCATTATTTACGCTCACACCAGTTTGCCCAATTAGACATTGAGCAAACGGCTCCGCGAGGGCGCGCAACTGTGCGCGGCCCGCAGTCGCGGGCTGGCATGTCTGCCGGATTGATGGGGGATCTGTTGGCAGACATGCGTTGTTAGCCTTTCTTCTTTTCTCGCTGGCTGTCCGCCATGGCTTTGGCGTCGAACCCGCCCAAATTATCATCGCTGATGAGCGAATTATGGGCGTGGGCAAAATGGTGCATGTGGAACACCGCATCCATGCCTGTGCGCTTGCCTTGCAAATCTTCAATATGGTTGACGGCCTGCTTGGTAAGCGACAAGCCCAGCCTTGGCATTTTGGCAATGCGGGCGGCCATATCCAGCGTTTCACTTTCAAGGTCGGCGCGGGCGACGACCTTGTTCACCATGCCCATTTGATAGGCGCGCTCAGAACTCATGCGTTCACCCAAAAACAAAAACTCTTTGGCGATGCGCGGGTTAAGCTCAAACGGGTGGGCGAAATATTCCACACCGGGAATACCCATGCGCACCACGGGATCGGAGAAGAAGGCATCATCGGACGCGACGATGAGGTCGCACGCCCAAGCCAACATCAGGCCACCCGCAATGCAAGCTCCCTGCACCATGGCGATGGTGGGCTTGGGAATATCGCGCCAACGGCGGGTGAGGCCCAAATAGGCTTCCTGTTCGCGAATATATTGCAGCTCTGCCCCTTCGCGATCCACATGGTCCCACCACAAATGGCGGCGGTCCTGGCTTTCATTCGCGTCACGGCCGGGGGAGCCAATATCGTGGCCTGCGCTGAAGTGTTTGCCATTGCCTTTAAGGACGATCACTTTCACCGCATCATCATTCACGGCTTTGCGATAGGCTTCATCCAACCCATAAAGCACGCGGCCATTTTGGGCGTTGTGATATTTGGGGCGGTTGAGCGCAATAATGGCCACGCCATCGGCGTTTACTTCATATTGAATGGGCGGGCCGAACTCGGCCTCTTCCGCATCATTATGCTGGGCGGGTGTCATTTCTGCTTCTTTTTCTTGAGATGGCATTAGGCGGCCCTCCTCATTGGGGGATTTTCTTTGAAAATTGTGGCGCGCAGATTATGCGGATCAAGCACATTGCGGATCAGATCAAGTTGCTCCGGCGTGGGCGCGGGCGTTTCAGCCACATCATCCGCCTCAATCAGCGGGAAGCTGGTGGCTTCTTGCACGTCAGCAAACGTCACGCCGGGATGCAGCGAGATCACGCGCATGGCATGATCAGGCCCGTTGAAGTCCATCACGCATAGATTGGTGATGATGTGGCGCAGCTCCAAGAACTTCGGCATTTTGCCATTGGGCCAGCGCGCCTTGTTGTAGCCAATGCCGCCTACCATATCGACTTCGCCTTCAACGAAAGATCGCTTGGAATGCTGCGGCACAAACATGGAATTGGCGTGGCTGATTGTATTGCCTGGAAATCCGCGGACCCCCAGCAAAGCAGATTTGGGCTTTTCATACTCCCCGATGATGGAGATGTTCATTTGGCCCCAGCGATCCACCTGCACCGGCCCCACCATGGCATGGCGGTGGCCGCGATAGATAATATCGAACACCCGCTCATAGGTCATGATGCCTTCAATCTTGGGGGTGTAGTTGCCGCGTGGGCCAACGGGCACAGGCTCGGACACCAAAAAGGCTTCCCCGTCTGTCATCATCAGGCCCGGCTCAAAGGTCATTTTGGCAAGGCTGGCAGCAAGACGCGGCACAAGGCCAATGCCGGTGGCCAGAATATCGCCATCGCCGCGAAAGCTTTCGGCGGCGGCGGTGATGCAAAGTTCGGCTAAGGTAATGTCACTCATCACAGCCCCCTAAAAAATCGGCAAAGGCAAAGCGCGAACGGCGTCGCCGCCGCCTTGCTTGGCGATATATTGATCGTGATCCACACCATCTATCTGTTCACCGCGCCAGCCCGTGAAGTCTTCTCCTTGAGCTGCGGAATAGGCTTTGAGATGCTTGATGTCGATGCCGTAATCGGGTGCGCAGCTTGTGGGATGTGCGCCAAAGGGCACATGGGCCACGCCCTTAACGGGGCTGCGCTCAATCGGCATACGGATCGCTTCTTGCGTGTCAGTATAGGCGAACTGATCCACCAGCTCTTCACACGTTAGGAACACTTTGTCTGCGGCGCGGGCAAACCATTCATCAAAGAACGGGTCTGGCCCATAAATCCAGCTATTGCCTTGCTTGTCGGCGCGATTGACGTGACAGAGCGCAACATCAAGCGGCAAGGCAGGCATGGCAACATAGGTTTCGCCACTGCCATAGGGGCAATCAATCGTTTTGATTTCTGCCGAATGCTCTAGCACGCCGGATGCCAAGCCAACAGGCGTGGGCAGGAAGGAGACGCGCTGTGCGGCGGCTTTCAAGCCAAGCTGCAACATGCCTTCATCAATTTCCATCACCTCAAACGACCCGGCTTGGCGCGCGGCGCGGAACTGCGCTTCAAGCGGGATGCTGTCCAGAGACACAAAGCCGTAAACCAGCTTTTTCAACTGGCCAGACGCCGCGAGCAGCCCTACATCCATCCCGCCATAGGAAACGACGGTGAGGTCTTTCAAATCATCGCGGCGCAGAATTTCCCGCACCACGGCCATAGGCTTGCGCCGGGCACCCCAGCCACCGATGCCAATGGTCATGCCGCTTTCAATCTGATCGACGATCCCGGCAATGCTTGTTTCTTTACTCATTTACGTTACATCCCCTCTGGCATTGGGAAGTCATACTCATGGCCCCAATAGTCGCCCAAAGTGCTTTCGGTCGGAGCTGTTTTGTCCCAATCCACCTGCAAGCCGTCATAGCCATATTCAATGGCGATACCGCCGGGGCCAAACATATAGAAGGAAACCATCTTGTCATTTTCATGCCGCCCGAGGCTGGCAAGAATATGCGCGCCCGCTTCCTTAGCGCGATCAAGGCAAGCGCCGACCTGATCGATATCCGTCACTTCCAGCATGATATGGATGACACCGGTGGGGTTGTCATAATTGTAGAGCGCCAGTGAGTGATGGCGCGGATTATCCGCATGCATGAAGCGAATGCGTTGGTCCGGTGCGCCCGGCGCAGGCGGCGGCAGTTTTAGGTCATCACTATCGCCAAAGCCCAACACATCTGTGTAGAAGGCGTGGGTTTCGTCTTGGTTGGGGGCAGGTAGCACCACATGGCCCATGCCCATATCACCCATGATGAATTCATCCACGCAGAGCGGGCTTTCGAATATTTCGCCAACTTCGGTGCGGGTGTGATAAAGCTCAAACACATTGCCTGCGGGGTCTGTGCCTTGGGCTACCTCTGTCACGCAGCGCAGCGCCGCGTCATCAGCGGAAAGAGCCGTGGCCCCGACCTTGCCGCACAGCACATCGAAGTTTGACTTGGAACCGCAATCCCATCCGGCAAAGGCGAATTTGTCTGCATCACCCTTTAGAACCAAGATGCGGAATGGGTGATCATCTGCTTTTAGGAAGGCGGCGCCTTGCGAATTAGGCCGATCCACAGATTTGAGGCCCAATACCCCTTCGCCGAAGCCAACCCAGCTTTGCGGGTCTGTCATTGTGAGGCCAACATAGCCAAGATTTGAGATGCCCATGAGCCACCCCTCCATTTTCCAAGAGATTTTGCGGATCGCAAATATGTTTACGGCGTATATATACTAGATGCGTAAAAACGTGTCTAGTTTTTTACGCATATGGATGAAAACTAGACTCCGAAGCCACCATCTACGGCAATCAACTGCCCGGTTGTGTATAAAGCGCGGTCTGACGCCAAAAAACAGGCCATATCGGCCACTTCTTCCGGCTGGCCGAAGCGCTTGATTGCCAAGCCGCCCAAAACGGCTTGTTCCCATGCCTCATCAAACACGCCTTGAGCTTGCAGGCGCTTGAAAATGCCTGCCTCAATCACGCCCAAAGCGATGGAATTGGCGCGAATGCCGTTTTCGCCTTCTTCCTTGGCGATAAAACGCACCAAGCCTTCGATGCCCATTTTGGGTGCGACCGACAACACATCGCGCGGTGGGGTGCGCAAGATACCGGCGGAGGACAAATGCACAAAGCTGCCGCCGCCCTTTTCGCGCATATGGGGAATAGCGGCTTGGGCAATGTGGAAAAAGCCGTTGAGATCAGCGTTCACAACTTCGGCCCATTGCTCATCTGTCACATCAGCCAGCAGTGGCTGTTCAATATCGCTGCCTGCCGTACACATAACGGTATGGATGCGCCCATGGGTTTCAACCGCATTGGCGAAACAGCGGCGGATGGATTCCTTATCGGCAATATCGACCTGATGGACCGAGCCTTTGCGACCATGGGCGGCGACTTCGCCCGCCACGCGGTCGGCGGCGCCTTCGTTGGAGCGGTAACACACCGCCACATCACTGCCCATTTCGGCCAAGCGATTGCAAAGGGCTGTGCCCATGCCGCCGGAGCCACCAAAAACAATGGCTGCGCCATTTGGAAAATCCGGTTTAGACATGGGGTATCTCCTTTATGCGGTGGCAGGTTTTGAGGCCATAACCTCTTCCATGAAGTCTGGCCAGCGTTCCATCAAGGCGCGGGTTTCATCATCATGCACGGCAAATTCTATGCGCCAACCGTCGTTCGTGGCGCGGCAGCCATGGGCGGTTTCGTAATCCAATAATATGTTTCCGGCGTTGTCCAGACATTGCCAGTGCAACACGGCAAGCGTGAAGGCGGGGCCGATGGGGCGCAGCTCTTGCCCGATCAATTTGCGGCTGGCAACACCGCGCTTGCGGAAAAGGCCAAAGAACCAATCACCATTTTGAATGGCGGCGGCGGCATCGGGCGGCTGGGTGTGGGACCCGAAGGTGAAGTTGTTATAGGGATAGATGTAGAGGGCGGCAGCGCCTGACGCATCGCCCGTGCCATCAAACAATTTGCCGGTTTCGGCGGCGTAGGTGTCTATTAAGGCTTCTACGCTTTTCATCGCATTAACCAACCCCTTGGGGGTGATAGATGGGGTGGCCTTCGCCGTCCAGCGTGCCATCCAGCACGGAATGGGGCGCAAAGACCGAATGGTAAATGCGCCACGCGCCGTTTTCCAAACGATATTTGTCGCGATAGCTGCCCGCCATTTGGCGGAAGGTGCGTTCCTCCAAATCCATGGTGTAGAAGTAAAGCGCCCACAGGCCCTCGGCTTCTGTCTCGCTCACAATCTCAATCTCTGGATTGGCCAGATGGTGCATATCTATGATGTGCGGGCGGCAGCCAAATTCTTCAAACACAGCCACAAAGGCATCAGGGTTTTCATGCACGCCGAAGGGGCCTGCATCAATCACCGCATCATCGCTGAAAATTTGGCGCACAGTGGTGGGGTCTTTTTCATCACACGCATTGCAGTAGCGCGCTTTAAGGCGGCGAATTCCCTCAATCGCTTCCAGCCGCGCGATACGTTGTTCGAGATCAGCCATTCTCTTTTGCCTTTACCAAATCCAATGCGACATCAACGATCATATCTTCTTGGCCACCCACCATACGGCGTGCGCCAAGTTCTACCAAAATTTCCCGCGTATCGATGCCATAATCTTCTGAGGCTTTTTCGGCGTGGCGCAGGAAGCTGGAATAAACCCCGGCATAGCCCAAGGAAAGCGTTTCGCGATCTACCCGCACGGGGCGATCTTGCAATGGGCGCACCAGTTCTTCTGCCGCGTCCATCAATTTCATCACATCGCAGCCATGGTTCCAGCCCTTGCGGTCGGCGGCGGCGATGAACACTTCCAAGGGCGCGTTGCCTGCGCCTGCGCCCATGCCTGCGAGAGAGGCATCGACCCGGCGCGCACCGTTTTGCACCGCGACGATGGAGTTGGCGACGCCTAAGGAAAGATTGTGATGGGCGTGAACGCCCGTCTCCGTCTGCGGGTTCAACACCTCGTTATAGGCTTGTAAACGCGCGGCATAGCCATCCATATCAAGGGCACCGCCGCTGTCTGTCACATACACACATTCAGCGCCGTAGCTTTCCATCAACTTGGCTTGGCCTTGCAAGAATTCCGGCTCCACCATATGGGACATCATCAAAAAGCCGATGGTGTCCATGCCGAGGTCGCGCGCCATGCCGATATGCTGCTTGGCGACATCTGCCTCTGTGCAGTGTGTGGCGACGCGCACGGAGCGCACACCCAGATCATAGGCGCGCTTCAACTCATCAATCGTGGCGATGCCCGGCAGGATGAGCGTGGTGACAACGCATTTATCCACCGCGTCGGCAACCGCCTCAATCCAATCCCAATCGGTTTCTTGCCCAAAGCCATAGTTGAAAGAACCACCGTTCAGGCCATCCCCATGGGCAATCTCAATCGCATCCACGCCCGCCTCATCAATTGCTTTGGCGATGGCGCGCACGTGATCAATCCCGTATTGGTGGCGAATGGCGTGCATCCCGTCACGCAAGGTCACATCCTGAATATAGATTTTGTCTTTGGTGGGGTCGGTGATGCGGCCCTTGTGAACCTTGCCTTGTTCGCTCATGCGGTTGCTCCAAATTTAAGGGCGGCAATGCGTTCAGCAGTGGCCATGCCCGCGCTGGTCATAATATCCAGATTGCCCGCATAGTTAGGCAGATAGTGGGCGGCGCCTTCCACCTCCAAGAAGATGGTGGATTTAATGCCTTCAAACGTGCCTTGGCCGGGAATGCGTAACGGGTTGTTGGAGCCGAAGCGTTCAAACTGTACTTCTTGCTTCAAGCGATAGCCGGGCACATATTTTTGTACATCGGCCACCATGTCTTTCACCGACTTGGAGATATTTTCCGGCTCTGCGCCTTGAGACAATGTGTAAATCGTGTCGCGCATAATCATAGGCGGTTCAGCCGGGTTCATGATGATGATGGCTTTGCCTTTTTCAGCACCGCCCACAACCTCTATCCCGCGGGAGGTGGTTTGCGTGAACTCATCAATATTGGCCCGGGTGCCCGGACCGGCGGATTTGGAGGCGACAGAGGCGACAATTTCCGCATAGGGCAGTCGCTCGGCCACGCGCTTAACCGCATAAACCATGGGGATGGTGGCTTGGCCGCCGCATGTCACCATATTGACGTTGGGTTCTTGCAAATGCGCTTCCATGTTCACTACGGGCACGCAGTAAGGGCCAATGGCGGCGGGGGTGAGGTCTACCATCACCTTGCCGTGTTCTTTCGCAATCGCATCATGGTGTTGATGGGCACCGGCGCTGGTCGCATCAAACAGAATTTGAATGTCGGCCCACACATCCAGCTTCATTGCGCCTTCAAGGCCCGTATCGGATATGGCAACGCCTTTGGCTTTGGCGCGGGCCAGCCCATCACTTGTCGGATCAATGCCGATCATTGCGGCCACTTCCAGCAGTGGCGATGTTTCCATGATTTTGATCATGAGATCGGTGCCGATATTGCCCGGCCCGATAATGCCTACTTTGATCTTGCTCATATGAAGTCTACTTCCAGCGCACCAATGCCTGACAGCATCATGCGCATGTGATCACCTTTTTGAACGGGTTCCAGCGGCACGAGGGAGCCGGAAAGGATCACCTCACCCGCCTTGAAGGGAATGTCATAACGGCCCAGCGTATTGGCGAGCCATGCGACAGACGCCAGCGGTGAACCTTGCACGGACGAGCCTATGCCCTGTGAAAGCAGCTTGCCGTTTTTTGTTACCTCTACCGTGACGGCTGCCAGATCAATACCCCGCGGATCAATCTCATCTGGCCCGATCAGAAACACACCGCAGGACGCATTGTCAGCCACGGTGTCTTCAATTTTGATCTGCCAATCCTTGATACGGCTGTCGACGATTTCGAAACACGCCATCACGCATTCAGTGGCGTCCAACACATCCTCCGGCGTGATGCCCGGGCCGCGCAAATCTTTCTTCAGGCGGAACGCGATTTCGGCCTCGGCGCGCGGGGCGATGAGGCTATCCATGGCAACCTTGCCATCACGCACATGCATTGCGTCCATCAAAAAACCGAAGTCGGGCTCAAACACGCCCAGCATTTCCTGCACTGGGGCTGAGGTCACGCCGATTTTTTTGCCAACAACCTTTTCGCCGTCTTGGCCTTCCCGCAATTGCTTGTAGTGGAGCGAGATTTGATAGGCATCATCAATTGTGATGCCGGGCAAGCGTTCGGTGAGCGGTGCCAAAGTCGTGCGGTTCTGCATGGCTTGGTAAAGCGCCGCGCCCTCTTTTTCTATGTCCTTATTCGACAGCGCCATATGATTTATCCGTCCTTCAAGAAATCAATGCAGGTGCGATCAAACAGATCGGCGTGTTCTACCATCACCCAATGGCCGCACTCATTTACCAGCACGACGCGGCTGGGCTTGACATGCGCCAAAAACTTGGCGTGGCCGGAAGCCGGGCAAAACCTGTCTTCCGTGCCCCAAAACACCAATACGGGGCAGGTGAGGTTTTTGAGTTCTGATTCCTGGTTTGGCACGCGCATGGTGCCGAGCACTTCTTGCGGCATCTCTTCCAAAATCACGGTGCGTTCTTGCACAAGCTGCGGCGTGATGTGTTTAGGATCAAACACCAATTGGGTCAGCAGCTTGCGGAAGTTTTCCGCATCCAGCGTGCCGCCCAAAAAGCCGCCCATCATGGCTTGAATGCCGGGCATGGCCATATAGGTATCCAGCTCTTCAATGCCGCCAGGCGCCATCATGATCAGCTTGTCGACAAAGCCCGGGTGATCGAGTGCAATGCGAATGGAGATGGCACCGCCCAGTGAATTGCCCACTAAAGTGGCGCTTTTGATGTTTAGCGCATCCAGCGCGCCTTTCAGTACGCCTGCAAACCGATCAAGGGTGTAATCCCCCTCTGTCGGCTTATCGGTGAAGCCATAGCCCAGCAAATCAGGCACGATCACGCGATACCCTGCGGCCACAAACGCATCCACATTTTGCTTGAAGTTCGACCAGCCGGAGGCGCCGGGGCCAGAGCCATGCACAAACACCACGGCGGGGTTTGCATCATCCCCCAAATCATGCAGGTGAACGGTGACGCCGTCTCCGGCATCCACGAATTTACCAAGGGGCGGTGCGCCCGGCTTGTCTTGCGCGTTCATTTCGCTTTCCCCCAAAAGTGCCTAGACGAAGAAATCGCCGTTATCGCCGCCCAGCAACATGCCGCCATAATTGCGGGCAAAGCCTGCCGGGTTGTTGGCCACATGGGCGCGGGCGATATGAATATCATTCCAGATGTTTTGGATGGGCGCGCCTTGGAAGACCGAACGACCACCGGCCACATCGAACAAGGTGTTTACCGCCTCGTTCATCTTATCAATCACAAGGCCTGCCTGATAGCGCGCGCGCACACGATCAAGCAGCTCAACCTGACCGCCCGCTTGCGCCGCCTCAACCTGTGCCGCGAAATTGCGATCCATCACGGCCTCGACCTCATCAATCATATTTGCGACCACAGCCACGCGATTTTGAATGTCCGGGTCGCTCATCAATTTGGTGGGGTCGGTGGACGAGCCGCCGGCATTTTCGATAAAGAGTTTCAGCGCATGTTTGGCCGCGCCGATGGCGGGTGTGCAGACAACGCGAATGAAAATTTGCGCCCATGGCACATTGTAATAGGCGCTGTCTTGCCCGTTCACGCAGGCAAAGCCATCCATTTGTTTGTGGGTGCGATGGTCCGGCACAAAGACGGGCTTATCAATCACAATGTCGTTGGAGCCGGTGCCGTGCAGGCCCATTGGGTGCCATGTATCTTCGATCTCATAATCGCTGCGCGGGATCAAGAAGGTGCGATAGCCTTCGCCGGGAATAATGCCGCCAAGCAAAACCCATGAACAGTGATCGGACCCGGAGGACCAGCCCCAGCGGCCAGAGAAGTTGAAGCCGCCTTCTACCGCCTCGGCCTTTGCGCCCATGGGATTGTAGGAAGATGAGACGAGGGTGTTGGGGTCATCCCCATAAACTTCTTGCTGTGCTTTTTCATCCATCAGCGCGATTTGATACGCATGCACGGCGATAATGCCACCCACCCAGCCGGTGGACATATCCTGTTCTGCGATCAGCGATTGCGCGGCAAAGAACTCACGCGGGTCCAGTTCCAGTCCGCCAAGTTTTTTGGGCAGCAGGGAGAGGAACAAGCCAGCCTCTTTCATGGCGGCGATGCTGTCGGGATGCAGCTTGCGCAGCTCGCGCCCTTTGGGGCCAAGGTCAGCCAGTTTTGCGAGCTGCGGTGCAAGATTGAGAGAAGATGACATGGTGCGGCCTCCTATAGGTGCTTATTCGGCCCGCACTTTGTCATGAGAAGTATATGCTGTAAACAAATTTCGTAAAAATGAGGTCATTTTTTTACGCATTTGGATAGTTTTGAAGGTAAAATCAATGTTTCCCGTTAAGGATGCGGCCCCAGCGGTAATCATATTTCAATGATCGGATGGAAAGCGAGGTTTCTACATGGCGCACACCGCGAATGGGCATGATGGTGTCGTTCACCAGCGAAATCAGCTCATCGGGTGAAGAAACGACGGTAATCGCCAGCAGGTCGAAACGACCCAGCATGGTGGCGACAAATCGAATTTCATCAAGATCGGCCAGTTTGCTGGCAACCCGCTGCACTTGGTCCAGCTCGGCGCGCACGCCCACATAGGACATCAGCGGCGTTTCCACATCAATCAGATTGGTAACGGCGGTGATGCGAATGATGTTCTCATCTTGCAGGCTTTTGATGCGCCCGCGCACGGTGCCTTCTGCCACGCTGAGCGCCTGTGCAATTTCACGGTTTGAGGTGCGCGCATTTTCGGCCAGCAAGTCCAAAATGGCGCGGTCCAGATCATCAAGCTCGCGGCGTTTAAGATCACTCATAGTTCCGGCGCCCATTCTGATTGGTATTTCAGCACATCTATTGCCAAGGCAGGGGCCAAGCGGCCAATGCCCTTAATGGCCGCCAGCTTGTCGTTCATGAAGCGCGACAGCTCAGCGAAATTGCGCGCGGCCACCAATAGTTCCAGATCGTAGGTGCCGGTGACGAGATTGATGGAGAACACTTCCGGTAAATCGGCAAGTTCAGCGCCAACTACCTCAGCAGAGCGGCCATCCACCTCTACGCCAATGGCAATCAGCATTTCAAAACCAGCGGCCGCAAAATCTGTTACCGCCACAACGCGCAGCATTTTGTTTTCTTCCAGCCGACGCATCCGGGTGCGCACGGTGGCGGCGGTGGAGTTGAGGCGGCGCGCCATTTCCTGAATGGACATTCGACCATCTTCGCGCAACAGCTCGATTATGGCGCGATCTACATCATCGATCTCGCGGTCGTGGCGTCGCTTGCCGTTGCCGTTTTTTGGGGTGTCTTCACTCATATTACTTGCTTTGTGCGGGTTGAAAGGCAGGGTTTTCGCCACTGGCGATGGATTGTACGCGGTTGTCCAGTGCGGCGCGGAAGCGGTCATCGGTGAAAACCCAAAAGCGGCCTTCTTCTACCGCCGCAAAAGTTTGGGCGGCCAGCGCTTCGGGTGTTACCCCTTGCGCATCGATAAGGCTTTGCAGGCGATCTGTCGGGAAGGCGGGGTCTGTATCTGCCTTGCCATAGCGATCCCAGTTCAAAATTTGGGTTTTGACGGGGCCGGGGCACAGCACGGTAACGCCCACATCCGCGCCTTGCATTTGCATTTCATATAGCAGCGTCTCTGACAGGGCGACGACCCCATGCTTGGTAATGGCATAGAGGCCGGAAGACGGAGTGGCTGTTAAGCCCGCAATGGAGCCTGTGTTGACCACATGCGCAGGCGCACTTTGATTTTTCATGGCAGGCACAAAGGCACGAATGCCGTTCATCACGCCTTTTATGTTGACGCCCAGCATCCAATCCACGTCATCGGCGGAATAATCCGTCAGCCAGCCGGTTTTCATAACGCCCGCATTATTGCACAGCAGGTGACATGCCCCTTGTTCGGCATAGACCTGTTCGGCCAATGCGGCCATGGCAGCAGCATCGGCTACATCAAGGGCCAAACAGGTGGCGCGATCCTGATAGGCATCCTGCAGGGCATCTGCCTCAATATCTGTCGCGTAAAGGGTCATGCCGTGCTTGAGCGCTTCTTCACCCAAAGCTCGGCCAATGCCGGAGGCTGCGCCGGTGATGACGGCCACCTTGCCGGAGAAGTCCCGAATCATATGAATATTTCCTGTATCATTGCGCAAATGATAAAACAGGAAGGGGTATATTTGTCAAATACGCAAAATTTGACGTTTATTTTGCGCTAAAGACCAAGCTGGGCAGGAATTGGCAGATTGTGCTGGCGGCAGGCAGCGACCACTGTATTGGTCAACAGGCAGGCAACAGTCATGGGGCCAATGCCGCCGGGCACCGGGGTGATGGCGGCGGCCTGCGCCTTGGCGGGCTCAAAATAGACATCACCGACGAGGCGGGTTTTGCCTTCGCCGCGTTCAGGCGCCGGTATGCGGTTAATGCCAACATCCAGCACTACCGCACCGGGTTTTACCCAATCACCCTGTATCATTTGCGGGCGACCGGCCGCGGCCACCAAAATATCAGCCTGGCGGCACATGCCAGGCAGGTCTTCAGTGCAGGAATGCGCCATGGTGACGGTACAGTTTTCTTTCAGCAGCAATTGCGCCACTGGCTTGCCGACGAGGTTTGAACGGCCAACCACCACCGCATGTTTACCTGAGAGGTTTCCCCCCAGCGCATCTTTTGCCAGCATCAATGTGCCAAGTGGTGTGCAAGAGACCATGGCATCCAGCCCACTGGCAAGGCGGCCTGCGTTTAGCGGGTGCAAGCCGTCCACATCTTTCATCGGGTCAATCGTGTCGATCACGGTTTGTTGGCTGATTTGGTCCGGCACGGGAAATTGCACCAAAATGCCATGGACGGCGGGATCGGCGTTCAGTTCCCTTACCAATGCGAGTAAATCGGCTTCCGGCGTGTCGGCGGGCAGCGTGTGTTCCACCGACAACATACCCGCTTCCTTGGTTTGGGTGCGCTTGGAATTGACATATACGGCACTGGCGGGGTCTTCCCCCACCAGCACAACGGCCAAGCCGGGGGTGAGATTGTGTTGTTCTTTCAAGGTGGCAACCGCATTGCCAACACGTGTGCGCAAATCGGCAGCAAAGGCTTTGCCATCAATGATTTTGGCTGTCATGTGCGGATCCTCTAGAAAACAACGGTTTTGCGCCCGTTGATTAGTACCTTGTGTTCGCTATGTGCCCGAACCGCACGCGCCAAGGCAAGGCTTTCAACGTCGCGGCCTACATTGACAAACTCTGCTGCGCTCATTGTGTGATCAACGCGCTCTATCTCTTGCCCGATAATGGGGCCTTCATCCAAATCAGCCGTGACGTAGTGAGCGGTTGCGCCAATCAATTTGACCCCATGGGCGTGCGCGCGTTTGTAAGGCGCAGCCCCCTTGAAGCCCGGCAGAAAGGAATGATGAATGTTGATTGCCTTGCCGGAAAGATGAGCGCTCATTTCCGGCGATAGAATTTGCATATAACGCGCCAGCACCACGAGTTCTATGCCGTGATCGTCGCATAATGCTTTGATTTGGGATTCTTGTGCGGGCTTGGTGTCGGCGCTGACGGGCAGATGGCGAAATTCAATGCCGTGCCATTCCGCCAGCGGCCCCACATCGGGGTGGTTGGAAACAATCACCGGAATATCGATATGCAGCGTGCCGGAACGCCACCGATAAAGCAGATCAGACAGGCAGTGATCAAATTTTGAGACCAGAATCATGGTCCGCATTTTGCGCGCAGCGTTGTGAAAAGCGAATTCCATATGGAACTTGGTGGCAATGGGCTGAAAGGCGTCTGCCAAGCCGCTGCGGGTTTGCCCGTTTAGAGGAATATCAAACGCAATGCGCATGAAGAAACGGCAGGTTTCAGGGTCGCCGAATTGCTGCGCTTCGATCACAAAGCCATCATGTTCGTGCAAAAAGGTTGTGACCGCAGCCGTTATGCCGGGCACATCGGGACAGGCGGTGGTGAAAATTATGCGCGTGGCTTCGGTCATGGCGGCTCCCTTATGCCTTAGCGCTTAACCCGCGGCCCGCCTTCATGCAACAGAAAAGGGCGCCCCGAAGGACGCCCTTGCACTGAACGATATCTGCAGAGCGCTTATTGCGCAGCGTTTGCCGTTTCCTGATTTTTCGCGGCAGCTTCAACAGCATCACGCACGTCTGACAACACCGCGTAGATTTCCTGCGGCAGCATGCCGTCAACCATGCCGCTCATCATCCAACCAACATCGGGGTCTGTGTAGCCGATTTGCTGAACAAAGGTGCGGCCATCTTCAAGCTCCTTGGCCGTCCACTTTTGGTCCATATCCCGAATGCGGGTACGGCCCTTTTGTTCAGGATGGGCATCAGGTTGGTTGACGATCTCAACAACAATTTCCTTGTCGTTGATGTATTTCAAAGTACCGCGCTGTACCATATCGCGATCATTGAGTGGCGGTGTTTTCATGACCATATAGATCAAATATTCGGTCTCGCTGGGCTGTTCCAGTACCGTGGTTTCCGTGAACTTCTCAACGTAGTTGGCCATGTCACCGGCCTTGGACAAGGTGGCGATAACCACTTCCAGCGGGGCATCAATGATGGTTTCGGCATGATAGGCGTTGTATCTGCGGCCATCATCGCGGGTGTAAATCTGTATACGATCTTCGTCGAATTTTTGGGCCCAGCCTTCGCCTTCCGGCGCAGCAAAAGCCGTGAAGGGGGCAATAAGCAATCCCGCTGCAATGGCGAGTGAGGCAGTAAACTTACGCATGTCGTGTCCTTTCCAGGGTTCTAATCTTTATATTCACGCTGTTGATTTCGTTATTACCGACAATTTTGTCAAAAAAGGGGCGCGCTTAGGACCAGATATAGGCTGTGCGCGGCGCAAATCAACTGCCATGATACCTAAAATTGAGGGAGAAGACGATGACAATTGCCGTAATATCTGTGGCCGTAATGGCTATTACCTTGTTTGTATTGGGTTTTTTGGTGTCCGTACTGCGCGGACAAACCGACACTATTGCCTATGCTGATGGAAATGATCCCACGGCCACGCTTACGAAAGCGGTGCGGGGCCATGGCAATAGCGCTGAATGGGTGCCGATTTTGAGCATTCTGATACTCTATTTGGGCACGACAGACCCGGCTATGTGGTTGCAAATTCTGTTTGCGGTGATCGCGTTGGCGCGTGTGTTGACGGTGATTGGCTTTCTGACATGCGAGACGCTGACAAAGCTGCATCCGTTGAAGGCGCTGGGAGCCATGGTGACTTATATTGGCGGAACAATATTGGCGGTGATGGCCGTATTGTCAGTTATCTAGCGCCAGCACCTCGCCTGCCAGATAGAGCGATCCGCAGATCAGTACACGCAGCGGTGCTGCATGGGGTAGCTGGTTCAAGGCGGTACGGGCATCTGGGGCCGGGGTGGCGTTTAAGTCGATTTGCCTTGCTTGCTCTGCCAATGCCTCTGCGGTCAACCCCGGCCCGGTTGGCCCGCTGGCAATGGGCACGGTGACCATGCCTGCAATATGCGGCTTGAGCTGTTGCAAAAACCCTTGATTGTCCTTCGTTTGCATCATGCCGCAAATCAGCCAAAGCGGCCTTGGATCGGTTGTGCTGGCCAAATGGGCTGCCAGCGCCTCCGCGGCGGCAACATTGTGGCCGCCATCCAAGGTCAGCGTGGACCCTACAGGTAATTGCTTGGCGAAAGGGTGGGTCTTCAAATCCTGCAAGCGCCCCGGCCATTGGGCTTGGGTAAGTCCGTCGGCGATCTGGTGTTCTGTGGGGGCAATCCCTGCCGCGTTCAGTGCCATGATAGCGGTGGCCGCATTCTCGATTTGATGGGCGCCGGGTAGGGCAGGCAAAGGCAGATCATACAACCCATCTTCATGCTGAAGGGCAAAGCGTCCCTGATCTTCATCGGCATGAAATTCCTGCCCGAAGACAATAAGCGGTGCGCGGGCTTTGGATGCCTCCCGCTCGATCACCGCCAAGGCGGCATCCTGCTGGGGGCCAACCACGCAGGGTACATTGCGTTTGATAATCCCGGCTTTTTCTCCTGCAATCGCTTCAAGCGTGTTGCCCAAAAAGTGCTGGTGATCCATGGAGACGGGAGTGATGACGGTAGCGGTGGGCCTGTCTATCACATTGGTGGCGTCATAGCGCCCGCCCAAGCCCACCTCGATCAAGGTGAGATCTGCGGGGCTTTCGGCAAAGGCATGAAAGGCGGCGCAGGTGGTGATCTCGAAATAGGTGATGGGGTCTGGCCCGTTTGCCGTCAGGCATTGATCCAGAATTTGTGCCAACAATTCTTCGGCTATGGGGGTGCCGTCCAAATTGATGCGTTCATGAAA
This sequence comes from Alphaproteobacteria bacterium, assembly GCA_049609145.1. GTDB lineage: Bacteria > Pseudomonadota > Alphaproteobacteria > SPJN01 > SPJN01 > JBMYYF01. Next base: position 141,753 of record JBMYYF010000002.1, read on the forward strand.
GCGCACAAGATGGGGAGAGGTGTAGGTGTTGACGCGCAGCCCCATGGCTTTGGCAATGGCGGCCATGAAGGCGATGGTGGAGCCCTTGCCATTGGTGCCTGCCACATGAATGACGCGGCCAAGCCGGTTTTGTGGATTGCCCAACTGGGCCAGCAGGCGTTGGGTGCGGCCAAGGGTTAGGTCGATCAATTTGGGGTGCAGCTTGCCCATGCGCTCCAGCAACAAATCGCTGGTGGGGGCGTCGCTCTTAAACCGGTCCATCAGGCGTTAAGCCGTGGCAGGGATAGGCCCGCGGTTCAATAAATGCCGCAAAATGCTTGAAAGCGTGCCGCGTAGCTCATGGCGTGAAACGACCATATCGACCATGCCGTGCTCCAGCAAATATTCGGCGCGCTGGAAACCTTCCGGCAGTTTTTCGCGGATGGTTTGTTCAATCACGCGCTGCCCGGCAAAGCCAATCAGAGCTTGTGGTTCGGCAATATGCACATCGCCCAACATGGCGTATGAGGCAGTGACACCACCCGTCGTCGGATCTGTGTGCACCACCAGATACGGCAGGCCTGCTTCTTTCAACCGTTCGATGGCAACTGTGGTGCGCGGCAATTGCATGAGGGACAAAATCCCTTCCTGCATCCGTGCACCGCCTGACGCGGAAAAGATAATCAGCGGTGTTTTTTCGGCCAAGGCTGTTTCGGCGGCTGTCACCAGCGCTTCGCCCGTCGCCATACCCATGGAGCCGCCCATAAAGGCGAAATCTTGAACGGCGGCAGTAAGCGGCACATCATCCAGTGTGCCAACGCCCACTTTAACGGCGTCTTTCGCGCCGGTTTTGGTGCGGGCTGCTTTCAAGCGATCAATATATTTTTGGCTGTCGCGAAACTTGAGCGGATCGGTCGGGACATCTGGCAGCGCAATGTCGCGCCATTTGCCGCCATCGAAAATGCTTTTCAACCGGGCTTCTGCGCCCAAACGGTGATGGTGGCCACAACCGGGGCACACCATAAGCGCGGCCTCCAGATCACGGATATAGAGCATTTGGCTGCACGCTTTACAGGTGTGCCACTTGTCGTCTGACGTGTCTTTCTTTTCTTCCGATCCCAGCACTTTGCGGAAGCGGGGACGGATTGAAGTAAGCCAATTTGAGCCGTCTGCCATGGGTCTGTATCCTTGATTGGCGTCTAAAGCTTTATGCGCGTGCGTTTAACACACCATCTTTCAGTGCGCGCACAAGGTCAAGCACGGCGGGCACTGTTTTTGCGGTGGCTTTTCCGTCGTCATCCAAGCTGTCGCGCACGGCGGTTACAAGGGCAGAGCCGACAACCGCGCCATCGGCGATGCGGGCAATATTGGCGGCATCTTCCGGTGTTTTGAGGCCAAAGCCAACGCAGATGGGCAAATCAGTGCCTTTGCGCAAATCCTTCACCCGTTGTTCTACAACGTCAATATTTGCTGCGGCGGCCCCGGTGACGCCGGCAACAGAGACATAGTACAAAAAGCCAGACGTGTTTTGCACAACCGTTGGCAGGCGTTCCGCGTCTGTTGTGGGGGTGGCAAGGCGAATGAAATTGATACCGGCATCCCAAGCGGGCAGGCACAATTCATCATCTTCTTCCGGCGGCAAATCAACAATGATCAGCCCGTCGACACCTGCTTGTTTGGCATCTGCCACAAAGCGATCAACGCCATAGGCATAGACCGGATTGTAATAGCCCATAAGAATGATCGGGGTGTCATCATCTGTCTCGCGAAAGTTGCGCACCATGTCCAAAGTTTTGGGCAGCGTAATGCCTGCCTTCAAAGCGCGTTCGGACGAAAGCTGGATAGGCGGGCCTTCGGCCATGGGGTCGGTAAAGCTCATGCCCAGTTCAATCAGGTCGGCCCCGGCCTTTGGCAAGCCATTCAAAATGGCTTGTCCTGTTTCCGGGTCGGGATCACCGGCTGTCACAAAGGCAACCAGTGCCGCGCGGCTTTCTGCCTTCAAGGCGTTGAACCGTTTGACGATACGTGTTTGAGGTGTGCCCATGATTACGACCCTTCTATCTCAACGCCCAGCGCTTTGGCGACGGTGAAGATGTCTTTGTCGCCCCGGCCTGACAGATTGACGACAATGGTTTGGTCACGGTCCATGGTAGCTGCCAGTTTTTCGGCATAGTGCAGCGCGTGGGAGCTTTCCAGTGCGGGAATAATCCCTTCAATGCGGGACAGAAGCTGAAACGCCTCCAGCGCCTCATCATCCTTCACGCTTACATAGTCCACGCGGCCAGTGTCACGCAGCCATGCGTGCTCCGGCCCGATGCCGGGATAGTCCAACCCGGCAGAGATGGAATGGGCATCGGTGATTTGCCCGTCTTCATCTTGCAGCAAATAGGTGCGGTTGCCGTGCAATACGCCGGGGCGGCCACCAATCAGGCTGGCGGCGTGCTTATCCGTGTCGACGCCATGGCCCGCGGCTTCCACGCCGTAGAGCTTCACATCGGTATCATCGAGGAAGGGATAGAACAGCCCCATCGCGTTTGAGCCACCGCCAATGCAGGCAACAGCCGCATCAGGCAAGCGGCCTTCGGCCTTCATGTGTTGGGCCTTGGCTTCGTCCCCGATGATGCGCTGAAAATCACGCACCATGGCAGGATAAGGATGCGGGCCTGCGACGGTGCCGATAATGTAGAAAGTGTCGTGCACATTGGTTACCCAATCGCGCAGCGCCTCGTTCATCGCATCTTTCAAAGTGGCAGTGCCGGACTTCACGCCGCGCACTTCTGCACCAAGCAGGCGCATACGGAATACATTCGGCATTTGCCGTTCAATATCGGTGTCGCCCATATAGATCACACAGGGCATACCAAAGCGCGCCGCAACCGTGGCTGTTGCCACGCCATGTTGGCCCGCGCCGGTTTCGGCAATGATGCGGGTTTTGCCCATGCGCTTGGCCAGCAAAATCTGGCCTATGCAATTGTTGATTTTGTGCGCGCCGGTGTGGTTCAGTTCATCGCGCTTGAAATAGAGCTTGGCCCCCTTGCCCGCAGGCGCGGTTTCACGCACATGATCTGTCAGGCGTTCGGCATAGTAGAGAGGTGAGGGACGGCCTACATAGTTTTGCAGCAGATCATCCATCTCTGCTTTAAACAGCGGATCGGTTTTGGATGCGTCATACGCTTTTTCAAGATCAAGGATCAGCGGCATCAAGGTTTCGGCGACAAAGCGGCCACCATAAAGTCCGAAGCGGCCTTTCTCGTCCGGCTCTGTCGCGTATTTGTTGGGAATATTCGCCATCTTTAAAAGTCTTCTGTCGTATAGCCGTCCTGTTCCATGCCAATGCCATGGGCAATGTTCAGGAAGGCGGCAATCAGTTCAGGGTCTTTTTCCCCGAATTTGTTTTCCACGCCGGAGGACACATCCACCGCCTCGGCATTGGTGAGTTCTACGGCGCCCACCACATTGGCGGGGGTGAGGCCGCCAGACAGCATCCAGGCGCATTCCAAGCTCACATCCTGCATGATTTGCCAATCGAAGGCTTCCCCATTGCCGCCGGGCAAAACTTCACGCCCCGGCTTGGCTTGTTTGGGGGGCTTGGCATCAAAAATCAGCAGATCGACATGATCTTCATAATCAAGCGCGGTGCGCATATCTTCCTTGGTGGCAACGGGCAGCGCCTTGGCGATGGAGATTTCAAACTTCTCGCGAATTTCATCCACACGATCCGGTGTCTCAGAACCGTGAAGTTGCAGCAGGTCGATTTGAACAGTCTTCAAAATCACTTCCAGCATTTCGTCAGATGGATCAACGACCAGCCCGGTTGTGACCACCAGCTCCGGCACATTTGCCACCAGTTTTGCGGCGTCCTTGGGGGTGATGAAACGCGGTGAGGGCGGATAGAAATTCAGCCCCACATAGTCCACCTCGTTCTCCAATGCGGCGTCCATCGCCTCTTGTGTGCGGATACCGCAGATTTTGACTTCGACAGACATATTATTCTTCCTTAGGCGATTTCTTCGGCAATAGATTTGGCGGCAGCAACGGGATCATCCGCAGCGATAATAGGGCGGGCAATAACAAGGTGGGTGGCCCCGGCATCAAGCGCCGCCCGCGGGGTCATAACCCGTTTTTGATCATTCACGGCGCTTCCGGCAGGCCGAATGCCGGGCACGACCAATGTGAAGTCGTCGCCCAAATCAGCGCGCAGTACCGCCACTTCATGGGCAGAACATACGACGCCATCCAACCCCGCTTCCTGCGCCAAGGCAGCCAGGCGGCGCACCATGTCACTTGGGCTGCCGCGAAAACCGACTTGCCCCATGGCCGGTTCATCCAGACTGGTCAGAATGGTGACGGCAATCACCTGCGGGCGATCAGCGCCCTGCATGTCTTCCGCCATCTGGACGGCGCGCTGCATCATCTCCGCGCCGCCGCTGGCATGAACGTTCAGCATAAAAGGTTTGGCATAGGTCAGGAGTGAGCGCACAGCCCCTGCCACAGTGTTTGGAATGTCGTGGAATTTAAGGTCGGCGAACACCGGCACCTGTTCTTCTTCGATCAACGCGCCCAGCTTTTCCGGCCCGTTGGCATTGAAGAATTCCAGCCCCAGCTTGAAGCCGCCAACATGGGGCTTCACGCTTTGAATAAGCGCGCGGGCGCGTTCCACATCCGGTGTGTCGAGGCCACACAGAACAGCATTTTGAAGTTGGGATTTCGTCATGCCCGCCTTATGGCAGATTAACCCCACAATCCCAAGGGGTTAATCCGCCGCGATATGCATTTTGACCTTAGGCGGTTTTGGCAGAAAACTCTGCTTTTGCCTCATCATACTGGGCGGCCATGCGGTCTACCAGCTCTTGCACGGAAGGGGCATCTTCAATGGAACCAATGCCTTGGCCTGAGCCCCAAATGTCTTTCCATGCCTTGGATTTCATGTTGCCGCCCGAGCCGAAATTCATTTTGGTTTTGTCGGCTTCGGGCAGATTGTTGGGATCAAGACCTGCCTCGCGGATGGAGGGCGCTAGATAATTGCCATGCACGCCGGTAATGAGGTTGGTGTAGACGATATCGTCTGCTGCATATTTTATCAGCGATTCCTTGTAACCCGCATCTGCATTGGCTTCCTGCGTGGCGACAAAGCGCGTGCCGATATAGGCAAGATCTGCCCCCATTGCCAAGGCCCCGGCAACGGAATGGCCATCGGAAATTGAGCCTGACAAAAGGATTGTGCCGTCGAACCAGCTTTTAACTTCGCGCACCAAGGCAAAGGGCGACAAGGCCCCGGCATGGCCGCCGGCCCCGGCGCACACAAGGATCAACCCATCAACGCCCTGTTCGGCAGCTTTGCGGGCGTGCTTATCGTTGATGACGTCATGAAACACAAGCCCACCATAGGAATGCGCGGCTTCCACGATTTCGGCAGGGGGGCGTAGCGAGGTGATAATGATCGGCACTTCATGTTCAACACAGGTCGCCATATCGTCCATCAAGCGGTCATTGGAGGCATGACAGATTTGGTTCACGGCATAAGGCGCAACATAGGCATCGGGATTTTGTTCTTTATATTCAGCAAGTTCCGTCTTGATGCGGGTGAGCCATTCGCCCAGCACATGTTGCGGACGCGCATTGAGCGCCGGAAACGACCCGACGATCCCGGCCTTGCATTGCGCGATCACGAGCTCTGGCCCGGACACCAGAAAAAGCGGCGACCCAATAACGGGAATACGCAAATTGCCTTGCAGTTGTTTTGGCAGTGCCATGAAGATGCCTCCAGTTGAATAATGTGTTGCGGCTTCCTATCAGGGCGGGGTGATATTGGCAAACCGAATAAAAAAACTCAACAAAAACAAGGGATTGAAAGAAAAATCGCGCGCCCCAAAATTGCCTCATTTTCGCCGCGCGACCGCCATGTAGCAGGCCGATCTTATCAGTGTTGGTAAACGGCCCGGGCGGATCACCCTCAACAGCCCCCCAGCCCCGATTTGCCCGGGCCGCCAACATTAAATGAAGAGGTCTTTCTCTCTCTCCCTCTTTTCCTCTTCAGTCCTGCTTAGGACGACCTTTAAGGGCACCTTTGGGTGCCCTTTTCTTTTGGTCCTCTGGCTTTAGATTGCTCCCGAAAAAAACTGATGTTGAAACTCACCGAAATGCAAGTTTTTGAGGTTTTGACAATGTTTCCGGCAGAAAAACTCACTTGCCGTGAAAAGGCCTCAATCTCGCCGCGCGAGCGCCATGTGGTCCACCCAAATTCTACTTGTTGGATCGTTGCTCGGTTGACCGACATTCTCAACAGCCCCCCAGCCCTTGTTGGTTGACCGGGCGCGATCCACAACCCTCTACTGTCTCAATCTCATGAGATGGTTTTCTCCCAGACGATATCCAACTTGAGTGCTGCTGAAATTTTCAGCGGCACTTTTTCTTTGTACGACCCCCAATCTAATGACATTATGTGTGTCATTTTTGGGGGAGGGCATCATGATGAAATGGTTGCGGCGGATCGCGCTGAGCTTGCTGGCGATTTTCGGGTTCGGTTTTTGGCTGGCCTTTTTGTCGGAACGTCCGCCATTGACGACTGACCCGGCTACGCTGGCGGGCGGTGGCAGCAAGATTGATTATTGCCAATTGCCTAAACTGGATGGCAGCGGTAAGCGCGCGGCGGAGATTGCCAAGGGCAACACGCCCGGCTGCGGCTACAAGCATTTTCCCCGCCCCATATTGGCCGATTGCACCGAGCCTTTGGTAGAAGGTGCGGATGATTTGCGCGGCTTGTGGCAAGGGGTTGAAGGTAAACATGCTGGCCATGTGGAGCGTATTGAACAATGCGGCGCGCGCGTGGTGGTGACATCCTCCGGTATTATTCATGATGGTGGCCCCAATAGCACCGGCGGCCTCACCAGCAATGATACGGAAGGCAGCGTGCTGTTTACCATCGGCGATAAAGAATATTGCCCGCGCACATCTGCCAGCATGGATTGGAATGAGGGCATTCTTGAATTCCGCGTGTTTGGCTGGGGGCCGATTGTGGTGCGCCGTTATATGGAAGGCGACATGCTGGTGTGGGAATATGCCGATGGCAGCACCACCAAAATGAAACGCCTGTGCCATCTGCCCGAGGAGCACATTGTGCCCAAGAAACGCGGTGCGCGGTTTAACCTGTTTTAGGAGGGCCTGAAAATGAGCGCGCATAAAAGCAAGCCCGCTATCATTACCCCGCAGGTTGGTCGCCGATATGAGATGGGGCCGATGTCCGCCATTTTCAAAGTGGATGAGGCAGAAGGCACAGCACGGCTTTCCATCTCGGAATGGTGGTTGGAGCCGGATACAGGTGGCCCACCGCCCCATGCGCATGAAGAAGACCATGTGTTCTATGTGCTGGAAGGCACACTCGCTGTCATGATTGATGGCGTGTGGCAGCAGGCAGAACGGGGTGCCTATATCCTTTTACCCGGCGGCACCGAACACAGTTTTGAAAACCGATCAGATGCGCGGGTGGGATTTATGAGCGTGAACACGCCCGGCGGTTTTGAACAGCAGTTGCCTGCCATTGTGGAATGGTTTGAGGATAAGCCGTTAGGGCCCGCGGGCCGAGAGGGGTGATGTTGTTACGAGGTGTCATGCCCAGAGTGGCGGTGCCGCAACCCGGCATCCAGCCTGACTTTCAGTTTGTGGGGCCTTACAGATTTCGCCGCTGCATGGACCCCGGCTCGGAGGCCGGGGTGACGTTAACGGAATCCGCACGGCGACCGCGATAGCCCTTAGATCGTTTCAGGTTTGGTTAGAAACGATCAAGCGACCTTAGTTGTTTATTGGTCGCGGCATCTTATCTCGTTCGTTGGTTCCAACTCACTCGGATGCGCTCCTAGCTGAACTGATAGGCCGTCGGCGGAAATGATTTGGCTTGGCGCACCGCATGTCTTGTTGGGGTAAGCCGCAGCACCGAGGCCACGCCATGGGGATTGAAGTAGTAGCTGTTGGCCGTTTGGCAACTGCCCACGGTAAAGATCGCGTCTTTCTGGCGACTGTCCATAAGCTGCATGAACTCGTCCTTTGCCGCATCCGTCACCTCAAAGGTTGAGGCCCCGGCCTGCCGCATGGCGGTGAGGCAGCGTTCCATATGTGCCATCTGGCTTTCAATGGTGGAGAAATAGCAAAGCCCGCTATAGCTGTAGGGGCTGTGCAGATTAAACAGATTGGGGAAGCCCGGCACGGTAATGCCCTCATAGGATTCATACTGGTTTTTCTGCCACCAGCTACCCAGCTCTACGCCTTGTTTGCCCACCACATCAAAGGCGGGGAAGTTTCCCTTTTCCCACAAGTTAAAGCCCGTTGCTAAAATGAGCGTATCGATGGGGCGGCGCTTGCCATCTTTGGTGACAATGGCATCGGGTTCGATATGGCTGATCGTGTCCGTTACCAGCTCCACATTGGGTTTGGTGAAGGTGGGGTAATAATCATTGGCAAAGGTGGGGCGCTTGCAGCCAAAGCTATAATCGGGGGTGAGCTTTTGGCGCAGTACCGGGTCTGCCACCTGTTTGGCGAGGTGCTTCTTTGCCATGCCTTCCCCCTGACGGGCCAAAAAGGGAAGCTGGCGGGCATGGAGAAGCGCGCTGACCAACATGGTTTCCAGCAGGCTTTCCACAATCCAGCGCGCGGCTTTTTGCAGGGCGGGGAAGCGGGCATAAAGGTTTTGCAGGCGGCTGGAAATTTTGGGATTTGATTTCGGCAATACCCAAATGGGTGTGCGTTGATAAACGTCCATCTGCGCCACTTGTTTGGCGATGATGGGCAGGGCTTGCACGGCGCTGGCCCCGGTACCGATCATGGCCGCGCGCTTGCCATTAAAGTCATATTCATGATCCCACTCAGCCGTGTGGACGACCTTGCCGGCGAAACTTTCCACGCCATCAATGTCAGGCTTTTTGGGCTGGGAGAGAAAGCCCGTGGCCAGCAACAGGAAGCGTGCGGTGATGGGCGCGCCTTCCTGCGGATAGACGGTCCAGAACTGGCCTGCCTCATCAAAGGTGGCGCGGTTCACGCTGGTATTGAACTGCATCTTGCCGCGCAGGCCATATTTATCGGCCACATGGTTGGCGTATTTCTTGATCTCCTGCCCCGGGCAATAGCGGCGCGACCAGTAAGGGTTTGGCTCAAACGAATAGGAATAGCTGACAGAGGGAATATCGACCTGCAAGCCGGGATAGTGGTTCAAGTGCCAGGTGCCGCCCAGATCATCTGCGCGGTCGATCATCAAAAAATTGTCGATCCCCAGTTTCTTAAGCTGGATTGCCGCCCCCATGCCGCCAAAGCCGGTGCCGACAATCAAGGCTTCATAGTTCACATTCGTATCGGTCATGGCTTGCCCCTGTTTTCCTATTATCGACCCTATCATACGCATATACAGCTTTAGTTACCATGGGTAACTTATAGGATATTGAATATGAGTCCAGCTTTTTTTGATGGTTGATCCCGCGGTGTCTCGATGCTGAGATCAGGGCGGGGGGAAAGAAAAATGACTAGGGCAAGATTTTCATTCAACACACCAACGGCGAAGTTTGCACTGGTGCTGTTGGTCATCATTATTTTGAGCCTGCTGCCGCACTATCATGAAATCTATGCGGGGGCTGAGGTATCGCCCGCGCTGGTGGTGCATGGGGCGCTCTATCTTATCTGGTATGTGCTGTTTGCTGTGCAGGCGGGTTTGGTGGCGGCGGGGAATATGCGTTTGCACCGAATGTTGGGCCTCACCAGCCTTGGACTGATGGGGCTGTTGGTGTGGAGCGGGTTGGACATGTTGATAGGCGTCATGGCGTCTTATCAGCCCGACTGGGACCCGGCCTTTCATGTGTCGCGCGCCAGTTTTGTGTGGGCAATCACCCATACGCTGATATGTTTTTGCCTGTTTTATGGGGTGGGCATTGGGTATCGCACACGCCCGGCAGTGCATCGCCGTTTCATGATGTTGGCCGCGCTGTCCATGATATCGGCATCGGTTACGCGCTTTGCCTATTTGCCGTTCATGCCGATTGACGGCACGGCGCTGACCTTGCTGATGACCTATGGGTTGCTGATTGCGGCGCTTGTGGTGGACCGGGTGCAGCACGGCCAAGTTCACGCCGTATTGAAATGGGGCGTGCCTTCATATGCGGTTACGCAAATACTGGCGCTGGGCGCATTGCCGAGCACAGATTTGGGCCTTGCGCTGGCCTTTCCATTCTAAGGCCATTTTAGGGCCATTTTAGGGTTTGGGAATATCGATCAACGCAGCCGATAGGATGGCACCTGTTTTCTCATCTTGCAGCAGCACGGCGCAGCGGTCGGCGTCGCCTAACCACATGGAAGCCATGGGCAGGGGTTGGGCAAAGGCGCTGCCATCATAAGTGCCGATGGGGCGGATCGCGCGCACCACATTGTGATAGGCAATTTTGCGGCCCCCGTTTTCACCGCGGCGAATATCCACCTGTTCCAATCGGCTGACCGGCAGGATGAGGATTTCACCGGTAAGGGCCGGGCGGGCGGCGATGCTGACGGTGATGTCATCGCCTTGGTGGGTGAGGCCGATGGTCGGGCCTGCCGGACTGCGACTGGCTTGGTCTATGGCGTCCGCTACCGCTTGCGTGCGCGAGCCCACCACATCAATACGCCCCGCGATGACCATTTGCGGGGTATAGACCTGTCGCAAATGCAGCTTGCGGGCGTAAGCGCGCTGGCGGTCGGTAAATTCACCATTGGCCAGTGTGTCTTTCCAGCCCAGATAATCCCAATAGGTGACAGGGAAGGAAAGGGCGATCACATCCGGGCGCGTTGCCAGTTCACCCAAAAGCGCATCAGCGGGCGGGCAGGATGAGCAGCCTTGTGATGTGAACAGTTCTACCACGACCGCGTTGTCATTGGCCCACAGTGCTTGGGGCAGCAAAAACAGGAACAGCAGGGCGGCCAACAAAGGAGCCCACAGGGATAAGGCGCGTTTATGCCAGAATGCGGATTTCATGAGACATGATTTAGCGCCCCTGCGTTTCACTTTCCAGTCACGCTTCGGTGAGGGGGAAGGGGCCTGCCCTTGCCTTCCCCCAATGTGCGTGCCATCAAACGCGATAAATAGACAAGCGAGGACGCGATGGCGTTGAAAGTGATGATTGTGCCGGTAACGGCCTTTGCCCAAAACTGTTCTGTCATGTGGTGTGATGAAACCATGGATGGCGCAGTTGTCGATCCCGGTGGCGATTTGGACAAAATTGAACAGGTTGTTGCCGAACAGGGGATCACGCTGAAAAAGGTGCTGTGTACTCATGCCCATATTGATCATGCGGGCCAGTTGGCAGAGTTTGCCGAACGGCATGAGCTGCCAATTGAAGGCCCGCACCGGGAAGAACAGTTCTGGATTGATCTGCTGCCCACGCAAGGCGACCAATTTGGGATGCCCGGCGCGCGCAGCTTTGAACCAACGCGCTGGCTGGATGATGGCGACAAGGTAACGCTTGGAAATGTGACCTTTGATATTGTGCATTGCCCCGGCCACACACCCGGCCATATCGTGTTCTTTGATGCGGTGCATCGACTGGCGATTGTAGGCGATGTGTTGTTTCAATATTCTATCGGTCGCACCGACTTTCCCCGCGGGTCACATGAAGAACTTGTATCCTCCATTCGTAACAAGCTGTTTCCGCTGGGGGATGACATCACCTTTGTGCCCGGCCATGGCGCGACCTCGACCTTTGGGGCAGAGCGCAAGATGAACCCCTTTGTGTCAGACATTGCTATTCAAGGTCATGGCTAGGCCATGACCGGGGCCATTCAGGGGCATGGTTGATTTCTCTCACGGCAGTGGCGCGAAGCGCCACCGCGCCGAGCTGCGATTGTGGCTGGTTGAATGAGCGATGGTTTTAGGCTCCAGCCACGCCTGAAGGCGGGCATTTGGGTAAAAGCCTGGCTTCGGCGCACGCAGGTTGAAGGCGCTTTTGCGGCTGTTGTTCACAAGGGCGATGAAGATGCAGGCGCGGTTATCATCGTGATCAACTATCTGGACGGCACGGCGATGGCGCTGGGCCAGGCCACCCAACTGGATGGCAGCCGCGGCTGGCGGCGCTTATTGGGCGCAGACCCGGTGCCGGAGCGTGAGGTAAGTGCGCTAATCGTCCGCGAACGGAGCCGAGATCGAGATATTTGGGTGGTGGAGGTGGAAGACCGCCAAGGCCGCGCCTTTATCGATGAAGTGATCCTCTAATATTCCTTCACGCCAGCGCGCTATGCGCGCGGCTGCGGGGGCGTCGCGCGTGGTCCGACAACGAGGTGGCAAAACAGGAAACCGCGCCCAGCTCGCACCGTGCCCCACGTGGCACGCATCCCCAAATTTCCGCGACGATATTTCAGCCCCCAAAATGATGACACCCCCGTCAACTTAATCGACAGGCAAGGATCTGCGTGGTAAAACCCTGCCAACAGTATCGCGTAAAAGAAACGAAACAAAAGACAGGCAGGCCCAAATGAACAAGCCATTCCCCCTTACCGAACAGACGGTTGATCCCTATGCGATTCCGCTGGAAGACATTGATGTGGCGCAGGATGAACTGTTCCAGAACCGCCAACATTGGGGCTTTTTTGAGCGCCTGCGTAATGAAGACCCGGTGCATTTGACCACGGGCAGCGAAATTTTCGGCGATTATTGGTCTGTCACCCGCTACGAAGATATTTTCTATGTGGATACCCACAACGAAATCTTTTCGTCCGAACCCACAATTGCCCTGTTTGATGCCGATGAGGAAGAAGAATTTCGGGTAGAAATGTTCATCGCGATGGACCAACCCAAGCATGATGATCAGCGCAAGGTGGTGTCGCCTGCGGTGTCTCCTGTCAATTTGAAAGACATGGAAAGCCTGATCCGTGAGCGGGTTTGCAACGTGTTGGACAGCCTGCCGGTGGGTGAAACCTTCAACTGGGTTGAATTGGTCTCAATCGAGATTACCACCCAAATGCTGGCCACCTTGTTTGACTTTCCGTTTGAAGATCGTCGCAAGCTGACATGGTGGTCGGATGTGACGACCTCTCCGCCTGATGGGGGTGAAACCGGCTTGTCGGAAGATGATCGCCGCGCCGAGTTGATTGATTGCCTCAATACCTTCTCTGTCTTGTTGGAAGAGCGCAAGCAAAAGGCCCCGGCGCAGGACTTTATCTCGCTGATGGCGCATGACCCGAAAATGGCGCAGCAACATCCGCTAGAGCTGTTGGGCAATCTGATGCTGTTGATCGTGGGCGGCAATGATACCACGCGTAATTCCATGTCGGGCGGTGTGTTGGCGCTGAACCAGTTTCCGCAAGAATATGACAAGCTGCGCGCCAAGCCGGAATTGATCCCCAATATGGTGGCTGAAATTATTCGTTGGCAAACGCCTTTGGCCTATATGCGCCGCACCGCCCTTGAAGATACGGAACTGGGCGGCAAGCAAATCAAAAAAGGCGATAAGCTGGCCATGTGGTATGTGTCGGGCAATCGCGATGAACGCGCGATCGACAAGCCCAATGAATTCATCATTGATCGCCCTAATGCCCGCAAGCATCTGAGCTTTGGCTTTGGCATTCACCGCTGCATGGGCAACCGTATGGCTGAAATGCAAATCCGTGTATTGTGGGAAGAAATCCTGAAACGCTTTGAGATGGTTGAAGTGGTGGGTGAACCGAAATACAGCAAATCCAGCTTTGTGCACGGCATTACGGAACTGCCGGTAAGGCTGCACCCCAAGGGGTAGTCAGTCGCCGGAGGTGACAAGAAAAAAGGCCCGTGCGTTGAACCGCGCGGGCCTTTTCTTTTGGGGTTGGTTGCGCCGCCTATAGCAAGATCAATCCCATCCAAACCAGACAGAACACCTGCACCAGCAGGGAGGCGAAGCGCATATTCACCACCATGGTGTGATTGCTGCTGACGTGCAAAACGGATTGAACGATGCGCGCGCACAACACCACCACGCATAAAGTGGCGAAAGTGCCTGTGCTATGGCCGGTGATGGCGCTTGCCACCACAATCGCGCCAAATATAGGCAGATTTTCAACCGCGTTTGCGTGCGCCCGGTTCAACCGCCAATAAGTGTCTGGCCCGTGTTTTTGGCCGGATGGAAAAGTGGCGGGATCAGTGCCATCTTTGAACACCATCAAGCCACGCCACCCCACAACGCCCAAGACAAGCGCCAAGGCCCAAAGTGCATAAAGCACCAAGGTTGTGAGCGGTGTTGAAAGTGCGATCAATCCAAATGTGTCAGCCATGCTGCCCTCCCTTTTAGGGGATGAGTTTAGACGCTGATGCGCCCGCGGCAAGCTCGAATTTGGTTGATAGTTTCCAGTCCGGGTATCGAAGGGGCTAGCCGAGAACACCCAGTGGGAAGGCTTTGCCGGTTAGGATTGCCAGCGCAATCAGCAGTCCCAAATCGCGATTGGACTTGAACAGCTTCAAGCAGCCTTCGGCATCATGGATGTTGAGGGCCAATATCTGCCAAAGGGCGTGTAGGGCCGCAATACCCAGCAAAAGATAGAAGGTGAGATACATGCCAACAGCGGCCCCGCCGGCGGCAATCAGCAGCAGCATGAGGGTATAGCACGCCGCGACGAAGGGTTTGGTTTTCTCCCCCAGTTTGAGCGCGCTGCTTTTCACGCCGACCATGGCATCGTCTTCACGATCTTGATGGGCGTAGATTGTGTCATAGCCCAGCGTCCACAATATGCCTGCGCCATAGAGCAACAGGGCGGCAGGGCCGATATGGCCTGCCACGGCGCTATAGCCGAGCAAGGCCCCCCAATTGAACGTGAAGCCCAAAAAGAGCTGCGGCCACCATGTGACCCGCTTCATCAAGGGGTATGTGCCAACCAGAATGAGGGAGGATGCCCCCAGCACAATTGAAAACAGGTTGAGTTGCAGCAGCACCATCAAGCCGATCAGGCATAAAATGCCCAAAAAGAGGAGGGCTTGTTTGACGTTCAGGTCGCCCGCGGGCAGGGGGCGGGTTTTGGTGCGTTCCACCTTGGCGTCGATATCGCGATCCAGAATGTCATTAATCGCGCACCCAGCACCGCGCATGATGAACGCGCCAATGGCAAACAGCAGTATCAGGCGTGGATCAGCCCAAAGATCTTGGCTCACCCCCCCACTGACCAAGGGGCCACCGCCAAAGGTGCCCATGCCAATGCCCCATACGCAGGGCAGGAAAAGCAGCCATGTGCCAATGGGCTTGTCGGCCCGCATGAGTTTGAGATAGGGCCGAAAGGCCACAGGCGCGCTGCGATCTACCCAATTATCAGCACGGGGCGCGGCCAGATATTCGGCGCGCAGGGCGGCTTTTTCTTCCGCGCTCATCGGTTGGTATTTCTGCTTTTTCAGCGGGTTTTTGAATGTCAGTGCCATAATCTGATTGGTGACGGCTTCTCAAGCCAAGGTCAAGAGTGTAGGCAGGGGCATGGCTCAGGAAATCGATTTTAGCGCGCCGCAAATTCGGCTCAGTGTTGAGGGAACGCCTTTGGGCGAAGGCGGCACGCTGAAGCTTGCGGGCGATCAGGCGCACTATCTGGCGAATGTGATGCGCCTGAAGGCCGGAGCCGAGGTGACATTGTTCAACGGCACCGATGGGGCCTTTGCGGCAAGGCTGGAAGGCGTTTCGCGCAAGCGGGTAGAGGTTGTGATCGGGCAATGCCACGGCGTGCCCGACAATTTGCCCGACCTTTGGTTGTTATTTGCGCCGATCAAGAAAGCGCGCACAGATTTTTTGGTGGAAAAGGCGACCGAGATTGGTGTTGGCGTGTTGCAGCCAGTGCTGACCCGGTTCACCCAAACCCGGCGCTTTAATGTTGAGCGCGCCCGTGCACAGGTGGTGGAGGCGGTGGAACAATGCCATGGCATGTCGTTGCCCGAGGTGGCGGATTTACGCCCCTTGGATGACGTGCTGGCAGGCTGGCCAGAAGGGCGCACGCTTTACTTTTGTGATGAACGTCGCGACGCCACAGCGCTGGCAGAGGCGGCGGCGACAGGGCCAGCGGCGATATTGATTGGGCCGGAGGGCGGGTTTTCTGACGCCGAGCGGGAAAAGTTGAAGGCCCTGCCGTTCACGCGCCCGGTATCGCTTGGGCCGCGCATTTTGCGCGCCGAAACGGCGGCGGTGGCGGCGCTTAGCCAGTATCACAGCCGGAGAAGCTAGCCGGGGTTCCGGCTCAGTTTTTGACACCGGGCCTTGCCTTCGTGGCGAACCCTCTGTAAGCGGGTTGAATAGTTGTGAACGGGGCGCATATGGCTGACATCAAACCAGTGATTGAGAGCAAGGCCGAGCTGGTCGAGTGGATTGCCAAGGGCAATAAGCCCAAGGATCAATGGCGCATCGGCACCGAGCACGAGAAGTTTGGGTTCTACACCGCTGACAACACGCCGATCCCCTATGAAACCGCGCCGGGCAAAAAGGGCGGTGTGCGCGATATTCTGGAAGGCCTCACCCGCTTTGGCTGGGAGCCATTCCATGAAGCGGGCAATATTATTGGCCTGAAGCAAAAGGGTGCCTCCATCACGCTGGAGCCGGGGGGGCAGTTTGAACTGTCGGGCGCGCCGCTGGAAAACCTGCATCAAACCTGTGATGAGGTGCATACCCATTTGGCGCAAGTGCGCGAAGTGGCAGACGAATTGGGCATCGGTTTTTTGGGCGCGGGCTTTTCCCCCATCTGGACGCGGGATGAAACCCCCATCATGCCCAAGGGCCGCTACGGCATTATGCGCGAATATATGCCCAAGAAAGGCACAATGGGGCTGGATATGATGTTCCGGTCCTGCACGGTGCAGGTGAACCTTGATTTCAGTTCTGAAGCCGACATGGTGAAGAAGATGCAAGTGGCGGTGGCGTTGCAACCCATTGCGACGGCCTTGTTTGCCAATTCGCCCTTTAAGGAAGGCGCGGTGAACGGCTTTCAATCCTATCGCTCCCATGTGTGGACGGACACCGATAATGATCGCTGCGGGATGATCCCGTTTGTGTTTGACGACAATTTCGGGTTCGAGCGCTGGGCAGATTATGCGTTGGATGTGCCGATGTATTTCCTCTATCGCGATGGCGTTTACAATGATGTCACGGGCCAATCGTTCCGTGATTTCATGGCTGGCAATCTGAAAGGCCATGAAGGCGTGTTGCCCACCGAAGATGATTGGGAAGCGCATCTCACCACCTTGTTCCCCGAAGCGCGGGTGAAACGCTTTATTGAAATGCGCGGGGCCGATGGCGGCCCGTGGAACCGCCTATGCGCACTGCCCGCCCTTTGGGTCGGCCTGCTGTATGATCAAGCCACGCTGGACAAGGCCCATGACATGATCAGCAACTGGTCTGTCGCCGAGATCAGCCAAATGCGCGATGATGTGCCCAAGGCGGGACTTCAGGCCAAGTTCCGCGGCGGCACGGTGCTGGATGCGGCGCGCAATGTGGTAGCGCTGGCCGAAGAAGGCTTGGCCGCGCGCGGCAAATCGGGCGTTGGCTCCGACCATGCGGGCGGTGATGAACGCACCTTCCTGCGCGTACTGCGCGAAACGGTTGAGAGCGGGCAAAGTCCCGCCGACAAGCTGTTAGCGCATTACAATGGGGATTGGGGCGGCGATCTTAACCGCCTGTTTGAAGACTACGCCTACTAACAGCTAACTGGCTGCATCTGCCAAAAGCGGGGCCAACAAGCCGCAGCGACAGGGCATAAATATACTTGCGCAGGGCCGCGAACGGGCATAGGCAGCGCGGGTTATGATCCATGCGCTTAAACCCGTATTCGCCTTGATGCTCGCAGCCGCCATTTTCCTGATGGGGAATGGCTTGCAAACCACTTTGGTGCCGCTGGCCGCCGGGTTGAACGGTGTGGGCGAACTGAGGGTGGGCATGATCGGTTCCCTCTATTTTATTGGTTTTGCGGCCGGGTGTCTAAGCGGCTCTGCGCTTTTGGCGCGCACCGGGCATCCACGTGCCTATGCAGCGATGACTGCTTTGGCCGGGGCCGCTGCCGTGCTCTATACCAGCGCGCCTGATCCGTTTTTCTGGGCAGGCTTGCGCATGGCCACCGGCTTTGCCTTCGCCATCTTGTATATGGTGATTGAAAGTTGGCTGAACGAAGTTGCCACCAACAAAAACCGTGGCACGATTTTTGCGACCTATACATTCATGAATTTGACATTCGTGACGCTGGGCCAAAGCATGATCATCTTGGCAGATCCGACGGCGCCTGTGCTGTTTGCTGTGAACGCGGTGCTGATTATTTTGGCCGCCATTCCGGTGCTGCTGTCCAACGCGCCTGCGCCTGCCCCGATCAAGGCCAGCCCCATTCGTTTGGGGGTGGTGTTTCGTGCGGCCCCTGCCGGGGTATTGGGCGGGCTGGCTGTTGGTCTTGGCAATGGCGCTTTTTGGAGCCTTGCGCCCAACTATTCCTTGCAGATGGGGCTGGATGTAGACGGCATTGCCCTGTTCATGGCCATAGGCGTGTTGGCGGGGGCTGCGGGGCAAATTCCTTTGGGCCGCCTGTCAGATCTGTCAGACCGCCGCCGTATCATTGCCGGGGCGGCCACAGCGGCGGCATTGGCGGCGCTTTATCTGGGCCTGTTTGTCGGGGTTGGCCCCACCAGCATGACGGGCATAATGGCAGGTATATGTGTGTTCGGCTTTTTTGCCTTCCCGGTTTATGCGCTTTCGGTTGCCCATGTAAATGACCGGGTGGAAGGTGGCGGGTTTGTAGAGGCCGCCGGGGCGATGCTGCTGCTTTATGCAGGTGGCGCAGTTGTGGGGCCGATTTTGGCCGCTACCGCCATGAAGTATTTTGGGGCGACTGTGTTGTTCCAATATATTGCGGCGGTTTATGGCTTGTTGGTACTAGGCTTGCTGGCGCGAATTGGCAGCCGCCGGGCAGCGCCCGAGGGCGAACGTGAGGCTTTCGTTGCAGTGCCACGCCCCAGCCCCGCAGCGGGTATGCTTGACCCGCGCGCGGAGGGGTAGGCGGTTTTCAGCCTGTGGCCTCTGCCTCTGCCTCCGCGGCCTCCATCTGGGCTTTCATCATGCCCAGCATTTCAAGGATGGAGCCATCAATCGCGCGGCGATTGGCGTTTTCTGCCAAAAACGTCACGATTTCGCGGGTGAGGTTTTTGGCGGCCTCACCGCTTGCCACCTCAATCGTGCTGTGCAGTTCAATCAAGGCGCGGTTCATCATTTCATTTGCGGCATTGAGATCGCTGATTTTGAGCGAAGCGGGCTTGCCATCGGCAGCAGCTTTGGCCAAGCGTTCTGACAAGGCGGTGTCTTTTACCACTTTGGCACCATCTTCCAGCAAATGGCGCAAGCCTTTGTTTTCCGCCATGCGCACATCGGCACCGCGTTCATGTTCTTGGCTGGTGAATTGCAGCATCAAGGCCATCATGGCGACATTGCTGGCGCTGTAATCATCACCGACAAGAGCGGGGGCCACTTCCATCAACATATTCATCAAGGAAAGATTGGCGCTTGTTTGAATTTCAGGGCGCATCTTCTAGCCCTCCTTCTCGGAAATCTGTTTCAGGCGGTCTGCCAGCAGGCGGTTATGCGTATCGGTACACCACCATGCGGAAAACCCAAGGATCGGGGCCTTGTTGTCGCCGGTTTCGTATTCATAAGCGCCGGTAATCCAGATACCCAAGCCCTTGACCATGGAAAACACTTCCCACCATTCAAGCGCCACGGGATCAATCGTTAGGCCACTGGCCTGTTGCCAAAGCTCTAACGCGCGGGCGCGTTCAATCATATTGCCGGGTTTTTCAGGCTCGAACACGCACCACAGGGGATCAAGCGCCCAGCACAAATCTTCCAGCGGGTCGCCCAGATGGGCCATCTCCCAATCCAGTACCGCAATAATATCGCCTTGATCGTTGAACAAAAAATTGCCGGTGCGGTAATCCCCATGCACCACGCGCACGGCCTGTGCAGGCGGCGGCGGATTGCGGCGCAACCAGCGAATAGCAGCTTCGGCGACGGGTTGCGGCTCAAGCTGATGGGTCGCGATCTCGTTCGCCCAATAATCCAGTTCCTTCTCCCAACACTTATCGGCCTCTATGCGTTGGAAGGCGGGCGACAGGTTTGCGGCTTCTGGGTCCAGCGCTGCGATATGGCCCAAAATCGGCCAAAACTGTTCGCCCAGCTTATCTGCATGATCGCCATAGCCGCCGCCTTTATTAAACGGGTTGCCAACCGATCCCCCTTCTATCTGTTCCATCATAAAGAAGGGGCGGTCCAGCGGGCCTTCATCCTGTTCCAGCCACAGGGCTTCCGGCACGGGCACCTTGGTGCCGTAATAGGTTTGGAAGGCGGCGAATTCGATTTCGCGATCCGTGTCGATCAGCGAGCCTGTCGGGTCGCGGCGTAAGATCAACGGTTTGTCGAAGCTTTTGCCTGCTTTATCGGTCCAGCTTGCGCGGAACTTGTAGGTTTCACGCGAGGCCCCGCCGGGAATGCGGGAGAAATCGGTGATGGTGATGTCGTTCGCCGGAATGTTCAGCTTGGCACCGATATAGGTGGCAATGCGTGGGATCAGGTCTTCCATCTTTATGTCTCCCCCTATGCCGGGCCGATAAGGCCTTTAAGGCCCCATGGTTCATAGGCGCCGATCACCAATTGCTCAAACACGCCGCTGCCTCGCTTTGTGGTGCCATCGGGCAAGGTCATGGTGGCGCTGACAAAGGTTTGCACATGCAGGTTCAACATATCGTTCAAGTCTTTATCCATGTTTATGGAATCAAAACCGACGGCCAGCTCCCCCTTGTAATGACCATGACCCCATTCAGGATGGGTGTAGCCAAGGCCAGACATGGAGAAATCCCATTTGCGGGTAAGGTCGATCGTGGTTTCGGTGCCGTCACCATGGGGATAGGTGATGCGCGCGGCCTGCGCATGGCGGGTGCCTTGCATCAAATCCACCTCGACGGCGGCGGTGGGAAATTCCTGCGGCTCACCGGCAAGCGGGGCGATCACGCCATTGGTGTTCCACGGTTCCCCCGTGCCATCGGCATTGATGTGAAACAGCGTATAGCAATCATCAAAATTGAGCGGTGCCCAAAGCCAGTGAAATTGCGGCTCGATCGGCGGCACTTGCGGTTGCGGGTCTTGCACGCCAACGGGGCGAATGCCCCAACTGCGATCACGGGTGCCCCAATGTGTTTCCGGCGCGAAGGTGTGCGAGCTGCCATCAACAGTGATTTCGCCCTTCCATAAGCCATTTTGAGTGAGGCGCGTGTAATCCATGAAGGTGCGTGGGCCATTGCGGCGGGTAAAGCGCGGTTCTTCCAGCGGGGCGGTGCGCGCGGTGAACAGCAAATTGGCGCTGACCCCGTGTTCGGGGCTGTCTACCTTGATGCGCAGGGCTTGCAGCGGCTCTACCACCTCAATCGTGATGGGGCCGACAGTGGTGGTCATGCGTTCGCTGTTCAGCGCGCGTGAGCCACGCAAATTATATTGCTGGCCGTTCGCGACAACGCAAAAGCTGGCATCCATCACGTTTATATTGGGATAGACGCCCAAAGCACAGGCAAAGAAAACGTCCCCGTCTTTGTCGTACCCATTGAAGAAGTAGCGGTCGTAGAAATTACGATCCGTGCCTGAATAGGCCACGGGATCTGCCGTTTGATGAATTGGATAGTCGTCGCCAGCTGTCAGCATTTTGTCCCCCAAATTTTTGCTGAGTCTGTCCTATCGCGCAGTGGGCGGCGCTGACAAGCAGTTTAACAAAAAGTGTATATACTCAACTTTACGGCTTGACCTTGCGGGAGATTCTGTGGACCATCACCGCCTGATGAAACAGGGATACAAGGTGATGATCACCACGAAACAAGAATTTGCCATCATTTGAACGATGGTTAAGCCGTGTTGTGGGGTTTGAATACAAAATTGGGGTGTCAAGCGCCTAATAACAAAAAAAATTAGCGAATTCAGTGATTTGACACACAAATTCTATTGACGTGCGATCGTTCTCGGCGAAAGATTGCGCCGATAAATAAGTTCAGGGGACCGAAATGAAGTCACACACAAAAATGATTGGCACGGCGATTGTTGGAATCGGTGTCGCGGTAAGCGCGATTGCGGTTTCATCAGCGGCGTTGGCCAATGGCTATCTTGAGGAACGCCCTTGGCAGTTTGATACGTCTTACGACAAATTCGTTAAGGGATCGTTGCTGGATTTGCGGGAACGCCGTAAAGCAGGCGCGTTCAAGTTTGAATCAAACACCTATATCGATAAGCAGTTTAACTGTGCCTTGACATCGTCAACGGTTGGTAACGTGTCTGATCCTTTGAATGAAGGCCAAGGCCACGCGCCAGGCGTTTCGGACTCTGAGATCTGGGCGGATGCTTCCGGTGCGGCGGCAGACAACATTACCGATACGGTTGGCTCTGTCAGCACGTCTACCGGTAACTCCACCACCGGTGGCAGTATTGGTGATGGCAATGGTAACGACAACACAGGTGGTGGGGCTGATTCCAGCGGCACCGCATCCGGTAATACGGCCAGCGGCACGCAAAGCGCGATTGCCAGCAATCAAGATCAAACATTGACCGATAGCCCGACAACGGCAACCGCTGAAGGGAATTCGATCGATGGTTCCAATAGCGGCACCATTACGGGTGATGTGTTGAACTCGATCGAAACAGATCAAGACAACACGAATTCAACGCTGACAGCCAGTGTGATGGATTCAAGTGCGTGTGCCTATACCGACGGCGCGCCGTAATAAGTTTACCCTCGCCTTATGGGCGGGGTTTTGATTTGGGTGATATGCCCGCGTGACAGGAAGTTTGGCCTTCCGAGTATGGCCAGAAAATCAAGATCGAGATAATCGATCGTATAATTTAGTGAGAGGGCTCAAATGGCGGGGAACGCAGTGACGACGAAAGACGGTTCGCTTCGCAACACACCAATGAGCCGGTCTACGGCAGGTAAGGTGGCAACATTTGTTGCAACAACAGTGCTGTTGGCTGGGTGTGCGAATATAAGTCATGTTAAGCGCTTGCCGGATCAGGCAAGCCAGGTGGTGGGTCCGTCGGTGACGGAAAACACAACGCCGCTGGAAAATTCTTTTGCCTGTGTGGGTGAGCGGATTACAGCCAGTGGTGAGCCGCCGCTTTCCATTGCTGTTGGTAATGTGCGTGATTATACGGGCAAATTCTCCGAAGCTGATGGTGGTAATTCCATTACGCAAGGTGGTTCGTTGATGGTGATTTCCGCGCTGGGCAAGCTGAACGGCGCGGTTCGCATTTTTGAACGTTTCGATACCCAGGTTGCGGATCTTGAGCTGGCATATCTGTCCAAGCGCTATTTGGGCGATGGGCTGGAGCATCGCATTACCGATAAGGGCCGCACGCGCGTTGTGCCGTGGAAGCCTTATATGGGTGGGACGATCCTTGAATCCGATTACTTTATTGTCGGCGGCATCACGGAGTTGAATTACAACATTCAAACCGGCGGTGCAGAGCTTGAAATTGATCAGATGGGTCCGAAAGGCCGTATCTATACAGTGAATGTGGCGGCGGACTTGCGGATTGTGAATACCCGCACATTGGAAATTGTGCGCACCTCCACCTTGCAAAAGCAGGTTGTTGGCTATGAGGTTGGGTTCGAGATTTTCGAATTCTTCTCCGACACATTGGTTGATCTGAATATTGGCAAGAAAAGCCAGGAGCCGATGCAGCTGGCCGTGCGTGCCACGCTTGAACAAGGCGTGATTGAGCTGATTGGGCATGTTTCCGGGATTGATCCTGTGACCTGCATCAACTTCCAGAAAGAAGATCTGCGTCTCGCCAAAAACGGTGAAGAATGGGATGATTCCGAGAAGGAAATGCAAAGTGGTCCGGCGGAAGATATTCGCGCTGAGGAGCTTGACGGTTCTGACACGCTCGCCGAGGGCGATGATGTAATGGAAATTGGTGCGCCGACGGCGGATCAGGCCAGCGCTCAAAGTGATGATGATTGGTACAATGAAGTGGCCTTTGGCGGCGAAGAGCCTGAGCCTGTGGTGGCAGAGCCCGCCGAGGTTTCGATTGTGAACCCGATCAATGGCACGTTGCGCTTCTCTGAAAGTGTGCCGGTAACCGGTTTCGAACATCACGGTCCGGCCAAGGCAAAAGAAATGGCGAAAGCCAAGCAAATTGCCAAGGCCAAAAAGCAAGCGGAAGCGGAAGCGGACTTGCTGGCCATGTGGGCAGAGGCTGAAGGCGGCGATGCGCTGAAGGTTGATGCGGCTGGCTCTGAAAAAGCGGCAGCGCAGGACGAGGTAGAGGCGTTGGATCCGGTGGCGGAAATGCAGGCTGAAGATGAGGCCGGCCCGCAGGCAGATGCCACGATGGACGATGAAGACGAAATTGAGCGTCAGGCTGCCAAGCCTGATGCTGATACCCAGGAGGAGGCCAATGCGGCTGCTCTCAAGGGTCAATTGCTGAGTGCAGCACCTGCCGATGCGGGTGCGCATAAAGGCTAAAACAAGATTTGTGCTGGCGCTTTGCGGCAGTGCATGGAGGTAGGCACCGCGTTTTGGTGTTACGGCACAGAAGAACATGCAAGGGCGGAGCCCGTGTTCAGCCAAAAAGGGGGCCGGATTATCCGGTCTGAATGAGAACAGACGGAGGCGACTATAATGTCGATCGATAGCACAAACCAAACACGCGAACGGTTGGCGTTGGATCAGGCGCATCCGGCTCAAATTTTAATACGCGGCTCTGTTAAAAAAGGGAGAAACAGCATGCGGAAACAAATTATTACAGGCCTTTCAGGGGTATTGTTGGGAACAACAGCTCTGACCGGCGTTGCTTTGGCGCAAACGGTTACGGCAGATAGCACGCCCGACGTTACCTTTGTTGGTGCAAATCTGGCGGTCGATGCCATTCAGGACAATGCGGCGGCGATTGCGGGCTCAATCACGGGTACCGATGTCGACGTTGACGTGAGCGGTCCGCTGGCTGGCGATGTCATCGTTTCGCTGACAAGCTGGGGTACCAGCGGTATTGGCAATGATGCGACCGAAACCATTGGAATTGGTGCGCCGGGTAACGTGCGTGCAGCTGGTGTTGCGCAGGTGAATACGGGCACAATCAGCAGTGTGACCGGCGATACGCTGACGGGTGTTGAGGTTGATGGGTTGGTCAGCGGCACGGCGTCACTGATTATTTCTTCCAATGCGCTGGATGTTTCTTCACGCGGTAACCAATCAGCGATTGATGTGGCCGGTGGTGCGGCAGTTGCGTCAGACGGTGGCATTGATGCGGCCGCGACGACATCTGCGACAGATGCCGTTGCAACCGGTGAGATTGCAGCAGCGACCTACCAGTTGCAAACTGGCACAGTTACGGCAACAATGGGCGGGGCCGCTCCGGCTGCGCGGAACATTGTTGGCGTTAATCTGCGCACTGCAGCGTCCGTCATGTCCAACACGGGCGGTGCCCAAATCGTTGGCAATACTTTGACGTCAAGTGCGGTTAGCAACAGCGCCTCCACCGATCTGACTGATGAGGTAACGGCAGGTGATATTGATGTTGCCGCCGCAACTTCGCAACTGACAGAAGATGCGACTGTCACGTCTACCGCCAACTATAATGCTGTTGGCATTACGGCGAATGTCGATGGGGCCACCATTACGGGCGCGCCTAATAGCATTCCGGTTGCGATCACAGATAACCTGATTGGGTCTTCTGCCGGTGGCAACCAATCCGATACCGATATCGCAGCCCGCCCGGGTGGTGCTGGCGATGCGGTGGTGTCAGATACATTGCAAGGATTGAACGCGACAAACGGCAACACGACAGCAATCACATCTGATGTTGATTTTGCTACCCATATCATCAGCGCAACCGGCGCTGATTTGACGGGTCTGGTGGCCACGATGTCTGGCAATGCCATTGCCGGTAGCGCAAATGGTAATACCAGCTCACAGGGTGTGTCTGTAGATGTCGGTGGTGTTGGCGGTGACGGTATCACCACAACAACAAACCAGGCTATTGCGCCAGAAGTAGGTGGCACCATTACCGTTGACAGTCTGGTCGGTGATCGTACCGCGACAGCACCCAATGTTGGTATTGGGGTATCTGGGTCATTCTCCTTCGGCTTTGGCGGTGGTACAATTGCTGACTCCACCATTCTGATCGAAGGTGGGTCCATCACATCTGATGGTTCCGGCAATGCAACGACGGCAACAATCGGGAGCATTACGGGTAATGTGAGTGCTGCTGTCTCTCAATCTGATGCGCAATCCATTGATGCGTCTGATGGTACGGTCAACCTGACATCTACTGTTGATGAAGTGGTTGTTGGTGTTGTGAACACACTTACGATCAACAACAGCACGCTGCATATTGTTGACAACGCTGTGGGTTCCACGTTGCAAAACAACGCAGCGCAAATGAGCCGTGGTGACATTACCGGGCAGGTAACTGCCAGCGTGACGCAAGCGGTAACGCAATCAAATACAGAGGTGAATGCAGCCGGTGGCGACATCGGGGCGGATACACGCGATGTGTTGATTGGCCCAGATAGCGTGAGCCCAACAACGCTTGCGGCCGCAGGTGGCAATGTTGACATTCTCATCGATGGAAACAGTGTTTCAGCACAGCACGACCTGAATGCTGCTTCATCCACAGCTGCAGATATTACCGGCCCGATCAGCGGTACAGGCGTCTCAGTTGGGGCGGCTGCAGATCAGGACAACGTTGAATCAGAAGCTCGGGCGACGGCCCAGAACGCCGATATCGGCGTGACGCAAAATGCCGGCGCTTTGGGTACAGCGGCCTTCCACACCGATCTGCTGGTCAGTGATAATGACACAGCGTCATTGGCACGGGGTAACGTGGCAACATTGTCTGCCGGTGGCTTGGCCTTAACAGGTTCTGTAACAGGTGATGATATTGAATTTGGCGTCATCTCTGATCAAGCTAACCAAGGTGGCGCAATGATCGCGCTTACCGACACTGTGAATACGGGTTTGACCGGTCAGAACAACGCCCACGGTGTTAACGGTCAGGACTTTATCGTTCAGGTGGTTAACAACGGTGCGGATGCTACCGCAGTTGGTAACGCTGCAGGCAACTCTATTGGTTCTGTAATTGGCAACGTGGCCGGCACCGGTGGTGGCGCAAGCGTTGGCGCAGAATCTATCCAGGCCAATTCCGACGATGCTGCGGGTAATGTCATCTTGATTGAAGCGGATACAGTGCGCGTTCAAACAGGCGTTACGGGCACGATGTCTTCATTGGCTACGCAGTTTGCGAATACAACTACCTATAACGTTGTTGGCAATTCAGCGAGCTCCAATGCAGTTGGTAATTCTGCTGTTGATAGCGTCGGCAGCATTGATGGTAACGTCAGCGGCACGTCGGAAGTTGGCGCCCGCGCCACCCAAAACAACAGTGGTGCGCGTGTAGATGCTGCAACGGCCACAGTTGATATCGGCGTAGAGGTTGTCGGTGGTACATCTGACGGTGATGACGGTGGTACCGTTCTTATTGCGGTGGCTGGCAACAATGCCAGTTCTGCTGCAACGGGTAACAGCGCAGCGGCTATTCTTGGCGATGTGACGGGTGTCGTGGCAGTTGATGCGGTTGCATCCGGTGTTGGTGTCGTCATCAGCCAATCCAATGATGTTGGTGCAAATGGCGGTGATAACAACGTCTTTATCGCCTCTACACAAGCGGTAGACATTGGATATCACGGTGCTGATGAGCTTGCTCAGGGTGGAGACTCCGGGCAAACGGCTGAAGCGCTGGTGGTTGACAACAGCGTGTCAGCGTCTGCGCAAGCCAGTTCTTCCGCGGGTATCCTGGGCCAAATTACCGGGCTGCTGAGCGGGACGGAAACGGCTGCGACCGTTGCCAACACCCAAACGGCTACATCGGCGCAATCCGATGCTGATGTTCAAAATGTTGACATTGGTGCCAATGGCTTGTTGGTCGGTATGGCTACAAGTGACGATGGGGTTGCCAGATTGGGTGTAAACCGCAACAGCGTTGGTTCTTTGGCTGCTATCAACACCGCCGAACAAACGGTTGGCGCGATTGTGGGCACAGTGGAAGCTGATACAGGTATCACTGTGGCGAATGTTCAATCCATCCTGCCAGATGCGCCGGGTGACACATTGGCAGATGCGCTTACACAAACAACCAATATTGGTGCAAACGGTTCAGGCACCATTGCTGAAGGCATCTCTGCCTCGGTTGCTTTGACAGTATCTGAAAACGGCATCTCAGCGGCTGCCAGCGGCAACTCTGCCACGCAGACGGTGGGTGAGCTGACGGGTACCTTCGCCGGCACTTTGGCGGTGATGTCTGATCAAGATATTGGTGATGCCACTGCCGATCAGGTTGTAATCGCTGGCACTGTGGACCAAGTGTTCACCGGTGTAATCGGCGCGGGCAACATTGCAAACGGCGTAACGAGCAGCTCTGCTTCCATCGCCGTGGCTGATAACAGCAGCGTGGCTTCTGCGTCCGGTAATGCCTTGGTGCAAAATATTGCGGCCTTGGGCTTTACGGGCACGTTGTCCGGTTCCCTTTCATCGGCACCGACGCAAGATACCAACACAGCCAATATCGATGCGATTGCCAGAAACAGCCAAATCGGTATCTCCGGTTCGGGCGGCACTGCAAGTGCTGACAATGCAACGGCCAACCTGACGGTTGCCGGTAACGGCATCGGTTCTGCCGCATCTGGTAACTCTGCCACTGTAAATTTGGGTGAGTTGACCGGTACGTTGTCTGGCGGATTGTCGGTGACCCCATCACAAACCAATGCTGAAGGCACCGATATTGATGCCTTGACGACAAATACGGGTATTGGCATCCAACGAGTGGGCGATACAGCGCCTGATGCCGGGGCTGTTGCTGCCTTGACAGTGGCCAACAATACGCAGTCAGCGTCCTCTGTTTCCAATGCGCTGGATATTAATGCCGGTAGCTTGGTGGGCGCCATTGCAGGCACTGTTACGTTGACGGGTACGCAATCCAACAATCTGAACCCTGGGCCGCATAGTGCAACGGTTAACAGTGTTCGGGCGGGTATCAGTCTGTCTGTCGGTGCCATTGGTGGCGCCGGCACGGTGACACCAGTTGTTTCCGGCAACAACACGATTGCAAATCTCGCTGGCAACCAGTCTGAAATTAACATCGCATCTTTGGTGCAGGCTGGTGCCTCCACCGTGATGATCGGTGTCGATCAAGACAATGAGGGTGGCGATCCGAGCTTCCGTGCAACATTGGAAAACAATATTGATACGGGGATCGAAATCAGCGGTGATGTTGGTGCCAACATTGATGCGATTGTGTCTGATAACAACTCATCAGCCAACCTGGTGGCCAACTTGGCAATCAGCAGCATTGATGACCTGGGTGGGGTGATGGCCGGCGGTTCCGTCGATATCTCTGACGACCAGTCCAACGATGGTGTAACGGCTCTTGCCAGCGCGACAGACGTGTTCACCCAAGTTGTTGTGGTCTCCAGCGGTGATATTGATGTTGACTCGATCGTCAACAACAATGTGATTGGTGCAGCATCTACCGGTAACGCCCATATCGGCAACATCAACACAGCAGGCTTGGCTGTGGGTGGTACGATCGGTGTCGGCGCAATCCAGATCAACGATGGTGGCTTTATCTCCGCCGAAGTTGGTGGGTCGGTTATCGGTGTTGATCTGACGCCGGGTGGTACTGTCAACGGCACATCCATTGTGCGTGGCAGCAGCATTGGTGCCACGGCCGTGGGTAACACCGCGTCCAGCTCCATCCGCTAAACCGGATATTACAAGTTTAAGAAGGGCGGGGTTTTCCCCGCCCTTTTTTTTCACTTAGCAAGACAGTGCATTGTGCATGCAGGAAAGCTCTGGCACGATGCACGGGAAATTCCCTCTGGGGGGCTTAATCTACAGGAAATCTAAAATGATCCGTTTGTTAAAATATGCTGTTCTTTCAATCGCAATGACGCTTGGTTTGGCTGGTGCTGCGCAGGCTAAGGAAACAAAGTTCAAAGACTGGACGGTTACGTGTGAGGGCGACAAGGCTTGTTTCGCCCAAATGGCCGGGCAAGGGCCGCGTGTTATTATTGGCTGGCACAACAAGGAAAACAAAATTCGTTTGGGCCTGATCGTGACCGCGAAAGGCCGCATCGGCCAACCGGTAACGGTGCGCTTGGATAACAACACGGTGATCTATCTCACCGTAAATAGTTGCACCGCCCAATATTGTGAGGCGATGGCACGTTTGGAAGATACGAAGAAGATTGTGACGCGTATGCAAGCTGCCAATAAGGGCGTTGTTGGCTATCTGGAAGTCAACCCGATTGAAAAGCCGCAGCCAAACGGCCCGAAAGAGGCGGTATCTCTGCAATTGGCACCTTTGTCGCTCGCCGGGTTCTCCGATGCCTTCAAGATGGTTGTCAAAAAGGGCAAATAGCCCCTTTGGTGATGTAAGTTGCCAGGGCCATCCGCATTGCGGGTGGCCTTTTTCTTATGCGCTTCTTTTCTTATGCGGGCCTTCCCTTATCCTAACTTTCTTGGGGCTTCGTGCAAGTTTGAACGGGTCGGCTGCTAAAACAGGGCGCGGGCGACCAATCCCGCGGCGATGATAAACAGTAGGCCCCCGGCAACAGGCTGCCAGGCGGCGGTGCCGAAATGGCGGAAGGCCAAGGCACCCAATTTGTTGCCAATCAACATGGCAGGCACCATCAAGGCAACGGCCAATGCGGTGGTGGCCGTAACATTGCCGGTTAGGGCAAATCCCAAAAAAGCACCGGCATCGACCACGATGAAATAGGCAATCAGGGTTGCACGCTGACGTTCAGGCGGCAGGCCGGTACCCATCAAATAGGCCACGATTGGTGGTCCGGGGATGCCGCTGACACCTGCCATCAAGCCAGAGGCCAAACCTGTGGCCGCAGTAGGTGTAGGGCCGGGCGGCTGTCCAGAGCCTTTGGCTTTTGCCCCTATGCCAAATAGGGCGACCGATAACAGCAAGATGCCCGATAGCAGCAACCGCATTGTGTCGTCATCCAATATTTGCAGCAACCAAATGCCAATCGGTAGGGTGGGCAAGGCGGCTAGGCTCAAAATGCGGAAGAGCCCCCAATCTGTATCGATGCGTGCCTTTGGCAGGAGGGCGAAGCCGCTCACAATCTCCAACCCTACCACAATAGGCACGGCGATTTGCGGGGCGAATATCAGCCCCAATACCGGCACTGCGATCAGCGCAAAGCCAAAGCCTGTAAAGGCGCGCAATATGCCCGCAAGCAAAATCGAGATCGCAGCAATTATCCAAAGTTGGGGCGTTGCTGTGCTCCAAAGATCCTGAAAAAGCGCTTCCATGGGGTTCCCTTCCTGTAATGGGGACGAGCATAGATTGTGAACCTGTTTTGGGCCATGGCTTTACCCAAATCCGATATCTGCGGTTGTTGCCACAACCGCCTCCAATCTGCCATAAGCGGCGTATTGAAATTAACTGAAAAGCATCGACGTATTTATGCGTGCAGATGGTAGGATAACCTATGACGGATAACCAATTAGAGCTTGCAGCCTTGTTTCCAGCCGCCACCTATGATGATTGGCAAGAGGCAGCCACTAAGGTGCTGAAAGGCAAGTCGCTTGACCGGCTGGCCAGCGAAACAGATGACGGCATTGCGCTAAAGCCGCTTTTTACCAGCGCAGATTTACCAGCAGCGGTGCGTGGCAATGGTGTGCCGGGGCAGGCACCCTTTATACGGGGCGGTACCGCGCGGCACGGAGTATCGGGCGGTGTTTGGGATGTGCGTGTGCCGCTCACAACGGCTGCGCCCAAAAATGCGAATGCGGAGGTTTTGGCCGATCTGGAAGGCGGGGCAAGCTCTGTTCATATCGTGCTGGACCGCGCCGCGCGGGAAGGCGCGGACAAAGGCAATGCCGTGGGCGCAGAAGGGGTGGCGATCCATTCCTTGAGTGATCTGGAAACGGTTCTGGAAGGTGTCTATGCCGATTTGGCGCCAATCTCTGTTGAGGCAGGCGGCGCCTTCGCTTCAGCCGCGGCGCAGGTAATGGCGCTTTGGCAAAAGCGCGAGCATGACCCGGCAACCATCTGCGGTTTCTTTAATGCCGATCCGGTGGGGGCTTTGTTGAAAGATGGTTCTTTGCCGGGCTCATTGGATCAGGCGCTGATTGCATTGGTGGCATTGGTACGCCACACGCATACGACCTACCCCAATGTGAAAGCGATTACGGTCGATGGCACGATTTGGGCCGAGGGCGGTGCGAGCGAAGGGCAAGAGCTTGCAGCCGTGCTTGCCACAGCCTTGCACTATTTGCGGGTGTTGGAAGAAGCTGGGTTGCCCTTGGCGGCTGCGGCGGCGCAAATTCAGTTTAGGCTGTCTGCGGCACCGGATGTTTTCGCGGGGATTGCCAAATTACGCGCTTTTCGTCGATTGTGGGCACGGGTGACAGAAGCCTGTGGGATTGAAGCGCAACCGGCCATGATTTGGGCCGATGGTGCAAGGCGCAGCAACACACGGCGTGACCCTTATGTAAATATGTTGCGCGGCACGGCAGCAACTTTTGCTGCTGCCGTTGGTGGCGCTGATGCCATTTCAGTGCGCAATTTTGACGAGGCCGTAGGGCAATCAACCTTGCTTGCACGTCGCATCGCACGCAATACCCAAATGATTTTGGCGGAAGAAAGCCATCTTGGCCGGGTCAGTGATCCGGCAGGCGGCGCTTATCTGTTTGAGAAGCTGACCGACGATCTGGCAAATGCCGCTTGGGAGCGCTTTCAGGAAATTGAACGTTCCGGTGGCATTGTAGAGGCGATTACCGCCGGTTGGTTGCAGGAGCGGGTGGGTGAGGTGGCATCCAAACGGGCGGCTGCCATTGCGCGCCGTAAGGTGCCCCTAACCGGCGTGAGCGAGTTTCCGGATGTGAATGAGAACGAGCCCGAGACAGAGCCCCGCGCTGCGATTGAGCTGGCTGCGGCAAGCGATAAGGCGGTGCCCGCCTCTGCCGCGATGGAAGATCTGGTGGCCGCTGCGCTGGAAGGGGCATCGCTGAGCAGCCTGACCGATCTTTTATATGAAGGTAAGGCGACAGAGATCACGCCGCTGCCGCAAGCGCCGTTCAGTGCTGATTTTGACCGGCTGCGCGATTTGTCGGACATGGCAGTGATGCTGGGCCGTGATCGCCCGGCCATTTTCAGCGCCAATTTGGGGCCGGTTGCCAAGCATACGGCGCGGGCCAGTTTCGCCAAAAACTTCTTTGAGGCCGGCGGCATTGTTGCCCTGCCGACAGAAGGTTTTGATGATCCCGCCGCGATGGCGGCCGCCTTCAAAGAAAGCGGCGCCAAGATTGCTATATTGTGTGGCGGTGATCCGCAATATGAAGAGCACGTCGCGGCTTTCGCCCCCGCGTTGAAAGAGGCAGGCTGCGCCCATCTCTATCTGGCGGGCAATCCAGGCGACAATGCGGGCACATACAAAGAGGCGGGCGTAGACAGCTTCATTGCCGCCGGCACCGATTTGATTACAACGCTGGAAGATGCCTTCCGCATTTTGGAGGTGGAAGTCTAATGAGCACGATCCCTGATTTTGCCAAGCTGGACCTTGGCACACCTAATGCCGCCGCGTCAGACTTTGATGGCAGTGAGCCTTGGGTAACACCGGAAGGTGTGCCCGTTAAATCTCTCTACGGGCCGGAAGATATTGAAGGGTTGGATTTTCTGGATACCTTCCCCGGCATTAAGCCGTTTCTGCGTGGGCCATACCCCACCATGTATGTGAACCAGCCTTGGACAGTTCGCCAATATGCGGGCTTTTCAACAGCAGAAGATTCCAACGCCTTTTATCGGCGCAATTTGGCGGCGGGCCAAAAGGGGCTGTCGGTCGCGTTCGATCTGGCAACTCACCGTGGCTATGACAGTGACCATCCCCGCGTGGCGGGTGATGTGGGTATGGCGGGCGTTGCCATTGATTCCATTTTGGATATGGAAGTGTTGTTCGGCGGTATTCCGCTGGATCAAATGTCTGTCTCCATGACCATGAACGGGGCCGTGCTACCCATTCTGGCGCTGTATATTCTGGCGGCAGAAGAACAGGGGGTTGCGCCTGAGAAGCTGGCAGGCACAATTCAAAATGACATTTTGAAAGAGTTTATGGTGCGGAACACCTATATCTATCCGCCGACGCCTTCCATGCGCATAATCTCCGATATCTTTGCGTTCACATCGCAAAAGATGCCGAAGTTCAATTCCATTTCCATCTCCGGTTATCATATGCAGGAAGCGGGCGCGACGGCTGATCTGGAACTGGCCTATACCTTGGCTGATGGCGTTGAGTATGCGCGCGCAGGTGTTGCCGCCGGGCTGGACATTGACAAATTTGCCCCGCGCCTCTCCTTCTTCTGGGCGATTGGCATGAACTTCTTTATGGAGGTCGCCAAAATGCGCGCGGCGCGCTTGTTATGGGCGCGGTTGATGAAGGATTTTGGGCCGCAGAACGATAAGTCATTGGCGCTGCGCACCCACAGCCAGACATCCGGCTGGTCGCTGACCGCGCAGGATGTGTATAACAATGTGGTGCGCACATGCATTGAAGCGATGGCGGCCACTCAAGGCCATACACAATCGCTGCACACCAACGCGCTGGATGAAGCCTTGGCCCTGCCAACGGATTTCTCCGCCCGCATTGCGCGCAACACGCAGCTCTTTTTGCAACAGGAAAGCGGCACTACCCGCGTGGTCGACCCGTGGGGCGGCTCATACTATGTGGAACGCTTAACCGCTGAGATCGCCGACAAGGCATGGGCGCATATTCAAGAGGTTGAAGAACTGGGCGGTATGGCAAAAGCCATTGAACAAGGCTTGCCCAAGCTACGCATCGAAGAAGCCGCCGCCCGCACCCAAGCCCGCATTGATAGCGGCACCCAAACCGTTGTGGGCGTCAACAAATTTCAGCCGGAAAACGATGTGCCCCCTGAAGTGTTGAAAGTGGACAACTCTGCCGTGCGCACCCAACAGCTTGAAAAGCTGGCACGCTTGCGCGCCAACCGTGATCAAACCGCATGTGATGCGGCACTGGACGCCTTAACCAAATCAGCCGATACCGGCGAAGGCAATTTGCTGGAACTGGCGGTGAATGCAGCCCGCGTGCGTGCCACGGTGGGCGAAATTTCCGATGCGCTGGAAAAAGTCTATGGCCGTCACCAAGCGACGATCCAGACTGTGTCCGGCGTTTATAAGGGGGAGGCAGGCATGACAGGTGCTGTTGGTGAAATTCAGGCCCGCGTTGATCGCTTTGAG
Organism: Alphaproteobacteria bacterium; assembly: GCA_049609145.1. GTDB lineage: Bacteria > Pseudomonadota > Alphaproteobacteria > SPJN01 > SPJN01 > JBMYYF01. Next base: position 176,999 of record JBMYYF010000002.1, read on the forward strand.
AAGGAAGAAGGGCGCCGCCCCCGTATCCTGATCGCCAAAATGGGGCAGGATGGGCATGATCGCGGCCAGAAGGTCGTGGCGTCTGCCTTTGCTGATATGGGCTTTGATGTGGATATTGGCCCGCTGTTTCAAACGCCGGAAGAAGCTGCCAAGCAAGCCATTGAAAACGATGTGCATATCGTGGCGGCTTCATCACTTGCGGCGGGGCATCTCACCCTTGTGCCAGCCCTGCGTGATGCGTTGAAGGCCGAAGGCCGTGACGACATTTTGATCGTGGTGGGGGGCGTGATACCGCCAACCGATTTTGATGAGTTGATTGAGGCCGGGGCCGCGGCCATCTTCCCGCCCGGTACGGTGATTTCTGAAAGCGCGGATACCTTGCTTGATAAGCTGGACGCGGCACTCGATATCAAGACCGGGGCCTAAATGGCGCGGCCTCTGCCAAGTGTGGAGGATTTGGCGGCGGGGGTGCGGGCTGGCACCCGCGCGGCCTTGGCGAAGGCTATTACATTCACGGAATCCACCAAGCCTGAACACCGCGCCTTGGCGCAAGCCTTGCTGCTGGAGTTGATGCCCGATACGGGCAAGGCCATGCGTGTGGGGATTACGGGTGTGCCCGGTGTCGGCAAATCCACCACCATAGATCAGCTTGGTACGAATTTGACGGAAGCGGGCCATAAGGTGGCGGTGCTGGCGGTGGACCCATCTTCTACCCGCACAGGCGGTTCCATATTGGGGGACAAGACCCGCATGGCGCGGCTATCGGTTGATCCTAATGCCTTTGTGCGCCCATCACCTTCCAGCGGTACATTGGGCGGTGTCACGCGCACAACGCGTGAAACCATGATCCTGTGTGAGGCCGCGGGCTTTGATGTGATTTTGGTGGAAACGGTGGGGGTTGGCCAATCAGAAACCATCGTGTCGGAGATGGTGGATTTCTTCCTTGTGCTGATGTTGCCCGGCGCAGGGGACGAACTGCAAGGCATTAAAAAGGGCGTGCTTGAAATCGCCGATATGATTGCCGTCAACAAGGCTGATGGCGATAACGAAATGAAGGCCAAGCGCGCCGCCGCTGATTATCGCGCTGCGCTCCATATTATGACGCCGCTGTCGCCCAATTGGTCGCCGCCGGTTATGACAGTTTCCGGCCTTGCCAATCTCAGATTGGATGAGATGTGGGCAGAGGTGGAGCGCCATCGTCTGGCGCTGACCAAAACGGGAGAGCTGCAAAAGCGCCGCGAAGAACAGCAAGTGCGCTGGATGTGGTCCATGCTGCAGGGGCGCTTGATGGATGATTTGAAAAGCCACCCCAAAACCCGTGACCTATTGCCGGAGATGGAACGCAAAGTGCGCGCCGGTGACATGACGGCGACGCTGGCTGTTGATGGGCTGTTAAAGGCGTTTGAAAGGTGACGACGCTCTACATAGATGCAGATGCCTGTCCGGTAAAAGCCGAGGCCGAGAAGGTGGCAACGCGCTACAAGGTGCAGATGATCCTTGTTTCGAACCAAGGCGGGCGACCTTCGCGCAATCCCTTGGTGCAGCATATTATGGTGGATCATGGGCCGGATGTGGCCGATGACTGGATCGCAGAGCGGGCGACAAATGGCGATGTGGTGGTCACGGGCGATATTCCATTGGCGGCGCGTTGTATTGAAAATGGGGCAGATGTGCTGGGCCATGGTGGTAAGCCTTTCAGCGAACAGATGATTGGCACAGCACTTGCTATGCGGGAGCTCAAAAGCCATCTGCGCGAAACGGGCGATATTACTCAGCGTGGTCCGACGTTTGGCCAGAAGGATCGTTCGCGCTTTTTGCAGGCGCTTGATCTGGCGCTTTCCAAGGCGCTTAAAAAATGAAACATGCAAGCGAGGGGGCACTCGACCAATTGGAACCGTTGCTCGACAAAATCAGAGCATTGGAGGGGTTGGTAGAAAAGAAGCGCGGGGTCTTCTATCGCAAGTCGCGCGCTTTCCTGCACTTCCATGAAGACCCGGCAGGGTTGTTCGCCGATGTGCGGCTGGAAGGCGCTGAGTTCACGCGTTTACGGGTTTCCACCAAGGCGGAACAGGCAAAGCTCTTGACGGCGCTTAAGCGGTGTTTGAAAACATAGGTAACAAAGGTCGGGGGGCTTTCATGCGTAAATTGTTCAAAATTCTGGGTATTGGGTTTGTGTTGCTGCTTGGCGGGCTGGCCTTACTGACGACCGGCTGGTTTTCAGCGTCGCCAACGCCCGGTGCGGTCACGCAGATAGTTCGCCCAAATGTTGAAACCTCACAAATCCTGTTTGGGGATTTGCATGTGCATACAACCTTTTCGCCGGATGCTTTCATGGGGTCACTGCCCATAGCCGGGGGGGAGGGCGCGCACCCGCCAGCCGATGCGTGTGATTATGCACGCTTTTGCGCGGCGCTTGATTTCTGGTCGATCAACGATCACGCCGAGGCGATGTCGCCGCAAATGTGGACCGACATAAAGCAGTCCATTCGCAGTTGTAATGCGGTGGGTGATCCTGTTGCGCCCGATACGGTTGCCTTTACAGGCTTTGAATGGACACAGGTGGGCAAAACACCGGAAACCCATTATGGGCACCAAAATGTGATCTTTAAGGATGATGGCGAACAAGCGGTTGCTACCCGCCCCATTGCGGCGCGCGGCTCTATTGCCTCCACCGGGCAGGAAACTGAATTGCATACGCCTATTCAAGGCTTGGGCTTTCCTGCGGCCATGGCAGCCAGCGGGGTGCTGTTGGGCATGACCGGCGATGTCGGTTTTGTGTCTGATATGATGCGTCGTAATGCCGATTTGAATGGCCTGAAAGGCTGCGATGCCGACACGCCATGGGCGGAACTGCCCGCCGATTGCTTTGAAACGGCGGCGGACCCGGCGGAGCTGATCGCGCGGTTGAAGGCGCAGGGGCACAGCCCATTGATTATTCCCCACGGCTCTACATGGGGGGCATATACCCCGCCGGGCACGCGCTTTGACAAGCATTTGGACAAGGGAAATCATGTGCCGGATCAACATCGTTTGATCGAAGTGTTCTCCGGCCACGGCAATTCAGAGCGGTTCAGGCCCTTTCAGGCCGCCGGGGTTGATGGCACATGCCCAGCCCCTACCGGTATTTACACGCCCACTTGCTGGCGCGCTGGCGAAATTATTGCAGAACGCTGTGTGGCTGAAGGGCTGAGTGCGGAAATTTGTGAGGCCCGCGCCGCGCAAGCGCGCAGCTATGCGGTGGCAGCAGGGGCTGCCATGCACAATGTGGTGTCGGGCGCGGCTGTGGCGGACTGGCTGGATAGTGGGCAATGCACGGATTGTTTCTTGCCCGCGTTTAACTATCGGCCCATGAACAGTGTGCAATATGCTTTGGCCGCGTCACGCTTTGCGGCAGATGGTAAGGCGCAGCGAATGCGTTTTGGCTTGATAGGCTCATCCGACAATCACACAGGCAGGCCGGGTGCGGGCTTTAAGCAATCCAAGCGGGTGAATGTGACGGATAGTCGGGTGTTTGGTGCCTCCGGCCCGCAAGCGGCTGCGATCTATGAGAAACAGCCCATAACGTCAGAGCCTGTAGAGGTCAGCCTTACGTCCGGCAATATTGGCTTGCTGGAAGTGTCGGAGGTGGAACGCGGTGCCTCCTTCTTCTATACGGGCGGTATTGTTGGGGCACATGCGCAAAGTCGGGATCGCGATGCAATCTGGCAGGCTTTGAATGATCGCCATGTTTTCGGCACATCCGGCCCGCGCATGATGCTGTGGTTTGATGTGATGAACGCGCCGCAGGGCGCGGCCCCCATGGGTAGCCATTTGGCGATGGGGCAGGCGCCCACCTTCCGGGTCAAAGCCTTGGGCGCGCAAAAGCAAAAGCCCGGCTGTCCCGCCTTTGTGGAGGGCGCATTGGGGCCGGAACGGGCGCAGAGCCTGTGCCGGGGAGAATGCTTCAACCCCTCTGATGAACGCATGGCTATCACCGCGATTGAGGTGGTGCGTATTCGCCCGCAGGCGCATGAGGGGGAAGAGATTGCGGGGTTGATTGATGACCCGTGGAAGCGCTTTGACTGCGCCGGTGATGGCACAGGCTGCGAGGTAACATTTACGGATGATAACTTTACTGCCATGGGCCGTGATGCGCTTTATTACGTGCGGGCCTTGCAGGCAGAAGAACCTGTCATGAATGCGGGCAATCTGCGCTGCACCTATGATGCGGAAGGCAATTGCATAGCGGTCAATCCGTGCCACGGCGATCCGCGCACAGATCCGGCAGATGATTGCACCCAAAAGGCGGCCCATCGCGCTTGGTCATCACCGATTTTCGTGGATTTTGCCCCGGCAGACATATTGGCTGAAAATGGTGCCCCCGGGGTGAATTGAACACCCGACCTCACCCTTACCAAGGGTGCGCTCTACCACTGAGCTACGAGGGCCCGTAAGGCCATAAGGGCTTGAAAGCCCGAAGTGGCGGGACAGTGCCATGAGCCTTCTTCCGGCACAAGAGAAGAGGCCGGATGCGGCGATTTTGCGCGACGTGGCGGGGTAAATGACCATGGCGGTTGTGTGCGTGAATTGGCACTCTCTCTTCATGGCAAAGGCACTGAAATCCGAAAGCAAAGAAGATCGGCTGGCAGAAGCGCTGCGGGCAAATTTGAAGCGTCGTAAGGCGCAGAATCGCGGCCGCAAGGCAGAAGCGAAGGAAAGCACCCGGGATGCACCGCAAAAGCCGGAAAATGGCGCAGATTAGCCGTCAAACCGCCACACTTTGCCGTCATCTGAAAGATCGCTATAACACTTCTTCAACTCAATGGGCTCTGTTTGGGCCAAGCGGTAGTGCGGGAAGAACCTCATGGGCATATTGCCAGATCACTGGATCCGGGAACGGGCAACGCAAGATAAGATGATTGAACCCTTTGTTGAGGCGCAGCGCCGCGAGGGGGTGATCTCCTATGGCGTTTCCTCTTATGGGTATGATGCGCGGGTGTCGGACGAGTTCAAGATTTTCACCAATGTTGATTCGGCCATTGTGGACCCGAAGGATTTTTCCGATGCGGGTTTTGTGGACCGCAAGGGGCCTGAATGCGTGATCCCGCCCAATTCCTTCGCGTTGGCGCGCACGGTGGAATATTTTCGCATTCCGCGCGATGTGCTGGTGATCTGCCTTGGTAAATCTACCTATGCGCGCTGCGGGATTATTGTGAATGTCACCCCGCTTGAGCCGGAATGGGAAGGCCATGTCACGCTGGAGTTTTCCAACACCACGCCGCTGCCCGCACGCATTTATGCCAATGAAGGGGCCTGCCAGTTTCTGTTCCTGAAGGCCGATAGTGAGTGCGAAACCTCCTACGCCGATCGCGCAGGCAAATATCAAGGCCAGCGGGGCGTTACCCTGCCGCGCCTGTAAGGAAACAACCTGATGGCCATGGATGTCATTCGTATTGAAGGTGGCGTGCCCTTAAGGGGCACAATCCCTATTTCCGGCGCTAAGAACGCTGCGCTGCCTTTAATGGCGGCCTGCCTGCTGACGGGGGAAAAGCTCACGCTCAGCAATTTGCCGGATTTGGCAGATATTCGCACCATGCGCGGCCTGTTGGCATCTTTCGGTGTGAAGGAAACAGGCGGCGCGGGCGAGATTACGCTTGATGCAGGCACCTTGACCTCTACCACGGCTGACTATGAATTGGTGCGCACTATGCGCGCCAGCTTCTTTGTGCTGGGACCATTGCTGGCGCGTGCCGGTGAGGCACGGGTATCGCTGCCTGGCGGCTGCGCCATTGGCACAAGGCCAGTTGATCTTCATCTTGAGGCTTTGCAGGCTTTGGGGACAGAGATTGAGGTGGAAGCAGGCTATGTGAACGCCAAGGCTCCCAAAGGCGGGCTGACAGGCGGCACTTATACCTTCCCGAAAGTGTCGGTTGGCGCGACGGAAAATATGTTGATGGCGGCAACCACCGCCAAGGGTGAAACGCGCATTGAGAATGCCGCGCGTGAGCCGGAAATTGTAGATCTGGTGCATTGCCTGAACGCGATGGGTGCCAAGGTTTCCGGCGCGGGCACCGACACGCTGGTTATCGAAGGCGTGGATGCGCTGCATGGGGCGCATGAACGCGTCATTCCAGATCGTATCGAGGCCGGTACCTATCTTATGGCGGCGGCCATGACGGGTGGGTCCGTCACGCTGCAAAATGTGCGGGCAGATCATTTGGATGGGGCCTTGGAACTTCTTGGCAAAGCAGGCGCGCATATCAAGGTGGATGGCAACGAAATTTCTGTCGATGCGCCGGACCGTCTGCGCGGCGTTGATGTAGAGACAGCGCCTTATCCGTTGTTTCCGACCGACCTTCAAGCCCAGTTCATGGCGTTGATGACGTTAGCGAACGGGGCCTCCATGATTACCGAAACAATCTTTGAAAACCGTTTCATGCATGTGCCGGAACTGGTGCGGCTGGGCGCGGATATTACCGTGCATGGTAAATCATCGCTTGTGCGCGGTGTGGATCGCTTGCGTGGTGCGGCGGTGATGGCAACAGATTTGCGGGCTTCCAGCTCGCTCATCATTGCAGCGCTTGGCGCGATGGGTAACACCGATATCAATCGGGTTTATCATTTGGATCGCGGCTATGAGCGGTTGGAAGAAAAATTGCAGGCGGTTGGCGCGCGGGTTGAACGCCTTGTCGGCCAAGGAGCGCCATAACATGACCTACAAGCCGCTACGCCTCAAAGGCGAAGATGTTGAAGACCTCGAAATCCTGTCGGCACTGCTGCAAGATGCCGTGGTGTTTATGGGCGAAACCGCTTATGTCAAAAGCCAATTGCGCTTTGGGTTAATGCTGGCGCGGTTTGTTTGGGAAGATGCGGAAGAAAAACGCGGTGCGCGCCGCCGTCGTCAACGCATTGCCGAAGGCGGCGACTATCTGCGTGTGCGTGGCGCATTGCACTTCGATTTTGTGCGTGAGGTGAAAAGCCGTGGCCTTTCCCAGCAAGATAAGACCGCGGTGCTGGAGCTGCTGGCCATCAGTGCCGAAAAACAGGAAGATGGGCAAGATCGCATTGTGCTTTCTTTTGCCGGTGGCGGTGAAATTGCGCTAATGACGGATTGCATTGAAGCGGCTTATCAAGACAGGTCGGAGCCTTGGGCCACGCCTGCCAAACCGGCGCATGAGGCCGACTAGATGGTTATGCGGCTTACCATAGATGATGTGGATTTCGACACGCGCTTTGAGGCGCTGTTGGGGCTCAAGCGGGAAAGTGATCCCGATGTGCGAGATACGGCGCGCAATATCATCGCCCAAGTTCGGGACGGTGGGGATAAGGCGCTGATAGAGCTTACCCGCAAGTTTGATCGCTTTGAGATTGCCGATGGCGCGGGCTTGCAGATCACCGATGCTGAAATTGATGCCGCCATTGCCAATGTGCCCGCAGAAGAACAAAAGGCGCTGGCTCACGCGGCGGAGCGTATCAACGCATTCCATGAACGGCAAAAGCCAAGCGATGATATGTTTGAAGATGCGGTGGGCACCACATTGGGCCATCGCTGGACGCCCATTAGTGCGGTTGGTGTTTATGTGCCCGGGGGCACGGCAAGCTATCCTTCCTCTGTATTGATGAACACGATCCCGGCCAAGGTGGCGGGGGTGCCCCGTGTTGCCATGGTGGTGCCGACGCCGGATGGGCAAATCAATCCGCTGGTTTTGTTGGCGGCGCGTCTTGCCGGGGTTGATGAAGTGTACCGTATCGGCGGTGCGCAGGCGGTGGCCGCATTGGCCTATGGCACGGAAACCATTGCGCCGGTCGACAAAATCACTGGTCCCGGCAATGCATGGGTATCTGCCGCCAAACGGGAAGTGTTCGGCAAGGTTGGTATTGATATGATTGCCGGGCCGTCGGAAATTCTTGTAGTGGCCGATGGTGCAAATGATCCGGCATGGATCGGGGCTGATCTGCTGTCGCAGGCAGAGCATGATACCGCCGCGCAATCCATTTTGATTACGGACGATGCGGGTTTTGCGGATAAAGTCGCCGAAGCCGTGGAGGCGCATTTGGCTGTGCTGCCGCGCGGTGAAATCGCGGCACAAAGCTGGGCCGATCATGGAGCCATTATTGTCATCGATGATATGGCCCAAGCTGGCCCCTTGATTGATCGTATCGCGCCGGAACATTTGGAGCTGGCGGTGGATGACCCCAAAGCCATGCTGACTGACTTCTCCCATGCGGGTTCTGTTTTTATGGGCCGTCAAACGCCGGAAGCAGTGGGCGACTATATTGGTGGGCCAAATCATGTGCTGCCCACCTCCCGTTCCGCGCGTTTTTCATCAGGTCTTAATGTGCTGGACTTTATGAAGCGTTCAACGCTGCTGGGCTGTTCGCCAGAGGCTTTGCAGGCGATCGGGCCAGATGCGGTGCGTCTTGCGCAATCTGAAGGGTTGGGGGCACATGCCATGTCGGTGGCATTGCGCTTAAACATGCCTTGGCAGAAGGACTAAGGCAGGGCAGGATAGCCCCTGATCGATTCTACAGCTTGCCGGGGCGTAACCATTATGGCTGATCGCAGCCAGACCATAGCCAATATTACCTTGGATGAATCCACCGGCGTGCCCTTGAACCCGGATGTGGATCACGAACGCAAGGTCGCGATTTTTGATCTGTTGGAAGAAAACAGCTTTCAGCCGGTTGCCGGGCCAATGAATGGTGCCGTAGGGCCTTATGATCTGACGTTATCCATCATCGAACGGCGTTTGGCCTTCGACATTAAAACCGAGACGGGGGAAGAAGTTGGGCAAGTGATCCTTGCGCTGTCGCCCTTCCGGCGGATCATTAAGGACTATTTTGATATTTGCGAAAGCTATTACGAGGCGATCCGCACCGCCACCCCGGCGCAGATCGAGGCGATAGATATGGGCCGCCGCGGGCTGCACAATGATGGCTCAGACCTGTTGCGGGAACGCCTGAAAGACAAGATTGAAATTGATGATCAAACCGCGCGGCGCCTGTTTACGTTGATTTGCGCGCTGCATATGCGGGGTTAAGCCCATGGGCCGCTCGCGCATGGCAGGATTTGCGCCGGATCTGGTTGGCCGGGCACGGCGCACGGAGCCAATACATGAAGTAGATAAAAAGCGTGGCCTGCGCTCCATCTTGTTTGCCTGTAATATGAACGCCGTGCGCAGTCCTATGGCGGCGGCGATTGCGCGTCACTTGGCCGATGACGATGTGCGGGTGGAATCAGCCGGGGTAAAGGCGGGTGAGGTAAACGGCTTTGCCATCGCCGCCTTGGCCGAGCGGGATATAGACATTTCGGCCCATGAACCCAAGACATTTGCTGATTTAGAAGAAACGGATTTCGACCTGATCGTCACTATGACGCCAGAGGCGCAGCACAATGCCATGGAACTCACCCGTGCGCACGCCGCCATTGTGGAGTTTTGGCCTACGATCGACCCCACGGTGGCAGAAGGGCGGGGCAGCCGCGAACAGGTTATGGATGTGTACCGTGAGCTTAGGGATCAGCTTTGGGCGCGTATTGAAGACAGGCTGAAGGATGGCTGATCAGCCCTTGCCTGTCGCGATCATCGGGGCCGGTCCTACCGGCTTGATGCTTGCGCGGTGTTTGCAGGCTTGGGGGGTGTCCTACCGCATCTTTGACAAGAAGCCCGGCATTGCGGCGCAGGCGCGTGCACTTGGCGTTCAGGCCCGCACGCTTGAAGCCTGGGCGCAATTCGGCTTGGCGGATAAGGCGGTGGCGCAAGGGGCATTTGCGCGGCGGGTGCGCTTTCATGCGCAGGGAAAAATGCTACGGGAAGTTCCCATTGGCCGCATTGGGGAAGGGATGACAGCATTCCCTTATCTGCTGTTTCTCGATCAACCCAAGACAGAGGCGCTATTGGCAAATAGCCTCACCCAAGCGGTTGAGTGGCAGTGTCATGTGGAGGACGTTGTGCCGTTGAAGGACCATGCCCGCGTCGTGCTGGCCACTGGTGAGGTCGTGAAAGCCCGTTTTGTGGTGGGCGCCGATGGCGCGCATTCCATTGTGCGGCAGGCTATGGGTGTTGCGCTTGAAGGCACAAGTCACAATCAAAATTTCTACGTTACCGATGTGCCGATCAAGGGGCCAATAACGGAAGATGCGGTCTCGGTCTATTTCGGGCGGGATGATTTCGTGGTGGCTTTCCCGAAACATGGTGAAGGTTTGATGCGTCTTGTCGGGGTGCTGCCGGACGAGGGGGCAGATATCTCGATGGATGTTGTGCGGGCGCAGGCCCTTGGTGCTGCCGGCCTGCCACTTAGTATCGGTACGCCGGAATGGTTAAGCACCTACAAGGTGCATCACCGCGTTGTTCAACGCTTCTGGCTCGGGCCGTTGATTTTGGCGGGGGATGCGGCGCATATCCATTCACCGGTTGGCGCGCAAGGTATGAACACCGGCCTGATTGATGCACATAATCTGGGTTTCAGGCTCGCGTTGATGCTGCGGCACGCTTGCGGCCCACATATGTTGGAGCGCTACCATAAAGAACGTCACGGTTTTGCCATGCGTCTTATCAAGACAACGGATCAAGCGTTTAACTTGATTGCATCAGGCAGTCGTCAGGCGCGGTTTGCACGGCGTTTCGGTGTACCTGCGGTGGCGCGTTTTATGTTGTGGTTTAATCCGCTCAGGCGGTTTGTGTTTCGGACTGTCTCCCAGATTGGCATTCGGTATCCGGCGGCAGCGGGCAGAAAACGGGGGCTGCCCCGGCCCGGTGCGCGTTTCCCGTGGGTGCAGTTGCAACATGGCGGGCAGGTCAGCATGAGCCATGATCTCCTGGCTTATGATCGGTTTACGATATTGGATTTCCGGCAAGTGCCCGGCCCTTTGGATATTCCCTTGCCTTTTCACCACCGCATCGTCACCGGGCCAAAGCGCTTTCAAGACAGCCTGATCCTGGTGCGGCCTGACATGGTGGTTGATTGTGTGGTAAAAAATGGGGGTGCCACCGCCTTGGCCGCGCATGTTGCCCGGAACTGGACTTAAAGCCCGTGGCAAAGGGTCTTTCTGGGGGCTCTTGATTTTCTGCACGTTTCCGCCCATTTTCCGGCTCGAAAGCCCATTTTGGGCGCAAGATAGATCGGTGATCCATGGCTAAAGAAGAACTGCTGGAGATTGGCGGCGTGGTGTCGGAAGTGCTTCCTAACGCGACCTTCCGCGTCAAGCTGGAAAACGACCACGAAGTGCTGTGCCACACGGCTGGCAAAATGCGCAAAAACCGTATTCGGGTTTTGGCGGGTGACAAAGTGTTGGTTGAAATGACGCCCTATGATTTGACCAAGGGCCGCATTACCTATCGCTACAAGTAAGGCGAAGCGGGCGCATGCTCATTCTTGGCAGCGCATCGCCGCGGCGGCTTGATCTGTTGCAACAGGTCGGGATTACGCCCGATGAAATCATACCCCCTGAAATTGATGAGACACCCCTTGTTGGGGAAAGTCCGCGTGCTTATGCGGGCCGTCTTGCCGTAGAAAAGAATGCGGCAATCTCGGTTGCTGGGGCTTATGTGCTTACTGCTGATACGGTCGTTGCCGCAGGCCATCGCATCTTGGGCAAGCCACGCGACGGGAGAGAAGCAGATCAATTTCTGCAATTACTCTCCGGTCGTCGACATCAGGTTATTTCAGGCGTTGCTTTAGCCGATCCGCAAGGTCGGGTCGTTCATCGCACGGTGATGACGCGCGTGACGTTCAAAAGACTGAGCCATCAGGCGCGCGCCGCCTATCTTGAGACACAGGAATGGCAAGGCAAGGCAGGCGGCTATGCTATTCAAGGCCGGGCAGCGGCTTTCGTTAAATCGATCAACGGTTCCTATACAAATGTGGTTGGTCTGCCCGTTTATGAAGTGACAAATATGCTGCAAGGCGCAGGTTACATCCAATAAGGCGGTAATAAATTGCGTCAAATCCCGGCAGGTGCCTTGACCTCGCCATCATCCTTTGGCGAAATGCCAATACAATGAAATTGAATCAAGATTCGAAGGGGATACCCCCAAATGAACAGGGAAGTGCTCATCAATGTGGGCGCTGGCGAAACACGCATCGCGGTTGTTGAAGACGCCAGGCTGCAAGAACTGATATTGGAACGGCAGGATGATGATCGCGCGGGCCGCGCGGGGCATTCGGTGTTGGGTAACATCTATCTGGGGCGCGTACAGCGTGTGCTGCCGGGTATGCAGGCTGCTTTCGTAGAAGTTGGCCTTGAGCGTGCGGGCTTTTTGGGCGCGCGGGAGGCCCAGTGTTTAGCTGAAATCTCTGGTTATAGCGAAGATGGATTGCCACCGATTGCGCGCTGCGTGCATGAGGGTGAGGTCATTTTGGTGCAGGCCGTGAAAGACCCTATCGGGGATAAAGGCGTGCGCCTGTCGGCCAATGTCACCATGCCGGGGCGTTTGTTGGTGTTTGTGCCCAACCAATCCGGCGTGGCCTTGTCGCGTCGCATTGAGGATGAGGCAGAGCGTGATCGGCTGACGACTTTGATTGAGGGCATGATAGATGCCGACAATGAAAACGGTCTGATCCCCACCAATGAAGATGGGCCAGCCGTGAACGGCACTGGCTTGGGGCTGGATGGGCGTGGTGGTGGCTATATAGTGCGCACTGCAGCCATTGGTGCCTCGCTGGAGGAGATCGCGCAGGATGCCCGCGCTATCCGGGAAGAATGGCGTGAACTACAAGTGCGCCTGCAATCCGCACCCGTGCCTTCCACCTTGTTTTATGATCTTGATCCGGTCGCCAAATCCCTGCGGGACCATGTGGATGGCGAAACCACGCGCGTGCTGGTGGATGATCGTGAATCCTTTTTGGAGGCCAAGCGCTACAGCGAACAACACATGCCCGAAGTGCTGGACAAGCTGCACTATTATGGCGACAGCGCTGCGATCTTCAGCCTGTATGATATTGAAGAGGAGATTGATACCGCGCTTTCTCCCCGGGTAACGCTGCCCCATGGCGGCTGGATAACGGTTGAAACGACAGAAGCGCTCACATCCATTGATGTGAATTCAGGCTCCTATACATCCGGCACGGGGCTGGAAGAAACAAGCTTGCGCACCAATATAGATGCCGCGCGCGAGATCATGCGCCAATTGCGGTTGCGCGGCATTGGCGGCTTGATTGTGATCGACTTCATTCACATGAACGAGCCTGAAAATATTGAGCGTGTGTTGCAAGTGCTGGAAGATGGCACGGCAGGCGATCGCACCCCCACCCAAATCAGCCCGATGAACGAATTTGGTATCGCCGCACTTACCCGCAAGCGGGTGCGTGAACCGCTGGCGTGGTTGATGACAGAAAGATGTGTGCCTTGCGAAGGGCTGGGCCGTAAGCGCACCATTGGCACGGTGGCCAATGATGTGATCCGGCGTTTGGAACAAGAAGCCAAAAACACCCCGGGCAAAGCACTCACCCTTGTCGCCTCGCCCGAGGTGGTGGAGTGGTTCGACGGGCGTCAGCATTCTATCCTTACCCGCCTGCGTCAAAAGCTGGGTGTCTCAATCACCCTGCGCGCCGATGTAGATTTGGCGCGTGAATGTTATGATGTGGCTGTTTAGTTAAGGCGGAACTTGTGATGGCAACCAAATGTCCAACATGCGGCTCGGGCACTGTGCATGATTTCCGCCCCTTTTGTTCAAAGCGCTGCGCCGATCTTGATCTCGGTAATTGGTTGGATGGCAAATATGCCATCGCGGGCGAGCCTGTTTCCGCGGATATTGTGGATTTGGAGGCCGTGCGTAAGGCGGCTGAGGAAGAATCCTGACGCCCGCGACCGAATGCCCAAAACGGCAGGGAAAACGGGGGCTTGCCGCTGCCGCCCAGATGCAATAGAAAAACGGCTTCTGTCGCGTTGCGAAACGCATACAGGCCCGGGTAGCTCAGTTGGTAGAGCAACGGATTGAAAATCCGTGTGTCGGTGGTTCGAATCCGCCCCCGGGCACCATATCAATGTCCACAAATGTTCTATATGGTTCGATAAACCCTTTATTTACTGGGGATTATGGGCGGAAATTCGGGAACATTGTCCGACCAAATCCAGTAAGATTTGTTGGTATCCTGATCAATTTGTTGGTACTTTTGTTGGTATCCTGAACCTGATCGGGCAAAGTACCAACATGCCGTTGACAGATAGAACGATAAAAAACCTAAAATCTCGCGAAAAGCCTTACAAATTGGCTGATGGCGGTGGCTTGTATGTGATGGTCAACCCCACAGGGTCAAAGCTTTGGCGCTTTGCCTATCGTTTCGGAGGCAAGCAACGCACTTTGGCTTTGGGCAGCTATCCCGATTTATCCTTGGCCGCCGCGCGGGAAGCCCGCAGGGTGGCCCGCATCCAGCTTACAGAAGGCATTGACCCCAATCAGGTGAAGAAGGCCGCCAAGCGCGCCTTGAGCGTTGCCCATGCCAACACCTTTGAGGCGGTGGCTGAGGAATATCTGAACAAGCTTGAAAATGAAGGGCGTGCGGCGAGAACGGTCAAAAAGAATAGGTGGTTGCTAGGCCTTTGTTATGGCGACATTGGCCGCAAACCAATTAGCGAAATCACAGCGGCGGACGTGCTTGGGGTGTTGCGCGTTGTTGAAAAGAGCGGTCGCCTCGAAACGGCCCGCCGATTGCGCAGCACCATGGGCAGCGTCTTCCGATATGCCATTGCCACCGCTAGAGCGGAAAATGACCCGACACAGGCCCTTAAGGGCGCGCTGACAGCCCCCACAGTGAAGCACAGGGCCGCGATAACCGATTCCAAGGAAATGGGGGCGATGTTACGGGCCATAGACAGCTTTGATGGGCAAGCTGGCACGAGCGCTGCACTGCAATTATTGCCTCTTCTGTTTCCTCGCCCCGGTGAGCTGCGCGGCATGATGTGGACCGAAATAGATTTAGCCAAGCGGGTTTGGACCATATCGGCGGAGCGGATGAAAATGCGCTGCGAGCATCATGTGCCCTTGTCCACGCAAGCTGTTGAAATTTTAAGGGGGCAGCAACAAATTACCGGCAATCAAGTCTATGTATTCCCCTCGGTGCGTTCTGTGCGCCGTTGCATGTCTGAAAACACATTGACCGCTGCTTTACGGCGCATGGGCTACACCAAAGAAGAAGTGACCGCACATGGCTTCAGGGCCACCGCCTCATCCTTATTGAATGAATCAGGCCTATGGTCGGAGAATGCTATTGAGCGCCAGCTTGCCCATGTTGATGGCAACCCGGTGCGGCGCGCCTATGCCCGTTCAGAATATTGGGATGAACGCGTGCAGATGATGCAGTGGTGGGCTGATGCACTTGCAAACATGAAAACGACGAAGGGTTCTGGCAAACTAGATGGTGCCGTTTTGCGGCCAAGGAAGGGGGTGGCGAGCTAATGGAAGCGGATTTTAAGGCTGACGGCACAGAGCGCCTTGATTGTTATGATTTTTGGCGTCTTTGCGACGTGCTAACTATTCCACAAGCTGCATTGCTCCTTTTGGGAGAGGACCCTACGGATTTGGCCTATGACGTTGAGAATAATCCGAATACGACCGTACCAAATTATACAGCCATCCGAACCGCAATTGGCGAGGGGCTTGTTGCAGGGATTATCGCTGGTGTGCCTGCTTATGATCAGCAGTACGGCGAGTATCTTGACCATTGGAATAGTAAAATTGAGGTTGAGTCGCTTAGGAAATGGTTGCTAACCAAAGGAATCAGCACAGGATTCTATTTTCACGGTCGGGCGACGGCTCCGGATTTTCAGGACAAAAATCATGAGCGATACGCGCCTAAGCTGGCTGCGGCGGTCGCTGCATGGAATGCCTTAGGCGACCCTTCTGATTTAGGAGGTAAGTCACCAAAGGATGCACTGAAAAAGTGGTTACGAAAGCATGCTTCCCAGTTTGATCTGTGTGATGAAGATGGGAAACCGAACGAAACTGGCATTGCAGAGATTGCGAAAGTGGCAAACTGGAGGCCCACAGGTGGCGCACCAAAAACTCCTTCCAAATAACCCAAGGTAGCATAAACATTTGAAATTGCTGCCAAAGTGAATTTCCATCATGTGGACGCCTAAGGGTTTTGATGAACCCACCCTCTAATTATCGACTGATTGGGCCGCGTTAATTCAATTCTGACCGCCTATTCTTCTGCGGCGAATCCCCCAAATCTTGTCCTGTACCTCATTGGACAAGGATTGCCGATATGAACCCATTACCCGAAACAGGTTACTTGCGTTTGCGCCAAATAATTGGTGATCAAAATCAGGTGCCACCCCTTCCCGCCCTTATCCCCGTCAGCAAATCGACGTGGTGGGCTGGCGTCAAATCAGGTCGCTTTCCCCAGCCTGTAAAGCTTGGCCCGCGCATGACTGCGTGGCGGGTGGAAGATATCCGTTCGCTTATAATACGCCTTGGGAGTTGACGCATGGCGAAGCGCCACAATTGGCGGGCTGTCAAAACTCATCGCAGCTATACTGTGGATGAAATCGCCCGCTTGCTTTCAATCAGCAAAGGCACGGTGCGGCGATGGCTAAAATCCGACTTGCCCAGTTTAACCGATCAGCGCCCCGCCTTGGTATTGGGCAAAGACCTTGCTGCGTTCTTGCAAGCCAAAGTCAAACCCAAAAGCCATTGCGCCCTAAATGAGGCCTATTGCTTTGGATGCAAGGCACCACGTGTCTTTGCAGGCGGGTTTGTTGATTTCAAGCCGGACAAACCTAAGACCGGCAATCTCGTGGCCCTTTGTGGTGACTGCGACACCATCATGAACAAACGCCTCGCCTATAGGCAGCTTGGGCCGCTGGCGCAGCTTGCAGACGTGTCGATTGTGGGGGGCGAGGCACACCTAATGGAGCGGGCACAGGCCAGTTTAAATGAGCAGTTGGAGCGATGACCCGAAAGCCAATGAAAGTTCTGCTGCAAAATGGTGCTCAAAGGTACTCCCAAAGGGGTGGGGCCTTACGGGTATCACGAGCGCAAAGAAACATGTGTGCGGGGATTTTCGAGTTCCCGCAAGGGAGGATTAGCTGATGGAAATGAAAGGCAATAGAATGGCCAAACACCACCCCCAAAACGAACGCATCAAGCGCCGCTATATGGTTTATTTGAAGGAAGCCAAGCGGCTTGCCGAGCCAACAATCGACCAAGCCGCTGCGGCCATCGCTGCGTTTGAGGTCTCTACCAACTTTAAGGACTTCAAGAGGTTTCATGTTGAGCAAGCGCGCAAGTTCAAACGTGAATTGGCGGATGCGATCAATCCCAAAACAGGCAAGCCGCTGGCTAGCGCCACCGTGCATTCCCGCTTGATGGCGGTGAAGACCTTTTTCCAATGGTTGGCGGATCAGCCCGGCTATAAATCAAAAATTGGCTATTCGGATGCAGAATATTTCAACCCCTCCGCCAAAGATTCACGGATTGCCAAAACCAGCCGTGAGAGGCCAGCCCCAACCCTTGCGCAGATCAGGCAAGTGCTGGAACAGATGCCCACCCAAACGGCAATTGAGCGGCGCGACAGGGCCTTGATCGCCTTCTCCCTGCTTAGTGGTGCGCGGGATAATGCGATAGCCTCGCTTTCCCTCAAACATATCGACCTTCCGGCCCGTGCTATTTGCCAGGACGCGCGAGAGGTGCGCACCAAACGCGCCAAAACCATCAATTCCACCTTTTTTCCGGTGGGGGAGGACGTAGAGGCGATTGTTACAGCATGGGTGCGCGAATTGGAGGGCGATCACGGTTTTGGCCCAGAAGACCCCCTGTTCCCGCAAACAAATGTAGGGCTTGGCCCTGAAGGGGTGTTTGCACCCTTGGGCCTTGGCCGCAAACACTGGGCGGATGCCGCCCCCATTCGCCGGATATTCAAACGGGCCTTTGAAGGGGCGGACTTGCCCTATTTCAACCCGCACAGCTTTCGCAGCACGTTGGCCCAATTGGGTGAGCAGCTATGCACAACGCCGGAGGAGTTCAAAGCATGGAGCCAAAATTTGGGCCATGAACAGGTTTTAACCACCTTCACAAGCTACGGAAATGTGAGGGCAGACCGGCAAGCGGAAATTCTTGGGACGCTGGCAAAGCCCCATGAGGATTTAGGAAAGGCTGACATTGCCATTGCAATTGAAGTGCTTCAAAAGTTGAAAGTACGATAATGCGTACTAGAAAGCCGAAGGCTATGCAGATACTGTCTAATTTCTAGAATATTTAATCACTCAAGGGCGGGGCGTTGTGACGGAACTTCACTTCAAGGGCAAAGAGTTTGTCTATAACCATCATTTGTCTGTGCCCTTCAGGCCGCTTGTGCCGGATGAAGCTAAGGGTGTCGGCCCTGTTGATCTGGACGGCAACCTGATTATTCAGGGTGACAATCTTCATGCGTTAAAAGCGTTATTGCCAAAGTATGCTGGAAAGGTTGACTGCATCTTTATCGATCCGCCGTACAACACGGGGAACGAGGGGTGGTGCTATAACGACAACGTCAATGCCCCCATGATCCGTGAATGGTTTAATAGCAATCCTATTGGTGAAGAAGATGGCCTTAGGCACGACAAATGGTGCGCAATGATGTGGCCTCGTTTGCAAATGTTGCGGGAATTGTTGGCGGACACAGGTAGTGTCTGGATCACGCTCGATGATCATGAGATTCATAGAGGACGTCA
This sequence comes from Alphaproteobacteria bacterium, assembly GCA_049609145.1. Lineage (GTDB taxonomy): Bacteria > Pseudomonadota > Alphaproteobacteria > SPJN01 > SPJN01 > JBMYYF01. The sequence continues at coordinate 195,630 of JBMYYF010000002.1, forward strand.
CTTGTTTGATGAAGTATTTGGCCAACAAAACTTCGCGGGTATGTTGATTAGGAGAACAAAGGCAGGGGGAGGGAGTGCCGCAGATTATTTTGCGGTAGAGCACGACTATCTTCTTGTGTACTGCAAAAACAATAGCGTGTTCCAGAAGTTGTTCATTGCGCATGATGATGAGTACCTGACTCGCTATAATCAAGAAGATCAAGATGGTCGATACTTCTGGGATACATTCGTTCGGAACAATACCAAGACCAAGCCATACACTATTGAGACGCCGGATGGCACTAAGCTTCAGCGAAAGTGGTTCAAGAGTCGGGAGGTATTTGAAGAGGAGTTTGCAAAGGGCGATATTCGGATTTTTCAAAAGGGGGATGGCGAATGGAGTGTTCAGTTTAAGCAGCGCCTTCCAAAAGGAAGAAAGCTGCGTTCGGTGATGTATGGGACAGAGTATGTTAGCGACAAACGCGAAATTGAGAATATAGGCCTTGAGTTTGCTCATCCTCCTAAACCAATCGAGTTGATTTGTACTTTACTCGAAGCAATTCAAGATAAATCTGCATTGGTTTTAGACTCATTTGCTGGTTCTGGTACTACTGCCCATGCAGTTTTAGAGGCGAACAAGCGTGATGGCGGCAATCGCAAGTTTATCTTAGTTGAGATGGAAGAGTATGCGGACGAGTTAACGGCAGAGCGTGTTCGGCGCGTGATCAATGGGTATGAATTCAAAGGTACGCAAAAGACTGAATTGTTGCGCAAGAAGTTGAATTGGTCAGCCATTGATAAGGCAGACAAGTTAAAAGATGAAGTCGCCTCAATTGAAAATCTAGAAGGCCAATCGTTTGACAAGGTCAAAAAGGAAGTCAAAGACGATCATTTGATTGTGACGGGCGAAACGAAAGTCACGGAACGCGCTGAAGGGTTAGGCGGGGCATTTACCTATTGCACTTTGGGTGAACCCATTGAACTGAATAGTCTGTTGGCGGGTGAAAATTTGCCTGCCTATGATGCGCTTGCGTCCGTTCTATTCCACATGGCAACCAATCAAACACTAGAAAGTGCCAGCATTGATGAAGCGTCCAGCTATTTGGGCGAAACCGATCAGCAACATGTTTGGTTGATTTATAAACCTGATATTGAATGGCTGAAATCGACTGAGGCGGCACTAACCCTTTCGCGTGCCCAATCTATGGCAGAGGCAAAGGTTGGCGATGGCAAGCGGCACCTTGTATTTGCGCCAGCGCGTTTTGTAAGTCAGAAACTATTGCAAGATCATGGTTTGGCTGTTGATTTTGCGCCTTTACCCTTTGCCCTATATCGCATTGAACGGAGCTAACCCATGTTCCGGCGCTTGGATTATCAGGACCGCGTCCTCGAAAGCCTTGACGGCTATCTTGATATTTTGATTAGCAAGAAAGCTGATTCCGATGCGGTCGTGGAAGTTGCCAAGGCGAATCCGAAGATCAAAATTCCTATACCTGATTTTGCTAAAGAAACATGGGAAGAACTAAGGGAAAACCATCGCATTCCCGCGTCAAGGTTTGATGTGCCGTATTCGGAACGATTAGATGGCTGTGGCCGCCCTGTGCCTAATACAGTGCTGAAGGTGCCCACAGGCGGCGGTAAAACATGGTTGGCGGTGGAGTGTGTCTCACGGATCATGGGGCGCTACATCAACCGCAATCACGGCTTTGTGCTATGGGTGGTGCCTAATGAAGCCATCTTTAGCCAAACCTTGAAAAACCTGAAAGACCGTGATCATCCATACAGGCAGGCGCTGGATCGGGCTGCGGCGGGTCGCGTCAAAATCCTTGAAAAAGAAAGTCGCCTTGATGCGCGTGATGTCGACTCTCATCTTTGCGTTATGGTTTTGATGCTCCAGTCTGCGAACCGGCAAACAAAAGAAACATTGAAGATGTTCCGCGACAGGGGGGATGTGTTTGGCTTCACGCCTGATGATGGCAATCAGAAAGCCCATGCCGAACTGCGCGCAGACATTCCCAATCTCGACATATATGACTTGGCCGACAGCCCTGTTGCGTGGCCGATGGTAAAAGATTCACTTGGTAATGCTTTACGCATTATTCGCCCGGTTGTAGTGCTTGATGAAGCGCACAAAGCTATTTCTGATTTGGCCTATGAGACGATTTACGGATTTAATCCCAGCTTTGTTTTAGACCTAACCGCGACCCCGAAGGATGTAGATGCTAGAGGTGGGGTAAACCCAAGACCGGCGCGCTATGCTAATGTCTTGGTTGAGGTGACAGGCAAAGAGTTGGACCGTGAAGGCATGATCAAAATGCCACTTAACCTAGACCCAAGACTAGGCACGGACTGGAAAGCCACGCTTAGTGTCTGTTTGGATCGGTTGAATGGCCTTGCGGATACGGCTGAGGCTTATCGGGCTGAGTCCGCCCGCTATATTCGCCCCATTATGCTTGTGCAAGTGGAGCGAACTGGGCAGGACACGCGGGATGGTGAACATATCCATGCGCAAGATGTTTATGACCAGCTTATTGCGATGGGATTGGATGCGGCTGAAATAGCTATCAAGACGGCTGACCAGAATGACTTGTCTGACCCTGAAAATAGCGATTTGTTGTCGCCCACAAATCGTGTGCGGGTGATCATCACAAAGCAGGCATTGCAGGAAGGGTGGGACTGCCCCTTTGCCTACGTACTTTGTTCTTTGGCTGCAAACTCGAACTTGAGCGCCATGACCCAATTGATTGGGAGAATCCTTCGCCAACCCCATGCGGCGAAGACGGGAGTAGAGGCGCTTGATGAGTGCTATGTCATCACGCATCACGCATCTACCGCTGACGTGGTTGGCAAGGTCAAGACCGCCCTTGAAAATGAAGGTTTGGGCGATTTGGTGTTGCGTGTATCAGGAGATGATGCATCTGCTTCTTCTTGTGTGGCACGCAAGCTTAATCGTCGAGACAAATTTGATAGCGACCGCATCTACTTGCCCAAGGTCATGGTGCAATCAGGTGGGGCTGTGCGGGAGTTGGATTATGAAACGGACCTGCTGTCTGCCCTTGATTGGTCGGATATTGATGTGTCCGGCATAGTTGAACGCATTCCAGAGAATGCCCAAACGGCAAATAGCCAACTTCAGCGGTTTTGGCTTGATGAAGATGGTATCAAGCAGGAGGTGCTGGCAGTAAGCGCGGAGGCGCGCCGCTTTGATGTTCCTTATGCCGTCCGCATGATTAGTGACATTGTCCCAAATCCGTTTGTCGGCCATGCTATTGTCATAGCAGTGATTGATGGTCTGACTGCGCGCGGTTTTGACAAAGATTTGTTGGGTGAATTGGCAAGCCTGATTGTTGAAGAATTGCGCAAAGGCTTAATTGACATTCAAAACGACATGGCAGAGGCCATGTTCCGGCAACAGGTGGCAGACAAGACAATCCAATTCAGTTTACGGGTCGATGGCCGGAATTGGAAAATGCCCGAAACTATGGATACAACATTGCCTGAAAGTGCGGAGCAATTGCTTGGCGGTACAGGCCTGCCACTGGAAAAGAGCTTGTTCGACCCGGTTTACAAGGCTGAACTGAACGGGGAAGAGCAGGGGGTGGCCGTTCATCTTGATGGCGATGGTGCCCTCAAATGGTGGCACCGAAATGTGGCGCGGTCCCAATATAGCATTCAGGGTTGGCGCAAGGCACGCATTTATCCCGATTTTATCTTTGCGGTATCGCGTGATGATCGGACCATGAAGCTTGTTGCGCTTGAGACCAAGGGTGAGCAACTGGACAATCTCGATACGGATTACAAGCGGAAGGTGCTTGACCTCATGTCCGGTGCATTTGACTGGGATCATACGGTTAAAGCTGGCGAACTGGAGCTTGATGATGATGGCACATCAGTTCATTGCGAACTTGTTTTGATGGGTGACGTTCAAACCAAATTGCCTGCGTTGCTTGATCCAAGATCATAGGGCTGGTTGCTGGAATTTGTTGGTCTTTTTGTTGGTATTTCTCAAACGCACATTATTTTTATATATATAAATCAAATAGATATGACCTTAATGCGTTGCCGCCCCCGGCACCATTGCCCCGTTTCAGCTTGATGCAACTTGTTCCAAAAATGCCCTAAAGCCCAATAAAAATAAAGGTTTGGGTGTTTCATGTTGTTTCAGCTCGTTCGGGGTAGCATCAATCAAATGGTGCTACTTTTGGTGCTACCAGTTGCGGCCAGCATCGAGGCAAGCACCCCATGGCACTCACAAATGCCGAAATAAAACACATCACCGCCAGCCAGAAGCCGCTCTGGGTTTCAGACGAGAGGGGTCTGCGCCTTTTGGTGAAGCCGACCGGCGCGAAATACTGGCGGCTCAAATATCGCTTTAAGGCAAGCAGAAATCCCTCGCCTTGGGGGTCTATCCCGAAGTTTCGTTAAAACAGGCGCGCTTGCTGCGGGATGAATTGCGCCTGCAAATCGCCAATGGCACTGATCCGGCGACAAAACGCAAGGAATTCAGAGAGAAGGACAAGCCCAAAAAGAATGAGCTGTTTTCCGGCGTGGCGCGGCAGTGGTGGGAGTTCCAAAAGGATTTGTGGACGCCCAAGCACGCAGACCGGGTGTGGAAGCGCTTGGCCGATAATGCCTTTGCGCACTTAGATCAAAAACCCATGGCGGAGATCGAGCGGGCAGATGTGGTGGCCGTAATCCGCCGCATTGAAGAGCGTGGCGCGCTGGATGTGGCCAAGCGGGTCTTTCAAACCATCAAAGCCGTGTTCTCCTACAGCGTAGATATTGGGCTGCTGCAACATGACACCATCTCCGACATGCGCTCTATCGTGAAGCATCGCAAAGTGCAGCACCGCGCCAGCATGCCGAATGAAATGCTGGGGTCATTTCTGGCGGGACTAACAATCAACCCGGACCACCCCATAGGGGCTGGCCAGAAGCAAGCGATCTAGCCGATATGTATGAAGGCACGTCCGGCTTCGAAGACGTTATCACAAAGAACAGCATGGAAGGTTGTTCGGTGACCTTTGTGGGTTTCGCTCGTGAAGGCAGCGTGATATCGCATCGGCGCTACAAAGAACTGAAGGCCCGGTGGAACGCGATTGCGGAATACACAGGCCTCACGATCAAATATGTGAGCTAAAGCATTAAAGGCAAAGCAGGAAAGGTCGTGCTAGTTGCGCCGCCTTTCCTTTCTCCTGCCACAACAGCATATACCAAGCCCCCAATGTGTACCTATTTTATTCTTGACAAACGCAAAAATCCATGAAAGAACAAATGAGGAACAAATAGATTGGAGGGGCGAGTGGCGAACTTCGAGCAGTCTGTCGGGAAGATGGGCCGTAATCTCAAACATGATGTTGCCGCGTTGCAGGGCGCATTTTTATTTCTAAAAGAACAAAACAGGAATAATGCCTTTTGGTCTGGCCCCGTGGACGGAGACTGGAACCGCCACCGGCAGTCATTGGAGGCGGCAATTGCGGCGCTGGAGCAACATCTGAATATTGCGGGCAAGATAGGCAGGATTGACCCGCGCTCACCGCTGGCGAACAAGCTGAAGCAGATGCTGCCCATGCAATATCAATCCTTAGCCGGGATCAAAGGCACGGCGTGCCTCACGATTGCAGAACCTTACGCCCGCCGCCACGACGGGCCTGAGGTGAAAGATATGGCCCTGCCGGAGCGCTGCCAACAAGACCTTGAACGACTGATCAAGGAAGGAAACCGCAATCTTGGCCTCAATCTGGTGGTCGATAGTGCGGCCACTGATCACTCAGGGCGCTGCACAATCACCCTTAAACCCCATGGCGTGAGATGCCTGGACGACCGGTTAAAGCCGCTCCAGCCTCATCAACCGACGCCACGGCCCCTCAAGGATCAGATCAACCGATTTGCAGGTGGGCTTTCCCAGTTCCAGTTCAACAGCTCGGCCAAAGACATTGAGGTTAAGACCCGCCAGCCGGTACATGTGAAGGAGGTGGCCCGCGCGCCGGGCTCGGCCTCCAAGATCAATGTGCAACCGCTTACAAAGCCATTCCTGAAAGGCAGTGTGGGCCGCGCCCAAAATGCCCGGGAGGATGTCGCGCTGGTGCAAGCCGCGCTTGCCAATATCAAAGGCCCTAATGGTCAGCCTTATTGGACAGGCCGCATCTCCGGCACCGCTGGCATGCCGCTGATTGAGGCCATCAACGCCTTCGAAATCTCAATCGGCCAAAAGCGCAGCGGGAAGATTGAACCGAGGTCACAAGCCGAAGCTGCAATGGTTTCATTGTTGCCCACTAATCGCCGCAATATGCGCGTGTTGCCCGGCACGCCAAACGTCTATTTTACCAAAGGTTAGAAGCATGATTAGCAAGCGCCCTAATTTCCCAACGCGGGACTTCGCAATATTTCAGCAGGAGATTTACAATGCCTTCGGCCTTCGCTTTGACAAAGATGGCGAGCGCATCGAGGACGAGAAGTTTGTTGTTAAGCTGATATGTAACAACGCCGAATGGGCGAAAAGCAACGGCCAAACCACGTGCATCATTCCCGAAGGGTTTGTGAAGGCGGCAAACGACATCGCCGCCAATGCTGGTCGTATGAATGTAGGGTGGCAAGTCGCTAATCCCGGCAACTATGGCGTTTCTGTCTATTTGAATGGCCCGGAAACGCAAAACAACTTCTATCGCGCGCGATTGGAGACGTTTTTGGAAGGCATGGCGAAAAACGATGCCGACGCGCTGGACAAACTCGTTGCGCATGGCGTGATGTCATATGGCGAAGCCAACGCACGTAAAAAAACCACCGGCAAGGAAATTAAGAAAATTCTGAGTGACTGGGATCGGGATGCAGCTCGTGGTGCGGCAACATATGAAAAGGCATACCGGACGTTGCGGGATGAACACAGACGAACAATGGCTAATGCTCGCGAGGTTGGAAAGAAACTGCGCGATCCGGTCAGCAAGGCACGGGCAATCGTTGCCGAGGCTGTTCAAGATAGCACTCGAATAAATGGGGGGCTGCCAAGAAGTGGCGGTGCTTCAGATATTCAGGTGCAAAACGCCAAAACCAAATTGGCAGGCTATGCGAATGATTTGGTAGGGCTTGGCACTTTGGGGAAGGTCATTTTCGTTGGAACAGCGATCCTTCAAATGCACTGGGCCTATGAAAATGACGACCAAGCTGGTGAGTTTGACACCCTTTTTCCGGATGACATGACCCAAACAGCGGCTAGTTTAGCCCTTGGTGTTGGGGCAGCAATTGTTCTGGCACCGTTGCTTCCGGCTGGCTTGATCGCCGGCACATTAGCAGGCATCTTGATTGGCATCGCAGCGGATGAAGTTGCCTCTGGTGTTTTTGCCATTGTAAAGCAAGAATTCGAGGGGGAAGAACCAACAGAGCCATAGGAAGCAGTTTGATGAAGCGGATCAGTGATTTTGAATTGCTTGAGCCAGAGGACTATTCAGATTTCGATCAGTCATGTGAGCGTGAAGCGCATATGAAAAGGCTTTTTGCCTATTTCATGGAAGATGAGACCGGCGAGCACGAGCGCGACTTCCTCGCTAATTCCTCTAATTCTCGCAGGGATTTCTGGTTTCGTGGCGCGCCATTTACGGAGATCAAACAGGATGAGCTTGGGCTGCGCTATATGTCTTACCCGTTCACTCGTATATTGGCGCAGTTCAAGATGAAGACAGGGTATCTACTGATCGTGGACCGAGATACCACCCGCCGAGTGCTACGTTTACCCGGCGTGGACTTAATGCTTGGCGCGCCGCATTTCGCCATCCTCTTTTTCAACAACGATCTCGAATATGTGTTCTCTCAAGTGTTTAGCGGCCGCTGTATTCAGCGCCGCTTCTGGTTGCGCCCCCGGCGCTATCGCGCCGTCGAGCGTTTTAATCCATTGCTGGATTGCAAAATCGTGGATGAGTGGACGCTAGATATTCGCATGCTCTCGCGCGCCTGGATGCGCATTAAGGTTTTTGAGAACCCGCCCAAGGGGTTCATCCCCAGGCTTGGCTACCCGTATGATTGGACACCGGGCGGCTGGGGTATGTTCGATCCTGATTTCGGCCCTAGCTATTTTCGGGTTCGGCCCTGTTTTCGTCTTTCCCAACTCAACGATGAGACGTTCTATTCGTTCCTCAACTATATCCTGCGCGGCACTTTCATAATGTCCGCGCTGCGTCCGTAAGTAGGCGTGGGTCTGGCAGCAATTTATCCGGCCATGATTGCGGCTGTAGTCTGCGGGCCTGCCGCCCCAATTTGCTTTATTATCTTTGCTGCGGTGCTAGGGTATGCAGGGACTGCCGTAGCCGAAGCTGCGGTCGCCGGAGTTTATGATTTTCTGTTCGGAACACAGAATCCTGCTGAGGGGAACAACCAAACCGCAAGATGATAAAACCAACCACGGATATACCAACGGATGCGATTACAAATGCTGATTCGCCGGGTAAGTTTCTGGAAATACGAAAGAGCTTTGACCGAATCTCTCTCTGTGTTGACGAGAGAGAGTTGGCTGAATCTGAAAAGGGCCTCATTAGATATAGAATATTGGGCCAGTTTCAGACTGATGAGGGCTTTTTGCTGCTCATAGACGCCGCCACAACGGAGTGTATCAAGCCCAGATTTGGTGGCACGTGGCATCGCTTGAATAGCGATGCTTATGTTGTCCAGCTCTCAACGGAATATGAGGTGATTGACGAGGTAACGCTTTGGGCCGAAACATGGTGGTGGGCTTTTCATAAATACAAGGATGGCGTGCCGGAGATTCAGGAGCGAACCCTTCGGCAAGTGCCCGGCATTTCGAATGTGCGCCAGACCGGGAACAACGAGGTTCAGTTTGAGTGGCAGCCGCGTGGCCTGATGCGATTGCGATTGCTGCCAGAACCCAAATGGGGCTTTCGTATCGGGTGGTGCTCTTTCAAACTCGGTGGCCTCTATAGCGGTTTTGGCCGATCACGCATGCGAGTTCGTAAACTCAACTTCCGCCGCTGGCCGACCTCACGCGCGATTTGGACAATCACGCGCCGCATCTACGAGCTTATCTTTCAACGCATGGCCATTGGGGGTTAGTTTGGCCCTTGGTGTTGGGGCAACCATTGTTCTAGCACCGCTGCTTCCAGCTGGTCTTATCGCCGGTACTTTGGCCGGTATCTTGATTGGCATCGCAGCGGATGAAGTTGCCTCTGGTGTTTTTGCCATTGTAAAGCAAGAATTCGAGGGAGAAGAAAAAGCTCAGCCTTGAGGGGAACAGAATGGAAGCGACTGACGACTTCGAGTTGTTGGATCCGGAATACTACTCAAACTTCGATCAATCCGACGAGCGGGAAGCTGATATGGCGCGGGTATTTGCCTACAACGCGGAGGACAAAACCGGTGAGCGGGAAAGAGAGTACCTTTCGGTTTACGGACACACATTCCGCGACTTTGGATTTCAAGGCACCCTATTTAAGGAGCTGATGAACAATGAAACGGGGCTCGGGCATGTTGCGGGCTCCTGTACCCGCATATTGGCGCAGTTCAAGGTGAAGACAGGGTATCTACTGATCGTGGATCGAGATACCACCCGGCGTGTGCTGCGTTTGCCCGGCATTTTGGTTGATGCAAGTCAATGCCGGGTAAGTGACACCCTGTCAGCATCTTTCCATCAAAGCGAAGATTGGAGAGGAAGATGCCCCATTTGCACACAGTCGATCAACCACCGCGGGATGTGAAGTATTACTCCAAGGAATGGTTACATGACCACGACCCAGGTGAGATGGCAGATAAGTTGACAGAGGAGGATGTTCATCGCATTCGCGAGATATTTTCCACGCCGCTGACGGGTTCCTACAATTGGGACTACACAGAGGCGAACAAACGTATCAAACGATTATATGAGCTTGGCAAGCAGCACAACTGGAATGCCGAGATGGATGTAGATTGGTCTATCAACTATCCCCATACCGAGCCGCCGTCAGATGAAAATATCAATCCGTTTGCAGGCTATGAACCATTTGAAAGAATGAGCGATGATGAAAAGCTGGAGTTTGCCTGGCACAATTTTGCCTGGACACTCAGTCAGTTTCTGCACGGCGAACAAGGTGCATTGCTGGTGGCAAGCCAGCTTGTTTCTTGCGCGCCCACTCATGATGCCAAGCTCTATGCCAGCAGCCAAACCTTTGATGAAGCTCGCCATGTTGAGGTGTTCGCCAAATATATCAAGGAAAAGCTGGGCATTATGTATCCTATCAGCCCATCGTTAAAGTTGTTGCTGGATAAGGTGTTGACCGATCCGCGCTGGGATCTGAAATTTATCGGTATGCAGCTCATTATCGAAGGTTTGGCGCTTGCGGCCTTTAACACCATGCGCTTCACCACGAAGGAACCCTTGGCGCGCAATATTGTTGAATTGGTCATCCGCGATGAAGGACGCCATGTGGCTTTCGGTGTCAATTATCTGGAGGAGTTCATCAAAAACTTGCCGCCAGAGGAAATAGAAGAGCGCGCGCAGTTTGCCTATGAAGCCTGCGTGGTGATGCGCGAGCGGCTTATCGCAACAGATGTGTTCGAGCATTATGGATGGAACGTTGATGAGGCCCGCAAAATGATGCTCGACGGTGAAGTGATGCAGATGTTCCGCAACCTTCTTTTTGAACGCATCATTCCCAATTTGAAAAGGGTTGGTTTGCTGACCGAGAATATCCGCCCTAAATTCGAGGAACTGGGTATTCTTGAATATGAAAACCTGGCCGGTGATGGATTGATTGATTGGGCAGAGCTTGAAAAGCCCTTACCCATTCAGGTGCAACACGCGGCGGAATAAGAGCCGTGGGACAAGATAAGCCCCATGCTAGGGCTAGGGCCAGGGTTGGCTAGGGCAATCAAATCAGCCCTATGGCCCTAGCCTGCAACCATTTGTAGTCCCAAGAACAACAGGCCCGATAGTAACGCAGAGGCGGGCACAGTGATCAGCCAGGCCGCGACAATGGTCATGAAGTGAGAACGGCGCACCAGCTTACGGCGGCTGCGTTCCTCGGTTGAATGTTGCGGACGATCTGGCATGGCCATGCGCGCCTGTTTCATGCGGCGTGCCACATGCCATTCGCGGAAGAACCCCACACCGAACACAGCCCCCACCGCAATATGGGTCGAACTGACAGGTAGGCCCAGCCAACTGGCCACAATAACGGTGATGGCTGCGGAAAGTGCCACGCAATAGGCGCGCATGGGGTTCAATTTGGTAATTTGGTTCCCCACCATGCGGATCAGCTTGGGGCCAAACAGGAACAGCCCAAACGAAATGCCAAAGGCACCGATTACCATGACCCAAAAGGGAATGGAAACCGCGTGGGTAAAGTCACCCGTGCCCAAGGCTTGCACAATGGCGGCCAATGGCCCAACGGCGTTGGCTACATCATTTGCGCCATGGGCAAAGCTCAGTAGGGCGGCAGAAATGATAAGCGGTATGCCAAACAGAATTTTCAAAGATTTGTTGCGGTTTTCCAGCCCTTCGGATTGGCGACGGATAATGGGGATCATCGCCCCCCAAATAACAAGCCCGGAAACGGCCCCAATGGTCAGTGCAGAGGTGATGTCTATCTTGACGATTTTCTTCAAGCCTTTAAGCGCCAGATAAGAAGCGAAGGCCCCCGCCATAATGCCCACCAATACCGGCACCCATTTGCGCGCGGCGGCAATCTTGTCGGGTTGGTAGATGATGCGCGCTTTGATGAACCATAGAAATCCCGCCGCAACCAAACCGCCCAATACGGGCGAAATTACCCAGCTTGCCGCAATCTTGCTCATGGTAGCCCAGCTCACCGCGCCAAAGCCTGCGGCGGCAATGCCAGCCCCCATCACGCCACCAACGACGGAATGGGTGGTTGATACCGGCGCGCCAACCCATGTGGCAAGGTTAACCCAAAGGGCCGATGCCAAAAGCGCGGCCATCATGGCCCAAATGAACGTATCTGCCGTGCCCATGCTTTCAGGCGCGATAATGCCCTTGGCAATGGTGGATACCACATCGCCGCCTGCCAGCAGGGCGCCGGCACTTTCAAAAACGGCGGCAATCAAAATTGCGCCGCCCATGGAAAGCGCATTGGCCCCCACCGCCGGCCCCATATTGTTGGCGACATCATTTGCGCCAATATTCAAGGCCATATAGGCCCCCACAGCGGCGGCAATGATAACAATCATGGTGTTGTTGGTTTGGCCAAACAGCAGTGCTGCAAATAGCGCCGCCAGCAAGATAAACATCAGCGCAATGCCTGACCCCACAATGGGGCGCCCAACAAAGCTGGTTGCCTGCTCTAAATTGGAAAAGCGCCGCAGATCACGATCCAGTGTTTCCAGATCACTTGCTTCAAAATCTGTATTTTTGTTGCTCATCCCAGCTCCTAATATCGCATCTTAGTAGGGGTAAGTGCGCGCGCGCATGAAAGCAACAGTTTTGGGGCCTTGTTGGGTGACATTTTTAGAATGAGCGCAAAATGGACTGTAAGCCGGGTTCGTGCACCATGGTTGCGGCCTCAAGCGGAGAAACCCAAATGCGTTTGCGCTGATCCGCTTCTGGAAAATGATCCACAATTTGCATAACAATGGCGGGATAAACCATCACGTTTACCGGCTGCGCCAAACCGGTTTTCTTTATCTTGTCATAACTGTAACTACCGATTGGGGTGCGCTCCAATTGGGCTTTGATCACGCCGGCTTCTTCCCACGCTTCTTGCATGGCCGCATCGGGTGAGCCAAGGCCGCGCATGGGCCAGCCCTTGGGGATAACCCAGCGGCCCGTGCCCCGGCTGGTGATAAGCAAAACTTCCTTGTCGCCCTTTTCGCCATGGCGATAGCATAAGGCAGCAACTTGCAGCCTTTTGGGCCGTTGCAATAGCGGCAATACAAATGCGCGCCATGCTTTTTTGATAGGCTGTATCACTTAACGTTGCCTTGCAAATTTCCTCACCTTGTCACCACGTCCAGCGTAGGTTTTTTGAGAACAATTTGCAAACAAGCTAGAATTGAATGCGAAATTCTGCCGTGATCAACCGCGGGGCAAAATAGCCGCCGATATATGTGCCTTGCTGCAAGGGCACATCGGTACCGCCTGCCAGCACCAGTTCATCGGTTAGATTTTTACCGATCACCATAAAGGTCCATACACGGTCAATATCTGTCAGCCCAAGGCGCAGATTATAGCGGGTGGCGGCATTTGATTCCAAATTGGGGTCAAGATCACCATCCAGATAGATTTCGCTTTGATGGATGATATCGCCACCGATCACCGCAAGCATGGGTAAATTGCCAAGCGGCAGCCCCATATTCGCGCTGAGAGAGCCATTGAGTTCGGGCGCGCCGGGCAGTCGCTGTCCCGTCTTGTCACAACCGGGATCGCCTTCTTCCCCTATATAGCAGGGGGCATTGCGATAGTCGTCAAAGCGGGCGCGGGTGTAGCCCACCCCGGCGGTCACGCGCAGCGCCTCGAACGGTTGCCAATGCACTTCGGCTTCCAGCCCTTTGGTCGTGGCCTCCGCGGCGTTGGAAACCACCCAGTTGGAGCCATCAAAGCTGGAGGTCTGAAGGTCTTTGAAATTGGTGTAGAACGCGCCCAGATTGACAATGGCGCTGCCCCCCAGAATTTTGGTTTTGATCCCCACCTCGTAAGAAGTTGCCTGTTCCGCATCAAATTCCAGCAGGCCGGGATTGCCAGCGGTCGGGTTGAAGCCACCCGCCTTATAGCCTTGCGCAAAGGTAGCATAGGCCATGATGTCTTCGTTCACATCATATTTGAGAGAGAATTTCGGCGCGACGTTGGTTTCCTCGCGGCTGACATCTACCTCATAGGCTTCGCTGCCAACGGCGGCTTGGAACACCAGCCCGGTTTCAAACTGTTTGGAGATGAAAGCCTCTTTCCTTTCATACGCGGCCCGCAGACCCCCAATGACAGACAGCTTTTCGGTGACGCGCCATGTCGCTTGGCCGAATAAAGCGTAGGAGTTTGTGAATTGGTCAAAGCGGCTGAATTGCCGATCGGCATGGATCATGGGCAAGGGGATTTGTCCTGTTACCGGTTGGGCAGCGGCATTCACGGCATCGGGCAATAATAAGCCAAGCAAGGTGTTGTCGATGGGTTGGGTCAGCACCGGTGTATCGTTGAATACATTCCAATTACTCCAGTAATAGAACAGCCCAACGATGAAATCGAAGCGTTCCCAAGTGGGGCTGGCCAGCCGCAGTTCCTGATTGAACTGCATGAACGCATCGTCGTTTTCGGTGCGCAGCAGCGGGGCAGGCCCAAAGTCAGCATCGAAATCCACGTTATGGGTAAATTCTGAGTAGCCGCTGATGGAGGTGAAGTCATAATCGCCTAAGGCCCAGTTCACCTGCATATTGCCGCCTTGTGAATCGCGATAGGAAAAGCCCTGTTTGTCTTCGGTTGTTTTGCGGTCTGATCCATCGGCTTCCGCCCGGCTGTCAAAGGCTTTGTAGCCTTGTTCCGTCAGCGGGCCCCAATCAATCAATTGAAAGCCCGGCCCGTGCTGGTTCACCTTGGTCATTTCCGCGCCAATGGTGATGTCCAGGCTCTCTGTGGGCGTGAAGCGCAGCTTCCCGCGCAGAACGGTTTTGTCGACATTGCCGCCTTTGATCCCGGTCATGCGGTTTTCAACCAAGCCATCGCGCAGGTCGCGCATCCCGGCAAGGCGGAAGGATAGAGTGTCTTCCACAACAGGCCCGGACACCATGGCGCGAAACCGCATATGGTTGTGTTCGCCAAACAGGGCAGAGCCGCTGGCGGTCCATTCATCAGATGGCATGCCGGTCCAAATGCTGAGCGCGCCTGCCACCGTGTTCTTGCCGAACAAGGTGCCTTGCGGGCCGCGCAAAACTTCCACCCGGTTCAAGTCTACCATTCCGTCGGTCAGATAGTTGATGCGGCCAAAATAGATGCCGTCCACAAACAAGCCGACTGATTGCTCAAAGCCGCGATTGCCGCCGGAGCCAAGTCCGCGAATATACATGGAGGCCGCGGTGGGAGAGGCCCCGATCTTGACATTGGGAATATAAAGCGACAGCTCGTTCAAATCACCAATGGAGACCTCCTTGATGAACTCACTGTCAATGGCAGACATTGAAATCGGCACATCTTGCACGCTTTCGGCCCGCTTTTGGGCCGTGACGATTATTTCGTCCAGCCCGATTTGCGGCGTAGGCGCGGGCGCTTCTTCCTGCGAGAAGGCTGGTACGGTAGTGAATAATGCGGCAACGACGCCACGCATGATATTTTTGAGCATGTGATTCCCCAATCCCACGAAGGGGGGCATCATAACGGTATCTCCGTTGGAATATAAGGGCCTATGACAATGTGCCGATAATGCCGACAAAATCCGTTGCGACATGCGCGATGATCAGCATCAATATATCGCGTCGCCAGATATAGAGCAGGGTGAAAATCAGCCCCGCCACAGCGGTCGAAAGCGCGGCGGCAAAGCCCCATAAGGGCAGATGAACGATGACAAAGGCGGTGAGAGAAAGGGCACCCGCGGCCCATGTGCTGCCTGTTATGGCTTCCAAGCGTTCAATGGCATAACCGCGATACAGCCATTCTTCCGCCGCGGCAACTATGGCGATGGCCACTATCAAATAAGCCGTGGGAAGCTGGTGCAGTGTGCCAAGGCCGCCCTCAAACCCACCAATATTCAGCGCCAGAAGCGCCGCATAAATAGCCGGGCCGTAGAGATAGATGAAAAACAAGGTGAGCGGCACGGCCCACAGCGCGCTCAACCAACCGCTATTTGCAAAGCCCAGTTGGATGAGGCGCGTGTTTTCTTTTTGGGTGGCGATGACAATCACCGCGGCTGTTAGCGCGATGAATAAGAAAAGGCCAAGCGCGCGTGGGGGAAGTGTCTCAGGCTCGGTCGCAATCGCCTGCGCAAAAAGCGCCACAGCGCCGGGGCCAATCAGGGCAAGAACAAGACCGATAATTGTCCAGCGCTGCATGGCCTAACCCTTATTCCGGCCCCAAAGCGCCATGACAAAGCTGAGCGCTGCGATGGCTAGCATCAGACCAATGGCTTGGGTGAGCCTGTCCTCGCTCAAGCTGCCATCCGGCCCGTAAGTTAGGCCCGTTTCGGTGCGCAGGCGCTCAATGTGGGAGAAAAAAGACATGTAGAACATGGCGGTGGTAAAGCCCCACCCACCCGTGAGCCACGCCTTGGTGCCGCCGCGTAACACGCGCGCACCGCCATAAATCAGCAGCGCGGCCCCCACATAATCCACCACCCAAAAGGGCCACCACTGCCAATCGCCCCAATTGCGATAGGCTTCTGCTCCCGCCAGAAACAGACCGAATAGTAGCGCCACAATGGCTGACAATTTCAATATGGTAGGCCCCCTCTACTTGATCGAAGGTTAGCCCGATTTTGCCTGCACAGGAAGCCAAAGCTCAAAGCCCCCATGGCCGGTCATGGGGTTGAAACGGTCGTCATAGCGTTCAAAGCTGGGGGCGTCTTGCGGTGTGTAGGTGGCGGCTGGCAGCCAGTTTGAGAAGATCGCGCCCCAGCTTTCCGCTGCCGCCGATACATGTTCCCCATGCCAGAAAACCGCATAGGTTTGGGCCTCTATGTGAAAGGCTTTCAATTCCGGCGGCAGATCAGTAGCAGCACCATCTGTCTCTACCGCGGCCACATAGTTCAAAAAATTGGTGCCGTCCCCTTCAAAGCAAAGGCCAAAAGTGGTGTGCCCTTTCTGGTTTGGGATTGTGCCGATATGGGGCGCGAATTTCAGCCATTGCCCCGGAATTTCCGGGCTGCCGGTTTCAGCGTATTGGTGTGGCAGGCCCGCAAAATGCAGATCGGGCATAGTGGCGATACGTGCAGGGGCCATGTGTTTCATTGTTTGGCTACTCCGATAATAAGGCGCGGTGAGCGCAAGGGATTGAACGCTGCCGTTGCGGCGAATATCAGTCGGTGTGATGCCGAATTGATCGCGAAAGGCGCGCGTAAATGCCTCGTGGGAATTGTAGTCAAACTGCAAAGCGACATTCAAAATGGTGTCGCTGCCGGTTGCCAGCGCCTTGGCGGCTTCACTCAAACGTCGCCGGCGGAGATAGGTGATGGGCGTACAGCCCACCGCATAGCCAAAAGCGCGGGTAAGGTGAAAGCGGCTGACATCGGCAATGGTGGCCACATCGTCCAGCGTGACGCTGTTTTCAAGATGCGTTTCAAGATACCACACGGCTTTTTCAATCGTGCCCATTTGACCCTCAACTCACAAGACCGGGCCTGTATAGCGGGCGCATAGCTGGCCTGCTTGATCGTAATTGCTGTCGGCTACCATTCATCCAAATCGTCTGAGTACATAATCATGGGCGTCTCATCCAGTTCCAGCGCGCGATAGAAACCGTTGCCGCTGTCATTGTCGGCTTCGGTTCCCAGCCACAATTCGATACAGCCCCGTTCTTTGCCCCAATCGAACAGCGCCTGCATCAGCTTGCGTGCAATGCCGCGGCGTTGGTGCGAGGGGGAGACGCCGAGATTATCGATATAGAGTTCATCCGGCTCATCAGGATGCAAATGCACAATGGCGCGAGCTTGGCCAACAACCAAGTCCTGATCAATGGCAATCACCATATAGTGTTTGTCGTCGCCCAGATAAGCGCGCAGGCGGGCCTCGTCTATCGGGGCATCGAACACATCCGCCGCGATCTTGGTGCCCAGCAACTGGCTGGCTTGCGTGACTGGCGTAATGCGAAAGCTCATGCGTCTAACCGTGAAATCACTTTTTGGGCCCCCCAATTGTCTGCCAGATTGTTGACGAAATAAGGCGGACGATCTTGCAGGGTTTCCGTTTCCAGCCATAGGCGTTTCAGATGGCGCACTTTGCCTTGGGCGCGATCATCTGCATAGGCTTTGCGCCCATGCAGCACATGATAATTGTTGATGAACTGCATGTCGCCCGGTTGCAACATCATTTCCACCTGATATTGCGGATCAAGGCTGAGCGCATCCAAACGCTGCATCGCCGCTTCGGCCTTTTCAGATATGCGCGGCGCGCTGTCATGGCGTTGGGACGCCAGAATATAAGGCCGGATATAGCGCACAAACAAACGCTCATCCCATTTTGTGAAAACGGGCATTTCGTAATAGGGTTTTCCGCCAGCTTGCTGCTCGCCGCGGAAGTCATATGGCTGGGGGTTGAACAATTCTTCCGCCATTTCCGCATCTTCGGTCATCAGTTGATTGTAGAGCGCGACAGAATTGCAAATAACGGATTCACCGCCTTCAATGCCGTTTTCAAGACACATAAGGCCGACAAGATCAGAGCCATCAGTATGAAAAGGCAGGGCCATGCCGCCCAGTTCATTGCCGCGCGCGGTGGGGTCATCTTCCGCCTTGCCCTGATCGGTCACGTCGCCCAGCATGTGGCCCTTATGGTTTTGCGGCCACGGCTTGCCCAGATGCATACCAAGGCCCCAATAAGCCAAGCACATTTCATCATTGCTGAAGCGATCCCGCGGCAGGCCGCGTATCAATACAAAGCCACGCCCATTAATCAGCTCATCCTCGATGCGCTTCATGCGCGGGGCAAGTGTGGGGAGCGGAAAATCATCCTTGCCAATTTCCAGCATGTTGTTTGACATGGCGGCGGCATGGGCAACAGCGGCGGCAATTTCATCCTGCTCTGATGAGGACAAAATTTCTGTAAAACGGGCGGGGTCTGCAAAGTCTGCCTGCCGCCATTCGGCCTTCGGTTCAATCCTTGTCCCTGCCATTGTCCCTGCCATTGTCTCTGCCATTGTCCCCGTCCTCGTTAAGCCTGTTCCGGCGATTTCGCTTTGGGAATGCCGCGGTTCATTTCGGCAACGGCAAAGGTAAAGCCCGCAGCTTGCAAGCGCGCTTTGATCACGGTCGCCATCTCTGATTGGGTGGCTAGATAGTCGCTGCCCTTCACCCAAAACCGCAAGGAAAGGTTGGTGCCCAATTCGCCCAGCCCAATCGCCAGTGCTTGCGGGGCGGGTTCCACCAATATACGTGCATCGCCGTGAATAATGCCCTTGGCGATTTCCAGCGCGATCACCGCATCATCCTGATATTGCAGTGTGAACAACAGCTCCACCCGGCGTGCCGCGTTGCGCGTGAAATTGCGGATCGGGCGGTTCCAGATTTCGGTATTGGGGACAGTCGTGTAAAGCCCGTCCGGCCCGGTCAGCGTGGTATGAAACAACCCCACCTCTTCAACCGTGCCGGCCAAGCCTTCGGCATCGACATATTCGCCAACCTTGTAGGGCCGCAGCCATAAAATCAGTGTGCCCGCTGCAATGTTTGAAAGCGTGCCTTGTAGCGCCAGGCCGATGGCCAAGCCCGCTGCACCCAACACGGCGATGATGGATGTGGTGTCCACCCCCATTTGCGACAGCACCGCCACCAGCACCACCAACACCATAGTGTATTGCACCAGCGAGGCGATGAGCGGCTTATAGGTTTTGTCCATCAAGGTGATGGGGGCCAGCAGTGTTAGCACCGCGCGGCGCAGCACCCGCGCCACGATCACCCCCAGCGCCAACAACACCAGCGCCGCCACCATATTGATCAAAATGGCGGGGCCGTTCGCCGTGATCCAATCTGTAATGCCGGTGAGACTTTCCTGCATGTCAGCCTGCTATTGCTGCCATTTGGCTTTGAAATTCGCCCATGTCGAAATAGTCCCGCCAATGGGTGATCTTGCCCTCGGCGTCAAATTCAAACGTGCCCATCACGCGTATTTTCAGCCAATTTTCGCCATAGCGAAACTTGTCCAGCCGCTCTGTCAGAACATCGCCATTTGCGGTTTCAGCGATGAAGGGCGTGTCGAAGATGACTTCCTCGGCATTGCCCATAAACATGGAAAGCGTGGCGCGGATTGCGTCTTTGCCCGTTACCGGCTCCATCGGGATATTATGATAGATCGCGTCTTCGGCGAAGAAGGGGATCAGATTTTCGGCATCCCCGGTTTCGCAGGCGGCGATAAATTTTTTGGCGGTTTCAATATTGCTCATGACTATTTCCCCATCAATTTGTTCATGGCGTCTTGCATCTCTTTAATGATGCGCGCGGCGTGTTCGTCTTTTTGAATGAAGTCCCAATAGGCTTTTAGCTTGGGGCGATTGTCGATGGCATCGCCCACGCCAAATGCTCGGCCAACACCCAGCAGATAGAAGATCGCCGCAATAACCGTACCATCAGCATAGGTAAGCCTGTCGCCCGCCGCATAAGGCCCGATCAGCACTTCTTCCAAACGGTCCAGCCCCCAATTGGTGTTTTTGTGGCCATAGGCCAAAAGTTCATCCACCTTTGGGCCGCCCTTGGCGACATCAAAGAAAGGCTCCATCGCGTTTAGCACATAAATATCCGCCACGCGGGACACCATGCGGATATTGGCTTTGGCCGCAGGGGTAAGCGATGTGTCAGGAAACGCATCTTCCAGATATTCGCAAATTACATCGCTTTCGGGGATAGCTTGCCCATCATCGGTGATCAGGGCGGGAATTTTGCCCATGGGATTGATCGCTTTGTATTCTGCCGTTTTCACATTGCCGGGGTCGATCACTTCAACCTTGTCTTCCACGCCTTTGGCATAAATCGCCAAGCGGCAGCGCGCTGTGTATGGACTTATATCCATTTGATAGAGTTTCATGCGTTGGTTCCCCCAAATATTTGATGGCCGCACTTTGCCATAAGGGGAACGCGGTACCAAGCGGGCTTTAACGTTTGCTGGAAAAGAAATCTTTCAACAGCTTGGCGGCTTTGGCCTCGCCAATGCCACTATATACTTCCGGGGCATGGTGGCAGGTGGGCTGATTGAAAATGCGCGGCCCGTGATCCACTGCGCCGCCTTTGGCGTCAGCCGCACCATAGTACAAACGGCGGATGCGGGCGTGAGAGATAAGGCCGGCACACATCGCGCAAGGCTCCAGCGTGACGTAAAGGTCGCAATCAATCAGCCTTTCCAGCCCTGCGTCCCTGATCGCCACCATTTCAGCGTGTAGGCTTGGATCGCGCTTTGTGCGGGTCAAATTGTGGCCGCGACCGATAATGTCGCCGGCCGCATTCACAACCACGGCCCCCACGGGCACTTCGCCTAGGTCTTGCGCCTTGCGGGCTTCGGCCATGGCTTCAGCCATAAAGGGGGATGTGTCGATGCGCGCTGTCATAAGCGGCACTATCGCGTCTTGCTTGGGTGAGAACAAGCGCCTATGACCCCTCTTATGACCCATGAAGGTGATCGCATTGCAAAAGTTATGGCGCGCGCGGGCGTTTGTTCCCGGCGTGAGGCGGAACGCTTGATAGAGGCGGGCCGGGTAACGGTAGATGGTAAAACCATCAAGTCACCCGCGTTGAATGTCACCGCGGCCAACAAAATCGCGCTGGACGGTGAGGTGGTGAAAGCAGCCGAGGAAACACGGCTTTGGCGTTTCCACAAACCGGCCGGGCTGGTCACAACCACCCATGACCCCGAAGGCCGCCCCACCGTGTTCGAGGCATTGCCACCGGGCCTGCCGCGCGTTGTCACTGTTGGGCGATTGGATTTGAACACCGAAGGGCTGCTTTTGTTTACCAATGATGGCGGCTTGGCAGGCGCACTTGAACACCCTTCCACGGGCTGGGTGCGCCGGTATCGGGTGCGCGCCTATGGTCGCCTGCAAGATGAGGAACTTGAGCCATTGCGGCGCGGTGCCAGAATTGATGGCGTGAAGTATCGCCCCGCCAATGTCGAAATCGAGCGTCAGCAAGGCAGTAATGTGTGGCTGAATTTGGCGTTGGATGAAGGTAAAAACCGCGAAGTGCGGCGCTTGATGGAAAGTATCGGGCTTAAAGTGAATCGCCTGATCCGCACCTCTTACGGGCCATTTCAGCTTGGGGTATTGAAACCCGGCGAGGCGCAGGAGATTCCGCGCCGCGTTTTGCGCGATCAATTGGGGCAAATCGGCAAGAAATAGCAGCATTCCCACCCGGCAACGGCACGGCCAAGACTGCGACTTTCAGGCCAAAACTGCCCGCTTGCATGGGGCTGGCGCTGGCGTTAGGTTGCGCCACTTCCTCTTAATCAGGAAGTGCAGATGATGTGCAGCCGTAGCTCAGTTGGTTAGAGCGCTAGTTTGTGGCACTAGAGGTCCCCCGTTCAATTCGGGGCGGCTGTACCATCATCGCCATATTTCAGGCAGGCTGCCCATTCATTTGGGACCTGCCTTTTTTGTCGGATGAGAGATCGCGGCCCGCAATGGCTAAGAAAGAGAAGAAAGCCCCCAAGCCCAAGGCAGTGTTGCCCAAAGGCTTTAGAGACATCGCCCCAGATTACGCGGTGCGTCGGCGCGCGGCTATTCAAACTCTCTCCGATGTTTATGAGATGTATGGCTTTGAGCCGCTGGAAACCCCGGCCATCGAATATGTTGAGGCGCTGGGTAAATTTTTGCCCGATGTTGATCGCCCTGAAGGCGGGGTGTTTGCCTTTCAGGATGAAGACGAAAGCTGGCTGGCGTTGCGCTATGATCTGACCGCGCCGCTGGCGCGCTTTTATGCGCAGAATTTTCAACAATTGCCCAAGCCTTATCGCCGTTATGGCGTAGGCCCCGTTTACCGCAATGAAAAGCCGGGGCCGGGGCGCTTTCGGGAATTCTATCAATTTGATGCCGATACCGTCGGCAGTCCTTTAATGGCCGCCGAGGCAGAGTTGATGGCGATGGCCGCCACCGGGCTGGAAGCCCTTGGCATTGCCCGGTCCAATTACGTGCTCAAGGTGAATAACCGCAAGGTATTGACCGGGGTGATGGAACTGATCGGCCTGTCGGGTGAGGATGCGCAAAGCGCAGAGCGCTGCTTGATTGTGCTGCGCGCCATGGACAAGCTGGACCGGCTGGGGGCTGATGGCGTGCGCGAGCTTTTGGGCAAAGGCCGTATGGATGCCTCGGGCGATTATACCGATGGGGCCAATCTGGCAGATGGTGAGGCCGATCAGGTCATGGCTTTCATGCAGGCTGGTGGCCTTGATGATTTGGCCGCCTTGGTGAACGGCAATGAAACCGGCTCCCAAGGTGTGGATGAGCTGAAAGAGATTATGGATCTGCTGGCCGCCCAAGGCATTGGCGCGGATCAAGCGCAGATCGATCCTTCCATCGTGCGGGGCCTTGCCTACTATACAGGCCCGGTGTTCGAAGCGGAACTCACCATCGAAACGCTGGACGAAAAAGGCAAGCCCCGCCGCTTTGGCGCGATTGGGGGCGGTGGCCGCTATGATGATTTGGTGAAGCGCTTTACCGGCCAGGCAGTGCCTGCCACCGGCATGTCTATCGGGCTTGATCGCCTGCTGTCCGCCTTGCCGGAACAGGCCAATGTGTGGCGCGCGCCTGTGGTCGTGACCGCTATGGATAATGACCGCATGGGCGATTACCAAGCCATGGTAAGCGAACTGCGCAATGCGGGCATTAAGGCAGAGCTTTATATTGGCGGCAGCGCGATGAAGGCGCAGCTTAAATATGCCGATAAGCGGGGCGCGCCTTGCGTTGTGATCGCCGGATCCGATGAATTTGAGCGCGGTGAAGTGACCATCAAGGATCTGGTCGTCGGGGCGGAGCTTGCCAAAGATGTGGCAGACCGTGCCGAATGGGTGGCCGCAGAAGGTGCGCAACAAACCGTGGCGCGGGCCGATCTTGTTTCTGCTGTGCGCGCCATCTTGGGCCGACATCACGGCTGATGCCGTTTTTATTTCAATTCCCCCCTCAATTCGCTACAAACTATTGAACCGACTTAAAGGATGAAGTCGATGACTGCTTTGAATTGTACACTTAATTGTACTGGCAATGCGCCGGATGATCTGGCGTGCCGCCAAGCGGCAATGGCCAAAATTGCGCCTCTGTTTGAAGGGGCGGGCCACGCCTTTGTTGATCCGCCGGTGTTGAGCGACGCCGATTTGTTTTTGGCCCGCGCGGGCGAGGCCATGCGCCAACGTCTTTATGTCACCCAAGGCAGCAATGGCGCGGCGCTTTGTATGCGCCCGGATATGACGCTGCCCACCGCACAAATGGCGATCAGCGGGGCAGCAGGGGCTGACTACGTGCCCGCGGCGGATAAGGTGGTGCGCCTTGCTTATGGCGGGCTCACTTTCCGCAGTCCGCAGGATGACACAAGCCCCGAACAGGGTTTTGAAACCGGCATTGAGATTTTCGGCAGCGCCGATAAGGCGGCGGAAGAAGCAGAGGTGCTGGCCTTAACCATCAAGGCGGTCACACAGGCGTCCGGCGTGGTTCCTGCCGTCAATACGGGTGATCTGGCGCTGATGCGGGCCTTCTTAACCTCGCTTGACATGCCGGTGCGCTGGCGTGATCGTTTGATTGCACTCAGCGGCAAGCCCGCAGCTTTCAGGCAATTACTGCAAAGTCTATCTACGGATGGGCGCGCAACTGCTGGCGCAAGTGCCGGGCAAGGTTTCTTGAAAGCACTGGCAGGCTTGAGCGATCCCGCAGATCGTAAGGCCGCCGTGGCCGATGTTTTGGCCCTGGCAAAGGTGGAAGCTGTTGGTGGCCGTTCTGTCGAAGATGTGGCCGCGCGATTGCTGGAGCAGGCAGAAGACGCCGGTGAAAACCCGTTGGATGCCAAGACAGTCACCTTGATCGAGGCGTATCTCAATCTTGATTGCCCGCTGGCAGATGCGCCAAAGGCCATTACCGCCTTGGCCGCAAACGTCGATGTTTCCCTGCTGGAAAACCGCCTGACTGCGTTTGCCAAAGCAGGTTTGGATGCCGCTGATATGCGTTTTGGTGGCGGCTTCGGGCGGCGCTTTGACTACTATACGGGTTTCGTGTTCGAGCTTTCGTTGGCAGGCGCGCCCAAGCCCGTCGCTGCAGGCGGGCGCTATGATGATGTGTTGCAAGAACTAGGCGCAGGCGCTTCAATCCCGGCCATCGGGGCGACCATCCGGCCAGATCGATTTGCCAGTTTGGGAGAGGCGTCATGAGCGATAATTTAATCCTCGCGCTGCCTTCCAAAGGCAGGTTGAAAGAACAGGTGGAAGCCTATTTCAAGGCGGCGGGCTTGAAAATTGCAGGCAGTGGCGATGGGCGCGGCTATACAGGCGCGTCGCTTAAGGGCGTTCCCGGTGTTGAAATTTTGTTTGTGCAGGCGGGCGAAATTCCCACCTTGCTGGAAAGCGGCGATGTGCATTTGGGCGTGACGGGGCAAGATCTGCTGCGTGATCGCTTGGCTGACCCCGATGCGGTGTTGTCAGAAATTCTCACTTTGGGTTTTGGCCATGCACGGCTGGTGGTGGCAGTGCCCACGGCGTGGATGGATGTTGATACCATGGCCGACTTGAAAGATGTGGCCGGCGATCTGTTGGCCAAGCGCGGCCACCGTATGCGGGTCGCCACCAAATATTTCACCTCCACCCGACGGTTTTTTGCGCAGCACGACATTTCTGACTACCGGATTGTGGAAAGCCTTGGCGCGACGGAGGGGGCGCCCAATTCCGGCGCGGCTGAAATTATTGTGGATATCACCTCCACCGGGGCGACCTTGGTGGCGAATAATCTGAAAATTCTGTCCGATGGGCAAATGCTGGCGTCAGAGGCTTGTCTGGCCGGGTCGCGCACGGCTGCGTGGTCGGAAGGTCAGTTGCAGGCATTGCGGCAGATTTTGGATATGGTAGCAGCACGTGATCGTGCCAAGGGCCGCCTTATGGTCGTTTTTGAAGGCGATTCGGCGGCTTATAGCGAAATTGTCGATGAATTGACCTCAGAATTGGGGTGTATTACCGGCATTTCGCAGGGCTCGGCCAAGGGAAATGGCAGCTATGCGGTGTATGTTGAGGAACGCAATCTATACCCGCTGATCCACCGACTGCGCGAGGCGGGCTTTCAGCGTGTGGCCGCCAGCGCCATGGATTACCTGTTTGAGGATCCAAATCCGCTTTATGCCGGCTTTGTGGCGGCGATCACAAAATAGCGATTTTCCCGCGAAAATGGCGATTTCTGCCCTTTGAGGGGGGCTTGTCCTCTGTTACGATAATTTTAACGTAAATGGGGATGGGCACCTCTCATTGATTGCGGGCTCGTGGGCTGCGCATTCAGGCAAGGTAGGGTATGGCAGCGCGCACTGGGGATGAAGCTATCGGCGGCGGCGTTTCGGGCGGGAAACCAACTGAAGAAGCCTCTGCGCAGGTGATTGACGGGTTTGCTGCCTTTTTGGGTGGCGATGCGTTGATTGTGCCCGCTGGTTTCGATTTGCTGCACGCAGATTTTGCCCGATCGGGTCATGATCTGGTGCTGACAGCCCCTGATGGTGCGCAGCTTGTTATTACCGATTATTTTGCGTTGCCCCTACAGGCAGATTTGGCAACAGCCGATGGCGCGGTCTTGCCCGCGGCTACGGTTGCTGCACTGGCAGGTCCGCAAGCCCCCGGCCAATATGCTCAAGCTGGCGCCAATGATGCGGCAGGCCAGCAGATCATCGGTGAGGTGAAAACCATTGAAGGCCGGGTGGTAATCACCCGCGCCGATGGCACTGTCATTGAGGCCGAGATCGGTACGCAAATTTATGCGCAAGATGTAGTGGAAACCACTTTAAGCGGCGGTATCGGCATTTTGTTTGTTGATGATACCAGCTTTGCCTTGGGCGGTAATGCCCGCATGGTGATGGATAAATTTGTATTCGATCCTGCAACCGCCAGCAATTCAGGCGTGCTAACTGTCGTGCAAGGCGCGTTCTCCTTTGTCTCGGGGCAAGTGGCCAAATCGGGCGATGATGCCCTGACGATTGAAACCCCCACCTTGACGATCGGCGTGCGCGGCACATCGGTCATTGGTAAGGCGGCGGCAGAAGGCGCAGAAACGCGGGTGGCATTGGTGCGTGATCCCGATGGCACCTTGGGCAAAATCTATGTGTTCAATGACATGGATGCCTATTTGATCGAGGAAGAAAATCTGTCGGTTTCCGGCGTGGGACGTAACGAGATTTTGACCCTGCCGCAAAAACTGACGCGCGACCAGCTTGAAGAACTGGGGGGCGTGGCGCTTCGTTTGTTGCCGGATCAGGAAGGGCAGAATTATCTGCGGGATGATGACGATGTCGGTGCCGATGATAGCGGTGGCGGCGGCAGTATCTTTGCAGCAGAAGATGGCACTTTGGTTGTGCTGCGTGCCAGTGATCCCTATCAAAGCCGCGGCACCCCCGGCGAAGGCAGCCCTGATACGCAGGGTGAGCCCGTGCCCACCGGGCTGATTATTCCCGCCGAAAGTGGCACCAATGAACGGGTTTATGGCGGTGATGGCCGCATCTTGGCGGAGCAAGGCACGTTTTCGACCAGCGGGCCGGGCGGGCTGAATGCATCCAGTCCGATTATTACACCGGCCAGTGGTCCCGGTCCCTTGTCGCAGAACGACAGCCCGCCGGGCGGGCTGCCAAGGGGGCCGTCGCTCAACACCGATACCTCAACCTTTACCGATAATGATGATCCCTTTGGCGGTGTGTCCCCCTTTCCGGTCATCAGCGGGCCACGCAGCGTCTCGTTCGACGAGGCGGGCGGCACAGCCGTTGCCGTCTATACAATTCAAAACGACAGCGGGACACCCGCCTTTTTGTCAATCGCGCCCGGCGGTGATGCCGATGCGTTCACGCTTATTTCGGGCTTTGCGTTCATTTCCGGCCCGGTTGTTTTGTCCTTCTTTGAAGCGCCGGACTTTGAAAACCCGGCAGATGCAGATGGCGACAATGTGTATGTCGTGACCCTGCTGGCCGATGATGGGCAGGGCCATACAGAAACAATTACCGTTTCCGTTGCGGTTGATGATGTGGATGAAAGCCCAACCTCCAACAGCCCGTCTGCCATCGATGTGGCAGAGAACACAGATTTTGTTGGGGTCTTTACGGCCACAGCCTTTAGCGGCGACCCGGCTGATGTCACCTTGGGCAGCGGCGATGACAGTGCTCTTTTTGCCTTCGATAGCGGCACCAACACACTGACATTCCTCACCCGCCCCGATTTTGAAGCGCCATCAGACAGCGATCAAGATAACACCTATATCGTCAATCTGAACGCAGATGATGGGGTCGGCAATCAAGGCAGTTTTGCGGTCACGGTCAATGTTACAGATGTCAGTGCGCCGGTAGTGATCTTCGCGCCGAACGGGCCAACAGTAAACGAAAACGGCACGCTGGTTTCCGGCACGTTTACGGCAGAGGATGAATCCGGCAATCCCGTTGATATTACGATTGATGATACGGTGGATGCCGCCGCGTTGGGCGCGCCGGATGGGGCTTTCTTCACCCTTGATAACAGCACGGGCCAGCTTTCCTTTATTGCGCCGCCTGACTTTGAAAATCCGCAAGATGCAGCCACCAATAACGGTCCTACTCCCGGCGCGGCAGACAACGAATATGTGTTGTTGTTGCGGGCGGAAAACGCCGCGGGGGATGTGGCGTCTCAAATCGTCACCGTGCAGGTGCAAAATGTGAACGAAGCCCCGTTTTTTGTGGGCAACCCAACCGGCTTGGCGTTCTCTACCAATGAAGGTCAGCAAGATGCCTTTACCGCCGCGGCCACCGATCCTGATGGCACTACACCCACCTACAGCCTGTCCGGGGATGATGCGCATTTATTCGAGGCGGTAAGTCCCGGCGGTTCCAGCTTCCGGTTTGCGGCACCACCAAATTTTGAATCCTTCGCAGATGATGACAACGACAATATTTTTGATGTTGTGCTGGAAGTCTCCGATGGTGAATTTGTGGCAACATTGCCCGTTGAGATCACGCTGCAAAATGTGGCGCCTGATTTCGGGGCGGCCCCGGCGCTTGTGGAATTGGACGAAAATAATCAGGCCGTGGGCACCTTTGCGGCGACAGATCCCGCCAGTACCAATCACACCTACAGCCTTTTCGGTGGTGCCGATGATGGGCTTTTCAGTTTTGATGCCAATAGCGGTCTCTTGAGCTTCAATGCGGCCCCCAATTTTGAAAATGCGGGCGATGTAGGTGGGGATAATGACTATCAGGTTCGCATTGTTGCAGATGATGGCGCAGGTGGCGTAACAGCCCATGCGCTGACGGTTCGTGTGCTTGATGTGAATGAGGCACCCTTTGCGACCGTAACGAGCTTCACCACCGCTGAGGAACAGCGCGAGGCGTTGGATATCGCACCACAAGATGATGAAGGCGAGAATATCGTTGTCACAATCGTGGGCGGTGTTGCAGATGGCGCATTGTTCGAGGTGATTGGCGGTCAGTTATTTTTCAGATCAGCCCCCAGCTTTGAAAACCCGCAAGGGGGCGGCTCAAGCAATCAGTATGATGTAACCCTCAACCTGTTTGACGGCACAAATAATGCGCACGTGCCTGTCACCATAGATGTCACCAATGTTGAAGAAGCGCCGCTGTTTGATAATGCGGCTGCGATAAGCGTGGCAGAAGGCACGGCGGGCAATCTTGGCGTATCGGCAACTGATCCGGATACGGAAAACAAAGCGACCCTTACCATCATTGGCGGAGATGATCGGTTCCAAGGTGAAGGCGGTCCCACTTTTGCGATTGTGAATAACGCCCTCCAATTTGTGATCCCGCCGGATTTTGAGTCACCGACCGATCTTGGCAGAGATAACACCTATGAAGTTATTTTGCGCGCCGAAGATGCGGCGGGCCAAATAACAGATCAAACCTTGGTGCTGACCGTTACCAATGTGGTGGAAGACCCGTTTGCGCAGCAAACCAGCTTCACCACAGATGAAGAACAGCCCGGCGCGTTTGATGTAATGCCGGTGGGTGATGCAGGCGGCAAGGTTACGGTTTCCGTTATTGGCGGGCCGGATGCAGATGATGAAGGCGCGCCACGGTTTGTGGTGAACGACAATGTCATCAGCTTTATCAACGCGCCTGATTTTGAAAATCCGGTTGATGGCGGCGCGACACCGGATAATGTCTATGATCTTATCGTGCGCCTTACGCAAGATGGCCGCAATGTAGATGTGCCAATCAGCATTACCGTGCTGCCCGTCAATGAAGCGCCGGAACTGGTGGGGTCACCGGCCTTTGCTGTGCCCGAAGGCTTTGCAGGCAATCTGGCCACCTTCATAGATCCCGATAACGGGCAAGAGGGCGAAATTTTTGGCCTGCAGCGTGATCCGGCTGCCGGGCAAGATATCGACTTCTTCGCCATTAACTTCGTCGACAATCATCTGCTATTTGATGCGCCGCTTGATTTTGAAAATCCGCAATCTGCCGATGGCGATAATGTGTATGAAGTAACCGTCTTGGTGGATGGCGCCAATGGCGGCCCCTCAACACAACAAACGCTGCTGATTGAAATCACCAATGTAAACGAAGCGCCTGTCTTTGTGTCGCCGACAGCTTTTGGCGCGGATGAAGGTATCACTGGCGGGCTTGGCATTTTTGCGCGCGACCCTGATGATAATGCGCCGGGCACGCTTAGCATTGTTGGTGGTGATGATCGCTTTGATGGGGAAGGCGTCCCCATGTTCGAGATCGTGGATAACGATCTGCGATTTATTAATGCGCCTGATTTTGAAAACCCCTTGGATGTTGGGGGCGACAATACATACAACGTTGTGCTGCGCGCGACAGACGGTGAGGGGCTGTTTGCAGAAAATGCCTTCAACATCACCGTGCGCGATGCGGTGGACCCGGTTGTGGCGGGGGTCACCAGCTTCACCGTCGATGAAAACCAATCGGGCAGCTTTGATATAGAGCCCACATCCGATAATGCCGGGCCGGTAACAGTTACATTTCTGAACGGCATAGATTTGGTAGATGGCAACGGCGCACCGTTGTTCGAGATCACCAATAATATTATCAGCTTTGTGGCCCCACCCGATTTTGAAGCGCCGCTGGACGACACCAATGTGGCCGGTGGCGGCGATGGCACCCCGGACAATATCTATACATTCTCCATCTTGATGGATGATGGCGCGGCGCAAAATGCGGCTGCCATCACGATTGAGGTGCTGCCTGTTGATGAAGCGCCGATACCCGCAGGCGGCAGCGCGTTCTCGGTGCCTGAGAACACCGTCACCAATCTTACCACTTTCACCGATCCTGATACGGGGAATGCCGCCACCATTGTAGGCATTGATGCGGCGGGCGGTGAAGATGGTGATCAGTTTGCTGTTGTCGGCAATGTTTTCAGATTTGCCAGTCGGCCGGATTTTGAAAACCCGGGTGATGCCGATCAAGATCGGGAGTATCTCGTCACCGTTATCGTGGACGACCCAAGCGCGGGCGGCAATGTCAATGTTGATCTTGCCATTACCATAACCGAGGTGGATGAGCCGCCGGAATTGCAATCGCCCTTCACCTATTCGCTAAATGAAAATGTGACGGGTGGTCTGGGTGTGCAAACCGAAGACCCGGAAACAAGAACACCGGGCACGTTGACGATTATCGGCGGGGCCGATCAGGCCTTGTTCCAACTCGTCAATAATGACCTTGAATTCATTGCCGTGCCTGATTTTGAAAACCCGCTGGATAGTGCCGATGCGTTTGGCCAAATTGCGGGTGATAATGTTTATTCTGTGCGGTTGGAAGCGATCGACGACGGCAATCAGATCATCCAATTTTCACAGGTCATAACGATCCTGAATGTGGATGAAGCGCCGGTACTGAATGGCTCCACGGCATTTTCAGTGGTAGAAAACTCTACCGACAGTCTGGTAGATATCACCGACCCGGAAGGCGCACCCCTCACGCTCACCTTGCCGGAATCTCTGGATCAGGGCTTCTTTGAAATCCGCAACGGCAACGAACTGCATTTCATCAATCCGCCTGATTTTGATACATTCGCCAACGAAAATGCCGACAATATCTATCTTGTGTCTGTAGCGGCAAATGATGATGGCGCGGTGGGTGAAGAAAGCACCTTCAACTTCCAGATCACCTTAACCAATATTGATGAACCGCCGATATTTACATCGCTGCCGCCTGCGGTGCTGGATGAAAATATCACGGGCGGCTTGGGTGTTGTTGTGGACGATCCCGATACGACAGATGTACCTGTCCTCACAATTGTTGATCCGGCGGATTCTCCGGTGGGTGGGCAAGATGCGGGCCTGTTCCAAATCGTGAATAATGATCTGGCGTTTATTACCCCGCCAGATTTTGAGAACGACCTGGGCTTCCTGCAAAATGGCACTTATTCGGTGCGGGTGATGGCAACGGATAGTACCGGGAAAACATCCACTAGCCTGTTGAGTATTCTCATTGATAATGTTGAGGAATTGCCAATACCCGTGGGGGGCAGTGCCTTCTCGGTATCGGAGAACACGGCAGGCAGTCTGGTCACGTTTACGGATCCGGATTCGGGCAATACGGCAGCAATTGTTGATGTAGATCCGAGCGGCTTGGAAGACAGCAACAGGTTTTTTGTGATCGGTGGTGAGTTGCGGTTTCAAACCCCGCCGGATTTTGAAAGCCCGACAGACGCCAATGAAGATCAGGAATATCTTGTTACCGTTATCGTTAGCGACCCGAGTTTGGGCGATGACGTTAATGTTGATCTGGCCATCACAGTAACACCGGTGGATGAGCCGCCAATCGCTTTGTCGGATCCAACCATCCTGATCGATGAAAATTTCCTTGGCTTCCTGGGATTGGATATCGAAGACCCCGAAGGCGACAATATCACAATCACCAATATTGGTGGTGCCGATGGAGCATTGTTCTCCAACGGCTTCACCGATATTCGCTTTACCAACGCGCCCAATTTTGAAATCCCCGGCGATGCGGATACGGACAATGATTATGAAGTGTTGCTGACCGTTGAAGATGCGGGCGGCAATGAGGTGCAGTTTGCGCGCACCATAAGGATCGGAAACCTTGAAGAACAGCCGCAAGTGGTGGGCGGGCCCAACATCACGTTAAGCGAAAATCACACAGGTCGCGTTGCTACCATCATCGACCCTGATACGGGTAATGATGCGCAAATATTGTCTGTTGGTACCGGGATTGGCACGCAACCGGATGGCAGCTTTTTCGATGTGGTGGCGAACGAAATCGTTTTCATCACACCGCCTGATTTTGAAAATCCTGTAGATGATACCGATCTTGCCAATAACGGCGATGGGGTGCCCGACAACACCTATGGCATTACGGTATTTGTGCGTGACACGACCAGCAATGTCACTCACGCGCGCGATATCTTCATCACGGTTGAAAATGAGAACGAGCCGCCGGTGCTTCAGGGCCCGGCCGCCTTTACGGTTCAGGAAGGGTTCACCGGCAATCTGGCAACTTTCATTGATCCTGATACCGGCTTGGAAGCACCTTATCGCGGGCGTTTGCGCCATGACACCCTGTCGCCGGATGTGGATGCGTTCACCATTGACAATGATTTGAACGAATTGCGGTTCGTTAGTATTCCTGATTTTGAAAATCCGTTGGATGTTGCCAATGGGGCGGGCGACGGTGCTGCCGATAATGTCTATGTCGTAACCGTCATTGTGGAAGATGATTTCGGCGGCATCGCCTATGAACATCAACTCACAATTACCGTGGAAAATGTCGAAGAAGCGCCTGTTTCCGACAAGGGGCTGGCTTTCTCTGTGCTGGAAAACTTTGACGGGGAACTCACCACCTTCACGGACCCTGATACCGGTGCGGATGCCGATATCATTGATGTGTTCTTCCCCGGCGAAGGCGCAGCCCCTGATGGTGGCCTGTTCACCATAGATGCGGAATCCCTCCAGTTCGTCTTCAAGTCACCGCCTGATTTCGAAAACCCGCTCGATGATGATGGGGATAATGTCTATCACGTCACCGTCACGGTGAGTGATCCTTCCAGCGGCTTTATCTCGGATGTTGATCTGGCGATCACCGTGCTTGATGTGGCGGTCGAGCCCTTTTTCGTCAGCGATATTGATGGCGACAACGGCTTTGCGCTGGATGGCGGCGCTTATGATGAGCCCTTCGGCTCGCAAATGGCCTTCGGTGATTTCGATGGGGATGGCTTTGCCGATATCCAGATCACTAATCCCCATGATCTGCGTGATGTCGGCGTAAAGACCTTCGGCAAAGTCTATGTTGTTTATGGCGGGGAAGATCCGTTCGCAGGCGCTGCTGAAATAGATGTGGATGGCCTGCCCCTTTCGCAAGCCTTTGTGACGATTGCAGATGATCAAGATGGTTTGGGCAGAGACGTTCTGACGGGCGTTGGATTGCGTGATGTCAATAATGATGGCGCAGCCGATTCACTTACCTTTGTTCAAGGTGCTGCGTTCACAACTGATGGTGAGGGCCAAAGCGGTATAGAGTTTGGCGGCCAGCGCCGTGCCACAGATGTTAACGCGAATGATGAGGTGTTGGGCTCTCAAGGGCTGTTCCGTGGCGGGGAGGGTGAGGAAGAGGTCACGCTTATCTCCACGGGGGATTTGAATGCCGATGGCTATGAAGATTTCGTCTTCCGCGGCGGCACAAGAAATACCGACCCAAATGAGGTCATTATAGTATTCGGCGATCCCGACCGTTTTTCTGAAAATGTCCTTGAAGATGTTGCCGAGCAAGCAAACACCCTCACGCTCACAGGCTTTAAGGGTATTGGCATTGTTGGCCTGAATAATGGCTTTGCCGTCAACTCAAACATAGCTACCGGCGATATTAACGGCGACAGAATAGCTGATTTGCTGATCTCTGACCCGCTCGGCACGGGCGCCGGCGCTAACGAGGGTGAGGTCTTTGTCGTCTTTGGGTCTGACGAGGGCTTTGCATCAGAGATTGATGTTACCACATTGGATGGCACAAATGGTTTCCGCATCCATGGGGATGGCACGAGACTTGGCGACACCATTGCGTATCTTGGCGATATCAATGGGGACAATATTGGCGACTTCGCGGTTTCCAGCATCTATGGCGGACCCGGCGGCCATGGCGAGGTTTTCGTATTTCACGGCTCCACAGATGGGTTTGGTGATCTTGTAGAGCTTGATCCGAACAGTGGTGATCCCTTTGTGTTCGATGGCACGAATGGCACCCGCTTTCAGTATGGGCGCACCGCTGATAACCTTGATCCAGCGCAGTTCGGTAATGGGCTGTCGGCTGGCGGTGACTTTGATGGCGATGGCCTCGATGACTTTGTGATTGGGGCGCATTATGCAGATAATGACGCTGGGGCGGTTTTCGTTGTCTACGGTAAGGAAGGCGGCCATGGCCCTGTCGCTGACCTGTATAATTTAGACCCCACAACCTTTTTCAGAATTTATGCGACACCAGCCTCACCATACGATGTTTATGGGTCGCCGGGGGATCGCATCGGCTATAATGTTACGGGCGGCGGCGACGTAAACGGTGATGGGCTGGATGATATCGGCACCTGGAGTTATTACTACGGCGCATCAGAAAATAAAGCCTATGTCCTCTTTGGTGATGACAAGCAGGGCCATATCACCCATCTGGGCAGCAATGCGGGCGAGGTGCTTACAGGCGACAGCAACCCCAATGTCATTATTGGCGCGCAAGGTAACGATACGCTGGATGGCGCAGGCGGGGCAGATATCCTTAAAGGCGGGCAGGGCGATGACACAATCTTTGCCTATCAGGATGCCAAATTGATCGAAGGTGATAGCGGCTTTGATATTGTCGCCTTCAAAGGCGTCGCGGATGAGGTTGTGAACCTGCACCCCACAGCGGTGGCGGATAGTCTCGAATTCTTTGGCGTGCTGAAAGAAGTAGAGGTGCTGGACCTGACAGAGGCGGGCAGCACCGATATTCGCATCGACAAGCTGGCCGTGCAGGAAATTACCGACACAAGGAATGAGCTGCGCATCATTGGCGATGCGAGCGATATCCTCACCTTGGGCGATGCGGGCTGGCTGCGCTTTGATGACATCACGCTCGATACCGTTCTGTTCAAAACACTACGTCACGATGGCACAACACTGCTGGTGCAAAATGACATTGTGCTGGCGGGTGAAACTGTCAACCTGCCCCCCTTCTTCCTAAGTGATCTGGATGGTGTGAACGGTTTCAGCATCGAAGCGGGCTATCCGGATGATTTTGCCGCGCAGATGTCCTTTGGCGATTTCGATGGGGATGGGTTTGCAGATATGCAGTTCACCAACCCTGATTATGATCGTATCCCCGGCGCGACCAATGCCGGTAAAACCTATGTGGTCTATGGCGGTGAAGATCCGTTCTCCGGCGCGGCGCAAGTAGATATAGATGATCTGGGTTTGGATCAGGCGTTCACCACCGTGGCCGATGATCAAGGCGTAAATGCGGAAGAATTGTCCGGCGTTGGCCTGCGGGATGTCAATAATGATGGCTTTGCCGATGCGCTGACCTTTGTCCGCGATGGTCGCGGTGCCAGCGGGATCGAGTTTGGCGGCCAGCGCCAGCCCCATCACGCCAATATACACGCGGAGGCATTGGGCTTTCAGGGCCTGTTCGAGGGGCTGGAAGGGTCAAGGGAAACAACGTTGGCCACCACCGGCGATCTCAATGCCGATGGCTATGAGGATTACATCTTCCGTACCGGCGATGGCGTGGGGGAAGGCGAAAACGAAGTTATTATCGTCTTTGGCGACCCCACCTTCTTTTCGCAGGAGGTGATCGAAAAGGTCCCCAGTGAAGGTGCCGCTTCCATCACGCTTACGGGCTTTGATGCCTATGGCAGTGTGGGCCTGCGGACCGGTACGATTGATATGCACACCATGGCCACAGGTGATATCAATGGCGACCGCATTGATGATTTGATCATCGCTGATCACAAAACGGGCACAGATCGCGCCGGCCACGTTTATGTCGTCTTCGGTGATGGCACTGGTTTTGCCGGTGATATTGATGTCACGACTTTGGATGGCACCGATGGCTTCCGCATCGAAGGGGAACGCTATACCGGTTTAGGGCAAGCCATTGATTTTGTCGGCGATGTCAACGGTGACAATATCGGCGATTTTGTCGTCGCGGCA
This sequence comes from Alphaproteobacteria bacterium, assembly GCA_049609145.1. Classification (GTDB taxonomy): domain Bacteria; phylum Pseudomonadota; class Alphaproteobacteria; order SPJN01; family SPJN01; genus JBMYYF01. The sequence continues at coordinate 232,504 of JBMYYF010000002.1, forward strand.
CCCTATGGCTTCGGCAATGGGTACGCCTATCTTGTCTTGGGGTCGGATGACCCTTTTGATGCTGTGATTGATCTGGAGACAAACCCCAACTACTTCGATGGCACAAATGGCACCCGGTTTGAATATAGTGCAGGCAATGGTGCCTATTTCGGGCTCTCAGTGGCAGGCGCGGGTGATGTTGATGGCGATGGGTTGAGCGATTTGGTGATTGGCGCGCCTTATGCGGGCGGCGATTATGATCCCGGTGCCGTCTATATTGTTTATGGCGATGAAGCCGGGCTGGGCGCCAGCTTTGATGTCAGCACCCCGAACAACGCCACCCATTTCACCGTTCAGGGCCTGAGTTATGACCGCGCGGGTTATACGGTGGCCGGTGGGGCCGATATTAACGGCGATGGCTTCGATGATATTGGTACATGGGGTTACTATTACGGCAATTCCGGCGGCGGGGCCTTTATCGTCTTTGGCGCGGATCGCCGGGGCAATGTTCAAAACAGCGGCACAAGCGGTGATGATAGTATTTTCGGCGATGGCAGCAACGCCACGATAATCGGTGGTGCCGGTAATGATGACATTTGGGGCAACGGCGCAGATGTGTTGCTTGGCGGGCAGGGCGATGATTGGTTCATCGCAACGACGGGTATTGACAAAATTGATGGCGGCACCGGCACAGATACCGCCAAGTTTATAGGCATAGGGGCCACTATCAACCTGTTGCCGGGCTTTCTTGGCGGCGATGTGCTGGAGTTTTATGGCATACTTCAAGACATCGAAATTGTTGATATTGATCGAAGTATCGATACCAATTTGCGCCTTGATGCGCTGGCAGTGCAGCAAGTAACAGACAGCGGCAATGAACTGCGCGTTACCGGGGATGTAGGCGATTCCGTCACCTTGGTGGATGCTGGCTGGGAACAAGTGCGCCTTGTTACGATTGATAACGTCGACTATCAGGAATTGCGGCACGGTGGCCAATCCCTGTTGGTAGATGCCGATCTTACATTGGCAGGCATTGCGCCTACCAATCAGGCACCGTTTTATGCTGTGGGCGAACCGCCAGCCCCGTTGCAGCCTAACCCGTTTAGCTTCAGCGTGGATGAAGGGCTGGCGGCGATTATTCCGGATATCGGCTATGACCCCGAAGGTGGCGATATTCGCTATCAGGTTATGGGCGATGATAAAGAGTTATTCGTTAAAACGTCACGCTTTGCGACACCGCCGGATATCATCAATACGCGTGGCCAAACCCTTAAGTTGAACACCCCATTTGATTTTGAAGTTCCAACAGATGTGGGGGCCGATGGCACCTATAATGTTACCGTGCGTGTGGAAGATGATTTCGGCTTGTTCACGGACCATGAATTTATCTTCACTGTAAACGATGTGGTGGAAGCTCCGATTGATGTAGATCTCGCTACGATCAATGGCACCAATGGCTTTATCATTGAAGGCGCCAATACCGGCTCGCTGGATAGTACTGGCATCAGTTTTGCGGGCGGGCAGGATTTCAACGATGATGGCATCGCCGATGTCGTGATCGTAAATCATCGCTATGATGCAGGCGCAGGCCGGGATTACGGCGAAGCGATTGTCGTTTACGGTTATAATACTGCTCCGGCAATCTTGGCAGATGGGGTAATCACCCGTAACGAAGTGTTCGGTAGTGGCGGGGCAGATGGATTTGTCACCCGCGCACCGGATACCGACGACCTAATGCTGCATGCCCAGCTTGTCGGCGATATGGACGGGGATGGTCGCTCGGAACTTGCCTTGGGGCTGGTCGGCGGTGATCGCGCTGTCAGCGGCAACAAATTCACCACTGAGGGCGAGCTATATTTGCTCACCGGTGGCAACGGCTTTAACCAAACCAATTCACCGCCCTTTGGTGCAGGTATTCGCCTTGTTGGCGCGGAAGAAGGTGATGCCCTTGGCTGGTCTATCGGCGGGCCGGGCGATTTCAACGGTGACGGTTATAATGATCTTGTCGTAACCGCCGATGCGCAGCACAGCACACCAGATGATCATAGAAGCGGGGAAATTTACGTTATCTATGGCCATGAAAATGGGGTGCGCGGTGAGTTCATCGATGGCCGGTATTCGCTTGATTTGTCAGACCTTGATGGCGGCAACGGCTTCTCCATCACCACCTATTTTCAAAGTGAACTTGGCGAAAATGTTGCCTTTGGCGGCGATATTAATGGCGATGGCCGCGACGATCTTATCGCCAGCGGCCTGCGTCGCTTGGCGGATTTGGATGATGACGGCATAGATGAACTGGATGTGGAAGGCGCCTTGATCTATTGGGGATCTGATCAGCCGCAACCCGTTGTGAATGATGCGCTCAATCTGCAATCGGGCCAAAGCTCCCTTGTTTTGATGGATGCGTCAGCAGATTTCGTCACCGCCGGCGGTGATATGAACGGCGATGGCTATGGTGATTTCGTTGTCTCGATGAGCCGGTTCGGCGGCAAGGCTTTCGTGGTGTTCGGCGCGGCGGACATGCCCGATATCATTGACCCCGGCCAAGTGTTGAACGAAACCGGAGAGGTTGAAGGCTTTGTCATCAGCGGCATAGATAGCGCGGCGGTCTTTGAGGCTATGTCATTTGGTGATATGAACGGCGATGGGTTTGATGATTTGATCATCGCCGAAACCTCTATCGGCGCAGCCAATGATCGGTTCTATGTTATCTATGGGTCCGATGAACAATTCGATACCCAGTTTAATCTGGTATCCATGAAGCGCAGCAGCAGCTCGACCTCCAAGGATGGATTGATCATTCAAAGCGATAGCAATAGCGGCGCGCGCGGTATTGATCAGATCGGCTTTGCTGACGTGAACAATGATGGCTTTGATGATGCGTTGCTTGGTGCGCCGAACGACAATAAAGGCTATGTGCTGTTTGGTGATGCGACCGGTGCCGTGGCAGATGTTGTGCGCGGCACCACCGGGGCCGATACGCTCACCGTCGCCAATGGCAGGCATGCCGTGTTCGGCATGGATGATCGCGATATCATTGAAGTCACCTTGGGTAGTTTCAGCAACACCTTCCGTTTGGTGGATGGCGGTACGGGGGAAGACAGCTTTGGGTTCAGGGCGTCCGACACGTTGGCAGTTCAAAATGGCGGCAATATCGATTTGGGCGATGGCAATCACCAGATCAAAAATATCGAGATTATTGATCTCACCAATACCGAGGCCAACGAGGTTTATCTGACCCCGCAATTGGTGGCAGGCATGTCGCCCGAGTTTGATTTTATCACCATTGTCGGGGACGAGGCGGGTGGTTTGGATTCGGTTGTCTCCTATGATCAATGGGTCAGTCTGGGCAGCGTGATCTTTGGTGGCCCAGATGGTGAAAACCTGTCCGGCTATCGCTCGGGCGATACTTATCTGTTCATTGAAACCGGTATTGATGTTTCAACCTTTGATCTGGTTGATTTCGGCTTGGAACTGGGGTTGAACGGTAGCGGCTTTGTGCAGTTTGATGCAGCGCCGGTAGATGATGGCCCGCTTACTATCATGTTATATGCAGCGGTAGATGATGGTGCAGCCGCAAATGATGCCATGGCCTTATTCTCCATCGGGGCTGTGGGTGGCGGCGATTTGCTTACCTTCGGGCTGGATACGTTTGGAGCTAACGCGCTGGATGTCGATTTTGAAGGTCAAAGCGCCGGTGTTCAGGCACGTGTGGGTGATGCGCCACAAACCGATGAGAATGTTTGGCATCACTATGCCGTCGTCCTCGATGATACAAATGAAGACGGGTTCTATTCGAGTGATGAGGTGGCGATCTACTTTGATGGCCAGCGCATTCTCGACACATTCGTATCTGGCACTGAGGTGATTGATTTCTCTGAAGGCACCTCGTTTGTATTGGGGGCCGAAATTCTCACGAATGATGGCAGCGCCTTTGCCGATGCTGAAAACCTGTTCGATGGGTCGATAGATGATGTGGCGATTTTTGACCGCGCGCTAACGGCAGCAGAGATCGCCGCCTATGCCGGGTCGGTTAAGCCGCTCGATTATCACGAAGATGATCTGGTCGACTATTATTCCTTCGATGATGGCACGTTGAATGATCAATCCTTCTCCTCCGCCGGGTCTGGTAATGGCAGCGCGGTTGGTACGGGGCACGGCTTCTTCAATTCATCGGTCGCGGATTTACCCGGCACCGCCTAACGCCGGGCAGTGATTTCACTCACCGGACTTGCCGAATTCGGGTTTTGGTAATCCGAGTAGACGCTAAGATTTTTGCGCGCCAGCCTAACATTCAGGTTTTGAGGTGAAAAACACCGGAAAACTAAACAACAACAAGGCTAACTGGCCTTTTGGCGGCGGGGAACTTAAGTATGTCGGGCAAGGGTAAATATAAGGGTGAGCATGCGCTGGTCATCGGCGGCTCTCTGGGTGGGTTATGTACGGCGCAGGTATTATCCAAATATTTTCAACGGGTTACCGTCGTAGATAAAGATGCGTTTCCGGCGGGGGCCGACCATCGCCCCGGCGTGCCGCAATCCCAGCATCCTCACGCCATGCTGCATGGCGGCCGCCTTGCCCTTGAGAAACTGTTCCCCGGCTTTGAGAAAAACCTGCTGGACCGCGGTGGTCTGGCGCTGGAACCGGGGCGCCACATGGCGGTTTTGCAGCCATGGGGGTGGGTGCAGGCGGCGGAAGATACGCCGTTCAATATTCTGTTTTCCAGCCGCATTTTGATCGAAAGCGTGGTGCGAGATATTGCGCGCAAAACCCCCAATCTCGCCTTTCTGGAACAAACGGAAGTGCTTGAATTAATTGGGGATTCTGCGCCCGCAACGCGCGTGTTGGGCGCACGTATTCGCGGGGCCGACGGGGTGGAAAATGATCTGCGCGCCGACCTCACCATCGATGCGTCGGGCCGTATGTCCGCGTCTGATGATTGGCTTTCGGCTTTGGGGTTGGAGGTGCCAACCCGCACCGTCATCGATGCCAAGGCAGGCTATTCTACCCGGTGGTATCAAGCCCCGCCGCGCGCCGAACGTCCGGCTGATTGGTGGTGGTATGGCGCATGGTTGGAGCCAGGGCTGGAGGCCGCCCAAGCCCCTGAAAAAGCCCGGATGGCTGTCGTTTTTCCCATTGAAGGCGACCGTTGGATTGTGTCTATCGCCTCATGGGGCGGTGATGATTTGCCCGCCAATGGCGAAGATTTCGAGGCGGCGACAAAGCATCTGCGTTCGCCCCTTGTGCGCGATGCGATCAGTGTCGCGGAGCCGATTTCCAAGGTCTATCGTCGCCGCGGTATGCAAAATATTTGGCGCCATTATGAACGCTGGCCGGTAAAGCTGGCAGGCTTTGTCGCCACGGGTGATGCGGCATGCGCGTTTAATCCCATCTATGGCCAAGGCATGACATCCGCCGCCTATTGCGCGCAAGTGATTGATAAACAACTGAAAAAGCTTGATCCCGCGGGCGCGGATTTTCCGCAGAAGGCGCAAAAGGCGCTGGCCCAACATTTCCGTGTGCCGTGGTTGCTGGCCACCAGTCGCGACATGGATAAGTCTGGCGAACAGTTTGTGAAGGCGACCGAGGCGGAGACAGGCATGGTGGCAACCGCCTTGCGCAAGCTGGGCCAAGCCTATGCGCGCTGGGCCTTTGTGGCCGCGCCGCGTGATGCGGTTGTGCGCAACACCTTCCTTGAGGTGATGAACCTTGTGCGTAATCCGTTAAGTCTGTTTCTTGATCCGCGGGTGGTGGTGCGCGTGGTGTTGGCCAATATCAAGGCGCGTCGCGAATGGAAGAACAAGCCCAAACCTTCCGGCGAGATAACGCCTTATCCTCCTGTGCCTGCCCCCATACCGGTCAAGGTTTAGGCTGTTTGAAATCGCTTGAGATTATGGATGGTTTTGCCCCAGCCAATGCGGCGGTCTTCAACCGTGTCGGCGGGAATACCATCCTCACGCACGGTTAGGCGGGTGCCGGTGCCATTATCTGCAAAGGTAAGTGCGACAAGGGTTTTGAGGTAGCCCGTTCCCTCCGTCATTTCCGATGTCATGACGATGCGGCGGGTATCCTCAATCTCTTCATAGATCAGCACTTCGGTGTAAACGTGCCTGTCCGGCCCAAACTCCACCCGCGTGCCGCCATCCACCCGAAAGTCAAAAAGCGGTACATGCAAATACCAATCAGGGTCGTGATTGAACCATGTGCCGAATTGGTTGTGGGTGGCAAAGGCTTGCCAAACGCGGTCGCGTGGCGCGCTCAAATCGATGTCGAAGGCAAAGTGAGCGTTGCCGGAATATTCTTGAACGCTCATAATGTGCCTTCCTAAAACCGTTCCGACAACCAAATGGCAGCTTTGGAACCACCCTTGATCGCGCGGCGCAGCAGCGGCCAGCCGGTGGCTTGTTCCGCACCTTCTTCTATGGCGGTGTGATGGTGTTCTGCCTCATCTGCGCGGAATTGGTCGACTGTGGCTTTAAGCTGTTCTTCGCCTGCACCGTCTGCATTCAGCGCATCCAGCGTATCTTGCTGGGCGGCATAATGTTCATCAATCGCTTCTTCAACCGCAGCAGTGCAGGCCATGGCGGCTTTTTCACCCATCAAGGCGGTAACAACGCCAAGGCCAAAACCCGCCACATGCCATAAGGGTTGCAAGATGGTGGGGCGCACTTGGCGCGCGGCCACCATTTCGTTGAAGGTGGCAAGATGCTGATCTTCCTGATCTGCCATTTCGCGAATGAGCTTTTCGGTGCGCGCCATTTGTGGCCTGCCTGATAGCACGGCCAGTTGCCCCGCATAAATGCGCTTGGCGCCATATTCACCCGCCTGATCAACGCGGATGATACGCGCAATCTGGTCCCGTGCGTGAGAGGTGCCGGGCCGATCTTCCGGTTCTGGTAGCGTAGGTGACGTCATTACTTCTTCATCGCTTCCCGTAGCACAAGGGCACTTAGGCCCAATGAGATAAGCGCATTATACCCGGCCAATGAGATATTGAGCAGGGTCCATGGTGCCTCATCACACATAACAACGCTTTGGCGCTCAATCTGCGCCATCAAATCTTCGATAGTGCCTGCGCTGGCGCCTTGGGTGCAGCTATCAGGCCCGGCCCACCAACCATATTCAATGCCTGCGTGGTTTACCCCCATAAGCCCGGTAACGATAAGGGCCAGGGCCGCCAGCAGGCTCATGGAAAGCGGAAAGCCGGGGGCCGTATTGTTCCGATCACCCACAAAACCCAGCAAGCCGAACAAGATTGCCGCAAGGTGGGGAATGCGTTGTTCAATGCAAAGCGGGCAGGGCGGCAGGTCTGCCAAATACTGAAAGCCCAAGGCTCCCAGCGTCAAGGCTGATGATCCGACAAGGGCAATAAGGGCAGCGCGTCCGGCTCCACTCATGGGTTGGGCTCCTGATGTGTTTGCCCATAAGTCCTAGCAATCTGTTCAGCGCCTGTAAATTCAAGCCTGCGCGAATTCAATTGCCGCCATCTGGCTCCTGTGATCTGATTGTAAAAAGGGCAGGAGAGTAAAATGGCTACACCGGTTGAAGAACTAATTGTTGCAGGGCGGTTGCTGGGGCGGCGGTTCACCAAGCCGCGCAAGGATGCACCTTCACCCGCGCCTTCTTCCTTCGCGCAGGATTTTGACGGCTCCAGCAAGGTAAACACGAAGGCGCATGCGCTGATCGAGCTGCCTTCAAATCAACCACCCTGGTTTGATACGGGGCTGGAGATTATAGCGGGCGATAATCTTACTTTGCTGTCAACTGGGCGCACGCATTTGTCAAAAGTGATGGATATTTGGGTGGGATCGGGCTTTCAGGTGTGGGCGCGTATTGGTGAAAAAGGCCCCATTTTTCGCGGCACGCGCCGCACGCATTCCATTGAGGCCGCGCAAAGTGGGCGGCTATATTTGGCCACCAGCTTTCCCGGTGAATGGGCAAGCCCTGATGGCGCGCTTGGTGCCGTTACCCCGCCGGATGTTTATAACGGCGTTACCGGGGATATCACTGTTGGGATTTTGAATTGGGGCGCCGCTGACGGTCTGCAAGATTGGTCGGCGCAAGGTGTGGCCGCTGATTTGAAACAAGAGGAACTTGACAGACGCGCCAACCCCTATCAGGTGCCGGAAGGGTGGCAATATCTTTGGTATTTGGGCGAGGCCGAGATTTTTGACCAAAAAGATGACGGCACGATGTGCTGCCACACACATCAAGATGTTGCGATCTTGCAGAAAGAGGTGAATTTCCCGCTCACCCCCGACACGCGCATTGATTGGTCGTGGTTGGTTGAGGAACTGCCCGCCACCATACGCGAGGACACCTTGCCCACGCATGATTATATGTCGGTCGCGGTGGAGTTTGATGACGGGCAGGACATCACCTATCACTGGTCGGCTGAACTGCCCGCAGATACCATCTACACCTGCCCGCTTCCCACATGGAAGGATAAAGAAACCCATGTGGTCGTGCGCAAAGGGCCGATGGGGCTAAAGCAGTGGCAGGACGAAAGCCGCAATCTGTTTGATGATTACAAGCAAGGCATCGGCACGCCAAAGGGCCTGCCCATGCCGGGGCGTATCGTCAAAGTGTGGTTGATTGCTGTCAGCCTGTTTCAGCGCGGTGAAGGCAAATGCGAATATCGCGATATCAAGCTTGTTGATGGTGCAACCGCGCTGAAAGTGCTTTAGGCTCCGCCTTCAATCTTGAGTGATAGCGCCGCGGTTTTGAGCTGACCGGGTAAGGTGAGCAATAAGGCGTTGCCATTGCTGGACACATTCACATCCAACCCGCCCAATATGGAAACCTTGGCGGCATCCGCGGTGATATCGGTGAGCGTGATGGGGCCTTTGCCGGGATCAAACACCGTAATGTAAAGGTCGCCGTTCTTTTGGGTGAAGCGCAATTCGTGCCCTTCCGCCGATGTGCCTTGGGCGCGCTTCCATGGGCGCGTATCGTAAATCGCCTCGCCATTCGCTTGCATCCATTGTCCCATCGCCTCAAGGCGAGACATTTGGATATCGGGGATCTTGCCATGGCCATCTGGCCCCACATTCAGCAACCAGTTGCCGTTTTTGGAAACACCATCAACAAACCCTTGCACGATCTCTCGCGGAGAAATCAGGTCGTCATCGGTTTCGGTGTGGTTATGCCCAAAGCCATGGCCCATGCCGCGGGTCATTTCAAATTTGTCTGATTGAATGTCATCAAAGGTGGAATATTCCGGCGTGCGGAAATCGGCAAAATCAAGCTGCGGCCCCACAAAGGTGCCATCAAATGTGTTCATCAAGCGCTTGCCGAGAAAGTTCGCCAAGGCGCGCATGGGCTTGGGCCGGAACAAGGCATTGATCATGCCTGCGGGGTGCCAACGATCATTCACTACGCCATCTGGCACGGCCTTGTAATAATCTGCCACCAATTGGTGCAGGCCCCGTTCTGTCGGGTAGGAAATATCGTTCCACAGGGCACACGGTTCATAGCGTTCAATGATTTCGCGATAATGCGCATCCACATAGGCGTTATACGCCTTGTCTGTCAGCATGGAGGCGAAGATATCAGCCAGTGAGCGCAGATTGATATTGGACCAAGTCCAATCCAGCCCGCCGGAATAATAAATGCCAAAGCGCATCCCTTCGGCGCGCACAGCCGCCGCAAGTTCCCCCACCAAATCGCGCGGCGCATGAAAGCCGGGGCGCTTGGGGTTTTCAACATTGGTGGGATACATCACATAGCCATCATGATGCTTCGTCACCATCACCACATAACGTGCGCCTGCCGCTTTAAAAGCCTTGGCCCATTCGCGCGCATCAAACCCTTCCAACTGTTGCTCGAAGGTTGAGCGAAAGTCCCGTTCATAGGTTACATCCGGCCCATAGGTTTCTTGATGATGTTTGTGCGTGGGGCTGCCTTCAATGCGCATGGCCTGCGGATAAAATTCCACATATGGCAAATTGGCCTGAATGGTATCGAAGTTGTTTTTCAACAACTCCACCACATTTTTTTGCTTGGGCGCAAAGGATGGAACAGAATAAATACCCCAATGGATGAACACACCGAATTTGGCGTCTTCATACCATTTAGGTAAGGCACGTTGTGTGATGGCGGAAGGGGCTGTGCTCATTAGAAATTGATCCTGAATTCAGCGTCGATGGTGCGGCCTGGCAAGGTGGACCCAAAGTGGGAACCGGCCCAAAGCGGGCTGTCACCGGCCCCCAGCAACACAACTTCGTCGCTCAGGTTTTTGCCATAGACGGTAAAGCTCCACATGCCATCAGCATCTTTTACACCAAGGCGGGCGTTATAAGTGATGTAACCTTCCGAGCCGTCAACCGGGTCATGGTCGGTAGAGTTGATGGAGGACACATAGATAAGATCGCCGCCAATCATGAACTTGATGGACTGCATGATATTGAACTCATAGCCGATGATGGCGCTGCCATTCCATTTGGGCGCGGGGCTTAGGCGCTTGCCGGTCAAATCACAGCTATCGGTTTCAGCGTCTTGGGGGCAGGGGCCGTCTTTGTAATCGCGATAGAAGGCGTCGGTGTAACCGCCATTGGTGCCGACAAATAGGCCTTCACCCAATATAGCGCCAATCTCCCACTCAACCCCGCGGGTCACAGCCTTGGCAGCGTTGGAAACAATAAAGCGCGAACCGTTATAGGTAGAGGTTTGAAGGTCATCAAATTCGGTCCAAAACACACCAATCGCAAAGCTTGAGAAGCCGCCAAGAAAACGGCCTTTCACGCCGCCCTCAAAGGTCACGGCGCTTTCCGCATCAAACTCAACTTCTTCGGCGGTGGCAGAGCTTTCATTAAAGCCGCCACTTTTAAAGCCCTTGGCAATGGTGCCATAGGCTTTGATCTCGTCGGTCACGGCATAGAGCACAGAGACCTTGGGGGAGAAATCGGTTTCTGATTTTTCCACATCGCGCAAATCAAATTCGTCATAATTTGCCACTTGGTCAAAGAACACTTTGGTATTCGTGAACTCTTGCCGATAGTTCAGGTTTTTGTGATCGTATGAAAAACGCAGGCCGATGATAAGGTCAAGCTTATCGCTCAAATGCGCGGTGGCTTGGCCGAACACAGCGTAAGAGGTCGTTACCTGATCAAACCAATCAAGGCTTTGTTCGGCGGTCAACAAGGTGCCGTCGGGTGCCTGGCCTGATAGCAGGGCGCGGGCAACAGGGGGCAGCAAAAAGTCATCGACGATAGATCCCAAATTCAGCGGAATAGCATCCACCACGGTCAACACATCTACATCTGATTTAAAGAAGTAAAAGCCTGCCACATATTCAAAGAAATCTGTCTCGGGGCTGAGCACGCGCAGCTCTATGCTTTGCTGGTCGTAGTCTTCGGGAAAGCGTGCCACAAGGCCGGGAATGGGGGAAAAGTCTACATCCGTCTCATTGTATTCCTCATAAACGGCGTGGGTGCCGATAAAGGTGAAGATGTGATCCCACATTTCCACATCGGCTTGCAGCATATATTCAAAGGTTTCGCGCTCTACGAAACCGGGGTGATCCAGCGCTGTTTGATAATCCGGGGTGGTTTCTGTTTCGGGATCAAACAATTGAAACAGTCCAATATTGGGATCATCCGGCCCAGTTGAAAGCTCGGAGGTGCCATTGCCTTTTTGCAGCACATCAGAATACCGTGCCTTGAAGTTGATATCGATCGCGGTGGATGGGCGATAGCGCAAGCGCAATTGCAAATCGGTATTGTCGGTATCGCCTTCATAACGATCCAGCGTGGTGTTGTAGACATAGCCATCGCGCTTGTCGCGGGCGACCGCCAAGCGCACCATGAATTTGTCATCAAAGAAAGGGGCGTTAATGGCGGCGCGCACACGGGCATGTTCGCGTTCGCCGCCCATCACATCTACATAACCGCCCCATTCTTCATTGGGGACAACGGTATTGAGTTGCAACGCGCCCGCCACCGTGTTTTTGCCGAACAGAGTGCCTTGGGGCCCGCGCAAAATTTCAGCGTGGCCAAGGTCGATAAAGCTGTTGGAGAAGAAGGACGGGCGACCCAAATACATGCCATCATTGAATACACCGACAGATGTTTCAAAGCCGCGATTAAGGCCCGAGCCCAAGCCCCGGAAAAAGATGAAGGAAACTGTAGGCGTCACCGCAACCTGCACATTGGGCACAATGTCATCCAGGTCGTTCAGGTTTTCGATATTGCGTTCTTTAATTTCTTCCACATCCACCACGGTCATGGAAATGGGCACATCACGAATATCTTGGGCGCGCTTTTGGGCGGTGACGATAATTTCGTCCAGCCCCTTGGGCGCAACGCTCTGTGCTGATTGTGGGGTGGATTGGTCGGCAGATTGGTCGGCAGATTGCGGCTCGGTACTTTCCGGCGCCTCAGCCGCGGCGGTTTCTGGCATGTCCAGATTGGCAAGGGCGGCATCGTTTGGCGTTTCTTGCGCGGTCGCGAAAGTAGCCGTGCCAATTAGACAAGCAGCAAGGCCCGCCCGAATAAAAGCAGAATTTTTCATCATTATAGCCCCCAAATTAATATTCTGATTCTATCAGAAAATGGTTTGGGGTGGACCCACTTTTAATCGGTGCTTTGCACTCTCTTGGCGGCTCTATAGCGCAATTAGGCTAAAGGGCTCTAGGCGGTGTAATGCCTCATCTATTTGCACGCGGTTTTCCCTGGTGTCTTGGCCGTTTTCGAACCACAGGCCGTTTACCGCCAAATGCGGTTCGGCATGGGTGCGGTGCGCCTTCAGGTCTATGCGGCCCACAAGCTCATCCCCCACAAGAATGGGGCAGGTGAAGTAGCCATATTTGCGTTTGGCTGCGGGCACAAACACTTCAATGCGGTATTCAAAGCCAAACAGAAACGCCGTGCGCTCACGATCATGGATCAAGGGGTCGAATGGGCTGATAATGCGCGCGACCTTTGGCGCCGCTTTCAAACGGGTGGCAAGGGTTTCGGGCAGGGCATAAAATGTTTTGCGGGTGCCGTCTGCGCCTGTCAGCTCAATCTCTTCGGCGTTTTCCTGCGCCCATGCGCGCGCCTCAGCGATGGAGATATGCAGAAAAAAATGGGCAATTTGTTTTGGGGTGGCAAAGCCCAGCCGTTTCAACGCCTCCCGCGCAGACCAGTCAAGGCAATCATCCGCGGCGTGCAGGGCTTGGTGTTCGAGCGGGATAACGCGGTGGGCAAGGTCGTAGACTTTGCCAAAGCCATCGCGGCGGGTGACCGCCAACGTGCCCGTGCGCCACAGATAGTCCAGCGCAGTTTTTTCCGGTGCCCAGTCCCACCAACCGTCGCCCTTGCGTTTGGGTGTGTCCTTCGATTTTAGATCTGCCGCTGATAGGGGGCCTTGCGCCTCTACTTTTTGCAGAACCTGTTGCAGCAGCGCGTCGCGATCATCGCCAAACCGTTTCAGCCAGCGCGGGGTGTTTTCAACCCGCGCCGCATAACGCTGAAAACGGGTCGCCCAATAGGGCCGAAAATGCGTTGGGATGACGGCGGCATCATGCGACCAATCTTCGAACAGGGTGCGTTCTTTTTCGAGCGCGTGTCGCAGGTGGTCGGGATGATAATTGTGCGCGCGGGTGAATAAGATGTGGTGATGTGCCCGCGCGACCGCCGAAATTGTATCAACCTGAACAAAACCTAAGTTATTGACAGTTTCAACTAGCCTTTTTTTGCCGAAGGGCCGGGTGGGATTTTCCGTCAAACCGGCCAAATTCAGCGCAATGCGCCGGGCGCGTTTGTTGGGTATGGGGCGTTTCATATGTGAGAAATCTCAAAAATCCGAGACAATTCCCTTCTTTTCCCAATCCCCGAAACGCGTGGGTTCCAGCCGTTTTGGGCCGCCATCTTCGCCCTCAACGGCGGCGGCAGCCTTGTCATAGGCGGCGCGGCGCGCCTCAGCTTCGGCTTTTGCGCGTTCTTCGTCGGCGCGCATACGTTCTTCCTTGGTGGGGCTTGTCGGGTCACTCATGGCGCGGACACTAGCATAGCTTTTTGCTGGCCGTCTAACTTTGCGCGGGATGTATGTCGAAGATGCGGATATGTGTGCGAAGCGAAGTTAATGGTATATACTGTCCATATATATGGGTGAAATTCCCCCAACCCCCTATATTTGGTTTGTGCAGTGCAAAACAAGGATTGCGCACCTTGCGCCAGGTAGGCTAGTATGCGCCAAATCCTGACTGGAGCGTCATTTTTATGAGCCTGCAAAGTTTTCTACTAAACAGCCTGATTCGTGGATCGATCAAAAGCCCTGCGGTGATGGGGCTTTTTAAGAACCGCGCTGTGCCTGCCGATTTGGGTATCGCAGGTGCACGGCCTGTGATTGATGATTTGATCGCGCGCTATGCACGCACACCTTCCTTCGTGGATATTCGCCATGTGGATGCCGGTGGCGTGGATGCAGAATGGGTGCGCCTCCCCAAGTCCGACAAAAGCAAAGTGCTGGTTTATTTGCATGGCGGGGCTTATTTCTTCGGCTCGCCAGACACCCATCGCAATTTGGTGTGGCGGCTGGCGGCCAAGGCGGGTTGCCGTGTACTGTGCGTGAATTATCGTTTGGCGCCGGAACATCCTTATCCCGCCGCTGTTGAAGATGCATATGCGGTTTACAACTGGTTGCTGGCACAGGGCTTTGACCCGGGCTCGATCGCCATGGCCGGTGACAGTGCCGGGGGCGGCTTGACCTTTGCCACCATGGCGAAGCTACGTGATGAAGGCGTGCCTTTGCCATCCTGCGCTGTGGGCCTTTCCCCGTGGACCGATCTGGCCGTTACAGGCCCTTCCATGCGCACCAATGCGCGCCGTGATCCGATGTTTGATCCCGGTGCTATTCCGCGCGCGGTTGATATGTATTTGCAGGGTGCAGACCCTTACGACCCCTATGCCTCGCCGCTTTATGCAGATGCCACAGGTATGCCGCCGACCCTCATCCAAGTTGGGTCGACCGAAATTCTGTTGGATGATGCGCGTAGGCTGGCGCACAATTTCCGTGAAGCCGGTGTGGACGTGAAGTTACGTGTCTATCAAGGTGTGCCTCATGTTTGGCAGGTTTTGACGCCGCTTATTCCCGAGGCACGCACTGCGGTGAATGAAATTGGCGCGTTCCTGAAAGCCCATATGGGGGTTGAGCAGGCTATTGGTATCAAGACTGCGCAGGTGACATCTCTTGCGGACCGTCGGCGCAACAATCTTGAAGGGCGTGCGCCCTCACGGCATGGCCTCGCTCGGGAGCCGCTGCCTGATTCCGTTGAAGGCTAAAGCCCGCTAAATTATGAGCATTCGCGTCAACACCGTTGCTTTTGAGGGGGTGCGGGCGCGCAAGGTTGAAGTGCAGGTGCAGATCGCGTCTGGCTTGCCATCCTTTGCGGTTGTGGGCCTACCTGATAAGGCGGTTATGGAAGCCAAGGAACGGGTGCGGGCGGCTTTATCTGCTCTTGGTGTTGCTCTGCCCGCCAAGCGTATCACCATTAATCTTGCCCCGGCTGATTTGCCGAAGGAAGGCAGCCATTTTGATCTGCCCATCATCTTGGCGCTGATGGCGGCTATCGGGCTGGCGCCGCAGGCAGAACTTGATCGCTATTGTGCGCTGGGTGAATTGTCACTGGATGGCACAATCACCCCCGTTTCCGGTGTATTGGCGGCGGCCATGCTGGCGGTGGAGCAAGATATGGGGTTGATCTGCCCGGCCGCAAATGGCCCTGAAGCGGCCTTTGCAGGCGCTGAGTTTGATTTGATTGCACCACCGACATTGCCCGCTTTGCTGGATCATTTGAAAGGTGAACGCATTTTGGTGCCGCCGCCTGCGCGCTTCGCTGAAAGCCCGGTTGGGGGACCGGATTTGGCCGACATTAAGGGGCAAGAGGGGGCCAAGCGCGCGATGGAGGTTGCCGCTGCGGGTGGTCACAATATGGCGATGGTTGGCCCGCCGGGGTCTGGTAAGTCTATGCTGGCCGCGCGTTTGCCGGGATTATTGCCGCCGCTTGCGGCAACTGAAATGCTGGAGGTGGGCATTATACGTTCCTTGGCCGGCGAGGGCGGGGTGGAAAGCGTGGGGCGTGCGCGCCCGTTTCGCACACCGCATCACTCTGCCTCTATGGCGGCGCTTATTGGGGGTGGCTTGAAGGTCAAACCCGGTGAGGTGTCACTGGCCCATGGCGGCGTATTGTTTTTGGATGAATTGCCGGAATTTTCACGTCAGGTACTGGATAGTTTACGCCAGCCGTTGGAAACAGGAGAGGCCGTGGTCGCTAGGGCCAATCGCCATGTTACTTTTCCGGCCCGTTTTCAGCTGATAGCGGCAATGAACCCTTGCCGTTGCGGGCATTTGGGGGATGCGCAAATGGCGTGTTCGCGCGCCCCGCGCTGTGCGGAAGATTATTTGAAGAAGCTCTCTGGGCCGTTAATGGATCGGATTGATATTCATGTAGAGGTGCCGCCTGTGCCACCTGCCGCCTTGGCGCGGTTCAGGGACGAGCCGGAAAGCAGTGCAACAGTTGCCGCTCGGATTGCGGCGGCACGAGAACGCCAGCAACAACGCTATGACGGGCAGGGTATTTCATCAAATTCTCAGGTGGATGGGCCGGCGCTGGAGGCCGTTGCTACGCCGGATGAAGATGGCATGTCGCTATTGGAACAGGCAGCCACCACGATGCGATTGACAGCTCGGGGCTATTATCGAGTGTTGCGGGTGGCCCGAACGGTAGCTGATCTGGATGGCGCAGACAATGTGCGCCGGGTGCATGTAGGGGAGGCGCTTTCCTACCGGCAAAACCCGATTGGGCGGCAATATTCAGCCAAGGATTTTATGGGCTGAAAGTGCGTTGGTTCGGTGCGAATCTGTTGGGATTTTGGGGTGAATTCGCTATAGTGAACGACCTTTTGCGGGGGCGGTACGAATCACCAAAATAGCCACCATCCCTGCCTGCGGAAACAGCCATAAGACGTCGAAGAGATGGGGATCAAAGCATGAAATTCACGATTGAACGCAACGCGCTGCTGAAAGCCTTGGCGCATGTGCAAAGCGTGGTGGAGCGGCGCAACACAATTCCTATTTTGTCGAACGTTCTGATCGAAACAGCGAACAATGCGTTGCACCTTACCGCGACGGATCTTGAAATAGCGGTTATCGAAACAGCCGAAGCCTCAGCCGGGCAAGATGGGGCCATTACCGCCCCGGCACACACCTTGTACGACATTGTGCGCAAATTGCCCGATGGTGCTGATATCGAATTTGACAGCACCACCACCGATGGCCGTATTGCGCTGCGGGCCGGGCGTTCGCAATTTGCGTTGTCATCGCTGCCGAAGGATGATTTTCCCGTTATGGCAGATGGCGATTTGCCAAATACCTTTGATGTTAGCGCAGATGAATTGAAGCGACTGATCGATCGCACGCGCTTTGCCATCTCAACCGAAGAAACGCGCTATTACCTGAACGGTATTTATCTTCATGCCGCAGATGAAGGCGGCACGCCGGTGTTGCGGGCGGTGGCCACAGATGGTCATCGTTTGGCACAGGCACAGTGCGAATTGCCCGATGGGGCAGCCAATATGCCCGGGGTAATCGTGCCACGCAAAACGGTGGCAGAAATTCGCAAATTGCTGGATGAGGTAACTGGCAGCGTGACGATTGCATTGTCGGAAACCAAAATTCGCTTCACGGTGGGCTCCGTTACGCTAACCTCCAAATTGATTGATGGCACTTTCCCTGATTACGAGCGCGTGATCCCCAAGGGCAATGACCGATCTTTGGTCGTGTCGGGCGATTTGTTCGCGGCGGCGGTAGACCGCGTTTCTACTATCTCCACGGAAAAAAGCCGGGCCGTGAAGCTGAAAATTTCGGAAGGCTTGGTCGAGCTTTCGGCGAACAGCCCCGATGCGGGATCTGCCGTTGAGGAAGTTGCCGCCGAGTTTGAGTCAGAGCCTTTGGAGATTGGCTTTAACGCCAAATATTTGCTGGATATTACCGGGCAAATTAGCGGGGATAATGCCGAGTTTATATTGGGCGATTCAAACGCCCCCACAATCGTGCGCGACGCAGCAGATCAGGCAGCACTTTATGTGCTGATGCCAATGCGCGTGTGATGGTGGCAGCCCCTTCCATCAATAGACTGGATAGTGCCGATTTTTCAACCTTCCCGGCAAGCCATGGGCGGTGCCGGATTGATCGGTTAATCTTGACCGATTTTCGATCCTATCACGATTTGGAAATGAGGACGGCGGCGTTGCCTGTTGTGCTTTATGGCGAAAATGGTGCGGGCAAAACCAATATACTAGAGGCATTGTCTTGCCTTGCCCCCGGGCGCGGCCTGCGCGGCGCGGCCCATGCCGATTTGGCACGGCATAAAGGTGCCGGTGGCTGGGCAGTGGTAGCGGAGATGACCACTGCGGATGGTACGCATAAGGTGGCTTCAGGGCAACCTGCCAATGCAGCGGCGGGCGAGCGACGGCAAATGCGATTGAACGGGGAACGCCAAGGCGGGGCGGCGGCGATTTCATCCTTATTGCGGTTGATATGGCTTACGCCAGCGCAAGACAGATTGTTCACGGAAAGCCCCGGCGGGCGTCGGCGATTTTTGGACCGGCTTATTCAGGCGTTCGACCCTGACCATGCGGCGCGTGTTTCTGCCTATGAACGGGCTATGCGGGATCGTGCGCGGCTGTTGAAAGAAGGCGGTGCAGACCCGACATGGCTATCCGCGCTTGAGGCGCAAATGGCGGAACGCGCTGTCGCTATTGCGGCGGCTCGGTTGGACGGGGTGGCGCGTCTTGCACAGGCCATGACACAAGGTGCCGATCACTTTCCCGCCGCCGCCTTGTCGTTGGATGGTGCTGTGGAACAAGCCTTGCCCGGTCAGGCAGCAATTGATGTTGAGGATATGTGCAGCGCAGAACTTGCGGCACGTCGCAACCGTGATGCAGAAACGGGGCGCACCGGCTTTGGCCCACATACAACAGATTTTGGTGTGACCCATCTGGCAAAAGAAATGCCGGCTGCTTTGTGTTCCACAGGCGAACAAAAGCTGTTGTTGTGTGCTCTGGTGCTTGCCCAAGCACGGATTGTTGCACAAGAAACCGGAACCAATCCGATTTTGTTGCTGGACGAGGTGGCTGCCCATCTGGATCAGGATCGTCGCGCGGCCTTGTTTGCTGGCCTTGGTGCCTTGGGCGTACAATGCTTCGTGACGGGAACAGACAAAACACTATTTAGCAGCCTGCAAGGCGCTGCCCGGTTCTTCCGGGTGTCAAATTCAACC
Organism: Alphaproteobacteria bacterium; assembly: GCA_049609145.1. Lineage (GTDB taxonomy): Bacteria > Pseudomonadota > Alphaproteobacteria > SPJN01 > SPJN01 > JBMYYF01. The sequence continues at coordinate 251,744 of JBMYYF010000002.1, forward strand.
CTTACACTGGATGAAAGCTCATGAGCGATAAGCCCATTGACCCCGCCCAAGAAGAATATGGTGCAGATTCAATCAAGGTTCTGAAGGGCCTTGATGCGGTGCGCAAACGGCCCGGTATGTATATCGGTGACACCGATGATGGTTCCGGTCTGCATCACATGGTTTACGAGGTGGTGGATAACGCGATTGATGAGGCGTTGGCTGGACATTGTGATCTTACGGAGGTGTTCCTTAACGCCGATGGGTCGGTTACGGTGCGGGACAATGGCCGCGGTATTCCAACCCAGATGCATACAGAAGAAGGGGTTTCTGCTGCGGAAGTGATTATGACCCAGCTTCATGCGGGTGGGAAATTTGATCAAAATTCCTACAAGGTTTCCGGCGGGCTGCATGGCGTGGGTGTGTCAGTTGTGAATGCGCTTTCCAAGAATTTGCATTTGCGCGTTTGGCGTGATGGAAAAATGCATGAGATGGATTTCGCGATGGGAGAGCCTGTTGCTCCTCTGGCAGTAACAGGTGATGCTGGCGACCAAACGGGCACGGAAATTACATTCCTGCCATCGGATGAAATTTTTACAGGCACGGATTTCAATTACGATACGCTGGAACATCGGTTGCGTGAGCTGGCTTTCCTGAATTCGGGCGTGCGGGTTGTGCTATGCGACAGGCGTGGCGTTGAGGAACGGCATCAGGAGTTGTTCTATGAAGGTGGGATTGAAGCCTTTGTGCAATATCTGGATCGCACCAAGCAACCATTGATCGAAAAGCCCATCACGTTTCATGGAGAAAAAGATGGCGTGACCGTTGATGCCTCCTTGTGGTGGAACGACAGTTTCCATGAAAACGTGCTGTGCTTTACCAACAACATTCCCCAGCGCGATGGCGGCACACATTTGGCGGGGTTGCGCGCAGCGCTTACGCGGGCAGTGAACGGATATGCGCAATCATCCGGTTTGGCGGCAAAATCGAAAGTGTCCCTTACCGGGGATGATTCCCGTGAAGGCTTGACCTGCGTATTGTCGGTCAAGGTGCCAGACCCAAAGTTCTCCAGCCAAACGAAAGACAAGCTGGTGTCATCCGAAGTGCGGCCCATTGTTGAAAGCTGCATGGGGGAAGAACTAAATGCCTGGTTTGCGGAAAACCCGGCTATGGCGAAGTCCATCGTGCAGAAAGTTGTCGAGGCGGCCTCTGCGCGGGAGGCGGCACGCAAGGCGCGGGAACTGACGCGCCGCAAGGGCGCGCTCGATATCACAAACCTGCCGGGCAAGCTGGCCGATTGTCAGGAAAAAGACCCTGCGAAATCTGAATTACTGCTAGTCGAGGGTGATAGCGCGGGAGGCAGCGCTAAACAGGCGCGCGATCGTTCCAATCAGGCTGTGTTGCCCTTGCGCGGTAAGGTGCTGAATGTGGAACGCGCGCGGTTTGACAAGATGTTGAACTCCGAACATATCGGCACGCTGATCACCGCGCTTGGGACCGGGATTGGTCGTGAGGATTTTGATATTGAGAAACTGCGTTATCATCGCATCATTATCATGACCGATGCGGATGTGGATGGCGCGCATATCCGTACCCTGCTGCTGACCTTCTTTTATCGCCAGATGCCCGAGATTATTGAGCGCGGCTATCTGTATATTGCACAGCCGCCACTATACAAGGCCTCACGCGGGCGTGCCGAAACCTATTTGCGCGATGAACGGCATTTGGAAGAGTTTTTAATCGATGAAGCGGTGAGCAATGGTGTGCTTACACTTCATGATGGGGCGCAGCGCGGTGGGGAAGACCTTAAGGCCCTGATTGCACATGCGCGTGATGCGCGCACTGTTTTGGATGCGCTGCCGCTTAGTTATCCGCGAGCCATTGTGGAACAGGCCGCAATTGCCGGGGCTTTGAATCCAAATGTTTTGGTGGCAGATGCTCAGGCGCAATCGGCGGCGGAATACATCGCTCAGCGGTTGGATGCGCTGGCAAGTGAATATGAAAGAGGCTGGGTTGGCACACCAACAGAAGATGGTGGCCTGATATTTGAACGCACATTGCGCGGTGTAACAGAGCAGCATGAGATTGATGCCCCCTTGATCGGCAGCAAGGAGGCACGCTTGCTGGATCAGATGGCGAGTGAGTTGCAGGAAATTTACATGAAGCCTGCAACCTTTGTGTACAAGGATACATCGTATCAGGTTGCGTCACCGACTGAATTGTTGGACCGGATATTCTCTCTTGGGCGCAAGGGCTTGGCGCTGCAGCGCTATAAGGGCCTTGGCGAAATGAACGCGGAACAATTGTGGGAAACCACCCTTGATCCCAATGTGCGCGCCTTGCTGCAAGTGAAGGTTGAACATATGGATACGGCAGATGAATTGTTCACCAAACTGATGGGCGACAATGTAGAGCCACGCCGCGCCTTCATTCAGGAAAATGCGCTTAAAGTTGCCAATCTTGATGTCTAATGTCTTTTTACGATGAAGACCTTGCTCGCATTCAGGCGTCTGATTATGGCAGGGTAGCCGAAGAGGCTGCGCCGGGGATCATACGTCGCCTGAAACGTGCTGGGTTTCGTGGCGGCCCGGTATTGGATTTGGGGTGCGGGGCGGGGCCGCTTGCTCGCGCATTGGGGCGTGCCGGTTACAGCGTTTCAGGCATTGAAGGGTCGCGGGCATTGGCGCGTATCGCCAAGGCACAAGCGCCTGCCGCCAAAGTTTCGGTTGGCAATATTCATACAGCCTTGTTTCCAAAATCTGTTGCCGTGTGTGCGGTGGGCGAAGTGTTGCAATACATGCCTGCTGGCCGGGCGCAGCCATCTTTGCCACGTTTGTTCGACAAGGCATATAGGGCGTTGCGGCCCGACGGCCTTATTTTGTTTGATTTGATTGTGGAGCCGATGGTGCCTGTGGCGCAATCGTATCAGGCGCGTGGCGATGGCTGGGAAATAGAAATTGGTGCCAATCAGACAGGTCCGATTTTAAGGCGCGAGCTGGTTATTACACGTGGTGGAAAAACGTCGCGCGAAACCCATTGCCAATATATCTATGGTGCCGCCCAGATCGCGCAATGGATGCGCCAATCAGGCTTTCGCACTGATGTTTTGGATAGCTACGGCGTGGTTCCGATCTTGCCGCGCCGGAAGGTGTTCATGGGGCAGAAGGTGGGGTGATGCTTACTCAGCGGCCTCTGTCGTTTCGCTGTTAGTGGCGCTATCATCTTTGGCTTCTGTTTTTGGCTCTGCCGTCGTTTCTGCCTTGGGTTTGCGAGGCCGCCGTGCCTTGCGCTTGGGCTTTTCTTCTGCGGCTGGTTCTTCGGTAGGTGCTGCCGTGTCAGCCTCAGCTTCAGCACGTGGTTCTGGCGCCGGTGTTTCGGTTTCGGGTGCCGGGTCGGCGTGAGAGTTTTCGGCAGCTTGGGATGCGCGTTCTTTTTCCCGTTCAGCCTCTCGCTCGGCATTGGCTTGAGCGGCGCTGTTCAACAGGCGTTGATAATGTTCTGCATGTTGCAGATAATTTTCAGCCATGACCCTGTCGCCGGATGAACTGGCATCCCGCGCCAGCGTTTGGTATTTTTCTACGATAGTGGCGGCGTTGCCGCGCACTTTTACATCTGGCCCATTAGATTCGTAGCTACGATTGCCGGGATTACTGGGGCGACGTCCGCGACCGCGTCCGCGCTTCGTTCCATTTTGACCTTGTCTCATGAAGAAACCGTTGTTGTGTATCCAAGGTAGCGTGCTTGCCAAAACGTTTCGAGCAGGCCAAAGGCAGGATCGATAATCACGTATTTGCAAGCTGGCTTCAAAAGGATCAGGATTTCTGCATCTTTAGGCAGTGCCACCTGAATTCGCATCAACAGCCCGTTCATGCGCCTTTTGATAGGTTCACCCTAGACAATAGCGGGCAGGTCGCCAAGCCCCTTTTTTGCGACATTTTGGGGGAATTTCTTAAGGATATCGGCCCATAATTACGCGCTCATTGCCACCAAAATCACGCGTGATTGAAATGTCGGTTATGTGGGCTTTTTCCATAAGGTGTTGAACCTCATCGGCCTGATCAAACCCGATCTCAAAAGCGATAATTGCACCATGGGGCCGCAGTGTAGGCAGGCCTGCCAATATGTCCTTGTAGGCTGCTAAACCGTCACTGCCCCCATCAAGGGCAAGGTGAGGCTCGTGTTCTTGAACTTCCGGATCAAGCGTGGCGATGATGTTTGTGCGGATATAGGGCGGATTGGATACAATTATGTCAAACGGCTCTTCAATGCCTTGCGCCCAACTGGTTTGCTGGAAGGTGACACGCGTGGCCAAGCCGTTTGCCGCAGCATTTTGTTGAGCGGTCGCCAAAGCGGCGTCTGATATGTCGGTGGCGATGGCGGTGGCGTGGGGCAATTCGCTGAGCAGCGCAAGTATGACAGCGCCGCTGCCGGTTCCGATATCGAGTATCCGTAAGGGAACCCGGCGGTCAGATATGGTTTTTAATACCGCCTCAATCAGGGTTTCTGTGTCGGGCCTTGGGTCCAGAACGTCTGGTGTTACGGCCAGATCGAGTGACCAAAAACCGCGATATCCAGTGATATGCGCCAATGGTTCGCGGGCTGCACGGCGTGCTATGAGTGCTTCAAACAACGCGTCGTCCGTGACCGGCTGATCCAAATGTATGTGCAGGGTGTTGAGCGGCTTTTTTAAATGATGTGCCAATAATGCGCGCGCATCGTATTCTGGTGCGGCAATGCCGGCTGCCGCAAGCTGCCGGGTTGCACGTATCAGGATATGGCGCCAGTTTTGTTTAGGATCGCTCAATCCTCGACCTCGTCCATGGCGGCAAGGGCACGGGTTTGGGTTTCTGCGATCATGGGGTCAATCACTTCGTCCAGCGCTTCGCCGGTCAGCACTTTGTCCAGCTTATAGAGCGTCAGGTTGATACGATGATCGGTCACTCGGCCTTGCGGGAAATTATAGGTGCGAATGCGTTCTGAGCGGTCGCCGGATCCAACCTGCGATTTGCGGTCGGCGGCGCGTTCTTCTTCTTTGCGGCGGCGTTCTTCCTCATAGATGCGGGCGCGTAGAATCTTCATGGCCTTGGCCTTGTTTTTATGTTGGGAAGATTCGTCTTGCTGAGTAACAACAGTGCCGGTGGGTATGTGCGTGATGCGTACGGCGCTATCGGTTGTGTTCACATGTTGCCCGCCCGAGCCGGAAGCACGATAGGTGTCGATCCGCAAATCGCTTTCGTTGATTTCAATATCCACTTCCTCTACCTGAGGCAGCACCGCAACCGTTGCAGCGGATGTGTGAATACGGCCACCGGATTCTGTTTCGGGTACGCGCTGTACCCGATGAACACCGGATTCAAATTTAAGGCGCGCAAACACATTTGCCCCCGAGATTTCGGCCGCAACTTCCTTATAGCCGCCTACCTCCGAGGCTGACCCGCTAATCACTTCAACTTTCCATTTGTTCAGCGCCGCATAGCGCTCATACATGCGCAGAAGATCACCCGCGAACAATGCCGCTTCATCGCCGCCAGTGCCTGCGCGTACCTCCAAAATGGCCCCTTTTGCGTCCGCGGCATCTTTTGGCAGCAGTAACAGTTTTAGCTTATGTTCATAGACGGGAATTTTTTCGGCCAATTCGGCCTTTTCCATTTCCGCCATTTCAGCCATTTCGGCATCATCGCCAGCGGCCAGTTCCGTCAAGTCTTGGAGTTCTTGATGGGAAGTCAACAACGCTGCTGCCATATCGGCAACAGGTTTGAGATCGGCGTGTTCTTTCGACAGCTCTATCAGTCGATCGGTATCGACATTGCCTGCGGACATTTCAGTCTCAAGGGCGTCAAACCGTTCTTGAATGCGTTTAAGTTGTTCCTGATCCATCGTTCTCTAAACCTACAAAAAGGCCGTGCATTCATGATGTGAATACACGGCTGATATTCCAAATATGCTCGCTAAGCAGCAGCGTCGGCGCTTTCGGCTTCCAGTTCTTTTGCTTTTTCTTCCACCAGCTCGACGATATGGTCGATCATATCGGGCGTTGTGATTTTGTGATCGGTTACGCCGGACAAATAGACCATATGATTGCCTTTGCCACCGCCGGTTAAACCAATATCGGTCTCGCGCGCCTCGCCCGGGCCGTTCACGACGCAGCCAATGATAGATAATGTCATGGGGGTTGCGATATGCGCCAAGCGTTCTTCCAGAGCCGCGACCGTGTCAATGACGGGGAAAGCCTGGCGCGCGCAGGACGGGCAGGAGATGATGTTGACGCCGCGGTGGCGCAAGCCAAGCGATTTCAAAATTTCAAAGCCGGCGTGAATTTCTTCTACTGGATCAGCCGAAAGGGAGACGCGCAGCGTGTCGCCTATACCGGCCCATAGGAGTGAGCCCAAGCCAATTGCTGATTTTACCGTGCCGGAGCGCAGGCCGCCTGCCTCGGTCACACCGATATGCAAAGGATAATCGCACGCATCAGCCAAGCCTTGATACGCTGCGCAAGCCAGAAAAACATCTGATGCTTTGACAGAAATTTTGAATTCGCGAAAATCGTGGTCTTCCAGAATGCGGGCATGTTCGAGGCCGCTTTCCACCATCGCTTCTGGGCAGGGCTCGCCATAGCGTTCCAACAAATGTTTTTCGAGGGAGCCTGCGTTCACGCCGATCCGCATGGAACAGCCATGATCTTTCGCGGCTTGCACTACTTCGCGGACACGGGCGGCATTGCCAATATTGCCGGGATTGATGCGCAGGCAGGCGGCGCCACCTTCGGCGGCTTCGATTGCGCGCTTATAGTGGAAGTGAATGTCGGCCACGATGGGCACATTCACGGCTTTGACGATTTCCGGCAGGGCTTTGGTGGCGTCTTCATCCGGGCAGGAAACACGCACAATATCGGCACCGGCTTCTTCAAGCTGGCGTATTTGCGCAATGGTTGCCTTGGCGTCGCCGGTAATCGTGTTGGTCATGGATTGAACGGTGATGGGGGCATCGCCACCAACAGGCACATTCCCGACCATGATTTGTCGAGAGGGGCGGCGGTGAATATCACGATAGGGCCGAACGCTCATAGTGTGCCTTCCTTCGCGCGGGTTAGGTTGCGCGGCTTTCACCTTATCTAGCCTGTTTGATGATAATGGGAAAGGGGCTCATCGCCGCGGAAACGCAGGCCGGTTTGGGGCTATCTTTGCGCTTTGGCCGCTTTTTCGCTGGCCAGGGCATCAGCAGAAAGGGAAACGTCACGCCGAATGTCGCCGCGTTTGCCCAATAGCCCCAAAGATTTTCCATCCAGCAGCACCTCTATGCCGCCGGCATTGCCGGTAATCATGATCAGATCATCGCGGGCCGGGACCGCATATTCTTCGCCAGCACGCAAAACCCGTGTGACAATGAGTTCCGCATCATCGCCTTCAATCTGGATCCAACTGTCTTCGCGTGCTCTTAACACAACACGGGCAACAGCCCCGTCGGCGGCGATTGCTGCCACACTTGGCGTAGAGAAGGTGTGATCAAGCCTCGAAACTTGTGGTGAAACTTGCGGCTGAGGGCTGGGAATAGACGTGGCGGCATAGGGAATTTCGGGTTGGATGGCGGCATTTGCCTCATCCACACCACTTGAATAGGCGTTGTTTTCTTGCGGCAATTGCTCGACCAATGTGGCCAACCTGTCGGGTACGGGCGGTGTTGTTTCAGCCCATTGCCGGGCCGTATCGGTGGAAACAGACCATACGCCATAACCAAGACCGACCATGGCGACCAGGCTGGCCGCCATGGCGAACCGGGCGAAGCCGGTTTTTTCTTTTGTGACCGCTTCAGGCAGCGCAAAAATGGTAGGTTCTGCCGGCTGTGCTTGTGCGCGATAATCAGCAACCGCTTGGTTGGCGTTCAGGCCAAGCCAATTTGCATAGCGCTTAATGGCACCGGTGACATACACAGGCTCAGGCAATAAGTGCCAATGACCGTTTTCCAGGGCCTCGACCTGCCGCCGCGAGATCAAAACAGCCCGGGCGGCTTGATCCAGAGTTTTTTCCTGGGCTTCGCGGGTCGTGCGGAACTGGACGCCTAAATGGTGTGCAGCGGGTTGCACGTCGCTGTCTTCTGGCAATGGTTTCACGACACTGGCAAGCGGGCGACCAGAGCCGCGCGCAATGTTTTTCAGGCGCAATGTGGGGGCAGATGTGGTGTTGACGGAATCGGGCTTGAGGTGTGTGGTCTGCGCGTCAGCAGAAGGGCCGGTGTTGTTTCCGGCATTCGCATCAAACGTGGTCATCCCAACGTTCCTGAACCCTAGTGAGTTTGAGCACACCTATGGCGGCCGAACTCTGATTATTGACCCTTACAACCACCAAATAATGCGAGAAAAATCAAAATACCGACCGAAAAAGCCGCTTTTCTCCCACTACGCATACACCCGCTACGTTCTCGGTGATTGGATGGAATCATCTGTGACTCCATAGCCACACTTAATCAGAATTCTGCATTAGGCGCAATGGATCAGGTGGCGATTCCATGGTCTTTCGCAAAACTTTCCAAGTTTCCCCGCACAGAATGATCAGGCATATCCAGAAGGGTCACCATAAACGCCTCAAGGTTGTCCAAATCAACAGAACGCACCATTTCCTTAACGGGAGGGATAGCGGCAGCCGGCATTGAAATTTGTCGAAACCCTATGCCGATCAGCGCAAGCGCCTCGAGCGGATGGCCAGCCATTTCTCCACACAGGGACAGCGGCACATCGTGTGCATGGGCGGCGCGCACCAGAAAGTTGAGGAATGACAGCACCGAAGGTGACAGCAAATCGTAGCGATTGGCCAATTTGGGGTTGCCGCGGTCGGAGGCGAAGAAGAATTGCATCAGGTCATTGGAGCCAACCGAGATGAAATCCACCATGGGCATCAAAACATTTAGCTGCCATGCGAGGGAGGGCACTTCCAACATGGTGCCGATTTTGATTTCGCTTGGCAGGGCGTGCCCTTTGTTTTCTCTGCGCGCGATTTCCTGATCTACAATTGCGCGCGCTGCCTTGAACTCAGACACGTCGGCAATCATTGGAAACATAACAGATAAGGGATGTTCCCCGGCGGCCTCAAGCAGGGCACGGATCTGAATTTTGAGTAGTGCCGGGCGGTCCAATGCCACGCGGATAGCGCGCCAGCCCAAGGCGGGGTTTTCTTCCGGCCCGGCGCTTAAATAGGGCAGTACTTTGTCGCCGCCAACATCAATGGTGCGGAAGATGACCGGCTTGTCGCCTGCGGCCTCTATCACTTGCCTATAAAGATCAACCTGTGTTTGAAGTCTGGGAAGCTGCGATGCGACCATGAATTGCAATTCCGTGCGGAACAGCCCAATGCCATCTGCACCTGTCGCCTCCAGGCCCGGCAGATCAAGCAATAGACCCGCATTCATATTCAGCCGGATACGCGTACCATCTTTCGTGATTGCCGGTTCGTCTCTATGGGCACGATATCCGGCGCGGCGTTCCTCCATTGCGCGAACAGTTTCGCTATAGGCGGTTGCGACATCTTCGGCAGGGCGAATATGTAAATGCCCAGTATCGGCATCTACAATAATGCGGTCACCGATTTCTACCGCATTCAGGGCGCCTTCTGCGCGGCCCACCATCGGAATGTCCAGTGCGCGCGCAATAATGGCGACATGGCTGGTGGGAGAGCCTTCTTCAACGACAACCGCGCGCAACTTTGTGCGATCATAATCCAGCAGTTCTGCCGGTCCCATAGTACGCGCAAAAACAATTGCATCGTCTGGCAATTCTGCCCCGGCCGCAGAACTGGTTTCACCCGCTAAATGGCGCAGCAGGCGATGCGCGAGATCATCAAGATCGTGCAGACGTTCGCGCAGATAGGCGTCGGATTGATGTTGCAGCCGAGCCCGGTTTTCTGCCTGCACCTTTTCAACGGCCCCTTCGGCGGTTAGGCCGGAGTGTACGGCCTCCATCATTTTTTGGGTCCAGCCGCGATCATGGGCGAACATGCGATAGGCTTCCAGCACCTCGCGGTGTTCGCCTGAAAGCGAGACATCACCCTGTTCCAACATGCGATCAATGCCATCGCGGAGATCGGCAAGGGCTAGGCGCAAGCGCTCGGCCTCTAATTCTGGATCATCTGACACGATATTCGTCACGATGATGCGGGGCTCATGCAAAATGGCGTGCCCGATGGCAACACCGTCGGCCAGCCCGGTCACCTCGAAACTTCTAACAGCGTCGCCTTTTTCTGCGCCCTGTTGTGCCCCTTTATGGGCAATGAGTTCGCCGGTGCTGATCAATTCAGCCAGTACCATGGCCACTGTTTCCAGTGCTTCGATCTCTTCTTCTTCAAAAGTACGCTCAAGGGCATTTTGGACTGCAACCACCCCCAGCACTTTGCCGTTGCGCAAAATTGGCACCCCCATCAAGGAGGTAAAGGCGTCTTCACCCGTTTCGGGGCGATAGGCAAAGCTAGGATGGCTTTCAGCATTGGCGGTGGAAAGCGGGCGGGCATTGGCGGCTATATCACCGATCAAGCCTTGGCCTACGCGCAGGCGCGTTTTGTGCACAGCATCGGGGCTGAGCCCGCGCGTGGCGAACAACTCCAGACGATTGGTGGCATACATCAGATATACAGAGCAAACATCCGTGCGCATTGCTTCTGCGATGCTTTTCACTGTTTCTTGCAGGCGTGCTTCGGCGCTTGCCTCCATCGCCATGATGGTCCGCAATTGGCGCAGTAAATCGCGTGATCGCATCGTTGCCGATTTATCCATTCGTATACACAGACCTCTGCCCAAGAAATTCGCGGTTTTCGCGGAATTTGGGCGGACCATGGCCTATCGCACCCCCTTTATGCAAGGGGCCGAAAAGGGTTAGAATGGGCGATTACTCAGAATCAAGACCGTAAGCAGTGTGCAAGGCGCGTACAGCCAATTCGGTGTATTCTTCTTCCACCAAGACAGAGATTTTGATCTCGGATGTTGAGATCACTTCAATGTTGATGCCTTTTTCCGCCAGCGTACGGAACATGGTGAGCGCTACGCCCGCATGGCTGCGCATACCCACGCCGATCACTGAAATTTTGGAGACATTGCCAGCCGCCAACAGGTCTTCATAGGCAATGTCGTTTCTGGCGCTTTCAATAACCTGGCGCGCACGATCAAGGTCGGCGCGCGGCACAGTAAAGGTCATGTCGGTGGACTTTCCATCCTCTGACACGTTTTGGACAATCATATCTACATTTACAGCCGCATCGGCCAAAGGTCCAAACACACTTGCTGCCACGCCGGGCTTGTCGGCCACTTTTACCAAGGTGATTTTGGCTTCATCGCGTGAATAGGCAATACCGGAGACGATTTCCTGTTCCATGATCTCTTCCTCATCGCACACAAGGGTGCCGGGCTTATCTTCAAAACTGGACAGTACCTGAAGGCGCACATTATGCGCCATAGCAAGTTCTACCGACCGGGTTTGCAGAACCTTGGCCCCTTGCGAGGCCATTTCCAGCATTTCTTCATAGGTGATTTGATTGAGCTTGCGCGCGGCAGGCACCATGCGCGGGTCGGTGGTGTAAACCCCGTCCACATCGGTGTAGATATCGCAGCGCTCTGCTTTGATGGCCGCGGCCACGGCCACAGCACTGGTATCGGACCCGCCGCGACCCAATGTGGTCACGCGGCCATCTGGCCCGACACCTTGAAAGCCAGCCACGACAGCAACCTTAATGCCTTCGGCAAATTTGGCTTCAATCGCCTCGGTTTCGATATCAAGTATCCGCGCGGAGGCATGAACATCAGAGGTGTGGATGGGCAGTTGCCACCCAAGCCATGAGCGGGCGGGCACACCGATTTCCTGCAAAGCCATGGCAAGCAGGCCGACGGATACTTGTTCACCGGCGGCAACAATCGTGTCGTATTCGCGCGCATCATGCAGGGGCGATATGCCCTTGGCCAAATCAACCAGTCGGTTGGTTTCGCCCGACATCGCGGAAACGACGACTGCCACCTCATTGCCTTGGTCCACTTCGGCCTTCACGCGCGTGGCGACATTGCGGATACGATCAAGATCGCCCACAGAGGTGCCCCCAAATTTCATCGCGATACGTGCCATCGTCGCCACTCATTCCTGTTGTTTGCGCTGACCCGCCACATGACAGGCCCCATAACTTCGCGCTATAGAGAAGAAAGAGAGCCTATGGGTCAATTGCGGGAATGCGCCGCAGTTTGGAGCACAACATGTCAGTCAGTTCTATTGATAAGGAAGAAGTCGCTCGTTTTTCGGCCATGGCGGCAGATTGGTGGAACCCAACGGGCAAATTTGCCCCGCTGCACAAGTTCAACCCGGTGCGTATTGGCTTTATCCGTGAAACCGTATTGGGGCACTTCGGACTGGATGATGTGGCCCAGCAACCGTTTGCAGGGTTGCGGCTGTTGGATATTGGTTGCGGTGGTGGATTGCTGGCAGAGCCGATGAGCCGCTTGGGTTTTGAGGTTATGGGTGCGGACGCCTCGGAACAGAATATCAAGACGGCGTCTGTCCATGCGCAAGAACAGGGCGTGGCAATTGATTATCGCGCCACAACCGCAGAGGCACTGCACGAAGCCGGTGAGCGCTTTGATGTGGTGCTGAATATGGAAGTGGTGGAGCATGTCGCCAGCCCAAGACGTTTTTTGCGCGACTGCGCCCAAATGGTTAAGCCCGGTGGCTTGATGATCTGTGCCACACTCAATCGCACGCCGCGCAGCCTGCTTATGGCGAAGTTTGGGGCAGAATATGTGTTGCGCTGGTTGCCGGTGGGTACCCATACATGGAGCAAATTTATCACCCCGCCAGAGCTTGAGCGTATGTTGATTGCCGCGGGCTTGCGCATCACGGATCAAACCGGTGTGACCTACAATCCGCTGAAAGACAGCTTTGCGCTCAATCCGCGTGACGTTGCCGTGAACTACATGATGGTGGGCGTGCAGCCTTAGGTTCCGTCGATAACCGCGCCTTTAAACCACTTGATCGTGATGATCCGCCCATTGGCATCAAATCCAATGCGTTCGGCGCGTACGGTCCGGGTGGGGCGCGGCATGTCTTGGTAGCGGGCTTGTGCGCGCGCATTTTCCATGACCATCACCATGCCTTTTACGCCTTCCTGCGGGTTTTGCTCGCCCCATTCTTCGGCGATATGGAACGCATCCAAACATAGATGGCTTTTCAACATCGCGCCGCGCGCAGGGTCGGCCACAAATATTCGCAATATCGCCATGCGAGCGCGCAACTGTTCCACGCGGTCCAGATACATGGTGGCTGCCCCGACGGCAGTATCGTGCTGCATGGCAACGCAAACCAGATCTTGCGCGCGATCCTGCGCCCTTGCCCTGGTGGGTAGAGCGTTTTCTGCTTCCCACATTTTTATGGCAGCGGCTGTCGCCTTAGGATTGGCGCGCCCCCAAACGGGTATCATCTGGCCCAGCATTGGTGGCGGTTTCATCGCGTCCGGGTGAGCAAACCAGCGAACCCGCAGCGCATGGCCCGCTTGTGTGAAGCCAAAGATGCGGAACTCGGTTTCAGGGGTCGTGGCTGGCTGGGGTAGCGGGGAGGCGTCATGCAGGACCAATCCGTGGATCGGATTTTGAGGGTCGCTGCCTAAAGTCTCCTCTAATAATTGCGCGGCTTGATTGATTAAGCCGATGCGGATATCTGGAGTATCAGTAGGTGTGATATATATCGCGGCCATACGCGCTTTGAGGTTTGGTACCTGCCCTATGTGAACGGCCAGAACGGCGCGATCTCTCACCCAGCAAATAGGTGTAAGTTGGTCAAGCGGTGCGTCTGGCAGATGCTGATGTAGCAACCGCAACGCATTTTCCCGTTCGCTGGCATTGGCAGGTGTTGGTGGATAAAGCGTTTCAGGCATTGGGCATGTTATCCGGATAAGACCAGGCCAAACGAAGCGGATATCCCTTTGGGGTGAAGCCAATGCGGGTCAGTTCGGTATTATCGGTTGGGCGAACCAGATCTGGCCTGTTTTGCCAAGCGGGTGCTTGAATTGTAGAGGCAATACCCTCCAATCCGGTTTGTGGGTTATTGCGGATCCATTCATGCAGGATGGGACGCGCTTGGGTGCTTAGCGCGCGTGGCAATTTTTGGCTGCGCTGCTCATCGGCGACAAAGACGCGGATAAGCAGCACCTTTGCTTTCACCAAAGGTAGATAGTCTTGGCCAACTGTTAAAACGCCCACGGCCCTGTCGCCAAGAAAGGCCGCACAGGCTGCATGTTTCAACCGTTGCTGGGGGTCCTCACCTTGCGGCAATGCATTGAAGCGCCGCCACATATCAGCAATTGCATCACCGTCTTGGTGAGATACATTTTGCCAGATATTGCGAATTTCTATTTCAGGCGATGGCAGGTTCGTTGGGGCCGGGCGGAGGAACCAGCGCGCATAAACCGGCGTGCCGTTTTCGCGGTAGCCCGCATGGGAAAGACCGGATTGCGCCCACATGCGTTGGCTGTTTTTGTGTTGAAGCTCCGCCACATCGGCGAAGAACAACAGCCCCTCAACGGGTGTTGCCCTATTGTCATCTGCCCAGCCGTGCAGATGCGCATACACTGCGTTGAACAACGCGGTTGCAATGCCTGTGCGGCGATGCGGTGGGCTCACAAAGCAGCGAAACAGAAAGAAATTGGTGTGCGTTTGCGGCCAGTGAAAGATTGGGGCAATAGCGGTGCCAATGATCTGCCCATCGGCCTCCATGATCGCGGCCAGGTTCTGCACACGGGCTTCTATATCCGTGCCGCTTGCGATGTCGTTGGTTTGCCAGAAGGCAAGCACTCGTTCGCGCAGCGCATCATCAACTTGGCGCCAAACGGTATGAACCTTTATGTCAGTGGCCACGCTCAAACCTTTTCGATCACCATGGCGATACCTTGGCCCACGCCAATGCACATGCTGATCAACGCATAACGACCGTTTTGGTGATGCAGTTCGCGTGTCGCGGTAAGCGCCAAACGTGCGCCCGACGCACCCAGCGGATGCCCCAATGCAATGGCCCCACCATTTGGATTGACCCGCGGGTCATCGTCTTTCAAGCCAAGCAAGCGCGCAGCCGCAAGGGCTTGCGCGGCGAAGGCTTCATTCAACTCAATGACAGACATGTCATCGATCGAAAGCCCAAGGCGCTTTAGCAATTTTTGCGATGCTGGGGCCGGACCAATGCCCATAATGCGGGGCTCAACCCCGGTGGATGTCATGCCGACAATACGTGCTTTGGGCTCAAGGCCATGGCGTTTGGCGGCACCTTCGCTGGCAACTAACAAGGCTGCCGCGCCATCATTAACGCCGGACGCATTGCCTGCCGTGACGGAGCCGCCTTCGCGAAAGGGCGTGGGCAGTTTGGCCAGGCCTTCAGCGGTGGTGCCCGCGCGGGGATGTTCGTCCTTGTTGACGACAATGGGATCGGCCTTGCGTTGAGGAATGGTGACATCACACAGTTCTTCTGCCAGCCGTCCGTTTTCCTGCGCGGCAACCGCCTTGCTTTGCGACCAAGCTGCAAATTTGTCTTGATCTTCGCGCGAGACTTGAAATTCTGCCGCTACATTTTCTGCCGTTTCTGGCATGGCTTCGGTGCCATATTGCTTATGCAATTGCGGATTGATGAACCGCCAGCCGATGGAGGTGTCATACATCTTCACGCCGCGATCGAAAGCCGTTTCGCCTTTTGCCATAACGTAAGGTGCGCGTGTCATGCTCTCGACCCCACCGGCGATCATGAAGTCGCCTTCATCGGCTTTGATGGCGCGCGCGGCTTGGCCAACAGCTTCCAGGCCCGAACCGCATAATCTGTTCACCGTCACCCCGGCGACATTTGGGGACAAACCTGCCAATAACGATGACATGCGGGCGACATTGCGATTGTCCTCCCCCGCCTGGTTGGTGTTGCCAAAAAACACATCATCCACGGCGTCAAAGTCAGCTTTGGTGTTGCGCGCCATCAGCGCTTTCAGCGGGATTGCACCCAAATCATCGGCGCGTACCTTGGCAAGCGCGCCATTCCAGCGGCCAATGGGGGTGCGGACGGTATCGCAAATGAAAGCTTCGGTCATGGCGGGTTCCTTAAAATAGATGAGGCCCCAAAAGGGGCCTCAAAATTGTTCTCACGTCAAGTGCTGGCCGTTAGCCCAAGCTGGCTTTCAAACGGCTGTTGATCAGGGCCTCGGCTTCGGTCACGATACGGCTAACCAGCTCGTCGCATGTCGGAATATCATGGATTAGGCCCTGTACTTGACCGGCAGACCAAATGCCATATTCCGGATCACCGTCCTCAAACACCACTTTGCCACGTTGGCCGGAAACAAGGTGCTGGATGTCCTCAAACTTGGCATTGCCCTTGCCTTCAATTTCCACCACTTCGCTGGAAACAGCGTTTTTGGCAACGCGGGCGGTATTGTGCAGGGTGCGGAACATCAACACGGTATCGCGCTCGTCATTGGCAACGATCTGTTCCTTGATTTTTTGGTGAATCGGGCTTTCCGCCGTGCACATAAAGCGGGTGCCCATATTGATACCTTCGGCCCCCAGTGCCAATGCCGCAACCAAACCACGTGCATCACCAAAGCCGCCAGAGGCGATCATCGGAATTGTTACCTGTTCTGCGGCGGCGGGAATAAGGATCAGGCCGGGCACATCATCTTCACCGGGATGGCCCGCGCATTCAAAGCCGTCGATGGAGATTGCGTCTACGCCAACTTTTTCTGCCTTCACCGCATGACGCACAGAGGTGCATTTATGGATCACCCGTACACCGGCTTCCTTGAATACAGGCATATGCGGCGCTGGGTTTGAGCCCGCCGTTTCAACAATTTTAATGCCCGCTTCCACGATGGCGTTGCGATATTCATCATAGGGTATGGGGTTGATGGAGGGCAGGATTGTCAGGTTCACGCCAAAAGGTTTGTCGGTTAAGTCACGGCAGCGCTGAATTTCTTTTGTCAGATCTTCCGGTGTGGGTTGTGTCAGCGCGGTGATAAAGCCAAGCGCGCCCGCATTTGCGACCCCCGCAACCAGCTCAGCGCGCCCAACCCATTGCATACCGCCTTGCACAATTGGGTGTTCAATGCCGAATTCTTCTGTAAAACGTGTTTTGAGCATGATGCTCCCCCTTTATAGGTAAGTGTCGATTTCGCGTGGGGGCATTATCCGCATTTGGCGGGTGCGGGCAAGCGGGAGCTGGGATAAAGGTGAATACGCGTACACAGGGCGGCCCGGTTCAGGGCGCAACCATATTCGTAATGTCCATTGCTTGCCTGTCGGGGGTGCTTGGTGGCACGCAGGCGGTTGCCACCCGTTTTGCTTTGCCGGAAATCGCGCCCCTGACCTTGGCCATAGTGCGCTTTGGTATTGCATCGGCCTGCATCATCCCCATTGCGTTGATTTGGGGGCGGGTACGCATCAGCGGCAGGGATTTTGCGGCCTCTGTGGCACTTGGGGTCATGTTTTTTGGCCTGTTTCCCTATTTATTTGCGGCGGCCTTCCAATATGCCACGGCGGCGCGCGGTGCGCTGGTGCTGGGCGCCATGCCGGTCGTGACGCTGTTCTTGGCCCGCGCCTTGGGCAGCGAAACTCTGAGCCGCGGTAAGCTGATCGGCGCCATGGTGACACTTTTCGGCGTGATCGTTGTTGTCGGTCAAAACGCCTTTGCGGGGGATGCGACCAATCCAGAAGCGTGGAAAGGCGACGCCCTATTGCTGGTGGGTGTGGTGATCGGGGCGGTCTTCAATGTGGGATCTAAACCTGTATTAAGCCGTGTTCCCACTTTGGCCTTTTGCGCGATCATTATGACCTCGGGCTTTTTGGCCATGGCCATGGCTGGCTTCTTCTTCGGGGCATATGAAGTGTCGCTGGATTTGCCGAATGATGTTTGGGCCGCCATCTTGTTTTTGGGCACATTGGGAGGGTTTTTCCCAATAATATTATGGAATTACGCATTGGCGCGTGTAACCCCGGCGCAATCATCCGTTGCGGTGGCGCTTAATCCGGTGACGGCAACGGCTGGCGGCGTGCTTTTGTTGTCCGAGCCTTTGGGGGTATCACTGGTTTTGGGGCTCATCCTTGTGCTAACTGGGGTTGTATTGTCGGCAAAAGGTTAATTACAGTCCGTTCCATAGGGTGGGCCATATAGCTGGAGGGTGAGATGGAAGATTTCGGATTCGACTTCGGGCCGATACCGGGCTTCACGACATTCGATTTGGCAGATGGCTATGAGCATCTTGGCAATGGGCTGTCGGTTATTTCGTTTCTGTTTCGCAATGTTTTGGCGTTGCGCTTTTTGGCTATTTTGGGCGCGACCGCAACAATTGCCTATTCCGTGATCGGTGGACCGGAAATCGCTTGGATTTCTGTTTTCTGGCAAAGCCTTGTCGTTATCATCAATGTTGTGTGGTCGATCAAGCTGCTTCAGGAAAGAACCGGACTAAACTTCAGCGAAGAAGAGAAAGAGCTTTATCAGGCATTGTTTGCGCATCTAAACCCTGTTGAATATATGAAGTTGCTGCGTGTCGGTATTTGGGAAAAATACAGCGCGGGGGAGGTGTTGGCCACGCGCGGTGAGCCGCTGGATAATGTGTTGTTGATTTACTCAGGCACCGCCGATGTAGCATTGGCTGATGGCGGGCGACGAAAGCTGAAAGACGGCACCTTCATTGGTGAAATGTCATTCATTGCAGGCACCAACCCAACGGCCACCGTGACATCTGAAACGGCCATGCGTTGCCTAACCTTCCCGAAAGATGCCTTGCGAGAATTGCTGACGCGCTCACCGGCCATTAAGTCGGGTTTGGAGGCTGCCTTTGCCCAAGATCTGACGACCAAATTGGCGCGTGATTTGGAGAACCAACACGTGGCAATGGGCGCGCGTGGATCGCAGGAAGCCTAAATCAACGCAGCAAGTGCTGAATCGAGAATTTGCTGCGGGGTTAATCCGGCGTCGATCAGCGCTGACAACCCGCTGTCTCCATCACGTTTGGCGAGTCTTTTGTTGTTTTGGTCACCTACAAGTGCGTGATGGGCGTAGCGCGGGGTAGGTAGGTTAAGCAAATCCTGTAGCACCCTTTGGATATGGCAGGCGGCCTTCAAATCCGCCCCGCGTGTGACCAGTGTTACACCCTGCGCCGCGTCGTCAATTACACAGGCCAAGTGATATGACGTGCTGATATCTTTGCGGGCAATCACAACATCTCCGAAAGTCTCTGGTACGACAGGCTGATCAGCTTGCCCCAATTCGGTAAGCGAGAGGGGGCCAACCTCCTTCGCAGCCTGTGCGATGTTCAGCCGCCACGCGAAACTCTCACCATTGGCCATGCGGGCTTCTCGCTCCGCCCTTGTGTGTTTCCGACAAGTGCCGGGATAGTGCGGACCGTCAGGGCCGTGTGGCGCACCGCCTGCTTGCTCTATTTCTGCCATGATATCTCGACGCGTGCAAAAGCATGGATATATCAAGTCGCTTTCTTTGAGTGTCTCAAGGGCGGCTTGATAGATGGCCGTTCTGTCGCTTTGGCGCAAAACAGGTTGGGGCCAGCTCAGGCCAAGCGCTTGTAAATTGGCCATAATCTCTTTTTCCCACTGGGGTTTGCAGCGGGTGAAATCGGTATCTTCAATGCGTAGCAAAAAGGTGCCGCCGGATTGTTCCGCGATGTCGCTTGTGAACATGGCTGAAAAAGCGTGCCCAAGATGAAGCAACCCCGTAGGAGAAGGCGCGAATCTGACAACTTCCCCAGCCTGCACTAGGCCGGAGAAATTGTGTTCAGGAAAATGAAACGGCAGGGACAGTGCTGATCACGGATCTATTGCAACACCGCCGACCCGTCTTCCCGGTAATCGGGACGTTGGCCAAGCCCGCTGATATCACTGCGAGCGCCACTGCCGATTACCGCGCTATCTTCGTCATAGGCAACACTGTGTGGTGTGCCCCAGGTTGCGAAGCCTTTGATCTCATTGTTGAGAGAGACAGGTCCACCGCCTTCTTCGGTTTCAGGATATACATAGCCCTGTTGGGTAACATCAATCACCGCAGATTCGGGATTTGGTGGCGCAACAATGGGATCACCGGTGTCGGAAAATCCATTCAAAGGCGGCGAATAAGTGCCCAGCAACACTTGGCCATCGGGTGCGCCATAGCTTAGTGAATGGTAGCCGGGCGCAGCCGGGTAGCTGCCGGGACCGTAGCCGCGCAGCATGGTGCTGTACATATCCAGCGGTACGCGTGTCGTCATTGCATCTTCGATCATGTAAAGCGGATGCGGGCCGTTCACCCAAAAGATCGAAGCCAGATAAAGTTCGTAATAATCCGCATCCGGGTTGGAGAGGAATGCCTCAAACCCTTGGTGCGGGTGGTTGAATAGGGGGTGGTGGCCAACGGGGCGGTTCGCGAAGCCCAGTGCAGAGCGGACAAAGCGGGGGTCGCGGACATCAAAGCCGTACCGATATTGGCCAATCAGATAGCTTGGCACCCAGAAATTGTGGAACACCAAGGTCGGGAAAAACAGGTTTCCGACATGGTAGTTATGTTGTTCAACGAAGAAAAAGTGCTTCACGTTCTCCAGCGGATGCGGGAACTTGTATACAAATTTGTCGAACATCTTGGCGGGCCAAATTTTGGGAAATACCCGTGCATGTGCAAAGGCCGGATGGCAAATTTCATCCGCAATTGTACCATCAAGAGCTGCTGCAATCTGCGGCGTGAGCGGCGTAATAGCTAACGGCGGCAACGGTGCAAGCGGGGAAGGTGTTAAGGCAATCTGTGCCGGGGCTGGTTGTCCAAACAAATTAGCCAGTGGCGACAAAGGTTGTGCAGCAATACGGGCTGGCAGAGCCAGTGCCGGTAGGGCCGCAGGGATCGCGGCGGCAGTCGCCGGGGCAACCGGGGTGCTGGCAATCGCCGTGGCACCGGCAACGGGAAGGCTGGCAGCAGGTATATTTGCCAAAGCTATCGGTGCAACAGCTTGCGCAGCAGGCGTTGCTGTAATCGCAGTGGCGGGCACCGCTTGATTGGGTGTCGCAACCGCAATTTGGTTTGGTGCAACAGGCGTGATGTTCCCAAGCGGTGCCAGCGTGTTGGGCTGTGCCGCAGCCATTGGCGTGGCGGGGCTAACGGCCAATGTTGGGGTAGGTGTTGCAACGCCAAGCGGCGTGAGCGCGGCTGGCGCGATATTGGGTGTTAGTGCTGGTGTTCCTGCAGCCAAGGCAGGTTGAATGGCAGGCGCGCTGGTGGGTGTCGCAACCGCAATTTGGTTTGGTGCAACAGGCGTGATGTTCCCAAGTGGTGCCAGCGTGTTGGGCTGTACCGCAGCCATTGGCGTGGCGGGGCTAACGGCCAATGTTGGGGTAGGTGTTGCAACGCCAAGCGGCGTGAGCGCGGCTGGCGCGATATTGGGCGTTAGTGCAGGTGTTGTTGCAGCCAAGGCAGGTTGAATGGCAGGCGTGCTGGTGGGTGTTGCGGTCCCAAGGGGTGAGGCTGGTATGGCGACCAGGATGGCCGGTAGGGCGAGAGGCGCAATAGTCGTCGGGGCACTTGCCACATTTATCGGTGCAGGGCTGGTCACGGTAATGCCCGGTGGTGGTGAAAGAGGTGTCAGTGCAGGAAGTGAGATCGCCGGCAAATTGAACGCGGTGGCCAGTGGTGAAGCGGGCGCAATGCTGGGCGCCAGCAAGGATTGTTGGGCAGCCAGAGGCGTTGCTATCAGTCCAACAGAAAGAGGGGCCGCAAACGGTCCGGCAAAGGCAGCAGCAGGTGCTATCGCCGCCGGAGTGATGGCTGGCGATAAAGCTGCTGCGCTGGTTGCGCCTAAGGGGGAAATAAGTGGTGAAGGCGTTGCCGCCAGTACGGGTGCAGACGGTACGGCTGGTGGGGGGGCGATCGGCGCAATGATATTCGCCAATGCCGGTGAAATACTGGGCAGTGCCGCAATGTTAGGAGGGGTGATCATTGCCGCGGGCAGCGAGGCTGCGCGTGTGGGTGCAATGGCGGGCGCTCCAAGGGCGAATGCGCCTGAAGTTGGTGTGCCGGGGGCTGACAAAATGGGTGCGATTGGCAAACCCAACACAGCAGAAGGCGAGGCACCCCGCGCGCCAATGGCCAGCGGATTGGCGGCCAAGCCCGCACTGGGAGCAAAAGGTGTCACAGGAATAAACCCAGCACCACCGGGTAAGCGCACCAATACAGGACCGGGTCGTGAAATATGACCGGCAGGAGCGGCGAAATTGCGCGGCAGCAGACCAAGCCCCGCCAATGGCGTGTTTGGTATGGCAATGCCGGGGCTTACGCCCAGAATACTTGCGGGGCCGGTGGGGCTAATGCCGAAGGGCAGGCCGGTGCTGTTTGCCGGACCGAAAGGTGTTGAAAGCGCCCCGGGCACGGGAACGCCAAAAGTAGCGGTGCCGGGCAATCCCCCGAAGGCTGACATAGCGCCTGGGTTGGTAAACCCGTTGGTGGCAGCGGCTCTGCCACCGGACAAACCGAAAGGCGTGTTAAAACCACCGCCGGGCAGTGGCCCTAAACCCATATGCGGTGCGGCAGGGGAAACCCCTGGAAAACCGGCCACCGGAATAGCGCCAAAGGGTGTCACAGGCATTGCCTGCACGGGCGCAACAATCGTGGCGGTGATCGTCACAAATGCCAATCCGGCATTGCGCAGCCGTTGCAGAGGTGCGATGCGTTTTACGGAAAATTGCCGACTTTGAACCATCTCTGGTCTCCCCATGGGTGCCCTATCTATTCAGGGTTCTACTAATCCACCCATAGTTTAACGCAGGCAGTTGTGGCCGACCAGCAAAGATGCGGGTTTCTGCCTGAATTTATTAGGAAATTTTGCTTTTTTGGCCTGAAAACGGTGCGATGTTACCGGAAAGTTGTATCAGGATTGCAAATTCACCTTTATCGCGGTTCGGTTTTGCGGCTAAAAGCCATGAGATGAGCCACAGTTTACCGCGTCGGCTGCGCAGCTATGCCGAAATTGACCAGCATATCCAATCGCTTGTGCGGTGCGATCCACTATTGGCGGAAGCCCATGCGATCGGAGGCCGTCCGCGAAAACGCCTGGAAACAGGCGATTTTCGGGCAATTGCGCGGATTATTGTGCATCAACAAGTGTCGTTGAAGAGCGCGGCTGCGATCTGCGACAGGCTGGAAGAAGGACTGGACGGCATCACGCCTGCGACGGTGCTGATAGCCGGCGAGAGCGGGCTTGGCCGCTTGGGTTTGACCCGGGCCAAGGCGAAATCCATCTATCAAATTGCGCGGCAGGTGCACGAAAAATCTTTTTCTTTTCAACGACTTGCCCGCATGGAAGACGAATCTGCCCGCGCTGCCCTGATCGCCTTACCCGGTATCGGCCCGTGGAGCGCAGAGATTTATCTGCTGACCCATATGGGCCGCGCCGATGCCTTTCCGGCAGGCGATCTGGCACTGCAGGAGGTTGTGCGTGTGTTGGAAGGGCAAAAGGAGCGCCCGACAGAGGACGCGCTTATGGCGCGCGCGGTGCGCTGGAAACCTTCCCGCGCGGTGGCGGCGCGCCTGCTATGGGCTGCTTATCCTATAATAAAATCAAAGGCTTACTGAGACGCAGTGGCCAGCACCATGCGGTCAGTTACCAGCGCTTCAACAGCCTTTTCGGCCATGTCTTCGGCGTGGCGATCGAAGCGTGAGCCGACGCCCATGACATTGGCATCACCTTGCCACATCACATCCCCATTACTGAGATTTATCAGCCGCGCGCGGTAGGTGGCATCTGAGCGTGTATAGCCGTGACCCCCGGAAACCCGGCCTGGAACGTGGTGATAGGCGGTGTAGGTGTTGCCGTTTCCATCGCTATAGCTGCGCGCATAAGTGAAGCCCGGCGAGATGTGAATGGGGCCTTGGCTCTCATATCTTTGGCGATCAAGTGCGGTGACTTCGAGCAATAATTCGGCCCCGGCTTGACGCAGCGCGGCGTGCGCTTGTTCGGTTGTGTATGTTTGAGTGGGGGCCAAAACATTTTGCCCACGCAGGGCGGGAATGCGGAATTTGTCAAAGGTTTCAATGGCTTTTGCCTCCAGCGCTTGCTGTTCCATCAAGCTCATCTCCACTCCCAGCACTGCCATGCGCGCAGCTTTGGGGGCTTGCCCGCGATAGGCTGGATCGGTGTAGGAAGTGACGGTAGGCCCGCTGGCACAGGCCGCCACACCCATGGCAATAGCGCCCAAAACGCCCCATTTTGCGAAACGCACTAAAACTGAAGTTGCCATTCTCAATACCTCATAAAAACGTAAGTTTCCGCCCACAGTTTCAGGTTAAAAACTGAATTGGGCACAAATTGGACTTTTCGGTCATATTGTTCGAGGTGCTATCACGATTTCGTGCAAACTGGACAAAGCCCCGAATCAAGTTTGCACGGATGTCATGTCATCATTACCCGAAAATAAGCCGACAGACTTTTTGATCATCGGTGCCGGTATCGCCGGACTGGCGACAGCGATTCGACTGGCAAAAATGTCTTTCACTGTGCGGGTGGTGGAACAGGCGCCACAATTGGCAGAGGTGGGAGCGGGACTGTCGCTATGGGGGGCAGGCCAGCAGGCATTGGCGAGCCTTGGGCTGGACACGACGCTGCATCAACAGGCGATGGCTTGGGACAGCTATGAAATGTGGATCGGCGGGAGGCGGGTGGTCTCAAGGCCGACGCCAGCGCTTTCACTGGAAGACGATATCGCCCCATGGATCGTAACGCGCACGGCGTTGCATCAAACATTATTGGAAGCCGTGCCGCCCGGCGTGGAAATTTTGCTGGACGCAAAAGTGCGTGGCATTCACGAAACGGCGGAAGGAGTGACCGTTGAATTGCAAGAGGTGCCAAAAATTCAGAGCCGCAATGCAGCTCGCTATGTGGCCCGTTATCTGATTGGCGCAGACGGACAAAAGAGCATCACGCGCCACGGCTGCGGTGACACCAAACCGCTGCGTTATGCCGGCTATGTTTGCTATCGCGGGTTGGTGGAAAATCAGATTGGATTGCAGGCCCATCAGGGCATAGAAATTTTTGGCAGTAAGGGCCGGCGCGTCGGTGTGTTTTCACTGCCGGAAAACAAATTGTACTGGTTTGCGTTTGTGAACAGCAAACAACAGCAGGTGCCGATGAACGAGGTGTTGCAGCCATTTCAGGAATTGCACCCGGTGGTGGAAAAATTGTTTGCCACGGTGAACCCATCCACGGTGATTGAAAACCCGATACAAGATCGCACACCGTTCAAGGCCAGCCGACAAACGCCGAAAAATATTGCGCTGGTAGGGGATGCGGCCCACCCCAATCAACCCAGCCTTGGCATGGGGGCAAGTGCGGCGTTGACAGATGTTGTGTTGCTGACAGACTTGATCGCACAGAGACCGGATGACATTGAAGGTGCGATAGCGCGCTACTATCGTCAATCTGCGAAGGCGTGGCGGCAGGCATATCGGCGGCATAAACAATTGGGCAGCCTTGGGCAGCGCTATGGTGTGATCGGTCAATATGCGCTGGCGGCCAGTGTGCACCTAACGACAAAGGCAACGATATGACTCCGCTTGAAACCTGCTTTGCCCCCGCCGCTTTAAACGGGCTTACGCTTAAGAACCGCTTCATCAAGGCCGCCACGTTTGAGAACCGCACGCCGCAAGGGGTGCCGGGACAGGCTATGCAGGATTTTCATGGCACTATAGCCGATGGCGGCATTGCCATGACCACACTGGCTTATTGTGCGGTGGAAAATGCCGGGCGCTTGAATGAAAACATGATGGTGATGGAAGAGGCGATTGCCGAACCGCTTGCCCACTTGATTGGCGATCTTCATAAACGCGGCGCACATGTTTCGGGCCAGATGGCACATTGTGGTGGCTTTTCCAAAAACGCGACTTTGGGTTTTCGCGATATTAGGGGCCCCAGTCTTAACTTCAATTCACTGGGGGCCACGAAGGGCAAGTTCATCAGCCCGGCCATGAGTGCAGCGGATATTGAGGCGCTGATTGAAACCTATGGCCGGGCGGCGCAGTTTATGGCGCAGGTTGGGTTTGATGCGGTGGAAATTCACTTCGGGCATGGCTATGGGCTGCACCAATTTATTTCGCCCCGCACCAATCGCCGGGCAGATAAGTATGGCGACAGTTTTGAAAACCGGATGCGCCTGCCGTTGGCAGTGCTGGCCAAGGTGCGCGCTGTGGTGGGGGATGACTTTCCGATCATCGGCAAAATCAGCCTGACCGAAGGGGTGAAAGGCGGCATGGGATTTGACGATGCGGTTGCCGTGGCCCGCGCGCTGGATCAAGGCGGGATTGATGGTATTGTTACCTCTGGCGGTACCTCTACGCGCAACCCGGCCATCATGTTTCGCGGCGGCAATTTGCTGCCCGGCATGATTGCGCATGAAAAAAGCGCGGTGATGCGCGCGGTGCTGCGTGCGGCCAAGCCGGTGATGTTTCCTGAATATCCGTATGAGGACCTCTATTTTCGTGACGGTGCGCGGCGTGTGCGTGAGGCGGTGGAGTGCGCAGTGATCTATGTGGGCGGGGCCAGCAACAATGACAGCTTTGCGCAATTGATGGCCGATGGCTTTGATTTCATTCAGCTTGGGCGCACCTTGCTGAGTGACCCGGATTTGGTAAACCGGGCCGCTGCCGACCCGGATTTTCGCGCGCGCTGCATTCATTGCAATGATTGTGTGGGCACGATTGAAAGCGCAAAAGGCGCACATTGCCCCCGTTTTTAAGGCAAACGCGACCATATTGGGGCAGTTTGGAAAGTTGTTTGATCCGCTGTGCGGTAGCATAGACCGCGCTTGGGGCTTATAAATGCCTTTGGGACGCCGAAATCGGCACAAAGGGACAAGATGTTCAACGGTATGAAATTTGGGGTGCTGGCGCTTATCGTGCCTGCTTTGGCTGCTTGCATGAGCGAGGGCGGGCAGACCATGGCCCCCCTGCGCGGGCAGGTGGTGGTGGTGGAAAGCCCTGAGCAGGCGGGCATGGCCCCGGCATCGGCGGCGCATTTTTGCCGCCGCTATCCCGATCAACCAATGTGCCAAATGGCGTGGGCAACATTCAAACAGCCGGTGCGGGATCTGGTAAAGGATTACTGGCAGCGCTTTGATCACCAAGATGATGCCGCGGGCGATACCTGGCGCTATATGAGTGCCGATCACGGGGGCAAGATGCGTGGCGATTGTGAAGACTTTGCCCTTACCATCATGAACGCCTTGCTGGGTGTTGGGGTGCCGCGCACCTCGTTAGCGATGGCAATTGTGGCCACCAAGCGGCCCCGCTATCGCGATCATGCGGTGTTGTTGATCAATACCGATCAAGGGGTGTTTGTGGCCCATAGCGAAAGCAGCGAAGTGCTGCCCATTGGCCATTATTATGGTTGGACCAGTTGGGCGCGCCAACCTTGGGGTGGTTCTATCGCGGAACTGTGGGTGCCGTTTGAGTTGCAGCGCGCCGGGACCCGGCAAGTGGCTGCCAACAAACCTTCTGCTACCCCTCTTGATAGGCCCGGGCGGGCACAAGGAGCGATGAAGGCTTATAAGGTTTCGGCGAAAAAATTGTGGGGGCCAACCCCGACACCACGCCCGGTGCGCCTGCGCAAGGCCAACCCAAAGCAGGTTGTTGCGCTGAAACAAACCGACTAGCCTAGCGGGACGAAGCCGCGCCTTCTATAAACCGGGCGACGCGGCCGGGGTCTTGCATGGGAATGAAGTGAGTGAGTTCGGGCATATAGTGATCGCGCCCTTGCGGAAATTGTTGAGCCAGATTTTCCCAAGTTGGGCTGGTTGAAAAATCCATCATTTTCAGTTTATCGCGATCCGGCATTTTTGCGCGCAGCACATCGACCGGCACGGTGATGGACGCCAAGTGATCGTAAAGTTCCATCGGGCGTTTCCCAAGATAGACGGATGCCTCGACAACCGGCGGGCAGGCCAGGACATAACTATCGCCATCTGGATTGGGTACCACGCCGTAGCGGCAGTAATCCTCCAGCACATCGGCGCGCCACAGGCTGTAGGGATTACGGCTTTCAAAATGGGCGAACATATCTTGCCAATCGCGCCAAACATTTCGGCGGCGCGCCACCGGGTGATCTGCCGGGGTGGGCATTTCAATGCCCCAGCGCTTGGGGTCATAAGCCTCGGGCCGGGGGATAACGGGGTCGATCAAGACCATGTGGCGAAAGGCGTTGGGCTGTTCCGCGGCGACTTGCACCATGCAATGACCGCCCATGGAATGGCCCGCCCCGACCATATGGGTGTGGGGCAAGGCGGCCACGAATTCTTTTAACGGCGCGCCGATTTCGGCCCAACTGTCAAACGGGCCATTATGGCTGGAAAGGCCATGGCCGGGGGTGTCTACGGCGATGATGTGGCGATCAGGCAGGGCGGCGATCACCTTGTCCCAGCAGCGGGCGTGAAAGCCGGTGGCGTGGAACAGCAGAACCGTTGGGGCCTGATTTGGTTGGCCCCATTCATAATAATTGAGGCTGAAGCCTGTTGCGTGAAACGCTTGCTGGATGGGATTTGTCATGAAAATGGAACGCATTGTTGAATATTTGATGCGCCATTGTTAGCGAAGTTTTCCGGGCCGGGACAGGGCAAAAGAAAAGGCCCCGCCAATTGGCAGGGCCTTTATCAACATTTCGTTGTGCGGCTGCGCCTAGTGCAAATTGTCTTTCACATCGGCGATACCTTGATCGATCAAGGCAGCACCTTTGCTGTCGTCAATTTCGGCGGTCAGCACACTGCGCGCGGCATCGGTTGCGGCACGGGCGGCCAGGGCGCGTACTTCATCGATGGCTTGTGCTTCGGCTTGCGCAATTTTGTCTTGCGCCAGCTTTGTGCGCCGTTCCAGCGTTTCGGCCAGTTTGGCGCGGGTAGCATCGGCCAAGGCTTTTGCATCGGCTTCGGCTTGCGCGACAATCGCATCGGCCTGATCTTGTGCTTCGGCCTGTTGGCGTTGATAGCCAGCGAGCAGGGCTTGCGCCTCTTCCCGCAGCTCACGCGCATCATCCAATTCCTTGGCGATTTCGTCGCGCTTGCTATCCAGTGCGTCGGTGACTTTTTTCGGCACCTTCACATAAATCAGAATGCCGACGAAAACGGCAAAGGCAACGGCGACCCAATCAGCATCAGTCATAGCAGTGAGCCTCCCTTACGCTTTGTTGGCAGCAAGTGCTGCGGCAACGGCATTATCGATTTTTGCTTTGTCGGGTGCAGAACCGTTCAAGATTGTAACCAATTCAGCAGCGACATCGGCGGCAATGGTGCCAACCTGTGCGGTTGCGGCATCTTTGGTTTCTTGAATGCTGGCCTCGGCGGCGTTGAGTTTGACCTCAAGTTCCGCTTCCAGCTTGGTGCGCTCTGCATCGACTTCGGCGTTCAGGCGATCACGGGTGGCACCAGCAATTTCCAGTGCTTGCGCACGTGCTGTTGCCAAAGCGGCTTCATAGGCTTTTAGGGCCTCATCCGCCTCGATCCGCAAACGATCGGCTGAATCGAAATCTTCGGCGATACGATTACGCCGTTCTTCGATAACACCGCCAATACGCGGCAGCGCCACGCGAGCCATCACCAGATATAAAATACCGAAGGTGATTACCAGCCAGATAAGCTGCGGCGCATAATCTGCAAATTCTAGTTGGGGCATTGTCCCCTCCAGCTTTAGTGGTTCAGGCAGCGGATATGGCGAAAGCCAAAAACCGCTGCCCCAAATTCATCCCCGAAATGGGATGGATTAGACCACGAACAGCAGGATGAGCGCGACCACCAGACCGAA
The DNA here is from genome assembly GCA_049609145.1 of Alphaproteobacteria bacterium. GTDB lineage: Bacteria > Pseudomonadota > Alphaproteobacteria > SPJN01 > SPJN01 > JBMYYF01. Next base: position 281,511 of record JBMYYF010000002.1, read on the forward strand.
CAAGCCAGTTGCTTCGGCCAAGGCGAAGCCCAGCAGAAGGTTGGCGAACTGGCCTTGGGCGGCGGCAGGGTTACGGATCGCGGCGGACAGATAGTTGCCAAAGATCGTACCAATGCCAACACCGGCGCCTGCGAGGGCGATCGCTGCGATACCGGCGCCAATTAGCTTGCCGAGCTGTGTTGCTGCTTCAACTTCCATTGTTTTAGCTCCTTAAGTGCATGCCCCACAACGGGGCGTGGAAGGGTGATTAAGTGAACCCTAGAAATAATTTTCTAGTGATCGTGAAGATGTATTGCGTCGTTAATGTAAATGCAGGTCAGCACAGCAAACACATAGGCTTGCAGGAATGCCACCAGCACTTCCAAACCGGTTAGGGCAACGGCAAAGATAAAGGGCAGGAAACCGCCCGTTACAAAGCCCATGCCAACGATAAAGCCGGCAAACACTTTCAACATGGTGTGGCCCGCCATCATATTGGCGAACAGACGCACGGAAAGTGAGATAGGCCGTGAAAGGTAGGAGATCACTTCAATGACCACAATCAGCGGCAGCAAAAAGCTGGGCACGCCTTTGGGCACAAAGAAGGACAGGAAGTGGAAACCGTGACGGGCAATGCCCAGCAGGGTGACGCCGATAAAGATAAAGCCTGCAAACGCAAAGGTAACGGCGATGTGGCTTGTGGGCGTGAAGGAATAAGGCAACATGCCGAACATATTGGTCAGCAAAATGAAGATGAACAGCGTGAACACGAAGGGGAAGAAGCGCTGGCCTTCGGAGCCGACGATATCGCGGATCATGCCGGCGACAAATTCATACGCCATTTCGGAGATGAGTTGCAGACGACCGGGCACCAAGGCGCGCTGGCGTACTGACAGGGTTAGAAACAGAGATGCAACAACTGTTGCAATCACCATCCACAAGGCGGAATTGGTGAAGGACGCATCAATGCCGCCAATATCCAGCGGAATGATCCGGCTGATTTCAAATTGGTGCATCGGGTCGATGTTGAAGCCACCTTCGGCTGCCCCATGTTCTGCATCTGCCGCCACGTTATAACCCTCAATGAATAGGCTTGATCGAACGACCAAGCGTTGAACTAGACGAGTGCCAAGCCACCAAACCTGAAAACAGGCTTACCAGCCGGGCGGATTACGCCGGGATTTGTCTTCGCCTTCTGCCTCGTCGTCGGCCCACTCAAGATTGAGCTGCCGCGCCGTGCGGAAAACATTGACGATACCCGCCGCCACACCAAGGAAGAAGAAGATCAGCAACCCGAAAGGTTCTGTTCCCAACCCCTTGTCGATCAACCAGCCGACAAAACCGCCAACCAAAACCGCTGCCACCAGATCGGTGGAAAGACGAAAGGCCGTGCCCATGGCGCTTTGTTTGCCGGGGCGTTCTTTTTCGTCGCTTACTTGGTTGGTCTGCGCTTCTTTCGGAGCTTGACCGCGCCTTTGTGCCAGTTTTTTGCTAAAGTCGTCGATCGATTGACGCTTAGAATGATCGGTCATACGTCCAAATCCTCATCTGCGTTATCGCCCGGCGATCCAGCGAAAAAAGCCAGCCCGAAGGCGCGCTGACCATAGAAAGGCCCCTATAGGGGGTCAAGCAACCAACCCGTCGCATGGACGAGGCAAATTGACCCTAAGGTGCTGTTATTGCTGCATTTTTGTCCGACTTGTCAGAAACGCGGCGATCCGCCGCGCTGATTGGTTGCAGGTGCTGGCGTTATTCCGCCGCGATCATCTGTTCGGCGGCCTCAAGATTGACCGACACCAATTGCGAAACCCCGCGTTCGGCCATGGTGACACCAAACAGGCGGTGCATTTTGGACATGGTGAGCGCGTGGTGAGTGATGATAAGGAAGCGTGTGCCGGTTTCCTTGGCGATACGTTCTACCATACCGGCAAAGCGTTCCACATTGGCGTCATCCAGCGGGGCATCAACCTCATCCAGCACGCAAATGGGGCTGGGGTTGGTGAGGAACACCGCAAAAATGAGCGCCAGCGCCGTCAACGCCTGTTCGCCCCCCGATAGCAGGGTCATGGCTTGCAGCTTTTTGCCCGGCGGTGAGGCATAGATTTCCAATCCGGCGGACAGGGGATCATCTGATTCGATCAGTTCCAGCTTGGCTTCGCCACCGCCGAACAGGTCTGTAAACAGGCCGGAGAATCGGTTGGAGACGGCATCGAATGCTTCCAGCAGGCGTTGGCGGCCTTCTTTATTGAGACTTTGAATGCCGCCGCGCAGGCGCGAAATGGCTTGTTCAAGATCGGCACGTTCATTCACCATGCCTTCAAGCTGTTCATCCAGTTCGCGGGCTTCTTCCTCAGCGCGCAGATTGACCGCGCCCATGCCCTCACGTTCCCGCTTGAGTTTTTCCAGCTTGGCTTCAATTTCTTCCAGCGGAGGCAAGGGGGCATCGGGTTCCACCTCGGCCTCGCGCAAGGCAGCGGCAGGGGCGCATCCCAACACTTCGGAGATACGGGCCGCGGCATCTTTTTCGCGGGCATCGGCCCCTTCCAGCGCACCGGCGATGCGGCCACGTTCTTCGCGCGCGCCCGACAACATTTCGGTGATTTTTTTGGCCTTGCCGTCGGCTTCTTTCAAGCGACTTTCGCCTTCTGCCAATTTATCGGCGGCGGCTTGCCGGGTGCTTTCTGCCTCTGCCACTTTGTCCAGCAACACTTGGCGCTTGGCGTTTAGATGTTCTGGCATGGCCTTTAGGTCATTCAGTTCTGCGGTGGCCTTTTGCTGGCGTTCGCTCAAGGCAGTGCGTTGGGCACCGGCACTTTCTATGCGGCGTTGCCAGCCTGTGCGTTCTTCTTCTATGGCTTTGATACGTTGGGCGCGGGCTTGGGCCTCACGGGCCAGCCCGGCATGAATTGATTTTGCTTCGGCCAGATCAGCGCGCAGACGATCTACCTTGGCGCGCGCCGCGGTGATTTCGGCTTCCAGCTCTGCCTGCGGGGCGACATCTGCCAAACCGGCCTTGGCGCCTTCAACCCGGCCTTGGGTTTCGGCGCGATCGGCTGACAGGCGATCTTGCGTTTCTGTCAATGCCGTAAGCCGTGCATTGCGGGCTTGCGCTTCACGTTCGGCCTCTGACAACCGGCGACGGGCGGCGTTCAACACCTCGTCGGCTTGGCGGCGTGCGGCGCGCAAATCTTTCTCACGCGCGCGGGCAGCATTCAGGGCTTCACGCGCGGTTTCAAACACACGTTCGGCGCTTTGTGCGCGTTCATTCGCCGTCGCGCACTCGCCTTCCAGATCTTTCAGGCGGTTCTTTTGTTTCAAGCGACGGGCCGCCTGTGTAGGCGCTTCGGCGGCGGCGGTAAAACCATCCCAGCGCCACAGGCCACCATCCAGCGATACCAGCCGTTGACCCACTTTCAGATCATGGCGCAGGCGGGCACCATCTTCTGCCGAGCGCACGATGCCAATTTGGCTTAAGCGCCGTGCCAAGGCTTGCGGGGCCTGCACTTTTGCGGCCAAAGGTTCAACGCCTTGCGGCAAAGCGGGCGGATTATCAATCGAGCCGATGGAGGCCCAATGGATCGGCGCGGCTTCATCCATGGGGCGATCAAGGTCGTCACCCAAGGCAGCACCCAAGGCGGCCTCATAACCCGGCTCGACAGTCAGCGCATCGACGATTGGGGGAAACAAATCCCCTTCATCAACGGCCAAGAGATCGGACAGGGCTTTGGCTTCTGCATTAAGACGATGGGCTTCTGCCCGTGCCTCTGACAATGCCTCGCGCGAGGTGGTTTCTGCCACTTGCATTTCGTGCAGGGAGGTGTCTGCGGCTTCCAGTGCTTCGGCGGTTTCCTGTGCCTTGGCTTCAGCATCGGTGACATGTTGAGTGGCGGTTTGAATGCGTTCATCGCCGCGGGCTTCGGCCTCCAGCGTTTGGCGTTCTTGCCCATGGGTGTTGAGCTGATTGTCCAGCCGCGCCAGCCGTTCTTCGCCCTCGCGGATTTCGCGGGTCAGGCTTGAGCGTTTGGCGTTTAAGGTGGCCGCGCGTTGGGTGAGGGCACCCAGCGCCTCTTCCTCGGCGCGCAGTATACCTTGCGCTTCATTGGCGGTGGCAAGGGCAGAATCAACTTTTTGCGCCTCGCCCGCGCGGGCCTCTACCAAGGTGGAATGTTCATCGCCCAGCCGCTGCAATGCGGCCTGCGCATCACGGGCCAAGCTACCTTCGCGTTCAAGGTCTTGCCCGATTGTGGCCAGTTGGCGCTCAAGCTCTGCCATTTTGGCGCGAGCGCGTTCTTCTTCTTTCTCCAGCCCGTCGCGTTCTACAGCCAAGCGATGCAGTGCGGCCCCGGCTTCTGCCTCTTTCTCGCGCAAGGCAGGCAGATCATGCTGGGCAATGGCTTGTTCGCGAGAGGCTTGCGCGGCCCCTTCGGTGGCTTGGGCTACCAGTGCTTCGGCGCTTTTGAGCGCTTCGCGGGTGGCTTCAACGGCTTCTTTCGCGTCGGACCATTTGAGGTGCAGCACAATCGCTTCGGCTTGACGGATATGGCCTTGCAGATTGCGGTAGCGCGTGGCCTGACGGGCCTGACGCTTCAGCGCTTTGAGCTGGCCGTCGATCTGCTGCATGACATCATCCAGCCGGGTCAGGTTTGTTTCTGCCGCGCGCAGGCGCAATTCGGCCTCGTGCCGGCGCGAATGCAGGCCGGTAATGCCCGCCGCCTCTTCCAAGATGGCGCGGCGGTCCTTTGGCTTGGCCTGAATGATGGTGCCGATGCGCCCCTGTGAGACGAGGGCGGGTGAATGCGCGCCCGTAGACGCATCGGCAAACAGTAGCTGCACATCGCGCGCGCGCACATCAGACCCATTGATGCGATAGGCGCTGCCTGCATCGCGTTCGATGCGCCGCGTGATTTCCAGCATATCGTCGGAGTTGAAGTGGGCCGGGGCCTTGCGGTCTTCATTGTCCAGTACCAGCGTCACTTCCGCCATATTGCGCGAAGGGCGCTTGGCGGTGCCGGAGAAGATAACATCCGACATGCCCGAGCCGCGCATGGATTTGGGCGAGGTTTCGCCCATGGCCCACCGCAAAGCCTCTACCAAGTTGGATTTGCCACAGCCATTGGGGCCGATCACCCCGGTGAGGCCCGGTTCGATAACCAGTTCCGTCGGTTCCACAAAGCTTTTGAAGCCTGATAACCGCAAGCGATCAAAATGGACCATGGCTTAACTCTCCCTCACAAATGCCCTTCTAAATGCTGCCTTATGGCAGATGGGGCTTTAAGGCTTCTTCAAATTGTTCAAATGAAAGCGCGCCGGAATGCAGCTTGCCTTCGATGATAAAGCTGGGTGTGGCGCGCACGCCAAAATCGTCGGCCCCGGTTTTGCGGGTGGCGACAATGGATTTGGCCAGCGCCTCGTTTTGCATACATTGATCAAATGCTGCGCCTGACATGCCGCCAAGGCGGGCAATCTTCTTCAGCTCGCCAATCGGATCCTGCGATGCGGCCCATTGGGACTGCTGGGCGAAAATTACGCTGGTGAAGGCCTCGTAGCGGCTGGGGCCGGAACAGGATGCCAGCATGGAGGCGCGCAACGCGGCCCCGTCGAACGGAAAAGGCCGGAACACGAATTTTACCTTGCCCGTATCAATATAGGCTTCTTTCACCTGTTTATAGGTGGTGTTGTGGAAGCCACCGCAATGGGAACAGGTCATGGAGGCATATTCAATGACCGTAACAGGCGCGTTCGGATCACCGAAGGTGGCTTCGCCGCCCATGATGACATCAGGATTGGCGGCCTCTGCTGAGGCGGCAGGCGCGGGCGTAGCGGCTGGGGTCGCAGGGGCCTCTGCTGCGGGGGCTTCTGACGGGGCCTCTACCACAGGTGCCGTTGCGGTGGCTTCGCCCTCGCTGGTTTCACGGTCGCAGCCCGTAAGCGCCAATGTGCCGAGCAATAGGGTAGCAACAAGATATCGCGTATATTGGGTCATGAGTGGACCTTCCTACTATATATTGGGTTGGACTATAACTTTTGAGCCGCGTGGGCTCAATTCCAAAGGACTCATTTATCCACAGGAATCTTTGCCTTCACATCGGCAGAAATCTCATGATGCAGGCGCAACAGGGCGTTTTGAAGGCGCGTTGTTTGCACTTTTTCGACGCCGGGGGCGGATTTAGCAGCGGTTTCGGCCACTATATCTTGTGCCGTGTCTTGCCGGGGGGCATTGTTTTGACGAAACCGATTCGCTTGGCTTGCCTTCGGTAGGGCACGACGCTCAACGAAACTGAGATGCTGCACCAGCGTTTGCCCAAAAAATGTATTGATGCGGGCAATGATATCCGGTTCCAAATGTTGCAGGATCAAGCCCGATTTGGGCAGGGTGCCAAGCACCAAAGTGGGGCCGGTTTGGCCCCGCGCGCCGGCTTTAATACGCAATGGGCGGGCCATTTTGGCAATATCGGCGCCAACAATGTCGCTCCAGCGGGTAACGAGTTCGGATCGCGCAATGCCCTGTCGTTTGACGGCGGCCCCGGCAGCCTTTGAAACCGACAGGCCCACAGGCCGCAAACCGCCCGCGCGGCGGGTTTTCGGCAAGTTGTTGTAAGGGTCGTCTGCGCCGGGCATAAAAGTCTCCAAAGGAATCGCCCAAGGATAGCTTATCCCCGTGTCTGAGAGAATGCCCAAGCCATCACAATTGCTGCGCTGGTATGATGCCCATGCGCGCACGCTGCCATGGCGGGTGCCGCCCAAATCGGGCGGGCGGGCCGATCCTTACCATGTGTGGCTGTCGGAAATTATGTTGCAGCAAACCACGGTTGTGACGGTGCAGCCCTATTTTCAGAAGTTTCTTGAAAAGTGGCCGCGGATTGAGGATTTAGCAGTTGCGCCGCTGGATGATGTGCTAACGGCGTGGGCCGGGCTTGGATATTATGCGCGGGCGCGCAATCTGCACAAATGCGCAGGCGTTGTGGTGGCAGAACATGGCGGTGTGTTTCCCGACAGCGAAGACGCTTTGTTGAAGCTGCCCGGCATTGGCCCTTATACGGCGGCGGCAATCGCGGCGATTGCCTTCGACAAAAAAGCCACCGTGGTGGATGGCAATGTGGAGCGCGTGATGGCGCGCCTGTTTGCGATTAAAGCCCCAATGCCTGCCAGCAAGCCGCTATTGAAGGAAAAGGCAGCAAGCCTTATGCCCAACAAGCGCCCGGGTGATTATGCACAAGGGGTGATGGATTTGGGGGCCACCATCTGCACGCCCACAAAACCGGCCTGTGCTTTGTGCCCTTGGCATAAAGCGTGCGAGGCGCGGGCCTTGGGCATTGCAGAGAGCTTGCCGAAGCGCGCGCCCAAAAAGCAAAAACCGATCCGGCGCGGCACAGCGTTTTTCATACGCAACAAGGCGGGTGAGATCTTGCTGCGTCAACGGCCAGAAAAAGGCTTGTTGGCCAAAATGATAGAAGTGCCAAGCTCTGGTTGGGTGGTGGATGGTGCCTTTGGCGATATGACGGCCGTGCCCCTGCCGAATTTGACATGGCAAAAGCTGGACGGGCATGTGGCCCATACGTTCACTCACTTTCATTTAGAACTGGAAGTGCATGTCGCGACAACGGAAAAGTCGGTTGATGGGGCTTTCTGGGTTGCCGAAGACGGGTTGGATGACGTTGCGCTGCCAAGCCTGATGCGCAAGGTCATTAATAAGGCGATTGTCGATGGGGCTTGATTGATCGGCATTCCAGCGCCATGCTGGCGCCATGACTGATCGTCCTCAACGCGCCGCGCCTTATGCGGACAACATGCCTACCATCATTGCGTCCACCCAATCAGTGATGGGACGCAAAGCCAAGCCGGGCACGATATTTTTTGAACGCAAAGAGCTGGACCTGCTGCTTTCCCTTTATGGCCGCATGGTGGCCCAAGGTGTGTGGAAAGATTACGCCATGGGGGGCGTGAAGGATCACGCGCATTTTGCCGTGTTTCGCCGCGCTGCCGAACAACCCTTCTATAAGGTTGAGAAATGGCCCGCCTTGGCAAAACGCCAAGGGGCCTATGTGTTGCGCGGGCAGGCCGGGCAAGTATTGAAGCGCGGGCACAATCTGAAAGATGTGCTGGCCCAGCTTGAGCGGCAATATTTCAAAATCGTGGAAATGGATTAGAGTTCCACCACCACTTTGCCGAGCGCCGCGCGGTTATCCAGCGTGAGCAAGGCGTCGCGCGCCTGCTCAAGCGGAAAGCTGGCCCTGATAGGTGGTTTGATCGCGCCTTGTTCGGCCAGCTTCATAACGGCGGCAATGTTTTCAGCCCCTTTGGCCGGGTCGCGCCTGCCATATTCACCTGCGCGCACGCCAATGACTGAGAAGCCTTTGATCAAAGGCATATTGGCGGAGATGGTGGGGATGGTGCCGCCTGCAAAGCCGATCACCAACAGCCGACCTTCCCAAGCAATGCAGCGCACACTTTCATCAAAGATCGCACCGCCAACTGGATCATAGATCACATCGGCACCGCGGCCATCGGTTAGTTCCTTTACGCGTTCGCGGAACCCGTCTGCCGGATCAAGCACGTGATCTGCGCCTTTTGATTTGGCGAGCGCGCGTTTCTCAGCCGTGCTGGCGGTGGCGATGACGGTGGCCCCCATATGCTTGCCAAGCTCCACCGCCGCGATGCCGACGCCGCCGGCGGCCCCATGTACTAAAAGCGTTTCGCTTGGCTGCAAATGACTACGCCGTACCAACGCCACATAGGCGGTGAGGTATATGGTGGTGAGGCCCGCGGCCTCTGCAAAGGTAAGCGCCTTGGGTTTGGGCCGCAGGCTATCTGCCGGGCAGGTGATATATTCTGCCAACAGGCCCGCGCGGCCCCCAACCATCACCTCGTCACCGATGGCAATGTTTGTCACGTCTTTGCCCACGGCTTCAACTATGCCTGCGCCTTCCATGCCCGGCGAGAAAGGCAAAGGTGGTTTGAATTGATAGCCGCCCTTCACCATCAGCACATCGGGGTAATTGATGGAAACGGCCTTCATGCGAATCAGGGCCTCAGCCTTTGCAGGCTTGGGTTGTGCGGCCTCTACCAATTCTACGCTGGATAGATCTTCCGACAGTTCGGCTATCTGGATAAGACGCATTTCGCCCCCTCAATTACATTTTTGTGATCCATAACACAGCGACAGCCGTTTTATTTATGGAATTTGTTATGTAAAAGGGCGGCGGGGGATTTGATATGGATACCATTACACAAGCACTCTTAGGTGCCGCCATCGGGCAAGCGGGTTTTGCGCGCAAGTTGGGGCCGCGCGCGGTTGTGATTGGCGCGCTGGCAGGCACCGTGCCTGACTTTGATGTGATTGCCGGTATTGCCGGAGAGACGGCAGGCTGGGTGCATCACCGCGGCATTACCCATTCGCTTGTGGCGACACCCATAATTGGCATGATTTTGGGCGAGATTACCTGGCGCATGCACCATCGCACGGCGCGGCGCACCGGCCTGGCAGAACATTTGCGGCGCGGCGATGCCTCTGCACGCGCCAAATGGATGTGGCTGTGGATATTGGGGCTGGCGACCCACCCGGTGCTGGATTTCTTTACCCCCTATGGCACCCAGCTTTTGGCCCCATTGTCGGATCATCGTTTTGCGCTGGACGCGATGGCGATTATCGATCCTGTCTATTCAGCCCCGTTACTGCTGGCGATATTGTTTGGCTGGATGTTTGGTATGCGGCGGCGACGCAGCGCCCATTTTGCGGGTGCCATGTTATTTGCCAGCACGGCCTATCTGTTTTTTGCCTTGGGCGAAAACGACAAGGCACTGGCGCTGGCGAAAGATGATTTGGCGGCAAAGAATATGAACGCGGCGCAATTGCGCGCCTACCCGACCCTGTTTCAGCCCTTTTATCGAAGGGTGGTGGCGCGTGACGGGGATCATGCGCATGTGGCTTATATGTCCACCTTGAACCCGCAACCTTTGACATGGGAAACGAAAAAGGCCGCGCCCTTAAAGCTGACGGGTGAAGTGGATCAGGCAGAGATCGTTCAAATTTTTAAGTGGTTTGCCCGCGGTGATGTGTTGTGGCAGGCGGTGAAAGCCCCAGAAGGCGGCACAAGGCTCTATCTGGCTGACATGCGCTATGGCTCTCCCGGCACGGCAGAAGCGCCGGAAGGGTTTTGGGGGCTAACCGCCCGCGTAGATGCCAATGGCAAAGTGATTGAGCCGCTAAGCCGTTACTCTGCCCGGCCAGAACCGGACAAAGAAACATTTACCCAATTGGTGGATGCCACGCTGGGGCGCTAAGCCTTGTTCAACCACGCCTTCACTTCGCCCGCGATTTCGTAGTTCGCTGCCTTGGCTGCCGGGATCATGCCCGACATGGCGGTGAAGGAATGGGTGAGGCTTTCATAGCAGCGATAAAGCACCGGTACGCCTGCGGCCTTCAGCTTTTCGCCATAGGCTTCGCCTTCATCGGAAATGGGATCAAAGCCTGCGGTGTAGATCAAGGCTGGGGCAAGGCCCGCGTGATCTGCCGCTGACATGGGCGAACAGCGCAGATCATGCTCATCAAACGTGCCGTCTTCACCCAGATACTGGCCTTTGAAATATTCCATGATCTCGCGGTTAAGCGGGTAGGTTTGCCCAAAATCGGTGCGCGAGGGCAGGTCTTCGGCCACGGTGGTCCATGGGTAAACCAGCAATTGCAGGGCGGGCTGTGCCTCGCCTGCTTCCCGCAAGGCAAGGGTTGTGGCGGCGGTTAGATTGCCGCCTGCGCTGTCGCCGCCGATGCAAAGCTTATTCGCATCAATGCCGAACTCAGCCGCATTGGCCTTCACATAGCGGTAGGCCGCCAAGGCGTCATCAAAGGCCGCCGGGAAGGGATGTTCCGGCGCGAGGCGATAATCGACATTCACAATCACCATGCCGACCTGTTCGGCCAGGATGGAGGCAAAGCCATCGGCCCAATCAATCGTGCCGATGACGCAACCGCCTTGATGATACCACACAAGGCCCGGCAATGCGCCGTTGGCGTTTTTGGGCGTATAGACCCGCACCGGCAAATCCCCGGCGGGGCCGGGCACGGTGCGATTGGTGATCGCCACGCTTTTAAGCGGCTTCATGTCCAACAGCGCCATGCCTGCATTTGCGCCTGCGCGCGCTTCATCCGGCGTGAGGCTGGCCATGGAGGGGCCACCGGCCCCTTGCGCGGCGATCACGCCCATGCGCGGGTCCATCACGCGGCCCCGAATTTCGGTCTGCACACCTTTGGCCATGGCGCGTAATATAAACTTCGGCAGCATCATAATGAGTTTTACGATCAGCTTTTGCATGTGGTGTTCCCCCTTAAGTGTTGTCGTTCTTCATGCCCGTCAGGCCGTTTAGAAAAATGCCGGAGGCGAATTCTGCGGCGGCCTTTGGATCAATCGGATCGCGCTCGATCATGGTATCGGCAATCTCGAAGGCAACGCCGACCATGGCAGCGGTCAGATATTCTGCATCCATCTTTGGCAGCAAGCCGCGCGCCATCGCCTCTTTAACATCAGCTTCCAGTTCATCGAACCCGGCGACGATTTCCGGCGTATCCATACGCACCCGGATTGCGCCTGTGTTACGTCGCATGACATCGAAATATTCGCGGTCTGATTTCACGTAATCAAAAAAGGTAAAGAAGGTTTCCTTCACGAAGTCCTCAAAGCTGGCGGCGCGCACCCGCACGGCGCGCAACCGGGGCCGCACGCGCAGGGCAGAACGATCCGACAATGCCTCAAACACTTCTTCCTTGGATTTGAAGTAATTGTAGAACGTGCCGGATGCCAAACCAGTACGGCGGATAATGTCGCGCACGGTGGTTTCGCCATAGCCAATTTCTGCAAACACTTCGTTTGCGGCATTGAGGATCGATTCGCGGTTTTCGCGCTTGGTGCGCTCACGCTTGCCTTCGCGCACTTGTTCTGGCTTGGCTGTATCTGTCGTTGCTGTGGCGCTTGCCATAAAGCAGGCCCTTCCCAAATGGCTTCATTGGCTTTAGGTCTAAAGCAAGCGGGTGATGCACCCAAGTAAAAAATGACGCCCCGTCACGAAAAGGTTTATGATGAGTGAAACCCAACAACCCGGCCTTTCGCCGGAACTGCGCAGCACCCTGATTGACCATGTGCCTTTTGCAAAGGAACTGGGAATTGAGTTGACCGCTATTCAACCCGGCGATGTTTCTGCCGTGGTGGCGTATCGGGACGAGCTGGTGGGCGATCCCGAAAGCGGCATTGTGCATGGTGGCGTCGTGACCGCCTTGCTGGATAATTTATGCGGAGTGGCGGTGCAATCATCACTTGAAACGCCGCTGGCGATTGCCACGTTGGATTTACGCATTGACTATATGAAGCCCGCCAAGCCGGGGCTGGATATTCTGGCGCGCTGCGAATGCTATCACAAAACCAACCGCATCGCCTTTGTGCGCGGCGTGGCCCATACGGGTGATCCCGATAAACCGGTGGCCCATTGCACGGGCACGTTCATGCTGGCGTCGTCGGATGCGGTGCCAACCCATACAGAAATGTATCACGCCGCCAAGAAATCACAGCCGAAATCTGGGCAGGAGGCGAAATAGATGGCGCATTCTGCCTTGGCAAATTGGCTACGCACCCGCGCAGAAGGCGCAAAGCTTGATCCGTCGGTGGTTGTGAACGCCGTGCCCTACGCGCAAATGCTGGGCGTGCGGGCCATATTGGCAGGGGGTGCTCTAACCGCGGAACTGCCCTTTAAGCCCGAGCTTATTGGCAATCCGCGCCTGCCTGCTTTGCATGGAGGCGTGATTGGGTCGTTTCTGGAAACCGCCGCAATTGTTGAGCTGATCTATGCCAATAATGGGGAGATCATGCCCAAAACGGTGAACCTCACTATTGAATATTTGCGATCTGGCAAGCCGGAAGATCTGTATGCGACGACAGAGATCACCAAGCAGGGGCGTCGCGTTGCAACTGTGCGGGTAACGGCATGGCAATCAGATCGCACCAAGCCTGTGGCCACCGCCCATGGCAATTTTTTGATGGACGCGATTGAGATCTAAAGTGCTGCTTGTGCTGCCACTTGTCCGCTGAGCAGGGCTGCCTCGCAACGGGGGCCAAGGCACCAATCCCCGCAAAGGGTTAGATTGCGCGCCGGGTCTTGCACTATGGGCGCACCTTCCGGCGTTTCGACAAAGGCATCTTCGAAGTAGGTAAGGGATGACCAGCCGACGCCGGGCAATTTTTGCAAGCCAAGGGTTGTTACCCATAACATCAGCAAGCGTTCCACCACTTGATGATCGGGCAACTTGCGATGGCGGTAGGAAAACCCGTTGGTGGCGTGCAGCACCCAGCGATCACGCCCGGCGCGCTCTGCCTGTCTTGTATGGGGTTGGCGCGCCATCCAGCCCAGCGTTTCACTTTCGATGAAGGCATGATCAAACGGCACTTCCAGCTTTTGATCAAAGGCGACGCAAAGCGCGGTTGTTGGCAGCAGCTTGGCGGTGAGGCCAAGATCGGGCAGCAAGGCTTGGGCGGCGCGCGGCGGCACCGCCAGTATCAGTTTTTTTGCTTTGAAGGATTGGGTGGCGCTTTGAGCGGTCCAGCCATTTTGCCACTCAAGTTTCTCTATCACGGTGTTCAAGGTGATGTTCAGCCCGTGCGCCAAAAATTGTGCAAAGCTTGCCATGGTGGGTGTGCCGCGCAACCGATTAGGTGCCTCTTCCGGGTCCAGCCAAAAGCCGTTCTTTAATTTGGCGACTGGGGGATGAGGGATCAGCGCGCCTGCGGCCAAGGCACTTTCCCTCACCTCATTCAACGCCGGATCACGCAGGGAAATGAATTGCGCCCCGTGATCGAAGCTGAGATCGGCCCCGCAAGTGAAGCTTAAGCGGTTCATTTGCAGGCGACCACCGATTTGCGGCGCGGCGTCGACCACCTGCACATCGTGCCCCGCATGGGCGAGACTGCGCGCCGCCATCAAACCCGCCAGCCCGGCACCGACAACTAATATGTCTGATTCGCTTGTCACGCAGACATCTTAGAGCTTGCGTAGGCACTATGCGATAGGGCAGGTGAAATGAATGACGCAACCAACAGCCAAAGCACTTAACCGCACCATTTTGGGCGTGGCATTGCCTATTGCCATATCCAATGCCTCTGTGCCGCTGATTGGCGCGGTGGATACCGCCGTGGTGGGCCATATGGATACGCCCGTTACCATTGGCGCGATTGCGGTGGGGGCGCTCATCTTCTCTTATGTGTCATGGGTGTTTGGGTTTTTGCGTTCCGGCACGACGGGGCTGGTGGCACAAGCCGATGGGGCAGGTGATCAGGCAGAGGTGCGCGCGGCTTTACTGCGCGCCTTGGGGCTGGGGATGATCTGCGGGCTGGTTTTTGTTTCACTGTCCGGCTTGGTTTGGCAACTGGCATCCTTGCTTATTGCGCCATCGGGCGATGTGGGCGGGCAAGCCAAAGCCTATTTCGATATTCGCTTATGGGGCGCCCCTGCCACTTTGGCGAATGCGGCCCTGACCGGGTGGTTTTTCGGTAAGGGCAAGGCAGGGCGCGGGCTGGTGTTGCAGCTTTATCAAAATGGCATGAACGCGGTGCTGGATGCATTGGCCGTGTTTTGGCTGGGGCTGGGCGTGGAAGGGGTGGCCGCCGCCACCATCATTGCGGAGTGGACCGCGCTGGCGCTGGGCCTTGCCTTGGCACTGCCGCTGTTTGGCAAGCTGCGCATAGGGGCAGATACAATTGCCCGCCTGCGCAATGTGGCGGCTTTGAAAGAAACCGCGACGGTGAACGGCAATATGTTTGTGCGCTCGCTTATTCTCACCACCGCTTTCGGCTGGGTGACGGCGGTGAGCGCGCGTCAAGGTGATGTGATCTTGGCGGTGAATGCGATCTTGATGCATTACCTGACCATTTCCGCCTATGCGATGGATGGGTTCGCCATTGCGGCTGAGCGGCTTATCGGCAAACAAGTTGGCGGCAAGGATCGAGCCGGGGCCACGCGCGCCATGCGCTTTACGGCAAGTTGGGCGGCGGGCGCGGCGGTGCTGTTCGCGCTGGGCTTTGGCTTGTTTGGCACCGATTTGTTGCGGTTGATGACATCGGTGCCGGAAGTACTGGACACCGCTGAAACCTATCTGTGGTGGGTGGTGATTATGCCCTTGGCGGGGGTGTGGTGTTTCCAGATGGATGGCTTTTATATTGGCCTGACCGATAGTCGGGCGATGCGCAACGCGATGGCGTTTTCGTTCATCTGCTATATTGGCATTTGGTGGGTGTTGACGCCCATCTACGGCAATGACGGACTGTGGGCCGCCTTTTTAAGTTTCTTGATGATTAGGGGCGCGACGCTGCATTTGGGCTTGGGCCGCGCCCTTGATCGAAAATTCGCTACTTCTTCTCTTTCTTCTTGAGCGTCACCACCGTGTAGGTGCTGGTGCCGGTGGCGGCGAGCTTGCCTTCGGCGTTCCAAAGCTCGGCTTCAAGGAAGATCACGGATTTGCCGCGGCGTACCACGCGCGCTTGGGCGGTGAGCGTGCCAGGCCGCGCTGGCGTGATGTAGTTCACCTTCATTTCCAGTGTGGGCACAATCTGGCCCCACTCAACCTTCAGGCCCGCGGCAAGCGCCATGATGTCATCTAGCATAGCGGCAACCATGCCGCCGTGAATGCCGCCCCATTTATTACATAGCGGGTCGGTGGCGTGATATTCCACATCCACAACGCCTTGATCGACATCACAACCAATGATTTTTTGGCCAAGCAGATCAGAGGCGGGGGAGTTCCGTTCAAACGTGGATTCAATATTGGGCGGCGGATTATCCGGCATGGTGGTTTGGTTGGCGGGTTTGCCGGAATGCGCAGGGGTGGTCATGTGGCGTTCTCCTGAATATGTGTTGCGCGGAGCATAACGATCAGCCCCTTGCGCGCAAGAGGGGGGCATGCGATAGCGCTTGCCTATGATTGAGACACCCGGTTTGGAAATTGATGGCGCGGTGGCGACCGTTACCTTGCAGCGCGTGAAATCACACAATGCGCTGGAGGTAGCAGACCTTGCCGTGCTGGCCGATCACTTTGCGGTTTTGGCCGCCAATGCCGATATCCGCGTGGTAGTGCTGACAGGCGCAGGCGAAAAGACGTTCTGTGCCGGTGCCTCATTGGGGGATGTATCCCGTGTGGGAGCAGGCAGTGAGGGGACGATCCCGCTTACCCAAGTGACAGAGGCGTTCGAGAACCTGCCTCAGCTCACCATTTGTGCGCTCAATGGTTCGGTCTATGGCGGTGGCGTGGAATTGGCGATGGCGGCGGACTTCCGGCTGGGTATAAAAGGTATGCGGTGCTTTGTGCCGCCTGCGCGCTTTGGTATTCACTATCCCGCCTCTGGCATTCGCATGATCGCAACAAGGTTGGGCCTGCAACCGGCCAAGCGCCTGTTATTGGCGGCTGAAACGCTGGAAACAGACGATCTGATCGCTTGCGGCTTCTGCGATTGGTGGGTGGAGGATCGGACCGAATTTGATGAAAAACTCGCCGCGCAGGTGGCAGACCTTACCTCTTTGGCACCGCTCGCCCTAAAAGGCATGAAGCAAGCCTTGAACGATTTGGCCAATGGGTGCTTTGATGCGGCCCAAGTAGAGGCGTTTGCACAAATGTGTTGGCGCTCACAGGATTTTCAGGAAGGGCTGGCCGCTAAGGCGGAAGGCCGCGCACCAAATTTTAAAGGAATTTAATTGGCAGTATCCATGCCAATATTATTGAAACCAACCATAAGCAATGTTAGGGGAACATTATGAAAGCAGTTGTATGTCGTGAATACGGGCCACCCGAAAGCCTGAAGGTTGAGGAAATGCCCGATCTTGAGGCAGGCCCGGGCCAAGCCGTGGTGAATGTAAAAGCCTGCGGGGTGAACTTTCCCGACACGCTGATCATTCAGGGCAAATATCAATTTCAGCCGCCTTTCCCATTTTCCCCCGGCGGCGAAGTATCGGGCATTGTGTCTGCCATTGGTGACGGTGTTACCAATGTGAAGGTGGGCGATTTGGTGATCGCTTCCACCGGCTGGGGTGGCTTTGCCGAACAGGTGGTGGCGCAGGCAGACAAGCTGATCACCGTGCCCGGCGACACCGATCCCGTAATGGCCGCAGGCTTTATCATGACCTATGGCACATCCCACCACGCTTTGAAGGACAGGGCCGAGATTCAGCCGGGTGAGACCTTGCTGGTATTGGGTGCGGCTGGCGGCGTCGGCATTGCGGCAGTTGATTTGGGTAAAGCCATGGGCGCAACCGTGATCGCGGCGGCCTCTACCGACGAAAAGCTGCAAGTCTGCAAAGAATATGGCGCAGATCACCTCATCAACTATGAGACAGAAGACCTGAAAGCCAAGGTGAAAGAGATTACCGGCGGCAAGGGCGTGGATGTGATCTATGACCCGGTGGGCGATCGCTTTGCCGAACCTGCGCTGCGCTCCATCGGCTGGAAAGGTCGTTATCTTGTTGTTGGCTTTGCGGCAGGTGAAATTCCCAAAATCCCGCTTAATCTGGCACTGCTAAAGGGTTGCCAGATTTGCGGTGTGTTCTGGGGTCGTTTCACCGGGGAAGAGCCGGAACGTAATCAGGAAAATATAGACGAGCTGGTAAGCTGGATGGCAGAAGGCAAAATCAAGCCGCTGGTTTCCAAAACCTATCCGTTTGAACAAGCGCCGCAAGCGATCCAGGATTTGATGGACCGCAAGGCCAAGGGCAAAATCTGTCTCGTCACAGACTAAACGCACATTTGGGGGAGCAATCCATGCGTAAACTTCTGATCGGCTTTATTGGCCTTGTTGTGATTGTTGTTGGTGCAGGGTTGCTCCTGACCGGGCCGTTGTTTCCGCGCGTGATTGAACGGGTTGTGGCGTCCAATATGGCGATGGACCGTTCGGCGGACCTGCCGGACGGTTTGCATCTGGTGGTTTGCGGAGCGGGGTCTCCCATGCCGTCTGATATGGCTGGGCCTTGCCTTGGCGTGATTGCGGGCGACCGGGTTTTTGTGGTGGATGCGGGTTCTGGCGGTTCGCGCAATCTGGGCATGATGCGGTTTCCGCAAGGGGATATTGAGGCGGTGTTCCTGACCCATTTCCATTCAGATCACATTGATGGTTTGGGGGAGTTGATGATGAACCGCTGGGTGCAAGGCACCAATACGGAGCCCGTGCCGGTTTATGGTCCGCAAGGGGTGGAGCGCATTGTGGCCGGGTTCAACATGGCTTATGGGCCGGATACGATTTACCGGGTGGCGCATCACGGGCCTGAAACAGTGCCGCCGGGTGGCCAAGGCGGAGTGGCGCGACCTTACCCCCTGCCGCGCCCCGGTGAGGCCATGGTGTTGATTGATGATAATGGCTTGAAAGTGACCGCGTTTAAGGTGGATCACGCCCCGATTGATGAGGCGGTGGGTTATTTGTTTGAATATGGTGGCCGCTCATTGGTGATTTCCGGCGACACGAATGCCAACGCCAATTTGGAGAAGTTTGCCCAAGGGGTTGACCTACTGGCGCATGAAGGGTTGGCGGCCAATATCGTCAAGATTATGCAAAAGGTGGCCGAAGAAACCGGCAACAAGAATATCGCGAAGATCATGTTTGATATTCAAGATTATCACGCAACCCCTGCGCAAGCTGCTGCCGTTGCAGAACGCGCCGGGGCCAAGCACTTGTTGTTTTACCACATCGTACCGCCGATCTTGCTGGCACCGCAAAAGCGCCTGTTTCTTGAAGGAGTGGATGATGCCTATTCAGGCCCGTTTACGGTGAGCGTTGATGGCACCGTTGTCATCATGCCTGCGGGAAGTGACGACATTACGCTTGAAAATTGGAAATAGTCACGGAAACGAAACGTGCAAAAGCCCGGCCCTCAAAACGAGGTGCCGGGCTTTATTGTTTTGCGCTAACCGACTGGCTGCGACCGCAGCCCGGCGCGCCCGAGCCCACGGGCGAGGGGTGAATGCGCCGCCCTCGCGGAGCTGTGCTGCCAATCTTGGCGGCACTAGCGTGAGCGAAAACTAATGCCTAAAGTGGCGCATGCTGGTAAACACCATGGCAAGGCCCGCTTCATTTGCGGCGGCAATTACCTCATCATCGCGGATAGAACCGCCCGGCTGAATAACGGCGGTGGCGCCTGCTTCAACCGCGGCCAGCAAGCCATCTGCGAAAGGGAAAAACGCATCAGAGGCAACCACACTGCCTTGGGTGCGCGGCGTATCCCAGCCGCCTTCTTGCGCGGCATCTTCTGCCTTGCGCGCGGCAATGCGGGCACTGTCTACCCGGCTCATCTGTCCGGCACCAATGCCCACAGTGGCTTGGTTTTTGGCATAGACAATCGTGTTGGATTTAACGTGTTTGGCAACGCGGAAGGCGAATAGCAAATCTTTCAACTCATCTTCGCTGGGCGCACGGTCAGTTACAACTTTCAGTTCGTTCAATTGCACTCGCCCGGCATCGCGGGATTGCACCAGCAAGCCGCCTGCCAGCGTTTTGGCAGTAAAGCCCTCCGCCGCCGGATCGGGCAAGCCGCCGGTTAGCAACAGCCGCAAATTCTTTTTCTTGGCCAGTATATCCTGCGCGGCCTGATCGGCGTCGGGTGCGATAATCACCTCTGTGAAAATGCCGGAAATGGCCTCTGCAGTTGGGCCATCCAAGGGTTGGTTCATGGCGATGATACCGCCAAAGGCACTGACACTGTCGCAGGCAAGGGCGGCCTCATAGGCTTCCGCCATGGTGTTGCCGGTGGCAACGCCGCAGGGATTGGCGTGCTTGATGATGGCGCAGGCGGCGGCGTCTGCCGGGTCGAATTCTGCGACCAGTTCAAAGGCCGCATCCGTATCATTCAAATTGTTGTAGGAAAGCGCCTTGCCTTGCACTTGAGTTGCGGTTGCCACACCGGGGCGGCTTTCACCCATATGGTAAAAGGCAGCTTGTTGATGCGGGTTTTCGCCGTAACGTAAAACCTCGGCGCGGGTGGCGGTAAGGTTCAGGCGTTTGGGGAAGGGGTCTTCAAGTTGCGCGGCAAACCAGCTTGAGATTGCGCCATCGTAAGACCCGGTGCGGGCAAATGCGCGGGCAGCCAAGGCGCGGCGCAAATCCAACGACGTTGCGCCGTTATTGGCAGCCATTTCATCCAGCACGGCGGCATAGTCTTCCGGCTCTGTCACCACGGTGACAAAGCCATGGTTTTTGGCGGCAGAGCGGATCATGGCCGGGCCACCAATATCAATGTTTTCGATGCAATCAGCGAAAGCAGCGCCTTTGGCAACAGTTTCCTCAAACGGGTAAAGGTTCACCACCAATAGATCGATGCCGCCAATATCATGGTCGCTCATGGCGGTAGTGTGATCTTCGTTGTCGCGCAGGGCCAGCAGGCCACCGTGGATTTTGGGGTGAAGGGTCTTCACCCGGCCATCCATCATTTCAGGGAAGCCGGTATGTTGCGCGACCTCAATCACCGGTACGCCCGCGGTCTCCAGGGCTTTGGCGGAGCCACCGGTAGACAGGATTTCAACCCCGTGTTTGCTGAGCGCCTGCCCAAGCTCGACCAGTCCCGTCTTGTCAGAAACGGAGATAAGTGCGCGGCGAATTGTGACGTGATCTTGAGCCATGGTGATGAAGTTCCCTCAAATTGCGTGGGGTGGCTGTAGCACTATCTGGCCCAAGGGAAAACGCGGCGGATGCGCCTAATCGGCGTCTTCGTCTTTCGGCTTTTTAGGCGGATCAAACCGCCGGAAGGCCCATTTGAGGGTTGCGCCTGATGGGCCGCAGGTGCCGCGCAGCACAATTTGGCGGGCCTGACGGGGTTTGCCATTGTCGATGAACAACATTGTGTCTTCTAGCTGAATATCGCCACCGCGCGCCTTGAATGACCAGCCGGGGCCAGTAGGCGGATTGATCAGCACCGTGCTGCCGCCGCCGGTTGTGGAGACCGCCAAAGAGGGATTGAGATGAAAGCGAATGGTTAGGGGCACACCTTGGGCCGAGCCATCACCCTCAAAAACATCTTCCCCGCGTAGATCGCCGCCGGTGCTGTCCAGATAAAGGCTGCGGCGGTGCGACAGGCCAAAATCTGCCCGCCAGCCATCATGGGAAACATCAATCAAGGTTGCGCCATCAATCTCATCACGGCTGAGGCTAACCGTGTCGGGGCCGTTGTCGCGGACCGAACCGATGAGTTGGCCGACCCGGCTGCCCGGGTCATGAAATGTCATGAGCGAACGATCATCCACAACCGCCATGGAATGAGCGGCGCTGGTGCGCGCGGCTTGCTGCCAGCCCTTGCTTTGCCCGAAGGCCGGGCCACAATTCATCACCAATCGGTGCCGCCCGGCTGAAAGTTCAAATGCCCCGGTAGAGGCATGTGCCCCTGCACCTGCCGGTGTTTGTGGGGGCAAGCTGCCATCAACAACAAGTTGGGTGCGCTTGGCTTCTGCTTTGGCGAAACCGCCATAGGGGGCATACCGTGCGGCGCGGGCTTTCAGCCCGGTGGCCTTCACAATATCGTCGATTGTGGCGAAGGGTTCTGCCATGGAGCGCGCGATGGACCCTTCCGGCCCAAACCCGTTCATGGTGGCCCCATGCAGGTTTACGCAGCCCCCATCGCCCAATTTGAGCAAGCGCGCAAAGGGCACCATGCGGTCGATGGCGTGTTGCATGGTTTCGGGCATTTCTTGCCCGGCAGAGGTGATGAGCCGCGCAAGGCCTGCCAAATCGGCCAAGGCCAAAAGTTGGATAGTGGGGTTGGCGCATATATGGCTGCCATCGGCCCTGATTTGACTTTGCACTTCTTTTTCAACAAGGGCAATGGCCGTGCGCGCGCGCCGGGCATTACGATCTAGCACCAGTGAAATATGGGCAAAGCCAATGGCGCTGACAAGGCGCGGATAGCCTTCCGGTGCTTTATGCGCAATGCGCGCCAGATGCCTTGTTTGCCGCGCCAGCGAACCAAATACCGCTGAGCGATAGACGGGCTCTGCCTGCTCTGCAATGAGCGGCAGGTGGTTGCTCCACGAAATTAGCCGTCGCGCTGTCACCTCCGCCGACCAGATGATCGGATCATAGCGGGCGCAGCTCCCCAGCCAATTTGCAACCAGCGAGCGGGCATGGGCTCGCGCCGCCGTTGGGGCCGAGGCAGGATAGGCTTCTGCCGCATCATCTGCTGCCGTAAAGTGGCGAAGCCAGCCAAACCCGTGCAGATCTTGCTGCCAGGCCGTGCCGCCTTGCTGCATGGCGTCCCACGGCGGCAGGCCCTCGCACTCTATTTCTTCCCCGCCCAGATGGTAGTGACCGGTGAACAGACGATTGGCAACTTCAATATCGCCAGCCCAAAGATCAACCGGACGCACATCCAGCATATCGGAATGTTGACCGCGCAGGGTCAACGCATAGAAGGGAGAGCTGCGCCACACGCCTTCTATATTGCGTCGCAGGCGTTGCCCATAAGCGGAGATCATGGCACTGCGCAAACCGGATTGTCCCAGCCCATATCCTTGGCCGCCGCCTGCCACGGCATTATCTGCCGGAGGTGCCGACATAGCCGTTGGGGAAGGGGAGATGGGCGCGGTCATTGGTCGTGTCAGCCGCGCAGGGCTGTAATATTGTCGGCGTAGGCATCTGGCCCGCCTTTGAACACGGCGGTGCCCGCCACCAGCACATCCGCACCGGCAGCAATTACCTCCGGCGCGGTATCTGGCGTAATGCCGCCATCAACCTGCAAATCAATCTGGCGGCCTGTTGCGTCTATCATGGTGCGCGCCGCCGCGATTTTTTCAACCGCGCTTGGGATAAATTTTTGCCCGCCATAGCCGGGGTTCACGCTCATGATGAGAATGAGGTCCACCAAATCCATCACATGATCCAGCACCGAAATAGATGTGCCGGGATTAAGCGCCAGCCCGGCCTTTTTGCCCATGGCCCGAATGGCCTGTAACGAGCGATGGAAGTGCGGCCCCGCCTCTGGGTGGACGGTAATGATATCGGAGCCTGCATCGGCAAATTCTTGCAAATAGGGATCAGCGGGAGAGATCATCAAATGGGAATCGAACACTTTGGCGGAATGGGACCGCAGAGCCTTCACAACCGTTGGCCCGATGGTGAGGTTGGGGACAAAATGCCCATCCATTACATCAATGTGAATATAGTCTGCGCCCGCGGCATCAATCCGGCTGACTTCTGCACCTAAAGAGGCGAAATCACTGGCGAGAATGGAGGGGGCAATGCGAATGTCGCGCGCCATGGCGTATCCTTAAACGTGGTGAACCCAAATCTTAAAGCGTTTTAGCGCGATTCCATTGCCAAGGCCAAATGATCCTTGCCGAAATGGGACCAAATCAACTGACGCGCCGCAGCCGGGAGATAAAGAAGCCATCCATGCCGCCTTGATCTGCCAAATGACAGGGCAGCACGCGGACATCGCCGCTAGGGGCCAAGGCATTTTCTGCCGGGCTGATCTCGTTTGCTGTGACGGCATTGCGGGCGAAATTGCTATGACGGGCCAAAAAGGCGGCAATCCGTTCCTCGCCCTCACGCGGTTCCAGGGAACATACCGCATAGACCAATGTGCCATCCGGTTTGGTAAGTGCGGCGGCGCGATCCAGCAATTTGTCTTGCAGGCCGGTCAGGCTTTTCATGCTGTCTTCATCGCGGATCCACGGCAAATCGGGGTGGCGGCGAATAGTGCCGGTGGCGGAACAGGGGGCATCAAGCAACACCGCATCGAACGGATCCAGCCCTTCCAGTGCGGCGGCATCGGTGCAAAACAGTTCTGCTGTCAGGCCCACGCGTTCCAGATTTTCAACCAAACGATCAAGGCGGGGTTCGGATTTATCGACCGCCAATACCTCAGCACCTGCCGCCGCAAGTTGCATGGTTTTGCCACCCGGTGCGGCGCACATATCCAAAACGGTTTTACCTGCCAGATCACCCATCAGGCGCACGGGCAAGGTGGCGGCAAAGTCCTGAACCCAGAAGGCGCCTTCTTCATAGCCGGGCAGTTCCTCAAGCGGCGGATGTTCTGCCCCAAGGCGCACGGTGTGGGGGCCCAGCAATGTGCCATCCACGTCGGCGGCCAATGTAGTTGCATCTTGTCTTGCCGCCAGATCAAGGCGTGGCTCGTGCATATGAGCTTGGGCAATGGCCTGGGCAGTTTCTTCGCCATAAGCCTGCACCCAGCCATCATAGAGCCAATAGGGGGTGTTTAAGTGCGCTTGGTTGAGTGGCGGCAAAACCGTTTCTGCCTGTTCTGACAAGCGCCGCATCACGGCATTGACCACACCGCGCAGGGGCCGTGAGGGGGCATGGGTGCCGGTTAAGTTCACTGCCTCTGACACAGCCGCATGGGTGGGCGTGCGCAGAAACAAAATCTCTGCCGCGCCAAGGCGCAGCGCATCGCGGGCAATATGGGCGCGGTGGCTGATCGGCGTTTTAAGGCGTTCATCCAAAATATAGTCGATGACACCCAAGTTGCGCAGGGTGATGGAAACCAGCGCGCGGGCGAAGGCTCGGTCTTTTCCCGCTAGGCCTTGAAGGCCCGATGCCAGCACGGCATCCAGCGGAATGGATTTATCCAGTACGCGGGCAAGCATGTGGGCGGCAGCAAGGCGTGGGCCTTTTTGTTTTGGCTTTTGGGGTTTTCGTTTTTGCGTCATGCGCGCTGTTTAGGCGGGTTTGAGGCGCGCTACCACGTGGCGGATTGCACCACGTTCGTGACAATAGTGTAGCACCACCACGCCCGCTAACAGAGCATCCACCCAAAATGGCAGGCCAAAGAGCAGGGTGACACCGATTGCGCCCAATAGAGGCCGCATCATAAATGGCAGGCGATGCTGCCCATGGCCTGCGATGGCAATCGTGATCGCATAAAGGGCTGGCACAGCCATAATGGCGGCAACACTGGCGCTTACCCAATCACCACGGACCAAGGGACCGGAAAGCATTAATACCGGCAGAAAATAGAGACCCTTGGCCAACCGCCACGCCACAAAGCCGGATTTGAGGGGCGAGGCTTTGGCAATGCCCGCGGCGGTGAAAGCTGCCAATGCGACAGGCGGGGTGACATTGCTATCTTGCGACAGCCAAAAGATTGCCAAATGCGCCGCCAAGGTTGCACCTGCGATGATGGCGGGGTTTAGGGCGGTTTCACGGATCAACGCCATCAACGCCGGGTCGGCGACCAAAAAGGCATCCTTCAATTCGGCAATGGAATTGCCTTGAATGCCGCTGAGCGCCAGCAGGGGTTTAGCATCTGGCACAATTGCACCCGCCAATATGGTGTGCATCAACACCTCATCGGTGATGATGGCGGTAAGGGCCGGGGCCGCCACTGTGGCCAGCACGATATAGGCGGCAGTGACAGGCAGGCCCAGACCCAATATGAGGCTGGCAAGGGCGATCAGCCCCAGCATGATATAGAGATTGCCCCCCGCCCATTCCGTCAGCATGAGGGAGAAGGTGGGGCCAAGCCCGGTGGCTGTTACGCTCAAGGTAATAAGGCCGACGCAGACCAGCAGCGCAGCAAGCGGGGCCATGGTGCGCACGGCGCCTTCAACCGCGCCGGCCAGTTCTGACGGGGTGAGCTTTTTATCGGTGAAGAAGCTCATCACAATCACCAAGCCCATAGAACACAGCGCCGCGAATGAGGGCGTGTAGCCGATGCCCAGCATCGTCGCAAGGGCTGTAAAAGGCACCGCAAAGCTCAAAATTCGGAATATGGTGAGCGCGCCTTTGCTGCTTTCCTCTTCCGGCTTTTCGGTTAATCCCTGCTTGCGCGCTTCTACCCGTACCGCAAAGGCGACGGATAGGAAGTAAAGAATGGCAGGCGCGATGGAGGCGGCGACAATCGTGCCATAGTCCAGCCCGGTCAAGGCGATCATCACAAAAGCGCCAGCGCCCATGACCGGCGGCATGATCTGACCGCCGGTGGAGGCGGCGGCTTCAACCCCGGCAGAAAACGAGGGGGAGAAGCCATGGCGTTTCATGGTGGGGATAGTAACGGCCCCGGTGGTTGCCGTATTGGCAACGGCAGAGCCTGTCATGGTGCCAGTGAGAGCCGAGCCAAAAATGGCCGCCAATGCAGGGCCGCCGGTCATTTTTCCGGTCGCCTTGCTGGCCAGCACAATGGCGGATTCCGCCGCGCCTGCCCGCACCAACAAAGCGCCGAACAGCACAAACGGAAACACCGTTCCCGCTGACAGTGTGGCGATGGAGCCAAACAGCCCGGTGGTTTCATAGGCAGAGCGGAACAACAATGTTTCCAGCGACAGGCCGGGAAACTGAAATGGCCCCGCCAGATTGGTCGTTGCGCCTGCCATATAGGCAAGGCCCGCAAGTGACAGTAGAGGTATGATAGGCCCGGCGGCGCGGTGCGCGCCCCACAACACGGCTAAAATGGCCGTGACAGCAATGGACTTGTCGAAAAAGTTCAGGCTGACCCCTGCCGCATAAAGCCCCTCCAGCCGGAACACGATGTATAGGGCGGAGATCACGCCCAGCCCGGCGGCAAGGCGATCCAGCCATTGTGTCAGGGTGTTTTTTTGCTCCACCAACAAGGCAAGCGACACCATGAATAAGGCAAAATGCAGCGCGCCCAGATCCGGCTCACGAACGGCACCGCTTAGGGCAGCGTAGATATGAAAAGCAGCAACCAGCCCGCACCACAGCCACAAAAAATGTTGTCGGCTCATGGGGCGGTATTGCTTTCCAAAACGCCCATCTCGCGGAAATAACGCGCCGCCCCAGGATGCAGGGGCAGGGGCAAGCCAACCGTCGCTTCATGCACATCCATTGCGACAGTGGCCTTGTGAGCAGCTTTAAGCAGGGACAGATTTTGATAAATCGCCTTGGTGACTTGATAGACATGTTCTTCCGGCGTGTCGGCGCGCACAGCCAGCAAATTGGGCTGGGCAGTGGTCATCACATCTTCCGTTTGGCCCGGATAGGTGCCCTTGGGCAAAACGTGACGACGGAAAAAAGGCCGCTCGGCTTTCAGGGCGGCCAGCACATCATCTGAAATGTTTAGGATTTTAAGCCGCCCCTTGCGCGCGGCCATGGCGCGGGTTACGGCAGAAACAGGCGCACCTGCAGGCATATTGGCGATATCGATTGTGCCGTTTTGCAGCGCATCGGCGGCTTGCCCATAACCCTGATAAACGAGAGAGAAATGATCGTCTGCGACCTCTATTCCGGCGGCTTTCAGTAATACGCGGCCTGACCCTTCCGCCCCTGAATTGCGCTTGCCGATAGAGAGGCTTAATCCGTCCTCATCCTTTAATCCGTCTAGTGTATTTGATTTCACTGCGCCGCTGACTGTCAACCAGTGGTCGATATTCGGCCAAAGGGCGGTGACGGCCATGAGGTTTTCGCCCGCGGGCTCAGAAAAGGGGCCGGTGCCGGTGCGGGCCCAATCTGCATAAAGCCCTTGCAGGATGGCGAATTGCACTTCGTTTTTGTTCAGCAGTGCAATGTTTTCTGCCGAGCCGGCAGAGGTGATGGCCGACAGCCCGACGCCTTCGGCTTTGGCTTTTGTGAGAGCCGCAATTGCCACGCCAACCGGATAATACGTGCCGCCCGATGTTGCTGTTGCCAGCAAATACGAGGTGGGCTTGGGCGGCTCTGCCGCGGTGGCGGCACCGGCGAACAGCCAAAGCAGCATCAGGCTTAAAATGTGCGGCAGGCGCGGCATGGAATCCCCTTGTTGTTTTGCCCATCAAGCCCCACTTTGGGGGCGAACTGCAAGAGTGGAATATCACATGCCGGGCCGATCAAGCCAAGAAATGCCCCAAATCGTGATTTTGGGGGCCGGTTTTGCCGGGCTGGAGGCCGCGCATGCTTTAAGAGGTGTGAAGGCCCAGGTCACGCTGGTCGACCGCAATCCCTACAGCCTGTTTCAGCCATTGTTGTATCAAGTGGCGACCGGGTTGGTGCAGCCTGATGTGGTGGCGACGCCCATCACGCAGATCGCCAAAGGGCAGAAAAATTTGACAATTGTGGAAGGCGACGTGATCGGGATTGACCGTTCCAAGGGGCGGGTGGAGCTGCGAGCAGGGGCGAGTATTGCCTATGATCGGCTGATTATCGCCACGGGAGCGCGAGCCCACTGGTTTGACCAACCGCATTTTGCGCGTCATGCCCAGCCGCTTAAGACCTTGGAGGACGCCGAAACAATCCGCGCCGGGTTGAACGGGTTGGCGCGCAGTCTGCGCCAGCGGCGCAACGCCGGAGAGGGCATGAGCAAAGCCCGCATCGCGATTGTGGGTGGTGGCCCTACGGGCGTGGAAACGGCGGGGGCACTGATCGACCAAACCCGTCGTTTTGGCCGCGCCTTGTTTGGCCCCGGCCTTAAAACCCAAACGGAAATTTTGCTGTTGGAAGCGGGCGGCCATTTGTTGCCCGGTTATGGCAAGCGCGCGGCTCAAAATGCGACGCGCACCTTGCAGCGCCGTGGTGTGACAGTGCGCTGCGCAGCGCCGGTGACAGATATTGGCCCTGGGGGCTTGGCTGTAGCGGGCGAACGGCAAGAGGCCGATTTGGTGTTGTGGACAGCGGGCGTGGCTGCCACACCCGCGGCAGATTGGTTAGGTGTAACCGCCTTGGCCAGTGGCCGGATTGAGGTGGCCTCGTCTCTTGCCTTGCCAGATGATGAGCGTGTTTTTATTGCCGGCGATGTGGCGGCGGTGGAAGGTGTGCCGGGCTTGGCGCCCGCCGCGAAACAGATGGGCCGCCATGCGGGCAAGCAGGCTTGGGCGTCTCTCACCGGGCGCAAGGTGCGGCGGTTCCGCTATCGCGATATGGGCGAAATGGCCGTCATTGCTGATGGTGCAGCGATTGCTCGTATCGGCCCGGCGACGCTCACGGGTGAGGCGGCGTGGGCGGCGTGGCTTGCGGTGCATCTCTACTTTTTACCTGATCCGGCGCGGCAGGCAGAAGCCGCTGCTGCCATGATCGCGCGGGCGGCTGTAAACCCTGAACCCGCTTTGGCGCGCTTGCCCAAGCCTGTGGCGGCGCATATTCGTTCACTTTTGAGAGGAAGCTGACCCCCATGTCTGCCAAACGTCTTATTACCTCCTTTGTCACGCTTTTGGTGCTTGGTGCCCTCATTTGGGTGTCATGGCCCTATGCGCTGAAAACCTTGGATGTCAGCCCCGTGGTAGTGGAAGAAGCGCAGATCTTGGCCCCCTTCAAAGGGGCTTCTATGACCGCAGGTTATCTCACCATCCGGTCGCGCACATCGGCTCCCTTGGTGTTGAAGGCGGTCAAAAGCCCGGCCTTTGGGCGTATTGAAATTCACGATACCACCATGAACGATGGTGTCATGCGTATGCGCCATGTGGAAGGGCTTGAAATTCCAGCCTTTTCAACCATCACCATGCTGCCCGGCGGTATGCATCTTATGGCCTTTGAACCCAAGCGCGGGGTGGTGCCCGGTGCGCCTGTGCCGATGTTTTTGGAATTTGAGGGGATCAGTGCTCCCGTTGCGCTAGTTGTGCCTGTGTATGCCCGTTAAGGGTGTGGCTGCGACCTCAAGTGGGGGTTCAGGCTCTTGCGCAGCTTCCCTCAAACCTGCTTTACATCAATAATGGCGCAGGCACTGACTTGAGGGATCATTCATGGCGACAGACAACCAACAGGTGACACCTGACGTGACGCAAGATGGCCGCGAGATCAATCGCGCGGTGGTCGACTTTCCAAAACCCACGCCAGATGAAATGTGGTTGGGAACAGCGCCGCTGCGCGCCTATTTCCGCCCCAAGTTTTTCGGCCTTGAAAATGTAGCGGCTGATCGCCCCGCATTGCTGGTTGGCAATCACACAATTTTTGGCATGTTGGATATTCCCATCCTGACCGCGCAAATTTACCGCGACCGCGGGGTGCTGCTGCGCGGCCTGTCGGACCATATTCATTTTGAAATACCCGGTTGGCGCGATGTGTTGGTGCGTGGTGGCGGGGTTGAAGGCACGCGGCCCAATTGCCGCGCCTTGATGGAGGCGGGCGAGCATGTGCTGGTGTTTCCCGGCGGTGGCCGCGAGGTCGCCAAACGCAAGGGCGAGGCGTACAAGCTGATCTGGAAACAGCGGCTGGGCTTTACTCGCATGGCCATCGAACACGGTTATCCTATCTTGCCCTTTGCCAGCGTAGGGCCAGAAGACGCTTTCGATATTTTGGTAGATGGGGACGAGATCATGTCGTCTCCTGCCGGGCGTTTCTTGCAACGTATGGGCATGGATGAAAAACAAATGCGCGATGGTGGTATTTTGATGCCGATTGCCCGTGGCATGGGAATGACGGCCCTGCCGCGGCCCGAACGGTTCTATTTTAAAATCGGCGCGCCGATTGACACAAGCGCCTATCAAGGTCGCGCCGATGATGAAGACGCGCTTTGGGAGCTGCGGAACAAAACAGCTATTACAGTAAATGAGTTGATTTCGGATTTAATGGCCGAACGGGAAAAAGATGACAAGTCTGGCTTGCTGCCGCGCCTGTTTTCCTTCCGGCGTCGCCATAATTTGTAGAGTCTAATTGGGGAGAAGAAGATGGGTTTGGTTCAAAATATTCGCGAAGAGGCAACTTTTCTGGGCGGCATGGTTGGCCTGTTGGGACGTATGCGCCCCACATCTGATCCGGCCTTTACAGCCGCTGATGCGATTGAACGCTGGGTGCAAAAGACCCCCGGCAATTTGGCAATTTTGTTTGAAGATCAACGCCTGACCTATGCGGCATTGGATGCCGCGGCCAATCGTGTGGTGCGGTGGGCCGAGGCCAATGGCATCAAGCGCGGGGATGTGGTGGCGCTGGTGATGGAAAACAAGCCCGAATACATCATCACCTGGTATGCACTGGCGAAAATGGGTGCGCGCTGTGCTTTGATCAACAACAACCTGCAAGGCCAAGCCTTAGCGCATACGCTGAACATCTCTGAGGCTGACAATCTGATCTTGGACAGCGCGTTGACGGAAAATTACACCTCCGCGGTTGATCAGCTTGAGCGTCCGATGACGGTGTGGAGCCAAGGCGGTGCGGTGCAAGGCATGAACGATTGGGACGCCGCCGTGGCCGAACAATCACCCGACGCGCTGCCCGCAGGCATTCGCGAAGGCATGACGAATAAGGATCATTTCGTTTATATCTACACGTCTGGCACGACGGGTCTGCCCAAGGCGGCGAATATTTCTCACTCCCGTTTCTTGAATATGGGGTTGGGTTTTGGCGGTGCCGTAAAAGCCACGCCGAAGGACCGCGTTTATGTAACGCTGCCGCTTTATCATGCCACCGGCGGCGTGGGCGGTGTTGGGGCAGCTTTGATGTCGGGGGCGGCTGTTATCATTCGTCACAAATTCTCGGCCAGCCAGTTCTTTAATGATTGCATCAAGTATGAAGCTACAATCTTTATGTACATTGGGGAGCTGTGCCGTTACTTGCTGAACGCGCCGGAAAACCCCAATGAACAAAACCACAAAATCCGTGTTTGCATGGGTAATGGCTTGCGGCCTGAAGTGTGGGGACCGTTCCAGGAACGCTTTGCGTTGCCCAAGATCGTAGAATTCTATGGCTCGACCGAAGGCAATGTGGCGCTGTTCAACTTGCCGGGCAAGGAAGGCTCTATCGGGCGTATTCCCAAATATCTGGAAAACACTTTGCAAACCCGCATCGTAAAATTCGATGTTGAATCGGAAGAAGTTGTGCGCGGTGCAGATGGCTTCTGCATTTTAGCCGACAATATGGAAGCAGGCGAAGCCATCGGCAAGATCGATGAATCCAAGCCCGGCGGCAGCTTTGAAGGCTATAACAACAAGAAAGCCACACAGAAGAAAATCCTGACCGACGTGTTCGAAAAGGGGGATAAGTGGTTCCGCACAGGTGATTTGCTCAAGAAAGATGAGCGCGGCTATTACTACTTTGTAGACCGCATTGGCGACACGTTCCGCTGGAAGGGTGAGAATGTGGCAACCTCGGAAGTGGCTGAAGTGCTTTCTCAGGTGCCGGGTCTTGCCGAAGCCAATGTTTATGGTGTGGCTGTGCCTAACACAGATGGTCGCGCCGGTATGGCATCTGTGGTAATTGAAGGCGCGCCAGATTTGGCGAAATTGGCCGAAATTCTGGATCGCGATTTGCCGCCTTACGCGCATCCCATGTTTTTGCGGGTGCAGCCAGAGATGGAAGTGACGGGCACCTTCAAACACCGTAAGGTCGAGCTGGTGAAAGAAGGCTTTGATCCAGATGCCATTGCTGACCCGGTTTATTTCAAAGACCCTGCTGATGGCCAGTACAAGCAGCTTGATGCTGATTTGTTCGCACAGATCAATAATGGTGATATTCGGTTATAAATCGCGGATTTCTGCGAAATACACCGGATAACTTCTATGTGAAATTGACGTTTCTGCCCTTGAAGTTTTAGGGCAGGAACGCGATATTTTGATTATACGTCCACCAACTCAATAGGAGAGATGGAAGAAATGGCTGATTATGACATGATGGCCGCTCAAGTGCGGGCACGGGCCGGAGTATCGGAAGTTGAATTCGATGCCGGGCTGCGCAGCTATATGCTGAAAGTTTACAACTATATGGCGGCCGGTTTGGCAATTACCGCCGTTGTGGCGGCTTTCGCCGCATCGAATGAGGCATTTATCGTTGCCTATATGACCTCACCACTTAAGTGGATTTTATTTGCGGCCATTATCGGTTTTGGCTGGTTCGGCTTGCCGCGGCTATCCACCATGCAACCGGGCGCAGCGCAGGGCTTGTTCTGGGCCTTCACCGCGATTATGGGGGTTTGGCTGGCACCAATTCTGGTTGTCTATACCGGGGCTTCGGTCGCACGCACCTTTGCCATTTGTGCGGCGATGTTTGCGGGCATGAGCTTGTGGGGCTACACCACCAAGCGTGACCTGACACAGATGGGGTCGTTCCTGTTTATGGGCATGATCGGGCTGTTCATTGGCTTCATCGTCAATATGTTCTTGGGCTCAAGCATCATGCATTTGGCGCTGTCCGCCATTGGTGTGGTGATCTTTACCTTGATGACCGCCTATGACACCCAAGCGATCAAATCGGTCTATCTGCAAGGCATGACCGAAGGGCGGCAAGACCAAATGGCCATTATGGGGGCAAGTCACCTCTATATGAGCTTCATCAATTTGTTCTTGATGTTGCTGCAATTCTTCGGCGCTGCCGACGATTAAGGCAACAACGAAACACTTGTGAATTTGGGGAGAAGGCCGGACACTGTTCCGGCCTTTTTCTATTCGGGGGAATGATGGACAAGCACACGATTGAATTGGACGGGCACAATATTGCCTATTATCGCACAGGGGTTGCCGGGGGCGCGCCTGTGTTGCTGGCACATGGCTTTACGGGCTCTGCGCATAAGGATTTCATTGATCAGGGCTGGTTCGATCTGCTGGTAGAACAAGGCCGCGATGTGGTGGCGCTTGACCATCTGGGCCACGGCGCAAGCGATAAGCCGGAAGGGGATGCAAGCCTTTATACGCCGGCTGCACATGCAGCGCGCATGAAAGCGCTGGCGGATCATTTGGGCTGGCAAGCCTTTGATCTTATTGGGCATTCCATGGGTGGCCGTATCTCTATCGCTTATGCATTGGCCTATCCAAACACGATCAACCATCTCACCTTGGTGGGGGTCGGGCTGAATGTATTGAGTGCGGATTTCTTGTCGCCCGGCATTATCAAAATGATTGAGATGATGATTGCGACCGAGGCCGATGATTTACCCAAGGAAATGCAGGCATGGCATCGATTGCTGATGGCGGAAAGCCAAAGCCTGCCAGCGCTTTTAAGCTGCGCGCAGGGGATAGCGTTGGAGGCGGTAGACCTCACCCGCGTCATCCCGTTTGATCGCCCGACTATGGTGGTACAAGGGCTGGATGACCCCATTGGGGCGGGGGCCGACAGGCTGGCCGCCATGTTCAAGGCGCGCCATGTGGCGGTGGCAGGCGCGGACCACGACACGATCCGCGCGCACCCAACATTCAAAAATGCCGTGCTGGATTTTTGGCAGACTTAAGCCTTGGCGGAAGGCCGCGCGGAGACTTCATCATGCCAGCGCTTGAGATTGGTGAGGCCTTCATCATAGGGCACACCCACCAAGCCGCAGCCAAAATCAATGGTGGCGAGTGCTACGGCATCTGCCACAGTATACTTGTCGCCCGCGATAAACTGTTGATTTTTCAATGCTTTATCAAACAGCTTGTAACCGGCGGCGGCGCGTTCGCGACCCAGTTCAGCGGCTTCAGGAATTTGTTTTAACAGCCCGGCGGTCAACTCATGACCGTGAATCCACACCTGCCCGATCATGAACATCAGCGAAAACTCCACCCGGCGCAGCCACACATCAATCTGCGCTTGCTCCAGCGCGGTGGTGCCAAACAGCGGATTTTCGGGGGCGACAGCCTCTATAAACCGACAGATTGAGACGGATTCGGCGATGCAGGTGCCATCGGCCAATTCCAACACAGGAATTTGCCCGGTTGGGTTTTTCTCAATGAATTCAGGCTCTTTTTGCGCGCGGACCATGATGTTGACCTGGCTTCGCTCTAGCACGATGCCTTTTTCGGCACAGAATATATGGACCCGCCGCGGATTTGGCGCGTTTGGAAAGTCGTGCAAAACCGCGCCTTGAAGCGCATCCGGCAAAACTGATGTTGAAACTGATTTATTCATAAGTATCCCCCATTAATATCAGGTTTGTATCAGGTTTTGAGGCGTTTCACCTGAAAAACCTGAACATTTGCCAATACACGCAAAAAGGCCGCCTGATTTCTCGAGCGGCCTTCGGTGATTTTGCATCAGATGTGCTTATGGCTGGAACGGATCTTCAAGGCCCGACATGGTGCGCCAAATTATAAAACGGCACGGATAGAAATGCTGCATGGGTCGCGGTGCGGGGTCTGTCGATCTTGGCCGGGGTGACAGGAGGGAAAGTTTCGCCCTAGAGCACCAGCTTGAGATTTGCCAAGGTGGCCCCCCATCCCGCACAGCGCATGATGCGTTCTGGCGTGGGGCCGTTGGTGACGCTGAGATCAATTTGTGTTTGGCCGGGGTTGGGTTCCGTGAACTCAAGCCGTCCGGTGATGGTGGAATAATCCGCACCGTTCATATGCATATCGACGGCGAAGGTGAGCGACTTGCCTTCTTCAATCGCCAGATAGGTTTCTGTGATGGTGTGTTCCCACGGCTCCCCAATGCCAAAGGTGATGGATCGCTTTTCGCCCACGCCGTAACCACATTCATGCACTTTGAGCTGCGCGCCTTCAAACGGGGTGAACCAGATGGCGACATCTTTTTCTTGCGTCACCGCCCCCCACACACGCGTGAGCGGCGCATCGAAAACGCCTTGCCAAGTTTGGGGCTTGCTATCATCTGCCAACAGGCGGGCGAGGTTTTCCAAGGTGGCGGTCCAGCCGCCGCGCCTGTCCTCAACCTCGTCCGGGTTCACGCCGGTTTCGCTTAGGCGCAGGGTAGTCCCGGCATCAGAGGGGGAGAAGGTGAGGGTGAATTGGGTCGCGCCATAGTGATGATCGCCTTGATGCATTTGGGAGGCAAAGACCAGCTTTTCGTTTTCCACGACCTCCAGCAATTCATCTTCTTCGACATAGGGGGCGTCGCCCTTCGGGCCAAAGGCAACGATGCGCTTGCCGCCAACATCGTTGGAAAAAGTGCGCACATCTACCGCCCAATCAGGGTCGGGCGTGTACCACTGGCCAAAACTTTGTTCATTGGTAAAGGCCATCCAAACCACGGGCACGGGCGCGGCGATTTCTATTTCGAGCGTGAGTGTGGATGCGGCAGACATGAAAACTCCCCCCAGAGCAATTGCTGTGAGGGGAGCCTATCATAGCGGGCGTCCTGCGCCAGCGAGAAAAAGGGGTGAGCTTGTGGCTTGTCGTTCGGCTTTGCCCAATCAATGTTGCCTTTTTGCGCGACGCCTTACCAAAATTCGCCGTAGTGCCCGGGGCTTTCTGCGAAAATGCGATTCACTTATGCCTGGAATTCAGGTCTGAAATAGCCGCCCCGCTGCTGCCAAAATCAATGCAGGCCCGGAATCCAGTTGGCATTTCAGCTTGTGGGGATGCACCAGTTGCACCGCCGTCTGGACCCCGGGTCAAGCCCGGGGTGACGGCAGAAGAAGGTGCCGCGCTCTACCCACTCGTCATGCCTGACTCAAGTTTGTAGATTTGGCCGGCATCCAGTCAACGTTTCAGTCTGTTAGGCTTGGGCCGATTGCGCCTCCGTCTGGACCCCGGCTCGCGCCACCAACTTCTTGGCGGCTTGGCCGGGGTGACGGTTTGGTTAGAGCAAATCTCCGCCCATGGCGGCGGCGGTGGTGCCATCTTTCAAATAGGCTTTGACCACATTCTTGCCCGTGATCCAGCGATGCACCTCATCGGGTCCATCAACCAACCGTTGGGAACGGATATGGGTATACCAAGCTGCCAGCGGCGTATCTTGGGAATAGCCAAGCGCGCCATGAAGCTGAATGGCGGTATCCACTACACGGTGCACCATGTTTGCCAGATAAACTTTGGCAATGCCGTTTTCGTTGCGTAGGTCCATGCCTTTTTCGGCCTTATACGCAATGTGCAGCAGCATCAGGCGAGCGATATAGATATCACGCGCGCAATCGGCCAGCATGAATTGAACGCCTTGGCGATCGGACAATTTTTTGCCGAAGGTTTCGCGTTCGGTGATGTGGGCAACGGCCAAGTCAACGGCACGCTGTGCCATGGCAACATTGTGCATACCGTGGCGCAGGCGACCATAGGCCAAACGATGCTGCCCCATATTGAAGCCGTTGCCTTCGCCGCCCAGCAGATTTTCTGCCGGAACCACAAGGTCTTTGATTTCAACTTCCGAGTGGCCGCCGCCCAGAATCTCGGTCAACGGGCCGTGCACGGCCATGGTTTCAATATCACGAATGATGTTGTAGCCGGGATTGGGCAGTTCGACGATAAAGGTTGAATATTGTTGATGGCGTGGTGCGTCCGGGTCGGTCTTGGCCATAACCAAAGCGATATCTGCGACGGACGCTGCGGATGAAAACCACTTTTCGCCGTTCAGCACATAGTTTTCATTGCCATCTTTCACGGCGCTGGTTTGCATGCCCGTGGCATCGGCCCCGGCTGCCTTCTCCGTCATGGAATAGCAGATGCGCTTTTCACCATTGAGCAGGGGTTTCAGGAATTTTTCTTTTTGGAAGTCTGTGCCATGCGCCAGAAGGGTCATCATGGTGGCGTCATCCGGGCCTTGGGTGTTCATGGACAAGGCACCAAGGTGGCTTTCCCCCAGTTCCATTTGCACCAGCGCATTGGCGAGGGGGCCGAGGCCCATGCCGCCATGTTCTTCCGGGATGAACGGACACCACAGGCCCTGCGCGCGTGCCTTGGTGCGCAGTTCGCCCAAAATGGTTTTGTAGTCGCCGCCTTCCATCAATTTCTTTTCGGCCGGACGGCATTCATCTTCTACCCATGCACGTACCTTGGCACGAATAGCTTTGGCTTCTTCAGGAACTTCAAAGTCGATTGCCATAACGCAATCCCCCTTCATATTGTTGC
Source organism: Alphaproteobacteria bacterium (assembly GCA_049609145.1). Lineage (GTDB taxonomy): Bacteria > Pseudomonadota > Alphaproteobacteria > SPJN01 > SPJN01 > JBMYYF01. The sequence goes on from JBMYYF010000002.1 coordinate 319,069, forward strand.
GTAAAATGTCAGTGGGGTTGTTTTGCCACCGGTACGACATGAAGGCAATGACGTAGATCAAATATCCTTATGAAGGGTTTTCATGGTTTCGCTCACGCCCCCCCCTATGGAATTAGGGGTGCGCAAAATTGTGCGCGGCCGGTCGGGCCTAGTTGGTCGCCGCTTGCGGCTCCCTATATACCGGGGTTGACGCCTGTTACCTCAATGGAGATATCCCAAAGTTTTTCCGCCGCGGCCTCGTCCTTGGCGCGATTGGCAATATGGGCCGGGGCGGCGGGGCCTGCCGTTTCACGCCGTTTGGAGGGGCCATAATAATCCCCGCCTTTCACATTTTCGCCCGTGGCGGCCAGCAGGGTGGGCCATGCGCCCGCCGCGGCGGTGTTCATCAACGGGATTAAGGGAAACAGGACAAATTTCAGCGCCGGGTTGGAGTAACGCACCAGTTCCGTCATGGCGATGCCGGGGTGGCAAGCAAGGGAGATGGCTTCGGTGTCCTGTTTACGCAAGCGGCGTTCCAGTTCCAGTGCGAACAGCAGGTTCGCCAGCTTGCTGTCGCGATAGCGCGCCATGGCGTTGTAGTCTGACTCATTGCAATGCAGATCGTCGAACTGAATATTTCCGCCCAGATGCGCAAGGGAGGACAGCGCCACCACGCGGGTATTGTCGCCCAAAATTTTGGGCATGAGGTGCCCCACCAGCGCGAAATGCGCCAGATGATTGACACCCATTTGGCTTTCGAAGCCTTCTTTCGTGCGTTGCAAGGGCGGCACCATGAGGCCGGCATTATTGATCAGCACATCGATACGCGGCCCGGCATTCAGTGTGTCGGCAGCGGCTTTCACATTGTCCAGATCATTCAGGTCCAGATTGACGGCACCGATATCTGCATTGGGTTTGAGTTTGCGGATTTTGCCGATGGCATCTTCTGCCTTTTGGGGGTCGCGGCAGGCAATTGTGACGGTGGCACCTTGCAAGGCGAGCGCGCGCGCCGTTTCAAACCCCAGCCCCGTATTGGCCCCGGTGATAACGAAATGTTTGCCTGATTGGTCAGTCAGATTTTGTTCGCGAAAGCTCATAATGTGTTCCCCCTTTTGTTGCGCGACGTGCGGCAACTTAAATCAAGATAGGCAGTTCCTTGATGTCGGACAACTGCCGGATCGTATAATCAGGATTGTGATGGCTTGGTGGGCGGTTGCCGTGATCGCGCCAAATGGCGGTCAGCCCCGCTTGCTGTGCGCCAACCACATCATTCTCCGGGCTGTCGCCGACATAGGCCGCATCGGCGGGGTTTACGCCCAATCGATTAAGCATATGGCCGAAAATCGCGGCGTCCGGCTTTGCAATGCCCAATGCACCGGAAATAACCATGTGATCGAAGTGGGGGGCAAGGTTCAATAGGTCGATCTTGGGTTGCTGCGTATCGGGCGCGCCATTTGTAATGAGGCCCAACTTCAGCCCGCGATCGCGAAAATGCGCCAGAACATCAAGCGCATCAGGAAAAAGCTGATAGGCCGCCATCTCGTTTTTGCGGGTTTCTTCATAGGCGGCACGGGCGTGCGTGGTGCCATCGATCCCGGCGCGGTTTAGGGTTTCTTCCCACACAGAAAGAGAAACAGTTTCGCCCGTGGCTTTGCCGGTTTCAAAATCGGTGGCCATCTCGGTCCAGCGTTTGGTCCACACCTCGATATTCAAGGCCATGAACGCGGCTTCATCCAATCCATGGATGGAAGCGACGGTGCGAATGGCCTGTTCGATGCCATTGCGCACCCTGGTGCTGTCCAGCAGTGTGTCGTCCAGATCGAAGATGAGGGCTTTCAACATACCCTATAAACTAATGGCAAACTCTGCCGTTACAATACGCGGCGCACCTAAAAAGCCCATATGGGAGCCGCCAAGCACAGGCAAATCGGCTGAGAACACCTTGTAGGTTTCATCCGCAATATTTTTACCGTGTATGATGAAGCGCCATGCCTGATCGACATCGGCAATGCCCACACGGGCATTGAACTGCCAATAGGCGTCTTGGGTATCAATTTCGTCCTGATCCAGATCGAAATAGGTCTTGTCGCGCCAAATGGCATCGGCCCCGATGACGAAGGCAACACCCATATTGCCTAAAGGCACGCCCGCATTGAAACCGGCTGATGCGTTCCATTTAGGCGCGCGCGGTAATTGAGCGCCCGCCAAATCCTGTTCGCAGCTTTGGCCGGGCAGGGGGCTTTGCTGAGCCGCTTGGCAAGGGCCATCGGGGAAGCTGTCAAAGGTGGCATCGGTGTAGCCGCCGCCGCCATAAACAACCGTGCCCTCAAACGGTGCCCAATTAGCTTCAAGTTCTACCCCTTGCGTGGTGGCTTGGGCCGCGTTGCGCACCAAAAAACCATTGCCGATGAAGGATTGAATTTGCATGTCCTCAAACTTGGTGTGGAACAGGGCCAGATTGATCGTGGCCATGCCATCCAATGCGGTGAGTTTTGCCCCTACTTCATAAGAGGTGGAGTTTTCCTGCTCAAAGGTTGATTCATCTGCCGTCCGCGCAATGGGGTTGAAACCACCTGCCTTAAAGCCTTGGCCATAGGTGAAGTAGGTCATCAAGTCGTCGGTCAGATCATATTTGATGGAAAATTTGGGCGCGACATTGCTTTCATCACGTTCAGTATCAAGGGTGTATTGCTGCACCCCAAAACCGGCCTGCAGCAGAAGGCCCGTTTCCTCATACTGCTGAACCAACAATACTTCCTTGGTTTCCATGGAGCCGCGCAGGCCCAAAATGATTGCCAGACGATCAATCGGTCGCCAAGTGAGTTGCCCAAACAGCGCATAGGTTTGCGTGACTTGGTTGAAGTTTTGGAACAGCGCATCCGACAAGGGCGCAAACAAGATGGCATTCAAAGGATCAACACCCGGTGCCAGCGTGTTCAACAACACATCGCTGACCGCGCTGGGCAAGGTGTTGCTGAGCAAGGTGCTGCCAAGGGCCTCATCGGGCAAAATCCGCAAGGCGCTGCTGCCTTTGTAATCTGCATAGAAAGCAAACAGCCCGGCGATATAGTCCAGCTCGCCAATGCCTGTATCGAAGGGCGAAGACACCACGCGCAGTTCCCCCATATATTGGGTGTATTCGTCATCGTTCAGCCAATTGACGATGGGGGCCGACGCGGTATCGCCATCCAGCAGGAAGGTTTCTTCAAGGTCACCCATGCCACCAATAAAGGTGAGGGTGTGTTCCCCAATGTCCCAATTGGCCTCGATATTGGCTACCAAGCTGGTTGAGGTGCTGAAATTGTCTTCATTGGCATGGCCTACATAATCGGCGTTGGCCTCAAGATCGGGGTTGAAGGCCCCATGCACGGTTTGCGCATCTTGCTGAAGCACAAACGGTTCCCAGCCTTGGCCGTTATCTTTTGCCTGGCCTGCATAAAGCGTGAAGGTGAGATCAAGGTCTGCCGTTGGTTCCCAAAGCACCTTGCCGCGCACGCCATATTTATCGACCCGCTTTTCATCGGTGCCGCGCAGCACATTTTCGACATAGCCGTCACGTTTATGGGTGATGCCCGCGATGCGAACAGCCAATGTGTCGTCGATGACGGGGATGTTGAGCATGGCTTCGGCCTTGGCGCCGCCGAACTCACCCCCGGCCACTGTGCCGCCTACCAGCCATTCATGGGCAGGGCGGGCTGAATGCACATTGACGGCCCCGGCAATCGTGTTTTTGCCAAACAAAGTGCCTTGCGGGCCTTTCAACATTTCTACCCGTTCAAGGTCCAAAAACGCATCTTGCAGAAAGGCTGTTTTGCCATAGTAAATACCATCAACATAAAACCCGACGGATTGTTCCATGCCGTCATTGATTGGGGCGTTAAGCCCGCGCATGCCCACCTGCACATAGCTGGCGGTCATGTTGATTTCTGTATTGGGGGTGGCCAGGGCCACATCCTCAAAGTTTTCCATATTGCTGGCTTTAAGGCGTTCGGCAGTCATGACCGAAACGGCAATCGGCACGTCTTGAATATTTTCCGCGCGCTTTTGGGCAGTGACCACTATCTCATCCAACCGCATAGGTTTTGAGGGGGCGGGGGCGGCGTCATCTTCCGCGTTGGCAAGGGCATCAAGGTTTTCATCTTGCGCAATGGCAGGCGTTGCGGCGGCAAAAAGGCTTAAGGCAACGAACAGGTGAGAGGTTTTCATGACGCTTGATCCTGTTTTGGGGAAGGGGCAATGAGCGCAAGGCGCTTCATGCTTCTGTATGAATAAGCCGCATAGGCGGCCACGACAAGAATGGCAATGGCCACATCGGCGGCGGCAGGCACCGTATCGATAAGCCAAAGATAGGCCGGATACATCACCAGCAAGACGTAAAGGCCAATACCGGCGGCAATGCGTAACAGCCTGTCGCGGGTGCCGGGAAAGGCTTTGGGCTGACCAATGGGGGGAAAGAGTGGGTTCTGGCTCATAGGGGTTTCACAATCGCAAGGAACAAGGTGGCCATGGCAAAGATGGAGATGATGGGCGTGGTGACAACCAAAAACCACCAATGGCGATGCAAGGCCACTTCATAAGCTGCCATATCGCCGGTAGCGCGTACTTTCTCTTTATTGCCGCCGAAATGGGAGAGGTGATAATCGACGAGTTCGATCGGGATGAACAGCAACACAACCAGCACCAGCTTTGCGGCCAACCAGCCATCATCTGTGGTCCAGCCGCCTGCCAGCATGAGCATGGGGCCGGTAATGATCAGAACGGGGAAGGCGATATGTTCGAGCACAACACCGCTATCGAACCGTTCCATCACCCAGTTGCGCATTTGGGTGAGCTCTGGATCATCGGGTTTTTTCAGCCATTTGCGCATAACGGGCACAACATAGCTGATATAGGCAACCGAGGTGCTCCACACCCAGATCATCGCAAAGAACATGTGCACAAATTTGAGCAATGTGTAGTGCGTTGAGAAGAAGCTTTCCAACCCGTCCAGCATCTTTGTTACCCCTTGATATATTTGTGGGGTTTCCGTACCATACCTTATGGTATGGATCAATGGGTGAGCAAATGGCGCGTCACAATGTACAAGAAGAAGCGCAAAAAATGGCTGAAACCGGCCGTTTGAGCCGCGATGACTGGTTGCGCGCCGCCCTTGCTCTGCTGGCCGAAACCGGGGAGCCGGATGGAATACGCATTGACCCGCTGTGCCGGCGTTTAGGCGTGACCAAGGGCAGTTTCTATTGGCATTTCAAAGGCCGGGCCGATTTGATCGATGGCTTGATTGACTATTGGGCCGGGCGTTTTCATCAAGAAATTCAGGCAGAGTTGGGTGCCGTGCCCAAAGATGAGCCATTGGAATTTTTGGTGGCGTTGTCGGACTTTTGGAAATCCGGCAGCTTTGTCTCTACCGATGCGGCCATGCGGCGGTGGGCGGCCATGGATGTGCGGGTGGCCGCGGCCATAGAAAGCGCGGACAATTTTATCATGGATCATTTGGTGGCAATGTTCGAGGCGCTTGGCAAGCCCGCCACGGCGGCGCGGCGCATGGCCTTTATGCTGATTGCGCTGGGGGTTGCAGCCCCGCAACTGACGCATTTGCAAGATGGTGGCTCAGACGGTGCGCGCGAACAGGCCATGCGCGATATTCAAGCCCTCATTTTACAGCTTTAGGGCACGCACTGCTGGCTTATCGATACCCGTAGGCGACGGCGTTGCGGTAATCATTGCAGGCTTCTGTCGGTTGGTCCGTATCCATTTGCGTTAGGGCTTCGCAATCAAGAACAGCCATCGACCACAGGCATGATGTGGCATAGCCGTAAAGTTCACCACCCGGTTCGGCGACATAGCTTTGTTGAATGCCAACGCACATATTATCCAATGCGTTCATCACCACGCGTTGATCCGCGCCGGAACTGCCGCCGCGGCGCAGGGTGACCAAGGTGCAGCTTTTGATGCGCTCACACAGGGCGTCGGCAGCGATGGTATAGTCGTCCGCGAAAGCCGAGGCGCTGTGCGCCAGCATGGCAGCACCGATCACCGTTGCCAGAAATTTGGCTGACATGTTGCCCCCTTTCGGGTGCTAGTTGTTGCTTGCCGCCGCGCGGAAAGATTTGCACGCGGCGGTCGCGTTTTCTTCATCCATTTCCTGAAATTCGGTGCAGGATAGGGCTGCCATTGAACGCATACAGGCGGCGGCATCATCATAGTAGGGGCTGCCGGGCGCTGCGGTGTAGTTCTGCTGAATGTTCGCGCACATACCGGCCATCATATTTTCCATCATGGCGCGTTGATCGGCGGGCATGGCTTCTACATCCATTTCGGCCATGGCGCAGCTTTTGATTTTTTCACACAGCGCATTGGTCGCTTCCAGATAATCATCTGCCTGCGCTGCGGGAAAGAAGGCGAATACAAAAAACGCGCTTAAGAATAATATGGAAGGGCGCTTATTCATTTGCTTTGTTCCTTAACGCGCAAGGCGGGTTGCTTCTTTCTCGAAAACGGCACAATGCTTGGGTGGTTTTGCTTCTTCACGTTTTAGGATGACTGCGCAGCTTCGTTCTGACAAGGCCTTCATGCAATAGGTCGCCAAAGCATGCAGGCGATCATGCCCGTCGGGCACCGAGAATGTGCGTTCGATCTTGGCGCACATGGAATCAAGTTGATAATAGGTTGCCTCTGTTTCTTCTTCAGAAATTTTTGCGGCTTGTACTTGTTCCATTATGCAGGCCTGGGTTTTGGCACATAGCATGTCGGCCGCTTCGCTGTGATCCAGCGCGTGTGCGGGCGACATAAAGGCCAAAAACCCTAAAGCAGCAATAAAACGTAATTCTCGCATCGTGATCTAGGCAATCTTAACAGGCGGTTCAGAAAACTGCTTGGAGGCTTCCAATATTGCCTCATCGGGCGCACTGACGATTGCTTCCAGCATTTCTTTCGGATAGCCCATTTGCGGTTTGGTGGGATCAATCGGCGGTTGGGCAACCGGGGAAGGCCCGGTATAGCGGGCAGGTTTTTTGAAACGCGCCGTTTCCTCCGGCGTGATCCCTGCCAGTTCGCAAACTTCCGGGTCGACCCAGGCGTTTTGATCCAGCGCCCCGGCAGAGGAGGTGGCGACCTCCAATGTCATATTATCTGGCCCGCCAAAGTAGATCGAATGGCACATGCCGTGATCCATTGGCCCCATGACGTTCAAGCCGTTGGAGCGCAGGCGGTCGCGCATGGCCAGCAAATCGTCCAGCGTGTCCACATTGAACGCCAGATGCTGCATGGTGCCCGGCGCGCAGGCATTGGCCCCGGTGCCCGAATGGGTTTTGCCGATTTCGATCGGAATGTCTTTTGCTTCGTCCATCTGCACAATGGAGAAATAGCAGCTATCGTTCAGGTGCAAGAAAGCATGCAGACCGCCGGGCACACCATGCATATGGAACAGGGCGGTCAGCTCGCAGCCCATGACATCGCTAAAAAACTCGATGTGTTTTTTGATGTCTGCCGACATGATGGCGATGTGGTGAATGCCCGTAAGTTGATCAGCCATGGGTGGCTCCTGATTTGCAAAAATGAATGTAGTTAACTCCACTTATATCGCGGGAACTGGCCCCCTTCAAGTCGCGCTTTCGGTGTAAAGGGCGGGGCCAAAGAAAAACCCCGCTGCCTGCCCGTGAAGTATGGGCTGGCAACGGGGCCTTGATTAGCTAATGGAGTGCAGCGCTTTAGAAGCTGATGGCCGCCCCAACCGTTGCTTGCAGATTGTCGTAATCATACAGGGATACGTTGGATTCTTGATCTGTGTAGGACAGGCCAACCAACATGCCGATTGATTTGTCGAACGGGATGGTTGCATTGGCATCTACGCGCCAGCGTTCTTCATCCCGCGCTTCGGTGCCGACAAGGGCTGGGTTCGCCATGTCGTATTCAGCCGTTGTGTAGCTGACGCCGGTTGAAATGTTGCCTGCCAGTTCGCCGGGAAACACCAAGGCTGAGAAGCGATGCGAATAGCGCAGGCCCACTTCAAACTGGTCGTAGTCCCACCATTTTTCATCACCGGTTACAAAGCTGCCAACGCCGCGCAGGGTCAACGTATCCTGCTTGGAGAACGCTACTGCGGCAGTGCCCTGAACTTGATGTTCTTCGCCATTGCGTTCTTCTGCATTGGGGCGTTCGTCGCTGTTGTGATAATTATGCTTGGTGAACTCATAGCCAAGACCAAAGGCCAGCATTTCATTTGGGCGCACACCACCGGCAAGCCCGCCTGAATAGCCGCTGCGATAGCTGGCTTCACCCAGATACAGATAGTTGCCTTTTAAATAGGGGCGGAAGGTGACGGCGTTCATGCGTTCTTTACCCATGTTGAAGGTAAAGCCGGTATTTACTTCCGCCATAAAGGCGTTCACTTGATCGACTTCGAACTGAACCGATCCATAGCCGCGCGCCGAGGTATCCCAAGTAACGCGCCCGCCTTTGTTGATGTTTTGAATGTGGTTCACACCGCCGGAAATGAAGACGTTGAAATCTTCCTGTTCGGAAACTTGCGACGGATCAATCGTATTTGCCAGATCGCCCAGTTCGTCTGTGCCGCCATTGGCATTGGTTTGGAAGCTTAGGCCCAAAACCAAATTGCCATGGGTGGAGGAGGGTGAAAGACGACGGTCAATATCGGCGACGTATAGATCAATCTGTTCACGCAGCTTGGCGCTGGCTTCCGATGAGGCGCGCGCATTGGCAAAATAGGGCCGAGCTTCTGCATAGTCGCCAATGGCGTAGTGCAGCATGGCCAGTTCAAGATCGACCCGAGGCAGATCGGAGCGCATGGTGCGCACTTTTTCAAGGTTTGAGATGGCATCGCCGCGGTGGCCCGCTTGCTTTTGCATCATGGCCAGATCGAACAGGGCGCGCACATTGTCGGGGTTGGCTGCAACCAGTTGTTTTTGCGAGCTGATTTGCGCGTTCAATGTTGCGTCAGCCTGTTGGGCCTGTACCGCCATTGCGGAGCCCGCGACGATGGCAAGCGCGGCCACACCGGCCTTCAACAAAGATGAATGTTTTCGGTCGGCTACGAATGAGTTTCGAACCATGGGAGGGTATCTCCTCTTCCTAGGGGCATGAATTTCGTTGAGAAGACCCTAATTTTTGTTGTTTTTCAAGGGTTCAAAAGGGCTTTGACCCAAATTAGTGCAATCTGTTGCAATGCGCACATCTACAAGATGTATTGCGCCGGTTTTCTCCCCTATTTGGGAGAAAGGATGGATTAACTATTGGATTCTTATAGTGTATCCCGTTCACAGGGTTGGCCGTTCGTGTTATTGGCCGCCATCGGTATTCTGTTCGGCAGTATGCCCGGTTTTATACCCAGTATTACGTAAGGAGACTTTGAATGCCCCGTTCCCCGCACAATGTCGAGGCGTCGACCGACGCAAAGACCCTTCCATTCCGCCAAATATTGCTGGCAGGCGTTGCCGCCGGTGGCCTGTTGCTGGGCCTTGGTCTTTCATTTGTTGAAGCGCAGGATATGTCCGGCGACGATGGCTTGGATGCGATCTTTGCCGCCGAAGATACGGATGCTTGTGGCGATGAAAATGATGAAGCCGGATTGCTGAACGTTGACGACAACGCGGATGACGGTGCTTGCGGCAATGCCGGTGCGGACACCGAAGCGGCAGATGCCGAATCAACAGATGCCGAAGACGATATGGCCGACGCGGAAGATACCGTTGAAGGCGATATGCTGGAAGATGAAGACAGCGACTTCGCAGATGGCGGCGTAACCGGTGATGAAGGCAATGAAGCTGACGAGATTGCATCCTTGTTCGAGGATGAAGACAGCGCCAGTGATTCGATGGCCGAAATTGGGGATGATGCAGGCGATAGTGAGGCAGCATCCGATGTGGCCGCGGCAGATACAGGCGCAGGTGCAGGTGATGATGCTGGTTCAGGTTCAGGCGGCGATGGAGACATGTCGCTGGCGGCCGGTGGCGATGGCATGGGCGCTGGCCCCGGCGATGATGCAGGCGCAGAAGGTGGCGCGGCCGGCGGTGGGTCAGGTGATCCGGCAGATGGTGGTACAGATACCGCCGCTGCGGGGTCTGACAGTGCCGGGATTGATGGCGGTTCAGGTGGTGCCAGTGGCAGCCTGATTGCACTTGGCGTTGGCAAGGGACTGACCGAAGCGCAAAATGATCCCACCAGCCTGGACAGCTTGGCCGATGTGGTTGTGGGTACGGATCAGGAAAACGGCAACAAGGATAATGTCGCTCAGGTAACGGCGCTTGGCGGTGTCACCAATGGTGGCAGCTTGAATATCGGTGTGTTGGAAGTGATTAACGGCGATACCGAAGATCCGTTGGGCCAGCTATTACTGGTCGATGCCGATAATCCGCCCGCCCCGGGCGAGGTGCCTTCGGTGGATGGCATTGCCGAAATTAATGTGGGTGATGACCCCGATGGGCAAAGCTTTAATCTGGTGCAGATTGATGCGTTTGATGACAATTTCTTGCCCGATGGTTCCAGCAGCTTGGCCAATATCGCTGTGGGCGATGGCTTGGATGAAGGTTTTGGATCATTACTTGGCGTGACCATTGCAGATACGAGCAATAATGGGGAACACGATAATTTGGTCGATGTTGCCTTGGGCAGCGCCTTTGATCCGCTGGCGGAGCCTTTGGCGCCTGTGACCGGCGGCTTGAATGATTTGGGGGTGGCTTTGGGCGAAGGCCTGGCCCCCATTTTAGGGCCGTTGGGTGATGCTATTCCCTAAGCGGATCTGACCGCAGAAAAGATTAAGCGCCGGGGCAATTGTCCCGGCGTTTTTGTTTAGCCATCGCTGGTTTGGGGGGTGGCAGTGCCACCGCCCAGCGAAACACCATCCTGCAATCGGTAAAGACCCATGCCCGCAAGCATCGTGACAAGGAAGATCAGTGTTGGTGTGATTGCCAGCCCCGTGCCGACAATGGCGGGGCCGGGGCAATAGCCTGAAAGGCCCCAGCCAATGCCAAACAGCGCCGCACCACCGACCAATTTTAGATCAATGTCCTTTGCCGTGGGCAGTTGGAAGGTGTCGGCGAAACTGGGAGCGGGCTGCTTCAACACAAAGCGATAGCCGATGGCGGCAGTCAACAGGGCCGATCCCATTACGAAGGCAAGGCTGGGATCCCATGCGCCGAACAGGTCCAAAAAGTTGATAACTTTGGCCGGGTTCACCATTTGCGACAGCACAAGTCCGATGCCGAATAACAGGCCCGTGGCGGCGGCTGCAAAAATCTGTGCCATGATTATATCCCTACCACTTTGTGCAACACCGTGACGGTGAGAATGCCCGTCGCCATAAAGGTGAGCGTGGCGGTGATGGAGCGGACGGAAAGGCGCGACATGCCGCAAACCCCGTGGCCAGAGGTGCACCCGCCCCCCAAGCGCGTGCCATAGCCGACGATCAGCCCGCCAAGGCCCACCATCCATGTGGGGTGGGGCACTTCAATGCTTGGTAGGGGCGCGCCGAAAATCATCAGCACAAATGGTGCGGCTACCAAGCCGCCCATAAAGGCAACGCGCCAGCCAATATCGCCCTTTTGGGGCGCGAACAGCCCACCCAATATGCCGCTGATCCCGGCGATGCGGCCATTAAAGCCCATCAGCAATACGGCAGCGAGACCGATCATCACCCCGCCGATAACGGGGCCTGCCAGAGCTTCCGGTGTGAGATGTTCCATGGAATGCGTCCTTCTTTTGCTTGCGCATAGAGGACGGCGGATGGGGCGAAACGTCAAGTCGTGATATTGTCGTCTATGGTTTCCCACGGGGTGAGGGAAAGGGCGCCTTGTTCTTGGTGGCGCAAGGCCGTGATGCCATAGATGTCGGCCAGCAGCTTGTCGTTCAGCACATTCCCGGGCGGACCATCGGCGACGATGCGGGCGGTGTTCATCACGATCAGCCTGTCGCAATAGCGCGCCGCCAGCCCCAAATCATGCAGCACAACCAGCACGCCATGGTTTTGGATAGCATGGGCTTTCAGCGTTTCCATGGTGCGCAGCCGATGCGCCGGGTCGAGCGCCGCGACAGGTTCATCCGCCAGCAGATAAGGCGCGCCCACCGCTAAGGCGCGCGCCATCAACACCCGCCCCATTTCACCGCCGGACAGGCGGGTTGCCGTGCGGTCCTTTAAGTGGATAGCATCGACGGCGGCAAGCGCCTTGGCGACGGCGGCTTGATCTGCGGGCGCGGGGTGGCGAAACGGCCCAAGATGCGGCAGGCGGCCCAGCATGACCAGCCGTTCTACCGTGACGGGCCAATCCACGCGCCTTTCCTGCGGCAGATAGGCGATGGCGCGGGCGCGGTTCCGTGCCGTCATGGCGGGGGCGGCTTGGCCGTCGATCTCAATTTCCCCTTGATGGGGCAATACGCCTGCAAGGGCCGATAGCAGCGAGGATTTGCCTGCACCATTGGGGCCGATCAAACCCACCATCTCGCCGCGGTTTAGGTGTGCGGCCGCATCGTCAACTACGCAGCGCGCGCCGCGGGTAACGGTGATATTGCGCAGCACAATCCCGCTCATGTGCTGCCCTTCCGCCTTGTGCGCATAATGAGCCACAGGAAAAAGGGAGCGCCCATCAGGCCGGTCAAGACGCCCAGCCGCAACGGTTCGCCCGAGGTTTCGACCAGCCGCGCGGCGATATCTGCCAGTGTGACCAGCAAAGCCCCGGCAATGCCAGAGGGGACCAAGGATCGGCCCGGCGCGTGCCCCATCAAAGGCCGCACGATATGGGGCACAATCAGGCCAACAAAGCCGATCACCCCGGCCACCGCCACCGCGGCCCCCACACTGATGCCCGTGCCGATCACCACCGCAAAGCGCAGCCGGGCCATGTTCACCCCAAGAGAGGTGGCGGCTTCTTCTCCCAATGTGAGCGCATCAAAACTGCGGGCCTGTGCCATCACCACTGCCAGGCCGATCAGGGCGCAGGGCAACAGAATGAACACATGTTCCCATGACCGATCAGTGACCGATCCCATGGTCCAGAACAATACCTCATAGACAGCAAAGGGATTGGGCGCGAGGTTAAGCAACAGCGTGGTCGCCGCGCCGGTGAACAAAGACATGGCGATGCCCGCCAAAATCAAGGTGGTGGTGCTGGCATTGCGCCCCGCCAGCAGCACGACCAGCATCAGCGCCGCCAGCGCGCCCGCAATGCCGCCAAGCGGCAGGGCCAAAACACCAAGGCCCACAAAACCGAAATGGAATGTGGCGACCGCGCCTAAGGCGGCACCGCCGGCGGTGCCCAGCGTGCCGGGTTCTGCCAAGGGGTTACGCAAAAAACCCTGTAAGGCAGCACCGCTGACGCCCAGCACGAAGCCGACCAACAGGCCTGTCACGACGGAGGGTAAGCGAATTTCGGTGAGGATCAGCCACGCGGTTTGCGGGTCTGTCTCCATCAAGGCCGGTAGGGAAACGCCGCCACCCGGCCCGACCACAATTGATAGCGCGGTGGCGACCACGAGTAGGGGGATCAAGATCAGCCAGATCATTGCGACGCCGCCCATCTGTCGGCGGCATCGCGCATCAACTTGGCTGCCATCAGTGCGCGCGGTGTGCCGCAATTGAACGTTGCGGTGGGAATGGTGATCAGCCGGCCGCTTTGCCGCCATGGATCAAAGGCGGGATGGCGAAAAATATCTTCTGCCAGTGCAGGGCGATTGGGTGCATAGGGCACATGGATCAAGATGTCCGGCTTAAGGGCCAAAATTTGTTCAAGGCTGAGGCGGCCATAGGCTTTGATGCCGTGCGCGGTGGCCAGATTGGTCAGGCCCGCAAGTTGCATCAAGTCGTCCCGCAAACTGCCGGGGCCGGTGGTGAGGCCCCGTGCCTCAATCGCCAAGGCGGTGGGTTTGGGTTTGCCATGGGCGCGCGCTTGAATATTCGCCCGCGCCTTCGCCAAGGCGTGCAGATGTGGCGCAACATCATGGCCCGTTGCTGTGCCTAGCTGCTGCAAAATGGCAGCGGTTTCCGCCAGATTTGTAACAGGCTCAAGCCGTTGCACAGGCACACCAAGTGCTTCCAGCCGCCCCAAGGCAAAGCTTGCGCCCCATGTGCCACCCACCACGAGATCAGGTTTCAGCGGCAGGATTTCTGCAGCGCGCCCGCGGTTCAACGGCACATCCGGCAAGCGATGCGCATGGGGGCTGAGCCCCTTATCGGCGGCATGAAAGGATAAGGAGCGCACCCTGTCACCCAATGCCAAATAGAGTAGAAATTGATCGGCACAATGATTGACAGAGACAATTCGTTCCGGGCGCTTGGGGGGGGCGGCCTGCGCCGTGTTGGCAAGCAGCGTGACGCTGATCAATGCTGCTTGCCATGGTTTCATTTACTAGTTCCCCAATTTTGCGCGCACCCCGGCAAACAGGCTGCGACCGGGCGCGTTGTAGGTGAACACGTCCTCATATTCTTCGTCCAGCAGATTGTCGGCTTTTGCGAATAGGGCGATTTTGTCGTTCACTGCATATTGAACAGCGATGTTGGCGAGCCAATAAGCTTCAAGCGTGAATGGGGTTCCTGAATAGGTGATGAAATCGCCATCTTTTTGCTCACCCGTATAATCGACGGAGAAGTCGATCAAGCCACGCTCTGCCTGAAATGGCACCGTAACATTGGCACTGGCGGTATGCCCGGGCCTGCGGAGTTGGTCTTGGTTGTTGGCCTGTTTAGATTCCATATAGCTGTAATGTCCTGCCAGCATAATACCGCTTTGCAACGTTGCGTTGACGGTGGCTTCGATACCATGCGACTTTGCTTTGCTAGGCTGATTTACGGGCGTGCCGTAATACACGTCGTTCATGAAATCCATGTCGGCGCAGTTTTCTGCACAAAAGAAATTGGTTTTGATCAGGTCTTCAATATCAAGCCAGAAGGCGGTGACATCGAAATTTAGAGCGCCATCATGCATTGAGCCTGAAATGCCGATCTCACGGCTATAGGCATGTTCAGGTTTCAGCGACGGATTGCCGACAAACTGATCGGGAAAGAAACCGAAAGTTTCTGTGAATGAAGGATCGCGCAACCCGGTGCCGGCGCTTGCATGCAGTGTGAAAGGCACTGATTGGATATGGTGAATGTCCCATGCGCCCGACGCGCGCCATGTGGTGGCGTCATCAAAGCTGTCATTGTTATCATGCCGTATGCCCAATTGCAGGCTCAAGACATCGGAAGGAAACAGTTGGGCTTCAGCACTGTAAGAGGTGGCTTGCTTATCTTTGCTTTGGTTCGCGGCAACGTTGGTGGTGTCGATATTGGTGAATGATTGTTTCTCGTTCTCCAGGCGCGCGGTTACACTGCCCAGATGGAAGAAATGGGTGATCTGGCCGCCATATTTTTGACGATCACCCCGAGTTCCACGCTCAAACCCGCTGTCGTCGAAAAAGTCGAGGGTGGCGCGGCTTGCTTCGGCATCTGCGCTAACCACCCATTGATCCGGCACCAATTCATGGTCGAGTTGCGCCCGACCATTTACGGCATCCATCTCATTGATGAAGTTGGCGTCGGTCACGCCGAACCCACCTGAATAGATGTCCCGAAAATCGTCGACCTCTGTTTCTGTGGTGGCGAAACGGCCTGCGACTGTAACACGTGTTTGCGAGCCAAGGTCCACAATTGCCTTGCCATTGGCGTTAGTCGTTTCTGTGCCATCTTTTTCTGTGCCGGTGCGGGCCGCGTTTTCGCCTTCTGTGCGGAAATGATTAATTGATAGGCGCGCGCGCGCCCCTTGACCAAGCGACCCGCCAATTGCAGCGCCACCGGCCCAAGTGTCGAACGACCCGCCGCTTGCTTCAGCATCTATTCGCGTTTCGTGTGTGGGGTCTGGTGTATTGATCGCAACCACGCCCCCCAATGCTTCTGAGCCATGAATTGCAGAGCCCGCACCGCGTAGAATTTCAATGCTGCCGATTGCATGTGCAGGCATTGTGCCAAAATCAAAGCCGCCGCCAACGGCGGGGTCGCCCAGTTCCATGCCGTCAAGTAAGGTGAGGGTGTGATCGGCTTCGGCGCCCCGGATGCGAATTTGGGTGAACGCGCCCTGCGGACCATTGCGTGATACAGCGACAGAAGGCACATCTCGCAAAATATCAGAAACAAAGCCGGGGTTTCGGGTGTTGATCTGTTCTGCGCTTATTACAGAAACGGACGCGCCCATTTCAGCGGCTTTGATGGGGGTGAGCGTACCCACCACCACAATTTCATCGCTGGCGAGCGCAGGGGTGGAGAGCAAAGCGGCAGCGAATGCCGCATAGGATATTTTCTTAAGGGTCATGACGACCTCCAAACAATGACGCACGCATGCCAGCGTGCCAAACAGGTTTAGATGTCGTTTCAACGGAAAACCGTGCCAACTCAAAATCCCGAAGCCGGACGAACGACGACCACAAGCGCGCAAACGCTTATGCCCGAATGGCAGGTCTCCTGACTTGATATGTGCTTGCGCCCGGTTTGGCATCCTTCCCGGCCTTGAAGTTGCGGCCAGTGGCTATTGCCAATCCTCATATCTTACAGTTGCGGGTACAGTTGAGGTTTCGCACCTCATTCCCTTAACCATTCGCCGTGGGGTTTAGCTGTTGGGGACGGGGGTGTCTATGGGGCATTTTGTAAGTTTGGTGTTGCTCACGCCAGCCGCGGCCAGTTTTCCCGCTAATAGTCCACCCGAAGAAAATATAACCCCTGCGGCGGGGCGACGGGGCCGCAGCGCGTGCGATCACAGGCTTTAAGAGCGGCTTCGACATCATCTGCCGTCCATTTGCCTTGGCCGACGCGTTCCAGCGTGCCAACGAAAGAGCGGATTTGGTTGTGCAGAAATGAAAGGGCGGTGGCGCGCACCTCAATCTCATCCCCTATGCGTTCAACATTTAGAATGTCCAGTGTGCGGACCGGGTTATCGGCCTGACAATGGACAGAGCGGAAGGTGGTGAAATCATGCCGCCCGGTGAGCCGCTGTGCGGCCTCCTGCATGGCGTCCACATTCAAGGGTTGCGGCACATGCCACACTTTGCCCACCCGCAGAATTGGCGGGGCGCGACGATCAACCAGCCGATACACATAGTGCCGCTTGGTAGCGGAAAAGCGCGCGTGAAAATCATCGTCCACCGCTTCTGCGGCAAGGATGGAAATTGGATTGGGCTTTAGGTGAAAGTTCAGGCCATCGCGAATTTTGTGAGCGGTAAACGCCTTCTCGCAATCAAAATGCGCCACTTGGCCCAGCCCGTGTACGCCAGCATCGGTGCGGCCTGCGCCTTGTACTTGTGCGAATTGGCCGGTGAGTTTTTCCACGGCTTCTTCCAAGGCTTGTTGCACGCCATAGCCGTTCGATTGCCGCTGCCAACCCACAAAGGGCGCGCCATCATATTCTATTGTGATCTTGAAACGGGTCATGCGCCCAGCTTTGTGCCCTGTGGTATAGGAAAGCCGCGCAGCATATCGGCCACTTGCATGGGGCCTTTGCCTGCGCGCTGGGCTTGGCTGATTTGAACAGCGCCGCTGCCGCAAGCGATGGTGAGCGTGTCGTTCAATGTGGTGCCGGGTGTGCCATCACCGGCTACCGCGGTCGCGTTCAACAGTTTCAGCCGCTCGCCATTGAGTGTGGTGTACGCGCCGGGAAAGGGGGAGAGGCCGCGAATATGCGCCGCGACTTGCGCCGCGGGCTTGGTGAAATCAATCTGCGCTTCCGCCTTGTCGATCTTATGGGCGTAGGTTACGCCTTCTGCTGCTTGCGGCGTGAAGTCCAGCGTGCCGCGGGCCAGTTTGGCAAGTGCCGCCACAATCAAGTCAGCACCTTCGGCTGCCAGCACATCGTGCAGCTCGCCTGCGGTCATGGTGTCGGAGATAGGTTGGCGCATCTCCATCGCGACGGGGCCGGTATCCAGCCCTTCCTCCATCTGCATGATGGCGACGCCGGTTTCTGCATCGCCCGCCATGATGGCGCGTTGAATGGGGGCGGCGCCACGCCAGCGCGGCAATAGGCTGGCATGGATGTTGAAGCAGCCATGTTTAGGGGCATCCAAAATGGCCTTCGGCAAGATGAGGCCATAGGCCACCACCACAGCGGCATCGACATTTAGATCAGCGAAAGCTGCCTGTTCGTTTTCGTCTTTCAGCGACTTTGGTGTGCGCACCTCAAGCCCATGATCCAACGCCCATTGATGGGTGGGCTGGGGCCGTTCCTTCTTGCCGCGACCGATGCGAGCGGGGGGTTGGGCGTAAACGCAGGCGATTTCGTGACCAGCCTCATGCAATGCGGCCAAACTTGCCACGGAAAAATCGGGCGTGCCCATGAAGACAAGGCGCATGCGATCAGGCTGCCTTTTCGGCTTTTTTAAGTTTCTTCAAAATCATCTGCCGCTTGAGGCGGGACAGATGATCAATAAACAGGATGCCGTTCAGGTGATCCATCTCATGCTGTAAGCAGGTGGCCATCAACCCGGTGAGGTGTTCGTCCCGTTCCTTGCCGTTATAGTCCAGATAGCGCAGTTTGCATTCGGTGGGGCGTTCTACATCCTCAAAGAACTCCGGCACGGACAGGCAGCCTTCCTGATAGGCGGCTTCATCTTCACTGGTCCAGTAGATTTCCGGGTTCACAAAATAGTGAGGGTCGCGGATCTCCGGCGCGTCTTCGGCGTCGCTTTCGCGATCTTGCAAATCGATCACCAACACGCGCTTCGGTACGCCCACCTGAATGGCCGCCAAGCCGATGCCCGGCGCGTCATACATGGTTTCCAGCATGTCATCCATGAGTTTGCGTAAGTCGTCATCCACCTCGCGGACAGGCGCGGAGACTTGTTTCAGCAGGGGATCGGGCGCGGTTATGATCTTTAAAACACTCATGCCCCTCACTTATGAGGCGCGCTGCGCCCCGTCAAGGCGGTGATTGACCTCAGGGGGGGATTAGCCGACACTTTTGACCCATTTCCATCCCACAAATGTAGGAGTTTCAGATGGCCGGCGGACTGTTTTCCAAAGCGAAAGAAAGACTGGATCAGGCGGCAACGCATCTGAAGGTGCATGATGATGTGCTGGAACGCCTGAAATATCCGAAGGAGACGTTGGCAGCCGCCATTCCGGTGCGGATGGATGATGGCTCGCTGAAAAGCTTCAAGGCGTGGCGCTGCCGCTATGATGATACGCGCGGCCCTACCAAGGGCGGCATTCGTTTTCACCCCAATGTCAATATGGATGAGGTGATGACACTGGCCTTTTGGATGACATTCAAATGCGCTGTCGCCAATTTGCCTTATGGGGGCGGCAAGGGCGGCGTTTCGGTGGACGTGCGCGCGCTTTCCCGCAAGGAACTTGAGCGCCTGTCCCGCGGCTATGTACAAGCTTTTGCACGCTTCATCGGGCCAGACCGCGATGTGCCTGCGCCGGATATGTATACCAACGGCATCGTCATGGCATGGATGGCAGATGAATATGCCAAAATGGCGGATGAGCCGACCCCCGCTGTTATTACCGGCAAGCCGGTGTCGCTTGGCGGCTCGCTGGGGCGTGATGATGCGACCGGGCGCGGCGGCTATTACGTGTTGCGCCATTTAGAGCAGGAACTTGGCCTGTCGCCTGAGGGCAAAAACCGCGTGATTGTGCAGGGCTTTGGGAATGCCGCGTTTCATGTGGCGCGGCTATTGGCGGAAGATGGCTACAAGATCATCGGTGTTTCTGATTCCAAATCGGCCCTGTTTGACCCTGATGGATTGGTGCCGCAAGCAGTGCAGGCCCACAAACAACAGAACCGCACTTTGGAAGGCGCACCGACTTTGGGCACCGCCAAAACCCTGACAAATGCCGAGTTGCTGGAACAGGAATGCGATTTGCTGGTGCCGGCTGCGATGGAAAACCAAATCACCGCAGATAACGCCAGCCGCATAGCGGCCCCCATCATTATGGAACTTGCCAATGGTCCGATAACGCCGGAAGCCGATGTGATTTTGAACAAGAGCGGCAAGACCGTTATTCCCGATATTCTGGCGAACTCCGGCGGTGTGACGGTTTCCTATTTTGAGTGGGTGCAGAACAAGGCCGGCTATTACTGGCCGCTGGACGAAGTGCAATCGAAGCTGAAGAAGATTATGCAGCCGGAGGGCCGTGCCGTGTGGGATATTAAGAATGACATGGGGCTGGATATGCGCGCCGCCGCCTATGTTCATGCCCTTGGCCGTATTGCCGAAGCCGTAGAGGCCAAAGGCACCAAAGCCTATTTCGATGGTTAGGTTATGCACCCTCATATGGATCGCGCTGGCGTTCCCCGCCTTTGCTGATGAGGTGCCGAAGAAGCTGACCCTCACCCGTGATATTGCGGTGGAGGAGGTATTTGAACATGAAGGCCCGGTTGAGTTGCGCGGGAATGTGGGTGCAGGCGCGCGCATGATAATCAAGGCAGGCGGGTTGGAAATTCAAGGAAGTGTCGGAGACAACGTAACGCTCGATGTGGAAGGTGTTTCCCATGGTCGGGGCGGCTATGCACGTCAATCTACCACGATTGTTAATGATGGCGCTTTGATCGTTGTGAACGGCCAGATGGTAGATGTGGAAGGCGGCCGCGTGCCGCTGGAAGGCCCGGTGGATGTGATTGTGACCGGGCAGGCGGGGGGCAACCTCACTTTGATTTCAGGCACCTCCGCCATGCTGCGCGATGTGGGTGGGGGCGCTGATATCAGCGTTCAAAATGCGTTGTCGTTTAGAACCATGGGACATGCGGCAAAAGTCAAAGCGGGCAACACAATAAATGGCAACCATTTTGGCGGTGGCGTGATGGAGGCAGGCAACACCATCAAGTTGAAAGAGATTGGCCGCGACAGCGATGTGGCGGCGGGTAACACGTTGAGTGCTGATCGCATTCGGGCAGATGTGAAGGCCCATGCCGGGAATGTGCTGAAAGCGAGACGGGCACACAACACCGCCACGCTCACCGCCGGTAATGTGGTGGAAGTGGATAAGCGGTATTAGGTGAGGGATGCGGCCCCGGTTAATGCGCGGGCAAAATCCTTCGCCACAAAGGGTTGCAAGTCGTTCGGACCCTCACCGACGCCGATAAAGTGGATCGGCATTTTGAACTTGCGGGCCAGTGGCACCAAAATGCCGCCGCGCGCCGTACCATCCAGCTTGGTCATCACCAGCCCGGTTACACCAATGAGGTCGCGGAAGGCTTCAACCTGAGAGATGGCGTTTTGCCCAGTGGTGGCATCCAGCACTTGCAGCACGGTGTGGGGTGCATCCGGGTCCAGCTTTTTGATCACGCGCACGATTTTTTCAAGCTCCGCCATCAAATCCGTTTTGTTTTGCAGGCGACCAGCCGTGTCTATCATTAACACATCTATGTTCTCTGCCTTGGCGCGTTCCATGGCCTCATAGGCCAGCCCCGCCGCATCTGCCCCTTGGTTGCCTGAAACGACAGGCACACCGGCGCGTTCGCCCCAAACGGTAAGTTGTTCGATGGCGGCGGCGCGGAAAGTGTCGCCCGCTGCCAGCATAACTTTGCGTTTTTCTTTCAAGAAACGCTGCGCCAGCTTGCCGATGGTGGTGGTTTTGCCTGTGCCGTTCACGCCCACAAACAAAATAACATGTGGCGCGCCGGAACCGCGCTTGGGCAGCTCGAGCGGTTGTTCAATGGCTTGCAAGGGCGGCAAGGCCGCTTTCGCCAAGGCCTCGCGCACTTGTTTGGCATTGACGTTTTTGGAGAATTGCTGCTCGCGCAAATCATCCGTTACTTCCATGGCGGTTTCGGGGCCTAGGTCTGCCCCGATCAACAAATCTTCCAGTCGTTCCAGCGTTTCTTCATCCAGTACGCGTTTGGCGAAGATACCGCCAACACCGCTTTCAATCCCGTCCGAGCTTTTGGATAAGCCCTTTTTCAAACGGCCAAAGAAGCCTTTTTTCTCTTCCGGTGAATTTGTGTCGTCACTCATACGGGTATCGCAATCAAATGATCACCTGCCTGCCCGGTTACGCGCAGCTTGTGCACAGTGCCGGGGGCAAGATCGGTTGGAATATGGAGTTCTGTAAAATCTTCGGCACGAGCGCGGCCTGCGCGTTCCACCAAGCCGCAAATTTCTCGGCCCTGTTGTGCTGCAAGGTGTTGGCTAAGCGCCCGGGTGCCTTCTGCCCGCAAGCGACGTGCGCGGTCTTTAATGATTGCGCGATCAAGCTGCGGCATGCGCGCGGCTGGTGTGCCTTCGCGCGGCGAATAGGGAAAGACGTGCAGGAAGGTGAGGCCGCAATCATCCACCAGCTTGAGGGAGTTTTCGAACATCTCTTCTGTTTCCGTCGGGAAGCCTGCGATTATGTCTGCCCCGAAAGTAACCGCGGGGCGCTTGGCGCGCACTGTTTCACAAAAGGCGATGGCTTCTTCGCGCAAATGGCGGCGCTTCATGCGTTTCAGGACCATGTTGTCGCCGGATTGCAGCGATAGATGCAGATAAGGCATGACGCGGCTGTCGCCCGTGATCGCCTCAATCAAGGCATCATCCACCTCTATGGAATCGATGGAAGACAGGCGCAAGCGCGGTAGCGCAGGCACCGCCGCCAAAATGCGTTGCACCAAGGCCCCAAGGGTAGGGCGGCCCGGCAAGTCCGGCCCATAGGAGGTGAGGTCCACCCCCGTCAACACCACCTCTTGGTAGCCTTCATCCGCGAGTTTCTTGATCTGCTCTACCACCTGCCCCACGGGCACAGAGCGGGAGTTGCCGCGACCATACGGAATGATGCAGAAGGTGCACCGATGATCGCAGCCATTTTGCACTTGCACATGGGCGCGGGCGCGTTCCCCAAAGCCTGCAATCATATGGGGCGCGATTTCCGTCACCTCAAAAATGTCGTTAACGCGCACAGCCTCATCATCATTGATGCCGAAACCAAGATGGCGGGAAAGGTTGAGCTTTTCCTGATTGCCCAACACCGTGTCAACCTCCGGCATGTCGCCATAGGCTTGCGGGCTGATTTGCGCCCCACAGCCGGTGACGACAATTTGCGCCGCCGGCTTTTCGCGCCTTGCCTTGCGAATGGCTTGGCGGGCCTGGCGTTCAGCCTCTGCGGTTACGGCGCAGGTGTTGAAGATGACGGTGTTGTCATCAAGCCCGGCTTTTGCCGCCTCATCCTTCATCACCTCAGATTCAAAAGAATTCAGGCGGCAGCCAAAGGTGACGATTTCGGCGGGGCGGCTAGACATTGGGCCATTCCCAGATGCCGGTGAAGGCGGTGCGGACCGGCCCTGTCATGTGAATGTGGTTTTGATCGTCCCACGCGATTTGCAAGCGGCCCCCCGGCAGATCAATGGCGGCCTCACGGCCTATATGACCTTGACGGTGCAACGCTACCAGCGTTGCACAGGCAGCAGAGCCGCAGGCGAGGGTTATACCCGCGCTGCGTTCCCAGACGCGCAGCGACACAGATCCGTTCTTCCGCACCTCCGCAAGGGAGACATTGCAGCGTTGAGGATAAAGCGCATGGTGTTCTAGCAGCGGACCAATCTCTTCCAGTGGATAGGCGGCGGCATCTTCAACCGTGAACACCATATGGGGGTTGCCCATATTGACCGCGCCGGGGCCTTGTAAGGTGGGCAGGCCCGGCACCTTAAGGGTGATAGGCAAAGTGACCGTATCGATATTTTCGCTGAGCGGAATGGCGGCGGCCTCGAGGCTGGGTTCGCCCATATCGACCCGCACCAAACAACCGCCTGCATCATGGCCGACCAGTCGTCCTGCTACGGTTTCAATCGTGACCTGATCCTTGCCGCTTTCATCCATCAAATAGCGGGCGACGGCGCGGGTGGCATTGCCACAGGCTTCCACCTCATCTCCCGTATGATTAAAGATGCGCATGAACGCGTCAGCGCCGGGGTTTTGGGCAGGTTCAATCGCGATTACCTGATCGCCGCCAATGCCAAAACGGCGGTCGCCTGCCGCCGCCGCAACCGCAGAATTCAGCCGCAAAGTGCGCCCACGCAGGTCGAATACCGGAAAATCATTCCCGGCGCCTTCCATTTTCAGAAAATCTATGTGGCGTGTTTCAGTCATTATGTTGGGTATATAGGGGGTTTTGGCGTAAAAAGCGAAGGGGCAGTTCAGCCTCATGCGACCGAATTGCGCGGCCTTTGCCGCCCAGCAGGCGCTTGCCCGGATGCGCGCGATCCCATATTGTCCGCGCACTGAACGGCGTGAAACCGCGCCGATTTGGGCCGCTTTAGCTCAGTTGGTAGAGCACATCATTCGTAATGATGGGGTCAGGTGTTCAAATCACCTAAGCGGCACCACCAATCTTCCATATATATCAATAGCTTGTGCGAATTGCGCTTTGTTCTTTTGTGAGAACATTTGGGGCGGTTTACAGCTTGGTTTACAGTTTTGTTCGGTTTAGGTGCTCAAAGCCAGATGGATCAAGGTGCGCTTTGGGAGGGGGAAAAGTGCCAGACGCGTCGTTGATGGGTGAGTGGGCCGGGTCGGCATTCTATTGTTCAAATAGGATCAATTGATTGATCTTAATTGAACCGTCTTTGTAACTCGTTGAGACACAAGCAAAATCGTTGTTCTTATGAGAGCGGTGGCGGGCGAGGTGGGTAAAATCTCGCTAGAGACAGACAGTATCAGCGCTTTTCATCTTCCGCACGGGCCCACCGGTTCATACCCTCATGTCGCGATTCGGAGCTCACCGTCATATAGTTCTCAGCAGTCTCGATCGTCATACCTGCAATTTCTACTGCAATTGCCGTTGGCACCCCGGCCGCAATCATCGAACTGACGCCAGTTCCGCGCAGGTCATGGAAATGCAGCCCGGAGTGCTCCAGCCCGGCGCGCTTCATGGCTTTCCGCCATGAGCTTTTGAAGCCATCAGTCGTCCATTGCTGACCGCGTGAATTGGTCAGGAACAGGAATTGATCTTCCGGCGTTTCTTTGATGAGTTCAAGCAGGGCCGGGTGTACCGGCACTTCAACGACCTTCTTCGTTTTGCCTTGTTGGAGGTGAAAGGCACCGTCGCGCAACTGCCCGCGATTGAGGCGAAGCACGTCTTCTTGTCGCTGCATCGTATATTTTGCGAAGATTAGTGGGCGCCACATATGCGGAGGGTTTGATGTGATGAACTGATCAATTTGATCCTCAGACCAGATGATATGAGCACGCTGACCACCCTTGTAAAGTTTGTCGATGCCGAGCGCACGATTGTGCGAGATGTGGGTCTGCTTCATCGCCCAAGTCAGTACGGCGCTGACCGCAGCAACTGACTTGTCGGCGACGCTGGGTGAGCCTTTGAATGTATCTCGAAACTCGATCACTTCCCGCCTGAACCGCTTGTCCTCAAGCGCCCCGAAGGGGGCTGTGCCGAATGCGTTCACCGCACTCTCCAGCGCTTTGGCATAGGCTTCTCTGGTCGACGCGGACAGATTTTGATACTCAGGAGAAGCCCGGTACAAGACGACCAGCCCGGCAAATGTGTGCTTGACCTTATGCTCAATCCGGCTCGCTTGCTCATAGGAGGCGATGAACTCAGGCGTGCCCGGCTGCCCGTGTATACGTTTGCCGGTAAGCCTGTGGTAGTGGTAATATTTACTACTACCATCCGCCAGCCGCTTCTTGACACGGTGGATATGTTTGAATTCAAACCGCACTTGCCCTTTTCCAAACGTCGAATTCTGTTTCATGCCTGCCGTCGCTGATGCCGGACAGCTTGTCCAAAGCGCGATCAAGCGCCGCCTTGTCGATGCGATTGGCGACTGGCATGGGCAATGGTAGGTCGCCGGCATGGGCGTACTTCATATATGTGGAGTAGCTGATGCCGACATAGGCTGCCGCTTGGGCGACCTTTAGGCCGCGGGGCTCAAATTCAAAAATCTTCTTTGTCATCACGATCTCCGTATCTCTTAGCCGTAGAATACGGGCGACCTCACCAAAACCGCGCATCGGTTAGTGCACTTTTTTTGCCGGTGGCAATTGAAGGAGACCGTGGAGGGCCTGTTTCAGCTTACGGAGATCGCCATTTGAAGCAACAAAGATGCGCTTCAACGCGGCTTTTTCATTCGGCGACAGGGCCTCATCAATGCCATAAGCAGTATCTGGGAAGTCTTTGAGGATGTCCGCACCGCAATTCGTGAGCGCGATATCAAAGTGCTCTGCGTCCGGCGCCGCACACTGGACGATCCGCAATCTGGATCGAAGCACTGGCGGAACTTGCGAGAGGTCATTGGCCGCGAAGACCCAATTGCAGTGGCTTAGATCAATCGTGGCTTGCAGCGCTTCATCGAAATATGTTGCTGCCGTCTCTTTCTCAAGATGTGTCACAAGCGCGTCATGCACATTGCCGTTGCTTCGTGTTCTGCCACACTTGTCGATTTCATCTAAGAACAATACCGGGTTCAGGCATTTGAATTGATGCGCCATCATGGCCGGCCAGCACGGCGTGGCATTTGTCCAGCCAGCGGCTGTACCCTTTAGGGTCCGGCAATCATCCATTCCCGCTACATCCAGAAAAGCAAAAGGAGCCTTCGTCTGTTTTGCAAACTCACGCAGAAGCGCGGTTTTGCCATTGCCGGGTGGGCCGATGAGCAAGAGCGGCGAGAGGGAGAGCGTATTATATTTGCTGTTGCTGGACCGTTTTAAATCAAGCATGAGGGCTTGAATGGCGGGCTTGAGCCATGGTGCGCGGTTTTGAAGATGCGCCTCAATTTCCGCGATCATTTTTTTGTCGGGCGCGCTTTGAAGGCGGTAGTCGCGATTAAAGTAGCTTGCAAATTGTGGTTCTTGTTCTCCGGTTTTGGCCGACTGACCTGTTACTTCTGTTCGGTTTGCCACCAAGGTGTATTCGCAGGTTTTGCTGGTTCCTCCGTTTTGATTTGGCGGCGCATGAACAATCTGCTGTTCGACGGTTTTGGCTATTTCCGGCAAGGTAAGGTGAGCGTTTGGCAGTGGCTCAGTTTTTGATGTCGGTGCCGTGCCCGCGAACAAGTTTCCTGCGCGTTGTTGGGATAGCAAATCATCCAGAAGCGTTTGGCCGCGTAACTGGGCCAGTTCACTGGTCAGGAATGTTTCCAGAGGCGCGGCTGCCGGTGCGAAGGGATGAGTTTCGCATTGCAGGACCTCTCGCTCAGTCTTAAGGAAGCTGATCTGGTTTTGCGCCAATGCCGTTTGAATGGCTTGCAACACATTGATCAGTGTCCGCGAAAACGACCCAGCGCCTTTTTGGTGTTGGGCTGCGCGCCAGAACGAATGGACTCGGTGCCTTATGGCTTGGTGGCGCTCCGGTGTTGCATGCTTGAGTGTCAGCCGGTGTAGTATGAGGGTGGCGATCACTGGATGTTGGTTCATTGGGAGACCTCTTCCCACAACGCGTAGTAATTCCTGCGCGGCTTCTGCCTGGACGCGATCGTCCGTTTGCTCGATATTGGCGGCTATCAGGCAGGCCTCAGCAACATTTGTGGCGATAGGCGCGGTTTTTCCGTGATGTCGGATCAGACATTTCAGCAAAGTCAACGCGGCGACCCACGTTTTCTCCGCCGGTGCTGCCGCGGCTGTCGCCGCATCCCATATGTCGAGAATAAGCGGGTGCAGGTCTTCGGTTTCGCCAAGATATTTGGGCAGGAGTGTAGTCATGTTGCTTTTCCCCGCCTAACAGTGATCTTGGGTGGAGAGGGCCTTCAGATGGTTGGTGAAGTGCAACAGCCAACCTTTTCGGTCGTGCGCAGCGGGTGCAAGTAGCCCGAGCGCCCGTTGCTGCGATTGCACAAAAATAGCGACCGCATGGAGTGGCTGGTTCAAACCCTGCTGCATTGTGAAAGTCATCAACTCGGCCTGAAGGCCATCACCAACACCATCCAGAATATCAGTGGCCATGCGCATGCATTCCTTGCGCGTCATCAGGTGGGGAAAGCTGGGTGGTCGGGTTTGGTCAGGTTGATTAAGGGGTGGGTGCAGCATGGGTTAACTCCGTCGGGATGTTGCGCTAAGCTGCAATCATCAAAAACGATGACTGCACAACATATATGACCAGAGTTTTTGCCGCGACAAGTCACGAAGCACTATTTTTTATGATTTAGTGTGTTAATAAGTGCTTATGCATCAGAAAAAGACAGATTGGCATCAGGTGGCGCGCGGTAGTTTGAAGGCGGAAATGGCGCTTCGTGGCCTTTCATATGAAGACTTGGCAGCTTCGCTTGCCAAGCTTGGGATCGACTATGAGGTGCGGAACCTGACGAACAAAATCAATCGTGGCACTTTTTCGGCGGCCTTCTATTTTCAATGCCTGCATGCGTTGGGCGTTGAGCGGATTGATATTGGCCAATTGATCGCGTCGCTTCAAAACCCGCGCAGCTAAAACCGAAAGAAGATGCCAAAGCTGGGTATGATGGGAATATTCATGCGCACCAGTGCGACGATAAACCCGATGCCAATTGGCCACACCCAAAAGGGTACGGATCCATCAAGCGTTTCGGCGACGACAAAGTAGATACAACCACCCATGATCGCCAAGCCCAACAAAATCTGCCCGACATAGAACAGAAAAACTATGGCGTTCCAGAGGAACTCCAATGTGCCGATGAACAGGGCAATGAGAAATTCAATCACTTCAAGTAGGAGATTGAGCATTTGGGCCTCCAATGTTGGTGAGGCCGAATGCAGACCCCTAATATATCTGACCAACGTTTCGTCAAACGCAACGGTGCAGGGCTAAGAAAATTGAAAAAAATTTCCGCATCAGCACTTGCGGCGCCGAAAGGTTGGCTCACCACGTCCATGTTTGTGGATCCTCAATGGGCTTACCCTCATTGTAGAGGAGAATGCCGCGGATGCAGCGCACCAACATCCAGCCGGCAACGGCTAAGAGTGCCAGCGGCCCAATAAGCGCAATGTGGAGAAAGGCGGCAATGAATGCCCCCAGAAACCCAAACCAGAATGTGCGGATGAAGAACTGATAGTGGCTCTTTTGCAGCGGCGATGCCGTCCCCACCTTGAGGTGTGCGATGATGATCGACACCCAACCGGTGATGAGCAGCAGAAAACTGACAAGAAACAGGCCATAGACAATGATCGGCATCTGGTCTTTGGATCCGTCCTGCCCAAGCGCCTGTTCCGTGGCTTGGCCTGACGCATCAGCAGCATCTTCTCCCGGTGGCGGCACCACTGAGGCTGATATGTCTGTCGCCCCCATCGCGGGCTGAGGTGCCTGAGCGTTCAACCTCGACCAGCCTGAGATCAACCGCCAGATGATCCAACCGGCGGAAAACAGCACAATTGCCGTATGCGCAAATCCATGGGCCAACACCACTTTCCAAATATCGCTAATGTCGTTCTCAACGGTCGTGATGACTTCATAGACGAAGATGCCGTAAAGCGCCGTGAGCAGAAGCATCGGCAGAAAAAAGGAAAACCGCAGATGCTTGCGATGATCACGGGTCATGGAGCAATTGGGCCCCTCCGGCCCATCCACCGCCAAGAGCGCCATCAGGACAAACACGCCGATCAAGGCCAGCGCGCTCATATGAAGGAGCGACAGGACGGCGACCGCAGCGCCCCCGATATACATCTTGGTCAGCCAGTCATGCGCAGCCGGTGAGAGTTCATTTGCGGCTAAGGTCATTCAGCTTCCTTCGCTCAGTGTCAGTGATGGCGCAAATCCGCCCCGGTTACCGCCTACGCGGCACCACCATGAAACCCGTTTTGGGATATTCCAATATTGGATTTAGGTGTTTTGGCCTGATTGTCAAGTTGGGCGGGCCAAAATGCCGAAAAAATCCACATTCACGTCGGAATATGCACTGTTCCGGGCAATGCTTGTTCAGGAACGGGAAAAAGCAGGTCTCACCCAAGCGGAGGTGGCGGCACGCCTCGGCAAGCCACAATCATTCGTTTCCAAGTATGAAGCCGGGCAACGCCGGTTGGATGTGATTGAATTGATCACGATCGCGAAAGTAATAGGCTTTGATCCGGTGAAAATGGTCAAGAAGTTGGCGGCGGGATAGGGGGTGGCCACGTTCACTGACGAGAAAATTCCTACTTGGAATGGTCCAGATTGCAGGAAGTGTGTCAACGGCACGGGTCCGGCATAGTTGTGCGTTGAGATAAGTTGTAGCCTGAGGGTTGAGAGCCTTTCAAAGAAGTGATTCGCCGTTGCATATTACGTTTGAGACATCTGAGATCAGAAAAATTTTGACCAGCCCACGCGTGGCTGAAAAGAAGTATGGTAAAAGTGTTTCGGACGGGCTCACCAATACCATGGCTGATCTGATCGCTGCTGAAAATATTGAGGAATTTCGGCAGATTCATGAGGTTGAGCTGGGGGAAAAGACATTTAGCATTTTTGTCACTAGTCAGACTGATTTGCACGGGATTCCGATTTATGGGATTGTGAAAGGCGAATCAGGCAACTCCAAGACTGATTACAGTCGTATTAATACCCTGAAGATGAAGGAGGTACGCGTTCGTGATTGAAACCAGCTTCTCTCCTTTTTGGGCAAGTGCCCCAGGAAACACGATCAAGACCATGGCTGAAAGATGTGGTTTAGATGATTCCGGACTGGCTTCAGCGTTCGGATGGTCCACTGACAAAGTCACTGCGCTATTTGATGGCAAGGTTCGGATTGATGAAAAATTGGCGGGCGCAATTTCAAGCGAGATCGGCGGGACTACAAATTTTTGGCTTGCTCGTGAGGAACAATATAGGCAAAGCCTCGAACGTCTCGCTGCCTTGCAGGACGAAGCACAAATCAGAAATTGGTTAAACTCTATTCCTGTTCGGGACATGACGAAATTTGAATGGATCGATAAATATACGCATTGGAAAGACAAAGCGTTGGCTTGCTTTACATTTTTTGGCGTAAATTCTGTTGAGGAATGGGAGGAACAATATCGGAAGTATGGAGATGTTGTTGCGTTCCGAACGTCCGGCAAAATAGAAACCAATCCCGGTGCGGTCGCGGCATGGATGCGCCAAGCAGAACTGCTAACACACCATCAAAAAATTGCGACCTGGAATGAGAAGAAATTTTGGGAGTCCCTTCCTTACGTACGAAAATTGACTCGCCGAAAGGACGGAGTTGCCATCCTCCAAGAGTTAAAAGAGACATGTGCTGCCTGTGGAGTCGCTCTAGTTGTTCTTCCGGCACCCAAGGGGTGCGCGGCTAGCGGAGCGACAAAGAAGCTCCCAGGCAATCGGCGATTACTATTGTTAAGTCTGCGATATAAGTCTGATGATCAGTTTTGGTTCACATTCTTTCACGAGGCAGGGCATTTAATGCTTCATGATAAAGAAGCATTCCATATTGACGGAATGGACCTTTATGCTGGAGAAGATCAGTTGGAGATTGAGGCGAACGCATTCGCTGAAGATATTATCTGCCCTGCAAGCTTGCGCCCCAAATTATATGAAGCAGCCAACAACTATAAATCAGTTATGCGCTTCGCGCGTGAGGTTGATATTGCACCAGGGTTACTTGTTGGCCAATTGCAGCACGCAGGTTTGATTTCTTACAAGTCTATGCACTTTCTGAAATCGAAGGTGATTTCAGAGGCAGCCCAACGAAATTAGCCTCTGAATCTAGAGAAAGTGTCGGGAGACTTTTGCCAATTACACAAGGCGTCTTCCATAGTTTGCATGGAGACTCCTAAAGCGTTGCCCAATTGAATAACCTTTGGCTCAAGCGTACTCCAACTCGCGGGGTTCTGCGTTGAGTTTAGGAATAGTAACTTTGCCCCAGCCAGCGGACCCGTGGCGCCTTGAAGGTAGGGCTTCCCTGGCTTGATGGGGAGGATTCCTAGGTTGCCTGCCATTGTCAAAAAATCAAATGCGGCAGTTCTTCCAAAAGAAGTCACCCCCCTAATCTTCGTATACAACTCATCAAATAGGGCATGAGGGTCAATTTGCGTTGCCGGCGGAAAGTCGCCTATTAGGTCGGAGAAACACCGGTTGCGGCCAATCAGGTCTACATAGGAGGTCAATACTTCAGGGGTGGACCTTGAAGCGTCGGGTCTCAGGCTTTCGTACTTGCGATGATTGCTGAACTTGAAACCTGACAAAGCTCCCGCTGAATATTGCTGTTGCCACCATGTTTCAAACGCTTGCGGGTTGTGAATGTAACGTTGATAGCTCCAGGGGGTGCCATTTCCAGCATAGACCCATGATGGTAAATTCCAATTCTCGGCTTTGTGCTTGCCGAAATGCGTGGCCAGGAAAACTAGCCACAACGCTTCATCTAAGTCATTTTGATTGTGGAGGGTGTGCCAAGCAGCTTTCAGAGGATTGAAGTGGGGATGTCCAGGAGTGCAAACCAACTGGCCCACGGGTCGCGGGTCGCCAATCGATTGAACAAATGCAATGCGCCTGTTGCTTTCTATAAGCTGGGCAACAAATACATCGACCCTGTTTGGGCTAGTAAGGCCAGTCATGGGCAAGGAGCCATTTTTAAGGCCATTAACTTGCCTTACATACTGTGCTGCCTGTGTTCTATCAGAGGGGCGAATCATTCAGTGTCGTCCTGATCAATGCCAAATAGGTTTCTCTCTGGGGTTGCCTTTGAAGGTGTGGTTGTAGGTAAGCGTTTCTGAATATACTGTTGGTAAACTGAACTGTACATTTCAGCTTTCAGGCCCCTAAGGATAGAGAGTTTTTCGGATTCTGAAAGGCCGTGATGTTTGACGGCAACTGCGAA
The DNA here is from genome assembly GCA_049609145.1 of Alphaproteobacteria bacterium. GTDB lineage: Bacteria > Pseudomonadota > Alphaproteobacteria > SPJN01 > SPJN01 > JBMYYF01. Next base: position 351,693 of record JBMYYF010000002.1, read on the forward strand.
GCCAACCAAAATACGCAATAAATCCTGCCAGTACGGGTTTAGCTCAGTCTGCACTAAGTCGATATTGTAGTCTTCGCGGATTTTTTGTTCCAAGGTCAGAACTGTGTCAACACTCGCCCATGGGTCTTCAAAGGGCATTGCAGGCATGGGTGCCTCCAGCTGTAGGCCCTCATCGACGTATTTTTGAGCCTGATCAAATTTGTCTTCATAGAGATGCAAACTGCCTACCATATGTGTGTATGTTCCAAGCTTCTTCTCTAGGGATACCGCCACCATTTCTTGGAGCATGGTGAAAGCAAAAACGTCATGCGGAAGACCCCAGTATGCATCGTTTGACCTCATATAAGTGATTAGGTGGACGGCACCCTTTCTCACGAGAAATTGGAGGGAGCAGGTGCAGGGTACGTCTTTGTGTTTTTTGTCTAGGTCGTGGGCATCGTATAGCTGGACGACAGCCTTTCGGCTTTCAGGGTTTTCCGTCAGTTGTGATATAATCCGCGGTATCTGGTTGCTCCAAGCATCGCTAAATAGCCTCGGGCCGTATGCGCCCCAGATGGTTCCGTCCCCCTCATCGAAGTTCTGGTAATTGGCAATGTAGTAACGGATGAAGTCCAAGTCATTCCTTCCCGCAAGATACCACATCAATTCACCAAGAACGCTGAATATTAGGCCACGGTCATAGCTTCTGCTTAGCCTAGCGCGTGGGTTTTTCAGGCGCAGCGTCATAGCGCTGATTTCGCGGGCCGGGCCTTTGCTGGGGTGAATATCAATGCCGTCTTTGAGGATGCGCTCATACACCTCGCGCATCAGGTCATCCAATGTATTGCGTTCGACATACGGGTGCTTTTTGCCAGCCATGTGTGTAGGCCAAATTCCAGTTTCGATTCGGCTGAAACTATACCAACCTACCTCACGACGACGCTACAATAACATAAGAATTTTACATTTGTGTTTCGGTCTCAACGCTGGCCTCGCTTCCCAGTAAATTCTGAAGCGAAGCTTTAACATCCTCCAAAAGATCATCATAAGTTGCAACTCTTATGCTGGTGCTGTTGGAGTTAAAGCGGTGCAGTTTGGCTTTCTGCCGGTCAGATATTACGGACCTCTGTCCCATGACCAGTAGCCCTTTTCGCGAGGATATTCCCTTCAGCTTGGATTGGGCGTACTCGCCATGCTCATCAACCCAATCTTGAAAATCCAGCGCTTGCCCAAAAGCGTGACTGAATTTGGCTGAAAAATCGACCTGCTGGGTGAAGATCGAATTTCGAGGTCTTCCGATCCCAACTAACATGTCAGCTCGCCGGATCACCAAATCGGTAAATAATTCTGCTCCTAGTCGTCATTTGGGGACTATCTCAATTGCCAATGGAAATAGGGAGGCTGGGCTGGAGGTGGGAAACTGTTGATAGGTTTGCTGATGAAGGAGACCACCACCTCACCCGAAACCATTGAAAGTAACGAACGCTATTCCACGTCGTCGACTCTCTTGCAATAACGTCATCAATTGTCGATTGGGGTGGCCTCGAGACAGCCCTTGTTGACGCTATATCTTCATTGGTCGTCGTTCACGTGTCCCTTCGTCCATACTGAGGCACGTTCCTCAGGATATTCACTCTGTTTGTCGACCCGCTCCTATTACGTCCGATAATTGTCAGTGCGCGCTTTTTTTGCAGTGGTATGGCAATTCATCGTCAAAACCTCACTTTCTTGTGCAAAAACTGCCACAAAATTAGTGGGCGTCAAAAAATTGTGGCACTTTTCGTACCGTTTGAGTGACCGTTTTCACAAGGGACCTGTGGTGTTGGTTGGCCGTACTATTCTCTGGTGGATGAGCTTGGAGTATCTGAGCGCTACGCTAGCATGGCTTCGGATCAACACAGGTCCACCCAGCGCAAGAAGCCTGCCGATCGGTCAGATGAGCCTTCATTGACAACCGCTGTTGTCAAAGAAGGCCGGGCGATGTGCTTGCTAAGACCAACCCCACCCCCATTCCAGTCATGATGGGCTGACCCCATGGGAGTACCACCAACAGCTCACTGAGGATCAATGCTTGAACAGAGCTAACTTATAAGCACAGACTCTTTGGGGAGGGCACGTCACTAGCGGTGGAGTGGCAGTGTAGGATCGGTAAAAGACACTTTGGATGTCCGACCTCTGCCGCATGCACGCGTTGCAATTGGCGCACATATTCCTGATACTAATGGACTTTTCACACTATGGCTATGAATTGCCTCAAGTCCTCTTTCTCCCCACCTTCTCCATAGATTTTGGCGGACATAATTTCCAGCAGTTTCCCGCAGTCTCCATAGATTTTCAAGAGGTCTGCTCCCGGCAGTTCCTGATAGTTTGGCCTGCCCCTATGTGGTGGTCCAGCCAAGGGTAGCGCTTCAATAGTTAGAAAATTCCAGCTTTAAACGGTCCAATATTCGGGAAGCAGGTCAGGCCTATCCTGCCACCCAGCCTGAGCCAAGTGTAGTACATATTGCCCATTGTATATTTAAAATGTTCTCGCGTATTTATGGTTAACGTGCGTTCAAGAGGTGATCCGCAACCCAAAGTTGTTACATCTCTGTGCTTGAGTATCGGATTAGCTTTGGTCGTTGACATACCATCAGCGGTTGAATGAGGTGGGGAATATATTCGTGGGTGCGGTTGATCGAATTCGAGAAGCCATAGCGTTTGAGATGGCTGAAAACGCGGTTTCGAGAAGTCCAGACAGTTTTTTGCATTGGGCGTTGGATAGAATTGCTGAAACAAGCCCTTGGCAGAGGGTCTTTTACGGCTGCGGTTCCATTCGTAACGGATTACATTTTGCATTAGATAGCGGGCTAGGCAATGAAGCGATGCAACATTTAAGAGATGGCTGGCGCTCAAGCTCGCTATCAGTTGCTGGTATCCGATATGCTGGCCAACCACTCATATTAACTGAAACTCTCACCGATGCTGAAATTCAGGCTGATGACTATCTAACACAATCACAACGCCAATTTGGTGTTTTGCCCGTTGCTTTCATATCCGGCGAGGGTGCGTTTGCAGGCTTAACTGACACCTTACAAGTGCTGGCGAACCCAGGGGAGGTTGCCAACGAAGGTCAAAAAGAGCTGCTTTGGCAAATGTTCGCTGCAATACGGCTAGGGTTGCGAGTATCTGTGCAATCAACCATCAAAGAGGTTGGATCTGCATCAAAATATGAAGTGTTGGGGATAGTCGATCAATTGGGTTTCAGCTACGGCAAGAGTAATATTTCCGATGATGATCGAGAGAGCATTGTCACCGCCCTGACCATAGCTGCCGACTTGGATGAAGGGTCTGAATCGCAAAAAAAGGCATTTCAATTCGATGACTTGGTGTTGACACCCTTAGGGCCTTTGTGCCTTGTCCAAAAGGAGAGGCAATTGGATGTCGTGTCACTGCTTTCACCTCGAGAGCGTGAGATCGCAAAGAAAATCGCCCAGGGTAAAACCTACAAAACAATCGCCGCCGATCTTGGTATAGCGGTTTCAACAGTTTCAAACTTGACGGTACGAATTAGACGCAAGCTGGACCTGGGTAGCAGAGAAGAGATTGCGGCTTTGTTCAATTAGGTTGATGTGATGGCACTTCAACCTCAAGAGTGAAATATTGATTGCTGTACAATGCGAATAGAAATAGAGCTAGAAACAGAACCTCGTTGGAGGTTTATGCAAAAAACTTTCGTATCGGCTATGACAACGGATACGGATGATTTTAAGCGTCAAGTGCTTGGTGACATATGTAGGAAGTATGGATTGAAATCGGGGTACTGGATTCGGGGGTCTGTGCGATATGGAGTACACGGCGTCACAAGCCACAATATGCCCGAGCCCTTTTTTCAATTCTTGGGAGAAGAATGGCATAAAAGTCCTTTGTCACTTGGGTTGCTTTCTGGCGAAGGTCAAATAATTTGGCCGGACGATTTAGAGTACAATGATATTTCAAGAGATCTTTTTTTGGGAAGGGCCGTAAAATTGGCGACGGCTTACCCGGCGGTTCTATGTGCGCGGCTTGCTGGCCCTGGGGATCTCTATTCCGTAATCGGCTTTTTCAAGGAAACCCCTGATCAACAGATGTTATCAACAGCGCAAAGGGCCGAACTTGAAATACAAATTGACGCTGCGCTGGCCGCCGCAAGTGCTGGGCTTGTCTCAACACTTAACCTTGCAGCCAAAACACCAGAAGAAGATCAATGCCAAGCGGCAGTGGTGGACCAGTTTGGCTTTTTGCATGCATTCACGGAAGATTTTTTGGAAGAGATCAAGGTTCTTGGCTGGTCTTCCCGCGCCCACCTGGTGAAAGCCGTTAAGACATCACAAAGCATCGATCAATTGCATGCAGGTAGATATATTAGGATTCGAAAGTTCTCAGACTATTTGCACATGGTGTTAGTGAAGCAGGCTGGTTCGGATGCGACGCAAGTTTTGTCAGAACGCGAGATAAATGTTCTCACACTTTTTGTGCAGGGTTCTACGCGAAAGGAAATGGGCCTTAAATTAGACTTAGCCCCCTCCACCATATCTTCTCATTTGCAGCGTGTTCGCTCAAAACTGGGTGTGTCTTCCCGCGAAGACTTGAGAGCAAAGATGCCAAAGGCACCATTTCCGCCAGAGCAATAAGCGGCGAACATTTAGGAATTTCATGATTTCCATTCTAGCCCTACCGACCTCGCCAAGGGCAAAGAATTGTAAAAACCTCGCCCGCCATAATTTGTCATCACGCCATTATGTGGACAAAAGGCACTACATCAAAACATGAAAAGAGTTCGCTCCGTAGTGATATTTCACCACTTTAGCGTGCAGAGTTTCTTTGGCATTAGTCGGAGAGGTAGGGATAAGGCGTGGTTAACGTTTCGATTCGCGTTGCTGCTGTCCAATTCAACCTTAAGGGGGCTTTGCGTGCAACAAGATAAGAATGAAGTTGAACTCGTTGCTCCGCTGGGCGATTTCGGCCTTGGGTTGCTGGTAGTGCTGATTGTTGGCCTTGCCGCCTGGGCTGGAGCATTTTTCGCCGTTAGGTGGCTCTTCGGTCTAGGGAGCTAAGTGATCCCTTGGCCGAATTAGGGCTGGTTAAGCTGGGAGATTAAAGAAAGTGAAAGCAATACATTCTTGGATTGCAAAATTTTGGAGGAGATTAAGAATGAATAACCTATTTAAGGGAGCTGCTGTTGGTGTTGCGCTGCTGATGCCGATGGCTTTGAACGCGCAAGACCTTGGTCTTGGCGCTGCTATTCCGCAAGCACTGGATGGTGATGAAGCTATTCCGGTAACGATCACCGGCGTTGTCGGCGGTGCGGCTGCAGAATACTCAGAGTGTGGCTTTCAACCGGCATCTGGTGCCCTTGCCTGGGATTTTTCCGGCAACTGGGACGAAGTTTCATATAGCGCAGCGGAAAACAATCCGTTTCGGGTTGGCTTGGAAGAAACAGATGGCACCGCCTACAAGATCACTGGCAGTGAACAGGGTGTGACACTCAACTGCCTTGGTAGTGGCAGCATCGATGTTCGTTTTGCAACAAACGATCTGGTCAATCGCAGCTTGGGTGGCCTAGCGACAGCGCCTGACGGCGATCCTGGTACAGGTACATTTGAAGCAAGATATGGGTCGATTCAGGCTTATGTTGGCCCCACTCTCAGCGGTCCGTCTGAAGCAGAAATTGCATCTGGCGCCACCTTCTTGCAAAACTCATTTACTAAAATGGCTGCGAACGCGATCGTAGGTTTTTACATGGGTACTTGCTCAGGTGATTGTTCAAGTGCTGGAAGCTCCAATCTTAATGCTAGAACGGTTACACTAAGCGGTACAGACCCGGTTGGTAATATGGATGTAAGGGCAGATCTGTTTGCGGGCGCGCCTTATGTCGGCACGGTTTCTGCTGTATCTGTAGCACCGGCAATTTACGCCATTTTTGACAATGGTGTTTTGAATGCTGTGTTGCCATTGCCTGCTGGTTTCGGCGCTCCGTAAGTTTAACGTTCCTAGTTAATATCTGTTGGGGCCGGGCCAATGTGGCTTTGGCCCCAATTTGTCTAAATGACGTTGATGTGACCCGTCCAGGTAGTGCCAAGTGAAAATGACTACCCTGCTGAGAAGCGGATTGATCACGTTGATAAGTTTTTGAGTACTTGATTTGGGGGCGGTATTGTGAGTGGCAGTATCAAGGTAAATAGTCTAGGGTTGCGAACCCTAACAGCAGCACTAGTTCTTGTGCTTTCTTTGTGTTTTCAGGGGGTCGCCAAGGCCCAAGGCGGTCTGTCGATAACACCCGGCCCCTATAAAATCGAGCTACCGGAAAAGAGCGCATCTTTTACCATTACAAACCGCAGCACTGAATTTGTTGCTTTGAATGTTGACCTACAGGAACTTCCGGGACCGAAAGATTTCGGGGTCGAACAACCCGTTCCCACCGGAGCAAAATCACCGATAATTGTTCATCCTACAACGGTACAAATCTCGCCGGGTCAAGAAAAAACCGTTCGGCTACAGTGGCGTGGCAAGTGGCTCACGCCTCCCAAATACTATCATGTGCTTGTTACCCAGGTGAAACTAGAAAAGGCCAAGGGGGTGGAGCTTTCAAACAACTTCAAGATACCGCTATATGTTGAAGAAAAAGGTGGTGCCCCCAAGCACTTCGTTGAGCAAAGAAAGCTAAGCGATGGCGCCGTGATGTTAACGATCCTCAATCATGGTAATAAACATGATTATCTAACCGCCTACGCCTTAGGTAATAGGCAGGTTGTTAAAGCCTTCAGGCCGCTGCTGCCTCAAAAACCGATTACAATTCGGGTTGAAGCAAACGGCGGCGATGTTATCGCCGTTCATACCGACAAGCTGCGTTGGTTTGGAGCGCGTAATGCGCACTAGGCAATTCAAGGCCGCACAATGGATGCCCGCATTGCTAGCGTGGTGTGGTGTTGCCGGCACCACCCTATCGGCCGTGGCAACTGGCTATTTTGAAGAAAGAGTGTACTCGGTATCCATTTCTGGTGGGGACGAGAAAGTTGTTGTTTTGGTTTCTGACGAAACACTGGGTTTGCTGATACCCGTTGTCGATCTAAATGGCAGTGTAGATGCAAACAAGATTGCTCCTTTGCTGGTAGATCATGCGGTTTGCGGTCAATGTGTTGCACTCAATAGAATCGCTTTGGTTCAGATCGAAGAAGATACCGCACGGGCGACAGTTCTGCTAAAGCCAGAATATTTGCCCTCTCGGGATGCGTTTGATACAGAAGATCGCAAGACAAAATTGGATGATTTGAATGTGCACTCGAAAGCGGGTTGGCGTTTGAATGGGCGTGCGTCTTTCAATGACAGGGACAACCGGGAACTACGGGGAGTTTTAGAGGGGCAGTCTGTCTTGTCGCTCGGCAATTTTGGGACATTATATTTTGATGGCGCCTACATCCACAAGGATGGATGGCGCCGCGGTGACGCACGTCTGGATTTTCTTGACATTGAGAATCAAATCGAGATTACGCTCGGGGATACGATTAGCGCACCCGGAGCCATCGGATCAGCTGTTCGCCTCGGCGGACTGCGTATCAATCGCCGCTTGGGTGTTTTACCTGGCTTTCTCGTCCGCCCTGCTTATCATTTTGAGGAAACAGTCGCCTTAAAATCGACTGTTGAGCTTTTTGTCGACGGGCAATCGGTTAAAAAACGTGAGGTAGAGGCGGGGCTGGTTGAATTCAACCACGCTTACACGTCCAATGGTCGCGATCTTGCAATCGTGGTGACAGACGTTGCCGGTAACGAACGAGTGTACAAGGATCGCCTATTTCCACAAATTCGAGCACTTCGTAAAGGGGTGTTAGACTTTGATGTTTCGTTGGGCTTACCCAGGCACGGAGAAACGTACCAAGATTGGTTTGCCGCAGGCACGATGGAATATGGCTTGGTGCCATGGTTGAGCCCACAGGTTCACGTTGAAGCCGCAGACGGATATGCGCAAGGCAGCCTATCAAGTTATCTCGGCGTGGGGTTTGGCAGATTGGATTTGCAAGGTGCCATGGTGACAAATGACGGTGTAAGCGGAAGCTTTGGGAGAATGGGTTTTTCGACCGGGATTCCGCTATCAAAAAGAACTTTGTTGCAAGTTGGTTTTGACGTTTACACCGCGGAGAACTATCAGAGATTTGGCGGGTTCACTCTTGATGAGGCGGGGGCCCAAACCTTTGTCTCAACGTCAATTGGTGGTTTTGGTATATACGGGTCTGCATACCGCATTGGAGAGCTTAACGGAGGCTCAGCAGATTTGAGATTTGGCCTTGGTGGCTTCGTTTTCAGTGCCGGTGTGGATGCCATTGAAGGCGTAGATACGAGGTTAAGGGCGGCTGTTTCTTACAGGCCCACCGTGCGTGCGGCACCTTCTATTTCTTATGACCATCTCTACGATTCGAGACAAAGTGTTGGTGCTGTAAGCATTCGATCGCAGGAAGCTCTGTATGGCGTGCATTACAATGCAACCTACGCGCAAGACTACTCAATGGACGATGATCGAAGTGCAAGACTGTCACTCAGTCAGCATGAGGAATTGGTGGAGTGGTCGTATCAAATTTCAACTATTACTGGCGACTTCTCCCATGGGGGCGCCATTGCCGGGGGAATTGCCGTAGCCGACGGCAGTATGTTCTGGACGGGGCATCATGATGCGAGAGCCGGGTATGTTGTCGTAGATGCTGAGGCAGAGGGCGTAGGGATTAGAAGTAGAAGCAAGGAAACTCGCATGACAAACGCTGCCGGGAGAGCGTTGGTGCGCGTACCGGCCCTGACCCCAACCGTCGTTAAGGTTGACGGAGACACCCTACCTGCAGGAACGAGCTCTGTAATTGATGCTACACGGCATTTTGTTTACCCAGGAAAATTCGGCCATCATGAAGTCGATTTGCGTCCCGCTGGTTTTGTTGTGCGCCTTACAGGCGGCATTGCACCAGACACTATCAATGTAAATGGCAAGGACTACTACTATATTTCAGGTGGCGTTTATATCGACAACTTTGTGGAAGGTGAAAACACTATTTTGGTGAATGATCGGGTGGTCATAGTCTCTTTAGAGGAGTTTGGTGTTGAAGTGCCAACTGTGGGTATCGACCTGTTCAGCGGCAGTGTTTCAGTCAACAGCGAGGGTGGTACTTGATGCCCAGATATACTTATACGTCCACGTTAGTCATTATAATTGGTCTTATATTGGGGCCGTTCTTTGGGCCATTGTCAGAGGTCCGCGCACAAGAAGCTGACACACGGCAAGAGGGAACTCCGGCAGATGGCGAAAACACAGCAAGTGATGGCGTGAGTGAAGAGAGCCCTGAGAATGGGCAAAGTGGTTCTGTTGCTTTGTTGGAGTTGTTAAATCCAGAAACATTGGTTTCGACAACCGAAGTTGAGCGTTTGTTGCACGATGCCAATATTGCCCTTTCCCAACATCAAACCAGCTTGCTGGCAGCAGCGACAAATAGCGCCGATGGTAAACGGGTAATGGCGTATCTGTCAGACCCGTCCTCGGCAGGGCTCGGCGATATTGCACGATCACTGCTTGTCGTTTTCGGAAGTATTCCCAGTGGTCTCATCGGTGGAGGGAACAATAGTTTTATTCCGAATGCACTCAAAAGCAATCCGTGTAGCTTCGAACAGGTTCCGGAAATCAATCTAGATTTCGGGCAGTTGCCTTCTCCTTCCGAAACAGTGTTTGTCGGAGACTACGAGATATTAGGCGAGATCGCCATTAGATGTGAAAGTGGCACACGTTATTCAATCGCCACAGAACAAATATTGCCAACCAGGATAGGCAACCTAGCTGACGGACTGACTGGCGGCGCTTCATCTACATTCCGGGTTTGGGTAGGAGATCAAGCAAGAAAACAAGCAGAAGTCACCCTGCTACATTCTGGTACGCCCCTTGCAAATCAGGAATTTGTCGCCAGCGGCGGGGTTGATCGGATCACCTTTTTGGCGCGATTGCATAAGCTTAGCGACATGAATGCACCTGTATCAAATCAGGGGGCCGTTGATGGCATGGCGGGGCTAGACCGGGTATATATCGTCGTTCATTGATGATATGATCGTGTGAGGCTACACCCCATATCACGGATACCACCCGCCCCAGCGATGAATGTGGCCGGAACGTGTTGTAGTAGATGCGCCACTGCTCAGTCAGGACTTTAGCCTCCTTCAGTGTGTAGAGCACTTCGCGGGCAAGGAACTCGTCCCGCAGTTTGGAATTGAAGCTTTCGCAATAGCCGTTCTCCCAAGGGCTGCCCGGCTCGATGTAAAGGGTTTTGACACCCAGCCGCGTGAGCCAGGCACGCAGGGCCTTCTCAACGAATTCGGGGCCATTATCAGATCTGATGTGATCTGGTGGCCCGTGTTTGAGAAACAGGTCTGCCAAGACTTCTAGAACAATCCGGGCATTGAGCCTGCGCTCCACCCGAATAGCAAGGCATTCCCGCGTGAACTCATCAATCACACACAGCATGCGGAAGGGGCGGCCATCATGGGTGCGATCCATGACAAAGTCATAGCTCCATACATGGTTCCTGTATTCGGGGCGCAAGCGGATGCAGGAGCCGTCATTCAGCCATAAACGGCCTCTCTTCGGTTGTTTCTGGGGAACCTTCAGCCCTTCGCGACGCCAAATGCGATAAACCCGCTTCTCATTCACATGCCAGCCATCCCGGCGTAGCAGGGCCGTAATCCGGCGATAGCCATAGCGGCCATATTGCTCCGCTAGTTTGATGATGGCCATTGTCAGGGCATCTTCATCGGATCGACCGGCTGGCTTCTTGCGTTGGGTGGACCTGTGCTGACCAAGGGTCTTGCAGGCATGGCGTTCTGACACGCCAAGCACACCCACCACATGGTCAACACAGGCACCCAGAGTGGCTTTGGGCCGCGAAGGGCTTAGAAGTTTCCCTTGGAAGCCTCTTCTAAGATCATCTTGTCGATGGTCAAATCAGAGACCGCCTTGCGCAGCCGTTCGTTCTCCTTCTCAAGCAGCTTCAGGCGGCGAGCTTGGTCTACCCCCATACCGCCATACTCCTTGCGCCAGCGGTAATAGGTCTGCTCCGTCACGCCGATCATCCGTACGGCCTGCGCAGCCGTCTCGCCTTGCTGAAGGCGCACTTCAACCTCCCGCAACTTGGCTATGATCTCTTCCGGTTTGGCTCTCTTTGCCATATCTCAACTCCTTCTGATGAAGCCAAGACTAACAAATTCAACGGACCACTTTCAGGGAGGCAGGCCAGCTGGTACGTCCATCAACAATACCAGTATTGTGCGCGGCAGTGGCATCACATCGCGGGCCATTGGCAACAGCGCCGTTGGTTTCATTCGCTGATTGGGCTCGCATCGCTAACGCTAAAAGGCGCGTCTTCTCTAATTTGGGAGGCGCGCCTTTTTTGTCATGTTCCCCCGTGCCTAGTAATACGGGGGGCCTGATACATGAAAGGGTGGTCAGCTGATGTGCTTACGGGAAAAGGCGGGGCCTTTAGCTCCGATCGGGGGAGCCGCCTTTAGGCGGCTTCTCTCTACAATGCCATGTCAAAGGCCATGGTTTGATCAGCTTAAACCCTGACCCCGCAACCAATATTGATATAGGGTGTGTTCTGAAAGACAGATAACGCTTAGTGCTGGACTGATGGGTAAGGCTTTCTGCTTTTCTGTAAGAGGATATGAACTCTCGATCTCCAGATTCGTATTCTGGGGCGTCATCAATGAGTGCAATGGGTTAGCGGTGGTGTGGTCATCATATCGCGTCACCAAACGTCAACCGGCTCCATAAGGAAGCTTGATGGCCCAAACGGGCTATAGCCCTTTGAAAGCGATGATTCAAAGATAATGAAAAGTTTCGAGTGTCGCCAACTTCTGGGAGATTATTATGGATCTGTTGTTCGGTAAACGCGCATATGGTTCTCATTTCATAGGAATAGTAGGCGTTTTCCTGGTTTGTTTGGTTATGTTTTCAGTGCCCGCTCAAAGCCAAACTGGTGACGAAATGGCGAAATATTTGACATCTTTTGCGGCGGACTTTAATGCTGCTCAAAACTTGCCATTGGACAATGGGCAGGGCACACGCATAGAAAAACTTACTTCCGGTCATCGTGAGTTGGCCGTGCGGGTTACGCTGACCGGCACCACCAAAGCGCAAATCCCACCGGCCACATTGTCTGAGTTTAGTGCTGCAATGGATGAAATGGTGTTGGGCATTGCTTGTGATATTGGGTTCAATAGCAAAGTTTTGGCATTTGTATTGACCTCAAAGGAACACGTAGTTGTGAGTGGGACTTATCTTGACGACGACGGACTGCCAATTCTACGCGTTGAACACGAGATGAAATCGGCGATGTGTTATCGCTAACAAACGGACTAAGTTTAGCATTTTGAGAATTCCGTCCGACGATAGTAGGAAAACTATGCCGGGGGTTGATGGTTTTACTCCATCCTAAGCGCCCGTTTGGGCAAGGTCATACTTGCTGGCGATTTTCCGCACTGACTAGTGGGTTTGTAGAACGCCGGCTTCGGCGGCTTTCTACAACGAATCCTCTGCCCCGTCATTTTCCACGCGTGAAGTGTTTAGTAGCGCCTCAGAAAGCTTCATGGCAGTGGTAGGATCAACTGCTTTGGCCAATTGGCCCAAAAATGGGACGGCTGTTTCATAGTCATCCGCTTGAGAGGCTCAACCCAACTTAGCGATTGTGCCGGGTTTAATCGACTTTTCTGCAGGTGGCTGCCAAACCCATGTGCGAAGTGAGGGGGTGGGATGATCAACAGCGCGCCCAATTTGAGTTTTGTTTTCATGCCGTGCTCTACGAAGAGTGCGGATTTCTTGGGGAATATTGGCCCCAAAAAGCACTATGATGCGCGGTCCAAGCTTTAGAGGGCTTTGGCAGGGTGTCCTATCAACGTCGTGCGTGACGTCTTCACCATCGTTGTAGATGTGGCCGGGCGCTTGTTGGCGCTGAAACACCTACAGAAGAGGAAGGATGCAAACTCCTGCCAGCGGGGGAGTGTCGTATCGTTGATATTAAGCGCATTCCTCAAGCACGAAATCAACCACGCTGAATATTCTGTCCAGTTGATCTGCTAAGGCATCGCAAAGCGCGGTAAAACTGATGGTGCCTTGATGCGCAATTTGCGTATCCACAAACTCGGACGTGCCTTGCAAGTTGATCAAGACTGCTTCGTCGCATAAAGACATGCTGACATGGGCCGGGGCTAGTGCGTCGGCAAAATCAATCCAGCGCGCCATACGCGCGGGTGTCATAAACGTACGCGCGATGACCTGATCTTTTGCGTAGAGGTCAAAATGGTGTTCAAAACGTGGGCTTTCCAGCCTGACTTTCTCGAGCTCCTCGACAAGACTGAGCTTGGGAATGTTCCGGCTTGCATTGATGTAGATATAGGGCACAAGAGAGGATGGGCTTTTCTCTTGCGTCAACCGAATAACGATGCCGCGGTTAGAGGGTCGTTGGCGCGTTTGTTTGCCGCCGCCATCTTCGTAGAGCTTGAATTCTGCTAGCGCTATTTTGCGGCTCCGGTAGGTGCCACTAATCCAATCTTCGGTCACCAGGTTGCCCGGTGGTATATGCAAAGCTTGGACAACTTGGGTGATAAAAGCGTTTGGCGGTGCCGGGCGATACTCCAGTGCTCCGTACTGCTCGACGAGAGCCTGCATATAGGGGGTCTTTAAATGCGGGCGATCACTCCACTTGAATAGCGAAAACACAAGGAAGGCGATAAAAATGCCCGCCTTAACTAAGAGCCAGAAGTCGGCGAAAGTTTTTTCGTTGTGCAGGATGAGGCCGTCGATGATGAAGAAGATGATCATCATGGCAAAAACGGATAGTAAGGCCATCGATACCCATTCGAAAACGCGTCTGCGCGTTGCATCCTTTCTGATGCTGGAATCGTAGTAGGACTGAAACTCCCAAATGATGTCTTGCATAGCAGCGCTGGCTGACAATCTGCTTGGTCGGGGTGTGATTGAATCTTTCATGCCACCATTGTCGCAAAGCGATTGATGGCAGCACATGGCCTATTTGGGTTAGGGCAAACCGAATGTATAATAGAGTAAGTGAGCACTTTGAATTATGAAACTTTGCCATAGAAGTTATTGTCGATATCTACCTGTGCTGTTCTCTGTCTTGTTCCCTTTGATCCAACTGAAACATGAAGTGGAAGCCACCGATTGGGATATTCTAACAGGGCCACATATGTGAATATCTCGTGACTAGCGCAATTGGGCTATATTAGAGAAAATTGTCACATTGTAGTTTCCAAGGGGTGAAGTTGAAAGGAAGCTAACCGTGGTGCGTCTTGAAGAACCAATCGCCCGTTCGGCGGCGGCCGATCGGGCGGCGGGGCGAGAATTGGATGAGAGCCTAGGCGTTTATCCGGTCTCGATGGATTTCATTTACAAATTTGTCGGTGAAGGCGATGCCGCACTGGACCTGTTATCTTACCTAGAATTTCCAAATTTGAACCCGACATTGTTGGAAGAGAATGACAGGCTGAATGCGATAGAGAACTCAAAAGAAATCTGCACAAATATTCCAGAGATGGAATTAGAAATCTTGCAGGGGTGGGCCAGTTCATTGGAAGCGATGGCATGATCGATCTGTAAACATCGTACTGGGGAAAGAAAAGGGCCTACGATGAGCTGGCGGCGGGACTTGGTGGCGGAAATTTAGGAGAGTGAACATGGAACTAACTATCATTTTGATAATCGTTGTTGTGGTGGTGCTGTACGTGCTGTATGCGCGCTTGATTGGACGGAGAAACAGGGCGCTTGAAGCGTTAAGTGGTATTGATGTGCAGATAAAAAAGCGCGCCAACTTGGTGCCCAATGTTTTGGCTATCGCAAAGCGCTTTTTGGAGCATGAGAAGGATTTGCTGGAGGAGTTGACCGCGGCACGGACGGATTTTGAGAAGTCTTACAACACCGGCAGCGCCGCCGAAGTTGAAGGTCATTTCAAAGCGGCAAAGGGTATGCAAACGGCGTTGGGGCGTTTGATGGCTGTTGCGGAAAACTACCCGGAC
This sequence comes from Alphaproteobacteria bacterium, assembly GCA_049609145.1. GTDB lineage: Bacteria > Pseudomonadota > Alphaproteobacteria > SPJN01 > SPJN01 > JBMYYF01. The sequence goes on from JBMYYF010000002.1 coordinate 366,738, forward strand.
TTGAAATCAGATAGTGTGATGCAAGAGGCGCAAAGGACCTATCAAGATGTGGAGGCCAATATTGCGGCAGCCCGACGGTTCTACAATTCTTCGGTGACGGACCTGAACAACGCTGTTCAAATTTTCCCAAGTTCACTTATTGCATCGATGATCTCTATTCCTGAAATGCCATTCTACGAGATTGATGAAGGTGTGGAAACGGGCACCGTCCCTGCGGCTGATCACCTGTAGAGCTGGCATGGAGGTCTAGCGGTGGCAGAGATTGCATCCAAATCTGTTGGAGATCTGTTGGAGATTGCCGGCACATTCTCTGCAGAAAGGATGAAGTTGGAGCGGCGCACATTGTGGGTGCGCATAGGCCTTTGGAGCTTGTGCGGTGCGTGTGGTGCTACCGTTTTAGCCTTGATCGCCGGGAATGAAGAGGAGGCCGGAATAAAGCTCTCCTTTGTGCTGATGGCCCTTGCTGGTGCTGCGATTGGTGTGCGTCGATATTTGTTCAGTGGCTTCCTTCAACGTTTCAAACACCGGATTGTTCCACCGCTTCTTGCTGAGTTTGGAGCATTCCAATATGCCACCTCCACTCGTACATTTAATGTTGGAAAAATGGTCACCTCGGGCCTGCTTCCCAGCTATGACAGACTTGACAGTGAAGACATGGTTTGGGGGACTTATCGCGGGAGCCATATAGAAATTGTGAATGTAAGTGCGTGGATCAGGCGTAAGAAATCGACCCAAAATGTGTTCTCAGGCCTGTTGTTGCGAACGAAGATGCCGCGGGATGTAGAAGGAATCTACGGCGTATTTCCGGCTTCTATCAACGCCTATGCGCGTGGCCGCATGAATGATTTTCAAAACTGGGACCATATTCGATTGGAAAGCCCGTTCTTTGAGAATCTTTTCGACTTCTATGGGTCCGATCAAGTGTTGGGCCGAACATTGCTCACACCCACACAGATCGAAAAGTGGATTTCGCTGGCGCAAAACCCTTTCACGGCCAACGTGACGGCGATCATGCGCTATGGATATCTGCATTTGGCGGTGGAAACAAAACAAAATTGGATCGACGATCAAATACTGGCCTATCCCAGCGAAAAAATTGAGGAACAGATAGAAGGGATTAAAGCCGACTTGAAATGCGCCTTTCATCTGATTGACATACTGACCGTCGACGAAAGCGCTTAGTAGCTATCAATTCATGTCATGCGGACCAATTGTGACCTTGCCCGGAAATTCAGGCTATCTGGTGTTAGGGTTTTTCTTAGAATGGAAGGACCATGAAACGCAGATACACAAATGAACAGATCATCTGAATGATCGGGGAACATGAGGCTGGTGTTAAGGCATAAGATTTATGCCGCTGATAGGGTGTCGGCGATGCCGTTTTTGCGACCGATGTGAATGTGCGTGACCCCCCCAATGATGATGGCCTAGATGCGCGTGTGGAAAAGTTGGCATTAGGTCATTGTGAGTTGGCGATATGGACAATGCTTGTCGATATTGCGCGGGACTAAATTTCTGAATCGAAGCAAGGTGTGTTCAACGCTGCTTGTACATCGAGTTTGTAGCAAGGTTCCTACCTAGGCCATAACGGGCTGGTCATTAGCTGCGTTGAGCGCGAGGTTAGATCGGGCATGTGTAGTCGCTGAAGTATCTTGCCACTGCTGGGCGCTTCCGTCTAACGCAACAAAAGGTGTCGGTAGAATAGGGTCATCAATATAGCTGGCGGAATGGCGGCGATAGCGACAATACCAAATTGCCAAGTACCGGGGCCTGCGGCCAAGCCCACCAAAGCGGCGAGTACGCCGACAATGGCCAGCCCGGATATGCCGCTCATGGTGATAACTTTAAGTATTCCCCAGCGTGAAACGGTTTTAAAGTAACGCGAGGCAATGAACCACAAAATCCCAGTGCCAATGAAACCGATAGGGTATCCGGCCACAATTGCGCTGCTGAACATGGTAATGAATAGGCCAAACCCAACATCACCAAATGGAATTGCAATGACGTAAGGCAAAGCAACCAGCAGCGGTGAAAATAGGAAAGTTATAAGGGCCGTGGTGCGAAACCGCCGTGGGGAGGGTGTTGGGTGCATAAGCGTTCTTCCAAGGTTGTGGTGACTATCTGACGTCAAAGCACAGAGTTTTTGTTCTGGTTAGTTGTTGCGCTGCGAGAATTCGTCGAAGGCAAAGAAAACAATTGGTGAAAAAGCGTGATCAAGGTTGTCCGCCAATACGTCATGCATACGACGTTGCGAAAACGACCTTCACGCACAATGCAAGGGTCGACCCAGCCGCTGGCTTTCGTGAGCGCGATAGAAACACGTCTATCCGCCAAATAGACTGAGAACCCGACCTGTCCCAATGCTTTAGAAAATTGCTCCCATCGTTCGATGCGTGCTGGGGTCATGAAGGAGCGCCCTTGGACTCGATCGGTGCCATAGAACCCAAACCGCCTCTCAAAAATAGGGCTTTCTAGCTTTATGCGGCGTAGGCCATTGTCATTCTCTATGCTAGCTTGGCCCGTGCCTTCAATTGCATACTCGCCGTGCGGCCTGTCGGTTGCCAGTGTGCTACTAACGAGCTCACGAGAGCATTGGACGCTGTTTCCGCCCTTGCGGATGCTGGATAATACCAACTCCAAGATATCGAGCGGCATTCCCGGGCATATTCCAGGTATCCAGTTGCGGCTTGTGGCTGATGTTTGTAGTGGTAGGCAGCCTTCTGGCCCAAAGTTGTGGTAGCGGCGGCGAGGCACTGTGGTGGAAAACTTAAACTCTTCATAGTGAACAAGCAATAGACGCACTATGAAAGCAGCGTTTGGTTTTCTTTGGAGGACCAGCCACGACGAAAGAAACAGAGCCGGGCCCCTGAAAACCGTCAATACCAATTGCGCAAAATCACCAAAGTTTCGCCCTAGCCAAAAGAACAGGTTCCCCAACACAAACCAAATAATCTGGCCAGTCAGCCCCATAACGGCCACTACGAAGATACGATCAAGGATGAATTGCCGCGATGCACCTTTGCGAATGTGCCTTTTATAGGTAGGCGCCGTGGAAGCCATGATCTGCCTAAGCCGATCACTCTCGTGAAGGAGTGGGGCGGTCGAAGAGCGGGGTTGTGGAGCGCTGTATGCCATGCAAGCCATAGCCTTCTGGGGTTGCGTATGCTGTCAGCCTATGTGGCGCAAACATATGATCATATAGCTCACTCGGGCTATTTGGGACAAAGCAGGCGCCTTTTAAGTTTGCTGTTCAAAATGGAGATGACCATGAGAAAGATGTTGAGTCGAATCGGTATGGTGGCTGCATTTCTTGCATTGGGTTTTGTGAGCCCAAGCACGCGTGCTGAAGGCTATGTGGAACTAGAGCAACTGATCAAACAGGCTGATGCACAGGGTATGCCCGCGGCGGGCAATGCCCATTTTGCCTTTCGTGCAGGCCATATGATGTTGAATGATAAGTCTGTTTACGATCCTGAACGGGGTGCTCAATATCTTGAGAAGGCCCACTCATTCCGTCATGTCGATGCTGGGCTATATCTCGCGCAAGTCCTTTTTGAGGGTAGGGAGGGATTGCCACCTGATATCGAAAAAGCCAAGAAGTTTTTGCTGGCTTCAGCGCGGGGTGGCAACCCAGAGGCGATGGTGTTCGTCGCGAAGGCGCATTTGCAAGGCTATGCAGTGGGTGGCGTTACGGTTTTTGAAAAAGATGAGGCTGTGGCGTTTAAGAAGATTCGCCTTGCTGCGCTCTATTGGGGCTGCAAGCCGGAGGCAAATATCGTGCAAGCCAAAATGCATCTAAACGGCGTTGGCACCAAGGTGGATAAGGAATCCGCCCTTCTGGGTTTCGAAAATGCGGTCGCAAATGGTGGTAGTCAAGCGATTGGGATTCTTCTGCATCTATACGCGACCGATCCGGAAATTAAGGCGATTGTGGACCGGCAAAACTCTGATTTTTCCAGTTGGGAAAAACGAGGTCTGTTGGATGGCAACCATTATCGCCTCGGTTTGCGCGCTCTTATAGGGCTTGGGATGCCGAAGAACACCGAACTGGGTATTCAATATTTGCAAAAGGGTACTACTGCGCGCGACTTTTCTTCGCCAGCACATTTCTTGCTTGGGTCGATCTATTTGGGTGATAGTCGACCAGAGGCCCAACAGCTAGGTCGCCAATTGCTGGCGCGTGTTGAACAGCATTTTCAGCAGGAACAGCGCCGCTTATTTGGGCTGGCATATCATTACGGCATAAGGCAACTTGCGCAGGGTGAGAATACGAGGGCCAAGTAAGAAGGTGTTGGGCGTTAGCCGCACAAACCGCCTTGTGGGCTGTATACACATGTGGCTGCGCGGGGCAGTTAAAACGCGGATTGAGAGTGTATTCCACCTAAAAATCGACCTTTGAAGGTTTGTTTCAACTGTATGGAACAAGTCTAATTGGGGGGCGGCGAATATTTGCCCTGCGATAGACCGGTTGGTTTGGCGCATTTCACTCAGCGTAGCGATTACCCCGCCTTGATTAACGGTAGCGCTTTGCATATTGCATTTCCGCTTAAACATGATTGGGTGGAGGACCCCGTTTTGAGCGGTGCTTCCGAAAACGTGTCGGCGCAGATTCAGGGGCTGATCAACGTCCTAGAGCAAGTATTCAGTGTGATTGATCTTTTGATTCTAGGTGGGCGTTAAACAACGCGTGCAGAAAAAACTATCTATAGACCATTCGGACTATAGCGCTGTTCTCATGCTCCATTGACAATTCCCTATATGCAAGAGATAGGGGAATTGCGGATGTCGATCGAAATTATGATCCCACAAGGTGGGGCGGAGCAATCATTTTATAAGTTCGAAGATACAAAGCGGCGGATTACTGTAGGGCGCGAAGGTGGTACGGCTGATGTGGTTTTCAATGCAGACCAAACTAAAGTTTCACGCCAACATTTTGCGCTCGACCGCAAATTTGACGGCGTCTACGAAATCGATTTGCGAGATGAGCGTTATGTGGCCGTAGACGGTGTGCCTGCCCAGGAAGGGCAGGCGCTAACCGGGCGGCATGAAATTACCCTCGGTGCCGCAGATGGGCCAATGCTCACGATCAATATCGTCCAGCAAGATACTGTTACTCAAACGGCACCTCAAAAGGCGATGCCAGATACCCGCAAGACAGCGCGCCGGGCGCAGCGTTTAGTGCTTATGGCATTTGCGCTGATCCTGACCGTGGGCGGCGCTGTTGGATATTATGTGTATGATCAAGCGCAGGCATTTTCCCCCCGTATGCTCGAGGCAAGTAGCAAGTCAATTATGCTTGCGGCTGTACGGAACACCAAATCGGGCGCCATCACTCCGCTTGGCACGGCGTGGGTGGTGCAAGAGAGAACGCTGGCGACCAATGCTCATGTAGCCTTGGCGATTGACCCCGGGGACGACCCCAATTTGGAACAGATCGTCATCGGGCCGGATGGTACTGTTTATCCCGTGATCCAAGTGCGTGCTCACGCTGCCTATGAACCCTTTATGGAATTCACAAACAGAACCAAGCTTGCGGTTGATAATACCCGTGGAGGCGCAAGCCTAGATGATGCTGGTGGATATGATGTAGCGCTTCTGTTTGTGAAGCCCAGCTCTAACAACCCTTTGCCGCCACCCTTGCCGCTCGCGGAGATTGACGAAGTTCTTGCACTGCCTATGGGCACCAAGGTTGCGATGATTGGCTACCCCATGGAAAATATAGCCGGCGCGGCCACTCAATCTCTTAGCCCCCATGCACAAACACAGTTTGGCTCTTTAACAGATCAAACCTCGTATTTATTTATGGAGGCTGATGACAAGTACAAACAATTACTAACGCATACCTTGCCATTATCTGGTGGTGCCAGCGGCAGCCCGATATTGACCGAGAAAGGACATGTGATTGGCCTTGTGAATGCAGGCAACCTCTTTCACACTCCAAGCAACGGACGTATTCCAAGTGCGGCATTGATCAATTATGGCATGCGACTGGATGTGTTGCTTGATATGTTACAGGGGGATGATGAGATTAGACTGAGCGAATACCGTGCGCATTGGGCAGAGCAGGCCGCCCGCATAACAACTGCATATACTTTGACGGCAAAAATTAAGGAGCAGGAGTGGTTTAAGGCGACCAATTTGCAAGGCGAGCCGGTTGTAATGGCTGATCATACGGCGGAGTTGCAAATGGTTGAAGGAGAGGTTGCCTATATCGGGGCGGACTACGTGATTGAGAAAGTCGAGCCAGGAAAATCCTATTTCGTTTCGGCGGTATCAGATGCTGGTATTGTAATTAGCTCGGCGCTCTTCTTCTCAAACGATTCAGTAGCACTGGTCGATTTGACGCCAATTCCGTTTACAACTTTGATGTTCAATGTGCCCGAGGTTTATACGAACATGCGTGTTCATGTTATGGGGCCGAAGTTAGAGTTTGTGGATGATGAGGTGGATACCGCAATAAGAATTCGCGTTTTGCGAACGCCATAATGCGCTCATGCCTGCTTTATCTTTTGAATGATCTTCGCAGCGTTGTTCAATCGGCGCTGCGGATTGCGTTCCAAAAGAGGGTACAGGGCGCGGGCAAGGCCTTCCGGGCAATTGCTCTGGGCTGCATATTCTCTCCGCGAAATAATTTTGCGTTTTGACTTGCCGCGACTATTCTTGATGGTTATCGGGTTTAGTCCACCTAACCATTCAAGGGCAAATACACCGAAAGAAAACCAATCGGCTGCCTCGGTTGTGCGGCGTCCTACAAGTTGTTCAGGCGCCATGTAGTGAAGGCTGCCATATCCGCGGAATGCCGTTTCCTCTTCCGATAATCTGGCAATGCCAAAGTCGATAAGGACCGGATGCATGCCGTCATCCACCAGTATGTTTTCGGGTTTAAGGTCGCGGTGAATAACGCCAGCACCGTGGAGCGCGGATATAGCATCAACTATCTTGATCAATACGCTGCGTCGTTGTCGTTCTGAATGTTCTTCCAGCATGAGCCGGTCCAGGCCAACGCCGGCAACAAGATCTTGAACGACAAATAGATCGCCGTTTTCCACATCGCCAAAGGCATGGATGCGTACACAGCCCGGGTGCCGGATTCTGCTCGCGGCTTCGTATTCCGTGGCAAGTGACTTACGCAGGGCATTTCGCGTCGGGTTGTCGTACAGGCGAGAAAGTTCGACGATTTTTACGGCAACTGTACGGTTATGGTCAGTATCGTAGGCGCGATAAACGGTGCCAAAGCCACCAGCCCCGATTTTTTTGCCCAGCACATATCCAGAAACACCAGGTTGTCCTTCGTCGAGCAAGCGACGGGAGGTGTGGATTGCGCTTTCTTCAATTGACAGTGTTTCCATTGTGCTACGAATTTCGTAACAAATCTTGGATAGTCGTTTACGTCGTGCTTCGGATAAGGCGATTGAATAGAATTTTTCAGCAAGCGCCATGTCGCGTTCGGCATGATAGGCGCGGCCCAAAGCCCGTGCTGTGGCAATCCGATAAAAGGGTGTCGCGATTTCATCAAAATATGAAAATACCGGTAGCAGTGTGTTGATTGCGTCACTCGACTGTCCCGCATCAAACTGAACCTCTCCGAGAGCGAGATCAATACGCGCACAAAGACCTTCGTTCTGGAGGGTGTTGGCAAGCTCTTTTGCCTGGTTGAGGGTGTGTGTGCTTTCGATGGTTTGCCCGGTGCCAGCCTGATGCCGGGCTCGTTCAACGAGCGCGAGGCTGTGATAGTCAGAGGTTGGTGCCTTGGATGCGTAAAACCCTATTGCAGGTTCAATATCTTCGAACGCAGAATCATATTGTTTCAGGTTGAGGCGTGACCGCGCGCTATAGGTGGCCAAGCGTGCCCCGATGACAGTGCTGCTAGGAAATGCGGCGCGGAGGCCACCTAGTATATCAAGCGCGGTGTTGTTGCGCCCTCTATTTTGGTAGCCACGGGCAATATCAAATAGAACAATCTCTTGGCGAAAGGAGTCTTCTTCGGCGCGGGCAACTACCAAGGCGCGCACAAACAGGGCTAAGGCTTCATCTAAATCCCCACGTTCCATACACAGTCGGCCCAGTTCCCGCATTAAGCGGTATCGGATCGCCGCGCTGGGCGATGCTGCCTGTTGCAAATCAAGCAAGATGCTGCGGGCTGCTGCCTGCCGCCCGGTGCTTGCAAGGGCCACCGCCCGAACGATTTGAAGGCGCGCCATCAGTATATCTTGGCCATTAGGCGCTGCGCTATTTTCCAAAGCAGCAATAGTATCTTCAACTTGGCTAAGGACTGATTGAAGGGGCAGTGAGGTTGCGATTGCAGTTTCTGCTTCTATCAGTGTTTTGTGGTGTTCAGAGAGGGAGGCTATATCGCCTAGGCGCGCGGTTGGGCTGTCATGCTCGCCGGAAAGCAGCATTCTTTCGATTTGGTCAAAGGGGTCTGCGCCAATCACAAAACTGATCCGGCGTTGTGTGCCGCCTCTATGGGGCGGGCACGGCGTTGGCAAACGGCATCAATTGTTGCGAAGATGTGGTCCAGCTCTCGTTCAAGATCTGTCGCCAATATGTTTAGGTCGGACACGTTTCCCTGGGCAATGGTGTCACTAAACGGGGTGTGTTCTGATTGCAGTGCAAGGAACAGGCTGTCTTCGTCAAAGACAACATGAAGCGTCTTGGGGCGTAGCAATTTGTCGAGGCGTGTAAACTCATTCATGACGTTGGGGGTCATAAGCTTGCGTCCTGCGACTTGGTCAGTGCCATAGAAGTCGTATTTTTTTTCGAACTCAGGGCTCTCTAGGTGAATGCGTGGCCAAGCGGCCCCTGCAAGGCTTTTCGGATGGAGACCAAAAGTGCCGGATACTGGAGATACGTTATCAATCCGGGCGACTACACCTTTGAAGCTGCGCTGACGATTGTCCTTGTTTCTGCTGTGTATCACGCTGATTGAATAGGCCTTGCCATCATGTGTGCCTGTTATCGCAACATGTTCCTGTGTGGATGTATAATCAGGTAAAAGCCCTTTCACCAAAATGGTGGGGTAAAGTGGGGAGAGAGCTTCGTGAAGCGTAAAGTTATCCCGTCGAGCCAGGAGCGGTGGGAGCAGGATTTGCAAGGCTTGGCTTTTGGGTGCGTGTAGCACCAATGCAGTAATCAGAATAATACCTAGCAGAAGCACGGAAAATAGTACCGCGAAAAATTCGAGCGGGTAATCCCATTTCATTACAAGAATAAGAACTATATTGCTTATAACCAGCGCCCCTCCGCCGAAAGTTACAGTATATAGAGTGACCCGTGTCACGCGGGCCCACCAGCGCATCCGGTTTAGCTGGCCTGTATAAGGTGTGTAATGTTTGTTAACGAACGCATCGCGGTCGGGTTGATCACGGAACATCAGAATGGTCCTGGCTGTTCATTTTGATCATGTATCAAAATGTCGACGGCACGAAGTGCTGTATGTATATCACGAGCGACTTGCGCTACCTGTTGGCGTAGTTCGTCGGCAGGCTGTGATAAGATGCCGCCGTCGATCCAATTTTGCGGCATCTTGTAGGCGATGAAAATGGTGCCATTCTTGAAAATGGCGCTCAAACTATTTGAGGCAAATGCTTGCGAGAATTGATACCACTTTTCCATGCGGGCGGGTGTGAAAATTGTTCGGCCCTCCATTTGGTCCGATCCGAGGAAATCGAAGTGATCTTCGAAGTCAGAACTTTCCAGCTTTATGGTTTCCCATGCTGTGAGGTTTCTAAAGTATCCTTGGTAGCGTCCTGAGGTGCCGCTATTGGGATACAGTGCGTAAGAGCCGGTAAAGGGATATTGACTCGGCGTCTTGATAACCAGACCAGAGAATACGGTTTTGGATCTATCCCGACTTTTTTGCGTTAATGTTGTATCCAGCATGGACACGGGGTGCCCATGATAAGTGCCACATATAAAGTCTTCGATACGTAGCCCGTTAAAAGACGGCAGTAGCTCTGGGGTTGTCATCTCTTTGAAGACGCTGCGGGGGGGCTTAGGCGTATACGAAAAATCGCCATAATGGGCGAGAATGCTGGGCACCACCTTCTCTTTCAGCCGCACTAGATATTGTCCATGAATGACTTTGCGATTTCCGAAAGCGGCCCCGAAAAGGAGAAATGAAAGGCCGAAGCCAATCGTGACATGCTCGCTACCTGACATCATCAATCCGATATTGGCCGCAATAGTGATGGCCGCCACGAGCATTATGGCAATTTGTGCTATGCGGGCGCGCAGCTCGAGCTTATGTCGTTCGCGAATAAGGGCGGCGCTGATCGGCGTGATTTCCGCATCAAACAAGATGGAGAATGCCGGAGAGGCGGTGAAGGAGGTTTCTTCGCCACCAACTGGCGTTCGTTTTAGGCGGGCAGTCGCATCATCCATATTTTAGTTTATCCGCCTAGATGATCAGCGGCTGGTATGGCGCCTTTGGGGGTTGCATCATCGATTTCGTAGAAGGGCATTTCGCCGATCTTGATCATGCTTGCCACCAAAGAGCTGGGGAATATCTGGGTCGCATTGTTCAAATCGGTTACAGCTGAGTTGTAGAACCGACGCGCAGCGGCAATATTTGCTTCAACGTCCTGATATGTTTTTTGCGCTTTTTGCATCACCGTGTCTGACTTTAGATCAGGATAGTTTTCTGCGATAGCTATCAGACGCCCTAACGTGGACTGCACGCCCTCAGCAGCCTTTAGATGATCTTGAACGTCAGCGGCACTGCCTGCGTCGTATGATTTTTCAAACGCGGTACGTGCGGCGGTAAGATCTTCCAGCAATGCCCGTTCATGTTCCATAAATTTTTTGGCAATTGCTAACACGTTGGGGATTAGGTTTGCCCTCTTTTTGATTTGTACATCTATACCGCTTAGTGCCTCTAGGGCGCGGTTGCGACGTTTGATAAGCCTCGAATAAAGCACGTATAAAAGGATACCGATTATGGCGATGACATAGATAGCTTCCATTTTATTGTCCTCTCGTCGCGATAGTGGTTTGTGCGACTGTTGCTTTTTGGTTCAGCGCAGCGTTTTCGAAGTTTATGAATTCAGGCAGTAGATTGGTCGTGTGCTGCACTCCCGATAACTGCCCCATGTTTGGTATGATTTGCAGCTTCGCATTGGGTAGGCTATTTGTTATGGCTTGGGCATTCTCTAAGGTGTTGATGCCATTGCGATCGCCATGACAAACCAAAATTGGCGTAGTTATTCGCCGCCACTCAAGGCTGGCCTCATGGATTGCCATTGACAATGCTTGGGCGCTGCCGAGGTGATATTCTGAAACGGTGATTTTGGTGCCGAGGATTAAGGCTTTTTTCAAGTCTGGCTCCCGTTCGAACAGCGCTTGATCTGCCGGTGAATCCATCAACCAGCGATCAACAAACTTTGTGATGAATGTGTCAGTGGCGCGCGTGGATAGGACTTTTGCAACAAAGGATAGTGCCCAATCTGATTTAGAAAATTGCCTAAAGAGCCTTGCGCCGATACTATCGCGTTCTTCTTCAGGCGGAGATACGCGCGGTGAAATGAGGCAAAGCGCAGATAGTGTTGAGGGGCAGGCTATCGCTGCCTCTAGCGCGAAACGGGCACCCACGGCCATCCCAATGGCGGGAAATTTTTGGGTGTTAAACCGCCTTTCGAGTACTGTTAGCAGCTCTGCAATGTCTGCCCGGTATTTGCTCCACGAATAATCTGGTTGAAAACTTGCTTGCCCTCTGCCGGAAAGTTGGGGGCAGATAAAACAAATGTTCATCTCATACAACAATGCGTTCATGCCAGCTGACGCAACATATTCATTCAGGGGGCTGTTGAAAATAAGAATGGGCTTGCCGATAGCCGGGCCATAAACATGGTAGGCGATCTTGTTGCCATCTTTCAGTTCAACCAAGCTGGGGTTGCGATAAATAGCAAGCCCATCAAACGAGGAGGAAGATTGGAGGGTTTTGTCTCTGGTTTCTCGTCCCGGTATTGCAATGCTTAGCATCGTTAAAAGTCGGATGAGATCAGATTGGCGGTTCACACCAACCTTCGCGAAAACGGATTTAAGGTGATTGCGCGCAGTGTTGTGAGCGATGTTGAGTTGGTCTGCCGCTTCCTTTAGCGCCATTCCCTGTTGCAGGTAACGCACTAGTTCGGTTTCAGCATGGGTGAGGCCAAGGCCGATTGTGGTTGAGGGGGTGCCCTTCTGCTCAGCGGTGAGTGGAAGAAGGAAAATGGATATTTGGTTCTTTTCACCGATCCGGTTGATGACCGCGATTAGGGGTGATGCGTCTTCCGCTGCTGGTAAGCGCACTAGTCGCGGCCCACCTCCATCGTCTCTTGCCATCACCAAGGCCGTCATGAATGGGTCACGCAACTCTGTTTCGTGCAGGTCAAAACGTTGCCCTAGGCCCAGCCCCTTACAATAGGGGTTGATGAGCGAAAGTGCCTCGCTGCCTGCTGCCATAACTTTTAGATCCATGGATAATAGTAGACGGCAGCGGTCCAAGGGGTGCACTTCGTCCGTTCGGTCGAGCTGATGGCTAACGCGTTCGGCAATTTTGAGCGCGCGGTCTAGATGGGATTGCAACTCACCATATGTCTCAAGTTCTTCGAGGTTTAGCTCAAGGCGCTCAAGCTCGGAAAGCATGTCCAATGCCGCGTCGGCGGTATCGGCTTCGCTTGCGTATCGGTAGATAAAGTCCATTAGTGTCATATAGATATCAAGTGATGCATCTGCTTTTGGTGCTATATCGGACTTCGTCGCCATACCGCCCTAATCCCCCTTAGTTTTCTTGGAGCACTTAGCAAAATAGATATATATCGGGAACTTATTCAGATATAGTCCATTTGAGCTATGTTGACTGATTGGCTCCCTCATTAGGCTGTGGATGATCCATTGCCGAAGGAGGCTCCTGATGCGTCTGCACTTAAAACTACCGCTTGTTTTTGCTGTGTTTTTGGGGCTTTTTTCCCCCGCATTTGCTGCCAATGATCAAGCGCGCGAAGCTTATTACGAAGGCATCAAAGCGCGTGATGCTAACGACTATCAGCGCTCACATAGCCTGTTATGCGTGGCCGCCAAGGCCGAATACCCAGATGCTGTAATGGAGTGCGGCATGACCTATTTGTTAGGTGCGGGTGTCGCCAGAAATGTACAAAATGGTATTTTGCTATTAGCTCGAGCAGCTGAGCTGAAGGTGGGGGCTGCCGCATTTAGACTTTCGTTGCTTTATTTGAAGGGCGAAGTAGTGCAACGCGATCTTGCTAAGGCGAAGACCTATTTGCTGCAAGGGGCGAATTTAGGTAGCGGTGAAGCGGAATATGCATTGGCGAATGCTTATATGCGGGGCATGACAGTAGATGGGGTTGTTGTATTTGCAAAGGATGTAGTGCAGGCAGCCATATGGATGGAGAAAGCAGCGAGCTACTCAATGCAGTCCTCATTCGATTATGGCATTGTCCTTTATCAAGGCATTGGACGCCCATCTGACAAAATGGAGGGGTTGAAATGGATTGAGATGTCTATCGGTATGGGCGGCATGAAAGCGGCTGATGTGCTGACCAAAATCTATCGGACCGATGCAGAGGTAAAGGCGCTATATGATGAACAAGGCCTGCAAATGGTTCAACAACATGAGGCCGGCGAGGGGGGACGTATCTATGATGTCGTGGGCCCGGGGTTCGGTCGTGCGCCGCCTGCGGGAATGGTTATGGTTGACCCTACCTTCTATTTCCGACTTGGCTTGCGGGCCGCCTACGGGTTAGGGGTCTCAGGTGGACCAGTTGCTGCCGTTAAATATTGGCAACATGACATCGACTCCAATGTTGGCTTCTCGGGGTCAATGTTTTTGCTTGGCATGGCCTATTATACTGGAACGGGTGTTGTTGAGGACAAAGTTAAAGGTATTGCCCTGCTGCAACGCCTAAATATGGGCTCACATGAAGGGGCAGCTGCTTTCTTGCGGTCCATTAAGGCGCCCCTTAAGCCTCCCAAGTGAGGCGATGCTGCGGCATCCAGATTATCATTTCATCAATATTGCTCGCCTCTGTCGGCAGCTTCTCTGTTTTAGTGTACGCACAAGGAAACCGCTGTCGAAGCTCATAGGGCGTCGAGGCTAAACTTACCGTTGTTAGTTTCCAATTCCCTGCTAAGTCATTGATTTCTTGGGTGGTCTATCAAAGGCAGTTTCCATCTAACCTATAGAAATCACTAAGATAAGACCTAATTCGTAATGATGGGGTCAGGTGTTCAAATCACCTAAGCGGCACCACCACCTTATCCTTGACGTTATTCCCCCCTTAGGCCGTGAGCGTGTAGCGCAAAATCTCAACCACTTGGTCTGGCGTCTTTGCCCATCCAGCCGCTGCACCATCAACTTCTTTCAAAGGGTGTACGATGTTTTCATCGTGTAAGGTGATGTAGGGCTTGCCCAGTGCAGCACATTGGCCGGCATCGAAGGCGGCGTTCCATTGCTTGTATTTGTCGCCAAAGCGGATCACCGCGATGTCGCATTTTTGGATGAGCGTCCGAATGCGAAGTGCGTTTATCTTGGCCGATTGGTGATCGCGCCAAAAATCCTCGTCTGGCTTCCCAAGAACGTCACCAGCCGCATCACTGCTTTCATGATGCGTGTTGGCTGAGGTGAAGGTGATGTCGAGATCAAGTGCTTTTGCCCCGGCGATAATTTGTGCGCGCCAATCAGTGTGAATTTCTCCAGAAAGGTAAACCTGCCAAGACATTGCCTGTGATCCTTTGATTTGTTGATGAGCCTCTAAGAGGAGATGTGGTTACGATTCGGTCGTGATTTGATCCGGCCGTGTTTGGATTGCTTTAATCTTCAAAACCAACGAACACCGTTGCCTCTTCCACGCTTTTGCGCTCCGACACAACGGCGTTGGCAGGGAAACTTTCATCCGGCCACCCCAGGGCAACAGCTTTCATAATAACCTGATCGTCGGCAATGCCCGCACATTCGCGCACTACGGGAGATTGCATGATGCCTTGAGAATTGATCACGGCCCCAAGGCCGCGTGACCAAGCTGCATTCACCAGCGCCGTTGTCACCGCGCCGCAATCGAAGGGGGTGTCGTCACTGCCATTCAAGACGCGATCATAGGTGATGATGATACAGACCGGCGCATCAAATTGGCGAAAGCCGCGCATCACCCAATCCAGGCGTTTTTCTTTGTCGTCGCGGGCAATATCCATGGCGGAAAATAGTTGTTTGGCCACACCAATTTGCCGTTCGCGGTGTTGGCCCGCAAAGGGGTCACCGATACGAAACTCGCGCGAATGGGGAATGCCCGCCAAATTTCGTTCTGTGTTGCCTTGGCGAATACGATCCAGAGGTGCGCCGGTTACGACATAGAAGTTCCATGGTTGGGTGTTCATGGAAGATGGCGCACGCATGGCAAGCGTGATGACTTCTTCAATCAGTTTGCGTGGCACGGCTTTGGGCTGATAGCCGCGAATGCTGCGCCGTCCCATAATAACATCATCAAATTCCATATTATGCCCCGAAAACTGTTGTGCCCGTTAGGTAAGGCAAGCGTGGCCAAAAAGAAAGGGTGGCGGGGGTCAATTTGCGCCTATTGCGGCGTGGCACCGCGTATGCGGGTATGATGGTGCTTGCTAAGACAGGTGTGGATTGAGGGGGCGAGCATGACAGACGCGCAGAAAAACTTGGATGACAAGACACCCATTTTGGTGGGGGCCGGGCAATATGTAGAGCGTCAGGCAACGCCGCATGGGCCAATGTATTTGGCCTCACAAGCGGCGGCGGGAGCGGTTGCCGATTGTGGCGCACCAAATATCGCCGCTCATATCGATACGATCGGTGTGATTCGCCTGTTCTCCGATTCATTGGGACCGTGGACCGGCAAACATGGGCGCAGCAACAATCCACCGCAATCAATTGCCAAGGCAATCGGGGCGTCCCCGAAAACACGCATCTACAGCCCCGTAGGCGGCAATGAACCACTATCTTTGCTGATCGAATGTGCCAAGGATATTGCTGAAGGCAAAAAAGAGATGGCACTGATCGCCGGATCGGAGGCTATAAAAAACCAGCGTCAGGCCGATCGTGATGATCAGACATTGTCATGGGATGAAGTATTTGATGAGCCGTTTGATGATCGGTTGGCCCCGCCTTCTTTGTTGACGGTGCAGGAACGCTATTCCGGTCTGGCAACACCCATTCGCACCTACAGCCTGTTTGATCAGGCCCGGCGCCATGCGCAGCGGGCAGACCTTGCCTCCTACAGTAATGCCATGGCGGCGTTGATGGCACCTTTGAGTGAAGTTGCCGCCCAAAACCCCTATGCCCAGTTTCCTGAAAGCTACAGCGCCGATGACATTGCCAAGTCACGGCAGCTCACACACATGTATACCGGGCGTATGGTGGCGCGTGATGCGGTCAATTTGGGTGCCGCTGTCCTCGTGTGCAGTGTTGGGAAGGCCAAGCAGCTTGCCATCCCTCAAGATCGCTGGGTGTTTTTGCATGGATTGGCCGAAGGCAAGGAACTGCGCCCAAGTGAACGGCCAAATCTTGCCACCTCACCCATGGCGGGCAAGGTTGTGGATCGGGCACTCGATCTGGCGGAAAAAGACATCGCAGGCATTGATGGGCTTGATATTTATAGCTGTTTTCCCTGTGCGGTAAGTATGTTGACGGATCATCTGGGTATTCCAACCGATGGCAGCCGCGCGCTGACACTGACCGGCGGGCTGCCTTATCTTGGAGGCCCCGGCAATAATTACAGTATGCACGCTTTGGCAGAGGCTCTTTGGCGCTGCCGCCAGCGACCGGATGATTTTACGCTGGTCACGTGCAATGGAGGCTTTTTGTCCAAACATGCCACCGGCGTTTTCTCTGCGGTGCCCAGTTTGAGAGACTGGAGCCGCGTTGAGACACGGATTTCGCAATCCGGGCTGGATAAAAAGCCGTTGGCGACGCACCCGACCGGTGGGCGCATCATCTCATACGCCGTGGATTACTGGGGCAGCGACACCCCCACAGGCGCGTGTGTTCTGGCTGAAACTGATACGGGTGAGCGGTTTATCTGCACAACAGCAGAAGGTGACAACGCCACCGCCGCAAGTTTTGCCGATGCCGATGACCTGACAGGCAGGCTGATCCTTACGCGCCCGGCCAATGTGGAACAAGAGACGTTCCATTTCGCGTTGTCGCTATAAAATCTTCGGCGGGATGCCGATTGAAGGCTGGTCTTTGCTGCTCTATGTTGCAACCAGAGGAAGTGTTGAGGGGAAATCTAATGCGTAGTTTGAAACTGGCGGTAGCCATTGTGGCTACCCAGCTTGGGTTGGTTGTGTCTGTGTCTGCGCAAGAGGCGGGGGACGTGCTGGAGGTGGATGTTGCTGAGGAAGGCACAGCCCAGGAAAATTCCGTTGCGCCGCAGAAGAACGCGCAGCTTGATGAAATTATCGTAACGGCGCAAAAGCGCGAAAAGCGTTTGCAAGATGTGCCTATGGCTATTTCTGCCTTCGGGCGCGAGGCCATTGAGGCGAACGAGATTAACAACATTGAAGATTTGACCAAGTTGGTGCCGTCTTTGCGGGTAACGCCGGCAGATGACCCGACCAATACCAGCCTGCGCATTCGCGGTGTTGGCACAGATGTTTATTCCATCGCGGTTGAACCGAACGTGTCGGTTGTTGTTGATGAGGTGCCCTTGGCGCGTACAGCCATTGCCAGCTTTGAATTTGCCGATCTGGAGCGGGTGGAGGTGATGCGCGGCCCTCAAGGCACGCTTTTTGGCAAAAATTCGACCGCCGGGTTGATCCACGTTATTTCGCGCGACCCGTCGCAGGATTTTGAGGCGTTCGCGCGTGCTGTTCATGAACAGCCAAATGATTTGCCCGGCAGTTTGACGAATTTTCAGGCTGGGGCCAGCGGTCCCGTATCTGACAGTGTGGGATTGCGTCTTACCGGTTTTTACAAATTTGTCGGGGGGCATTTGGAAAATGTACTCAATGGCGAAAATTTGCCTGATCGGGAATCCTTTGGTGCACGCGGCAAACTGATGTGGGATGGCCCGGCACTGACCGCCCGGTTGAACACGGAATTCCAGCGTTCCACGGGGCCTTCCACCCCCTTCGTACCGCGCACCGTAAACCCCGATGTGGCCTCACGCAGCCCGGAAATCACCTATGGTGAGGAAAACACCAAGACCAAAGCATATGACAATGCCGTTTCCGACGTTGATAATTTTGGTACATCGTTAAAGCTGGATTGGGATTTGGGGGCGGTCACGCTGACCTCTGTTACCGGCTGGCGTTATTTCCACATCTTGCGTGATTTTACCGTGCCCGAAGTGGATGGGGACCGGATTGATCTGCCGCGCAATGGTGGTGATCGTGACATTCAAACCCTGACGCAAGAGGTGCGCATAACGTCGAATGATGCCGGGGCGTTTGAATATACCGTAGGCGCGCTGTGGTTCCAAAACCGCTTGCGCAACTTCTTTGAACGACGCATTGCGAATGTGCCGACGACCTATTTGATTGTCGCAGGCTCACCGCTGCCATTGCCCTATATCGTGCTGCCAGAAGAACTTGAAGCTGTGCCGGGGGAAAGCTTCGGATCGTATGAGCGCACCCGTGGGTTGGTGCGCACCCGTAATCTTGGCGTATTTGCGCAATCAACCTGGCACGCAACGGATCGGTTGCATGTGACAGCGGGGGCGCGGTTCATCTATGAAAAGCAAATCGGGGAGCGTCAATCGCACAGTCATCTGTATAATGAAACAACGGGAATTGAATTTCAGGAAGCGGATTTCAACATCAGCGATGCAACGATTGAAGATCAAACTGTGATCGGCACGTTTTCCTTGCAATATGATGTGGCAGAAAACGCGCGCCTTTATGGCACAATCTCAACGGGTTATCGCGGCGGCGCGTTTGATTTTGCCAGCTCCAACCCGGAAGAGGCTTTCGCCAATCCGGTAGAGCCAGAAACCTCCTTGTCGTTTGAAATTGGCAGCAAGTCGCGTTTGTTTGACAATCGGTTGGAAATCAACGTGGCCTTGTTCCGCACAGTGTTTGAGGATTTTCAGGCGCAGATCACGGATTTGGGGGATGATGATAATCCGTTGGCTATTTCTGCCCTAGCGTTCCGGCTGGATAATGCGGGCGAACTAGAAACCAAGGGGATCGAGATTGATTTTCAGGCCCGGCCAAGTGCCTCCTTGTTTATGTTCGGCTCATTGCTTTTTGCCGATGCGAAGTTCAACGAGTTTGATACACAGTGCTTTGTCGGGCAGGAGCCCGGCGAAAATGGCGGTGTAGATGGTGATGGAAACGGCACATGCGACACCCAAAGTGTGGCCGGGGGCCGTATGCCCAATGCCCCGAAATGGAGCGCGTCGCTCAGCGGGCGTTATGAACATCAGCTCAATCGCAATAATGGGCTGGCGTATTTGCAAGTCACCGGGCGGTATGTAGGCGAAGTGCAGTTCAGTGCCGAGCAACATCCGGGGGCGGTGCATGATGCTTATCAAATTTGGGATATGCGTTTGGGGTGGATCGGCCTGGACGACCGGCTGGAAGTGGCAGCCTATGTGAAGAACGTGTTCGATCAGCACTACGCCTCTGCCATTGTGCCGTTTTCGATCACCAATGATCGGCGTGATCTGGCGCATTTTGTGCCGCGGGATACGGATCGAAACTTTGGCCTTTCTGTCGGGTATCAGTTCTAGGGTTGAAACGCTTTGGGGGCGGAATGATGCGGTGGTTTTTGCGGATCGTTTTTGGTTTGGTGATTGTTGCCTGTGTTGGTTCAGGGGTGGTGGTTTGGCAGTTTAACAAGCAAAACTTTGTCGCTGATCCGTCTGCGCCGGAATATCAAAACCGTATTGTTGCGCTTTGGCCGGAAGATGCGGTGCCGGACTATAAGTCCAATGCATATGGGCTTGAAAACTGGCCGTGGTATATTCGCTATTTGCAAAAAGATGATGTGGCGCATAAGCCCTATATGCTGAAATATCTGGTCGAAAGTGATACGCCGCAGCCAGCCGTTCTGGTGTTTCCCGGCGGTGGTTACCTCATCCGTGCAGAGCGGCACGAAGGCACCAAAATGGCGGAGTGGTTGAATAGCCTTGGGATCAACGCCTTTGTAGTGAACTATCGGCTTGTGCCTTATATGCACCCCGTGCCGCTGAACGATGTGAAACAGGCCATGCAGATTGTGCGGGACAATGCCGATGCGTGGGGAATTGATCCAAATCGAATTGGTGTGATGGGCTTTTCTGCCGGGGGGCATCTGGCGGGGCTGGCGTCAAACGCGGTGCCGGATGCATTGCGGCCTGATTTCGCCATTTTGGGTTACGCCGTGCTGGCACCTGAGCATTTTCCGATGACACATCTGGACGATCACATCGATGTGCCGGTGAAAGAAGTGTCACCCAATTTATTGGCAACGGCTAAAACGCCACCAACCTTCATTTGGCAAACAAAGGCAGACCCCCTTGTCTCGCATGAAAATGCCACTATCTACCGTGACACATTGCAGGCAGCCGGAGTGCCGGTGGAGTTGCAGTTGTTCGAAACGGGCGGACATGGCTTGGGCTTGGCGGAAGACCATGAAGAGGCAGGCGTTTGGCCTGATTTGGCGGAGGCGTGGTTGCGTCGCGGTGGTATTATAGAATAAGCAGCGTTGCTTATTGGCCGGTTGTTTCCTGCTCTTTCTGTTTTTCTTCTTCTTCGGCGGCTTCCATATCTGCCTTGATTGCGTCACGCAGCAATTTTTCCAATTTGATAAATAGGGTATGAAAACTGGTGTCTGCCGCGCCGCCTCCTGTTTCGCGCCAATTGGCGTAAAGAATATCGTCGTGTTCCCGGTCCATGCGGATAAAGTTTTTGCGAATGCGTTCTGCTTTTAGATAGGGTAGGCCTAAACGGAAAAGGGCATCGCGGCCTAATTCGACAGCCGAGTTGTAGGTCTCGGTAATCACGTAATCTGCCTTTGCTGCGCGCAGTTCATAGCTGTGGATACGATCAAGCGCGCGGGCCAAAATCTGCACATGGGGATGGGCGTGTTTGAGGTGTTCGACCAACCGCACGGATTTGTCCTTGTCGCCGATGGCGACCACCACCAGCAGGGCATCGTCCACACCTGCCATGCGCAGCAGGTCGGGCTTGGTGGCATCGCCATAAAAACTCTTTACGCCAATCTGGTGCATCAGTGAAATTTGTGAATGCTTGTCGTCCAGTACCACGGTTTCAATGCCGTTTGCGGTCAACATCCGGTTGACGATTTGGCCAAACCGCCCAATGCCGGCAATGATGACCGGGCCTTGCTGATCGATTTCATCGATAAAAGGCAGATTGTCCAATTTGCTGTAACGCGGGGTGACAACCTTGTCGAACAGGATGAACAAAGCCGGCGTCAGGAACATGGAAAGCGCCACGACCATAGAAAGCATCTGCGCCAATTCCTGCGGAATAACGCTCTGGCCGACGCCGTAATTCAGCAAAACAAAGCCGAATTCGCCGGCTTGTGCAAGGCTGAGTGCAAACAACCAACGGTTTTTCGCGCGCACCTTAAAAATAAAAGCCAGGGTGAGCAAAATACCCGCCTTGGAAACCATCAAGGCCAGTGTCAACAACAAGATGATGCGCCAGCTTTCCATGAACACATCAAAATCAATACCCGCGCCAACCGTGATAAAGAACAGGCCAAGCAACAGCCCTTTGAACGGATCAATACTGGCTTCCAGTTCATGGCGGAATTCGGAATTGGCCAGAATGACCCCTGCCAGAAAGGCCCCAAGGGCAGGCGACAGGCCGATTAACGCCATTAAGGCTGAAATGCCGATCACCAGCATAAGGGCGGCAGCGGTAAAAACTTCATGCAGCTTGGCGTCCGCTACAAAGCGAAACAGCGGACGGGTAAGAAAATGCCCGATCAGGCCAAGGCCTCCAATGGCGGCGGCCACCACGATCACCCGGCCCCAGGCGGGTAGTTGCGCAACAAGGCTAAGCTCACCCCCATGTGCGTCGGCTTCAGCCGCGGCTTTGCTGGCTTCCTGCACCAGTTCTGGCAGCGCAAGCAAGGGCATGAGGGCCAAAATGGGAATGACCGCAATGTCCTGAAACAGCAGCACGGAAAGCGAGGCATTGGCCCCATCGGTTTTGTTGAGGCCCTTTTCGTTCATGGTTTGCAGCACGATAGCGGTGGACGAAAGCGCCAGCAGCGATGCTACAGCCAAAGCGGTGCTCCAATGTAAGCCAAACTGCATGCCGATGGCGGCAAACAAGCCGGTTGTCAGCGTGACTTGAAGGCCCCCCAGCCCAAACAAGCGCTTGCGCATGCGCCACAAGGCTTGTGGCGCAAGCTCAAGGCCCACCAGAAACAACATCATCACAACGCCGAATTCAGCAAAATGCTGGATCGTGTTGGTTTCCTGCCCGACCAATCCGGCCAGAGGCCCAATTATGACCCCGGCAATCAGATAGCCCAGCACGGACCCCATGCCAAGTTTCTTCGCCAAGGGTACCAGTATTACGGCGGATGCAAGATAGATGAAGGCTTGAATAAAGTATTCGGTCATAAGTCTATTCTGATGGGTAATCACGTCATCTTGCAAGACTGCCCTTTTTCTGCTTTTGAGGGCATCATTATTCCTATCATTAAGCCCGTCCGGGCAGTGGTGTCCTCACGAGAAGGTAAAAACATATGCAGTATCAAGAGTTTGGCTCCATCAAGGTGGCCGCGGAACTGGTCAATTTCGTTGAGAATGAGGTGCTGCCCGCCGTGAATGTGGACGCTGCCGCCTTCTGGAAAGGCACGGCAGATATTTTCGATAAGTTCGCCGGTGAAAATGCGGCCCTGCTGGCCAAGCGGGAAGATCTGCAAGCCAAAATCGATGCGTGGCACATGGCGAACCCCGGTTTGATCAATGATGCCGATGCCTATGAGGCCTTTTTGCGCGAAATCGGCTATTTGGTGCCCGAGCCTGCCCCCTTCAAAGTTTCTACAGACAATGTGGATGAAGAACTGGCCACCATGGCCGGGCCGCAGCTCGTTGTGCCCTCACTCAATGCGCGGTTCGTGCTGAACGCCGCCAATGCCCGCTGGGGCAGCCTGTATGATGCACTTTATGGCACCGATGCGCTGCCCGGTACCGCCAAGCCCGGCGGCTACGACAAGGACCGCGGTGATCAGGTAATTGCCTGGGCGCGCGGCTTTCTGGACCAGGCTGCGCCCTTGGCCGATGGCAGCCATGCAGATGTGACGGCTTATGGCGTTGCGGGTGGCGCGTTCACGCCTGCGCTTAAAGACCCCAGCCAATTCGCTGGCTACACGGGCGACGCTGCCAACCCAAGCTCTGTATTGTTGAAGCATAATGGTTTGCACATCGAAATCTTGATTGCGCCTGATAGCGAAGTTGGCAAGACAGACAAAGCAGGCGTATCCGATATCATTCTGGAATCCGCGCTTTCCACCATTGTCGACCTTGAAGATTCCGTCGCCGCCGTGGACGCTGAAGACAAAACCGCTGCTTACCGCAACTGGTTTGGTCTGATGCGCGGTGATTTGGAAGAAGTGGTGGAGAAGGGCGATCACACCTTCACCCGGCGCATGAACGGCGACAAGCAAATCACCTTGGCCGATGGTTCTACCAAAGCATTGCATGGCCGCGCTATGTTGCTGGTGCGCAATGTGGGGCACTTGATGACCAATAATGCTGTGCTGCTGGCCGATGGCTCCGAAGCACCGGAAGGCATTTTGGATGGCATTATCACCAGCCTGATTTCGCTGGCCGATGTGGGGGCAAATGGCCGTCGAGGTAACAGCCGCGCCGGGTCCATCTATATTGTGAAGCCCAAAATGCATGGGCCGGAAGAATGCGCTTTCACCAATAGCTTGTTTGATGCAGTGGAAGACTTGCTGGGGCTGGCGCGTCACACGATTAAGGTTGGCGTGATGGATGAGGAACGCCGCACCTCTGCTAATCTGGCCGCCTGCATTGAAGCCGTGAAAGGCCGCGTGGTGTTCATCAACACCGGCTTCCTTGATCGCACCGGCGATGAAATTCACACTTCCATGAAGGCTGGTCCGGTGATCCGTAAAGGTGAAATGAAAACTACCGATTGGATTACCTCCTATGAGGCGCGCAATGTTGCGATTGGTTTAAACTGCGGTTTGAATGGCCGCGCGCAAATCGGCAAGGGCATGTGGGCGGCACCCGATCGCATGGCCGACATGCTGAAAGAAAAAATCGGTCATCCGAAAACCGGTGCGAATACGGCCTGGGTGCCAAGCCCCACAGCGGCCACTTTGCACGCTACGCATTATCATCAGGTAAGTGTCAGTGATGTGCGCGCTGAAATGGGTGATACCCCGGAAGTGCCCGCGCTTTCCAAGCTTCTATCTGTGCCATTGGCCAAAGATACCAATTGGCCAGACGCCGACATTGAGGCCGAATTGGACAACAACGTGCAAGGCATTTTGGGTTATGTGGTGCGTTGGATTGATCAAGGCATTGGTTGTTCCAAAGTGCCGGATATCAACGACATCGGCCTGATGGAAGACCGCGCCACGCTGCGTATCTCCTCCCAACACATTGCCAATTGGCTGGCTCATGGTATTTGCACCAAGGATCAGGTCGAGGCCGCCTTTGCGCGTATGGCCGTTAAAGTTGATGGTCAAAATGCCGGGGATGCCATCTATACGCCCATGGCACCGTCTCTCGATGGCCTCGCCATTGAAGCCGCCAAGGCATTGGTGTTTGAAGGCGAAACCCAGCCCAGCGGCTATACAGAGCCGTTGCTGCATGCCTATCGCCTAAAGTGGAAGGCCGCCCAAGGCTAATCCCCCTCAATTTGCTTGAATTTGAAAAGGCGTTGCAATTTTGCGGCGCCTTTTCTGTTTTGCAAATGACATGCGCAGGCAATAGGGTGCCCCCCAGATTGAAATTGGGGGGATGACATGACTGAGCTGGTCATACGCGAAGATGTAGACGGGGTGGCGTGGCTGACGCTTAACCGCCCGGAAAAGTTGAATTCACTGAATGTGCCAGTGTTTCAACAGTTGGAGACACATATAGACGCTATCGCGACTGATGTTGAAGGCGTTGGGGCTGTGGTTTTGCGCGGTGCGGGCAAGTGTTTTTCGGCTGGGCATGATCTGGGTGATATCGCCGAGGGGGAAAAATTACCCCGTCCCAATTTTCAGGCACTTATCATTGAAAAGCTGGCAAACCTGCCGCAGCCGGTCATCACTGCGGTGCATTCCCATTGTTATACCGGGGCGCTTGAACTGGCGTTGGCGGGCGACATTATTTTGGCGAGCGCCAATGCCAAATTTGCCGATACCCATGCCAAATGGGCACTGACCCCCGTTTGGGGCATGAGCCAGCGTTTGCCGCGCCGCATCGGCAAGCACAAGGCGATGGAGATGATGTTCACGGCGCGCACCTACAAAGCTGATGAGGCAGCGGCCATGGGGTTGGCAAATGCGGTTTACCCGGATGAAAGTTTTGAAGCCGAGGTGAAGGCCTTCTGCGCCGAAGTGCTGGCCAATAGCTGGTATTCCCTGCGCGCCAACAAGGAGCTGGTGCTGACCAGCGAAGATATGTCGTTAGAGGCAGGTTTGGCGCATGAAATTTACACGTCCAAAGGGGTGGGGCCGGATATGGCGGACCGTATCGCGGGGTTTGGCAAAAAATGAGCAATCTTGATCACTTTACCGATGAAGTCCGTGGCTTTCTAAGCGAGAAACTCAGGCCAGAGCTTCAGCGCGCGGGCGAGATGTGTGCGGGCATTTATGCCGATCAGCCGGTGGCAGTTGAATGGCACCGCATTTTGAACGACCAAGGCTGGGCCGTGCCCTCATGGCCGGTTGAATGGGGCGGCACCAATTGGGATTTGGAACAACACGCCATTTTTCAGCGTGAGCTCACCCTTGCCAATGCGCCCAAGGTAACACCCAATTCCACACGCATGGTGGGGCCGGTGGTTATCAAATTCGGGACAGATGAGCAGAAGAACCATTACTTGCCGCGTATCCGCACCGGCGAAGATTGGTGGACTCAAGGATATTCAGAGCCCGGCGCCGGGTCTGATCTGGCATCCCTGCAATGCAAAGCGGTGCGCGAGGGGGATGAGTATGTCATCAATGGTACCAAGATTTGGACTACCCATGCGCAATGGTCGAACAAGATTTTCTGCTTGGTGCGCACCGACAATTCCGGCAAGCCGCAACAGGGTATTACTTTCCTGTTATTCGACACGGATGTGCCGGGGCTGGAGATCAGGCCGCTGATTTCTATCTCCGGCGACCATGAGTTCAACCAATTGTTCTTTGAAGATGTCCGTGTCCCGGTGTCGTCGCTCTTGGGCATGGAAAATGATGGTTGGACGGTCGCCAAATATTTGCTGCAGCACGAGCGCGGTGGCTCTTA
The DNA here is from genome assembly GCA_049609145.1 of Alphaproteobacteria bacterium. Classification (GTDB taxonomy): domain Bacteria; phylum Pseudomonadota; class Alphaproteobacteria; order SPJN01; family SPJN01; genus JBMYYF01. The sequence goes on from JBMYYF010000002.1 coordinate 393,140, forward strand.
TGCCACGGGGCTAAAGGTAAAGTTGGCGCAACTTAGGGAGTTTGCGAAGGCAGAAGGGGCGGGCGCTGCAACGCCTTTGGCCAATGATGTGGATTTCATGCGCGCCCTTGCCGGTGCGCAGATTGAGCTTGATGTACTTTATGCGTTTGAACAAAAGCTCTTTTCCGCTGTTACATCCGGCCAGCCTGTTGGGGCCATGTCATCGGCCATTAAGGTGCGCGGCACCGAATTGCGCCAGCGCGTAACCGAACTGGTGATGGAAGCGGTTGGTTATTACGGCTTACCCTATCAGCCGGAAGCTCGGGCGTTTCGTTCCAATGTGGCGCCGGTCGGGTCCGCCTTAGCGGCCACGGCCTTGCCGCAATATCTGAATGATCGCGCCGCCACGATTTACGCCGGATCAAACGAGATCCAGCGCAATATTATGTCGAAAGGTATTTTGGGGCTTTAGAGCAGGCCTTGCACCATTTTGCGCGCCCCGGCGGCGGCGATACCTTAAAGCCCGCCCGCCACAAACAGCGTCTCGCCCGTCACCCATGCCGAAGCGGGGGAGGCCATAAACACCACAGCAGCGCCAATGTCTTCCGGCGTGCCGTAGCGTTGCAGCGGCAGGTTGATATTTTGACGGATCATCTCTGCTTGTTCGTCGCTTTCTATCTTGAGACAATCCTTGAAATTGTCTGTCACCACTGGGCCGGGTGCCACCGCATTGACACGGATAGTGGGACCAACTTCTGCCGCCATGGAGGCGGTGAAGCTGTTAACCGCCGCTTTTGCTGCCGCATATGGGGCGTTCTTCGCATGGCCGCCACGTGACGTGGCGGATGACACATTGATGATCGACCCACCGCTTGCGCCCATATGTTTGGCGGCCACCATGCAACCCAGATAAACTGCATTGAAATTAAGGTTGATCTGGTCGTTGAAGGTTTGGCTGGTCATGCGAGTTAGATAGCGCGCCGTGCCATCGGGCACGCCACCGGCATTGTTCACCCAAATATCCAAAGTGCCAAAGGCATCAACCGCTGCTTGGCCAATGCGTTCCATATCGTCCGTATTGGTGACATCGGCCTGCACGGCCAAAGCCTTGCCGCCTGCGGCCTCAATCTCTTTCGCGACGGCATCGATATCTTCCTTGCGGCGGGCTGAAACGACAACTGCCGCGCCTGCTTCTGCCAAACAAAGCGCAATGCCACGCCCGATGCCGCGGCCTGATCCGGTCACAACCGCTACTTTGCCGTCCAGCTTGAAATGATCTAATACACCCATGGCGCTATCCCCTCATATTATCGTGTTGGCGGGACTATAGGGGGATGAAACAGGTTTGCCTAGATAAAACAGTCAAGCATGACTTTTTTATTTTGGGCGCTGCTCAGGCGTTCTGTGCCAACTCCTGACGCACCAGTGTCAGAAAACTGTCCAGCACCAAACGGCTCAGGCGCTTGGTTTCGCTGGTGGGGACATGCGGGTTTTGTTGCCACCAGCGCGCGCCACCTTCCGCCGCACCCAATAAGGTGAACGCCCACGGCTGTACGATTTCAAGCGCGCGGGCTTCATCCATGTCGGCAGGGCGTTGGCCTGCCAGTATGTGGGCGACGGCGGTGATCACTTGTGTATGGTGTTGATCGACAATCGCCGTGGCGCGGCTCGTGCCGTCCCCGGCCGATAGTAAGGCCCCGTGATCGCGCACGAAATCCATCAAGGCTTGTAGGCTTTCCAGTGATTGGTCTGGCCCCTCATGATTGGCAAGGGCAGAGATCAGCTTTTGGGTCAGCGCCGCTGCCACGGCGGACAGGCTGGCTTCAAACAGGCTGTCTTTGGAGGGGAAGTGACTATAAAGAACCGGCTTGGTAATATTACATGCGGCGGCAATATCGCTCATTCGCGTGGCGTGAATGCCTTGTGCGCGAAATAGACCCACGGCAACGTCCAAAATTTGCGCCCGCCGCTCATCCCCGGTTAGCCGCGGTTTTGCGCCCTTTGGTCGCCTTTTGGGGGCGGTGGTCGGCGAAACTTTTTTGGCTGCCTGACTTGACAATTTGTGATCCGTTCCAATATTTACTACCTAAGAGTAATAAATGAATATATAAGAAAAGGCAAGTCCCATGCCCTTGGTCGACAGACAACTTCCGCAAGGTGCCCGCCCCTTTGATGTGATGGGGGATGGCGTGCGATTGTCTGCCTTCGCTTATGGCGATGCGGTCAAGCCCACCATCGTGTTGGTACATGGTTATCCTGATAGCTCATGTGTTTGGGATGGTGTGGTGCCTTTGTTGGCCGATCAATATCATGTGGTGACCTATGATGTGCGCGGTTGCGGCGCGTCTGATGTGCCGCCCAAGGTGCGTGATTACCGCATGGCCCATCTGATTGCTGATTTGAAAGCAGTGATCGATCATGTCAGCCCCGACAAGCCGGTGCATGTGGTGGGGCATGATTGGGGGTCGATCCAATCATGGAACGCCATGATGGATGAAAGCCTGAAAGGGCGTGTTACCTCCTACACCTCCATGTCGGGTATTTCGTTTGATCATGTGGGGGTGTGGCTGCGCAAACAGTTCAAGACATTGCGTCTTGGGCGTGCCTTTGGTCAGCTTTTCCGTTCCTGGTATTTTTATATGTTCCATGTGCCCTATCTGGCACCTTGGGCATGGAAGCGGGGCATCGCCAAACGCTGGCCAAAAATGCTGGAACGCAACGAAGGCATTAAAGGCCATCGCAATCCTACTCAGTTGAAAGATGGGGTGAATGGCATTCAGCTTTATCGTGCCAATTTCTTCCCCCATGTGGGGCGGCCTAATCCCGGCAAGGTGCATGTGCCGGTGCAGTTGATCGAACTGAAGAATGATCCGTTTGTCTCGCCACATTTGTTTTCTGATCACGGTCAACTTGTGGACGATTTGTGGAAACGGGAAGTGTTCTCGGCTCACTGGTTGCCGCTCAAAAACCCGACTTTGGTGGCGCGCTTTGTGGACGAATTCGTCACCCATATGGAAGGCGGGCCGGAAACACTGGCGCTTAAGCGTGCGAAAGTGTTGGCCAAGGCAGACCCTGAGAAGCCATTTGATGGGCGTCAGGTATTTGTAACCGGGGCAGGCTCCGGCATTGGCCGTTCGGCGGCTTTGAAATTTGCCGGGGAGGGTGCTGATCTTCTGCTGGGCGATATCAATCTTGCAGGTGCCGAAGACACGGCCCAACAGGTGCGTGATCTTGGGCGCGAGGCACGGGCCTATCAAATCGATGTATCAGACAAAGCGGCAATGGAGGCTTTGGCTGACCAAATTGATCGCGAAGCCGGGCCGGTTGATATTGTGCTCAATAATGCAGGCATTGGTATGTCGGGCGGGTTTTTGGAAACCTCCGTTGCAGATTGGGAACGCATTGTCGGCATCAATTTCTGGAGCGTGATTTACGGGGGCAATCTATTTGCCCAACGCATGGTGGATGATATGCGCCCCGGCCATATTGTGAATACGGCATCTGCCGCCGGTTTCACGCCGCTGCGGATCTATCCGGCCTATGCCACCACCAAGGCGGCAGTGCTGATGCTGTCTGAATGCCAGCACGCAGATTTTCTGGATCAGGGTATTGGCGTTACTGCCGTTTGTCCTGGCTTTGCCGATACGGGCATCGCCAAGGCCACCGAACACAAAGGCGTATCGTCGGAAGAAGAAGAACGCCGCCGCGATGATGCCGACAAAATGTATAAGCGGCGCGCGCTTACCCCCGATACGGTGGCAGACGCCATTTTGCGCGCGGTGAAGAAGAACAAGCCGGTTGTGCTGGTGGGGGCAGAAGCCTATCTGGGCCGCTTTGTGCAACGCATCGTGCCGTGGGCGGGTCGCCGTCTGGCACGCCTCAAACCTTCTGATTGATAAGGAGCTTGAAAATGACCGGACAATTTCGTGAGCCGATCGATATTACCCCGCGCAAGGTGTCGTTCGATTGGGAGGGCATGGATACCCATGTTTATCCCGGCGACCCCATTGGCTCCCATTGCGTAAACTCGCTGCATTTGCTGTTTCCGGCAGGTGAAAATGCGTTCTGCCGTATTTTTCAGGAGGCGCTGCCTTATCTGGAAGATGATCCCAAGCTCAAGAAAGATGCGCTGGCATTCATTCGGCAAGAGGCCATGCATTCCCGCTCGCACCAAGGGGTGGTCAATCACTACGAGGCGATGGGCGTTGATACCACCCAGTTCACAACGGCGATTGATAAGTTGATCCGCCGCGGTTCAGGCGACTTGATGTATGGTTTTATCCCGGTCAAGTCAGCGCGTATGAAGCGCTATTGGCTGGCGCAACGTTTGGCGGCGGTCGCGGTTGTGGAACACTTCACTTGCATTATGGGCATGTGGGCCTTGGGCGACAACAATATGGAAAAAGCGGGCATGGACCCGCGCATGTTGGATTTGTTGAAGTGGCATTGCGCCGAAGAGGTTGAGCACCGCAATGTAGCCTTTGATATCTACATGCATGTATCCGGCAATAGTCACCTCAGCCGTTGGCGCAGCATGTTGATGGTGATGCCGGGGGTCTATCGCCTGCTGCGGGCCTGTGGGCTGGAGATGATGTCGAAAGACCCGGCATTGGCCGGTCAAAAGATCAGCTTTTATCGCGCTTGGGAAAACAGCGCAGCGGAAGGCAAGCTGCCCTCGCTGAAAATGTTGTTCAAATCTACACGGCGCTGGTTTACCCGCAGCTACGATCCGCAAACAGAGGCGGATACGCAAGTGGCGCTGGATTATTTTGCCGTATCGCCCGCCGTACAGGCGGCTGCCAGTCAATAAGCTGGCGTGAAAATGAGCCTTGGCCTATCCTTTGCCAAAGGATTAAGGGAGGGGCTATTATGAGCGATATTGATGTGTCAGGCCGCTTGGCAGGCAAGGTGGCGATCGTCACCGGAGCAGGGCAAGCGCCGGGTGAAACGATTGGCAATGGCAAGGCAATTGCGCTGCTATTTGCGCGCGCCGGTGCCAAGGTCTGTTGTGTTGACCGCGCGGCAGATCGTGCCGCTGAAACCGTCTCCCAGATTGAGGGGGAGGGCGGCGAGGCTTTTGCCATTGCCGCTGACATCACCAAGGCCGATGAGGTGGAACAGATTGTCAGTGCCTGTGTCGAGCATCTCGGACCCGTTGATATTTTGGTTAACAATGTGGGTATTGGCGGTCATGGCGATGCGCCGGCACACAAGCTGACAGAACATGCCTTCGATCTGATTGTTGATGTGAATTTAAAATCGGCATGGCTCATGATCAAGGCCGTTCTTCCTATCATGCGCGAACGTAAAAGTGGGGCGATTGTGAATATTTCGTCACTGGCTGCCATCGCGGGCGCAACGCAACTGGCTTATGAAGTGACAAAGTCTGCCATGAACCGGATGACGCAGGCGGTGGCGCTTAACGGCGCAAAGCATGGTGTGCGCTGCAACGCGGTGCTGCCGGGTTTGATGGATACGCCCATGGCGATTGAAGGCATAGCAGCGGCGCTTGATGTGCCAACAGAGGTGGTGAGAGAGCAGCGCAGCAAAGCTGTGCCAATGGGCCATATGGGCACCGCATGGGACACGGCCCACGCAACCCTGTTTCTCAGCAGCGATGAATCCCGCTTTGTTTCCGGCGAATTGCTGCGTGTAGATGGCGCGCAGGGCACCCGCATCGGCTAAAGCCGAGCATTCCGGCAAAGATGCGGGTTGCATTGGCTCATTTTTTCTAATATGACAAATTATCAGTTTGATACGGGGGAAGCGATCATGAGTGAAATGCAGCAATCCGCAACGGCGCAAACACTGTCATTCGACAAGGAAGCGTTGAAGAAGAAATATCTGGCAGAACGCGACAAGCGCCTGCGTGATGATGGCAATGATCAATATCTGGAAATCAAGGATCAGCTTGCCCACTATCTGGAAGATCCGCACACCCCACGCAAGGAACGCGATCCGCTTACAGATCATGTCACCTTTGCCTTTATCGGCGGTGGCTTTGCCGGTTTGGTGACAGGCGCGCGCATGAAGGAAGCAGGCATCGATGATGTGCGCATCATCGAAAAGGGCGGTAATTTCGGCGGCACATGGTATTGGAACCGCTATCCCGGCGCGCAATGCGATACGGCGTCCATGATCTATATGCCCATGCTGGAAGAAACCGGGCATATGCCGACGGAAAAATATGCCCACCAGCCGGAAATTCTGGAACAGTGTGAGCGCATAGCCAATCAGTACAATCTATATGACAACGCCCTGTTCCATACCGAGGTGAAAGACCTTGTATGGGATGACGACGCTCAAGTGTGGGTGGTGCACACCAACCGTGGTGACAAGTTTACCGCCCAGTTTATTGGCATGGGCACCGGCCCCTTGCATGTGCCCAAGCTGCCGGGGATCAAAGGCATTGAAAGCTTCAAAGGCCATTCCTTCCACACCAGCCGGTGGGATTATGACTATACAGGCGGCGACAACAAAGGCGCCTTGATGGAAAATTTGCGCGATAAGCGCGTTGCCATTATCGGCACGGGGGCCACCTCTGTGCAGTGCGTGCCGCATCTGTCCAAAACCTGTGGCAAGCTTTATGTCGTGCAACGCACCCCATCGTCGGTTGATGTGCGGGCGAACGAACCGATTGATCCCGATTGGTTCAAGCAGATGGCAAAGCCCGGCTGGCAAAAAGAATGGCTGGAAAATTTCACCGCCAATCAAACCGGTGCGTGGACCGATGAGGATTTGGTGCAAGATGGTTGGACGGATTTGTCCCGCCGTATCCGCGCCAAAATCATGGAACTGCCGGAAGATAAACGCACGCCGCAAGATATGATGGCCGCGTTCGAGGATTCAGACTTTGAGAAGATGGAAGAAATTCGCGCCCGGATTGACAGCATCGTAGGCGATGAGGAAACCGCCTATAAGCTGAAGGCGTGGTACCGCCAGCTGTGCAAGCGCCCCTGCTTCCATGATGCCTATCTGCAATCCTTCAATAATCCCAATACCGTGCTGGTTGATACTGATGGCCAAGGGGTTGAGCGGATCACCGAAAAGGGTGTGGTTGTTGCGGGCACAGAATATGAGGTGGATTGCATTATCTATGCCTCCGGCTTTGAAGTCGGCACCGAATATACACGCCGCGCGGGCTTCGATATGGCGGGCCGCGATGGCTTGCGTATTTCTGAATATTGGAAAGATGGCATGCGCACCAAGCATGGTATTCATGTTCATGGCTTCCCCAATGCCTTCATTGTGCAGCCCACACAGGGCGCGAACTTGATCTCAAACGTGCCGCATAACTTGACCGAATCCGGTCGCACCATTGCGCTTACTATCAAGCATGCCTTGGAAGCGGGTGCGCAAACGGTAGAAGTGACGAAGGAGGCGGAGGATGCATGGGTTGATCTGCTGCTCACCGGCATGGGCCGTATGATCGGCAGCGGCGATTGCACGCCCGGCTATTATAATAATGAGGGGAAAGACCCCGGCCCGCAGGCCAAATACCAAGTGGGTTATCCCCACGGCGCGCTGGCCTTTTTCCACTACATCGAAAAGTGGCGGACCGACGGCAAATTTGAGGGTTTGGCATTCACCTAAAACGCTTATACTCACGACAATCTGAAATTTGTGAGTATTTGTGATGAATAAAGTTGATGTGCCGCCCGAAAACGGCTTGCAAGATTTGAATGAAACGATCGCCGACCCACCCGCATGGTTGGTGGCGGCGCTGGGTGTGCCGCGCAAACAGGGCGAGGCGGTAAGCGATGGCTGCACCCTGCGCACCTATAGCTGGGGTGACCCCGCCAAGCCGGGGCTTATTCTGCTGCATGGCTTTTTGGCCCATTCCCGCTGCTTTGGTTTCATCGCTCCCTTTTTGGCGAAAGACTACCATGTGGTGACATTCGATTTTTCCGGCATGGGGGATTCCGGCACAAGGCACATCTATCCTGATGATCTGCGCGTGGCCGAGGTTGTGGATGTCGCTGAACAATCCGGCCTGTTTGCGAATGGGCGGAAGCCCACCATCATCGCGCATTCCTATGGCGGTGGTGTAGGTCTGCATGTGATGGAGGCGGCATCGGAAAAATTTGCCGGGCTTGTGGTGTGTGATTTGATGACCATGCGCCCGGAACGCCTGCAAGCCCATTTTGAAAATCGCCGCCCGCCCGGCTCTCAAGACCCCAATCGGCCTAACAAGATCTATCCTGATTTTGAAACGGCCAAGGGGCGTTTCGTGCTGTCGCCCCCGCAGCCATGCGGTGTGCCTGCCTTGTTTGACTATATGGCCTATCATTCGTTGCAGCAGGTTGAAGGCGGCTATAGCTGGAAATTTGATCCAAGCGTGTTCAGGCGCGAAGATGTCGGCGAAGATCGTTGGATGCGCCAAGGCGAACGCTTGGTGGCCGCGCCGGGGCGCATGGCCATTGTGTATGGCGAAGACAGCGTATTGTTCAATGACGATTCCGCTGCCTATGTGCGCGAGCTTGGCGGGAAAATGCCGATCATAGGTATTCCGCATGCGGGGCATCACCTTATGTTGGATCAACCAATTGCCTTTGTCGCCGCTTTGCGTAGTATCTTGGCGCTCTGGGCCTGATTGGTCGGCCTTTCGAAATTCTGGGGGAAATTATGACCGTGCAACAACACAAATTTGTGGGCGAGGAGCGCTATCCCAATTTGTTTTCGCCTCTCGATCTGGGGCACACCAAGCTTAAAAACCGGGCCTTGATGGGCTCCATGCATACAGGGTTGGAAGAGGCAGAAGGTGGCTTTCCGCGCTTGGCAGCCTATTTTGCCGAACGCGCCAAGGGCGGTGTGGGCATGATTATCACCGGTGGTATTTCACCGAATGAGGAAGCGGGCCTGGGCTCCAAGCTTTCCACCGCGGAGGAGGCGCAGCAACACGCCATCATCACCAAGGCGGTGCATGAGGCTGACCCGAACGTAAAAATCTGCCTGCAAATTTTGCATGCTGGCCCCATGGCGGGTCATGAAGGGTGTGTGGCACCTTCTCCCGTGCGTTCCCCCATTGCACGTTATGTACCGCATGAACTATCGGCAGAAGGCGTTGAAAAGCAGTTGGACGATTTCGCCAACTGCGCCGCGCGCGCGCAAGAGGCGGGCTATGACGGTGTGGAGATCATTGGCTCCGCCGGATATCTCATCAGTACTTTCTTGGTCGAAAAAACCAATCAACGCACCGATGAATGGGGCGGTTCCTACGAAAACCGTATGCGCTTTGCGGTGGAGGCTGCGCGCCGCGTGCGCGAAGCCGTGGGGCCGGACTTCATTGTTATCTTCCGCGTTGCTGCCATGGATATGCTGCAAGGCGGCATGTCGTGGGAAGAGGTCGTGATGCTGGCCAAGGCGCTGGAAGAAGTGGGCGTGTCCATCATCTCCACCCATTTTACCTGGCATGAAAGTGCAGTGCCGACCATCGCAACCATGGTGCCGCGCGCTGCCTTTGCCAGTGTGACCGGGCGTATTCGCAAGGAAGTGAATATTCCCTGCATCACCTCAAATCGCATTAACATGCCCGATACGGCTGAACAGGTGCTGGTTGATGGTCATGCAGATATCGTTTCTATGGCGCGTCCCATGCTGGCAGATGCGGAGCTGGTGAAAAAAGCCCGCGAAGGCCGGGAAGATGAAATCAACACCTGCATTGGCTGCAATCAAGCCTGCCTTGACCACACCTTTGCCGGAAAAGAAACAAGCTGCTTGGTGAACCCGCGCGCCTGCCACGAAACCATGCTGAATTATGAGCCGGTAGAAAGCCCCAAAAACATTGCGGTGGTTGGGGCCGGGCCGGCAGGGCTGGCCTTCTCTACCATCGCGGCGGAGCGTGGTCACAACGTGACCCTGTTCGATAAGGCAGATGAAATTGGCGGGCAGTTCAACTACGCCAAGCGTATTCCCGGCAAGGAAGAATTTTACGAAACCCTGCGATACTATAAGCGTCAGCTTGAGGTCGTGAACGTTGATGTGCACCTTGGCACAGAAGCAACGGCTGAAAGCTTGCAGGAAGGCGGCTTTGATGAGGTGGTGATTGCCACTGGCATTGCCCCGCGCACCCCGCAGATTGAAGGCATTGATCACCCCATGGTGGTGCCATATATCGATGCGATTTTGGGTCGCCGGGAGATTGGCAAATCGGTTGCTATTATCGGCGCAGGCGGTATCGGTTTCGATGTGGCCGAACTCGTCAGCCATAAAGGCAAGTCAGCGGCGCTTGATATTGATCTGTTTGCGAAAGAATGGGGCGTTGATTTCAAGAACCATCCCCGTGGCGGCGTAACAGGGGTTGAGCCGATTGTAGAAGCGGCTGATCGTGAAATATACCTAATGCAGCGTAAAACCACCGGTGTCGGGAAAGGCCTTGGTAAAACCACCGGCTGGACCCATCGCTTGGCTTTGGCGCGGCGCGGTGTGCGCATGATGAACGGCATTGAATATTTACGCATTCATGATGATGGCTTTGATGTGTTGGTCGGTAATGATCCGCAAACCTTGCCGGTTGATACGGTTATCGTTTGCGCGGGCCAAACCCCCTTGCGCGATCTTTATGATGCGTTGGACGGTAGTGGGGTCAAAACATCCCTTATTGGCGGTGCGTATGAGGCGCTGGAACTGGATGCCAAGCGCGCTATCAATCAAGCCGCCTATCTGGCCGCTGAAATTTAGTTGTTCTCCTTAAGCCATTCGATCAGCCGGGCGTTAATCGCGTCCGGCTTTTCTTGATGCACAAAGTGCCCGGCGCCGGGTTCAATATGGGTTTTAAGCCCGGCGGGAAAATCCTCTGCCCGCATACAGGCCGCGAATATATCGGCGGCTATGCAGCCATCAATCGCACCGGCAATGCCCAAGGTCGGCACGCTAATTTGCTTTTGCATCAAGGCTGCGGTTTGCGCTGCGGATGGGTGTTTGGGATTGGTGAGCGTGCGGTAATAACCAAGAGCAGATTTTTGCACCCCCGGCTGCGCCAATGCCTTTTGCACGGCGCGCAGCTCCTCCACCGGAAAATCCCAACCGGGTGACCATTTGCGCCACAGCCGTTCAATAAACGCATAGTCATTGCGCGCCACCACGCGGTCCGACAAGGCCGCAAGCTGGAAGAAGAAGATGTACCAGCTATTGCGCACTTGCTTGAAGCTGCGCAAGCCCACCTGCTGGAACTGCACCGGGTGCGGCACCGACATCATGGTGAGCGATTGCACTTTTTCAGGCGCGTTCAGCGTTGCCATAAAGGCGACAGAGGCCCCCCAATCGTGCCCAATAATGTGGGCTTTGTCGGCACCAAGTTCGTCAATCCATGCAGCTACATCTTCCGCCATGCGAATTTGAAACACATCTCCGTCTGCGGGCACGCTGCCGGGTTCATAGCCCCGCAAATTGGGCGCGACCACCCGGTATCCGGCAGCGGCCAGCGGTTTTAGTTGATGCCGCCATGAGCGCGCCGTATCGGGAAAGCCATGCAGGCACAGCACCAACGGGCCTTCGCCTTCATCAAAAGCTGTGAACGAAAGGTCACCATTGTGCAGTGTGATCATTTGCGCTGCCTCGATTGTTATTGCGTGGTTAGGCAGTATCACATGCGTGGTGGGATGTGTATATTCGGGTCATTCAATGGGGAGTGTCATGGAATTTGTATCTACCAAAATTGAGGATCGCGTGGCGGAAGTCACCTTCTCCCGCGGGGATGACCGCAATGCGCTGTCTGTGCAGGCGATGGAAGAATTGCGCGACACTGCCCGCGCCTTGGCCGAAAATCCTGATTTGATGGCGGTGATCCTGTCATCCAAGGGCGCATTTTCTGCCGGAGCGGATTTGAAGGATACGGGCAGTGATGTGATGCGCAATGGCACCATGATGGAGAAACGCCAGCATCTGAAGCTGGGGCCGGATATGTGCGATGCGTGGGAAAATATAGAGGCCTATACGATTGTCGCGATGGAGGGCTATTGCATTGGTGGCGGCTCTGCCCTTGCGGCGGCAATTGATTATCGCATCTTGGGCCGCTCCGCCCATATGCGTTTGCCCGAGGTGCCCTTGGGCATGAATATGAGCTGGCATTCCGTGCCGCGTTTGGTGGCGCAAATCGGGCCTGCTCGGGCCAAGCAATATATCACCTTGGGCGAACGGGTTTATGCCGATCAAGCTTTGTCATGGGGGTTGGTGGAAGAGGTGGTGGATGATGGCACCACGCTGGATGCCGCGCGCGCCTATGCACAGCGCATCACCAAGCTGCCGCCTTTGCCGGTGCGTATGACCAAGCAATCTGTCAATGCCGCTGCCATGGCGCTGGCAAATGCCACAACCTTTATGGACCGCGATCAATATATGCTGGCGGTCAGCAGTAGCGATTTCAGGGAATCGGTAAAGGCGTTTTTCGAAAAGCGCGATCCCGAATTTTCCGGCGACTAAATAGGCGAGTAAAAGATGAGTTTGAAGCGGGTTCATAACATTGCAGATATGCGCGCCAAGGCCAAAGCGCGACTGCCCAAAATGGTGTTCGATTATATTGATGGCGGCGCAGATGATGAACTGACGCTTGCCAACAACAACAATGCCTTTCGTCAAATAGGCCTTTTGCAAAATGTGTTGGTAGATGTTTCCCACATTGAAACACGCACCAAGCTTATGGGGGGTGATGTGGAGCTGCCCTTTGTGATTTGTCCCACCGCCACATCAAGGCTATTCCATCCCCGTCAGGGCGAGCGCGCCGTTGCCAAAGCGGCGGCTGATGCGGGCATGGCCTACAGCTTTTCCACTCTTGGTTCCGTGCCGTTTGAGGAAATTACCCAGCTTGCGCCCGGTCCCAAATGGTTCCAGCTTTATGTGTGGAAAGATCGCCCCTTGGTGCTGGATATGCTGGCCAAGGCAAAGGCGGCGGGCTTTAGTGCCTTGATCTTGACTGTTGATACACCCGTCGCAGGCAATCGCGAACGTGATCCTCACAATGATTTCTCTGTGCCCCCAAAGATTACACCGCGCACCGCTTGGTATGGGGCATGGGCGCCACGCTTTATTCTGGATGTTGCCACCACCAGCCGCATCGGGCCGGTGAATGTGGATTGCGATACCTCCACCCAAAGCATCATTGATTTGATCAATGATCAATTCGACCCCTCGGTCACATGGGATTATGTCGAATGGCTGCGGTCTGAATGGGAAGGCCCCATTGCCATTAAGGGCATTTCCAAGATTGAGGATGCGCGCCGTGCGGTTGATATCGGCGCAGATTGCATCTGGATATCAAATCATGGGGGGCGTCAGTTAGATACGGCCCCGGCGACAGTTTCCTTGTTGCCAAATATTGCTGATGCCGTTGGCAGCCGCGCCGAGATCATATTGGATGGCGGTATCCGCCGTGGCTCCGATATCGTCAAGGCATTGGCCTTGGGCGCAGATGGCGTGGGCATTGGCCGGGCCTATCTCTATGGGTTGGCCGCCGCGGGGGAAGCAGGCGTTGCAAAATCCATCGCCATATTGGCGGAGGAATTCAAGCGCACCATGGCCTTGGTTGGCGTGAACGATGTGAAAGACCTGAACCGAGAGGTGATTTATTAGGTGCCTGGTGCGATCAGCATTTATGTGACCTGCGCCAATGGGGATGAGGCAAAGTTGATCGCCCGCCACTTGTTGGATAAGCGGCTGGTGGCCTGCGCGAATATTCTTGCCAACGTCACCTCCCTTTACCATTGGCAAGGTGAGATTGCGGAAGATGTCGAAGTCGCGCTGATCGCCAAGGCCCGCGCCACAGATTTTGACAACGCCGCAGAGGTGATCCGGGCGCATCATTCTTATGACACACCCGCCATCATGGCGTGGCCCATCACGGCAATGGATGAGGCGACTAGAGCTTGGTTATTGGCGGAAACGAAGAAGGGTGAGGCATGAGGGATCTGAAAGCTGATCTATTGGCGGCCTGTATGCTAATAGGTGAGTTCAGGCTGCGGTCAGGGCAAACGTCTGATCGCTATTTTGACAAATATCAATTTGAGTCAGACCCAAAGTTGTTGGCCGCTGTTGCGACGGCGATGACACCCTTGGTGCCGCGCGAAGGTGAAATTCTGGCAGGGCTGGAACTTGGTGGTGTGCCTGTTGCCACTGCGCTTGCGCTTCAAACCGGGTTGCCCGCCGCCTTTGTGCGTAAAGAAGCGAAGGCATATGGCACTTGTCGCTTGGCGGAGGGGGTGGAGATTGCAGGTCGCAATGTCGTCGTGGTGGAAGATGTGGTGACGACAGGCGGCCAAGTGCTCGAAAGCACGCAGGCGTTGCGTGAGCGCGGCGCAATTGTTGAGACCGCCCTCTGCGTGATGCTGCGGGATGACGCGGCGATTGAACGCTTCGCAGAGCATGATTTAGCCTTGCGGCCATTGTTTGTTCTTTAGAAGATAAACGCCGCGTCACCCCGGGCTTGACCCGGGGTCCATGTAGCGTTGGATAAAGTCTGAAGTGGATCCCGGCTCGCGATACGGACAGGTCCGCATCTTGGCCGGGATGACGTTTACGGCTTTGGGTATCTACTCAGCCGCCAGCACTGAATTGGCTTTGTTCAGCACACCACCATTAATCTCAATCAGATATTTGATGCCCTGTTCGGCAATGTCGTCGCCGATCATACGGTCGCCTTCGTCGTGCAATTCGCCCATATCCACAAAGGCAGCATATTGGGGTGCGGTGCGTTCGGTAATGATACCGGCCTTGAGCAATGTTTTGATCAGCACGCGGAAAATATTGGTGCGATCTTGCATGTCTTCGCGAATGCGTTCATCCGTCATGCCTTCCAGAAAGGCGTTTTGTGCCCATTCCCAATCCATATCCACTTGCTCATAAATCCATTTGCGTTGCTCGGGTGAGCCCAGATTGTAAAGCAGGGATTGGAAGCAATGCAGCGCCCAGTCTTCAATCGTGTTGCGATCGGCCTCGCTCACATGGGGAATGGTTTTGTCGGCCCAGATTTTCCCAAATTTGTGATGGAACGCCTCATCCGTCATAACCAGTTGCATAAGCTGCACCAGCAGCGGGTCGCGGCCATAGGTATAGGTGGCGGCGAAAGCACCCATGGCGAGACCCTCTACCAGCATTTGCATACCGACGATCTTTTTATAGACCTCCGGCGCGGCAATAATTTCTTCCAGCAAGCCTTGGAGGGATGGGCCGCAGGGGCAAGGTTGACCCCACCGGGTTTCGATATAGCGGCTAAAGCCCAGCACATGGCGGGCTTCTTCCCGCGTTTGGTTGGCGGCATATTCCTGCGCGCCGGGATCAAGCAGAATGTCTACCAGCGAAGCTGAAAGCGATAGCGCGCCTTGTTCCCCATGCAGAATAGAAGAAAGCGACCACAACGTGCCCAGATTGGCCAGCTTGATGCGGCGCTTTTCATCCAGCCCGGCCATGTCGGCGATCAAGGCATCCATGCTTTGTGCGGGATCGACCAGATAGTCGTTTTCCAGATCGAACGGTTGGCTGTAGTCGATATATTTGCTGTCCAGCGGATCCCAAAAATGATCATGAGTGGCGGAAATTATTTTGTCGAAATGCGGGGTGCGCGCCGCATAGCGGTCCACCTGGATCATGGATTTGAAATCGCCGGGTTTCACGGCATTATAGGCAATATCGCCCGTAATATCTGACATTGTGGCCTCCTGTTTATCAGCTCTATCGGCTGTTGGGCAAAAGTCTGCGCCTGTTGATGTCGGGAGTCAATAAAGTGACCACCCTGTCACTTTTTCGAGAGGTAAAGGGCAGGGAATGGTGTTGCCGCCTGCTCTTGCGCTACAGTCCCGCCAACTGAAATGCAGGGGCTGGACCATGAATAGTTTGAAATCAAAATTTGTTTTGCCGTTTTTTACACTGATTGTCGGCGTGGGTATTTATGGGATTATTGGCCTGTTCGGTGAAAATCCTTTGGGGGCGGTCGGCATGGGGCTGACGGCTTGGGGATCATGGGTGTTCTTCGGCAAAGTGTTCATCACCGGCGCGCCGCGCACATCGTCCAACATGCCATTGGTCTTGGCGGCGGCGATTGTCGGTGTCGTGCTGGCTGTGGTGGAAGGCACCTTGCTGCAAGTTGATCTGGCGGTGCTGTGCTTCTTCGCCCTGCTGGCATATGATTTTTGGTATTCCCGCTTTGGCCGCAAGGAAAGTGCCGCGCTCACAATCGGCAATAAGCTGCCTACTTTCGTTATGGAAGATGCAGACGGCAATGAGGTGACGGCAGACAACTTCAAAGGTGCTCCGGCCATCTTCATGTTTTTTCGCGGCAATTGGTGCCCACTTTGTATGGCGCAAATCAAAGAGGTCGCAGATCGCTATAATGAGCTGGAGACCTTGGGCGCCAAAATGGTGCTCGTCGCACCGCAATCTCACAAAAACACGCAAGAGCTGGCCGAACGTTTCAAGGTAAACTTTACCTATCTATGCGATCCCGAAAACCGCGCCGCCAAGGCGCTGGGCATTGAACATCTCAACGGCACGCCGATGGGGATCGCTGGATATGACGCCGACACGGTTCTGCCCACGGTCATCGTGGTTGATGCCGATGGCACAATCTTGATGGCGGATCAGACCGATAACTACCGCGTGCGGCCAGAGCCGGATACGTTCCTAAACGTGTTGAAAGAGGCGGCGGCAGTTTGATGACCCAACTCACCCACGACAGTTTCGTCATTGAACACAGCTACAAAGCTGCGCCCGCCCAAGTCTTCAAGGCGTGGAGCAATTCAGACGCCATCAGCCAATGGGCGCCGCCCATGGAAGGCATGGTGTTTGAATATACCGCATTTAATTTCACGCCGGGCGGCGCGTTTGAATATCGCTGCGGGCCGCAAGGCGCGATGGTGATCAAAGGGGGGTATCTCGATATCGTGCAAGACCAACGCATCCTCTTCACCGAAGTGGGGGCGGTGAGCGATGGCGGCGTCTCCGTCATGATGAATACGGTGGATTTGGTGGCGGAAGGCTCGGGCACCAAGCTGATCATGACGGTGCAAATCGCGGCAAGTGATGCGGCAGGCACCAAGCAAGGTGCCAGCTTTGGCTGGGGCAAGGCGCTGACCAATCTGGAAGGCTTCCTTTAAATCTTCCGGGCGATGATCAAGCGGCTCATGCCGCCTTTGGGATAGGTTTCAGCCTCTATAATTTCAAAACCTGATTGGGTCACCACATCTTCAAACTGCTGTTGGGAGAAGAAATTCACATGCGGGGCCTTGCCAATTAGTTGGAGCACGTTGATGGGAATACGCCACAACCATTTGTTTGCAAGGCACGGCGTTTTGGTGATGAGAAGGCCCCCCGGCGCCATTTGTTCGCGCATTTGGACCAGTGCCGCCATCGGGTCTGGCAACAGGTGGATCAGGTTAAACGCCATCACCACATCAAACGGGCCAGGCAGGGGGGTTTCCCCGGCAACCGCCTGCGTGAAGGTGATGTTCTCCACCCCATCCGTCTTCGCTTGCTCAAAGCCATAGCTGATCATATTGGCGGAAATGTCGGTCGCGGTAATATGGGCCACGCTGTCGGCCAGTAGAAGGGCGGTGGCGCCAGAGCCACAGCCCATTTCCAGCACCTTGTCGGTGGGTTTTAAATGCGCACGCACTTGGGCCAGCCACGCCTCATAGGTCTCAATATCCTTGATAGGGCTTGCCACATATTTGGCGGCGGCCTTGTCCCAGAAACTTGCGCTATCAACCATTTGTTACCTCACCTTGCAGGGGGGCGTTTGAAGGGTTAAGTCTAGGCACAGAACTTATTGGGGAGCAAACATTATGACCGATCAAGAATATACACCGCCCAAAGTATGGACATGGGATAAGGAAAGCGGTGGCCGCTTTGCCAATATCAATCGGCCTACGGCAGGCGCGCAGCAGGAAAAAGAGCTGCAAGTGGGCAAGCACCCCATTCAGCTTTATTCGCTGGGCACGCCCAATGGCGTTAAAGTCACCATCATGCTGGAAGAACTGCTCGCCAAAGGCCATGAAGGCGCAGAATATGATGCGTGGCTGATCAATATTGGCGATGGCGATCAATTTGGTTCCGGCTTTGTGGACATTAACCCCAATTCCAAAATCCCGGCTATGATGGATCACAGCACCACCCCGCCGACGCGGATTTTTGAATCCGGTGCCATGCTGCTTTATCTGGCCGACAAATTCGGGGAGTTTGTGCCGAAGGATCATGCCGGCCGCACGGAATGCCTGAACTGGCTGTTCTGGTTGCAAGGCTCTGCACCCTTTTTGGGCGGTGGTTTCGGTCACTTCTATGCTTATGCGCCGATCAAAATCGAATATGCGATCGACCGCTATGCGATGGAGGTGAAGCGTCATCTTTCCCTACTGGATCAGCAATTGGCCGATAACAAGTTCATCATCGGCGATGACTACACGATTGCCGATATGGCGATTGCGCCGTGGTATGGCTCCGTGATGGACAACCAAGCCTATGATGCGGCGGAGTTTTTGTCGGTGCATGAATATAAAAATGTGCGCCGCTGGATTGATGAGGTGAACAGTCGGCCCGCCGTAAAACGTGGGCGCATGGTGAACCGGCCCTACGGTAAACCGGAAAACCAGTTGCTTGAACGCCACGATGCCAGCGATTTTGAAACCAAGACGATGGACAAACTCATGGCCCAAGCCGCAGCGGCAGAGGCAGAGAAGGCAAGCTAGAATATCGTCATCCCGACATGGGGGAGGCGCGCAGCGACCAACTAGCTGTGACTACAGCTCGGCGCTTATGCGCCGCCCTTCACGGAGACATGAGCGCTAGCGAATTGTCGTGAGTGTGAACCGAGTTAGTCTTCTACACCTGCCGCCCGCAACGCAGGCTTCAAACGGCCCGTCAGCTTCAGCCACAGCATGTGGTAATCCCCGCGTAATGACCAAAGGGGGTAATCGAAGGTGGCGGGCTTGTTTTTTTCAATAAAGAAATGGCTGACCCATGCCGGGCCATAGCCAAATACGGTGGAAAGTAGCACCAGCCACCACGTACCCGTCAGCAACCCGCCAAAAAAGGCAGTGGTGGCGGCAAAAGTGCCCGCATAATGCAGGCCGCGCACGGCGGGTTTGCTGTGTTCGCTCAAATAATAGGGAAAAAAGTCGTCGTAATTCTCAATCGGGCGGTTGGTGCCCGGCACGGTGCGATGTTCCATATTTGGTCTCCATTGTTTCGCCCACAATACCACATTGATTTTTTTTGGGCACTCCCCTAGCGTCCGGCCCTGAAAAAGCTGAAACAAGCAGATGTGGCGCCCCCGCCCCGTAAGCTTGCCCCTGAATAGAGGAAATTTTTATGCCCGTTTATCGCGCTCCCGTCAGAGATATGGAATTCATTCTAAACGAGGTGATTGGCCTTGATCGCTTGGCCAATATTCCAGCCTTCGCCGAAGCGACGCCTGATTTGGTTCATGCCGTGTTGGAAGAAGGCGGCAAGCTGTGTGAGGAGGTTTTGCAACCTCTCAACTTCAGCGGCGACAAGGAAGGCTGCACCCGCAATGAGGATGCCTCCGTCACGCCGCCGAAAGGCTTTAAAGAAGCGTATAAGACGTTTTCAGAAAACGGCTGGAACGCGCTTTCCGCCCCGGTAGAATATGGCGGGCAGGGTCTGCCCACCACCATTCGCTTGGCCTTCAACGAAATGGTATGTGCCGCCAATATGGCGTTTGGCATGTATCCGGGCCTCAGCCACGCGGCTGCCTCCGCCATCGAAGTGCATGGCACTGATGAGCAAAAAAATCTCTTCCTGCCCAAGTTGTTTTCGGGTGAATGGTCCGGCACCATGAATTTGACAGAGCCCCATTGCGGTACCGATCTGGGCTTGCTGCGCACCAAGGCAGAACCGCAAGGCGATGGCACCTATGCTATTACCGGCACCAAGATTTTCATCTCCGCCGGTGAACACGACATGGCTGATAACATCATTCACTTGGTGTTGGCCCGCTTGCCCGATGCGCCCGAAGGCACCAAGGGCATCTCCCTCTTCATCGTGCCTAAATTCGCGGTAGACGCCGACGGCAATGTGGGTGAACGCCAAGCCGTTGAATGCGGCGCGCTGGAGGAGAAGATGGGCATTCACGGCAACTCAACCTGCGTGATGAACTATGATGGCGCCAAGGGCGTCATGCTGGGGCAGGAGAATAAGGGCCTGAACGCCATGTTCGTTATGATGAACGAGGCGCGGCTGGGTGTGGCTTTGCAAGGCTTGGCGCAGTCAGAGGTTGCTTATCAAAATGCGGCAGATTATGCGCGTGATCGCCTGCAAGGCCGCGCGCTTACTGGCCCCGCCAATCCCGATGGTGCCGCAGACCCGATCATTGTGCACCCAGATGTGCGCCGCATGTTGCTGGAACAACGCGCCTTTAATGAAGGCGCGCGCGCCCTTTTGCTGGATGCGACCGTGAAGGCTGACATCATGCACACCCACCCGGATGCGGCAGAGCGTGAAAAGGCGGATGACCGTTTGCAGGTGCTCACGCCCGTGCTGAAAGGTTATTTCACCAATCAGGGCTTTGCCAACACGGTAAACGCCCAGCAAATTTTTGGTGGCCATGGCTATATTCAAGAACAAGGCATGGAGCAATTTGTGCGTGATGCGCGCATTGCCCAAATCTATGAAGGCGCCAATGGCATTCAGGCACTGGACCTTGTTGGCCGCAAGCTGCCCCTAAAAGGTGGCGCGCCCTTCATGGAATATATTGGCGAAATGCGCGCCTTTGTGGCTGAAAACAGCGATGGCGAAATGGCAGAAATTACGGCCCCTTTGGCCGCGGCCATTGATCGGTTGGAAGAAGGCTTTAAGTGGTTCATGGAAAATGCGCTGGCAAACTTTGATCACGCCGGGGCCGGTTCCGTAGACTTTATGCACCTGTTCGGCCTTACCACCCTTGGGCACCAATGGGCCAAAATGGCGAAAGTTGCCTTGGACCATAAGGGCGATGATTTCTACGATAATAAAGTCACCACCGCGCGGTTCTTCATGGCGCGTATGTTGCCTGATACGGCAGCGCAGCTTGCCAAAGTGCAATCAGGTGCCGACAGCATCATGGCGATGGCGGCTGATCAGTTCTAGGTCAGCTCTAAAACCGACTTTGATTTTGGCGTGGCCTCGGGTAAACCGGGGCCACAGTCATTTTAGGAGATACCCCATGCAAGATACCCCCGTCACCCAGCCGGCCTGGATGGATGAAGAACTTGAAATCTTTAAGGACGCCGCAGGCAAATTTTTTGATGCCGAATGCGCCCCCAATGCAGAGCGTTGGGAAGAACAGGGCTTTGTCGATCGCGACATCTGGAACAAAATGGGCGAAATGGGCTTCTTGAACGCCTCTATCTCGGCTGATTATGGCGGCGCAGGCGGCGACTTTCGGCACGAGGCGGTGCTCTACGAACAGCAAGTAAAAAAGAATGCAGGCGGCATTGGTGTGTCCGTACATTCCGGCATTTGCGCCCATTACATTCAATCTTACGGCACCGAAGAACAAAAGCAGCGCTGGCTGCCGGATATGGCAACAGGCAAAAAAGTCTGCGCCATCGCCATGACGGAACCTGGCACCGGGTCTGATCTTCAAAACGTGAAGACCACTGCCGTGATGGACGGGAACGAGCTTGTGGTGAACGGTCAAAAAACCTTCATCACCAATGGGCAGCAGGCCGACTTGATTATTGTGGTCGCCAAAACCGATCCCACCCAAGGCTCCAAAGGTATTTCTCTGGTCATGGTGGACGCGACGGAATGCGAAGGCTTCAAGCGTGGCCGCAATCTCAAAAAAGTGGGGATGAAATCTCAGGACACGTCAGAGCTTTTCTTTGATAATGTGCGCGTACCCACCTCTAACCTTATTGGGGAACAAGCGGGCCAAGGTTTCATTCAATTGATGCAACAATTGCCGCAAGAACGCTTGATTATTGGCGTAAACTGCGTGGCGATTGCAGAACAAGCTTTGGACGAAACCATTCAATATACGCGTGAGCGCAAGGCGTTTGGTCAAAGCGTGATTGATTTCCAAAACACGCGCTTCAAATTGGCGGAAATGAAAACCCAAATCACCATTGGGAAAACCTTCGTCAACAAATGCGTTGAAGCGTTGATGAAGGGCGAGCTTGATCCCGCCACCGCCTCTATGGCGAAATATTGGACATCGCAAATGGTGAACGATGTGGTGGATGAATGCGTTCAGCTTCACGGCGGTTATGGCTATATGTGGGAATATCCCATTGGCCGCATGTATGCCGATGTGCGTATCCAAAAAATCTTCGGTGGCACAAACGAGATTATGAAAGAACTGATCGGCCGGACTTTGTAATCTCTCACGGCAGCAGGCTTGCGCCCGCGCCTACGAGGTGCAGCGCGTGGTCCGGCAACGAAGTTGCACCACAGGAAACCGCGCTGGACTTGAAATTCAGAAGGGCAGTCCCAGCATTATTTTGCGGGCTGCCCTTTGTTGTTTTGCGCATTAAGATTGATACGTTTAAGTGCCGATTCGGTGGAGGATTGCATGCAAATCAAAAGTCCTAATAAGGAATGGGTTGCCCAAGAACTGGATAAGCTGTTCCACGAGTGGCTCGAATGGAAGGATGAAGTCGGGCAAATCGTGGACCATCCGTATGATGCCCATCGCGAATCGCAAGTTTTTGCCGATGGTAGAGAGAACATGCAAAAACACCGGGTGCTGCAGGCTAAAACGATTGAATTCCTTAATCAAAACATCAAGAGACACGGCTTTATCTATCGTGATGGGCGCGGCGCTGATCGCACAGACCTTCGGCTGAATATCCGTGTTCAGCACCGAATTGATGATCTCGACGAGATCAAAGCGCGGTTGGAATATGCGAGTGTAACTGACGGGTTTTGGCGTGAACAAGGAAAGAAGCTGATTGGGAAAATCGTGGCTAATCCTTTCAAAGCCGTTGAAACTGCGGCTACAGCACTTAAGAATTCTCGGGTGTTGTAGAGAGTTGGAAAACTGTTTCCATCGCGTAGCGATGGATCGCGCCCGACCCGCCCCACAGGGCGGGTGCGAAAACGCACCCACCCTCGGGCCGGACACGATTGTTTTTGGGGTTCTAATTCCTCGAGCCCATGCTAGCCTTTTCTCAAACAAGGAGGGTCCCATGAATAAGCCACTTATGCGTTTAGGCTTTGTGCTGTTGTTGTTAAGCCTGCTGGCGGCACTTGTTGCGCCACAGGCGCAAATACCGCGCTTGGCGGTTAGTGCGCACTCCATCGGCTTTATGGGCGGCATCATGTTGTTTGCCATTGGCGCTGGCTGGTCGGCCTTCAGCCTTTCAGACCGCCAAAAGAACCTGCTTAAATGGAGCTGGATTTGGGCCAATTTTGGTAATTGGGCTGGCGTGTCCATCGCGTCTCAAACGGGCGCGACGGATCTATTACAGATCAATGGCGGTGCGCCCGATGCGCCCATTTGGGCAACCATCATCGTCTATTTCTTCATGATTACCATCATGGTTGCCGCGCTTACCGGCAGTGTGTTGGGTGTGATGGGGCTGAAAAAAGAAGATTAATCAGCAACCGCCGCCGCCACCGCATCAAAGAACAGATAGGCTTCCGCGCCCATGGCATCCACCCAGCCTTCGGGCCAGCTTGATGTCATGGCGATCACCAATTCATGCTCTGGCATTACTTGAATAAACTGGCCGAACACCCCTTGGGCTGAATAGTCGTTGGCCCGCGTCCACCACTGATATTGGTAGCCGATATAATCATCATCCGCGAACAGCTTGCCCGGCATTACATGCGGTTTGCTGGATTGGGTCGCGCGTTTCACCCAGCCTTCCGGCAACAGGCGTTGGCCGTGCCACACGCCATCCAGCCGGTAGAGTTCGCCCAGCCGTGCATAATCCCGCAAGGCCATGTTCAGGCAACACCCGGCTTGTTCCATGCCGCGGGTGCTGTCCAGCGCCCATGTCGCGTCGTGCAATTGGCCAAGCGGTTGCCAGATCTTCTCCGACAGATAGGCAGAAAGTGATTTGCCTGTCACGCGCCGCACCAGCGCCCCCAAAACCTGCGTTTCAGCCGTGTTGTAGTTAAACACCGTGCCGGGTTCGTGAATGCGATCAAAAATAGCCGCCGCCTCGTTCGCGGGCAAAACATTGCCAATGACGGACGTACCCATGAATATACCAATATCTGTTATCAGGTCGCCCGGCCCGTATGTTTCCGTGAATTTAATGCCGGATGACATTTGCAGCGCCTGTTCAATGCTCACCCCCTCATAGGCGGTGCCTTCAAGTTCCGGTAAATAGCCGGTCAACGGGTCTTCCAATGATTGGATAAGCCCGTCGCCTTCTGCTAACCCCACCAAAGTTGCGACAACAGATTTCGCCACCGACATAGAGGTGAAGCGGGTGTGGGTATCTGTGCCTTCGGCATAACGCTCATAAATCAACTCACCCTTATGGATGATAACCAAGCCGCGTGTTTTGTTGCGGGTGAAGAAATCATCCAGCCCGTATGTTTTGCCACCGGCCTGATAGCTGAGGTGAGAAAGGTCTTGCCTATCCTCTGGCCATGCACGCACAGGCCCGGCGCGTGAAACAGTGCGGCTCGGGAAGTTTTCCGCAAAGGTGGAAAGCGCATGGGCGTGATCTGCGGGCGTGCCATAGGTGGCGTCAAAGGCCCCCATGCGGGCTTGCAAAGTATTGAACCAAGGCAGGGTGATAGTCACATAGGCCGCCGCAACCACCATCACGGACAGAACAATCAGCCATTTCAAAATTTTCAACATTGGTTAAGCCCCTGCGTTTTCGTCTATCTCTGCCTTGGTAGGTTGCGCTGATTGCGCCCCCAGTTTTGTGCAGGCCAAGCTGCCTGCAATCGCTGCTCGTTGCAAGGCGCTTTCAAGTTTATGCCCTTGGGCGAGCGCGGCGGCAAAGGCCCCGCTAAAACAATCGCCCGCGCCTGTGGTATCCACGGGCGTGATGGGCAGGGAAGGCACTGACACGGCTTCCCCCACAGGCGTTACTGCCGCAGCACCCTTTGCGCCCAGTGTTGTGATAACGATACAGTCATGCTGTTGGGCCAGTCCGGCTGCATCCCCTTGCGGTGAAAGGGAAAGCAACTCCCCTTCATTCACAATCAGATAATCAAGGGCGGACAGCGCCTCATTCGATATAGGCAGCGCAGGCGCAAGGTTAAGGATGATGGTCGTGCCCATCCGGCGCGCGCGTTCGATCAAGGTTTCTGTCTCTATGCGATCCAGTTCCATCTGCACCAACAAAATATTATCTGGCCCCAACAAGTCATCGCCCACTTGATCAGCCCTAGCGTGTGAATTGGCACCAAGTGCCACCATGATGGCGTTTTCCCCACTGGCAGCAACAGAGATCGCTGCCATGCCGGTTGGTGCATCTGTGGTCTTCACCCCGGCAAGGTCCACGCCCGCGGTCCTTAGATTGGCAAGAACGGGATCATCTATGCCCAATGCGCCCACGGCCCCAACCATGGTGACATCTGCCCCCGCGCGCCGTGCTGCCAGAGCCTGATTGGCCCCCTTGCCACCGGGGTGAAGCGACAAGCCCTCTGACAGGATAGTTTCCCCCGGCGCGGGGTTGTGATCTACGCGAAACACATGATCCATGATGATAGAGCCAAAGATGGTGAGCATGGCACTAGATCCCGTGGCCGGGTTTTATCATCGCCTCATAACCGGGGCGGGCGTCATCGGGAATGGGAATGGCCTTGCGCGCCTTCAAATCAAAGGTCACGGCAATCGCCTCAACCGAAGCGATGGGGTTCCCCCTATCGTCAAACATCCAATAGGCATGGGTGAAGGTTTTGCCACCCACATCGGAAAGTCCGCCCATCACGAACAGAATATCGCCCGGCTTGGGTTCGCCAAAGCGGCACAGCCAATATTCAAGCGCCGCGCCGCCAATGCCATCTTTCGCGCGCTGCTCGCGGTCCACATTCATTTCCGAAAATAAGGTGGGAATACCTTCCAGCAAGCCGCCGAGAAGTTGATAGGGGTCCATCAGCCCGTCGCTGTTAAACTGTTCGCTCTTGGCTTCAAAGCGCGCCGTTTCCAGCAAATTGCGGCCAATGGCGGTGGCAAGATCGGGCGTTTGGGTGGGCTTGGGACCGGGCAGACCTTTCGGGGCCGCATGGTCCGGCAATTGGGTCAAATCACTTTGCGCAATGGCTTTGGCTTCCGCGGGCAGGGGCACCGCATTGCTTTGTGCATCTACTAAAACAGTTTCGCTTGTCATAGTGGCGCAAACCGCCCCATCCAATGTGCGGCAGATTTCTGTGCAAAGCCTTAAACCCGTATCAGAAATTTCAACCGGCGCGGTGCGCGCAAATAACGAGGCACCGGAATGGCATTCCTTCAGGAACCGCAAATGATGGTCGCGCGCCTGCGGCTTGATGTTCAGCGCCGTGCGCTGTGTCTGGCCAAGCCCGATATGGGCCAGATAGGCCCGTTGAGCTTGGCTGGCCTTGTCCAGATAAAAGCGCACATTCATGTGGCCCATATCATCAATATGCCAGCGGTTCACCATGCCGCGATAGGTGATGGGCGCATGTTCCATAAAACAGTTCCTAGATTTTCAGCAGGTTTTTCGACAATGCGGCGCGCTGCTCATCGCTGATCGGCAGGGCTTTGCGCGCCGTTTGATCAAATTGCACCGCAATCGTGTCGGAGGTTGTGTAAACCTCGCCCGTTTCCATATCGCTGATCCATTGCGCGAATTGCAGGGTCTTGTTGCCAAGTGCGTGCAAGCCCGCTTGGGCTTTTACGGGCGTCCCAAGGCGCGGCGCATTGTGATGACGCATGATAGTTTGCATGACCACACTGCCCGTATTGCCATCCAGATGGTTTACGTCGATGCCGACATTTTTCCATTGCAGGGAGGCACTGTCGGAGCCGCGGCCCAAGGCAAAGCGGGCCCGCATCCGGCCGGTCCAATCAAGTTCCTGCGCTTGCACGACAGATCGGCCCGCCTCGAACAAGCCAACTTTTTTGGCGTCTGCCGTTGTCGGGGCCACTTTGTCCAGCAGCAAATCCATATGCCGGGGCATCAAGGTTGCATCAGGCGTTTCCAAATATTTGGTGGCCTGTTCGCGTATATCATCGCTCAAAGGGCGCGGCGTGAAATCATCCACCCCGATCAAATGCACAAGTTGCAGATTGGTCGCCGCAACTTCTCCCGTTGAGTCATTTTCCATGACGTGCAGCAGGGTCAGCGCTTTTTCCTCCACCGCGACCATCATGGTTTTGATAACCACCGTGTCGGCCCCGCGCACCTCCCGCAAATAGGTGATGCGATCTTCCACCCCGCGTAATTGGCTTTGTTGCGCTTGTGCCATGGCAGGCCCGTGGCCCAGATCAATGGCAATGATATCCAGCGATTGGTGAAACCAGTCCATATAGAATTGCACATTGAGATGGTTGTTCTCATCCATCTCCCACATATTGGCAAAGCCGGTATAGCCGTTCAGCATATTAGTCTTCTGCCCTTTTGTTATAGGCCGCCATAATGGCGGCATGGCGGGCCTCTATATCCGGCCCGCGTTTGTTGCCCGCCACAACGCAGTAGCTTTCGCCTGCCGCCAAATCATCCAAGGCCGCTTCGGCGACATAGGTGGGTGAAGCGCCATTGTCGCGCCAATTGGCCCCGATTTCATGGGGCAGGTCGCGCGCACCGCCATAAGCGCTTGGGCGCGCCTGTTTGCCGTTCCAGATATTGCTGTCCACAAGGCCGGGGCAAAAGGCCGTTACCTGAAAGCCCTTCGGCCCCAGTTCCGCCATGGCGTTTTCCGCGATCGCCAGCACCATATGCTTGGTGACTTCATAAAAGCCGTTTTCCGCAGGCGGTGTCAGCGATACCATGGAGGCGGTGATCAACATGGCTTTTTCGGCCCGCGGTTCCATCAAGGGCGTGAAGGCGCGCAACGTGTGCAGCGTGCCCCACAAATTTACATCCATCAGCCATTTTAGGTCTGCGGCGCGTGCGCTGATGGCCCCGCCAACCGTGCCCACGCCCGCATTGGCGCATAGCACATCGCAGCCGCCAAAGCGGTCGCGCACCTGATCGGCAAGGGCGTTGACGCTTGCTTCATCGGTCACATCAACGGCGATGCCTGTTGCGCCAATCTCTTGCGCCGCTGGTTGCAAAACGTCTTCGCGAATGTCCGCCAGCACGACTTCTGCGCCGCGGGCTTTCAAGCCTGCGCCCAGCGCCAGCCCAATGCCGGAGGCACCGCCCGTTACAACCGCAATCTTGCCTGCATAGTCCATTCGAAATTATCCGGGCAGCCCGCGCTCAAATTCCTCGGCGCGGTAGAACTTCACATCCATGCCCAAAATTTTGATGCCGCCAATGCCGCCCAAAAAAGCGGCCATATGCGGTTCGTTGAAATGCGCATCAAGCGCGTCTTCACTTACCCATTCTTCCACCACGCGAAACGCACCGGCTTGCAGCGGGTCTTCATAAAACCCGTAGGAAAGGCAACCTGCTTCGGCGCGGCTCGCCTCCACCATGGGGCGCATAAGCTCAACCGCTTTGTCGCGATCTGCGGGATCAATGGTGATGGGTCCGGTAACGATGATGGACATGGATGTTTCCCCCAATATGTCGTTTACAAAGCAAGGCCCCACTCGGGTGAGCAGGGCCTCCTCGCTCATTTGATTCTAGCATACAGCAAATTGGCTTTAAGTAGACAAAAAGCTAATTTGCATCAGCCCGCAAGTGCGGGCCGCCAACAGTTTGGCGCCCCCCAAGAAAACGAGGGGAGCCGTGGTGCAAAGCACCACTGGCGTGAGCGTAAACTAATTGAGTTCTACCAAGCCGTTGTTCAGCACAACCTTGCCGGTTTCCTTCACGGACGCGCGCAGGGAAATTTGGTTTCCGTCTTTCCAATATTCCGTCACGATGGTTTGGCCCGGCATAACCGGGCTGGCGAAACGCACATTGTATGTTTTGATTTTGGCCGGATCATAATCCACCAAATTGGTCAGCACGCCGCGGCACACCGTGCCATAGGTGCAAAGCCCGTGCAAAATGGGCTGATCATAGCCGGCCATCTTGGCGAATTCCGGGTCTGAATGCAGCGGGTTGCGATCGCCGGAGAGACGGTAAAGCAGCGCTTGATCGGGCCGCGTATCGCATTCGAAGGAACCATCTGCTTCACGTTCTGGCATCACATGCGGTTCCGGCGCGCCTTCGGTTGGGCCGCCAAAGCCGCCATCACCGCGGCAAAAGGCTGTCATTTGCAGGGTGCAGATTTCATCGCCCGTATCTTTTTCCGTCACGGTGGTTTCGGTAATCACCAGTGCGCCTTTGCCTTCGCCCTTGTCATAGGCCCCGGCAATGCGGCTTTCCATGGTGATGGTGCCTTGTGCGGGCAGCGGTTTTTTGAACGTCAGCCGTTGTTCCCCATGCAGCAGCAGCATGAAGTTAATGCCGGATGTGGCGAGGAAGCCCTGCGCCGCAAAGGTCAGCACGGTTGCCATGGAAGGCACGGCTTTCAAGCCATTTTCATAGACGAAAGGCAGCTCATCTGTGTTCATCGGGTCACGGCCAAAGCCCACGCCCAAAGCGTAAAGCATGGTTTCTGTATCGCGATAGGTCACGTCGGTGGGTTCGCCCTTCAGGCTCATAATATGATCGTAGTCGATTGCCATGGATTGGCTCCTTAAACTTTTTACCCGTGAGTCAAATTTCTGCGGCGGATTTGACCCCATTTCAGGGGCGATGTGAAGGGGGAAGTTTGATAAAAGGGAGAAAACCGAGGGGGTAAACGGCATGAAGATTGTGAAATGGCTTGGCGGCACGGTTCTGGCGTTGCTGGTGCTTATCGTGGGCGTCGGTGCCTATCGCAGCCTCACCGCGCTGCCGTCGCCCCCGCTGATGATCGAGGGCGGCACACTCACCTTCGCCGAAGGGGTGGAAGGCACCTATGAAGCAGGCGACATCAAGGTCGTGCTGGGCGGAGCGCATGGCATTGAGGTGTTCAACAAGGGCGAAGAGGTCCTCAAAGGCCCGAAAGACGCGCCGTTCATTTGGGCTGCCAATGGTTCGATTGAGTATGTGGGGGCGGGTGATACTTTCTTGCCTGCCTTCAGCGATTTTCAGCCATGCCAGGCTTTAGAAGTGACAGGGGCAGAGGCCCGCAAAACGGTCACTTTGGATTTTGTAGTCTCGTGTTCGGAGGAAACAGAAGGCGGGCGCTTGAACATTGTTACGGATAATGCCGGAACACATCTCTCTCTTGGGTCTAATATACCTATAGGTATGGCTTTTGCGCGTGAGAATAGCGCGCCGATTTTTGGGGGCGGGGAACAATTCTCCGCAGCCAATCTGGATGGTCTTTATGTGCCGCTCATCACGGCAGAACAAGGCATTGGGCGCGGCGACCAACCTTTTTCGGCTTTGGTGAACGCGCTGCTGCCGGGCGTCACGGGTGATTGGTATTCAAGCTATGCGCCATCAGGTGTTTTCGTAACCGCGCATGACAAAACAGTGGTCGCGCGCGCGGCGGGCTTTGGGGCAATTGATTTGCGTCAGGGCGATCGTGTGGGTTTTTGGAGTGACGATGTCTTGGCCGTAACAGTCGAGGCGGCCCCGCAGGCCATGCGCCCGCTGCCCGATTGGATCGGGGAAGGGGCCGTGCTCGGCATTCAGGGCGGCAGTGATGTTGTGCGAGCGAAGGTGAAAGCCGCTCAAGAAGCGGGTGTGCCACTAGCTGGCGTTTGGTTGCAGGATTGGCAAGGCCAGCGCCGCATCGATAATTCAGAGCGCCTGTGGTGGAACTGGGTGCTGGACCGCGACCGCTATCCCGGCTGGGAGGAACTGGTAGCCGATCTCAAAGCAGATGGCATTCGCGTCATGACTTATATCAATCCCTATCTGGTCGATGTGGGAAATGAGTTGCCGGGCCGCCGCAATCTCTACCAAGAAGCGAAAGCTAAAGGCTATCTGGTCACGACAGACGAGGGGGCGGTGCGCTACATTCATTCCGGCACCATCAAGGCCGGGGTAATTGATCTGTTCAATCATAAGGCGGCGGATTGGTATGCGGGCATCATTAGCGAAAATCTCATCGGCACCGGGGCGTCTGGCTTTATGGCCGACTTTGGAGAGAGCTTCCCGATGGAATGGGGTGTAAGATTGCACAACCAATACCCCGTCCTGTGGGCGAAGACCGTCCGCAAAGCGATTGATGCGGCCCCAAATGGCGATCAAATCGTTGCCTTCCATCGCTCCGGTTTCACCGATAGCCCGCGCCACGCCACCGCCTTTTGGGCAGGCGATCAGTTGGTGACATGGGGCAAGCATGATGGCTTCAAATCCGCCATCACCGCCATGATGACGGGCAGTATTTCCGGCATGGCCTATAATCACTCGGATATTGGCGGTTACACCACGGTGGTGACGCCCTTTACCGATATTCGCCGAGATAAGGAGCTGTTCCAACGCTGGACAGAATTTGCGGCCTTTACCCCCATTTTCCGCACCCATGAAGGCAATCAGCCGCGGGAGAACCACCAGTTTGATACAGATGCGGAAACACTCACCCATTTCGCCAAAATGACCCGGCTGTTTCGCTGCCTGCACCCTTATCGCAAGCGCTTGATGGCAGAACACAGCCAAACCGGCGCGCCGCTCATGCGTCATCCATGGCTGCATTACCCGGATGACAAGCGTTTCCACCCCATGACCTATCAGCAAATGATGCTGGGGGCGGATATGATGGTCGTGCCCGTATCCGATCCGGGCCTCTCAACTGTCAGCGCCTATTTGCCCGATGATGGGTGGGAGCTGTTCTGGTCCGGCAAGGTGTATCAGGCAGGCGATCACCAAGTCGCCGCGCCCATTGGTCAACCCGCTTTCTTTGTGCGCGCGGGCAGTGCGGTAAAACGCGAACTTGAAGCCTGCCGTCTTTAAGCTTACGTCACCTCTAACTTTTGGGGGCACGTGGCGATGAATTTGAAGCACAATCCGTATTACCGTTCGTGGCGCATGATCGGCGGCATGATCCCCATTATGGTGGCCTTCAAAATGGCAAGCTGGATGGAACGCTTTCGCGACCGGGAAGCTCATTTAGCGGCGGTGGACGCGGTGCATCTCAAAACCGCGCGTACCTTGCGCCGGTTGGCGGAAGATCTGGAAGGCATCACCATCAAGTCGGCGCAGGTTGTTGGCGCGCGCGGCGATTTGGTGCCGCAAGCCTATGCAGATGAACTGGGCAAGTTTCACGACGCGGTAGACCCCCACCCGTTCGAGGTGGTGCGTGTGCAGGTTGAACGCGCCATTGGCGGGCCGGTTGAAACAGCCTTTGCAGAATTCGATCAACAGGCGATTGCTGCGGCATCGTTGGCGCAGGTCCATCGCGCCACCTTGAAAGATGGCCGCGTTGTCGCTGTCAAAATTCAATATCCAGAGGCCGAGCGCCTGATCAAAACCGACACCGCAACCATGCGGTTTTTAACGCGCGTCGCGTCCAAGCTTGTGGGCTTTGATGCCACCCCGTTCGCGAAGGATTTTTCGGAGCAACTCCAATTCGAGCTGGAGTTTGATCGCGAGGCCAAGGCCATGAAGCGCGTGCGGGAGATGTTCGCCGATACCGATCATATCGCCGTGCCCATCGAGGTGCCGGAACTATCCAACGAACGTGTGCTCACCATGACATGGCTGGAAGGCACGCCGCTTTCCAACCCCGCGCAATTGAAAGCTGAAGGCCATGATCTGCAATTGGCGGCAGATCGCATTGGGCAAGCCTATGTGCGCATGATCTTCAAGGAAGAGTTTTTTCACGGAGATCCGCATCCCGGCAATTTGCGTATCACGCCCGATGGCAAATTGGGCCTGCTTGATTTTGGCCTGTCGCGGGATTTGCCGCCGGGCTTCGGTAAGGCGATGGCGCAATTCATTGCCGCGGCGCTGATGAAGGATTTGGAAACAGGGCGCGAGGCCGCCAAGCGCGCGGGCATTTTGGGTGATGATGAAGACATCAAAACCGTGATGAAGCTGTTTGCCGAATTTGTCTCCGGCAATGCTGCCGCGCGCGAAGCCGCCGCCATTCGCGAAGGCAAGGAACCCGATCAGCCGCCCATCATGCCAAACCTTAAAGTGCCGCCGCACATCACTTTGGTGCTGCGTGCCATGAGCCTGCTGGACGGTCTCTCAGCTCGCCTTACACCCGGTGAACAACGGGTGCAGGCGGCCTTGATGACAGCGCTGATGCAAGCAGTTCAAGAAGACAATCAGGACAAAGCTGCCGTGGGCGTCTAGCGCGCGGTGGGCATCTTTAACTTTTTGCACTTGTAGGATTCATGCTCACCGCGTGTGGTCACAGGCATGTAGCCGCTCCGACATTTGAACTTGGGCGAAACACAGCCCCAGCCCTTGAAGCGCGCATTGGCAACCTGCCCGCGTGAGGCTTCAAACTCCGCCCCATTGCCGCAAGTTGGCCTCATGTTGCGGAGTTCAAGCTTATCGGCATTGCTCGCATCTGCCGGCAGCGTCTTGTGGCAATCAAAAATCACGTGATCATTTTTGATATTCCGGGTGCGCATGAAACGTTTCATGCCCGGATCGAAATCCGGGTTCGTCTCGGCGGATGTGCTGGTATAGGGTTTCACGTCCCTGTCGCTCGTGCCGCAATTCATGGTTTTAACACGACAAGTGTAGGGGGAGCTCTCCCAATTGGCGCGCCGATAGATGAAGCCTGCAACGCAGCTATCGGCATTGGGGTCACTCGCCCTATTGTCATCATTGGCGCTGCTGCCGAACAAACCGGGCGGCGGTCCGTTTTTCGGGGGCCGTTTGCCGTCTCTGGTGCACAGGCAACGGTCTTTTGCATAGCAATAAATGCCTTCACCGCTTTTCCGGCACTGCATCGTTGAAGGGCCATTAGCGTCTCTCGGTATATCGCTGTTCGCCTTGGGGTCTTGCTGTGGCTTGGGGTCATTCTGTGGGTTAGGGTCGCTTTGCGGCTTGGGCTTTTCCGTGCAGGTGTATTCGCTTGGACGGTTCTTGTCGTAGGAAAGATCATACCCTTGAGAGCATGATTGGCTGCCGCGCACACAGGTAAACGCCAATGCGTTGTCTGATTTGTGTTGCTTGCGGGTTGGATGCAGCTCTGACCCCGGCGCGCAACTTGCTTTCAAATTGGCCAGCTTTTCTGCCTTGTTGGCATCATTTTCGCCATAAACCTTAAAGCAATCAAAGGCATATTGTTTTTTCGAATTGATCCGCGGCGCTTTCAGAAACTTCTTTGTTTCCGGCTTCATGCTGGATGTGTTGGATTGGCTGCCGCGATAGGCATCGAACGGGCGAACGCATTGCGAGCCTGTCATGCACTTGTAGGACTTGCCGTCGCTGCCATCTCTGGGGCTAAACCCACGCGCGCAATCTTGGCGATAGTTCACACGGGCCTCAGCTTCGGTAGACAAGGTGGGAACAAATGAAGCCGTAGCCGCGGCCACCACTGCCGCACCTATCAGAAGTGATTTAGCGGATCTAAAAAGCATAGTGTTCTCTCCCCTTATTCGCAGCCCGAAGCTGCTTTGGCAGGTGCAGGCTCGGCGCTTGCGCCATCGTCTTGAGCATTCACTTTGGAAACGTGACTGATCATGCGGGTGTCACTGCCCGGCACTGTGTCGCCTGCTGCACCATCGTCTTGCGCGTTCACTTTGGAAACGTGACTGATCATGCGCGTGTCACTGCCGGGCACTGTGTCGCCCGCGGCGTCATCATCTTGCGCATTTTTCTTGGATACATGGCTGATCATGCGCTGCGTGTCATCGCAATCCGGGCGGGCGCTCTCATCTGCCATTGCGGCAGTGGCTAGGCAAAGTCCCATTGCAGTCACCGTCGCGATTACAACATTCGACGTCTTTTTCATCATCACATCTTTCATTCAACAGGCCACCCAGCCAGTCATATGACGAAAGCATGGGCCGAAACGGAGTGTTTGCGCAAGGGTAGGTGCTGCGTGATGTAACGGTGGTCACACTTTTCAGGTGCAAAGTGTGATGGCTGTCACACTCTACAATCGCAGAAAATTGCCATTTTTGGGAAGGTGCCGTGAGGGGCAAGAGGGGGAAATGCCCCTCACGGCTGGGGTGTCGCGTCATGCCTGGGGGATTAGGCAGTCGCGACTTCGTTGATGGTCGTTTCGCTCGCGGCGATCACTTGCGGTGCATCCATCGTGGTGCACGTGGTTTCAACGCATTGGGCCACCATCGGGTTGCCGGAGTCTGCGTAAAACATCTCGCTTGGCGCGCAGATCATGAGGGCAAGGGTTACACTCATGGCCATAAAGGACTTACGATACATTTCCATCTTCTCTCTCCACTTAGCTGGGCAACAGCGCCCTGCCATGAAACAGATATGGGGTGGTATCGGTGACCCTTCAAATACAACCATGTGGGTTTGTGCGCGCTGTCACATTTTCGCCTCAAGTAAGGCGCTTGTAATAAAAATATAATAAAAACATATGGTTATAGTGTTTTTGTTGTCACAATCTGCCCGTATAGATTGTTACTCCGTCACACTTTGGTCTTGCGCCTTTAGCGTCTATTGCCATCAAGGCCTAACACCTATTGCCCGGCCACTATTCGCCCTTACGCAGGCTGCTTTTCCCGGTCCTTTTTTAGGACTTCAACGGGGGTAAAGGTGGCTTCGTGTTTGCCAACCGCATAACCGCCTTCTTGAATTTGCCGGCCCAGCCGCTCCGCCAATCTTGTGCCGCCCGGCGTTATTCTGCGCGCCGTTTCTGTGCCCAGCACCGCGCCGCGTAACGCCAGTGGAAACCACCGCCATGACTTTCCCTGTGGCAGACCGAGATCATTATAGAGTTGGTTGCCCAGCATGTGTGTAATGCCAAGCCGCGCACCGGACAAACCGTTGTCGATCAAGTCGCCGATGGGGCCATCGGGTGCCAGCGGGAAACGCATGTCGGCCAAGCCTTTGGCCAGTGCCACGGCATCTTCATCCGGCGGGGGCTGGGTGGTGGCAGATAGCCAAATGGCGCGTAAGCCCTCTACCTCACTTTCTGAGATGTAACGCGGGTCAACGCCCATCAAGATGCCCGCATAGCGCCATAGATGCATAATGGCCTTGCGTTCTTGTTTGGAAAAGCGCACGCCCAGCAATCCACAAGCGTTCAGGAACAAAACAGAAAACGCATTATTGGTGGCCAGCATATGGGCTTGGCTGATCGGCATGCCCAATTCTTCAAAGTCCCATTCGGGATGTACCTTCAGGCGCGCGCGCACCATGGCGTGCATCACGCGCACCATCACCGTTGTTTTGGTGCCCGCACCAAAGCGGGTTAACCCATCGGTCGCGGTCGCGTCCAGCCACCAGCTTGCCGTTTCTGCCAGCCGTTTTTCTGCGCCCGTTTCCAGTGCGCCCGTAAACACCAGTGATTTGTTCATGACGGAGCTGATGGCATAGCCGCCCATCAAGGCCACATCGCCCAGCACAATCAGGCCAAGCGGTCCGGTGCGATGAATGGCGCGCGTTGCGATTTCCAGCAGGTCGCGGTCCAGCCAGAAGGGTTCTGTGTCGATCTCTTTGAACAGATTGATCAAGGCGGGGTGAGGGTCATCAATCGCGTCGATCCCTTCATCCAGTGCCTTTTGCAAAATTGCCCGGCCCTTGGGGAACGACACGTCGCGGAACCATTCCACCACGGCATCGGCTGTGGGGTCTCCCTCTAGTGTCATGCGCGCGAACTCATCATACTGCGCATCTGTTGGGCTGACTTGGCGGCCGGTCATAAACTGTCCCAGCATGTCGGCGATTTTGGTTGTCGTTGGATTGAACATGCCGTAATCGCGCTTGGCGAAGTGACCCGGCTTTTTCAGGTCGGCATTTTGAGCGGTCGGATTTTTGAAATTCGGATTGGGGGCGTTCATCATTTCACCTGAATTTGCGGCAACTAATATCGAGACGATTCGATTTCCAAATCTCGCTGATCAGGAGCCGAGCCGCCACTCGGTTTTGTGCTGATCGGGTCATAATCCCAAAAACCTAACAAAAACCAGACATTTTCGGGTTAATCCCGGTGAAACTTCGGTTATTGTGCGTTTCAACATCAGTTTTTTGAGCGTGAGCGGGGGGCATATGCGCAAGGTCAAAATGGGCATGGTTGGCGGTGGTGATGGGGCCTTTATCGGCGCGGTGCATCGCCATGCGGCTGCGTTGGATGGGATGATTGATCTGGTCTGCGGTTGCTTTGCCTCTACGCCTGAAAAGTCCCGGAAATCTGGGAAAAATTTGGGCCTTCCGGCCGATCGTGTGTATGGCACCTATGCGGAAATGATGGCGGCAGAGGCGGCGTTGCCCGTGGCAGATCGCATGGATTTCGTGGCGATTGTCACGCCCAATCACATGCATTTCCCGGTAGCTAAAGCGGCTCTTGATGCGGGCTTCCATGTGCTTTCCGACAAGCCCGCAACACTCACCTTGGATGAATCCAAGGCATTGAAATCATTGGTTGATTCCGGTGATTTTCTTTACGGCCTCACGCATAATTATACGGGCTATCCGGCCATAAAAGAGGCGCGGGATTTGGTGAAATCCGGGGCTTTGGGGCCGCTGCGCAAGGTGGTGGTCGAGTATTTGCAAGGCTGGCTTGCCGGGCCGGACGACCCGAATGACAAGCAAGCAGCTTGGCGCACCGACCCTGCGCGCGCCGGTGCGGCGGGGTGCTTTGGGGACATTGGTTCCCATGCCGCGAACCTTGCGGAGTATGTGACTGGCGCGCAGATCGAAGAAATTTGCGCCGACCTTTCCACCTTTGTCGAGGGCCGTATGCTGGATGACGACAGCACGGCACTTCTAAAATTGTCCAATAATATCAAAGGTGTATTGAACGCCAGCCAGATCGCAGTGGGGGAGGAGAACAATCTCACCCTACGTGTTTACGGCGAAAAAGGCGGGCTCGAATGGCGTCAGCAAGAGCCCAATACACTGACCCTCAAATGGTCTGACAACAGTCAAACCGTGCGCCGCACTGGCAATGATTTTGGCCCGGCTGGCACCGCCGCCACCCGCACGCCCGGCGGTCATCCGGAAGGTTATCTGGAAGCCTTCGCCAATATTTACCGGGCCTTTGCTGCCCGGATTTTGGGGGAAGATAGTGACTTGGATTTCCCAAGCATTGATGCGGCGGTTCACGGTATGGCGGTAATCGAAGGCATGGTGGCAGCCAGTGCTTCTGACGAAAAATGGTTTAAAATCAAGGACTAAGTGATGAAACAGATCAAAGGGCCGGGCATCTTTCTGGCGCAATTTGTGGGCGACAAGGCCCCCTTCAACAGCTTTGAGGCTCTGTGCGAATGGGCCGGTGGCTTGGGCTATAAGGGCGTTCAGGTGCCGACATGGGAGGCCAGTTGCATCGACTTGGCCAAGGCGGCGGACAGTCAGGATTATTGTGATGAGCTGGCGGGAGTGGCAGCCGCGCAAGGTCTTGAAATTACAGAGCTTTCAACGCATCTACAGGGTCAACTTGTGGCCGTGAACCCAGCCTATGATGAGCTGTTTGATGGCTTTGCCGACCCCGCGGTTCAGGGCAATCCGGCTGCGCGCACCGAATGGGCTGTGCAGCAATTGCTTTATGCCGCCAAAGCGTCCCAGCGGCTGGGGCTAAAAGCCCACGCCACATTCTCCGGCGCTTTGATGTGGCACACCATGTATCCATGGCCGCAGCGCCCCGCCGGATTGGTTGAGGCAGGCTTTGGTGAACTTGCCAAGCGCTGGACGCCCATCTTGAACGCGTTCGATGAGGCAGGGGTTGATGTTTGCTACGAAATTCACCCCGGCGAAGACCTTCACGATGGGGTGACGTTTGAGCGATTTTTGGCGGCCACAGGTAATCACCCGCGTGCCAATATTTTGTATGATCCCAGCCACTTTGTGCTGCAACACCTTGATTATCTTGGCTTTATCGATGTCTACCATGAACGCATCAAAGCCTTTCACGCTAAGGATGCGGAGTTTGTGCCATCGGCCCGCAGTGGCGTTTACGGCGGCTATCAAGGCTGGGCAGAACGGCCCGGACGGTTCCGTTCATTGGGCGATGGGCAGGTGGATTTCTCCGGCATTTTCTCGCGCCTCACGCACTACGATTATGACGGTTGGGCGGTTCTGGAATGGGAATGTTGCTTCAAGCACCCGGAAGATGGTGCACGTGAAGGCGCACCGTTCATTCAGCGACATATCATCCGCCCCGCCGAAACAGCGTTTGATGATTTCGCCAGCGCGGGCCAAGATGAGCAATTGAACAATCGCGTATTGGGGCTGAAGGATTAAGTTATGAAATTGCTGCTTTGGATTTTTGGGGGGCTAGTTAGCCTTGGCGTTGTTGGTGCCTTAGTCGTTGCGAACTTCTTTGGCCTGATATTGGTTGATATTGATGATATGCCGCCGGAATTGCCCGCCGATTTTCAGCGTCCCGCCATTTTGGTGTTCTCCAAAACCAACGGCTTCGTGCATGAGGAGTCCATGCCAACCGCCAGCCGGGTATTGAAGGAAATGGCAGCGGCCAATGGTTGGAGCCATGTGGAGACCAAGAACGGCGCGGTGATGAATGCGGAACAACTCGCCAAGTTCGATGTCGTCGTTTGGCAAAACACATCAGGTCGTTTGTTGAGCGATGAGCAACGCGCTGCCTTCAAGAAATGGCTGGAAGAAGGTGGGGCCTATGTGGGTATCCATGCCTCTGGTGGTGATTTTATCTATCGCTGGGATTGGTATGTTGAACATTTGCTGGGCGCACAATTTGTGGGCCACACGATGAACCCGCAATTTCAGGATGCGATTGTGAACCCACAGGAAAATAATACGGGCATTACCGATCACTTGCCTGCCGAATGGTTGCTGACAGAGGAAGAATGGTATGCGTTTGATCGCAATCCCGCAGACACGGGGTCAACCATTTTGGCAACGCTGAATGAGGGCAGCTACCAGCCCGGCGGCGCTGCGATGGAAGGCGTGCATCCGATCGCTTGGGCGCACAAAATGGGCGAAGGCCGCGTTGTTTACAGCGGGATAGGTCATCAGGCCCACACATATGAGGTTGAAGAATATCAAGAGATGTTACGTCGGGCGATTGTATGGGCAGGGCGCTTGGGCGAGGGCCAATATGGCATTGCCGAAGAAGGCACGGCGCAAGGCACCGCCAAGGAATTTGTGCGCGAAGTGCAAGAAGGTGCTGCCATTGCCGCCGACAGCATTTTGAACTTCACCAAAAAAGCCTATGACACCTCAGCCGATTTGGCCGTAGATGCCTATGAGGCAACGTCAGAAGCGGCGGAAGAGGCGTATGACGCGACTGCCGAAGCGGTAGAAGAAGGTTATGAGGCCGCCAAAGAAGCCGTTAGCGATGAGGAAGAGCCGCAAGCTGCTGGCGAATAAAGGCAAGGCCGTCAGTGTAAAGCTGTTCTTCGCTGTCAAAGGCGTTGCGCCATACATTGGCGGCTTGGCTGAGGCCCGGATCAATGGTGCCGAAGGCTTCAATCGTGAGCCAGCCACTATAGTTCGCGGTGCTAAGCGCCCGAAAGGTATCAGCCCAGGGCACTTGGCCAGTGCCCAGTGTGCCGCGGTGGCTTTCGCTTAAGTGAATGTGGAACAGGTGATCCCCCAGCCCGCCAATGGCGTGTGCCGGGGCAGGGTCTTCAATATTGGCGTGGTGCGTATCGTAGAGCACTCCGATATTTGCCAGCCCCACATCTTCACACATGCGCTTTGCATCTGCCGCCGTGTTGATGAGATGCACCTCAAAGCGGTTAAGAAACTCCAGCCCAAGGCGGATATTTGCTTGGGCCGCGTATTCCCCCGCTGCGCGCAGATAATCCCGGCTCCAGCCCCATTCGTCAGAGGAAGGCGGCAAGCCGGTAAAATATTTGTGGGCCTGATAGAGACCACCGATCAACAAATTGCCGCCCAGCAAGGCGCATTCGTCGATACGGGCCTTCATGTAATCAACAGACTTGCCGCGCACCGCGGGGTTAGGGTCGATTGGATTTACATCCGGCGGCACAAACGTGGAGGTGGTGAGCGCCATGCCGCTATCGGCAACGCAGCGCTTGAACGCCTTAAGGGTTTCTATTGATTGCCCGGTCACGGGAATTTCTACACCGTCAAACCCGGCTGCGGCCAAAGCCTCAATCACCGGCAGGTGGGCGGCGTCGATCTCACCCCCCCAAAGTAGTAGGTTCATTCCCAGCTTTACATCCATTGCGCATTCCTCCATTTGGCGGCATGTTAGCGGCAAATGAATTCCATGTGGGGGATATTATGAGCAATCCTAAAGAGCTGAATGTACGCAGCCTTTTTATCGTCGGCAATTTGGCGATTTTCATGATCGGGCTCGGCTTTGCCGTACGCGCAAACATTGCCTCTGATTTGCAGGGCGATATTTTCAATGCGTTGGACCTCGCGGCCAGTGCTTCCATGGTGGGAGAAGTGATCGGGGCCACCTTTATCGGCTTTGCCACAACCTTGCTGATTGGCAGCGCCCTGGTGGATTGGGTTGGCATCAAGGCGATGCTGCTGCTTTCCGCACTCGGCTATATCGCAGGCAGTGTATGTGTGGTGATGGCATCCGTAATGGAGCCAAGCTGGACATCCTACTGGTTGATCTATGGCGGTCTATTGCTCACCGGTTTGGGCTGGGGGGCAGTTGAAGCAGCCTCCAACCCTTTGATTGCGGCGCTGTTCCCGGAAGAAAAAACGGCCCGCCTGAACGCGCTGCACGCTTGGTGGCCGGCGGGCATTGTGGTGGGCGGCCTGATGGGCTTTGCCATGGGGGCCTATGATCTGGCGTGGCAAATCAATCTGGCGATTTTGGTTGTGCCTGCCATTGTGTTGTTCTTCATGGTTTTGCGCCAAACCTTCCCGGTGACGGAGCGGGTGGCAGCCGGCATTTCCTATGCAGATATGTTCAAGGAATTGGGCCGCAGCCCTGCCTTCTTTATCTGGATGGCGTGCATGTTGGTAACGGCGGCTGCTGAACTTGCGCCGGGCCAATGGGTAGACATCACGCTTTCCAACGTGGTGGGAATGCAAGGCATTTTGTTGCTGGTTTATGTTAGTGCGTTGATGTTTGTGATGCGTTTTTATGCCGGCTTCTTTACCCGGTTCCTGTCGCCGGTTGGGGTGATGTTCGTTGGTAGTGCGCTGGCAGCCTTGGGCCTTTATACGCTGTCGCTTTCAACCAACCCGGTGATGGCGTTTGGCGCCGCCACCATTTGGGGGATCGGCGTGTGCTATATGTGGCCCACCATGTTGGCCATCACGTCAGAGCGTTTTCCCCGCGGTGGCGCGCTGTTCATGGGGATGATGGGTTTTGCGGGCGGCATGTCCATCCAGTTCGTGCTGCCGCAATTAGGCAGAATTTTCGATGAGGCCAAGGTGGAAGCCGCGGGCAGCGTGGAAGCCTTGCAAGCCATGGCAGGTGCTGAACTGGCAGAGGTGATGCG
Organism: Alphaproteobacteria bacterium; assembly: GCA_049609145.1. Taxonomy (GTDB): domain Bacteria; phylum Pseudomonadota; class Alphaproteobacteria; order SPJN01; family SPJN01; genus JBMYYF01. The sequence goes on from JBMYYF010000002.1 coordinate 435,570, forward strand.
CTATGCCTCTGTTGAAAGCTTCCAATCAGTTGCTTTCCTGCCGCTGCTATTGCTGCCGGTGTTTGGTTTTATTTGGCTGCGCGATCGTTCCAAGGGCGGCTACCAAGCGCAAAAAATTGGCGCGGCTGAATAGCCAAAAGACCTAAAGCCTTACGCAATGATGGGCGGCGGTGACGTAAGGGAATGTCACCGCCGCCTTATCTTTTAAGTCTGGCGTGCGATTGATCAGCGCGTTTACTTGCGCTTTCACGGCGGCTTGATCTGCTTCATTCAAGGCGGCGATAAAACTGGTGGAAAGCACGCGGTTCACCACCACCTCTTCTATCGGGCCCGTCTGGCTGTGGGGAAAGCTCGCGGTTTCAAGCGGAGTGAAGCCCGGGGCGGGAAAGCACTTTTTCCAGTCACCGCTATCATGCCTTGGCGCATCACCCCCATAAGGCCGCATGATCTGTGATAGCGCCTCTACCCATTCGCAGCTTTGATCGCGACTGTTCCAAATCAATGCCAGCTTGCCGCCGGGTTTTAGGATCCGGCGCATTTCCGCAACCGCTTTGTCGGTCGCAAACCAGTGGAACGCTTGGGCGCACACCACAAAATCAACGCTGCTGTCATCCAGAGGTATATCCTCTGCCGTGCAGGCGAGCGTTTCTGTCTGAGGCAGGGCTTTGGTGAGTTCTCCCAGCATTTCAGGCACCGCGTCTGCGGCGATGATATGCGCGTTGGTAGCGGCAAGGCACTGGGTGAACTTGCCGGTACCGGCCCCCATTTCCAGCACTATATGGTGGGCGGCAATGCCTAAAGTGTTTTGTACCCAATCAAGCGCCGCTTTTGGGTATGTGGGCCTGCCTGTTTGATAGGTGGCAGCGGCTTTTGAAAAACCTTGGGTGGCAGCCTTATGCACCATAGCCTGTTGCCTAACGCACCCGTTGGTCCATCAACCAGCGGGCGGCTTCTTCCAGCAGAATTTGGTAATCGGGCAGGGCATAGGTTTCACCGCTATGGCCCAGCGCTGAAAAATATACGGTGCCCTTGCCTACTTTATGATGCCAGATGATGGGGTGATCATCCCCCATGGCGAGTTCGCCTGCGCCGGTAAGCGTTTCCAGCAAGGTGCGGTTTTCGGGGGCGTAATCTGCCTCCCGCACTGTGGCGAGCACGGTTACGCGATCGCGCGGATTATCCGCAAAGCTGTACCATTCTTCCACATGGCGAAATGCCTTGGGCAAATGCGCGGTGGAGGGGTGGGGCGTGTCTTCCACCAGTACCGTCGCTTCACGGAATTGCGGCGACATAGGGTGGCCGACAAACTGGGTTTTAATAAATTCGCGCGGATACCAATCCCACTTATAGCTGCGACTGCCGCCGCTGCCATGCAACGCCAATACGCTGCCACCTTCTTCCAAATAGGTGCGAAACGCCGCGCGCTGGCCTTCTGTCAAGACATCGCCGGTTACATTGTTCCACACCAGCAAATCAAATTGCGCCAACTGGGTGGGGTTATGCACGGCGGCGTTTTGCGTGAAGGCAATGCCCCAACCGTTTTCCTTTGCCAAACGGGAGAACAGCACCTTGGCAGCGGGGATCGCCTCAATATGGCGGAACCCATCTGTCTTGGAAAACACCAGAACTTTCTTGTTTGCCACAAGCGGCGGAAGGGCAGGCGGCAAGGTTTCATAGCCGGGGGCTGAGTTATAAACCATGCCAATGCCGCGCACGAAGCCATAGCCCAGCAATACTGCCCCAACTAGTAGGAGTGCCAAAAAAGTTGCGAGCTTCTTGGTCATTAGAGTGTGCCCTTGCGGAATTCTTTGACCGCATAATCAGCCGCCCGCGCTGTCAGTGCCATATAGGTGATGGACGGGTTCACGCAAGACGCGGATGTCATGGCAGAGCCGTCGGTGATGAACAGATTGGGCACATCATGCGCTTGGTTCCATTTGTTGAGGACAGATGTCTTGCTGTCCTTGCCCATGCGCGCTGTGCCCATTTCATGGACACCCATGCCGGGAATGCTCATCTCATCGGATTTAATGGTGAAAACGGCACCAGCAGCGCGCAGAATCTTCTCACCCTGATTGGCCAAGTCCTGGCGCATGTTGATTTCGTTCTCGCCCCATTCAAACCGGATTTTCGCTTGCGGAATGCCAAAGCGATCAAGGTTTTGGCGATCGAGCGTGACGCGATTGTCAGCGTAAGGCAGACATTCCCCAAATCCGCCCATGCCATAGGCCCATGGCCCCGGCTTAATCATGCGATCCTTATAGGCTGCGCCGAATCCAGGCAAATTCACCATTGTTTGCCAGCCCATGCGCAACCCCATGGCTTGATAACCAAAGCCGCGCAGGAAGTTCGCATCTGCGTCCTGCCCACCCACATTGCGGAAGCGGGGGATATAGGTTGCGTTGGGACGGTTGCCATAGAAATAGCTGTCCAGATTGTCCGCAAACAGACCAAGTGCGCCCAAGCCGTCATGATGGTCCATCAAGTAACGGCCCAATGTGCCGGATGAGTTTGCCATGCCATCGGGCATGCCATCCGTTGCGGAGTTCAGCAAAATTTGCGTGCTGCCGATGGTAGAGGCATTTAGGAATATAAGGCGGGCGGAGAAGGTCATCTTCTCCTTCGTTCGCGCATCTATCACATGCACGGCGGAGATTTTGCCGGTCTCTGCATCCAGTTCCAGCTTTTCCACCACGCTGTGGGGGCGCAGGGTCAGGTTCCCGGTGGCTTCTGCTGCTGGCAGCGTGGACGACTGGGTTGAAAAATAGCTGCCGGATGAGCAACCGCGATGGCATGGCCCGCAATAGTGACACGCTTCGCGGCCATTATGTTCCTGTGTTAGAATGGCGACCCGGCCCATGGTTACGCGTATATGGGGCAGGCGTTTTTCAACGCGTTCTTTCACGGTTTTTTCAATGCCGAACATCTCCATCGGCGGCAGGAATTCCCCATCGGGCAATTGGGGCAAGCCCTCGGCTTGCCCACTTACGCCAATAAAGCGTTCGACATAGCTGTACCAGTCTTTGATGTCGTCATAGCCAATGGGCCAGGCAACACCGTGACCGTCTTTTTCATTGGCTTTGAAATCTTCCTCGCTCCATCGATAGACTTGGCGGCCCCACACCAGCGAACGCCCGCCTACAACATCAGTGCGTGTCCACACAAAGGGCGTTTCCTGTTGATAGGGGTTCAGGCGATCATTGTTGAAGAAATGCTTGGTGGTGTCGGAAAAGGCATAGCTTTTTTTCTGGATCTCGTAATCGCTTTCCCACAGATCACGATCTTCCTTGCCGTAGAAGGGTTCTTCCCATGTGGGGACATGTTCGCCCACATAGCCTTCGCCATGGGGCATTTCCTTGCCGCGTTCCAGCATGAGAACACGCAGGCCTTTTTCCGTCAGTTCTTTTGCCGCCCAGCCGCCGGAAATGCCGGAGCCGATAACGATTGCATCATAAGTTTCTGTTGTCATGGGCTGTTCCTATACGCTCAGCAGTTCACTGGCCCATGAGGCCTGACCGTCTTCCAAGGGGATGTCGCCTTCCAGATATCCGGCGACGTGATTGTATTCGAGTGCTTCTGTTGATCCCACTTCGGAGAGGAAGAAGCCACAGGCCGTAAGTTCTTTCATTTGGCAAATGAAAGGCATGGTGCTGTCGAAGCCGCGCCCCATGATGCGGCCAAGGGCATACCATTGGTGGCCGCTTGCCTCAGTTTCGAGGGCGGCAAGCGTTTCGGCTTGTTTGTCTGCGGAAAGAGCCATGAAATCTTGCGATTGCAAACCCTCCACGCCCGCCATAAAAATACTGCGCTCTTCATCGTTCATCCAGTGCTCGACCATCATTTCCAAAAAAGCAGGTGCATTGGCATCTATCGCGCCGGGCGTATCGGTTTTGGGAATGATCATGTCGGCCACACGGCTTACGACTGCACGGGCTTCGGCATCGAAATAGTCCGGCGTACCGTCCATAAAACCGGGATTGGCTTCGACAAAGGCGTGTTGTTCATGCGACATGGCCATCACTTGCCCTGCCGCAAGTGTGCCAGCGGCGGCCCAAGCAGCAAGCTGCAAAAACTCCCGCCGTTTTAGTTGATTGGCTTTCATGACCAAAACCCCCGAATGCGCGAAACAATAAGTGAGATAAGAAAGATGGGCAGGGCCACTCCGGCGGCCAATTCTGCGCGAAAGCCATATTCAGGTAGCAATACGCCTGCGCCCTTCAAAACGGAATATATTGTGTAAAGCCATTCACCGCCAAAGGCGTGGTAAGCTTCAAAAAACGGTATAGAAGCGATCGGCAGGGCATAAGCTGCGAAAAGCGCGACCCCCAAGGCGACGACAATATGAAAGCGGAGCGCCCGCCCAAATGACCAATTTTGCTGCATAGTTCCCCCCACAACAATTTCATACGATTAACTTATCAACATTCACCACATGGTGAAACCGGTGATCGCACGCTATTATTGGAAATGAAAGTTTAGGAGAGCAGAATTATGGGAACCAAGGTTAAGGCGCAATTGCCAGCGAATGTGTCAGATGTTTTTGCTGTATTAACAGATGCGGCTTTTCTGGAGGCGCGGACCGCGGGGATAGGGCAAGCCAATGCCAAGGCGGATGTGGCCGTCGAGCAATCGGATACAGGCGCGGTGATAACCAAAACTGTCACCGTAGAGTTGGAAAATTTGCCTGGCTTTTTGAAGAAGGCTTTCGATCCCAAGCAGGTTGTGCAGGTGCGTGAGGAATGGCATGCGGCCGAGGCCGGGTATAAAGGTGAATACGAAATTCATATTGAGGGCCAGCCTGTATTGGTGCGAGGTGTCTTTACACTCGCTCCTGACGGTGCGGCCTGCACATACGAGGTAATGCTGGATTGCAAAGCCAAAATTCCGCTGATTGGCGGACAGGTGTCAAAATTTGTATTGGGCCAATATGTGCAAGGCGCGAAAGATGAGCTGGCCTATACCCAAAAACATTTCGCCTAACGTTCGTACAGAACAGGGTTGATGGGCGTGGCGGCTAAGTCTCCTGCCTGCAAGCCGGGGGTCCAAATGGCCATGTCGAACATTTGGTTCTGGTGTTGGGCTTCCTTGAGGCGGATGTCTTTATCCATATAGATGATGGTGAAGGCTCCGCGCGTATTATCTGTCTGGTTTGGGTCGGCGCGATGATAGGTCCAGCCCGCGTGAAAACTGACTTCTCCCAAATCAAACGGCGTGTTGTCGGTTTCGCACTCTTTCAGCATCTCGCCCAGCACTTCTTCGCTTTCGTCTGAAATAGCCAGTTCGCGCCCCGGCCCATCATTCAATTTGTGAGAGCCCTTGGCGAAGGCAAGCGGGCCCATATTGGAGGGCACGGCTTGCAGGGGGATCCACACTGTCGTCGTGTTGTCATTGGATAGCGGCCAATAGAATTGATCGCAGTGCCAGGGGGTGTGGCCGCCTTGTGCCTCTTTATAAAGCGCCTGATCGTGATAGAGACGCACGCCGTCAACCTCCATCAAATCAGCCGCGATTTTGGCCAGTCGCTTGGAGAATACAAACGCCGCCGCTTTTGCGGATATATTCCAAAGATTGGCGCGCTGGGTGAAGGCGCGGGCATAGGTTTCATCGGGGTTCTGAGTGATGGCTTTGGCATAGACCGCCTCTACCATTTTACGCACGCCATCAGGCATCAGGGCTAGATGGTTTTCGGGCATAAAGCCTTCTGCGGGTGTTTCGCGCACGACGCGGGTGAACTCTGCGCCATATTCTGCAAGCACTTCTGCCGACAGCACCTGCTTGAGTTTGATATAGCCGTTATCCTTATAGTAAGCGATCTGCTCATCGTTCAAAGGGTAGGGGGTTTCAAGCTCGTGCATCTTGGTTTCCTTCAAGCTGGGCCTGTTGCTTTTTTACTTTAGCGGTTTGGTGATTGCCGGTATGCGACCAGCCCGGCGGCATGAACATATAGGCCAGCTTGTTTTGTAAGCCCGGTGCCGCCTTCACATCGCGCCACAAGCCTTTGAAATCACCAAATTGCACATCCCAAAAACTCACCGTATCCACGTCCCGGGTGATGCCGTAATCGACAGGTTCATTGTCGTCCAGCACTTCGCGGGTGCCCATCACATAGTCCCAAAACAGGGTGATGGAGTTATAATTCGTGTCCATATAGCGTGGGTTTTTGCCGTGATGCACCCGGTGATAAGAGGGGGTCTGCATAAAATATTCCAGCGGGCCGTAACGCCCCTTCACGACATCAGCGCTGATATGCAGGAAGCTGCCCCAAATCACATCAATGACGGCGATGACAGCGATCATCTCAACTGGCACGCCACAAAGCGCGGGCATAAAGCCAAAGAAGAACGGAAAGTAGAATACGCTTTCCAGAAAATGATGATTGGACCCCACCACCATATTGATGGTTTTAGGCGCATGGTGTGGGGAATGAAGGCACCAGAACAAGCGCACCTTGTGGGCCATCCAATGTTGGAACCAATACCAGAATTCATAGATGATAAGCGCGGCAATCCAGATATACCAATCCGTACCGAGCTTGAACGGCGCAAGCGTTGCACCAAGCGTTGCATAGGCAACGGTGCCCGCCAACGGCAACAACACGCTTACCGCCGTGCTAATGGCAGCCACCACCCCCAAATTGATGACGGGTTGCTGAAAATCTTGCCGCCAAGGCCGCTTTTTGGCGATCCATGCCAGCCAGGCCATCTCGCCGAATTCATAGACAATCAGCACGCCAAAGCCAATGGCGGAAAGTAGGGCGAATGTTTCGGCATCGTAAATCATGACGGCTTCTTAAACGCCGTTGTGGCGGCTTTTAGGTATTTACCGTTTAAGGCGTGGATCAAGGCGTCCAGTTGATGTTCCTTGATGGCGCCGCCGCTCATTGTGGCGAGATTGCGCAAGGGCATTTCCTTCAACATGGCAGCCGCCATGGTGGTCACGACTTCATCGGCGTCCTTGCCGACAATCTTGTGCGTTTGCTTGGTGATGACATTCGCTAATTGCTTGCCGATGAAAGTGTCTTCAATGTCGCCAATGGTTGAGGTGGCCTTGTACGGCTTTGTCGGTGCCGGCGGTGTGATCGGGCAGCCCAAAGCGGCCAAATCAGCATCGCTCATATTGGTTGGATCAGACACATCTATTTTCTTGATCTCAAGCGCCGGGCCAATCACCTCAACAGATGCTTCCGCGCGGATGTCAGCAACTGATGCCCCAACCAAAATATCAAAAGCTCCCGGCTCGACTATCCAATCGCTATGTTGGGTGCTGTAGAAAGCGAAGGCGCGCTTATCCAACATGAAGCTGACGGTTTGCGTTTCACCCGACGCGAGGTGAATTTTCGCGAAGCTCTTTAGCTCCTTCGCGGGGCGATGCAATGTGCTTTCCACATCGCGCACATAAAGCTGCACGATTTCCGCGCCAGCCACATCGCCGCTATTGGTCACGTCCACCGTGACGGTGATGGCAGTGTCGGCGGTGAATTGTTGGGCGGAGCTTTGCAGATTTGCATAGGTAAACCGGGTGTAGCTCAACCCATGGCCGAAGGGGAACAATACGGGCTTGTTCAGCGTGTCGAAATCACGATAGCCGATATACAGACCTTCCCGGTATACCACTTGCTTGGGCGCACCGGGAAAATGCGCATCGCTTGCGTTGTCGACCTGCGCTACGGGAAAAGTCTCGGCAAGTTTGCCAGACGGGTTGGCGGCCCCGAACAAAATATCGGCGGTGGCACCTGCCCCGGCCTGACCGGCCAGATAGATTTCCAGAATAGCCGGCACATCGTTCGCCCAAGGCATCTCAACAGGAGAGCCGTTGGATAGCACGACAATTGTGTTTGGATTGGCGGCGCAGACGGCGTTGACCAGCGCATTGTGCTCATCTGGCAGGCGAGAATGAGTGCGGTCCGCTCCTTCCATTTCAAATACGGGCGGCAGGCCGATGAACAGGATGGCGGTATCAGCTTCCCCGGCAAGGGTGGCTGCCGCGGTAATATCTTCACCGGCATCGTGGGTAATTATTGCCTTGTCACCTACGAACTCACGGATAGCATCCAACGGTTTGTCAAGCTGTGTGGGGTTTACCTGACTGCTGCCCGCCCCTTGATAGCGCGGATCATCTGCAAAGGGGCCGATCACGGCGATGGTGCCATGTGCATTGAGCGGCAGGGCTGCCCCATCATTTTTCAACAGCACGGCTGATTGCGCCGCGGCTTTGCGCGCAAGCGCGTGATGCGCGGCAACATCATAGTCCCCTTGGCGGGACTTAAGTTCTTTGCCTGCCAGCACAAGCTTGACCAGCCGCACCACCGCCTTGTCCAGAACATTCATTGACAGCGAACCGTCTTCAATGGCGGCCACAATCTTCTTATCGTTCATGCCGCCACTGGAGGGCATTTCAAGGTCCAACCCGGCCTCAAGCCCCATCACGCGATCATTGGCAGCCCCCCAATCGGTGACGACCAAGCCTTCATAGCCCCATTCATCGCGCAACACCTGATTGAGCAGCCAATCATGTTCGGAACAATAGGTGCCGTTCACTTGGTTGTAGGCACACATGATGGTGGCGGGTTGGCTTTTCTTTACCGCGATTTCAAAGGCGGTGAGGTAGATTTCCCGCAATGTGCGTTCATCAACAATCGTGTCGATAACCATGCGGCCCTTTTCCTGATTGTTGGCGGCATAGTGCTTCATGCTGGTGCCAACCCCTTGGGATTGCACGCCGTTGATCATGGCAGCGGCCAGTTCGCCTGCCAGTAAAGGGTCTTCACTGAAATATTCAAAGTTGCGGCCGCAATGGGGGTGCCGCTTCATGTTCACACCGGGGCCAAGCAGCACGGCGACATCATTGGCCACGCATTCTTCGCCCAGCGCCACACCGACTTCATGCAGCAGATCGATGTCCCAACTGGCAGCCAAGGCCACAGCGGTGGGAAAACAGGTGGCAGGCACAGAGGCATTGAGGCCCAGATGATCATTGCCTTGCGCCTGCTTGCGCAGGCCGTGGGGGCCATCGGTCAACATGATTTCTGGCAGGTTGAGGCGTTCTATCGCCTTCATAGTCCAAAAGGTTGCGCCGGAACAAAGGCCAGCTTTCTCGGCCACAGACATTTCTGCGACGATGGCTTTCGCCTCATTGTCGTATTTTTTGGTGATGTTGCCCATCAATCGTCCCCCAACATTGATGGTTAGGTTTTAGCACATCGGCGGGGCGAGACGTCAATTGCGCCGATTCGCCATGGCCTGCGCGTATACCTCCAATGTGGCGTCGACCATCGTGTCGTCAGTCCGGGCCTGTGCCAACTTGGCAGAAGCCGCGGCGAAAGTTGCCCGCTTTTCATTGTCCAATGCGAGCGAGGTGATTGTGTCAGCAAGGGCTTTGGGGGGGGCATCCACTTCGATTGTGTAGCCGTTTTCGCCTTCTATGATCGTTTCTGCCGTTCCGCCAACACGTGTTGAAATGATCGGCAAACGGGCGTGAAGCGCCTCAAGCAACGTGTATGGCATGGCTTCATAGCTGCTGGTCATAACCAGAAAATCAAAGCCGGGCATAAGGGCCGCGGCCTTGCGGGCCCCCAAAAAAGAAACGGCATGTTGGGTGTTTTTTTCTTCTGCGCTGGCTTTCAAGGGGCCATCCCCAATCACGATGCCTCGCAAACTTGGTGCACTTTCGCGGGCTATATTCACCGCCTCCACAAAGCGGGCGGGGTTTTTGGGATCAGCGAGGCGACCAACAAAACCGGCAATGACTTCGCTTTCTTCGATACCCATCTCCCTGCGGGCATCACGGCGCGAAAGGGGCATGTGCTTTGCCAGACCGTTATGCACCAGATATGTCCGGTTTGGAGCCATGCCAGCATCGTCGATATGTGCCTTTTCGACCATGCTGACAGGAATGAGAGCGTCGCTGCGCCAGCGACCTAGAACTTTCTCAATCGTGCCATATATAAATCGCGGCAGATCACCCAAATTTGGATCAATGGTGCGGATGCCGTGGGGCGTATATATTGTCGCCTTGGCGTAGCGTTTGGGCAGGGCTCGACACAACGCCCCGGCCTTAGAGCTATGGCTATGGATTATATCATACGGCCCGTACTGCTTAACAAATTGCCGTAGTCTAAAATAGGTAGTGAGATCAGACGGGCCAACGGCCCATGCCATGTCGAGTGGTTCGCAACGATGAAGGGGTAGTTTGTGCGCAGCCTTAATGAACCAATCTCCGGCGCGCAGGGGGGAATAAACAAGTGTTACTTTGTGGCCGCGCTTGGCCAACCCGGCAGCAAGATCAAGCACATGCAATCCGCAGCCCCCATCGGCGGCTTCAATGACCAGCAAAACGTTCATTGCTGCGCCTATTGCTCGTTCGCGAGTGTTGCGGCGATCATTTGATCAAGCGTTAGGGAGCCGCGATCACCAGCGGCGGCGTTGCTTGCTGTTGGCGCCTCAGCCATATTCGGGGTGCGGCTCGCAGCGTTTTCTGGTGGTAAGGTTTCCACAGGTGCCTTAGTGGTTGGTGCCGGTTCACTATGTACTTGTGCCGGTGTTTCCACGGTTCGAGATGGGGTTGTTTGAGGCTTGGTTTCAGCGGTTTGGTTCGGTGTTGTAGGCACCGAGCGTTCACCAGGGGCCGGTTGCGAGGCAACGGCGAAGGCGGGGGCTTCATTCTGCGGCGCGTCGTGCGCGACCTTCCAGTTTTGCATCGGCGCGGCGCGGCCTTCCCGCAGCTCTCTTGCAGAAGACGGTTTTTGGCCTCGAATCGGCGCGCCAGCAACAACGCATTCAACTGATTGATCTGCACTCAACAACCCTGCGACGGCGAGTAATTGAATACATTGATCAACCAATCCATAACGGCGCTTGATCACCGTGATTGCATCTGACAAGGCGTCTTCTTCAAGGTCGTAAAGCAAGCCTACGGGTTTAAGACCTTGATCGACTTCCAGCTTGGTTTCTCTCACTGTTTGTCTGCGTTCTGCCAGAGCTGTTTCCCATTCGCTATGCGCATGGCGCGCGGCATTTAGTGACCGCCAGTGATTTGCCAACCGGGTATTGAGGGTACGCAAAATATAGCTTTCGCGCGCCTCTGCGGCGGCGAGTTGCGCCTTGGTACGTTTGACCCGGGCGCGCAATGCACCCCCTTCATACAGGGGCATGGTGGCGGCGATGCCGATCGTTGCTGATGAGGTGTCATCACCATCAATGGCCCCGGTATTGGCGGAGCCCGTGATGTCAAGTTTTGGATACAATTCGCTGCGCGCGCGATCAAATTCGGCCTCGGCCCTTTGGCGGGCGGCGCGCACGGAAGACAGTACGGGGTTTGCCCTTGTCGCTGCGATGGTTAATCCATTCAGGCTGGATAAAAGTCCCTCGCTTTTGCCTTCTCCGTCCGGCCACAAAGTAAATTGCTGGCCTTTGTCTTCTATGCCCATCAATGTGAACAGGTTTGTGCGGGCAGCGCGATATTCATCCCGGGCGTTCAATGCGCCTGCGCGTGCGGTTGCGTAACGCGCCCGGATATCGCGTAGATCAGAGATGGCGCCGATGTTCTGTTCTGTCTTGTCCCGGGCATCTGCCAATTGTTTTTCGAGCGTGCGAACATGGCTGTTCCAAAGACCGGATGTATGTGAGCCCGTGAGTACGGCCACAAGGGCAGAGCCGGTTTCAGCGGCGACCTCCTGTCCGATTTGTTGAAAATCGGCGTCGGCTTCCAATATCCCGGCATCACCGGATTTTCTGGCGGCGCTGTTGCGACCGAAGGAAAGTACAGTTTGTGTGGCTTCTACGCCTACGGAATAAAATTCGCCATCACGACGGAAGGGGTCATCGTCATAGATTTGCGATAGACTGCCACGGCCGCGAACATTTGGCCGTTCGCCTTGCCGCAGCGCATCAGCCTCGTGGCGGGAGGCGTCGAGACCATAACGTGCGGCTGATATCCGCTCGTCGTTGTTCAGCGTAAGGTCCAAAACATCTTTCAATGAAAGAACTGTTTGGGCCTGGGCGAGGGCAGGGGAACACACGAGCCCGATGGTAAGCCCCGTAACAAGCGAAACGGCAAGCCCTGCTGTGCGGGCAAATTTTCCAAACTGGTGTCTTGTGTATGGGGACATACGCTACTCTTCTTTCAACCCTTTGGAGACCACATCCTCTACCGGATCGAGCAAATACTCAAGCAGGGTGCGGCTTTCGCCTTCTACCATAATATCGGCAGGCATGCCGGGAACAATTTCAACCTTGTCGAGGCGAGCAATTTCGTCTTCTGGCACAATGATCCGAGCAAGGTAAAATGACTCGCCTGTTTCGCTGTCACCCAAAGCGTCTGCGCCGATATTGTCTACGATCCCGGTTAGTTCCGGCGAACTGCGCTGCTTGAAAGCGGTGAACCGGATGCGGACAGATTGGCCGACCGACACATTGTCGACATCTGTCGGACGAATGCGCGCTTCGATCACAACCAGATCATCATCGGGCACAATATCCAAAATGCGCTCGCCGGGGGGCAGAACGCCGCCAATGGTATGAACCGCCAACGCCAACACTGTGCCTGATTGCGGTGCCAGCACTTGGGTGCGCTTCAGCACATCTTCACTGGCGCCCAATTGTTCTTTCAAATCAAAATATTCTTCCTGCGCGGCCGAAATTTCCGCGCTGACTTCTTGTTCGAAGTTCTTTTTGATCTGGATGATTTCCAGCTCGGCTTCGCCTTGCGCAACGCGTGCGGATGAAATCTCAGAAGCAATGCGCCCGATATCTCCTTGAGTGCGCGCGATCTCGCGCCGATAGTTAGAGATGGTTGGTAGATCAACAATCCCTTTTTCATAAAGTGGCAAGGAGCGGTCCAGTTCGTCTTGCAACAGGGCCAGCGATTGTTCACCGGCTTCTCGCTGCGAAATCAAGCCTTCGATCTGCTGTTGCAATTGGCGAATGCGCTGGCGATAAATTTGCACTTGGCCGTCCAGTTGGGCGCGGCGTGCCTTGAACAAGACTTCCTGTTCGCGCACAAGATCTGCAATATCGGGATTTGTCTGCGCGGCTTTCACATCTGCCGAAAATTGCACCTTGCGGGCACCTGCGCGCTCTGCCTTCAGGCGATCAATCATGGTGGCGTTGCCGTAGTAACGGGTTGAGATCAGATCACGGCGCGCCCGCGATTGCAGGTCGTCCAGTTCAACCAACACATCACCGGATTTGACAACATCGCCTTCGCGCACATGAATAGCAGAAACAATTCCGCCTTCAAGGTGCTGAATGGTTTTGCGCTTGCTATCAACGCTGACAGTGCCTTGCGCGATAACCCCTTGCGCAAGGGGGGCAAATATGGCCCACAGAACGAAGATGAACAGCGTGCCCAATACGGCTATTCCGCCATAGCGCAGCAGTTTATCTTCGCCGTCGTTTTCAAGATCGCTGAGTAGCTTGTCGTCCAGAACTATTTTTTCGGCCATTTAGTTGGCCTCCGGTGCGGTAGGTTGAGTGGGGTCGGTTTGCGCTGCTTGTTGGGTCACCTGTTGAGCTGGAGGATTTGCCCGTTTGGTGGTGCGCGCCAAAACCTCATCCCTCGGGCCTGACAGGCTAACAGCGCCTTCCTTGATCACCGTCAGTTGGTCGGCGATGGAAGCAAAGCGAACATCATGCGTAATCAATACAATGCCAGCGCCGCGTTTTTTGGCATTAAGAATGGCACGCGCCAAGGCTTGCTGGCCTTCTGCATCAAGCGCGGCATTCGGTTCATCCAGCACCAGCAATACGGGGTCTTTGTAGAGGGTGCGTGCCAATGCGATACGCTGGCGTTCGCCCCCGGACAGATTGCTGCCCCCTTCGCCGACGGCACTGTCATAGCCCTGTGGCAAGCGCAGGATCATATCGTGGACACCGGCAGCCTGAGCGGCGGTGATGATCTGATCGTCGGTGCCTTCCGGGTCAAACCGGCTGATATTTTGGGCAACTGTGCCATCAAACAAGGCCGCATCTTGGGGGAGATAACCCACATGACGGCCGCGTTGCTCTGGATGCCAATTGATGAGTTCTGCCCCATCCAAACGCACCGCGCCACGTACAGTGGGCAATACCCCGACGAGAAGTCTGCCAAGTGTAGATTTTCCGGCCCCGCTGGGGCCAATAATGCCATGTATTTGGCCGGGCTCGACCTTAAGTGAAACGCCCTTGATCAGGGGCTCCGTCATGCCGGGCAAAGCGGCTACAACATTTTCGGCTTCCAGCAAGCCTTTCGGGTTTGGCAAATCGGTGCCTTCGGTTCGATCCGGCATTGTTGTCAATAGTTCGTCGACACGACTGTAAGCGGCCCGCACTTGCACGATGCCGCGCCATGCCCCAATGGCCTGTTCGACCGGGGCCAAAGCGCGCCCCATAATGATAGAGGCGGCAATCATGACGCCCGGCGTGACCACTTGTTCAATGGCAAGCCAGCCGCCAGCGCCCAAAATCAGCACTTGAAGCGAGAAGCGGATTGCTTTGGATAGCGCCAATAAGCTGGATACCTTATTGGCGGCGCGGGCTTGCAGGGCAACCGCAGGGTCGTGCCGTTTGCGCCATATGCCGGATACGTTTTCCGACATGCCCATGGCTTCAAGGGCGTCTGCGTTGCGCAGCCCCGCGTCCATAAAGTTGTTGGAGGCAATCGAGAGTGCGCCCGCGGCCCTCACTTCTTTGCGAGACAGCATCTCTGTCATGTAAGCAATGGTGAAAATCAGGATCGCCCCAATCAAGGCAATCATGCCCAACAAGGGATGCATGGTGAAAATCAAGATTAGGAACAGGGGGGTGAAGGGGGAATCAAACAGTGCAAAAATGGCTGTGCCGCTCAAAAATTGGCGAATTTGCTCCAAATCGCGCATGGCTTGCGCGCCACCGGCACTGGAGCCGGAAACGAGCACTCGTCGCAGAACGCGGTCGAAAATGCGGCCCTTTATATCTGCCTCAAAACGCACGCCAATCCGTGTCATGATACGTGCCCGCATTGCATCCAACAGGGCCAACGTGCCGAGTAGAAATAGGGCAATAACCGTTAAAAGTATCAGCGTTTGTTCGCTGCCACTGGTTAGGACCCGATCATATAACTGCAACATGTAGATCGGCGAAACCAGCATCAGCAGGTTCACCACGACAGAAAAACCCGCGACAGCCCAAAATGAACTGCGTGCCCGCATTAAAATAGAGCGTAATTCTCCATCCGCTGCATTGGCTGACTGAGCCATGCGCAAATCTCCCTCACCACCCGGAAAACGCATTTGCTGCGCGCCAAACCGGAATTTACTCACATTGTCCCGCAATAATGAGCGTCATTTGAAAAATATCAGCGATATATGCCTGAAACATATGTGCAATACGAGTCAAAATCTTTCATATTGAGGACGAAGTTTGGCTGGACAATGGGCCAAGCGGGGCATTAGAATCGGCAGTAACTAACCAAGTGACATAGTCACGGGTCGAATTGGGCGTCGACCTACCGAGGGGATTTCAAGTGAGGAACATCGTTATGAGTGATACGAAACTGTGGGGCGACCTTCGCCAACGGCTGATTGCGGAATCATATGTTGTGCGGTCAGTCGCGCGATTGCGGCTTTCAAAGCGCTCCAGCCAAACGGCAGCGCTGATTTCTCTGGCCCCATTGGCGGCTTGTAGCAGCGGCGGTGATTCACTTGGTGATGCGCTTGGCGGCGGCGGTGGCGGCGGTACGACGCCCACCGGTGCGGGTTTTACCCAGGTAGGCAACACTTTTACCGGTACCCCGAATGACGATACGCTGGCGCAAGGTGCCTCAACAGATAATCTGAGCGTCGATGGGCAGGGGGGTAACGACAATATTACAACCGGCGCGGGCGCGGATCAGATTGATGGTGGTGCGGGTAATGACACCATCAACGGCGGTGCAGGCAACGACGTTATTCGCCCAGGTGAAGGGCAAGATGCAACCGATGGTGGTGCGGGTAACGATGTGTTCGTTATTGTCGGCACGACAAGTGCTGGCCAGTACACTGCTGATGACATTTCAAATGTACAGGGCACCGGGCTTGATCTTTCCGGTGTGCTTGATCTGTCCGACCTGAATGGTCACACGATCTCAGACGTGATTGCGGGTGAAACCATTGATGGTGGCGCGGGCGCTAATACCGTGGTTATCTTTGGTGATGTGGATTTGAGCCAGCTTGAATTGGCCAATGTTCAGGTCATTTTGGTGAATTCCACATTGACCGTTTCTGCAGGTCAGTTGGAAGGTAATGGCGGCGATATTTCCTCTTTGGTGGGCGACGGCACCTCGGTTCTGGAAATCGTTTCTGACGGTGGCGCGGTTGAGGTTGATCTTACCAGCCTTTCCAATCTTTCTAATTTTAACCGCATTATTCTGGGTAGCGGCGTTACCGCATCCATCGATACGGTTGATGATCTGCCTGCCTCCTTGGTCGGGTTGTCCGGCAACGGTACGCTGAAAATTGTAAACGGCGCGGCCGATGAATTATTCGGCGTTGCTTTGGCGGATACGTTGAGCGTTGTGGATGGCAACAATATCGGCGTTGCTGGTAAGTTTGACGCCACAATTGTTGAGCTGGCAGATTTCAATAATGCACAGGACGAAGAAGGTCTTGATCTTGTTGCCGACCCAGCCGGGGGCACTATTCGCGGCACGCGTGAAAACGATACTATTACTATGGGTTCCGGCACCGATATTGCAACGGGTGCGGGCGGTGTGGATATTTTCATCGGCACGGCAGAAGATTTCGCTGGCGATTCCATTTTGGACTTTGGTGGCAAAGAAGATGTGATCCGCGTTTTGAGCGTGAACGGGCAAAATGGCAGCAATCTTACCGCAAGTGATCTTCAGGTTGTGAATGGCCGTTTGGAGCTGACAGACGCCGGGCGCACCAAGTTTGGCCTTAGCCCAACCGATGCAGCTTTGGGTGTTGATGTTGGCGCCAATGTCTCTGTGCGGATCGCCTCCAATGGCTCTGCGGCTGATATAACGACCAATGCGTTGCCGGTTCTTGAAGGCGACAAGACCGTTACGCTGCCGGAAGATTCCAGCATCGCGCTGAATATACAAGAGCCGACAGATGCAGAAGGCGACCCAATTTCGGTGTTCATCACCCAGGTGCCGGGTTCCGGCACTGTGCGCAAAGCCAATGGCGATGTAGTGAATAGCGGTGAGTTTGTTTCTACGACGGAACTTTCTGGGCTCACCTTCGAGGGGGCGCCCGATTTCTTCGGGGATGCAGGCGATCTTGTTTACACAGTGTTCGAGCAGGGCACCGCGAATTCACAAGAGCGCACGGTTTCGCTGAACGTTACCAATGTGAATGATGCGCCAGTAGTTGCGCCGATTACGCGAACAGCAAGTGAGGACGATGCCCCCGGTGCCATCGACCTGACGGCAGGCCAAACCGATGTTGATAATGATGCGTTGACTGCACAAAATGTGCAGCAAACAGGTGGGCCAAACAATGTGGCCTTCACGATCAGCGGCAACAATATCACCATTGATCCGGGGCAGTTCAATAATCTGCCCGATGGTGAAGAGGTTGTGCTCGAATTCACCTATGATGTGAACGATGGCACGACATCTGTTTCCAACACGCTGACCTTGACCGTGACCGGTGAAAACGATGCGCCTGAAACAGATCTGATAAATGTGCTGTCGAACGAAGATGCCGCCAAACTGCAAATTGATTTGCTGGACGGACAAACCGACCCGGACGACAATGAAACACCGTTGCTGACTGTCAGTGATCTGAGCGTATCGTTGGATACGGGCGCGAACCCTGTTGTGTTTGAAACCGTGGGTGATTTCCTGCTGGTTGACCCGGCGCAGTACAACTATCTGGCCGCTGGCGAGAACGTTATTCTAACATTCGATTACAACGTGAATGATGCCGCGACATCGACGGCAAACGCCGTCAATATCACGATTAATGGGATAAACGATGCCCCGGATGCGTCGGCCCATGCGGATGATACGGACGAAGATGCGGGTATTTACTCCATTGATTTGGCGCCGCTGCAATCCGATCCGGATACGAGCAACAGCCTGACGATTTCTGGCCTGACACGCACTGATGGGCGCTCGGTTTCTCACTCATTTGTGGGTACCACCCTGTCGTTTGATACCAATCTCTTCTCTGATTTGCCGGAAGGCACGTCGGAAGATGTGGTGTTTGAATATGATGTGAGCGATGGCACCACCACCGTTACCCGCACTCTCACCATTACGGTTGAGGGTCGCGAGGATGCCGTTACCATCGTGCCGAACCAATCCGCCGATGTGGAAGAAAACTCACCGGTTGATACCGTTGTGGGCACGGTGCAGATCATTGATGATGATGATCCAACACCGCACACGTTCGAAATCTTTGGCGGTATTCATAAGGATGCGTTTGCTATTGATTCGGCCACAGGCGAAATCACGGTTGTTGATGCCAGCATCCTTGATTTTGAATCGCTGGAATCAACCGATCTGCTTATCCGCGTAACTGATGCAGGTGGCAATGAGGATGAAGAAGCCTTCACCGTCAATATTACGGATGTGAATGAGGCACCGACCCTTACGCATGAGACGATTTCCGTGCTGGCCAAAGACTTGCCGTTCCAAATGCCAATGGTGCGGTTCGGTCTTGAAGATCCGGATGCAGGCGAGGTGCTATCGCTTATTGTTACCAGCGCCATCGCGCGTGACACCGGCGGTAATCCTAAACCGGATGCCGATGTAACAGATCTGTTTGAGAACGATGATAGCGTGTCTGTGCGTGAGGATCGTAATGATTTCACCGATGACGAAGCCTTGGTTACAACCAATGCTGCTTACCTGTTGCTTGATCCAGGCTCCGTCAATGACGGTACCTTGGAAGACGATATTGAATTCGGCAAACGTGACCGTGTCACCAATGCAGACGTGATTGACCTGACCGTCGAGCTTTCGGATTCTTCTGGCGAAACAAAGGTTGAAACCCTGACCTTCGATTTGCTGAGCCCGCTTTTGGTGGGGGATGCAGATTCGACAGGTACAGGCGGCAACGATTATCTGGTTGGCAATTTGGCCGCGCAAACCATGCGTGGCGGCGGCGATGATGATATTTTGATCGGAGCGCGTATTGATCCGACCGCGCTTGGATATAATCCGAACAACCCGCTGGGCCTTTTTGAGGAAGGCGATCAACTGTTTGGCGGCGGCGGCAATGACCTGCTGTTTGCGCGCTATGGTCAATCCCATCTGAATGGTGGCGGGGGCAATGATATTCTGTATTCCGATGGCGGCGCAGGCGATATGCGCTTTACGCCGGGTACAGGCAATAACGCCATTTTTGCCCATTCATCCGGCCTGAATATTCTTGATTATTCAGCAGCTTTGCCCGATGGCACGCGTGTTATCGTGGATTTTGATACAGGCATCGCTTTGCAAGAGTTTGAAGTGACCCCTGATGTGTTCGAGCTGCGCAACACCGATGAAACCTTCGGTGATGCGGGCAAGTCAGGCATCAACGCCTTTTACGGCACAAATTCAGACGATATTGTAAAAGGCAGCACCGGGCATATGCGTGTTGCGCTTAATCGTGGCTTGGAAACCTTTGCCCCCATGCCCTACACGCCTGATACGGCGATCGAGGTGATTGCGCCAAATGGCGGTGACGACATCATCGATGGCGGTGATGCCTTCTCTATCCTGTCTTATATGGGCGTGGCCGTGGGCGGCGCGACCGTGAATGCGGGCGTGAACGTAAACTTTGTCACCGGGGTGGCGGTCGATCCGCTGTCGGGCGTTGATAATTTCACTGGCATTGAAGGGGTGATCGGTACCGCTTTCGATGACGTGTTGATCGGCGATGAAAACGGCCAAGTGTTTGAAGGCGGCCAAGGCGATGATGATATTCGCGGTGGCAGCGGGCTGGATGAAAACGGCCTTGAAAATGTGGATGTGGTACGCTTTGAACACATCTTGTCGGAAGATATGGGGCACTTTACCTCCATCACCGGCACAGAGTTTGCGAATGTTATAGATGGTATTGCTCTCGAGATTTTCTCGGTCATAGACCGGGTCTATACTGATGGCCATGGCGATGTAGATGACATCCGCGGGATTGAACGCTATATCGGCACGGGGCTGCGGGATGAAGTACGTGTTTCCGCCGGTGAAAAAATTATCAGCTTCTATGGTCTTGGCGGGGATGACTTTGTTCGGGCGCTCGATGGCGATTTTGAATTCTTCGCCGGGCCGGGCGATGATGGTTTTGAGGGGCGTGGCACTAGCGATGACCTTGTGTTCGGCATGCAGGGAGAGGATGTTCTGTTAGGCGGTGATGGCGCGGATGTTCTGGTGGGTGGCTTCGGGCGCGAAGCAATCATTTTCGGCGGTGATGAGAATGATTTGATCTTTGCCAGTGGGTCTGCGCTTGCCATTCCCACACTGGGGGCGTTGGTAGATGATCTTGCCACCACTACAGTGGACGAAAGCGAAGATGATTACGCCAATCCGTCCGTCACATTCGATTTCACCAATGGTCTGCAAGGCGTCAATACATTTGTTAATGATTTTGTCGCCCGCGCAAATGATCCTGCCGGTGCCGCGCTGGCACCTAGCGTGCGTTTCAGAATGCCGGATGAGTTGGTGGATGAGGCACCGCACCCCACATTGGCAGGCCGTGCTGATCTTGGGGCGGATGGCCTAGCCCTTCAAACCCTCGATGGCGGCGATGGCAATGATATGCTCGTGGGGTCGGCCCTGGGGCGTGATCAACTTTTCGGTGGGCTGGGTGATAATGTGCTGCATGGCGGTGCACCAATTAGCTACAACTTGGTTGGTTATGGCGCTGTTGCGCTGGAGAACAATTTAGGTATCGTGCTTGATCTGGATGGCATCTTCTTCGATGCAAATTCCGATGTGCTGTTCCACGCCTTGGATCGCAACTTTAACCCCTTTGCCTTGGGCAATATTGCCGGGGTGCGGGATCAAATTTTCTTTGCCAACGGCGTTATTGGCACCGCCAATGATGATATTTTGATCGGTAAAGACGGCATGTATGAAGTGCTGGACCCCAATGTGGAGGGGTATCAAATTGGCACCAGCACCTATGGGCCAACCTTCTTGATCTATGATGGAGCCAATCAGGAAATCTTCAACCCTGAGTTCTTCATCGGCTCTGCCGGGAATGATTTGATCGATGGCGATGGCCGTGATTTCGATGCCGATGATTTCGCCAATGGCACAACTGGCGAAGATATTCGGGATGCTGATGATGGTACCACCGGCTTTGATGCCTATCTCGGCTTCTTGAACGGGGGCACTTTCTACCTTGGGGTAGATAATGTGAACAATAATGGCACACCGGGCGATACGTCGGATGATTTTCAGAAAGATGCTCCCATCGCCGCTATTAGTGCAATTGGAAGTGTCAACAACGGCACAGACTTGATCATCGATGTTGAAATGATTTTGGGTAGCTCAGAAACAGACAGATTCAGAGGCGATCAGCATGACAACTTCTTCTATGGCGGGGATGGCGTTGATAATTTCCTCGAAGGCGGGAGTTTGCTGGTAGATGATGGTATGGGCGGCCAAGTATTGGATCTTTATGCCGATATGGATTTCTTGGTGTTCGATCCAAGCGCGTTTTGGCCAGCGGATTTCCCCGTTTCCGGCCCATCAAATGGCATCAATATCAATATTGCGACCATGACCATTACCGATGATGGTTTCGGCAATACGGAATCAACGTCTGATGATTTCCGCGGTATTCTGGCGACCAACCATAATGACACTATTACAGGCACCAATGCCGCAGGGTCAGAAATTCATGGCTTTGGCGGCAATGACCTCATCATTGGCGGCCAGTTCGATGATGTCATCTTGGGTGGTGATGGTAACGATACCATCGGCGGTGCAGATGGCGATGATGAATTGCGCGGCGATGACGGCAATGATTTCCTAGAAGCAGGGATTGGTGATGACACGCTCTCCGGCGGCGCGGGTAATGACGTTCTGTTGGGTGATGCGGGATCTGATGTGCTGCTAGGTGGCGCCGGCTCTGACACATTGCGTGGTGGGTTGGGTGATGGGGCTGACGATCTCATGCTTGATTTCTCCGATGGCATAGATGTAAACACTTATGTTGTGGACATTAATTCCGGTGCAGCAGACGACGCAGCAGATAGCTGGACCCACATAAATGGTGCTGACCAAATTGGCACCAATGATCCCCTGGCCGCTGAGCTGGAGGATCTGTTGGGCAGCGCAACGGCGCAATTCGCAGTTGGGCAGGATGTGCTGCAATTTATCGATCTTAGCAGTGCTACCAGTCGCATCGATTCAGAAGCTGATTTTGTAGCGGAATACGATACGTTTAGTCTGCTTAATGCTCGGTGGTTTGCGTCTGTCGATGGCGCTGCAGGCAATGTTATTAACGTCTCGTTCGGGGGCGAATCAGCCCTTACCATCGTGCTGGATCAGGATGTTGATACATCGCTTTACGGCAATAATGGCAACTTCAATGATGGGGATGCCTTTATCACAGCCCTGGGTGGGTCGGGGTCAATCGACTTCATTTGATTTTTGAAGTATCGTGAATTTCTGAAGGGGTCGCTGACGCGGCCCCTTTTTTGTAGCGCGGACATTTTTGCGACAATCTGACTTCTTTGTTGCGTACTCGGGTTTTTTAGGGTACATACCCCATTAATAGGGTGCCAAGCCTAACAACAGGGAAAAATCATGTCTGCACAATCTGCGCTAGAAGTGGCCGCGGGCCAACCGGACCCGTGGTCCATGTCTTTGGAAACGCTGGATGTCTCCAAGGCCGAGTATTTCAAGAATGATTGGCATGGTGAATTCTTTCGGCGTTTGCGCGCCGAAGCGCCGGTGCATTACTGCCCTGCAAGTGATCATGGCCCTTATTGGTCGATCACCAAGTTCAACGATATTGTCGCTGTAGAAACCAACCCCCAGGTTTTCTCCTCCCAAGGCAATATTGTCATCGGTGATGCACCGGCAGACTTTAATCCCCCCATGTTCATCGCGATGGATGCGCCAAAGCATGACCATCAGCGCCGTGCGGCAACGCCGGCGGTGGCCCCCAAGCAGCTTTCAGATATGGAAAATTTGATCCGCCAGCGCGCCGGGGCAATTTTGGATAGCCTGCCAATTGGGGAGGAATTCGATTGGGTGCAAAAGGTATCGATTGAACTAACCACCCAAATGCTGGCCACCCTGTTTGACTTCCCGTTTGAAGATCGTCATTTGCTGCCCTATTGGTCGGATATTGCAGCCACGGGCGAACAAACAGGCCGCCCCGACATCACGCAGGAATATCGCGAAACAGAACTGCTGAAATGCCTGGAATATTTCATGCGTCTTTGGCAGGAACGCGCCGGGCAGGATGATCCTAATTTTGATTTCATCTCGCTTATGGCGAACAATCCTGACACCAAGGATATGATTAATGATCCGTTGGAGTTTTTGGGTAATTTGATGCTGTTGATTGTGGGGGGCAATGATACCACCCGTAATTCCATGTCGGGCGGTATTGTGCATCTAAATCGCAATCGGGGTGAGTTTGCCAAGCTGAAGGCCGATCCGTCCTTGGTAACGAATATGGTGTCTGAGCTTATTCGCTATCAAACGCCCTTGGGTCATATGCGTCGCACTGCGCTGGAAGATATTGATTTCAAAGGCCACAAGATCAAAAAGGGTGATCGCGTGGTCATGTGGTATGTGTCGGGCAATCGCGATGATGAAGTGATTGAAAATCCTGATGCGTTCATCATTGATCGGGAAAATGCCCGCCACCACGTGTCCTTCGGTTTTGGTATTCACCGCTGCATGGGCAACCGCATGGCGGAAATGCAATTGCGCGTATTGTGGGAAGAAATCCTCAAGCGCTTTTCGGATATTGAGCTGGTTGGTGAACCACAGCGTGTGGAATCAAATTTTGTTATGGGATGGGAAAGCGTTCCTGTTATCGTACACAAGAAATAATAATGAGAAACTCTTGGGCGCTGACATGGCCATATAAGGTTGGCGGCGCTCGTTAAAAGAGATGTGGGACT
The DNA here is from genome assembly GCA_049609145.1 of Alphaproteobacteria bacterium. Lineage (GTDB taxonomy): Bacteria > Pseudomonadota > Alphaproteobacteria > SPJN01 > SPJN01 > JBMYYF01. Next base: position 459,608 of record JBMYYF010000002.1, read on the forward strand.
TGTAAAGGGTTAGAAGGGGTTACCTCTATGCGTATATTGCTTGCAACGTCATTGATGTTGGCGGGCGTCGTTATTGGTGCGGCGCAAGCTCAAGAAAATGAAGCACTTGATGAACTAACGAACGATACCGCGAGTGAGGCCGCGCCTGCCGCCGCCACCCCGCCAGAGCCGCAGAAAAAACGCCGCCGCATGTTGATGGATGAGGTGGTTGTTACCGCCCAGCGCCGGGCAGAAGACGTGCGTGATGTGCCGATCTCCATGTCGGTTATGTCGGGTGAAGATATGCGCGATGCGGGGGTCAACAACTTTAATGATCTGGCGTTGCTGGTGCCCAATATCTCCGTGAACACTGATTGGTTCACCGTTTATATGCGCGGGGTCGGCACCTCGGAAGTGAACGTGATGGCCGAACAGGCTGTCGCCTATATGTTCGATAATGTCTATGTGGCGCGGGTTGAGTTTCTGCGCGCAGGCTTTTTGGATGTAGAACGGCTCGAGGTTTTGAAAGGCCCGCAAGGTGTGCTGTTTGGCCGAAATTCACCTGCTGGCGTGATCAACGTCACCCAGGGAAAGCCGCAATATGAATGGGGCTTTAGGGCAGAAGGCACGATTGGCCAGCTTGAAACCAAGGAAGTGCGCGGCATGGTTACGGGCCCGCTGATCGGCGACAAAGTCGCGTTCCGCCTTGCCGGTTCTTACGGCGAAGTTGCACCCCATACAGAAAACCTGTTTGACCCAAATGTGCCGATTGGCGGCAAGGAAACGCTGCATCTGCGCGGCAAGCTGTTGTTCGATATTTCTGAAAGCTTTTCGGTCACAATGAATGCAAGTTACTTTGACTACCACTTCGGGCAATGGGCATCGACAGAACAAACCTATACGCCGGAAGAATGGAAAATCATCTTCCGCACACAAGACCCCAATTTTGAAGACGATTTTGATCGCCGCGGTTCGTCGCGTGATGGATCATCAGCCATAGGGGATGGCTATATCTTGTCCCTTGAGGCGAATCTGGATTGGAAAGATCATGCCTTCTCCTTCGTGTCCTCCTTCGGTAATTATGCCGATGTTTCGGGTGGTGATTTGGAAGCTACGGCCTTTCCGCTGAACGAATTTGGCTTCAACAATGAATATTGGCAGTTCACAGAAGAACTGAAGGTCGTATCGCCGCCGGGCAAGCTGGAATATGTAGCTGGGTTGTTTGGTTTCCGCTCCCATTCCGATGCCTATGGCCGTGGTCTTTTGCTGCGGGATATCGGCACGCAAATCTTGCAAGATATTATTGTGCCAGATGCGCTGTCCGGCATTTTTGATGCTGTCACCGGTGCCTTGGGTGGCGATGTAGATGTGTTCGATGGTGATTTGATCGATTGCTATTGTATTTTGGATACATGGTCGGCTGCCGCCTTTGGTCAGGCGTCATGGCACATCACGGAAGACATTACCTTGATGGCCGGTGGACGGTTCACATGGGAAAAGAAAGAATTTGAAGCCCATTTGCACGCAGAACAAGGCAGTATCATTTGGGGCCCGCTATTGCTGGGGCCGGGTTATGATATTTTCCCCAAAACGATCTACACAGATTTCAGCCCCAAAGCATCCATTACATGGGAGGCGATGGAAGAGATTACGCTCTATGCCACCTATGCAGAGGGTTTCCGTTCCGGGTCTTTCAATGTGGCGTCGTTCAAGGTGGAAGATGTGGAGTTCGATCCCGAAACATCTGTCACCTATGAGGCGGGCGTTAAAACAACCTTTTTTGATGGATTGGCGCGGGTGAATGTCGGCCTGTTCTGGACCGACTATACCGATTATCAGGTCACGACATTTGAAACGATCACCTTTGAAAGCTCCAACGCGGAAGAAGTGCGCGTGCGTGGTGTTGAAGCAGATTTCACGGTCTCACCGTTTGAAGGTTTGGTGTTGGTCGGGTCAGTTGGTTATAACGATGCGTCTTATGTGAAGTTCACACAGGCAAGCTGTCATACACTCGCGCCGACAGAGCTTGGCTCCGGCAGTTGTACTTTGCCGCAAGGCCCGGTGAATACGCCGCCGGATACATTTACGGACTTGTCGGGCCGGCAATTGTTCCGCGCGCCGAAATGGACAACATCCCTTAACGCCATTTGGGCCATTCCGCTCAATATCGCAAACAGCGTTGCCTTGATTGCCGGATCGGCCTCATTCCGTGGCACAGAATATATCGACCCGGATCTTGATCCGCGGGACATTCAAGAAGCGCATTGGATTTTTGGGGCGCGCTTGGGCATTCGTGACGCTGATGGCTTGTGGAGCTTTGAGGTGCAGGGCAAAAATCTGTCAGATGAGATTGTGAAGATCACCTCATTCGATGCGCCGATTGCGCTGGGTGCCCATATGGCACAATCCAACCCGCCTCGTACAATCGTGGCCAAGTTCCGCGTGGAATTTTAATGCCACGAGATACCCGTGATAGAATATTGGTGGCAGCCAAGCGTATGTTCAACGAACAGCGCTTTGGCAATGTCACCATTGCGGCGCTGGCTAAAGAGGTGGGCATTGCCGAAGGCAATCTTTGGTATCACTTTAAAAACAAGCGGGTATTGCTGGAGGCGTTGACCGAACAGTTTATTGTCCACTTGGAGCGGCGGTTAAGCATTTTGCCAACGCATAAGGGCAATGTGCTGGGTGAGTTTGCGTTTCTTCTGCTTGAATGCGCGCATGAAATTCGCGAATTTCGGTTTCTTTATCGCGATCAGGCTGATTATGGGGAACATACAGATGTTTTGTTGCGCGAACTGCCTGAAATTTACCGCCGCACGATTGGGCAATTCCAGCAGTTCTTTGAGGCGATGATCCGCAAGGGCGATTTGGATTGGCCGCATAATCAGGCCGATCAGCTTGCCAGTAATGTCGTGATTATACTGCGTTATAATCTTGAATATATGCGCGAGCGCGGCTTGGATGAAAGTGGGGCTGTTCACGCCTCACTGCATCAACAGCTTACTTTATATGAAAACCGCATGAGGCAAGAGGCTGCGGAACAATTGCGCCTCTATTTGTCCCCTGACGAAACCCATTGGCCCGAGCCCGCAGCCGGTCAAGCGTAAAGGGCTAGCGGCGGTTTTCCAACACGCGCCCGGCACCGGAAGCCATGCCGAGTATAATGGCATACAGCACGGCAATGGCCGGCATTTCTGCTGAAAAATCAACGGCCGTATGCATGCCCAACAACACGGTCCAGGCCACCGCCATGGCAGGGGCCATAGCGGCCCGGCCGCCTTTGCGGGCAGCGCCGATTGCCTTTAAAGCCAACAGGCAAGGGGCCAACACCAAGGCGATTGTTGCTGGTACGCCAATTTCCACGGCCAGTTCCAGATAGGTTGAATGGGCATGGTCAATGCGTGGTGGTTGCCACAATTGTTCCGCCCCGCGGGTCATCGCATAGGCGGCTTCAAACGTATCATAGCCCGTGCCCCAAATCGGGCGTTGCTCGATTATCGTTAGAATGTGTTGAAATATGCTCCAACGTAGATCGTCATCCAGCAAGGTGAAGCGGGTGTCCAACCCCTCGCCGGAAAGACGGAACAACATGAAAATCCACCCAAGTGCCAGCAGGGCAATCAGCAGAAGAAGCCACAGGCTGCGTTTTACACCGCGTACATCTGTTGGGCGCCGCGTGGTGCCGGCTAACAGAACGACAATCGCCACCGCCAGCATCGTGGCGCTGAAACCGGCTCGCGATTCTGTCATGATTACCAATGAAATGCCCGCCACGAACAATACCAGCCCGAATAAAATGGGTAGGGATTGATCATTTAGAGTATCGGCAATCGCCCGGCGGCCTTTGTAAGTTGTGTTGGCAGAACCCTGCAAGGTCCATATGACCAGCACCAGCCCGCCGGTGCCGATCATACCGGCATAGGTCGCAAAGGAGTTGCGGTTGACAAAGGGACCGGTCGGCACCCCGGGATAGGCGCGCGGGTCTCCCAACAGGCGTTGATCGGCGTTAATGACAAAATCGGCGAATGAAAGCCCAAGCCATACGCCGCCACTTATAAGCACGGCTATGGTCAATAAATACAGGCGATCAAATCTGCGAGCCGCCAAGTAGCTGACAATGAAAAGAAAGCCATAGGCAATCAACAAGGGCAGGCGTTCAATTGTACTGATCGGATCGATTGATAGATATGCCTGCAAATTTGGTTCGCCAAGGGCGGCTGCGGCTTTGGCCCACAGCGGGTGCGCCAGGCTAAATGGCAAGGGCAGCAAGCCTTGAATGGCGATATAGGCCAAAACCACAACAAATAGGGTGGTTGGCAATACTGGCAACCGCAACCGGCGCAACCGCCTTTTATCTTTCAGCAGTGTGGGCATCATGGCCACCAACGCCAACAAGGCAGCGGCGATGACGATCAGGATTACCGGCAAGGCCCGGTTGGAGGCAAGAGGCAGGGGGGTGATCGCCACCATGGCAATCGTGCCCCAGGTGAGGAACGCCATCACGCGATCATCCAGTTTGGCCTTCATGCCCCCAAATTATCCTTTTCGTGTCACCCATTTAAGGGTTGGCCAGACCGGCCTCCGCGTTTGTAAAACGGGTCCTAGAAGAACCGTTCCCCAATCTCAATGATGTCGCCCGGCAACACGATTGTGTTGGCTTCCGCGTGATAAGATTGCGTTTGGCCAAGGTGATCAATACGCGTCAACATAACTTTTTCCTTGTTGGCGCGGTCAGTGAAACCACCAGCCAGTACAATGGCCTTCAGCACTGTCAAACGCGCTTCATAGGAATAGGAGCCGGGCTTGTTCACTTCGCCCAAAATATAGAACGGGCGGTAGTTCAGAACCTCAATAGAGATGCGCGGCTCGACCAGATAACCGTCTTGATAGGCTAGACTTAGACCATATTCAACTTCACGGATGGTGTAGCCAGCAACGATCATTTCACCGATTAGGGGCAGGCCAATTGTGCCTTCTGAACCAACTTCGTATTCGCCTGAAAGGTTTGGCTCATCAAACACATTGATCCGCACCCGGTCGCCCGGGCCAAGCCGATAAGCGGTATCGGCGGCGGCGTAGCTGCCGTCATTATAGCCGCTGTCCTGCGCATATGCGGGGCCGCTGGTTGCAATACTGCCGGTCAAAAGCAAGGCAAACGCGAGAAACGCGGTTGTTGCACCGACCGGAAAAAAGGCGTTGATCCACCGTATCATTTCAAAATCACTCCATCGGTTCCGTTTCTGGCTCCCAGCCCCCAAGCCACACGGCAAGAAACTGTTTTGCCTGCCCTGCGGGGTAATGTCTACCCCTCTTAACAGCAAGCTTGAGCCTCTCTTTTTCCGCTCGAATGCGGTCTAATTGTGGCCAGCATGTGATCCTCACGAAGCTGTGAGCGGGGGATCAATCCATTTTGAGGACTTTGCCGGGATTCATAACGCCTTTGGGGTCCAAGGCGGCCTTCACGGCTTTCAGCGCAGACAGGCCGATTTCACCTTTCTCAGCCGCCATCCACGGTTCGTGATCCCAACCCACCCCGTGATGATGGCTGATCGTGCCACCATTTTGATTAATCGCATCAGATGCAGCTTTTTTGATGCGCTGCCATTGGCCCATCGGGTCATCGCCGCTGCGCGGAAAGGTGAAAGTGAAATAGAGACTGGTGCCATCGGTGTAGGAATGACTGATGTGACACAACACAATGCCTGATTGGCCCTCTGGCGTTTCCCGGTCTATCGCATCTTTGATGGCGGATTGAACAGCCTTGTAGAGCGTATCCATATTCGACCATGTTGTTGCCGTTTCCAGCGTATCCAACCCAATGCCGCGATCCATCATGGGGTCACGCAGGAAAGGGGAATGAAACCGCCCTTTATACCAGTTCTTGCCCGGCAAGGTGCCAAGGTGAAAACCCTTATTAGCTTTGGTGATGGCGCGCACGCTTTCAACCGAATGGCGCACCGAACGACGGTCTCCCTCACAGCCCACCAATAGCAGGCACGGACGATCCCCCAGCTTTAGCCAATTCAGCACCTTTGGCGTCAGCGCTTGAATGCGGGGTGAAATTTTGCCCTTAAAACCCATGTTGGCGAAGAAATAGGTTTCATCAGGATCAGACAGACGTGTCATGGCAACTGAAACACCCGATTGGGCAATCTGGCGAATAGCCTTTGCGCCATCTTCATAATTGGCAAACAGATAGCCGCGATAATCCTTCTTGGAGGGCGCTTTCCTGATCCGTACCGTGGCCTCTGTCACCACGCCCAAAGTGCCTTCATGGCCCAGCACAAGCTGGTTCAGGTTCGCCGCCGCGGCAGAGGCGGGAAAGGCTTCCGTTTGCCAATGGCCGCCCGGCGTGGCCAATTTGGCGCTTTGCAACCAGCGTTCTGCCTTGCCATAGCGGTTGGATTGTTGGCCCGCGCCGCGCGCCGATACCCAGCCGCCAAGCGTGGAAAACTCAAACGATTGGGGATAATGCCCCAGCGTATAACCTTGTGCCTGTAAAATTTCTTCCAGCGCCGGGCCATAGATGCCTGCTTCAAATGTGGCTGTCATGGCGATTTCATCTATCGCGATCAGCTTGTCCATGCGCGTTGTGTCCAGCGTAATCACGCCTAAATGGCCGGCCCCGCCGCGGGCCCACACCGCCCCCACGACTGACGAACCGCCGCCAAAGGGCACAAGGGCAATGCGGTTCTCATGGGCGAAGTTCACCAGTGCCTGCACTTCTTCCCCATTGGCGGGATAAACCACCGCATCGGGGGCGAACTCAATATTACCGGATCGCATTTCAACCAGATCGGCATAGCTTTTGCCGCGGGCATGAAAGGCGCGTTCATAATCGTCGGTTTTTACATTCTCGACCCCGACAATGGTGTTCAAGGTGTTCAGAATATCGGCCCCAAGCTGAATGGGGGGCAGGGTTGTTTCTTCCAGTGTGGCCGCGGGCGTTTCTGGCAATTTGCCGGTGCCTAAGGTGTCCCCCATCCAGTCAAACAGCAATTCTTGACGGTCGCCAATACCAGCATCGCTGCTATAGCGGCCCCAGCCATTCCAGCGCAATAAGGAACGATCGAAATTCGTTTCTGTTTCACTCATGGGAGGCTCCTAAATTTTCAAGGTAATGGCGCCGGGTAACAGGCGCACTGTTGCGGGGGCAAGGCCGGGGGTTTCCCCGTCGATTTCAAAGGGCAGGGGTAGGGGGCTATCGCCTTGCGGAATAATTTCCACATTGCGCCCTCGCCTGAATGTTACGCGCTTGTGATCCAGCACTGTGCCATTGCGCATGGCACCTGCGCTGGTGGCCACATCAATCAAATTGGTGTCGGCAATGCAGGTAATATCCAGCAAGCCATCAAAGGGGTCGGCGTGGGGGGCAGGCAATAAGCCCGAGCCGAAATATCGACCATTGCAAATGGCTAATGTGTTGATGGCAAATATGCCCTCATCCTTGCCATCCACCACCAATTGCACGGGCCGATTGCGCCACGCCAGAAAGGCCCGTCCAATGGCCCAATTATAGGTGAACGTGCCGCCCAGCCTTTTTTGCCAGGTGGCGTCATCCACCCGCATACACACATCCCCCGACATGCCGAAGCTTAAAATATTGTCGAAATAGCGATGGGTGGGGATGCCATCATGGGCCACAAAATCGCAACGTCCAATATCAAGCGGACGCGGCGTGCCATTGGCGATGCCGTCAATAAAATCTTGCTGCGTTTCAAGGCTGAAAGTGCGGCGAAAGTCTCCGCCTGTACCAGCCATCAGCAATGACAGGCAGGCGTGAGGATTGATTACGGTGTCGGTGCCGTCTTCGGCGAAAAAGCCGTTCACCACCTCATTCGTTGTGCCATCACCCCCAACGGCGATGATCTGAGTTGCGCCATTGCGCAATGCCTCGCGGGTTAGATCAATGGCTTGCCCGCGATCGGCGGTGAAACGAGCCTCTACCGGGCCGCCGGGTGTGCGTGTCCTTCGATTGAGCGCTTGGTCCAACGCCAAATGCAGTTCGGCCCAGTTCTTGCCCGTGCGACCGCCATTGGAGGCGGGGTTAACAATGGCAACAATCTTTTGCTCCATCAGCCAAGTCCGTTTTCGGGCACGGCGAACGCCTTGTCGCAATCGGCAATTTCCTGCGCGATGCGCGCTTCATCCCAACCCAGTAGGGGCGCGGCAATAGCAGCGATGGCGGCAAGGGCGGTCCAGCCGGGATGTCCCAGCGTGCCAATGCCGGTGCGGCGGAAAACAATATCGCGCAGATTTTGCGCCATTTCGTTCTTGATGGCGCGCCGCACTTGCGCGGGCACTTCATAACGCCCCGGCGCCAAGGGGGCATCACCCGGCTCGATCAAATTGATGATCTCCGGTGCGCGTGAACCATAGATGCTGGCCAGATAGCGCAGGGTGGCTTCATCTGCCGTGCCTTTGTGTTCGGCGGCAATTGCATTTTCGTAAGCGGTATAGCGCAGAATATTGCCGCCGAATAAAGGCGTGGTCGCGGTGGAGCATTCCGGCAAGATAGCGCTCAGTTCCGCCACAGCCTGATCCACCACTTGTTCTGCCAAATGGCGCGAGGTGGTCCACTTTCCGCCTAAGGCAGAAAGCAGGCCGGGATGACCGTCTTCCGCGTGGTCAAATATTTCTGCTGCGCGGCTGGCCCCATAGGTGTCATCAGCTTCTGCCGTGCCGGTGTCCACCTCTGTTTGGGTGTCAATCAAGGGGCGTAGGCCCGCATACGCATGCACAACATCTTTGCGGGTGATGGTCAGTCCCGGCAGCGCTTCGTTCACCAGTGACAGCAGCGCATCCACATCTTCATCCAGCGGGCGCACGCTATCGGGCGCGTCATCAAACTTGGTGTCGGTTGTACCGATGATGATGTGGTCTCGCCACGGGATCATAAAGAAGTGGCTACCCTGCGCAGCAACGGCCATACCAATCGGGTGTCCATGTTCGGAAAGACCAAGGCCCAAAGTGTCGGGCACAATGACGTGAATACCCTTGGAACGGATGAGCCGCCGTGACGGTGCATCGCCGTCATTGGCGGCAAGGCCCATCACTTGATCAGCCCAAGGCCCCGCGGCATTGATGGTGAGCCGCGCCTTGATTGTGTGGCTTTCGCCGCTTAGCTCATCGCGCACGGTAACGCCCTCAACTTGTCCGTTTCCGGCAGTAAGAAGCCCCGTCGCCGCGGTGTAGTTGGCAATGGCCGTGCCGCGGGCAGCAGCCCCTTGCAAGCACTCCAGCACCATCCGTTCGGGATGCAGCATCTGGCAATCGTAATACAGTTGGGCACCTGTCAGCTTGTCGGGCTTGATGAAGGGCGCGCGGATTTCCGTATTTTGGCGGTTCATGCGCCGATGCCGTGGCACCTTCTTTTCCGGGTCCAGCGGTGCTTGGGTTAAGTTGCCCATAAAGTCGTAAGCGTGCAGGCCCAGCCCCAACACAAACGGCCCCTTCATGCCCCAACCATAGGTGGGCAGCATGAAGGCTAAAGGTTGCACCATATGCGGCGCGATGGTTTCCCAGATGTAACGTTCTTTCAGGCTTTCCAGCACCACGCCGAACTGCCCTTGCTTGAGATAGCGCAGGCCCCCATGGATCAACTTGGAAGAGGCAGCCGAGGTCCATTGGCCGAAATCGTCTTTTTCTACCAAGGCAACTTTCAGGCCGCGCAGCGTGGCATCCCACGCAATGGTAGCGCCGGTAACGCCACCGCCAATAATGGCTAGATCAAATTCCGTATCGGCAAAGGCCGTTAAATCCCGTTTCATGGAACCCTCTTGAAATGTTGCCTAAAGTCTAGCCGATTGCACCGCAACGAAAAAGGGCGACCGATTGGCCGCCCTTTTCACGAAGTGATCTATTGAGTGCTTTAGAAGCTGAACCCCAATTCCGCGGTAATGGTGCGCGGTGGCGTAGGTGTACCAAAATGAGAGCCCACAAAGGTGGGGACGTCGGCGCCGGTGTAATATTCGTTCACATCGGTCAAATTGGTGCCAAAGATGGTGAAATGCCAGGTTTCTTCAACGCTGCGCAAACCAAGGCGTGCGCGCACGATGACGGCCCCGGGGCGAATGTCAAACGGGTCGTGGTCAAGGGCGTTGAACTGGCTGGAGGAATAGTTGAAACCAGCCGCCGCAATCAGGCGCACAGGCCAATCAAACAATTGCTTGTCCAAACCAAGATCAGCGTTGAACACCCATTCAGGTGCATTTACCAAGCGCTCGTCCGCCAAGTCGCAAGAACCGGGCGAAGTCACGCCGACAAAGTTGGTAAGGAAATTGGGGAATTGCGCCCCAAGTTCGGCCGGGCAGGGGCCGCCGGGAAAGCTGTCAAACACAGCATCTGTCCAAGCACCCGAGAAGGAAAGCATCAGCCATTCTGCCAAGGCTAGGCCGCCTTCCATTTCAATGCCGGTGATTTGCGCAGTAGCTGCGTTCACCACCACAAAGCCCGTGCCGTTAAAGGCCGTGGTTTGCAGATCCTTGTAATCAGAATAGAAGGCAGAAATATTAAGCCGTGCTGCACCATCCAACAAAGTTGACTTGATGCCAACTTCATAGACGTTGGATTTTTCGCTCTCATATTCCAGCTCGCCGGGGTTCAAGGCTTGGGCGTTGAAACCGCCGGATTTAAATCCGCGCGCGGCGGTGATGTAAGTCATGATGTCATCATTCCACTGATAAGCCGCAGAGACTTTGGGGCTGATGTCATATTCCTTGCGTTCCACTTGCGCCGCAAATTGTACGTTGCCCGGTTGGAATGCCGGGAAGGCAATGGAGCCACCGGGGTTTGGCGGAAATTCACCTTCTATACCCGTGCGTTCGTTCACCAGACGATGATCATAGGTCAGTTCCTTGCGTTCAATCGTGCCGCGCAAGCCCACTGTTATGGCAAGGTCTTCGGTGGCGTGCCACGTGCCTTGACCAAACAAGGCGTAAGAGGTGGAGAGTTGATCAAAATCAGTCAACGAACTTTCAATTTTGATGGGGCTGTCAGAGCCCGCCAAAGCCATATCAAGCTGAATACGCGCTTGGGTTTGTTGGCCGGCCAATGTGCCAAGCAGGGCATTGTCATATTGCTGATCGACAGCACCGGTAAGTTCGCCAACTTCTGCCAATTCCAAATAGTCGGTCACGTTAAATACGGCAATCACATTGGATTGGAAGAAGTATGCCCCAACCACATATTCTACATCACCGGGGGGTGAGGTGAGGCGTAGCTCTTCTGAAATTTGGGTGTAATTTTCGTCATTGTTCAGTTGCAGGAACGGAATGGGCGAAAAGTCTGCATCATACTGTACGTCTTCATCCATCCACGCATAGTTCAATACATTGGTCAGCGTAAAGTCGCCGCCCAGAATGTCCCAATTGGTGATTGAGGTAACATCCCATGTTTCGCGATCTGCATAGCCTTCCGTATCGGTGTGGCTTTTTTCGTCGGAAAGACTGTCATCCACATTGGCGTCAAAAACTTCCATTGCAGCGCGATGGCGCGGCAACACTTTCAGTAATTGCTGGCCGGGGCCTTCTTGATCAACGGTCGCCCCATTCACAGATAGCACAGTGTTGAAAGTGCCGGTTGGCTCCCAGCGTATTTTGAGGCGCGCATTTGTGGTGTCCAGATTGTTCTCATTCATGCCGCGGGTCGTGTTGAAAATGCGGCCATCGCGGGCCTCATCCAAAAAGGCGACACGGAAGGAAAGGTCTTCGCTGAACATCGGGCCTTGGAAGGCCCCCCGCACGCGGTAGTGATTGTCTTCGCCGCCAAGCAGCTCACCATTGCCTGCCCATTCTGCTTCTGGGTTAACCGTGCGCAGATGCAACACCCCGGCAACAGAGTTTTTGCCGAACAACGTGCCTTGTGGACCGCGCAGCACTTCAATCGCGTAAAGGTCCAGCATCCCGTTGGAGAGGTATGAGGGGCGACCATAGAAAACTTCGTCGATAATCGTGGCGACGGATTGTTCAAACCCACGATTGTAGCCCGAGCCAATGCCGCGCATATAAATGTAGTTAAAGGTTGGGCTGGCTTCGATGTGCAGGTTAGGCACGTCGGCGGCCACATCTTCAAGGTTTGCCAGGTTCTTTTCTTTCAGCGTTTCGCCGCCAATGGCAGAAACTGAAAGGGGTACGTCTTGAATGTCTTCGGCGCGCTTTTGCGCGGTCACAACAATTTCGTCCAGCCGCGGCCCGCTGGAAGCCGCAGGGGGCGGTGTGGCAGCGTCGTCGCTGGCATCCGTTTCTGTGTCGGCTAACTCTTCAACAGGCGCAGTGTCATCGTTCAGGAAATCAAGCCCATCGTCATCACCTTCTTGGGCGAACCCGTATCCGCCCGCCGCAAGTGTTACAGCCGTAGCCAAGACGGTTGTCCGTAAAAACGTGTTTACATCCATTTTAGAACCCTCATTTGAAACTTGTGCGGAGTTATCTCCGTCATTTAGCTTTGTTGGGGTTAACTTACCCTAAAACCCGAGTAATAGGCGAGTCGCCCAAGCGCGGCATTCTTGCCAAATGGGCGCGATCCGCTTAGCCTGCGGCAAGTTTGCAACACAAGGGGGAACCAACCATGCCAACAACCAATGTCAGAGGCGTTGAAATCGCCTATGAAACCACGGGAAATCCAGCCGATCCGGCCTTGCTTATCATTATGGGGCTGGGCAGCCAATTGGTGCACTGGCCCGATGAACTGGTAGACGGTTTGGCCGCGCGTGGCTATTTCGTTATTCGCCCCGATAACCGGGATGTGGGCCTGTCGCAAAAATTCACCGACAAAGGCGTGCCTGATCTGCCGCAATTGATGATGGATATGGCCGCGGGCAAAAACCCGGAAGGGCCTTACACCGTATCTGATATGGCCGCTGATGCTGTCGGCGTGTTGGATGCGCTGGGCATCGATAAGGCGCATATTATGGGGGTCTCCATGGGGGGCATGATTGTGCAGCATATCGCGGCAGAATTTCCCGACCGCGTGAAGACCCTGATCCCGATTATGACGACAACCGGTGCGCCGGGCCTTAGCGCCGCCACGCCGGAGGCCATGGGCGCATTGTTGACCCCCGCCACGTCCTCCGCGCGGGAAGATGTGTTGGCGCGTAATCGTGAGGTGCGCCACATCATCGGCTCGCCCGGTTATCCTTCTGACAATGCCCGGATCGATGATTATGCAGGCCGCGCCTATGATCGTTGTTATCATCCGGAAGGGCAGGCGCGTCAGATGGCGGCAGTGGTCAGCTCCGGCCCGCGCCATGAGCTGATCGCGGGGATCAAAACCCCCACGCTGGTGATCCATGGGGTGGATGATCCCTTGGTGCCGGTGGATGGCGGGCGCGATATCGCCGCTCGCATTGAGGGCGCTGAGATCGTTGAGATCGAAGGCTATGGCCATGATCTGCCGCTGGAACTCACTGATCGCTTTGTTGCGCTGATCTGCGATTTTGCGGACAAGGTGGAAGGCCGCACGGCCCAAGCCGCGGAATAAGCAGTGACGGCGGCCTTGCACAAAACCGGACAAACCCTGCTGGCAGCCTTGGTGCTGCTGGCAAGTGTTTGCCTGTGCATGGCGCCCTTGCCGGTCGCGCCACAGCTAGACACCGCTCACGCCCATCACGCCGATCAGGCAATGACAATGGCAATGGCAGATGATATGCCCGCGCCGTGTAATGAGACCAACCCGCCCTGTCATGTGGTGGCGGAAGCCGACAACATCAAGCCGGCGCCCGCTATTGTGGTGCCGCACAGTGTTGTGGCCATCACCGTCTATGCACCCGCAAGCGTGTTGAAAACCCGGCAGCCATTGACGCGCCTGTCACATTGGGCGCGCCCACCACCTGATCCCGTATCCTACAGGGATCGCAGCCTTACCTGATCTCCCCGTTTCATTTTCACGTAATTTGAAACACAGGAGAATACTATGCTGAACAGGCGAAATCTATTAACAAGCGGCGCAACTGCCATGGCGGCAACAGCGCTGCTGCCCCATTGGGCCAAGGCGGCAACCCTCTCAAAGCCGGAAACACTATCCGGCTCCGTTATCAATTTATCCATCGGCAAAACATGGGTGGACCGCGGCGGCAAGGCCGGATGGGCCAAAACCATCAATGGCACTTTGCCCGGCCCCTTGATCCGCTTGGTGGAAGGGCAAGATGTTGAACTGCGCGTGACCAACACGCTGGATGAAGATACGTCTTTGCACTGGCACGGCATCTTGTTGCCAACAGAAATGGATGGCGTGCCCGGCCTGTCTTTTCCCGGCATCAAACCGGGGGAGACATTTGTTTATCGCTACAAGGTGCGCCAGCAGGGCACTTATTGGTATCACAGCCATTCCGGCTTGCAGGAACAGGAAGGGGTGTATGGCCCTCTTGTTATTGACCCGGCGCAAGAGGTCGATCCGTATGTCGATCACGATCATGTGGTCATGTTATCTGATTGGACCGATGAGGATGCCAACCATCTTTATGCCCGGTTAAAGAAGGCGCCCGCGGCGGACAATCTGCAGCAACGCACCATGGCGGATTTCTTCGCCGATATAGACGCGCACGGCCTTGCCGCCACCTTGGCGGATCGCAAAATGTGGGGCGACATGCGCATGGACCCAACAGATTTTGCCGATGTCACTGCCGCCACCTACAGCTATCTCATCAACGGCCAAGGCGCAGGCGCAGGACCGCAGGCAAATTGGACTGCCCTGTTTAAGCCGGGCCAAAGCCTGCGTCTGCGCTTTATCAATGCCGCCGCCATGACGATCTTCAACGTCAAAATTCCCGGCCTTGAAATGCAGGTGGTGGCGGTGGATGGCCAGCCTGTTCAGCCCGTCTTTACGGATGAATTCCAAATCAGTGTGGCCGAAACCTACGATGTGATTGTGCGTCCCAAGATGGATCAAGCCTATACGATCTATGCAGGCACCAGCGATGGCATGGGCTATGCGCGCGGTACACTGGCCCCGCGGGCGGGTATGGCAGGGGAAGTTCCCCCGCTCGAAAAACCGCCTCTGCTCACTATGTCTGATATGGGGGCCGACATGAGGGCCAATATGGGCCACGATATGAATATGGCCGCGATGGATCATGCCAAAATGGACCACAGCAAGATGGACCACAGCAAGATGGGACATGGTCGCCCGCGTAAATTAACGTATCAGGATTTGCGCGCCCGCGCGCCATGGCCGGACCAACGGCCACCGCGGCGAAACCTCATCATCAATCTTACGGGCAATATGGAACGCTATATGTGGTCGTTCGACGGTGTGAAATATTCTGAAGTAAAAGGCCCAATCCCCTTCACCTTTGGGGAGCGGCTCAAGCTTACGCTCATTAACCAAACCATGATGAACCATCCCATTCATCTGCATGGTATGTGGATGGAGTTGGATGTAGGACAAGGCCCGCTTAACCCGCGCAAGCACACTATTAACGTCAAGCCCGGTGGCAAGGCGTCTGCCTTCATTACGGCAGATGCGAAGGGGCTTTGGGCCTTTCATTGTCATCTATTGATGCATATGAAAGCGGGCATGATGCGCGCGGTGCAAGTAAGCGGGGAGGTGGCCTGATGAAGAAATTTGTACTTATGTTTGCCGCCTTGCTGGCAACACCGGTATGGGCAGCAGAACCCATCATCACCAAACTGTCCCTCAATCAGTTGGAGCGCCTCATAGGCGATGAACACGCCTTAGCGTGGGATGCTACTTTTTGGGCCGGGCGCGATCGCGACAAAATCCAGATTGAAGCCAGCGGCGAAAACGCCTTGGGCGGCAACGGTCAATCCGCGGAGGTCAGCGTGCTTTATCGCCGTGCTGTTTCTCCCTTCTTTGATATGAAGGTGGGGCTCCGCCACGAGGCAGAGCCGGATGACCCGCTTACCCATTTGGCGCTGGGCTTTGAGGGGCTGGCGGTGCAGTGGTGGGACGTGGAGGGGATGGCGTACTTTTCCGAAGAAGGGGATGCGACTGCCAGCTTCGCGGCAGCGACGGATTTGCGCCTCACCCAAAAGCTTATCTTGCAACCTGATATAGAGGTGGGTTTTTCGGCCCATAAGGTCGCTTCCCGCGGCCATGGCGCGGGGTTGACCGAGGCAGATATTGCCTTGCGCTTGCGCTATCAAGCCACCCGTAATATCGCGCCCTATATTGGTTGGGCCTACACACGCCGCTTTGGCGGCACCGCCGCCATGGCCATCGCGGCGGGGGAGGGCCGATCAGCAGATGCGCTCCTCGTCGGCGTGACGGGCTGGTTCTAGTGACAAAAAAAGGCCGGGGCGGTTTATCCGCTCCGGCCCTAATTCTTCCCAAGACCCGGTTTTATTTGTCGCCCCTTCCGGGCGCAAAACCGGTGCCCACTTTTGCTGAAGGGGCTCCTAGAACATATCAGCAGGCATTTCCATCATGGTGTCGGACCCGGCTTTTACCTTGGTCAACAGCGAGCTGGTTTCCGGCAACATGCGTTCCATCCAATGGCGGCCCGTAATTTGCTTGGCCTTCATGAAATCGGCATTGCCTTCACCCGCAGCCAGTTTGGCGTTGGCGGTTTTCACCATCTCGCCCCACATAAAGCCCAGCGTTACGATGCCGAACATGCGGAGGTACTCTGCCGAAGAGGCGCCAACATGGTCGCGGTTCTCTGCGCCTTTTTCCATGAACCACATGGTGGCGGTTTGCAGATCGTTCAAACCATCTTGCAGCGGGCCGGTAAAGGCTTGCAAGCCTTCGTCACCCTTGTTTTCATCAATGAACTGCTGGATCAGTGCGAAATAAGCCATGATGGTTTTGCCACCGTTCATGGGCAGTTTGCGGCCCACAAGGTCCAGTGCTTGCACGCCGTTCGCGCCTTCATAGATCGGCAGGATGCGGCTGTCGCGTACATATTGTTCCATGCCGTGTTCATGCACATAGCCATGGCCGCCAAAGCACTGCATGGACATATTGGTGCTTTCAAAACCCATATCGGTGAAGAAGGCTTTGATAACCGGCGTCATCAGCATCACGATATTTGCCATCTCTGCCGCTTCCTCGCCGCCTTTGGCGCGGGCTTCGCTGGTTTTCATGTTCGACCAATAGGTCAGCGCGCGCGCGCCTTCAATGAAGGACCGGCTGGTCAGCAACATGCGGCGCACATCGGGGTGCACCATGATGGGGTCTGCCGGAAGTTCAGGGTTTTTCGTCCCGGTCAGCGAGCGGCCCGCAATGCGGTCTTTCGTATAGGCCACGGCGTTTTGGTAGGCGGCTTCGGCCACGGCCATGCCCTGCATGCCCACGCCCATGCGCGCCATGTTCATCATCATGAACATGCCAGCCATCCCGGCGGAGGATGATTTTACTTCTTTCCCGTCATCGGTCTTTTTCACCTTGGGTTCGCCACCCAGTTTCCACGCGATGGAGTTTTCATAGTTCAGCACACAAGTGGCGCTGCCTTTAATGCCCATCTTCTTTTCGATGGAACCAACGGTCACGCCATTGTGCTCGCCCAATGAGCCATCATCATTGACGATATATTTGGGCACCAGGAAGAAGTTCACGGTGGAGAGGTCATCAGCCAGCTTGCCATCTTCATTCGGCACTTTGGCGATCACCATATGCACAATGTTGTCGGCCAGATCGTGGTCGCCGCCGGAGATAAAGATCTTGGTGCCGGTAATGCGATAGGTGCCGTCATCTTGCGGCACGGCTTTGGTGCGCATGAGTTTAAGGTCCGTGCCGCAATGGGGCTCCGTCAAATTCATTGTGCCGCACCATTCGCCGGAGATCATTTTGGGCGCGTATTTTTCTTTCATTTCCTGCGGCGCGGTACCGAGGATGGCGGCATAAGCCGCACCGGTCAGGCCAAAATACATGGACAGCGCATGGTTGGCAGAAACGCCGATTTCCGTCACGCACATGGACAAGATGCCGGGCAGGCCCATGCCGCCGAATTCTTCGGGCGCGCCTACGGCGTTCCAGCCGCCTTCGCGCCACGCATCATAGGCTTCGCGGTAGCCGGATGGGGTGCGCACAACGCCATTTTCCAGCGTGCAGCCTTCGGCATCGCCTGAAAGGTTGGCGGGCACCAGCTTTTCTTCAGCGACCTTGGCCGCACCTTGCAACACCGCATCAATCGTGTCGGTGTCCAGTGCTTCAAAACCGGGAAACGCGGTCAGGCTTTGGACGTTCAAAAAATCGTTCAGCAGGAACTTCATGTCCTCGACGGGGGCTTTATAGGTGGGCATGGACCATCCTTCTCTTTTGTGAAAATGGCTGACTTTCAATCCTGTCAGCAGTTGCAGAAGGTGGTATCGGAATTTTACCCGTGAGTCAATTTTCTCACTCACGGGCGCTCACGTGAATGTGTAAAGGCGTCGGTTGTCTGTGAGCGGCGGTGCGGGGCATGGTTTACACGTCGCTAACAGGGGTTGGCGCACATAACGAAATTCAGGAGAAATCAAATGAGCAAATCAGGTAAAATCGTCGGTCTGGCCGCAGCAAGCGCAGTTGCCTCTGCATTGGCCATGGCAACCTTGCCCGCACAAGCCGACGACCATGGCGCCAAGAACGAAAAATGCTATGGCGTTGTGAAAGCTGGCAAAAACGATTGCCAAACAGCGACATCTTCATGCGCAGGTACATCAACCGAAGACGGTCAAAAAGATGCCTGGATTTATGTGCCTGCTGGCACTTGCGACAAGCTGGTCGGTGGCAGCAACGCTGCTGGCTAAATTCGGCTAAACCGGTTTCAGGCGGCGTGGCGCTCCTTCCCATCTTCTCTCTCCCCAGCCGCGTCGCCTGATTTCTTTTTGAGAACCCAAGGTCATTCCATGTCTTCCGCCATGCAATCCCAGCCTCTGACCGTTTTCGGCAATGATCTGCCCGCTTGCGCCGGCATTTCGCTGAAGGCCGATCACTATGAGACGATAGGGCAGGGGAATGTCTCTACCGGGTTTTTGGAGGTGCATGCCGAGAACTATTTTGGCGCAGGTGGTACGCCGCATCATTGGCTTTCCAAGGCGCGGGAAAACCATGCCCTGTCGGTCCACGGGGTTGGCTTGTCGCTTGGCAGTGCTGCGCGGGTGGATCAAGATCACCTATTGCGGTTGAAAGCGGTTGTGGATCGCTATCAACCCCAGCAGGTGTCTGAACACATTGCCTTTGCCCGACACGAAGGCGCGTTCCTTAATGATTTGTTGCCGCTGCCCTATACGGACGAGGCGTTGGCGTGGCTCGTAGACAATATTGATGAAACGCAGCAGGCACTGGGGCAGCGTATATTGGTTGAAAACCCGTCCACTTATTTAACCTTTGCGCATTCCACCCTTCCCGAAACGGAATTCATTGTAGAGGCTTGCCGCAAGTCCGGCGCAGGGCTGCTGCTCGATATCAATAACGTCTATGTATGCGCGCGCAATCACGGCTTTGAGGCCGCGGCGTGGTTGGCGGATATTCCCGCAGATCTGGTGGGCGAAATTCATCTCGCCGGGCACACAGTCAAACAGGTGGAAGGCGTAGAGCTGCGCATTGATGATCATGGTAGCGCGGTTTGTAAGGAAGTCTGGGCGCTCTACGAAAGTGTCATCGCGCGCATCGGCCCACGCCCCACGCTCATTGAATGGGACACGGATGTGCCGCCACTTGCCACATTGTTGGCAGAGGCCGCAAAGGCAGATGCGATCATGGCGCATAAGGCGGTGGCAAATGGCTAACATGCTTTCATTGAAAGATTTGCAGGCAGGCTTTGCCGCGCAAGCCATTCCCGCCACCGGCAAAGCCCCGGCAGGTCTGGTGGATTGCGTGTTGGGCAATGGCCTTGCGCCCGCCGCCCGGCTGCGCGTTCATGCCAACAATACCCGGCTTACCCTAACGGATGCCTTATCCAAAACCTTTCCGGTGATCGCGGCGCTGACCGGTGGTGAGTTCTTCGCGGCGCTGGCAGCGCACTATATAGAGGCCGATCCTCCAAGGTCCGCCGCCTTGATTGATTGGGGCACGGGCTTTGCAGAGTTTCTGGCAGGTTTTCAGCCTGCGCAGCAGCTACCCTATTTGCCGGATATGGCGCGCCTTGAATGGGCGGTAAGCGAAAGTTTCAACGCGGCAGATAATGCACCCGCCACGGCTGATAGCCTGAACGCAATGAACCCGGCCGAGTTGGCCGATGCGCCCTTGCCTTTACACAGCGCGGCCCATTTGCTGAAAGCGGATTGGCCCGTTGATGATATTTGGGCGGCGCACCAGCCGGGCGGCCTATCGCTAGATGATATTGATATGACAGGCGGTGATTACCGCATTTTGGTGACGCGCCCCCAATTGGGCGTGTTCGTGCATCGCTTGGAAGGTGCCGCGGCAGAACTGGCATATTTGTTGAATGAGGGCACGCCCTTTGGCAATGCGCTGGCAGTCTTGGGCGCAGAAGGCGGGGCCGCCTTTGCGCATTTACTATCTATCGGGGCGCTTGCCACGCCACAAATTGAGGAGGGCTGAATATGCTGGAAAAATTGGGGCCGCTTGGCGGCGTAGTCACAGGCGCTATCCGCGCATTGGAATCCACGTTGATGGTGTCGCTGGCATTGCTGGCGACCCGCATTGCGGTTGGGCTTGTCTTCTGGCGCTCTGGCCAAACCAAGGTCGATAGCGATTTCAACGTAACCGACACGACCGTATTGTTGTTCAAATATGAATATGCGGTGCCCGTGTTGGAGCCGAAAGTTGCCGCCATCATGGCAAGCTATGCAGAACATGCATTACCCATTCTGCTGTGGCTGGGTTTGGGCGCGCGCATCGGCGCAACCGGCCTTCTCGTGATGACCGCCGTTATTCAGTTCTTCGTTTTCTCCAATTCGTGGCCGGAACATATGTTGTGGGCGGCCATGCTGGCAGTGATATTGACGAAAGGGCCGGGGCTCTTCTCCATCGATCACTTCATCCGCAAGCGGGAGATGGCATAGGGTGCCCACGCCTAAGGGCTTGCATTGATCGGGCGTCGCGTTTCAAACTACGGCAATGTTGGGGGAACAACAAAAGCAGGAATTTGCGCGCGATGGCGTCACCCTTTTGCCGGGCCTGCTGGATGCTGCCCAAATGAAGGCGGCGCGCAAGCTTTATGACTGGTCGCTTGCCAATCCCGGCCCCTTGGCGGTGGAATTGTTTGGGGCAGGCTCCGGCTTTGCGAATGATCTGGTAAACCCGCAAGCGCCCAACCAATATGAAAGCTTCTTGCGCGCAGGGCCGTTCGCCGAAACGTGCGGTGCGCTTTGGGACGCGTTGCCCTGTTGGTTTATGTATGAACAAGTGTTCAAGAAAGATGCGCCGGAAGGCGTCGCCCGCACCCCATGGCATCAAGATTTGCCGTATCTCGCGATAGAAGGCGATCACCTCGCTGTGTTCTGGATTTCGTTTGAGGCGCTGCCCGCGTCTGAGTCTTTGGAGTTTGTCAGAGGCTCTCATACAGGCACTTTATATAATGGCAGCATGTTTGATCCCGAAGATGAAACAAAGCCGATCTATGCAGGTGATGCGCTGCCTCGCCTGCCGCGTATTGAGGCGGATCGCGCCGCCTATGATATTGTGAGCTTTGCGGTAGAGCCGGGAGATGTGGTGGTGTTTCACCCCGCCATGCTGCATGGGGGCGCGCCCACGCCCAAGGATAAGCAGCGCCACACGCTTTCCCTACGGTTCTTTGGGGAAGACAGCCGCTTCGCCGAACGCCCCTTCGGTGCAGGGCTCATGGTGCCGGAACTTAAGGGCACGCTTCAGCCCGGCGATCCGTTTCGGCATGAGAAATTTTTAGAGTTGCATTGATCCAAAACACTTTCTGACATCCTCAATGAACAGCTCCGGCTGTTCCATGGCGGCGAAGTGCCCGCCCCCAAAATCAAAAGACAAGGGCGCGCGCGAGCGGACTAAAGCCCCATTTCGCCGAAGCATTTGCGCACATCCTCAATGAACAGCTCCGGCTGTTCCATCGCTGCGAAGTGGCCGCCCTTGGGAATATCCGTCCAGTGCACAATGTTATAGACCTTTTCTGACCATGCGCGTCGTGGCCATTTCGCCAGCACATCGCCGGGGAAGTTGCCCACGCCCGTGGGTGTTTCCACCCGCTCATTATCAGAGAAACTTCCGCCGCCCTCTTCAATCATGCCGCGATACATCCACGCCGCCGTATTGAAGCTGCGGGTCACGCAATAGATCATAATGTTGGTGAGGAGTTGCTCTTTGGTATAGGCGCTTTCCACATCGTCGCCCTGCGTTTCAGACCATGTGTTGAACTTTTCCAATATCCAGGCGGCTTGGCCCACCGGGCTATCCATCATGCCGTAGGAGAGGGTTTGCGGCTTTGTCATTTGCAGGCGGAAATACGCGCCTTCCATTTCAAAGACCATTTTGCCGGTATCCAGCCATTGCTGGTCTTCCTCTGTTTCCGGCGGGTGCTGGGTGCCGGGACGAAAGGCCATCATGTTCAGATGAATGCCCTTGCAATTTTGACCATGGTGCCTGCCAAGATTTGAGGTAACGGCGCTGCCCCAATCGCCCCCTTGGGCGAAATAGCTGTCATAGCCCAACACGTCTACCATCAGCGTGTTCCAATATTCTGCCGTGATGCGCGGGCCGATGGGGTTGGCAGGCTTGCCGGAAAAACCATAGCCGGGCAGGGAGGGGACGATCACATCAAACGCATCTTCTTCCCTGCCGCCAAAGCGTTCCGGGTGGGCGAGGGGTTCGATAACGTCCATAAATTCCACAAAGCTGCCCGGCCACCCATGGGTGATGATCAGCGGACGCGGATTACTGCCAGAGCCTTTTTCGTGGATGAAGTGAATATCCAGCACCTCGCCATTGGCCTCAACGGGTGCGGTAAAGTGGTTAAAGCGGTTCAGCTCTTTTTCTACCGCGCGCCAGTCATAGTCGTTCTGCCAATAGGTGCACAGTTCTTGCAGGTAAGGCATGTTGGTGCCGTAAGCCCACCCGCCATTGGCGGGCATTTCATGCCATTCATAATCGGCCACGCGGCCCATAATGCGGTCCAGCCGTTCCTGCGGAATGTTGATGGTGAATGGTGTGGCTGTAGACATGATCGGCTCCCCCAATTGCGATTGAGGGAAGTATGATCATTCGCCCCCGCGGATCAAGGCTGAGATTTGGGGAACAACAGATTGGTGAGATAGCGCGCACCGGAAAGCGTTAAATGGCCGTGATCCCATATCAGCAGGTCAACACCCTGCGGCGTATCGATTGTGGCCTGACAGGCATGGGCATCGCAAAGCTGCGCATCGATGGAAAGATAGGTGTGGCCATGTTTGGCGGCCATCGCGCTTACCTCTGCATCCTTGCGGCGCATTTCTTCCCGATTGGTTGGCGGCAGGCGGCGCGCAACGTCCAGTGAATGGCCCTCACGCAGCATCCATGTAGGTAGCGTTGGTCGCCATTGCGGCATAGCCCCAATCAGTACGATGCGCGTTTGCGGTGAGGCATCTTTCAATTGCGTCAACGTATAGTCCAGCCAATCCAGATGATACGTGCCCCACATGGCATGCATTATCAGCAGTTGCGGCTTGGTGTCGGCAATATGCGCCAACACAAATTTGTTATTGGGAATGCAGTTTTGATAATTGTAGTACAGCCCCTTCAGCAAGGGCGGGCAAACCGCGGTGGTGAGTTGCGCCAAGTTTGGGAATATATGGCGCAGGCCGGTGGTTAAGGCCGCGGCATGTGAATCGCCCCATACAATTACCCGGTTATCTGCGGCTGGGTCTGCCAAGCATTTTTCGGCAAAACTGCCTGCCGGTTGTTCGGGCATCAACAAGCATTCCCCGCGCAGATATTCGGTGTCTTCGTCAAAATCGGCCGCTTTCAACACCGCTTGTTCGGCGGCGCTTAATCGAAACGTGAACCCGTCGGTTGCCTTGCCCGCCGCGCCGATGGCGCAAAACAGCAAAATGCCCGCGGCTGAGAAGGCGAAAATCTGGCCGCGCGATACGCTGTTCTTGTCGCGGAAGGGTTTTTCAACATAACGCCAGCTCAGATAGGCCATGGCGATGGCGGCAACAGCAAGGCCAAGGGCCAATGCGGCGTCTAAATGGCCAACCGTGATTTGGCGTGCAAAGGCAAATAGGGGCTGATGCCAAAGATAGGCGCTGTAGCTCAGCAGCCCAAGGCCGACCACAAGCCGCTGGCCCAGCAATTTTCCGGCAAGGGTTTGGGGGGTGCAATAAAGAATGATAGCGGCCGTACCAAGGGTGGCAGGCAGCATGACAATGCCCGGAACATGTGCTTGTGGCGTCAGCCAGATAATGGAGCCGCAGATGCCCGCAAGGCCCAAAATGGATATCACCTCGCGTTGCATTTTCTGCGCTGGGCTTTGCGCCGCTCCCAAGGGCCTCCTTTGCAAGTATAGCGCCGCCAAGGCCCCCACCAACAATTCCCAGCCGCGGGTTGGCAGCAAGTAAAATGCGGTAGATGGGCTAAGCCGCGCGCCCGCCTCCGCCAGTGCGAGTGACGCCAAAAGGCCCAGCGTCAGTAACGCCATCAGCCAACGGCTTAGCGATAACCGCCACACCGCCATCAACAGCAATGGATAAAGCACATAAAATTGTTCTTCTACCGCCAGGCTCCACGTATGGAGCAGCGGTTTCATTTCGTTGACGGTGTCGAAATATCCGCTGTTTTGCCAGAAGAACACGTTCGACCAAAAGGTAGAGGTGGAAATCAGGCTGGTAGAGAAGTTTTCCAAATCTTCGGGCACCAGCAGAAAATAGGCAGCAGGCAAGCAGCACGCCATAACGAAAAACAGGGCCGGCAAAATGCGCCTTGCGCGCCTTTCGTAAAACCCAACGATTGAAAATTCGCCGCTGCGTTCATGTTCCTGAACGATGATGGTCGTGATCAAATAGCCGGAGATCACGAAAAAGATATCCACCCCCACAAAGCCGCCGCCGAAACTATCAAAGCCTGCGTGAAACAAAATCACAGGCAGCACGGCCAGCGCCCGCAGGCCATCTATCTCGCGGCGATATTGCATGGGATACCTAAACTATTGCGCACACTCCACAGCAAACTAGGAAAGCTGGCGCGCGATGTCGAGATGGTTTGGCGCTAAATCAGGTGCCGTGCAGCTTGCGTTGAAAGGCGGCGTCGCCGCCAATGGCCTGGCGCAAATCTGATACGCCATCGGCAAGGATGGTGTGGGGCACGCCTTCAATGGCGCTTTGCCAGCTTGGGCGCGCCTTCAGGTCAGCATAATATTGCGCCACATGGGGCAGCCCAAGCGTGCTGAAATAGGGGTCAAGAAATCCGGTTTCATCCAGCCTGAGCAGAAGCGCAGTCCACGATACATCTGCCAAAGTGTAACTTTTGCCCAATATCCACGGGCCGGTGGATTGCGCCAATTGCGCGTCCAGTTTTTGCAGATGTTCCCCCATATAGTTGCGGGCGGTGACAAGCATGTTGAAGGCGGGCGCCAAAAGCGGCAATCGCCTCACGCCAAACAATTTGTACATCAAAAACATCACCGGGCGACGCTTGTCGTGATGAAACAGCAAGCCGGTAAAGATGCGCTGCACGGGTATATATTGGATCATCGTGGCGAAAAGCGGAAAGGTAAGCGGTGGCACGCAGGCCCCGGCACTGCCTTTCATATCTTCAATCGGGTTTTCTCCGACAATGGCGGCAAAGTCGATCCAGCGCTGCATTTCTGCTTTTTGGGTTGGATCAGCAGGCGTGAGCTTGGGCGCATCCTCTTTTGCGACCGAAACGGCATAGGCCAGTATGTCGTCAGACTCATAAATCGGATGACCGTAATGCACCAAGGTTGGCACTTGGCCTGCCGGGTTGATCGCCAGATATGCGGGGCTGATGGTTTGGTAAGAGCCTGTCTCGATCAGGTCGATCGGTTTGTGCTCATAGGGAATGCCAAGTTCGGCCAACACCAGCCGTACCTTGCGCGAACAGTGTGAAAAGGCGTTGCCATAAAGCTCGAACTCAAACTCGTGGGGCAACTCAATTTCGGGGTGATGTCCGCCGGCAACGGGTGTACGCACCCGCTTGGCTTTTTCCTTTGTGTACCACCACCCAAAGCCAGCAACGGCGGCGAGTACGATGATCCATGCCCACATGACGTATCCTTTGTTTGTTTGATCAGAGGGTGAGAGCGTGGCTAGGCGATGTCAAGGCTGGGTGCTACCAACAATCGTCATTCCGGGGCTGCGTAAGCAGAACCCGGAATCCAGAAAGCAGTGAAACCCGCAAGGTAATGCTAGTTGGCCCTCAGGCTGGATGCCGGGTCGCAGCCCGGCATGACGATTTTATTAGCCGTACAGAAGGCACAAGTCGCGTGCGGTTTCCTGTCGGCATCATAGGCAAAACCGGACCACGCACGTCACTCGCGTAGCCGTTGCGAAGCAACTGGCGTGAGCTGAAAACTAATCCAACTTCCCGTGGCAGTGCTTGTACTTTTTGCCGGAGCCGCACGGGCAGGGTTGATTGCGCGGCACTTTCCCCCAAGTGGTGGGGTCGTTCGGATCAATCTCTATGGCGCTGCGCGGCGCCGCTGGCGTCAAGCTGCCCGGCGCGGGCGTTTCCGCCATTTCATTTTCGCCCGTCATCGGATCAATATGTTGTTCTTCAATTTCCAGCGGCTCAATCATTTCCAGTTCAGGCGGCTGGTCTGAACGCAATTCCATTGCCAGCAAGGTGCGGGTTACATCCACCCGCAATTCAGACAGCAGGTTTTCAAACAGGGTGAAGGCTTCTGTCTTATATTCGTTCAGCGGATCACGCTGGGCATAGCCGCGCAGGCCCACAACGGCGCGCAATTGTTCCAGTGTTAGCAAATGTTCACGCCAATGCTGATCCAGCGTTTGCAGCATGATCGCCTTTTCAACCTGCCGCAAAACCTCTGGCCCATATTCGGCGGCCTTGCGCGCCATGATTTGATCGGCCTCGCGGTTCAACCGTTCGCGAATTTCCTGATCTGCAATACCTTCTTCATTTGCCCAATCCTTGATCGGCAAATCGGCATTCATCAAATTCTGCACAGCTTCTGCCAAGCCATCAGTGTCCCATTGTTCGGGATAGGCACGTTCAGGAATATGCGCGCGCACAAGATCATTCACGGCGTCTTCGCGCATATGCGCTACATCTTCTGAAATATCGTCGGCTTCCATTAGCTCACGGCGTTGTTCAAAAATGACCTTGCGCTGGTCATTCATCACATCATCATATTTCAGCAGGTTTTTACGAATATCGAAGTTGCGGGCCTCAACTTTTTCCTGCGCTTTTTCCAGCGCTTTGTTGATCCATGGATGCGTGATCGCTTCACCATCTTGCAGGCCCAGCTTGCGCAACATGCCATCCATCCGCTCAGAGCCGAAGATGCGCATCAAGTCGTCTTCAAGGCTGAGGAAGAATTTGGAATGGCCGGGATCGCCTTGACGACCCGAGCGACCGCGTAGCTGATTATCAATACGGCGGCTTTCATGACGCTCGGTGCCAATCACATAAAGGCCACCTGCTTCCAGCACCTTGGCTTTGTCGGCTTCGATATCAGCCTCGATTGATTTGCGCAGGGCCTCTATTTTTGCTTCATCGGTTTCGTCACCGATTTGCGCGGCCAGCATCATCTCCGCATTGCCGCCAAGCTGAATATCGGTGCCGCGGCCTGCCATATTGGTGGCGATGGTCACCGTGCCCGAACGGCCTGCTTGGGCCACAATCTCGGCTTCTTGTTCATGGTAGCGCGCGTTCAACACATTATGTTCGATTTTTTGTTCGCTCAGCAGGCGTGAAATAAGCTCTGACTTTTCAATCGTCGTCGTGCCAACAAGAATAGGCTGGCCGCGGTCTTGGCAGTCGCGAATCAATTCGATGATGGCTTTGTATTTTTCGTCCGCGGTGCGGTAAACTTCATCATCCTCATCCACACGGGCCACATCCACATTGGTGGGCATGTCGATCACATCCAAATGATAGATGCTGTCAAACTCGCCCGCCTCGGTTAGCGCCGTGCCCGTCATGCCTGCCAATTTGCCATAAAGGCGGAAATAGTTTTGGAAGGTAACAGAGGCCAGCGTTTGGTTCTCTGGCTGAATGGGCTGGCCTTCTTTCGCCTCAAGGGCTTGGTGCTGGCCATCTGAATAGCGGCGGCCTTCCATCATGCGGCCTGTAAATTCATCCACAATCACAACCTGACCGTCTTTCACCACATAATCCTTATCGCGCTCGAACAATTTGTGCGCGCGCAAGGCTTGGTTGATGTGATGCACCAATGAGACATTTTCAACATCGTATAGGGATGTGCCTTCATCCATCAGGCCGGCATCGATCAGCAATTTCTCCACATTTTCGTTGCCATCTTCATTTAGCGTGATGGAGCGGGATTTTTCATCCAAATCGTAATCATCGGCTGTCAGGCTGGGAATGATCTCGTCCACCGCAACATACAGATCTGATTGGTCTTCCACCGGGCCTGAAATAATCAGGGGCGTACGTGCTTCATCAATCAGAATCGAGTCCACCTCGTCGACGATGGCAAAGTTGTGGCCGCGTTGCACCATGGCGTCCAACCGATATTTCATGTTGTCGCGCAGATAGTCGAAGCCGAATTCATTGTTGGTGCCATAGGTCACATCGGCGGCATAAGCGGCGGCGCGTTCTTCATCGGTCAGGCCGTGCACAATGCAGCCGGTGCTCAGGCCCAAAAATTCATAGACCTGTCCCATCCAGTCGCTGTCGCGTTGGGCAAGGTAGTCATTCACTGTCACCACATGCACGCCTTTGCCCGTCAGCGCGTTCAGGTAAACCGCCAAGGTGGCCACCAGTGTTTTACCTTCACCGGTTTTCATCTCGGCAATCCGGCCTTGGTGCAGCATCATGCCGCCCAAAAGCTGCACATCAAAATGGCGCATGCCCAAGGCGCGCTTGGCCCCTTCGCGCACGGTGGCAAAGGCGGGGATCAAAAGATCATCCACCGTGGTTTCACCGGCGGCCAAGGCGGCCCGAAATTCCTGGGTGCGTGCGCGCAGTTCATCATCGCTCAATGCAACCAGATCATCTTCCAGTGCATTGATGGCGGCGATGTCTTTGCGAAACTTTTTCAGCTTGCGCTCATTGGCTGTGCCAAAAATGCGGCGGGCCGCAGAACCGAATATCGCCATGAGGGGCGCTCCTGAAATTTGCTGCGCGCTGGGTGATGATGTTTGCGCGCGAATGAGATGGCGGTCGGATGACCTGTTGTGAAATGACTTATGCAGCACCATGTCCAATGTCAATCAGTGGCACTGTCACGGCTTGGTTAGCATGTAGGCATGAAACGTGACGAAAACCTGATCGAAACCTGATATTTCGTCTTTTTCTCGCCTTTTTTTGAGTTTCAACGTCAGTTTTCCTTGCGCGGGGCAGGCGTGATGCGCACACTCCGCCGCGATTTAGAAATTGGAGCCTATTTTATGAAGATGCGTCTGAAAAATCTTGGTCTTGTTGTTGTGGCGACGTCCGCCTTGGCATTGGCCGCTTGTGATCAAAAACCCGCTGCGCAGGTAGCGGCTGATCCCAACGACAAGGTGATTGCGACCGTCAATGGCGCAGAAATCCGCCAATCTGACCTCGCTGTGATCGAACAGATTATGGGGGCGGCCGTTCAGCAAATTCCCGCAGACAAGCGCGAGAGTGAATTGACGCGGGTGTTGATCGACCTCACCATCGTGGCAGAAGCCGCCCGCGCCGAAGGTTATATGGACCGTGCCGATGTGCGTCAGGCGCTGCGGCAGGCAGAACGTGATGCGCTCTACACCGCCTATCTGACTGACCTCACTCAAGAGGTTTCAGACGCTGATGTGGAGGCCGCCTATGCGGAAATGACAGCTAATTTCACCCCGGCTGAGGAAGTGTCCGCCCGTCATATTTTGGTGGAGACGGAAGAAGAAGCAAAAGAAATCAAAGGCTTGCTTGATGGTGGGGCCGATTTCGCCGAACTGGCGAAGGAAAAATCAACCGGGCCTTCCGGCGCAAATGGCGGTGATCTCGGTTACTTCGCCAAAGAGATGATGGTCGCGCCCTTCGCCGAAGTTGCCTTCGCGCAAGAGGTCGGTACTGTGTCCGATCCGGTTGAAACGCAGTTCGGCTGGCACGTCATCAAGGTAGAAGACAAGCGTATGACAGAAGCCCCCGCCCTGGAAGAGGTGCGTGATTCGTTGATGGCGCAGCTTGTGCCGCAGAAAATCACCGCCAAGATTGAGGAGCTGCGCAGCGCGGCTGTGATCGATCGCAAAGACCAAGCTGTTGAAAACACTGAGGAAACGCCGGTAGAGGCGCCCGCTGCCCAATGAGCGACGGGACGACACTAAAGCCTTCACCGCTGGCACCATCCCGTTTTTCGGATATGCCAGAGGTGGCAGGCGTCAGCCTTTCAACAGCAAATTCCGGCACCAAATATAAGGGCCGGGATGATGTGCTGGCGGTCAGCATGGCCAAGGGCACAACTGTGGCCGGGCGGTTCACAACCTCTCAAATGCCGTCGGCCCCGGTTGATTGGTGCAAGAAAATTGTTGGTGCTGGCAAGGCCGCCGCGCTTGTCGTAAATGCGGGCAACGCCAATGCCTTTACCGGAAAAGCCGGGATTTCTGCGGTTAAGGACACAGCGGCGGCGCTGGATGTGCCTGCGCGTCAAGTTTTTGTGGCTTCTACCGGCGTCATCGGTGAGCCGCTGGATGGCCAAAAGATTGGCCGTGCCGCGGCCAAAGCCAAGCGGGCAGATTGGGCCAAGGCCGCAAATGCCATTCGCACAACAGACACTTTCGCCAAAGGGGCCAGCGCGACTTGCGAGATTGACGGCACGCCTGTCACCATCTGCGGCATCGCCAAAGGCTCTGGCATGATCGAACCCGCGCTTGGCACGATGCTGAGTTTCATTTGGACAGATGCCGCCATTCCCGCGCCGGTGCTGGACAAGCTGATAGGGCCTCTTGTGGATGAAAGCTACAACGCGATTTCCGTTGATAGCGATACGTCAACCTCCGACACTGTGTTGGTGTTTGCGACAGGCGCGGCCAAAACCGCCAAGGTTGAGCGTGCTGGCGATCCCAAGTTGAAGGCCTTTAAAGCCGCGCTGGGCTTGGTGATGAAGGATTTGGCACTTCAGGTTGTGCGGGATGGGGAAGGGGCGCAAAAGCTCATCTCAGTGAAAGTGAGCGGTGCAAAATCAAAGCGCTCTGCCATGAAAATTGCCAAGGCCATTGCTAATTCTCCGCTGGTGAAAACGGCGGTCGCAGGCGAAGACCCCAATTGGGGCCGCATCGTTATGGCAGTTGGCAAGGCGGGTGAACCGGCCAATCGGGACAAATTGGCAATCGATATTGGCGACACCAAGGTCGCGCGTAAAGGCCTTGTGGTGCCCGGTTACGATGAAATGCCCGTCGCGCAATATATGAAGGGTGATCGCATCGCCTTCACTGTGGATGTGGGCGTGGGCAAGGCGGAGGCAACGGCCTATACCTGCGATTTGACTCATGGTTACATCTCTATCAACGCGGATTACAGAAGTTGATGAAGATCGTTCTGGTTTCCGCCTGCGCTTTGGTCGATGTGGAGGGCCGCGTGCTGATCGCCGAGCGGCCTGAAGGCAAATCCATGGCGGGTTTGTGGGAGTTTCCAGGTGGCAAGGTAGAGCCGGGAGAGACGCCTGAGCAATGCCTGATCCGCGAGCTGGAAGAAGAATTGGCGATCAAGACATGGCAAAGCTGCCTTGCGCCCATTGCCTTTGCCAGTCACACCTATGATGACTTTCATTTGCTGATGCCTTTATTTGTGTGCCGCAAATGGGAAGGCGTGATCAATCCGCAGGAAGGGCAGCGCACCGCATGGGTGAAACCTAACCGTATGCGGGACTATCCTATGCCACCGGCGGATGAACCGCTTGTGGCGCAGCTTAGGGATATGATTTGATAGGCTGAAGGTAAGCAACCGGGGGGATGCAATGACCGATGCAACGATAGAAACACCGCCGCTGACGCGGGCAGACCGCCATTGGTTTGGCCTTGGGCAATTTGCGGAAGGCATGAAGAATGAAGGCTTCAGCCTATTGTTGCTGTTCTTCTATACGCAGGTGACGGGCCTCTCCGGCTCGTTGGCGGGGTTAGCATTGCTGATAGCTTTGCTGTTCGATGCGGTGACCGACCCCTTGGTGGGGGTGTTGTCTGATCGCACAAAAAGCAAGCTGGGCCGCCGCCACCCTTGGATATTTGCTTCCATCATTCCCTTGGTGGTGACTTACTACTTTACCTTCAATCCGCCTGCGGGCTTGGGGCAAGGCGGTTTGTTTGCATGGTTGCTCACCTTCGTGGTGCTGACCCGTGCAAGCATGACATTGTTTCACGTGCCTCATCTTTCGCTGGGGGCAGAACTTTCCGCGATATATGAGGAACGCACGGCGGTCGTCACCACCCGCATGTTGCACAGCCGTATTGGCGGTGCTGTGGGCACGGTTGCGGCCTTTGGTTACTTCATGGCCCCAACGGAAGCCTACCCGACAGGACAGCTAAATCCGGCAGCTTATCCCGGTTATGCGGTGTTTGCGGTGGTGCTGATGGGCATCACCTTGTTTGCCAGCGGCTGGTTTACTTTGCGGCGCGTGCCCTATTTGGTAAAAGCTGATGAGGCACAGACAGACCCGCACCCTTTTCGGGCCATGTATCAAGGATTGCTGGATGGCATGCGGCGGCAGAGCTTTCGCTCGCTCTTTTTGGGCAATCTGCTTTCCTTCGTGGCGTGGGGCACGGCAGGCGCGCTGGGCATTGCGCTCGGTACCTATTTTTGGCGTGGCGATGCGCAAGATTTGATGATTTGGGGCATTTTTGCGGGCACCGGCGTGTTCGTTGGCCTGGGCTTTTGGCAGCGCTATGCTTTGACGCATGACAAGCGCACAACTTTTATGCGCGGCCTGTTGGTTTTTCTGCTGTTCACAGCGCCGCCACCGGTTTTGAAGTTGATCGGCTTTTGGCCTGAATGGGGCACATCGCTTTATATGCCTGCATTTTGGGTGACCGTTGGTTTTCTGGCGCATTTCGGGATTGCCGCCACCATGGTGACAGGCGGGTCGATGATGGCCGATGTAATCGATGAGGATGAGCTGGAGACAGGCCGCAGGCGCGAAGGCATCTATTTCGGCACTATATCCTTCGTGGCGAAGGCAGCGGCAGGCGTAGGCTCACTTATTGCCGGGGTCACCCTGGAACTTTCAGGGCTAACCCCTGAGATGACGCCCGCCACCGTGCCGCCGGAAACTGAACAAGCGCTGGGGCTGGCCCTTGCCTTTGTGATGGTGTTTTTGGTGGGTGGTTCTGTCGGTTTGTTCAGTAAGTACAATCTAAGCCGCGAAAGACTGGCGGACATTCAGACACAATTGAACGCCCGCGCCGCAGCGGAGTGACTATTCCCCAAACACACGCTTGAACACGGTGTCTACCTGCGCGGTGTGGTAGCCCAGATCAAACAGGTCTTCCAGTTCCTGATCTGAGAGTACAACCTCGTCATCGGCCTTCAACAGTGCGAGGAAATCAGCGCCATCATGCCAAACCGGCATGGCGTTGCGCTGTACAAGGCGGTAGCTGTCTTCCCGGCTGCACCCTTTTTGGGTGAGCGCAAGCAGCACCCGCTGTGAGAACACCAAACCGCCCAAGGCGTTCAGGTTTTTCATCATGTTTTCAGGATAAACCACCAGCTTTTCGATCACGCCTGCCAAGCGGTGCAATGCGAAGTCCAGTGTCACCGTCGCATCTGGACCGATGCCGCGTTCCACGGATGAGTGGGAGATATCGCGCTCATGCCAAAGAGCCACATTTTCCATGGCAGGCACCACAGCCATGCGAACCAACCGGGCAAGGCCGGTGAGATTTTCCGTCAAAATCGGGTTGCGTTTGTGGGGCATGGCAGATGAGCCCTTTTGCCCGGCGGAGAAATATTCTTCTGCTTCCAAAACTTCGGAGCGTTGCAGGTGGCGGATTTCGACAGCCACACGCTCGATGGAACTGGCGACCACACCCAGTGTTGCAAAGAACATGGCGTGGCGATCACGCGGGATCACTTGGGTTGAAATCGGCTCAGGTGTCAGTCCCATGGATTTTGCTACATGTTCTTCTACCGAGGGATCAATATTGGCGAAGGTGCCCACCGCGCCGGAGATCGCGCAGGTGGCAATATCTTCGCGCGCAGCCTCAAGCCGCTTGCGGTTGCGCTGGAATTCCGCATGGAAGCTGGCAAGTTTCAGACCGAAAGTTACAGGCTCGGCGTGAATACCGTGGGAACGACCAATGGTGACGGTATCTTTGTGTTCATAGGCGCGGGTTTTAAGTGCGGCCAGCACGCGATCAATGCCTTCAAGTAGCAGATCAGCCGCGCGCGCCAATTGCACGTTCAGGCAGGTGTCCAGCACGTCAGAGCTGGTCATGCCCTGATGCACGAAGCGGGCTTCATCACCCACATTTTCTGCCAGATTGGTCAAGAAGGCGATCACGTCATGCTTAACTTCGCGCTCAATCTCATCAATGCGTTCGACATCGAATTTGCCGCGTTCCCAAACCGCGGCGGCAACCCCTTTGGGGATGACGTTCAGTTCTTCCAGCCGTTCAGCGGCGTAGGCCTCAATCTCCATCCAGATTTGGAATTTGCTTTCCGGTTCCCAGATTTGGGTCATTTCGGGGCGGGAATAACGAGGGATCATGCGGGCCTCTTGGCGCTGGAGATTGAAAATATGCCCGTGGGCTACACCCCTTTTAAGGTCCATGCAATATGGCTATTTGGCCCAACCGGGAGAACGCAGATGCGCCACCCGCGTTTCATTCCCCAGCAAGCACACCTCGCGGAATTGGTAGAGCAGCGCGGCGGTCGGCGCATGGATTTGTCGATTGCCGAAATGAAACCGGATAAGAAGCCCATCGTCATCTGCCAGTTCAAATGCCTTGTTGTGCGCCAGCATATTGAGTGGGATGGCGTGAATGGCGGCAACTTCCGCCGGGGCGGGGGTCATTTTCGGCAATTGGCCCGCCCAGTAGACAAAGGGCGTGATCGCGAAGCCGGAACGGGCCTCATAGTCATCCAGTCGGCCCAGTAGGGCGGATTCGGGTAGATCCAACCCAATTTCTTCGGCCATTTCGCGCCGCGCAGCCTGTTCCTGCGTTTCGCCTTCATCCAGCTTGCCGCCGGGCAAGGCCCACTGGCCTGCATGAGCGTTCATTCTTGGCGCGCGCTTGGTGATGACAAGCTGTCCCTCGTCATGCTCATCGGCATAGAAAGCAAGCGCGACAGAGGCACGGCGCAGGCTTGGTTCCTCGGTTGCGTGCGGAGCGAACGTCGCCAGACGGGCCGCGATTGTTGAGCTTAGATTTTCCACGTGATCCTGACAGGGTTGGGTAGATTTGGTTAGCCGAAGTTTGATCGTAATCTTGCCTGCGATGCAACAAGACTTGTCTTGCCTCAATATCCCGGTGGCAGGTGCTTTATGCGGATTTAGGAGTAAACCATAAAATTTTGAGCCAGCGGCACGAAATTGGAGGAAATTTTGTAAAATTATCATGCAAACAAGGCGAATATTACAGATTTCATTTGCGCGCCCAGCGCTCGGCGTCTTAATCTTTTGCTAATTATAAAGCTGGGAGTGGAAAATGAGCATGAATCGCATCGTATTGGGCTTGAGCGGAGCTCTGCTGGGCACAACTGCGTTAACAACCGCCTTGCTGGGAACTTTGACAACCGGGGCACAGGCCGCAGATGTTGAAACGGATTCTGCCTTGGCTGCGGCAACCGTGGTCTTTGATCTTGCCGTAAACGAAAAAGTTGGCACCGCGCAAACCAATGGAGCAGATATCGTTGGGTTGATTACGGGGTCTACCGTTGATGTGACCGTTGTTGGCGCATATGCCGGAGACGCGATTGCCAGCAACAGCGCTATCAGCGTTGACAGTGCCGGTAATGTTGCCGATTTCTCCATCGCGGGCGGTGCCCCCGGCGCGCGTCGTGCCATTGGATCGGGCCAGCTTAACACCGAAGATGTTACCAGCACGTTGACCGGGGCCTTTACAGGCGTGAGCGTGACCGGCTCAATCATTGATCCGGCGACGGTGACGGTAGAAGGCAATCTGCAACAGGTTGTCTCCACCGTGAACGACAGCGCGGTGAACATTGCCGCCAGCGGGGCCTTTAGCGGCACACTGGATGCACCGGCCACGGATTTGACCGGCAACGCCGCAGACGCGACCGGAGAGATCGCAGCAGCCATTTCCCAGCATTCGATTGATACCGCTCCCCCCAGCTTAATTGATACGCGCGCCACCTTGGGCGGGCTTGCTGCGACAGAAGTCAATATGATCGGGCTGGAGCTTGGGGCGGCTACCCCGATGAGCAATCCGGCCGGGGCCACGATCAGCGGCAATACGGGCCAAGCCATTGCGCAAGGCAACGTTGCAAGCCTGACCGCGACAGAGGCTGTGAACGGCACGGATATTGATGTGGCGCTGGCCACAAATCAAACCGTGGATAGTTTAGCGGTCGTGCACGCCGAAGGGTTTCAAAACCGCGTGGGTATTCATGGTGCGGCCGGTGCCAATGTTGATGGGACGGGCGGCACCGTTAACATCGCGATCTCGGATAACAGCACAAATCTGGTTTCAGCCGTGAACACGGCCACGCATAATGTCACCGCCGGTCCGGGGGATGCCGCCAGTCAGGTCGTGTCTGATATTGCGCAGGCAGGCGGTGTGGGTGATGCGCGCTTTCGCGATACCAGCCATGGGGTTGAACTGGAAGATGGTGCCATCACCGGGGCTAATATTACCATCAGCGGCTCTACCCTTGCCGGGCAGGCAACAAATAATGACGCCACCCAGAACCTGACTTTGACCGGTGGCGTCGTGGCGGGCACCGTAGCCACCACCACGACCCAAAACACCGGGGCAGGCGACATAGTGCAAGTCTTGCCTGCGATCGGCGAGATGCGCATTGGGGTGCGCACCGGCGGCAATGCGATCACCTCCACCGATCTTACCATTAGCGGCAATGCCATTACCGGCACGGCAATAGGCAATCGCGCCACTGATAATCTGGCGGACATCACCGGCAATATTACCGCTGGCGTGGGCCAAACCATCACCCAAGGGTCCGATGGCGCGGCGGTGCAGGCCTTGGTGAATGATGATGGTGATGACATTGTGATCGGTATTGATGATGCGACTGAGTTTAACGACGGCAATTTGCTGATCAGCAATAACAATATTGGGGCAAGTGCCACAGGCAACGCCGCTGTGCAAAACCGCGGTGATCTGACCGGGGCAATCTCTGCCACAGTCAGCCAAAATGTTGCACAAACCAGCGATAATATCACCTCTATGCGCGCCGCTGTATCAGACGCGGTATTTGGGCCGGATGGCACGAGCGACACAAATCTGGCGCGGAACACCGGGGATGTGGATTTTACCGTCAGCGGCAATGCGGTGACAGCACAGGCAGATGTAAATGCCGTTAGCCGCACTTTGGGCACAGTAACCGGCACAGTGACCGGGGCGGATGTTGTGGCGAGCACAACACAGGCCAACGACACAATTGGCGGGGCCGCTGTGGCCGCCCAACTTTCCGGCCTTTCCTTCGGGGTGGGGTCTGACGGCGGCAATGGCGGCCTCTTCGGTGATTTTGGCAGCAACAGCACCGATGTGACCATCACAAACAACAGTGCCACCGCAGCGATGCGGGGCAATGTAGCGATCACCACGTCTGAACCTGTTTTGGGCGGCTTGGCAGATTTTGCCACCGGCGGGGCTGATGGCGGCTCCATCACCGTGCTGGAAGATCAAAACAATACGGCTACCACATTGTTGGCGGAGGTTTCCGACGGGGTTGCCACCCATGGGGTGGCGATCGGCATTATTGGTCAAACGGGCTTCCTCGGCCCCCGCGAAGACCACAGTATTATCATCAGCGGCAATCAGGTGGGCACGCAGGTGGAGGGCAATGTGGCCGCCACGGCTTTGGGCAGCATTACGGGCACCTTTACAGATGGCGGTGTTGCTAATTTTGAAGGGGTGGGCGCGCGCCACCGCCAGTCCAATGGTGGAGACAACAGCTTTAGCGCCCAAACTTCTGATGTTGCTATTGGCGGCACAGGATCACATTTTCTACTCGGATTGAATTTTGGCCAAGTCTCAACCATGCTGGTGGAAGGCAATGATATTTCTGCCAGCGCCACAGCGAACAATTCGCAGATCAGCCTTGCCGGTTTTACCGGCACGTTAAGTGATAATTACGCTATTGGCCGCCCGCAAATTACGCCGGATGGGGATATTGCGCCTAATACCACGCTGGCGCAAACCACGGCCAGCAGTTCGATCAGCGCCAGCACCGCCAACAGTTCCGTCGGTATCCATGATATTGAGGTCGTATCCGGGGGTGGGCGGTCAGATATTACAGTGGGTGGCAATACGATAAGCGCGCTGGCCACTGGCAATGCCGCGCGCTACAACTTTGGGGCCTTTAACGGCACGCTGAGCGGCGGGGCCGATCACATATTCGGCGCTTATCAGGCCAATTCAAACGTTGATGTGCTGGCCACCTTGAACCCGGTAGCGACAGACAGCCTGCGTATTGGTATCAATAATTTAAGCAGTCGATTTGCGGATCTTGGTCCAGCGACGGCGACGATTCAGGGCAATACAGCCTTGGCGCAGGCGATCAGCAATACAAACGCCTTACGGCTGGACAGCTTTACCGGCAATGCCAGTGGCGCAGGCACAGAGGCGCTGTTCTTCCGGTCCGTACAATGGACCAATGACACCTTCGGCGCGTCCACCGTGATCGCCAGGGCAGATCAACTAACCCTCGGCGTTAATGATGTGGGCGGTATGGGGAATAATATCAACGCTAATGCCGAGATAGTGGTGACGGATAATGTGTTCGGCGCCGTGTCTTTGATGAATGTCAGTGATCAATCTGTGGGGGCCATTACCGCTGCCACGATTGAGGATGGCGCGCGGATTTATCTGGGCACAGAACACATGGAATGGGCACCCGTTACACCCATTACAGGCACGGCCAGCCTGGCCAACAGTCGTTTGGGCGTGATTAATGTGGGGGACATTGGAAGTTTTTTCTCCTCTTCTGCACAAATTACGATCAGTGACAATGTCGCCCGGGCCTCGGCCTTTGGGGGCTCCGTCTCTTTGATTGTGGAAGAATTTAATGGCACCTTGGCCTCCACCGGGCCTGCGGGGTCAGCCGGTATTCATCTCAATCATTTTAATGATGCAATTACGGCGCGGTTCAACGCCACGATCAACAATGTGCAAATTGGCGTTGGGGCAGGTAATGTTGCTGCACCAGAAAATACGAGTGCCAATTTTGCCATTACGGGTAATCAGGTGTTGGCGACGGCAGGTGGGGATACGGCGACACTGGGCCTGTTCACCAATGGCTTTACGGGCACCTTGTCCGGTTCTGCCTTGTTTGAGGTGGAACAGCGCTTTATCGGGGCCTCTCAATCCAACGCGACGATTCAGAACACAACGACAGGCCTTGCTTCTGGGGGGAGCGTGGCCGCTGGCAGCGGCAGCGTTGTCAATCTGACCGTGGCGGGCAACAGCCATGTGGCCACTGCCGGGGCAAATGATGCCACACTCATTCTGGGCGATATTACGGGCACCTTGTCTGGCTCAATCTCGCTTGACACAACCGTGCGCAACCAATTGCAAAGCCACGCCCCAACAGCCATCACCTCTCAAGTGATCGATAGCGGTATCGGCTTTTCCGCAGGCGCGTTGGCGCAAGGGGCCGGGGCAAGCCTTGGGGTTGTCGTGACCAATAACCGGCAAGCGGCCACTGTTACCGTCAACAATATGGCGATTGCCGCCGGGGCGATTGTGGGCGGTGTTTCCGGCTCTATCACCTTGCGGGATGAACAACGGGTTTCCGGTGACAGCACCGCGACAATCAATAATGTCGATACAGGGATGCGCATTGTTGGCTTGGTCGGGACTAACGACGTTCGACCTACGCTTAATGTTTCTGGCAATATCACGCAGGCGGCTTTGACAGCGAACCGATCCGTCACCCGCGTGGAAGAATTGGTGATGGCAGGTCAAGGCAATGTAAGCTTGGGTGCCACGCAAAATATGGTGCCGGATGGTAGCGGTGATCCAGATATCTCAGCGGTGGTCACCAATAGTGTGGAAACCGGGATTGATATTTTCACGCCCGCCGGAGGGACGCTCAATGTGGATGGTATTGTCGCCAACAATAACACATCGGCTGATGTTGCGGGCAATGTTGCCATCAGCGCCGTGCTGGATTTGGGCGGTGTTCTTTCAGCACCCGGCTCCGTATTGGTGGAAGATGTGCAAACCATAAGCGCAGGCACCATCGGGTCGTCAGTTAGCGGGGCTTATACTCAAATTGACCTGACGGCAGGTACCATTATCGGCTCTGCCATTTTGAACGAAAACAGGATTGGCAGCTCCGCCGTGGGGAACGCCCAGATGGCTGATATCGCCACATCAGGTCTTGCCGTTGGCGGCATAATCGGCATTGGCGGCACCCAAAGCAACGCGGCACCTGTCAGTTCTTCGGTCACAGGTTCAGCGATCGGGGTTGAAGGCAATACAAGCGTATCCATGACCAATACCAGCATTGTGCGTGGTGGCGGGATCACATCGCAGGCTATTGGCAACAGCGCCGTTGGTTCCATTCGCTGATTGGGCTCGCATCGCCAACACTTAAAGGCGCGTCTTCTTGAAGTAGGGAGGCGCGCTTTTTTTGTTGCCCCAAGTGCGCCGAGACTTCTGCATCCTTCTTGGCTTTGAACGCGGATGAAGCTGTAAAGCGTGTCTGAAGGGTGATCTTGGTGGGTTTCAGGCAAAAAACCGGCATATTCTGGACAGAAACCCGCAATTTTCTTGCCAGCCGCCCTCAAATAGATGAAAATTTCCGTGAGTTTAAGGGTTGGTTTTGAGGTTGGCGATTTTTTGGTCGTGCGATCCCTCTGTCTATACCAAGGCCTAAACATGTCGCGTAACGCACAAACATTCGGGGTGGCTATGTCCAAATTGCACAAAAACCTGGTTTCCGGTCTGTCGGGCCTGCTGCTTGGCACGACAGCGTTGACAGGTGTCGCTGTGGCGCAGGTTGACGTTACGTCGAATGCGACCGTGCCCAGCGTGGTGTTTGGTGTTGCACCTGTTGTGAACCAACAACTATCGGCAGCGCAGGGCCATGCGGCGCCGGTCACAGGCTCCATCGTTGGCACGGATGTATCGGTGATTGCCGCAGGCCCCATCGCAGCAGATGTGATTATCAGCTCCACGGTTTATGGGGCGGCAGGCACGGCCAACAGCGCCACGGAAACCATTTTGGCAAGTGCGGCAGGCGACAGGCGTTCTGTCGGGGTGGCGCAAGATAATTCGGGCGCGGTGGTGTCGGAAACACTCAGCAGCCTGACCGGGCTTGATTTACAGCATATCGCCAGCGGCCCCATGGTGGTGGAGGTGGATAACACGACCTATACCGTTGCCTCCCAAGCCAATGTCTCAACCGCTTTCAACGCCGGCGGGGCGCTGGTGACGGGCAGTGCGCTTGATGATGCAACAACCACTGTGGGTGCAGGCACGGCCACGGCCTTGGGCGAGATTGCAATTGCCACGGCCCAGACAAATAGTGGCGAGGTGACGAGCGATTTAAATGATGGCAACACAGCGACCCGCAATTTGATTGGGGTGGAGATGTCCAGCGGGACGGCCTCTATCACCAATACGGGCGGGGTGATTGTGTCCAACACCACGGCCACCGCCATGGCAACGGCCAACAGCGCCACCAGCACAGTGGTGGATGCCGTGACCGTGGGGGATGTTGATGTGGCAGTCGCCACCTTCCAATCCATCAGCAGCGGGGCGGATATTACTGCCGATGCCCGAGAAAATCATATCGGGATTGAGGGCGTGGGCGGTGCCTCTATCA
The DNA here is from genome assembly GCA_049609145.1 of Alphaproteobacteria bacterium. GTDB lineage: Bacteria > Pseudomonadota > Alphaproteobacteria > SPJN01 > SPJN01 > JBMYYF01. The sequence goes on from JBMYYF010000002.1 coordinate 501,524, forward strand.
CCGGGGCAGCGCCCGGCGCCATCCCGCTGACCATTAGCGATAATCATATGGGGTCTGAGGCCACAGGCAACAGCGCCACCCATACTATCACGGCGCGGCCCGATGCGGCGGGGGATCAGGTGGTGGGTGCCATTTTGCAAGATTTCCAAGCGGGATCGGAGGTTGATGTACGCACGAGAAGCAACACATTTGGTGTCTCCACCCGGGATACGAACCTGACAGGTGCCACAATTACCATTAGCGGCAATCGCGGTACGGCCACCGCGATCGGCAATGAAGCCGCGCAGGATGTGCTGGTTGATGTGGGCGGTGTTGGCGGGGCCGGCATCACCACCACAACCACGCAAACCGCGGCAGAGGAAGACGTTGAAGGGCGAGTTGATGACGCTCTGATTGGGGTTGAAGTGCGGCCGGATGGTGGCGGTTTTGGCGGCACGTTGAGTGGCGCAACTGTGCTGATAGAGGGTAATGAAATGCTGGGCACTGGTTTGGTGAATACGGCCCGCCAATCTTTGGGTGCTGTCACCGGTGATATTACGGCCCCAATTGCCCAAACGATCAACCAAACAGTTGGTCCGGGAAGCACGGGCGGCGCCGAGGCAGATGCGGTTTCTAACAATTTTGGTGTGTCGCGCGCGACGGGGATCAATAATACCAGCATTCAAATCTCCAATAACCGCAATGTGGCTACCACAATCTACAATAATGCGGAGAGCTTGCGCGGCGATCTAACCGGCACCATCACCGCCTCCGTCACGCAGGATGTGATCCAACGCAATGAAGATCTGGGTAGCGGTGCTGAAAGCGAGGCCAGGGCGGCGTATTTCGGTGTTAACTTTGATACTGATGCCGCCTTGGCGCAGGCAGATGGGGATGTGAACCTGCTGGTTGCCAACAATATATCGCTCGCCCATGCCACCAACAATATGGCAGTGGCACGCAGCGGGGCGATTGCCGGTGTGGTAAGCGGTACAATTAATGTGAGCGTTTCTGCCACGCAAACAAATTTTGATACGGATGTCGAATCAGACACATCAAGTTCTGAAATCGGCATTACCCGCGGTTTCAACACCACGCCTCTTGGGACTGATACATATCATACGGATTTAACGGTTGCGGGGAATGAACTGCGCGCGCTGAGCCAAGGCAATGCAGCCGCGTTGGCAGCGGGAGATGTAACCGGCACTTTGTCTGCCGGGGCAAATTATGGGGTGACCTCTACCCAGCTTAATAGACGCGCTATTGATGGCACGGGGGATGGGGGGGAGATTCGGGCTCAAGCTGGCGAATCGCGCATTGGGTGGAGGCGGCAAACTGTTGCCCATGGGATAGATGATCAGGATTTCACTATTCTGGTGCAAAACAATGTGAGCGCCGTAACCGCCATTGGCAATATGGCCGCCCATGAAGTGGGGCAGATTACCGGCACTGTGGATGGCAGCACGGTCACCGCCCGCGCCACCCAAACCAATGAGGATGGGGATGATGATGGGGAGATTGTGGCCGATGGTGGTAATCCGATTATCGGCATTATCTCTGATAATGGCGCCTTTGTGTTGGGGACGATGTCCAACAATGTGGCGACCTTTGCGGTAACGGGTAACCGCAGTGAGGTGGATGGCATTGGCAACACAGCCAGCGTCGCCATTGGGGATGTAACCGGCACGGTGAGTGATAACAGTTCCGTTAGGGCGGAAATTGACCAAACCAATAGCGGGCTGGACTTAACGTCGGATGCCGGTTCCATTGATATGGGCGTGCAGGCAGGCGGTGGCACCGATAGTGCGGGAAGTGATGGCACGGTGGTGATTGATGTCACCAATAATATCAGTGAGGCCACAACTACCGGCAATGCGGCTTTGGCCCAGTTGGGGGATATGACCGGCACCATCGACGACTCAGACTATTTAATCAATACGACGCAAACCAGTCAGCAATTTGATAGCACTGACAGCACTTTTAGGGCGCGCGCTGAAGAGGGGCGGATAGGCTATTTCGCCAGCGCCGTCATGGGACGCAGCGGTTCGGTGCGCACCACGATCTCCGGCAATGCTGTTTCGGCCACCACGCAGGTGAACGATGCCACCAATGTGCTGGCCGGGGCCTCCGGCACGATCGATGGTTCATCAATAGTGGGCGCGGGAAATATTCAGACAGTGTCATCGGCCATTGCGTCTGCCACGGCAACCGACAATGCGATCGGCGCCGTTGAGTTGACCGGGGATATCGCTGATGAGGGCGATGTTGCCCTCACCGTTTCCGGCAATAGTGTTGGCGCTGCGACGAGCCTGAACACCTCAACGCAATTGGTGGCGGGTGCCGTTGGTACGGTAGGGAGCGACAGTGTCTTCGGCATGGGTACTACTCAAAACGCCACCCCGGCAGGTGGCGCGACGGTAAGTGCCACCACCACGGTGTCTGATGCACAGATTGGCGTGTCTGCTGATGGCACCGCCACAGATATTGCGAATGAACAAGATGCTACGGCATCGCTCAATGTAACCGGCAATAGCTTGGGGGCAGCAGCGACTGGCAATGCCGCCACCCAAACACTGAATGCAGTTACCGGTACGGTTGATGGCCTCTCGGTCATTCTCTCGGAGCAGGGGCTGGACGCCGGGGTGATTGTCAGCAGTGGCTTAGGCACCTTGGCCCCTGTGGGCATTGGCGTGTTGGGTGTGGACGACATATCGGACACGACTAGGGCAACTGCCAATATCGCAATTGCTGGCAACACCGCAACGTCAACTGCCTCTGGCAACGGCCTCGTCCAGAATATTATGCCCGGCGGTTTGACCGGCACCTTGGCGGGGGCATTTATATCTGATCCGATACAATTCATAGACGGTGCAGATATCGATGCCGTGACAAGCGGGGCGCAAATCGGCCTGTCACATGATGGGAGCGGCGCTGATACTTCCGATAGTAGTGACGCGGTCACCAATGTGGCCGTATCCGCCAATTGGATTGGCGCGGCGGCCACTGGCAATAGGGCCAATCTCAATCTGGGGGATGTGACCGGCACCGCCAGCGGCGACATAACGCTGATACCGCTTCAAACAAATAGCGGCAATACAGATATTGATGCCGCCTTGAACATCACCGGCATTGGGGTAGAGCGTGTGGGTCATGTTGGCAATGGGGCCAACAGTATCACCACCATGACGGTGGCGGGCAATGTGCAAACTGCCTCTCTCATCGCCAATGATGCGACCATCAACACCGGTGATCTGGTAGGGGCGCTTTCCAACACGGTGACACTCACCACGGATCAAGCCAACACGCTGGGCACCTCCCAATATTCCGCCACGATCCTGAATTCGGATACGGGGATACGCATCATAGGTGATGTCGCTGATAGCACTGGCTCAAGCTTCACCCCCATTGTCGCGAACAACAACACAGTCGCCAGCCTTGTGGGCAACCGCTCCGGTGTGCGCCTGCGCGCGCTGGCGGTGAGCGGCGGTGGTGCCACGGTGAATGTAGGGGCAACGCAACTTAATGTTGGCACAGGCAGCCCGAACCCGTCCCTGCTGGCCTCCTTGGATGACAGCATTGAGACGGGCGTGCATCTGCCCGGCGAAGCCCGTGATGGTATCAATGCCATCGTGTCCGGCAACAATGCCTCAGCCGATCTGATTGGTAATGCCGCCGTCACCCAATTTGATGATGTGGGTGGCGTGTTGACCGGCTCCATCAATGTGGCCGACAACCAAACCAATACGGATATCTTTGGCACCGCCAGTGCGGCAGATGTCTTCACCCAGATTGATGCCAATAGCGGGGCCACACTTGCTGTCTCATCTGTGCTGAATGACAACCGCATCGGCACGTCGATCACCGGCAATCTGCAGGTGGCCCAGATCAATACATCCGGCCTGTCTGTTGGCGGTGTGATCGGTATCTCCGGTACCCAGTCCAACACTGGCGGGGCCTTCCGCGCGACGGTGACAGGCTCGATCATCGGGGTGGCGGCCAGTGCGGCAACCTCGATCACGGGTACCAGCATTGTGCGGGGCAGCACGATTGGGGCCACCGCCATCGGCAACAGCGCGACTTCGTCCATCCGCTGAGTGCGCCCAGCTTGCTAACACTTAAAGGCGTGTCTTCTCACAACTGGAAGGCGCGCCTTTTTGCTGGCCTCTCCCATCTCCTATTGTAGTTATACTTCATGAATATGAGTTATTTTTGTGTCATTTTGAGCAACCACAAGGGCTTTAGGCGCCGCTGCGTGTGTGCCCGGATCAGTGCCATGGCAAGTACTCACTCTTTAGTGTGATTCTACCTCCACCTTTAGGTTGGTTGACTTGGGGTGGTTGATGATGAAGATCATTACATATTCTTTGTGATTGTGATTGCAAAGGCGGATGATCGCCCTTCGTGCCGGGGTTGATTTTCCTGAAGCTTAATCTTGGCACCGTAAGTTCAAGGAGTGGCTCTTCCCTGTTCGGGCTCAGCCTGCGCCTTTTAGGCTTATTTCTGGAAGGGAGAGTGGGTTATGGGGCTATTTCCGCGTTTACCGAAGCTTGTGATTGTGAGCGATGTTGAGACATCCCATACAGTTAATACGGGACTGGACACGACAGAGGCACGGCTTGCCAATCCTTGGCCTTTTTACACTGTTCCCAATTTACTTGCGGATACAGCCGCCAGCGCCTTCAAGACTTTCGGCACATTGCAGCGTGTGACGCTTTGGCCGTTCGCGTCGCTGGAGGAAAATTTGGGGCAGTTGAACTTGCTGACAGGGCATGTCTTCCCCACCTTGCCGGTGCTGGAAGATGACGTTTATGAAGTGCCGGAGACGGATTCTGGCAACATACTGACCCTTGATGTTCTGGCGAACGACCGGGACGACAATGTGCTGAACAATGTGTCACCCTTGCTGGGGCCGGAGATGATCATTCGCGAGATTGATTTGACCGGATTTACTTTGGGTGATGTCACCATTGCAGAAGATGGCCAAAGCCTTGTTTATCAGGCGCTGGAAGGTGTTGTGCTGGGGCCGGGGCAATCGCTGGAAGAAACCTTTACCTATAGCGTCACCAATCTAACAGGCCGCACATCCACCGCTGAAGTTACCATCACGATCTTCAATGTAAACGAAGCGCCAATAGCGGAAGACATTGTCCAAATCATCACTGAGAATATTCCAGCCATTGTGGTGGAAGCGGTGTTTAGTGATGGGGATCCGGGTGATCAGCATGTGATCAGCTTGAATCCAGCGGGGACTGATACGACGCAAGGTAATGTCAGTCAAAATCCGGATGGCAGCTTCAGCTACGATCCCGGCACGGCCTTTGATTATTTGGCCGTGGGCGAAGAAGCAACCGACAGCTTCACCTATCAGGTTGAAGACCTTGAAGGGGCAACGGACACAGCGACGGTAACACTGACCCTTACCGGTGAGAATGATGCGGTTGAGCTGACGCCGGGCGCAGGCACAATTGTGTCTGCCGATGTGATCGAATTTTCCGATGCCGATGGCAGTGCGGAAAACTCTGTCACCCAAACCCGCGCAGGGCAGATATTTTTCGGTGATGCGGATGTAACCGACACACATACAGCCAGGTTCTCACCGGCAGCCAGCAGCGGCTATTTGGGCGGCTTTGCGATCAGCGCCCCGACCACGACGAACAGCACTACGCAAGGACAAGTCGGTTGGACTTTTGCGGTTGCCGATGGCGGCTTGGATTTTCTGCGCGAAGGGGAAACCCGCCAACAGTTTTACGATGTAGTGATTGCAGATGGCCACGGTGGTGATCTCACCCAGCAGGTTGAGGTGACGATCACCGGCACCAATGATGCCGTGGGCATATTGGGTAGCCATGTCAGTGATCTGACTGGCAGCGCAACCGAGGTGGCGGATGAAGCGGCGGGCGAAAATACCCAAATTCACAACATTACCGGCACGGTTTTATTCAGCGATGTGGATTTGGCAGATGGTCACACCGTAACGCTCACCCCACTGGACAGCACTGCCGGTAACTTTGTCGGCGCTATGGGCGCGCCAACCCTTACCCGCGCAGCCGGGGACGTTCAGGGCAAGGTGGATTGGTCCTATGAAGTGAATGATGCCTTGCTGGATAGCTTGGGCGTGAATGACACCATTGTTGAACGCTTCACCCTGACCATTATGGATGATGCGACCAACCAATCCATTGCGACCGAAATTATTGAACTTACGCTGCAAGGCGTGAATGATACGCCGACATTGGTGAACGGCGCGGCTGCGGCGGCAGAAGATGGTGACACCATCCAGATTGATCTGGCGGCTTTAGGTGATGATGCCGATGCGGAAGATAATGGCAGCACATTGGGCTATGCCATCTCTCAAGGCCCCCCTGAGGGACAGGGGAGTATTACGGGCACGACATTGACGTTCGATCCGGGGGCAGATTTCCAAGATCTTGCTTTGGATGAAACCCGCGATGTGATTATCGGCCTCACCGCCACCGACGCCCAAGGCGCGGTTTCTGATGTCAATACGATCACAATCACGGTTGCGGGTGTGAATGATGCGCCCACCTTGATAGACGGGGCAACAAGCGGACTGGAGAATGAAGGTCTCAATCTTGATCTCGCCGCGCTGGGGGATGATGTAGACAGCGATAATGACGGCGGTGATCTGACTTACGAAATTGTGGGTGCGCCGGAATATGGCAACGCGTCCATCACGGGCACGTCGCTGAGCTTGGATCAGGGCACAGATTTTGATGATCTCGCCACAGGCGAAGCACGCCAGGTCACAGTGGAGGTGCAAGCCACCGATCGTCATGGGGCTGTTTCTACAACACAATCGGTCATTTTCACCGTAACAGGTGTGAATGATGCGCCCATAATCGTCGAGGCGGATCAGGCAGATACCATCACCGAAACCGCCAGCGGTGGCGGTGTCGCTGATGGGCCGGATGAACCCGATGACAGTACCGCCAATGCGGATAATACAGGCGATAATTTTCCGCCCGATGGTGGGGTGGGCGGTGGCCTTGATGGTGGCTTGCCCGCAGGCGGCGGCCAGACGGGCGTTCACACTGCCATGGGTGCCTTTACCTTCACCGATGTGGATGCGAGCGATGACCACACGATAGAAGTCACGGCGCTAGGTGATGATGCAGCCAATGATGTGGGCGCGCTTGTCGTGTCTCCGGCGGCCATTGCGTCCGGTGAAGTCAAAGCCTTCGAATGGACATTCGAGGTAGCGGAAACAGCCATCAATGCTATGGCCGCAGGCGATCAACGCGTGCAAACTTATGAAGTGAAGGTAACCGACAGCGCTAATCCGGGCCTGTCAGATACCCGCATTGTTACCATCACGATTGATGGCCGCAATGATGCGCCGATTGTGGCAGGTGCCTTGAGTGCTGCCGCGACCGAAAATGGTGCGCCGGTTTCCATAAACCTGTTTGAGGGCGCAACCGACCCGGACAATGGGGCGGTACTCAGTATTGCTGATCTTCAGGTGGAAGGCATTGATGATTTTGGCCAGACACCGGGCATCAGCTATGATGCAGCCAGCGGTGTGCTCTCACTCAATCCCTATCAAACCGCCTATGAAAGCCTGAATGCAGGCGAGGTGCATGACATCACGGCTACCTATTCGGTTGCGGATGAGCACGGGGCCAAGCGCGCCCAAACGGCCACCTTTGTGCTTACCGGCGTGAATGATGCGCCAGGCGCGATGGATGCCTTATTCGCGACCGATGAAGCAAGTGCCGTGCGCAGCAGTGCCAGCAGTCTTGGTTTTGATGTGGACGCGCAAAATTCCGGCAACAATCTGGACTATGAAATTTTGCAAGGGCCAGCCAAGGGCTTGGCCAGCTTCCCAGCAGACCCCGCAAATGGCGATCGCGACTTCTTGTTTGATCCGAACGGGCAGTTTGAATATTTGGGCGTAAACCAGTTTGAGGACGTTACGGTTACCTATCGCGCGATTGATGATCACAACGCCACCTCTCCAACCGCTGCCATTACCATCCGCGTCCATGGCGTGAATGATGAGGCTACTATCCGTGGCACCAACACTGGCGTTGTTGTGGAAGATGGCACAAGGCAGGTCATCCAAACATTGACCGTCAGCGATGTGGATGACAACGAGGCTAGATTTATACAGCCCGGCTCAGGCGATTTGGTGGGCACCTATGGCACATTCCGTTTCGATGAGACACTGTCTGCGGGCACATGGAGTTGGAGTTATAAGCTGGACAATGATGCAGATCATGTGCAGGAGCTGGGCGCCAATGATACGCGCACAGATACACTCACCGTCACCAGCCTTGACGGCACGGCCAGCGAGACCATCACCGTTACCATTAACGGTGCCAATGATGGCCCGGTTGCGGTGGATGATGTCCGGACAGCCATTAACATCATCGAAGATTCTGGTGCGACCTTCAGCTACATCAATTTGCTGGACAACGATACGGATGTGGATGGCGATACGCTGAGTGTTATTGGCTTTGATGCCACCAGCACTGAAGGGGCCGCGCTGTCTGTATTTGGTGGAAACACCATCCGTTATGATCCCACCCAAGTGGCGGGCCTGCAAGCCTTGGCTGCGGGTGAGACCATGGATGACAGCTTCACCTACACGATCAGTGATGGCAATGGCGGTGAAGACACTGCCACCGTCACCCTTGCTGTGCACGGCGTGAATGATGCGGCGACCTTCGGCGGCACCAATACCGGCGCAGTGACCGAGGATGGTGATGCCGACGATGATGAAAACACGGCGCAATTTGTCCAAGGCAGCATTCTTGTTGCCGATGCAGATCATGATCAATCAGCGCTTACTCCGCAAACAGATGCGGCGGGCGATGGCGGCTATGGCGTGTTCAGTGTCGCCGCCAATGGGGACTGGACCTATACGCTGGACAACGCCCATGCCGATGTGCAGGCGCTTGGGGTGAATGACAGCCTGACAGATACACTTGCCATCACTTCTGTTGATGGCACCCAGCACTCCATCACCGTTACCATTAACGGTGCCAATGATGGCCCGGTTGCGGTGGATGATGT